>JAJFGF010000037.1 GCA_021776245.1 Hyphococcus sp. | reverse complement strand
TGTCCAGCCCCAAAACTATGTGCCAATTTTTGATAGAGTCTCGGGAACTGGCGGACGCATGTTAAGCGCCTGATGCGGACGGATGTGATTGTACTGCCTGAGCCATTTTCCGATGACGGTTTTGGCTTGATCAATCGTTGTAAACCACTCCGCATTGAGTACTTCTCGCCGTAACGTGCCGTTGAACCGTTCATTGTAGCCATTTTCCCATGGTGAGCCTGGATAGATGCGGATCGGCTTGACGCCAACCTTGTTGAGCCAGGTCTGGAATGCTTCAGCAATAAACTCCGGCCCATTATCAGAGCGAATAAACTGTGGCCTGCCGTGTTTGAGGAACAGGGGGTAAAGCGCTTCGAGCACTTCTGCATTGCCCATCCGCGTCTTCACCGCGACACACATTGCTTCACGCGTATATTCATCAAGTACGGTCAACATCTTGTACGATCTGCCATTGCTGAGCTTGTCGTGAACGAAGTCGATGCTCCAGATATGATTGGGGTGTTTCGGGCGCAGCCGGATGATGGAGCTATCCTTATGATACAGCCGCTTCTTCTTTTTATGGCGCTTGGGTAGTTGCAGACCTTCTTCACGCCATAACCGCTCAACCTTCTTGTGATTTACATTCCATCCCTCGATGCGAAGCAGCTCAGCGATTTTACGATAACCGTAACGGCCAAATGCCTTCGCCAACCGGATCAAAGCCAATCGAAGGCTGTCATCATCTTGTCGGGTGGTTTTGTAGTTCTGCGTCGATCTCGCCACGCCAATCGTTTTGCATGTATGCCGCTCGGAACATCCAAGCTTTTGACGTACATGGATTACGGCCTGGCGCAGATTGGCGACCGTCAGACCTTTGGCTTTAAATAGTCCAGGCTTTCCTTGAGGATCAATTTGTCCAGCTCAAGCTCGGCGACGATCTTCTTCAGCTGAGCATTCTCTTTCTCAAGTCCCTTGAGTTCAGAAAGCTGCGATTTGCCCATGCCGCCATAGCGTTTGCGCCAATTGTAGTATGTCGCATCGCTCACGCCGGCTGATCGACAAGCTGTCCTTACATCACTGCCTGAAGCTAAGCTCAATTCTATTTGACGGAGCAGTTTCAATATATCTTCGTCGGAAAACCGTTTCCTTGCCATCCCATAACCTCCACTTCTTCGTAGAATATCACGAAGTTTGTGGACCAGTTATATGGGGGCAGGACACTTAAAGCATCAGTTGCGGAAGTGGCGGACGTTCTTGCTGCATGCGCCAGACTCGCTGGCCAACGTCACGGCGTAGGGTGGTCTTTAGGAGCAGAAGCCGATCCGCTCGACGCGGCACTTCGCGAACGGGGATTGCACAATTGGTTTGAGAATTTCCGGCGTGATCTGGATATACTTTGGTGTCGCAGGGGCGCATGGTCATCTGTGGATGAACTTCTGGCCCAAACGAAGCACGTCGAAAGATTGCTTTGGCCATTTGGAATATTTCCTTGGAAGAAAGCCGACGGCAGCACATATGTCCGTGTTATACAGCCATAATCAGATGGTTTCGACATAAGTCGCAAGGTATTGTGAGGGCTGTCTTTGCGTAGTCCCAATAGAGGTTTCAACAATCCTCATTGAACAATGCGATAACGGTTTCCTCTTCCTTCGCCAGTTCGCTCCAGACACTTCATTCGACTCAACCGCTTACTTTCGCGCGGGTATATCCCATGCGCCGAGAAGCAGCAGAGAGTGAATAATCCACGTTACGATGCTCGCATTTGCGGCATCAATCTGGATTAATCCATGTGCTATGTTATTTCGGAGATTGGAGCCGCGAGGATCGGTATAGAGCGCTCTAAAATGCAGCACAATATTGGACCCGTGTTCTCCAAGCGCCGGTGCAGTCTCCTTATGACAGAGAATCTCCCCTAGCGTGATAACCATGCGCGCTTGCCGCATTTGAAGGTGCGGCTTCGTAGTGGGTCTTCCGCAACGGCCTACTAATGTGCGGAATCCCGCCTCGACCTGCGGCACCAAGATGTGAATCGCCTTCACATGATCGTCTTCCAACCACGCTGCGATTCCCTCTCGGAGCAATCGGTCATCACTGAACAATCCGGTTCTATTGGACCATCCAACGAAATCATCGATCGTGAGTTCGTGCATCTTTTGAGCGCGCTCAATGGTCCAACCAAGCCAGGCGGATCGCAAGTGCAGGTTTAAGTTAGCTCTTTCGATGAGATGTCCGATAGGGTCGTCATCAAGTGAGCCAATTTGAGCGACAATTCGATCTCCCTGTACCATTGTCTTCGAAATTGCGGTCAAGAGCGGCGATGATTTCGCAGTTTTCCTCAGATTCTCTTCTACTTTGGACTGCTCGCTCAGAAACTCTCCCGCTATTCGGCCAAAAGTCTCTTCCTTTGAAGCAGCAACGATTTGCGACAGGAATTCCTCCACGGCTTCCTTCGGAATTTCCTCGCGATGTTCAAATCGTTTCATTTGGGCAATCGACTCTACATTGCTTTTCTCAACCAGACCAAGAATACGATCCGCGTCAGCCTGAAGCCCCGCTTGCCTGTATCCATCCATACTCGTTTGCAGGACTGTCGATGCCAGCAATGCATCGCCCATGCTACCAAAATGCTCAAATGCACGTCCGATCGCCTCGTACAATCGCGCTACTTCTGCATTTTGACCAACGCGTCGATAGTGCTTGATGAGTGTCTTCGCTGCGCTCTCAACCGCATGTGGATCGAATTTTGTTGGGTCTGCACGTTCAGAAACACGGGTCAGTACCCCTTCAATGTCTTCAATCAACGACGACAGCTCAGTTTCTGTTAGGCCTGACTTGGGTTGTCTCACAAGAGAATCAAAACACCTCCACCACATACCGTTTTTCGCAACTTCCACCCGGTGAAGATCGAGCAATATAGTTCGGGCTTTGTCGCGGCGGTCAGAATCTGTAATTTGTATTGCTAGCACCAATGCTCGCTCCGCGTCGTGAAAGGCGTCGTACGAATCACGATCACCTTGAGCCGCAATAACTAGATAGGCGTCGATTGCGATACGCGCGAACTCCACATCACGTTTTGATTTTGCAATAAATGTTTCAAGGTCCCATGCCAGATCGGCATATCGCGACACGAGTACGGGAGCATTCAAGCTTCTTGCTCGCGTCTTCCAGTGCTGCAATATTTCTGCATCAGCTTCACGTAAATCGGGAAAATAAACGATCTCTCCATCCGCGCGGGTTCCTGACCCCATGGGGCCATAGTGAGTTCCCCAAGGTTTCTCACCGTGCTCAAAGCCCGCAAGATTGAACGCAAGGACCTCAGCCCAGGCTCCCTTGTCCTCTGCTTCGCAAACAGATTTCAGCGTGGTTCTAGCTGCGCCAAGCGCGCCGCTGACATCCGCACACGTATAAACACCGGTCCGTTTGTCAAAGTCTGCTATTACGTCTTGAATGCCGGTCGGCACCATCAGTTTCGAGGCTTGCGACTTATTTGATGCAGTACCAGTCATATTTTTAATGTCCTCATGCGATGCGCCGCGAGGTTATTTCGCCACCGTCGCAGCACTTTTTGAAACCGGATGTTGTTTCAGAAAAAATCGCGCACGATTCCATCGTAATATGCGCTGCCTGGGTTCGTCGGTGTATGCGGCATCACTTCCGTCATCGGCCGAGTAAATACGCCAGTAATTCCGCCTAAAATATCATCACGTCGGGTCATATTCTGTAGCAAATCTCTCGGGTGAGATGGATCCCATGAATATACCTGTAAGCCATAATTCCGAACCGCTTCCGCAATCGGTTCGTTGATATGTTCATCACCCCATCCATAACCAATTACCATCAACCTCACATCTCCAGAAAACAAGACACGCTCGAACACCTGATGATACCAGCCGATCAGCGGTGATCTTGCGATCGTTAGTGGTTTGCGCCTCCCCATGACCATTGCCTCAGATCCATCTGTCGATCGCCAGTTCACAGAGCCATGCAGTTTGATGAGGTTGAAATTCTGCAGTAGCTGAATTGCGTCCACAGAGGGGTCTATCGGAGATGCTGATGGGATCGGTTCCGCCGCAGCCGGGAAATGAGGAGGGCGCGCTGACCAACGTACGCCGGGCGTTGTCAAACTCTGCGTCTGAACCTGCGTCCCATATATCCGCTCAAAGAGAAGATCCTGATTCAGCGAAAACACATAGCCGGTGCCGATTCCTACCGCACCAGGACAGAACCTTCCGATAAAATCATTGATGGTCGCGCCCAGCACCGGTGGTGTTGGATTCTTGTACTCGGAATCCATCTCATCGAATGCAGTCTTTATTGCCGCCTCCATAGCAGCAGCGTCCTCGGTTTCGAACAATCCTGTTCGTGTTTTTTCCAAAGCGTCTTCAAAAGACGGCTCACGCAAAATAAGTTCCCGCAGATTAGTACGCTCAACGACTTCAGGATGTGCCAGTATTCGCCCTCCGACCTCACTGGCCAAAAAGCCGCCCCAATTTCTCGAAAAGCCCGCTCCGACGAGAAGAACCCTTCTTGAAAATGATGCGTCGATCACTTCGATATCGGTGATTTCTGAGAAATTACGGCTACCGTCGTCAAGTATCACATAGTCGAAAGTGATTTCATCGACTGAGTCCGAATGGCCGGCCGACTTCACATCTCTTATCTTTAGTGCAGCGTAAAGGCCGTGGACGTTTCGGAGTAGTAGAATCTGACCTTCCCGCGGTGAGCGGCTGCGCGAGGAATAATCGAACCGCGCAGCGTCTCTGACTTCAGATATTTCTGAGGCGCCTACGGCTAGCGCAATGCTCTCGATTGAAGGCGCATCATTGTATGCGTAAATAGCATCACCGCCTGCTCTCGACCAATCCGTTTCGAACAACGCATCTCCGCTACCGATCTCATAAATCCCGTCGGCACTGTCGTAGTCAAATGTGACCTTTCCTCTAATCAAAACTATTTCCTCCTGATTTACCCAAGCCGCACTGCTTTAGCGTGCTGCTTTCGATCTTCAGATTGAGCCTCACCGACTCTGCATCGACGCCTGGCAAAAAACCGATCCACTCTCTGGCCCACGTGACGTTGCCGCGATTTGTCGATGGGTCCGCCATTGGCGATTTTTACCCATTCAAGACGGCCAATGTGAACGCCAGTTTGGGCCGCCGGCGCCACTCAACATTCAAAATGAGGCACCATACAAAAATTGCGATCGATTGATCGAACAGTGCAGCAATGCTATAGTTTCCGTAACAGTCCAAAGACGTCCAGCAGCACCCAAACCGCCCCTGCAAATTGCAGCGGCGGTATTTTTGTCGGTATCTCCCGCGAATCGCTATTTTTTAACTTATTGATATCAAATAACTATCCGCCACCCGCGAGTCCTCTCCTGCACCATTGGCAATTCTCGTTGAAAGCTGTGGGCGTTATCCGGAACGCTCAAGACGAAGCTTGAACAAATAAACAGCTTTACGCGCCCGCCTTTTCTGCAAGCGCGGCGAGGCGTTCTCTGCAAGCTCCATTGATATGGTCGGCCAGAATTTGTGCGCGGTCGTTAAGCCAGCCCAGCTCTTCATCGGTAATCTTGTAGTGTTCGGAATAGCGCGCTTCCACGTAAGCGCGTTTTAACAATTCAAAACAGCGCCGATCATGTTTCGTCTCACGCGGCCAGACGTCGATCAGTCTGGGGTCAAGCTCTTCGCCAAGCGAGCGCAAGAATTTCACATTATGCGTAGATGGGCTGTAACTGGTCAGCACAAGAAGCAAACCGGTATAGGCCCGCTCAACTGACTGATGGAGCAGGAACGCCCGCTCGTTTCTCATACCGCGGTTCAGTGCATCCTCAGCCAGTACGCTGTAATTTTGGACGGTCGGCATCCATTGGTCGTAATAGTTTCGCGCAATCTCCAGCGCGTCCCTGGAGCTCAGGGGCAGCGGCGTCGCAAATGGCTTTTCGCCTTTCAAGTTATAAAGCGCGATCCCGTCCTTGACGATCTCCGAGAAGAAATACTGGCCTTTTTTGAGCTTGTCGTTCACATCCGCCAGCGTATGCACGATGAAATTGACCGGCGTCTTGATCGCCGGCTCCCGCATCAGCCGATCTTCGGCCTTGTACCAATATTCCGAAAACTCAACGACACGCTCATAATTGACGACGATCAGGAGGTCGTAATCGCTGAGATAGCCTTTTGCGGTATGCGGCTCGTCGACCCAGCCGCCCCGCGCGTAGGACCCGAACAGGATAATTTTGAGGATGCGCCCCTCTTTCTTCCATTTCGAGCTGGCGAGGTTCGTTGCGTCAGCAAACTCGGCGTGCAAAATCTCCACGACGCGGGCGAGTTCGCGTTGTTTGGCAAGCGGCAAATGATCAATATCGGTTCGCATAAGCATGAGTCTAGCGTGATGCGATTTCTAACGCCATCGCTTGAGCGGCCAGATTTTCGGCAACTTTTGGGCAGGATCAACCAAAGACTGAGCAGTCTTTCAGCGCCTCGTTCAAGGAGTCCGCTCAAGTATCACGAGAGCATAAATCTCGCATGGACGATCAAAGAATATATAAACGCGACCTCAAATATTTCATTTTGCGGATAGCCAGACAAGAATATACGCTCAGAGATGGATCCAATATGGATGGTCGCGCGTCACCAACAGCGCGTTAGGCTCGTGAACATTGCCGGGGACATCGATCATACGAGAGCCAATGCCCGGATCGCCGCTGATATTGAAACATGGTTTGGCCAGGGCCCAGTGAATTTCAAGATTGCTTCGCTCCAGCGTTTTGCCGCAACAGTTTGGCGCGTTGTAAAAGAGCGGCAGCTGAAGGTCAGGTTTTGCGCCCAGCGGCGCATTCCCCGGACGCCGGGAGATATCTAGCTTCATGATATCCGGTTTCATTCTGAGCGCCGTTTAAGAATAGGATGGTCCGGGCGGCGCATACGTCTTGATTTGAGGTCGTTTGCCAGCACCCAGGCCGCCTCTGCATTTTGCAGCGGCGGTATTTTTGTCGGTATCTCATCTAAGGACAAAGTTTTTAACCCATTGATATTAAAAGACTATCCGCTAAGCGCAACGCCTTCATGCGCATGGTGCAAGAAGGCGTTTTCAACGGCCATTTATTGGCAGCCACTCAATTATTTTATTTCGGAAGCGCCCGTGATTCGCGCTGTGCAGTATTTCCCGTCCCAACGACTTCCCGCATTTCCTCTAAATAACTGATTTCAATCAAATATTTAGCTGGCCGTCGACGCTGCTGGTTAAACCACTACACAATGTGAACATTGTATGTATAAGAACAAGGACAAGTGGGGGAGGTCACAAGGTACCAATTCATGACATCAAAACCAAGCTCGATTGAGCAGATCGATACAATTCACTTGGCCAGCGACATTGTCGCCGCCTATGTTGCCAATAATACGCTAAAGGCAGGTGAACTGCCTGACCTGTTGCAGACGGTCCATGCCGCTGTCGCGGGCCTCGCTGGCGGAGATCCGGCTTATGGCGGAAATCGCGAACCCGCGGTCGCGATCAGTAAATCGATCACGCCTGACTATATTATATGTCTGGAAGACGGTCAGAAACTGAAAATGCTTAAGCGCTATTTGCGCACGCATTATGATTTGTCGCCGGAAGATTATCGCCGCAAATGGGGGCTGCCTGCGGATTATCCCCTGGTGGCGCCGAATTACGCCAAGCGCCGGTCACAGCTGGCAAAGAAAATTGGCCTCGGCACAACGGCCGGCAAAAAGAAAACACGGACCAAAAAACGCACTTCCGGAAAACGACGCGTCGCCTAGAATTTACTGGCGCCGACTCGGAAAGACCTCTCACAGGCAAGTTCCGTAGTAAAATGCAAATCGTGCATTTTACTACGGTCTCTGGTTGTTGAATATTTGCGCGCTCCGAGCGCTAAGAGCATTTCAGCGGCTGAAACATTCGCCTTCAACCGCTGGCGTCGTTCCAGCGTCGTGCCGCCTCTGATTGACGCGGTCTGCGCGGCCGGCTTTGGTCTGCGCTGTCCGACGCAATTTTATATACAGAGGCGCGCGCCAAAAATCCCAAGCGGGAATTGACGGTGGAAAACGCCTCGATATGCCATTTGTTTTTGGCGACGCTTTCATGCTTAAAAATCACAGTGTCCTGATGCAGGCTTTCTTCATCGGTCACCAATACGGGCAGGCAACAGCGCACATCCGTTGGCCATATCTTGAAAATTTCTTTGCCATTGGGATTGTAAACAATTTCATGCTCTTCGCACATCACCAGATAAATCAGCTTCTGCCATTGCACCAATGCTGAAAGAAACACCATATGTGACGGGCTTTTCTCCATTTCTGTTTCATAATCGCGATTGAAGACAACGCGGGCGATCCGCCTGCCGACGCTGTATTGGTTCGGCGTAAGACTTTCATTGACGTGTCGGCTTGGCATCACATTAAATGACAGGTTCTGCGATGAATTGTCTTCAAATTGGCGGCGGAACTGAAAGTCGCCCGCTTCATATTCCGCCAGCGCGATGTCAAGCGCCGCTGAATCAAATTCGCAAACGCGCGAAGCGTCGATTAGCGCCGTTACGCGGCCGTCATTCGACGACAAAAGGTCATTATGTTGCGGGTCGATTTGGCTGATGGCTAAAGCTAACTGCATGATTTCCTCGCAATGAAGATCTGTCCTGAACCGGCGTCAAGTTGAAATTGAAATTACCCAAACCACAATCCCTACAAATGTAGGGGATCACAATTCCATAACAGCCATCCACATTGATCACCGTTCGATAGGCGAGGAGAGCGCCGGGCCAGGGCGTTTCCAGGATAAAATGGTTCCCGTTTCATTGTCCGGAAACGTCCCAGATTCATACTTAAGCGCATTTCTTATCGGAAAACCGCGTCACGCTTTTCCGGAATTGCGCGGGGAGCTGAAGGAGGAAAAACGATGGTGGAAATTATCACAAGAGAAAACGCCCGTCTTTATGAGGACGTCCTCGATGATATGTATAAAATGCGATACCGTGTGGCGGTCGAGCAATGGGGCTGGAACATTCCCGGCATCAAGCCGGGTTATGACAAGGATGATTTTGATACGGACGACACCATATACTTCATTTGCCTCGACGCCTCAGAAACCCGCGCCCTTGCCTGCGGAAGGCTAAATCCGACCACGCGCGCCCATTTGCTCAGCGACGTCTTCGCTGACCGGTGCGTGAGCGAAAAACTGCCGCGATCCGCATCAGTTTATGAATTTTCCCGTTATATCGTAGACCATCGCGCCATGTCGAAAGAAGACCAGGCGGCGGTTAGAGCCAGAATTCCTTCAGCTATCAATAAATTCTGCCTACAGGCAGGAATCACTCATCTGACGTTTCTGGGATATATGAACAGCTATGCGCGCACCATAAAATTCTGGGAAACAAGGCCATTGGGGGCGCCGTGTTATTTTGAAGAAGACGACGCCACCTATATTGCGGCGCAGTCCGCGATGACCCCAGATGGGCTGCAAAATCTCCGGGATGCTTTTCATATGACCCGATCGGAACCGTATCTTTCATCACGCGTGAATTGGGGGGAGCAACCAGCGATTAACCGCATCCGGGCGGCGATCACAAATCCGGCAATCGCTGCATAACCCCAAAGCGCAGCGCGTTTGCAGCGTAGACTCTCGCATGCGCCAAATATTATTGAGGCGTTACCGGCAGAATGTTTTGCGCCAAGAGGCTGCGTCCGGTTGTTATGGAAAAATGAGTTTCTCACGCACGGCGGTGGCGACAGAATGCGCCCGGCTAACCGTATCAAGCTTTTTCGATACGCTCTTCAAACAATCACGAACATGATACTCGCTGATTGACAGAATGTGACCGATTTCCCAATTGGTCTTTCCCGCCGCCACAAAATGTAAGATTTCGGATTCTCGATGCGTCAGATTCGCAATATCTTTTCTCTTGGGCAAGCCGAATAATTTCTCAAGCCTAACGTAACAGTGGACCGCCGCCAATTCTATCGACGCTAAATGCGCCGGATCGAAATCAAACTTGTCGCAACCCAATGAAACGCATCCGGGTGGGCCGTCGCCGGTATGAACTGGAATCGTGAATCCATCTTCCAAACCAAATTCCTTGTGCACATCGCGGTGCGATCGGGCGTAGTCCCCGTATCTTTCAAACGCCTCACTCCAGCGGAACGGATCTTTCTGTGACAACGCCATTCTGGCGACAGGGTCTGAAACAACAAGGTTATTTTTCACCCAATATTCCGCCCAGTCTTTTGGCCAGGTGCTGAGATGAATTTTCGACGGCTTATGCTCGAATGCAGGATTATCTATTTGACCAGCCGCAACAGTCGAAAAGCCAAGAGACCGGGCGTATGCTGCAAATTCATTAACAACTTTTCTTGGGTTGGTTAGCCGCTCTACAGCGTCAATTGCCTTAACGGCGTTCGTAATCCCAGATGAAATTCCCATGCCTGCCCCTGGACGAAATGCGTTTTCGTAAATTTCGTTACGAATCCTCCACGCTTCGCTTGATCAAGATATTATCAGATAGTTATGGCCATGTGAAAGTCCTGAAAGGCAGAAATAAAGAGCCATGCGCGGGCGACGAGCCGGGATTTCGCTGGAAATATCAGTCTCATGCGGTAATTTGCATTCCAGATTTCTCGACGAATGAGATTATTCCACGCTCTCCACTGTCCGCCCCTGCGGTGAGGCGTTCACATTTTCAGATGACCAGACAGCGCGGCAGCGATCCATTCGGCGCCATTTTTTCGCATTCTGCGCAGCTCCGGGAAAACATCCTCCTCCCCAAATAGACAGGGCGTGCTCAAGCGGCGGCAAAACGCGCGAAACCGACATCCAAACCCCTAGCGCAGCGCATCTACTAGGAAGAGATTAAGACTGCCGGATGTAAATTAGGATTGATCTTGTCAATGGATCGAAGGGCGTTCGGCGGCGCTTGCCGGCAGACGCATCGGGGACCTCAGCGAAAACCAGCGTTTTGGTTCCAAGGATTGCGGGAAACGCAAAAAAGAAAAGGATTGTTGGCGCCGCAGCGCAGCCATCAATGAGTAAGGAGCAATAAAAATGATAATGAGCTTCGAAATGTTGAAAAAGCCGAATGATGTTGGCCTTGCCATACGGCGCTTTGTTGTATTCGCACTACCGGTCATCGCACTCCTCGGCTTTGTCGTCGTGTTTATGGCGATGGGCGCCCTCAAGACTAAACCCGAGGAAAACGAAGATGTGGTCAAAGCAACGCCGGTTGTCGTGGCGGAAGCTGCGGCCGAACCCGTGCGATTGGCGATCAAGACCCAGGGCGAGGCAACGCCGCGAACGACAATTGATCTGGCGGCGGAAATCAGCGGCAAGGTCGCCTATGTATCGCCCGCTTTCATCGAAGGCGGCGCCTTTGAAAAGGGCGACGTCCTTATTCGTATCGAACCAGCGGAATATAAGTTCCGGGTCGTCCAGGCCAGATCCAATGTCGCGCAGGCGCGCAGCCGCTTCGCCAGCGAAGAAGCCGAAGCCAATATCGCGCGCAAAGAATGGGAAGAACTGGGCCAGGGCGAAGGCACAGCGCTCGCATTACGCGAACCGCAACTCGCTGAAGCCGCCGCAGGACTTGCCTCAGCCGAAGCGACGCTCAATGAGGCAGAATTACGGCTCGCACGCACATCCATTCACGCACCCTTTAAAGGACGCGTTCAAACAAAAGAAATCGATATTGGGCAATATGTGACTCCGGGTCTCAGTCTCGGCAAAATCTTCTCGACCGACGTAATGGAAATCGCCCTGCCGCTAACGGATTCGGAACTCGGTCAATTGGGCCTGCAGGTAGGTTTTCGTCAATCTGAAGATAATCCAGGCCACACAGTAAAGCTTACGGCGTTAGTCGCCGGCGAGCCACGCATCTGGCGTGGTCGAATTGCGCGCACCGACAGCGGCTATGATCGCGAAACGCGCGTATTGTTCGCCTATGCCGAAGTCGAAGACCCTTATGGCGCAGGCGCAGATAATGGCGCGCCCCTTGCCGCCGGCCTCTTTGTCAGTGTTGAAATTGAGGGCCGCGAATATGAAAATAGCGTCGTGGTGCCGCGCACTGCGCTTCGCGGCGACAACCAGGTCTTTATCGCACGTGCTGACAATACGCTTGAGATCAGAACGGTAACGGTCGCACAAACCGACCGCGCACGCGCCGTGCTCATCGGCGGCATTGAGGAGGGCGAAAAAGTTGTCACGTCGCCGGTGCGCGGCGCCGCCGAAGGCATGATCATTGCTATTGCCGGCGCGCCCGATGACAGCGCGAACACATCCGCTGTCGCCGACGCCTCTAATGTCGGAGGCGGGCGATGAATGGCGTGGTTTCCTGGTGGGCGAATAATAAAGTCGCCGCCAATCTACTGATGTTTGGCATATTGATCGCCGGCATTGTCGGCGTAATGCGCATCGAGCGCGAGCTGGACCCATTTGTCGAATTTCCGGGCGCGCAAATTAATGTCATCTGGCTTGGCGCTTCGCCTCAGGATGTCGAAGAGCAGATCGTCGTACGCCTTGAAGAGGCTGTCAGCCGCGTCAACGGCATTGACCGGATGTGGTCTGAAGCGCGTGAAGGCATGGGCACGCTCTGGGCTATTGGCGACGACGACCTTGATGAGGCGAAATTCCTTCAGGACCTCAAGCGGGAAATAGATTCGATCAATACCTTTCCAGCAGCAGCTGAACCGGCGCAAATGAGGCTTTTCAGAAGCCAGGATGAAATCGTTCGCATCGCTGTGCGCGGCGAAGTCGATGAAAAAATTCTAAAGCGTTACGCAGAAAAAGTGCGCCGGGAGATCGCCCTTTTGCCAAGCGTACCGTCTGTGGATTTGTTTGGCGTGCGCGAAGAAGAGGTCTCGATAGAGGTTTCAGAAGACGCGCTGCGCCGTTATGGCATTACGTTTTCAGATATTGTCGAAGCGGTGCGCGGCACATCGGTGAATGTCTCGGCTGGCAATGTGCGCACTGACCTCGGCGACATGCAGCTTAGAACGCGCAATCTCGCCGATACGCAAAGCGAATTTGAAAAAATAATTGTCAAGCAACTGCCCAATGGGGCCATCGTCCGCCTCAGCGACATAGCGACGGTAAAAGATGGCTTTGAAGAGGTAAATCTACTCGCCACGGTGAACGGCGAACACACTATCCTCGTTCAGGTGATGAGCGGACCGGAAATGGACATCGTCAATATATCACGCGAAGTCGCTGCTTATCTTGAAAACGAACGGCCTGACGCGCCTGAAGGTATTTCCATGACGGTGTGGGAAGATCAGGAGGAAACTTATTCAGGCCGGATGGGCACAATTGCTTCAAATTTCCTGATGGGCCTCGTCCTTGTCATGATTACCCTCGTGCTCTTCTTGAGGCCCACGATCGCATTTTGGGTGTCGGCGGGTATTGCCGTCGCTTTTGCCGGCGGCCTTGCTTTCCTGCCGATGTTTGATGTTTCTCTCAATATGATCTCCAGCTTTGCGTTTTTGCTGGTGATCGGCGTTATTGTCGATGACGCCATTATCGTCGGCGAAGCAATCCACACCAAAATTGAAGATGGTGAAAGCGGCGTAAGCGCCGCCATCAGCGGCACAAAAATGGTCATCATGCCCGTTGTGTTTGCAGTGCTGACGACAATGATTTTCTTTGCGCCATGGATGTTTGTCGGCGGCGGAACGGCGGAATTTACGCGTGCGATTTCACTGGTCGTTATTCTGGCGCTGACATTTTCTCTCGTTGAATCATTGTTAATCCTGCCTTCGCATCTGGCGCATCTAAAACCAAGCAAATCAACAAACCCGCTTATTCGCTTTCAGGCCAAAACAGCAGACAGCGTCATCTGGTTTGCACAAAATATTTATCAACCAGCCATCACAGCAGCGGTCAAGCGCCGTTATCTGACAGCGACTCTTTTTATCGGCGCCATGATGTTGTCAGTTGGATTGCTAACCAACGGCATCGTGCGCACGTCGTTCATGCCGGAAATCGAATCTGACCAAATTGAAATCACGGTCAACCTGCCCCAGGGGGCGCCTTATGCGCGCACGCTGGAGATATTAAAACAGATTCAGGTTGCCGAGGCGAAACTCGTCGATGAAGTGAATGCGTCAACGGGCGGCGAAGGCGAGTTGATCGAAAACTGGTATACGCGCTCGCGCGACAATCAGGTGCTGGCGCTCGTCAAGCTCGTGCCGCCGGAAACGCGCTCAATGACCGCAAAAGAGACGGCCGAGCGCTTGCGCGCATTGATCGGCGACGTTCCCGATGCTGAAACCATCTCAGTCGCTTATCAAAATAACAATCAAGGGCCACCCATCGAATATGTCCTGAACTCAAAAAGCCTGGAGGATCTGAACGCTGCCGCCGAAGATCTAATGGACAAGCTGAGAAGCTTTGAAGGCGTCTTTAACGTGGTCAATGATTCGCAGTCCGCAGCGCAAGAAGTCCGTTTTGAGTTGAAACCCGGCGCCGAGGCGCTTGGCGTGACGACAGCTGATGTTGCACGCCAGGTGCGTCAGGGCTTTTACGGCGAGGAGGTGCAACGCCTGCCGCGAGACGGCGCTGATGTGCGCGTGTTTGTGCGTTATCCGCGCAGCGACCGGGAATCTCTCGATCACTTGAAGAATATGCGCATTCGCACGGCAGATGGCCGCGAAATCCCGCTTTATACGGTCGCGAATCTCGAATATGCGGACGGCATCACACAAATCCTGCGCCGAGAACGCCAGCGGGCGGTAATCGTCAGCGCAGAAGTTGTCTCTGAGCGGATCGACGAGATTCGCGACGCCTTGTCCGACGAATATTTCGAAGCGTTCGACGCCCGGCATCCAACCGTGACGCGCGGCAATATTGGACGCGCGCAGGGGCAGGCGGAATTCATGGCCGAAATCCTGACACTCGGCCTTATTGCGATCCTGGTCGCCTATTTCCTCGTCGCCGTCGCGTTCAAGTCATATTTCGAGCCGATTTTGATCCTGTTCGCTGCAATCCCATTTTGTTTTACCGGCGCTATGATTGGCCATCTCGTCATGGGAGAAGCGCTGTCAATCTTTTCCTATCTCGGGATAATGGCCGCCGCAGGCGTTGCCGTGAACGATAATCTTGTCTTGATCGATTACATCAACAAGTTGCGCGAAAAAGGCATGGACGGCGCCGAAGCGCTGGTCACTGCGGGAACAAAACGCTTCCGCCCAATCCTGTTAACGTCACTGACAACTTTTGTCGGTCTGTTGCCGCTAATGATGGAGCGCTCAATACAAGCAAAGTTTCTGATCCCGGTGGGCATCGGTCTTTCTTTTGGCGTACTGTTCGCCCTCTTCGTCACGTTGTTTTTCGTCCCGGCGCTCTATTCCATCGGCGCCGACATCCGCCGCTTCTTTATCTACGTGATTACCGGCAGGAAGCAGCCGAATTTCGATGAACAGCTGAATCTACCCGAACAGAAACCCGCAATCGGCGGCGAACAGCCATCTGCAACCTGATCGATAAAATCGGCGCTGGTTCAGCTAACGCTGAGCCGGCGCCGCATATCCGCGATGGTGAAGGCTGAAGCGCGCGCAGCCATGCTGCTTGCGCAGAACGCTTTTCAGTGCTGCAATTCAGTCATTTAGAACCCTGACTTTTGTCAGGGTTTGGCCGCTGCCATTTTGAAATTGTGCGGGAAATGCCGATGCACGACGATGACGCCGCCATGATCGACCAGGATCACCTCCGTGAAATGATCGAGGTCATCAGCGGAGAGTTGGAACTGCGTCCGCTGCTCACTTCGATCGTCCAAAAAGCCTGCGAGCTTTTGCATGCCGACCGCGGTTCCATCGGTCTGGTCGATCTCGAAAGTGAAAGCGTCAAAATAGAAGCCATCTACAAAATGCCGTCTGAAGAACTTGGGTCGGTCGCAAAATCCGGTGACGGGTTGGCGGGAAAAGTTTATCGCGATCGCGAGCCAGTGTTAATAGATCGATATGGCGACCTTTCGTCGCCTCAGCTGGGCGGCATGGATGAGGACAGCGTCGTCGGCATGCCGATCATGTGGCGGGGCGATATAATCGGCACCTTTGGCATTGGCGCAGCGCCGCCAAAACGTTTTGGCGATAATGATTTGCGCATGCTCGAAATGTTCGCGCGGCATGCCGCGATCGCAATAAACAATGCGCGCTCTTACGAGCGGGAAAAAAAATACGCTGCGCTCAAAGAACGCCAGCGCCTTGCCCGCGACCTCCATGACAGCGTCAGCCAACTAATTTTTTCGATGTCGCTGGTCGCCCAATCGATCGAGCCGGGCTTTCAACAGGACGAGGCGGAAGGTAAAGCCCGCGCTAATCGCCTTCTCGAAATCGCGCGCCTTGCTCAGAGTGAAATGAAAGCGTTGTTGGATGAGTTGCGCGGTCCCGGTGACGAAGACAAAGGGTCTCTGGCGGCCTATGCGCGCCACAACGGCCTTGCGAAAGCACTTCAGCGTCACTGCGATCTTACGGCGCCGGAGGATGCGACGGTCATATTCGATATTAATAATGAATGCGACCTTAGCGAGTTACTCGAGGAGACGCTGCTGCGCATTTGCCAGGAGGCGCTGGCGAACGCTTTTCGTCACGGCGGCGCGAAAACAGTCTCCATCTCCCTCAAGCGAAATGGGACAGAGCTATGTTTCCGGATAGAAGATGATGGACAAGGATTAACCACGGGACACGCGCCCGACAGCACAACAACACGTATCGGCATCGCCAGCATGCGCGCCCGGGCCGTTAAGGCTGGCGGACACTTAACGGTTGAAAATCGCGCGGGCGGCGGCGTTTGCGTTGAGCTTCGCGCACCTTTGCATTAGAACACTCGCGGGAGAGAAAAATATGGCCCCTTCGGCGGCTATACGCATTGTTATTGTCGATGACCATAGCATCGTTCGCGAGGGATTGCGGACGCTGCTTGGCGATGAGCCGATGATCGACATCATTGGTGAGGCGGGCAATGCCGATGATGCGATCGACATTATCGAAAAAACAAGACCCGACGTCGTGTTGATGGATGTCGCCCTGCCCGGACGAAGCGGAATCGAAGCCGCCGCCGCCATGAACGAAATGCAATTGCCCGCGAAAATTGTGTTGCTCACCAGTACGCTTGGCGATGATTTGCATTTGCAGCAAGCGATCGATGCCGGGGTCATGGGGTATCTGTTAAAGGATGTCTCAAAAAGGGAGCTGTTATGGTCGATTGAAAGCGCCCATCGCGGCGCGCCGGTATTTCATCCCGCGGTGCAGAAGCAACTACTGCGTCGCGCAAGCGGAGAGCGCTTGCCGCACGAAGAACTCACACCGCGTGAGCTGGACATTCTTTGCGAAATCGCCCGCGGCAAGAGTAACAAAGCGATATCCTATGACCTGAACCTCACGGAGGGCACGGTGAAAGGATATGTCAGCGTAGTGTTGTCAAAGCTTGGCGTAGACGACCGCACGCAGGCGGCGCTCTATGCCGTTCGCCATGGTCTGACGCAAGCCTAGCAGGCGTTAGGCGGGAAGCTCATAGCCCTTAAACATTTTCCGCAGCTTGGTTTTTAGAACTTTGCCCGTCGCGCCCAAAGGAATTTCATCAACGAACTCGACAGCGTCCGGCCAGGCGATTTTGTCGAGCTTATCCTTGAGGAAATTCTTGATGTCATCGGCGCTCGGGTCTTTTCCTTCCTTCTTGACGACAACCAGCATCGGGCGTTCCTGCCATTTCGGATGATAAACGCCAATGACGCCCGCGGCCGCAACGCCGTCGTGAAGTAGCGCGGCGTTTTCAATATCGATTGATGACACCCACTCACCGCCGGTTTTGATGACGTCTTTTGAACGATCGGTGATCTGCAAAAAACCGTCCGGATCAATGATGGCGACGTCGCCAGTATCGAACCAACCGTCAGCGGTGAGCGTCGGCGCCGCGGCCTTATAATATTCCTTGATGATCCAGGGTCCGCGCACCTGAAGGTTGCCATCGCTGGTCCCGTCATGGGGCAATATATGACCGTCTTCAGAAACGATCCTCATATCCACATAAGGCAATGCACGACCGGCCTTTAACTGATACGGAATACGTTCGTCCAGCGGCAGATTTTCAATATGCGGCGGCAGCACATTGACCGTTCCGATCGGCGACATTTCAGTCATGCCCCAACCCTGCTGCAGCTCAACATCATATTTTTTAAAACCGCGAATTAGCGCTTCCGGCAAAGCCGAGCCGCCACACATGCCTTTCTTAAGATAAGGCAGTTCTTTTCCGGTCTTCTCAAGATACTGCAGGAGGCCCAGCCAAACCGTGGGCACGCCCGCGGAATAGGTCACCTTTTCCGAATCAAGCATTTCATAAAGGCCTTCGCCATCCAGACGCGGACCCGGAAATACCTGGGTCACGCCGACCATGAGGCAAGAATAGGGCGTGTTCCACGCATTGACATGGAACATCGGCACCACCGGCAGCAATATATCGCCTTCTCGAACGCCGAGCGATGTCGGCAAGACGCTTGCAAAGGATTGCAAAACGAGCGCGCGATGGCTGTAAACGACGCCTTTGGGATCGCCGGTCGTGCCAGAGGTATAACACATGGTAACGGCGGTGTTTTCATCAAAATCCTGCCAGTCAAAACTATCACTTTCACCGGCAATTAATTCTTCATAAGTCGTCGCGCCGTCGCCCGCCTCTCCCGCATGATCGGCGTCGGTCAACACGCAATAGCCTTTGACTGTTTTCAAATTCGGTCTGAGCGCGGCAATCAGCGGTGCGAAAGTTGTGTCGTAAAACAGGTAATCATCTTCCGCGTGATTGATGACAAAAGCGGCATTGTCGGGGCCAAGGCGCGGATTGACGGTGTGAAGGACGGCGCCGATGCCGCCAACTGCGTAATAAAGTTCAAACTGGCGATAGGTGTTCCAGCCGATGACGCCGATCCGATCGCCATATTTGACGCCCATATTTGTGAGCGCATTGGCGAGCTTTTTGATCCGTCGCTCGCTGTCGGTGATCGTGTAACGATGGATCGGTCCTTCGACCGTGCGCGTAATGATCTCCGTGCTGCGATAATTGCGAACGGCATGTTTGAGGATCTCGGTCGTCAGCAACGGCCGGTCCATCATCAGTCCCATCATCCCTGTCGTCTCCCTGATATTCAATTTGGCTCATAAAACCGGCTTTATCTGGCGGGGTCAAACGGAACAGGAGCCCAGCGCACCGAAAAAGGCGCACTAAAACCCCTCCGAGGGCCTGCCTGCGCGTTCCACAAGGAGCGGATTTTGTCGATAAACATCCATGCACGGCGTTGAGCCGCCTGGCTCGTGATAAGCCGCGAATCAATTGTTATGCTGGGCGATTTGCACCGACAAAATCGCTTTGACGCGCATTTCATCGGGAAAGGCCTCGGCAATCCATTGTTCTTCAATTGCGTGGAGTATCGCCGCCACCGCAGGCCCGGCGGCGACGCCCTGCTCAATAATATGCCGGCCAGAAACCCCCAGCACCGGCGGCAACCACAGATCAACAATGTCTTTGAGGCGCTGATAGTCTTTTTCAGCTATTTTTTGAAACGCACAGGCTATGGCGATCGAGTCCGTGAAAACATCCTTGCCCAGACGGTAGATCAATACCCGTGCGCCTTGCTCATCGAGCGACGGAGCGATCTGCGCAGCGCCTTTTAATGCGCTTGACCTGAGGGCCTTCTCAGCATTCGAAAGGCGCAGCCGCGCGCCGAGCCCGTCGCCTCCGTCGCCATAAAGAGCTGCGAGAACAAGCGGCGCTGACGCCGCAGGCTCAGCGGCCTTTAGCCTGTCAACCGCAGCAATATCCGCTGCCTCCGGCCAGATTATCTTAAGCACACCGGCGTCATGCATCGCCTCCAATGCAAATGTCGCACGAGGCAAGGAAAGAATATTCATTGTCTCGGCGCCAATACGCTCAGCGGAAAGCTGCGTCATGCCGCCCTTTAATTCGGCGCAGGCCGAAAGGCCCGCCGCATCAAAACTCTCAGAAAATCGCGCGGTAAACCTGAAAAACCGCAAGATTCTCAAATAGTCCTCGCGAATGCGCCCCGCCGCGTCGCCAATGAAACGCACATATTTGGCGCCCGCGTCGGCGACACCGCCAACAGGGTCAAATAATCGCCCGTCAGGGGTCAGATAAATCGCATTTATGGTAAAATCGCGCCTGCCTGCATCGACGGACCAGTCCGTTGTGAACGCCACCGTCGCGCGCCGCCCGTCAGTCGAAACATCAGCGCGCAACGTCGTTACCTCAACGCCCTGATGATCGACGATCGCGGTTATTGTACCGTGCTCAACGCCCGTCGGCGCAGCGCGCAGCCCCGCTTTTTTCAAAGCGTCGGTGACAGCGCCGGGCTCAAGCGTCGTCGCAATGTCGAAATCTTTCGGCGTCATCCCCAGCAGGCTGTCGCGAACACAACCGCCGACAAACCGCGCCGAACCGGCCTCGGCGCTTTCAAGGGCGCTGACCACACGTGTTAACGACGGCGCATTGAGCCAATGGAATGCGCTGCGCTGCTCATTCGTCAGCCGAACTCCGCCATGCGCGCCTTCGCTCACGGCGCTGGCCTCTTATCCTGCAGGGTTTCTGCAAGCGTGCGCAATATCCCGGCGGTCAGGCCCCAAATATGAAACCGCCCATAAGGCGCCGCGAACATATTATATTTTGTCCCTTTATGTTCGCGTTCTTCGGTAATGTGGTTGCGCAAGTCGGCAACGAAACTGAGCGGCGTTTCAAAAATTTCTCCAACTTCGCGGGGACACGGCTTAATATCCGCATTTGGATCGATGATAGCGACGACCGGCGTCACCGAAAAACCGAGCCCGCCCTTGTGAATACCGAGGGAGCCGATGACATCCGCAGCTTCCGGGACGATGTTGACCTCTTCATGCGCCTCGCGCAATGCGGTTGCGACGCGATCAGCATCACCGGGCTCTGCCTTGCCGCCGGGAAAACTGATCTGGCCCGGATGAGACGGCATGTTGGTTGAACGCACTGTCATCAAAACCGTCGCGCCCTCGGGGCGATTGATAATCGGCACCAGCACCGCTGCATCCATGCGGATATCGCTCCAGCGGCTTTCAAACATTTTGTCGCCGACCAGATGCGGATTAATTTCGCTGAACATTTCGCGCACGCGCTGCGCTGACGCACGGTGAAGATTAGCTTCAATCCGCGCCCGCCAGTCCGCCGAGACAGGAATTATTTTTTTCGCCTTCGCCGTCATCACGAACCTTTTTCGAACACTTCACTGGCTGGACCAAACGGAAAAAAAACGCCGGCGGACCAGACGCCGAATTTTTCCTCGCCGTCTATCTGGTGAGTTTCGCCCAGCGCTACAAGATCATAATAAACGGCGCGGGCGATGCGCGCCTCCAGGCCCGCCCGAATATCAATATAGGGCGCGCCCTCGCCGGTTTCCGCGTCCTTGCGGAATTCTAATCTGTGCACGGGTCCCGCAACGGCTTCGTCGCCGACATTGGTTGTGAAGATCAGCTGCTGTCCTTTTCCTTCGCCTTCTTGGCGCATCAATACGGCAACAAACGGAACATCCTCGACAGTGATGCCGAGCTTTTCTACCGGCGTCACCAGAAAATGACGCCCGCCCTCGCGTTTTAAGACGGTCGAGAAAAGGCGCACAAGACGGGCCCGGCCAATTGGCGTTCCTTCATGAAACCACGCGCCGTCGCGTTTAATGACGAGATCGATCTCGCCGCAATATTCGGGATTCCATAGATGCACCGGCGGCAGGGACCTCCCGCCGGCCCCTTCCAGCTTCGCCGCATATCGCATCAAATCCGGCATTAAATAAAACCGGCGCCGCGATGCCGCAGCGCCGGCTCCCTAATTGTTTCCCTGGCGCGAATGCGCCGAGCTATCACCAGCGCGAACGCGCCGGTATTTTATTCGCAGGCGAGACACCGCGCATAAGCGGCGTTCGGATCATTGAACTGCTCGAAAAATTCAATCTGCCGCTCCGCCTGCCCGATCAGTTTTTCGATTGCGCTTGCGCGGCGGCTGCGAATTTTGTCGTCCAGACCCGTCATCGCTAATGTTTCCGATGATAGATTGCCAAGAATCTTCTCAAAAGGCGTCAGCTGCTCTTCCATCTCGACAACGTCATACTTATCAAGTTTTGCAAGCGCGGCAGCGGATGCAATCGCATCGTCAATATCGCCGAGCTTGTCGACGAGGCGTAACTCTAGAGCGCGCTCGCCAATCCACACGCGGCCCTGACCGACCGAGTCGACATAATCTTTTTCAAGATGGCGCCCTTCGCCAACGACCGTCAGAAAACGATCATAGCCGTTTTCCACCGATTGCTGGATAATGTCCGCAGCAACATCAGGCAACGGCCCTATGCCAGTCGCCAGAATTGGCGCCAGCGATGTCGTGCCGACACCGTCAACATAAACGCCAATTTCAGCTGCGGTGTTTTCGAAAGTGTTGAAGTAACCGAAAATCCCGATCGATCCGGTAATCGTCATCGGCGCCGCCCAAATCTCATCGGCAGATGCGGCAACCCAATAGCCGCCCGACGCTGCAAGCGAGCCCATCGATGCAACCACGGGCTTGCCTGCAGCCTTAATTGCGAGCAATTCATCGCGCACAATATCAGACGCAAAGGCTGAGCCGCCAGGGCTGTCGATGCGCAGAACAACCGCTTTCACGTTGTCATCCTCACGGGCCTTCTTTAACAGCGCCGCAATCGTATCTCCGCCTGCTGCCTGGCCGGCCGACGCTTCGCCATCAACGATCACGCCTGCAGCTGTCACGACGGCTATATTGGGATTTGGTCCATCGCGGTCTTCGTCAATCGCAGTTAGATAACGGCGAAAGCTAACTTTTTTGAATGATTTTCCGGCGCGATCGGCGCCGAACTGATCGACCAGATATTTGTTTTGTTCAGCGCGGGATTTCAGCTCATCAATCAGGCCGGTTTCCAGCGCCGCCTTGGCGAAGTCGCCATTGACGGTCTTCATAATTTCGCCCAAATTATTGGCGTACTGATCAATAGATCCAGCCTGCAGCCCACGCGCGCCCTCGACCCTGGCGACATATTCACGCCACAGGACGTCAAGATAGGCTTGATTTGCCTCTTTTGCTTCCGGCGACATATCATCGCGCAAAAACGGCTCAACAGCCGATTTGAACGTGCCGACGCGAAAAACATGGCTGGTGATTTTCATTTTTTCGAGCAACGATTTCACGAAGGTCGCGTAGCGCCCATAGCCATAAAGCACGATATTGCCGTAGTCATTCATGTAAATTTCGTCAGCATGCGCTGCAAGCAGATATTGATCCTGGCTGTAAAAATCACCGACAGCGATGACTTTCTTGCCGCTTTTCTTGAATGCGCCGATTTCTTCAGCAATATAGTGAAGCTTACTCGCGCTGCTTGGCGCAGCCTGCAGGGCGCCGAGATCGAGCACCAGCCCTTTTATCCGCTTGTCGTCTTTAGCTTTGCGGATCGCGCGCACGATATCATGGACTTCGATCTGCGAAGGCTCGTTGACGCCGTATGCTTCCTCAATGAACACCTCAAAAGGATCTACGCTCTCGGCCTGTTCCACCAGGACGCCATTGGGATCGAGATGCAGGACCGCGCCATCGGGCACGCCGACTGTCACCTTGTCTTTATTGCCGGCGACACCGTTGGTAACGCTCACCAGAACGCCAATAAAAAGCAGCATCACAAAAAGGCCGATCAGCCCCTGGATCAGCAACAAAAGTCCAATCATCAGCTTGCCAAAGCCTTTGATGAAACCCCAAACCGTGAAATTCGAATCGCTTTCAGACACAAACTGCCCCTTTTTCTACGCGTTCATTTTATACCCGTGACAGCCTGCCACGCTTTTAAGCGTTGATGACAATCACATCTGACCCCTCAAGGCGCCGGGACCGGGCCGCAGCCTGCCCCCACGCGCATTTCAGTATCGTAAAGAATTTGGGCGATATCGTGCAAGGGGCAAGAGATTTGCGACAATCCGAGCCGATTTCTTGCCAAGCAGTTATTTAACCGGCATTCAGCCATGCTATCTGAAATTCTGGCCAAAAAAGAAACGCTTACCTATGACAGCCCCAATGCCCGATCAGGACCAAATCCGCGCCTTTGACGAAATATCCGCAAAATTCGCCGGCGCCCGCAAAGCGCTCGGAAAAGTGGTTTTTGGCCAGGAGGCGGTCATTGACCTTACCCTGGCGACACTCGCCGCCGGTGGACACGGCCTCCTGGTCGGCGCCCCCGGCCTTGCCAAAACCCTGTTGGTAACCTCGCTCGCCGACCTATTGGGGCTTTCGGCCAAGCGGGTCCAGTTTACGCCGGACCTCATGCCCGGCGATGTTCTCGGCTCTGAAGTGCTGGAAGAAACGGCCGACGGCAAAAGAGAATTCCGGTTCATACCCGGGCCGGTCTTTTGCCAGCTTCTGATGGCAGATGAAATCAATCGCGCCAGCCCGCGCACGCAATCCGCCTTGCTGCAGGCGATGCAAGAGCAGCATGTGACGGTCGCCGGCGCGCGCCATGATCTTCCCTCGCCGTTTCACGTTCTCGCAACCCAGAACCCGATTGAGCAGGAAGGAACCTATCCGCTCCCCGAGGCGCAACTCGACCGTTTCTTGCTGCAGATTAATGTCGGATATCCCGATCTTGCATCCGAACGGCTGATGCTGGCCGAAACAACGGGCGCCCAGATCGCGAAAGTTGAAGCCGTCATGTCGAGCATGGACCTGATCAGCGCCCAGGCGCTGGTTAGACAGATGCCAATCGGCGAACAAATTATTGAGATGATCCTGAAACTGGTGCGTGCTGCGCGCCCGGATGCAGACGCCAGCGAACGCGTGCGCTCGCTTGTCGCCTGGGGGCCGGGCCCACGCGCCAGCCAGGCATTTTCGCTTGCCGCCCGTGCGCTGGCGCTGATTGACGGGCGCCATGCACCATCGCCCGACGACGTTATGCGCCTGGCCAAACCGGTGCTGCGGCATCGCATGGCGCTCAATTTCGCGGCGAGATCAGAAGGGCTGGATACGGATCAATTTGTTGATGAACTGTTGGGCGGGCTGTAACTAAACGCGTATGAGGACGCCGCCGAATTGATGACACTCGAAAAAGAAGCGCTCGCCGTTCGCCATGGCGCCGAAGATGCCGCAGCGCTTTTTCCGGCGCTGTTGATCGAGGCGGAACGCATTGCCCAGACAGTTGCCTCCGGCCTACACGGACGGCGGCGCGCCGGTCCGGGCGAGACTTTCTGGCAACATCGCCCTTACACTTTTGGCGATCCGGTCTCTGCTATCGACTGGCGCCAGTCCGCCCGCGTTGCAGACCGGCTTTATATTCGGCAAAACGAATGGGAAGCGGCGGCGGCTGTTTATCTTTGGCGAGATCCCTCACAGTCTCTGGACTACAGATCGAAAAAAGAAGCGCCGACCAAACGCCGCCGCGCCGAAATCCTTGCAACGGCGCTGGCGATTTTGCTGTCGCAAGCAGGCGAGCGGGTTGGGCTTCTTGGCCAAAACCGCCGCCCGTTTCAGGGACGTTCGGCGCCATCGCGCATTCTTGAAGCGCTTCACGCGGAGCAAATTGACAACTCTCACTCAACGCCCCCGGTCTCTCAAATTCCACCCGGCGCCCGGGTTGTCATGTTCAGCGATTTTTTTGCACCGCTTAACGAAATTGAGTTTGCTGCATCCACATTGGCTGCAAGCGGCGCCAAAGGCGCGCTGGTGCAGATTTGCGATCCGGCTGAGGAAGATTTTCCGTTCCGCGGCCGGGTTGAATTTAGAGATATGGAGAGCGCCGACAGGCTCATATTTGGCGAAACCGGCTCAGTCAGCGCCGCCTACAAGGTCAAATTTGAGGCCCATCGCGCATCGCTTGCGGATCTTTCGCGCAAGCTCGGTTGGACGTTCATTACGCATCGTACGGACCGGCCTGCGCAGACCGCTTTGTTGGCGCTTTATACCGCGCTCGGCGATATGCGCGTGTGGACAAAATAGATGTTGAGCGCACTTTCTTTTACTTCACCGCTGTTGCTCGCCGCGCTCGCTGCATTACCGGTAATATGGTTCCTTTTGCGGGCAACGCCGCCTGCGCCGAAGCGCACGCGCTTTCCGGCATTCATGATCCTGCGCCAACTGACGACATCGGAAGAAACGCCAGACCGCACCCCATGGTGGCTGTTGCTGTTGCGTCTGGTTTTGGCGGCATTGGTGATTATCGGCCTTGCCGGACCGGTCCTGAACGCACCAGCGCCCTCGCCCGGCGCCGGGCCCCTTATTCTTGTGGTCGACGACAGCTGGGCGGCGGCGCAGCGCTGGATGGCGCGGCGCGATGTACTCCGCGAAGCCGCCGCAGAAGCCGCTCAGTCGGGTCGTTCAATTTTCCTCACGACGACTGCGCCGCAAAAACTGCCGCCGGCCTGGGCGCCAATCACCGCAGAGCAAGCGCGGGCCGCTGCAGATGCATTGACGCCGCAACCTTTTGGCGCCGACAGAACACAATTTCTTGACCGGCTTGAAGCGCTCGACCTGATCCTCAAAGACGTCCCGGCCGCAGAATTCCGCTGGCTTTCCGACGGCATCGCCGGTGAAGACGATAAAAAACTGGCGCGCGCCCTCGCCGAGCGCGGCGCACTGACCGTGCTGGTCGACCGCAAGGCGCCGAAAATCATCCTCCGCGCCATGGGACAACAATCCGCCGGTTCTGTATTTCGCATCGAGCGACTTGAGGCGAGCGATGAATGGGACGGCGCCCTCACCGCCACAGCCCGTGACGGGCGCGAATTGACGCGTATGCCGATCGAGATGACCGCTGGCGAATTAACGCGCGACGTGACGCTCGATTTGCCACTGGCGCTGCGCAACGAACTGTCAATTGTCCGCATTGAAAACGCTGCGTCGGCGGGCGCGACACAACTTATTGACGCCCGTGATCGCCGCGCCCTGATCGGCCTTGTCGCGGACGCCGATGCGGGTCGGAACAATTTACTGAACGGAGCACACTATGTACGCCAAGCCCTTAATCCTTATGCGGAGTTCATGGAAGCGTCGCTCGACGAGATCCTCGCCTCGGATGTTTCGGTAATTGTTCTTGACGACATCGGCAGGCTGCGGCCGGGAGAGGTGAACGCGCTCACCGATTGGGTCGAAAGCGGCGGCGTTTTGATTCGATTTGCCGGGCCGATTCTCGCCGAGACCGCTCAGGACGAGACACCACCCCTGTTGCCGGTGGCGCTTCGCGGAGGCGGGCGCGCCTTTGGCGGCGCGCTAACCTGGGACACGCCGCAGGCGCTTGATGCGTTCAGTGAGGCTGGACCTTTTGCCGATCTGCGGCCGCCAAAAGACGTCTTTGTGCGCCAGCAGGTGCTGGCCCAACCCGGCGGCGCCACGACCGAGAAAACCTGGGCGCGGCTTGCGGACGGGACGCCGCTGGTCACCGGCGAGCGGCTCGGCGCGGGCGCCAATGCGCTGTTCCATGTCACCGCAACGCCGGCCTGGTCGGACCTGCCGATCTCCGGTGTGTTCGTTGAAATGCTGCGCCGGCTGACCTTTCTGTCAACTTTGGGGCCTGAAAATGCCGATGAGGCAGCTGGCGCCCGCTACGCCCCACTGCGCCTGTTCGATGGTTTTGGCCGCCTGCGCCGGCCCGCGGACAACGACGCAGCATTAACAGCGCAAGAGCTGTCGCTGCCGCCGTCAGCGGCGCGCACGCCGGGGTTTTACGGCGCCCCTGAAGCGCCGCTGGCGTTAAATGCGGTTTCCCGCGATACGCTTTTTTCGCCACTCGGTTTACCTGGTGTTGCAATGACACAATATGCGGCGACGCCGCCGATCGCATTCGGTCCGCCATTGTTTATCGCGGCTCTGCTATTGGCGCTCATTGACGGCCTCGTCACGCTCGCCCTTAGCGGAAAACTGGCCTTGCGCACGGCTGTAATGTTGCTTGTTCTTGCCGGCGCGCCGATCGCTTTGCCGACCGACGCGGCGGCCCAACCGCTTGATGCGCCGATTGACCGAATACCCGCCGAGGCCGCGCTGGCGACGCGGCTTGCCTATGTCGAGACTGGCGATCCCGCGATGGACCGCCTGTCGGCGCAGGCGCTGGCCGGCTTGAGCCGCGAACTGGTGCGCAGAACTGCGGTCGAACCTGGTCCGCCCCAGGTCATTAATCTTGATGCCGATGATTTATCAGTCTATCCATTTCTATACTGGCCCATCGTGCCGGGCGCAGACACGCCTTCAGACGCCGCGCTTTCCAACATCGAAAATTTTATGCGCTTTGGCGGGTTGGTTCTATTTGACACGCGCGACGATGAGCGCGCCGTAGCGCCTGGCGCAACGCCTGAGTCCCAGGCGCTGCAACGCATTCTGTCGCAGCTGAATATACCGCCCCTGACGCCGGTGGACGAAAGTCACGTCCTCACGCGGTCTTTTTATCTCATGAGCGATCTTCCGGGTCGCCTGAGAAATAATCCTGTCTGGGTCCAGGCTGATACGAGCGGCGCCAATGATGGTGTGACGCCGCTGATTATTGGCGGACGTGACTGGGCCGGCGCCTGGGCCGCGGACTCCTTTGGCCGCCCGGTTCGGCCGATGGGTCGCGGCGGCGAACGCGCGCGGGAGCTTGCTTATCGCGCAGGCGTTAACATCATCATGGTTGCGTTTACGGGCAATTATAAATCCGATCAGGTGCATACGCCGATCCTCTTGGAACGGCTGGGGCAATGAATATCGTTTTTGAACCATGGCTGCCGCACTGGGCGCTGACAATGGCGGCGCTTGCGGGCGTTTTATTTGCCGGGCTTAGCCTGTGGCGCAATTGGAAAAGCGGCGCCTTTCGCGCGCTCGCTGTCGCGTCACTTGTAATACTACTGGCAAATCCACAACTGCGCGAAGCCGAACGCACGCCACTCGACGATATCGTTGTTGTGCTCGTTGATGAAAGCGCCAGCCAATCGCTCGACAAACGCGATGCGGTGACGAAAGCAGCGGCTGATGATCTCATCCGAAGGATCGAGGCGCTGGGACGCACCGAAATACGGGTTTCGTCATTTGGCGGCGCCGAGGAAACGCGCAGTGTGGCGGCTTTGCGCGGCGCGCTCGCTGACGCGCCGCGCGCCCGCCTCGGCGGCGTTTTCATTATCACTGATGGTCAGGCGGCAGACGCCGCTGACGCAGAAACGCAACTTGGCATTGATGCGCCGGTGCATGTCCTCGTGACAGGGCGCGCCAGCGAAACTGACCGCAAGATCAGCCTCATCAACGCCCCGCGCTACGGCATCGTCCGCCAATCCGTGCGGGTCTCCTTCCGCATCGATGATTTCGGGCCCGACGAAGAACCTGTGGCCGGCGCCGGAGAGGCGCTCGTCACGCTGCGCGTCGACGGCGAACAGATTTTGCGCCAGAAAGTCCCGCTGGGTATGGAAGCCGGGTTTGAGGCGCCGCTCGACCGGCCTGGCCGCACTGTTATCGAACTGGAGGTCGAACCGCGCAGCGGAGAATTAACCGATCGAAACAATGTTGTCGTTCTGCCGATCACCGCCGTGCGCGATCGCTTGCGCGTGCTTCTCATTTCCGGCGAACCGCATCCGGGCGAACGGGTCTGGCGCAATTTGTTGAAATCGGACCCGGCGGTTGATCTGGTTCACTTCACAATTCTGCGACCGATTGAAAAAAATGACGGCACGCCGATCGGCGAACTTGCACTTATTCCTTTTCCGCAGGATGAACTTTTTATCGATAAACTCAGCGAATTCGATTTACTGATTTTCGATCGCTACACCTATCGCGGCGTTTTATCGTCATTCCATTTCGACAATATCGCGCGCTTCGTCGATGACGGCGGCGCTGTCCTAATTGCCGCCGGCCCCGAATACAACGGGTCTCTCAGCCTCGCCGCGCGCCGCAATCTGTCATTTATTCTGCCAGCGACGCCGGTCGGCGCTGCGGATGAAAAAACATTCCGCCCGGCGGTGACCGATCTTGGCGCCCGCCATCCCGTCACTGCCGACCTCCCGGAACAGGGGTTTTGGGGCCGCTGGTTGCGCATCATGCCTGTCGCCCAAACGCGCGGGCAAACACTCATGGCCGGACCGGGCGATGCGCCTTTGTTGATTTTGGACCGCGTCGGCGAAGGGCGGGTCGGATTATTACTCTCTGATCATGTCTGGCTCTGGGCGCGCGGTTTTGACGGCGGTGGTCCGCATGCGGAACTTTTGCGCCGGATTGCCCATTGGCTCATGAAGGAGCCGGAACTGGAAGAAGAATCGCTAAATTTGCGATCAAAGGGCGACGCCCTGATCATTGAACGGCGATCGATTGCCGACGAACTCCAACCAGTACGCATTGAGGGTCCTGATGGTGAAATTAAGGAGCTTGAACTTGCCTCGGTGGGACCGGGGGTATTTACAGCACGGATCGAAAATGCCGCCCGCGGGCTATATCGCGCAAGTTCCGATGAACTGTTTGCTATTGGCGCAGTCGGATTGGCGGCTGCGCCGGAATTTGAAAATGTCGTATCCAATCGCAAGGCGCTTGCGCCGCTTGCCGAGCAGTCTGGCGGCGGCGTATTTTCCATTCACCGCGGCGAGGCGCCAGCGCTGCCCGCTTTGCGAAAATTGCGCGGCGAGGCCGCAGCCCGGGCCGGCGCCGGCTGGGCTGGCATTCGTGATCGAAACGCCGCGAGGATTGATAAAATTAATGATAAACCGGCGCTGCCGCCCGTGGTCTGGCTCCTCATCATTGGCGCGGCCTTACTGACAGCCTGGCGGATAGAGGGCGGGAGGCCCCGCCGGACCCGGCGGAGCGCCGACAAAAATGTAGGCGCCGGGCCACAAATTTAATCAATTGTTTAACGGCGTCGCAAAACGCGCACGATAGGCTTGCCTGATCCAACTGGATGAAGGAGCTGTGCGCGTGGTCTTTGCCGTAAACAAACCTCAGGCTGCAAAAAAGAGCCCCCTGGCAGGGTGGTTCAACAAAAAGCAGGATAAAGTCGGCAAGAGCGAGCTGCCGGAGATGGATGTCGCAGGCGGGCTTGACCGCGCCTTGCGCAGCTCCAACCCCATCGCTGATCGGCCCCGGCCGGACCACGACGAGCCAGTACGTAATGCGCTCGCGGCCATCGAGACCGTTCTTTATGCGATTGATCGCGTGCGCGACATCCTCGAACAGGGTTGCGAAATTGCCCTTTCTGCAAAAAATATTGAAGAAGTCAGCGGACGCGCCATGTTGGCGGAAAGCTACGACGAATTACGCCTTTCAATCGACGCGTCGTTGGAAAAAATTGATCCACGCGCCGTTGTGCTAATCGGCAAGAACCAACGCCATCTTGATGTTCTTCTGGGCGGAAAAACGCGCTATTCTGTATCTCCGATGTGTCTTGATGTAAGCGACAAGGGCCTCAATCTGTCACCACCGCGCGACGCCTTTGCCGCTTATGAGGAAATAGATGACACGCTTGATCAACTCGACAAGGCGCTTTCGCGTTGTGACCGTGCGGCCGCGAGTTATTGCCGAGATGCGCAATATCTCATTGCGCGGATGAGCGCTTCCGAAAAAGAATAAAACGATTAAACGTCGTAGATGCAGGTCTCGCCATTCGACGGTCGCGACACGCGTATCCGGCGCAGCCCCGGAAAATCAGGCGAAAGCATTTTGGCCGCCCACTGGCAGATATTTTCAAGCGTCGGCCGTTCCAGCCCTTCAATTTCGTTGAGAAGCCGATGATCAAGCGTCTCGCGCAAGCGGTCGAGGGCTTCCGAGACGTCGCCAAAATCGACGACCCAGCCTGTATCCGCCGCAGGTTCGCCTTCGATCTCAACTTCCATCAAAAATGAATGACCATGCATCCGCGCATAGGGACGCGCGCCCGGGTCGTGCTCAAGAAAATGCGCGGCGTCGAAACTCATCGACTTTACAATGCGCATGGGACGGTGCTCCTCACGACTTCGCGGACGGATCCTAAGCGATGCCCAACACTTTATGTGTCTGCAGGCTCAAGCGCCATTGCGGGTTGGCTTTACAATAGTCAATTGCGGCGGCGGTATGCGCCTTCCGCGAGGGGCCGTCCATAGGCTGCAAATAAAAAAAGTCAAATTCAAGCGCTGCAAATTCTTCCGGCGGCGCCTTGTCCTGCCGAAAGACCAGCTTCAACTCGTCGCCCCGGCGCTGCACGACCGGCGCATCGGACTTTGGCGAGACACAAATCCAGTCAATCCCCGAAGGCGCTTTAACGGTTCCATTGGTTTCCACTGCGACCTTAAACCCCTCGCCATGCAGAGCGTCAATCAGCGCCGAATCGAGTTGAAGCAGCGGTTCGCCGCCAGTGCAGACGACAAATGGATCGCCCCCATTGTCAGGCCATCCGGCCCTGACAGCGCCCGCAAGTGCTTCGGCGTCTTTAAATCTGCCGCCGCCAGGGCCGTCAACACCGACAAAATCGGTGTCGCAAAAATCGCAAACAGCGCCCGCACGATCGCGCTCGCGCCCGCTCCATAGATTGCACCCGGAAAAACGTAAAAATACTGCAGGACGGCCAGTTTGCGCGCCTTCGCCTTGCAACGTATAAAACAATTCCTTCACGGAATAACTCATCGCTCAAGCTCCACTGCGAAAACCAGCCCATCCGCGCGCACGTAACACACAAGCCGGACAGTCGCCGCAGCCATAACCCCAATCGTGACGCTCGGCGCGCACGCCGCGATAGCAGGTGTGGCTGTGCTCATTAACGATATCGACCAGCGCCGCGCCGCCGAGTTGATCGGCGAGGCGCCAGCTTTCAGCCTTGGTGATCGTCATTAATGGCGTTTCAAGACGCATCTCGGTTTCCGTCCCCAGTCTCAACGCCTCCATTTGCGCCGCCAAAGTCGCGGCGCGGCAATCGGGATATCCCGAATAATCCGCCTCGCACATTCCGGCGACCAAAACGCCGGCGTCGCGGCGATAGGCGAGCGCTCCAGCCAGCGTCAGGAAAACTAGATTGCGCGCCGGTACGAAAGTTGTCGGCAATCCGTCATCGGCAAGCATAATTTCCGTCTCATGGGTCATCGCTGTCTCACCGAGATCCCGCATGCCGGTTGCGTCAATTAACAAATCCTCACCGAGACGCTTTTCCCAGTCCGCAAACGCCTCCCTGATCGCCCGCCGCACGGCGCGGCGCGCTCCGAGTTCGATCGCATGGCGCTGGCCATAGTCAAACCCTACGGTCTCGACATGCTGAAAACGGTCAAGCGCCCAGGCAAGGCTGATGGCCGAATCCTGCCCGCCGGAAAATAACACCAGAGCATTTTTGTCATTAAGCTTGCGCATCATCGCCTCTGCGCGCAGTTTTTGCTGCAGCGCCTTTGTCAAGGCCGGTTCTTTAGAGCGCGACGGCGGAGCCCGCAATATGAGCAATATCGTCTTTCTTTATGTCACAGCGCCGAATGCTGAAACGGCGGCGCGCATTGCACGAACGCTGATCGATAAAAAACTGGCGGCCTGCGTCAATATCCATGGCGAAATGCGCTCCGTTTATGAATGGGACGGCGCAATTGAGTTTAAACTGGAAACGCCGCTTTTTGTTAAAACAACAGCCGCCGCTGCTCCGGCCGCGCGCGACGAGATTATCGCCCTTCACCCCCATGACGAGCCCTGCGTCGCCGCCCTGCCGATCTTGCGCCAAGGATCGAGCGCCGGCTTTCTCGACTGGATCGCGAAAACCGCATCCACATGACTCAGCGTGAACGCCGCCCGATCGAACCTTGAAGCCGAAGATCAACAATGTTTCAGACAAAAGGCAGCTGTCACGCCATTGGGTGATAATAGAAATACAACTTGAAGTTGAAATCTATAAATAGCACAACCTTTCGTTAAGGATATGCCCATATAAATTGCATGTCGCGGCAATGTTGCACGCCCTCCATGCGTCGGGTCTTGCTCCCCCCTCACCTTGCCAGCCCGAAGCAACGGCGCCGCGACCAAGTAAAAAGACTAGCGCGCTTACTTTGCGGTGTCGGCGCTAGCGAATTGAAAACGCCGCGGGCACGACTAACCTGATCGCGCCCGCGGTGTTTTTTGTTTAATCGGCGTTCAGGCGCGAGGCCCATCAATTTGCCGCCGCGGTTCGCAAAATGCTTATCCATGTGAAAAAAGCCGAACAGCTATATTTTTGTCTGTAACGGGTGAAGTTGGCGTGGTTGCCGACGCGTAGTTGAAGGGGATCGAAAACCAATTGGCCATGGTTGACATTACCGCGCAGCCAGAAACCAGAATCCGAGCACATTTGTAAGATTATACCCGTCTTCGTTTGCCGAGTATGCGCCAAAACAAATAGCAACGCCCAGAAATGTTGGAACTAACATCACGCCGATCATAAAGACAACGTTATCATAGTCACCGCGCACTAAATCGAAGATGTTCAAGCTCAAATGATCGGAAGCTCCAAAAAGAGCGGCGCATCATTTCCCCTGCCAAAAAGCAACCCTAAATTCAGCGCCCCGCCGATGCGTTGCGGGTCCCGCCGGTGCGCTCATTTATCCACTCGGCGACATCGCGCCAAACAACCTCTCCTTGCAGATCGCGAAACAGCAAATGCCAGCCATCGTCATAACGGCGAACGTCAACACCGCGGTTGAGACGGCTGGCGGTTCTTTCCATCGCTTTCAAAGGAATGATTTCATCCTTTTCGCCAAGTAGAAAAAGAATGTCGCCATCAATTTTTTCTGCACTGCCATAGGCTTCGCCCATCAGGCGCACCACGCCGAGCGCCGCATCAAGGCGGGTTTCCTTGATGACCAGAGGATCGGCAAACATTTCGCGCAGGATCGGGATATTATCTGTCGCCTGACGGCGGGCGCGTTCACCGGTTGCGGTTTTTCCGGGTGCAATGCTCGCGGCGATATTGAGCGACAGCCGGTAAGGGAACGGCATAGCGCGTCCGCCCCATACGCCGGGCGCCGCCAGAATTAGGCCATCGGCGCCAAGATCACCGCGTGCCTGCGCTGTGATCACAACCGCTGCGCCCATACTGTGACCCAGCACATAAAGGGGCGTATCAGGGTGGGCGGCGCGGATGGCGGCAATAGCCGCCCTGAGGTCAGCAATCAACGTATCGGCGCCGACCCAATAGCCAAACGCGGGCGACCGGCCGAAGCCGCGCTGGTCGAGGGCATAGATCGTGAGCTCGGCTTCCTTTGCCCACCAGGCCGCCGGCAAGGCAAAAGCATTTGCATAATCATTCATTCCATGGAGCGCGAGGACAACAGCGCGCGGGTTTTTCGCGCGCCAGCTTTGCAGGCTCAACAAAGCGCCGTCTTCAGCCTGCAGGACATTGGCCGCGAGCACCGGCGGCGCTATCGGATCCGGCGCCTCGGGAAAAGTAACACAACCAGCAAGCGCGAGGCCTGCCGCGGCGAAAAGCACACGCATTCGTCGCCAATATATCGCCAATGCCACCCTCGAATTATTTCCCGCAAAAGCTTATCCTTATAGAAGCCTTTAGCGCCTGTCATTATCGGGAAGGCCTGCGCCGCAATTGCAGCCGCAATCGTTACCGGAGAAGAAATCGTGAATGAGAGGCCAATCGATCCAAACAAAATCGAACACGCGGTTTCAAAAATCGATCCAGACTATCTAAATTCTCCCCTTGTCCGTGACACCAGCCTCGACGCAATGGTCGATGCAAGTGTCCTCTTCAAAGTTGAGTGTTTAAATCCGATCCGTTCCTTTAAGGGTCGCGGCGCTGATCTCTTTCTCGCCAGCCTTGATGCGCCCAATCAGCTCGTCTGCGCATCTGCCGGAAATTTTGGTCAGGGAATTGCGCGGGCGGGCCGCCAGCGCGGACATAAAGCCACCGTTTTCGCTGCAGAAAACGCCAATCTGGTGAAAATTGACGCCATGCGCCGCTTCGGCGCCGAAGTTCGCCTTGAAGGCGCCGACTTCGATGCAGCAAAAACAGCGGCCAAACAATATGCAAAAAAACAGAGCGCGGTTTTTATTGAAGACGGCGCTGATCCATCCATTGCCGAGGGCGCGGGAACGATTGCGCTTGAAATGACCATGAGCGGCGCCAATCCCGACATAATGCTTATCCCGCTCGGCAATGGATCGCTCGCGACCGGCATTGGCGCATGGTTTAAAAGCGTCAATCCGGCGATCGAGATCATTTGCGTTGTGGCGGAAGGCGCACCGTCGATGAAGCTTTCTTTTGAAAAAAACGAAATCATTACGACGTCAAGCGCGGATACCATTGCCGACGGCATTGCCGTCCGCATTCCAGTTCACTATGCGCTGACAAGCATGCAATCGACTGTCAATTCAGTGGTTGCCGTCGATGATGCGGCAATCCTAAAGGCGATGCGTCTTATCCATCTGCATCTCGGCCTTGCGATTGAACCAGCAGGCGCCGCCGGCCTCGCCGCACTTTTGGCGAACAAAGACCGCTGGCGCGGCAAACGCATCGGCACTGTTCTTTGCGGCAGCAACATGACGCCAGAGCAATTGAAAAAATGGTTTTGCTAAGGGCGCCTCTCAGACCGTCGGATGCGACGCAGGCGCAGTCTGGTAAAAGTCTACCCGACCGCCTTGGCGCGCGCCTCAAGCTTTAACAGCGCTGTTTCAAAGGCCGCCAATTCGCGCGGCGACAACGCCGCCAGCAATTCATCTTCAAACTGCAGCGCCAAGGCTGCGATGCGGTCGAACAACGCGCGCCCTGCCGCAGAAAGGCTCAGCATATTGACGCGCCGGTCATGTTGATCTGGCGCTCTTGAGACAAGGTCTTTTGCTTCAAGGCTGGCGACAGCCCGGCTCACAGTCATTTTGTCCATTGGCGTACGGCCGACCACATCACGCGCGGCAAGGCTGTCTGCCTGACTGATGACCGCAAGGACGCGCCATTCGGGAATGGTGATGTTTTCGTTCGAATATACTTGCGACAGGCGACCGCTAATTGCGTGCCCGAGGGCGACGATGCGATAAGGCGCGAACCGGTCAAGTATGAGCGAGCGCTGTTTTGCCGAGTTTGAAGGAGACGCAACAGACATCTTCAGCGCCTCAGGCTGTTTCTGTCAACACGCCGCGGCGAATTTGGTCTTCTTCGATCGATTCAAACAACGCTTTGAAATTACCCTCGCCGAAACCCTCATTGCCTTTCCGCTGAATGATTTCAAAAAAGATCGGGCCGATGGCGTCCTGCGTAAATATCTGTAATAGGAGCCCCTGGCCTTGCGTTGGGGCGCCATCGATGAGGATAGAATTTTTTTGCAGCCGCGGCAGATCCTCTCCATGATCGCCGATCCGCTCGCCGACTTTTTCGTAATAAGTGCCCGGCGTATCCTGAAACGGCACATCGCGGCCTCGCAAACCTTCCACCGTTGAATATATGTCGTCGGCGCCGAGGGCGATGTGCTGAATACCTTCGCCATTATAGCGTTCAAGGAATTCCTCGATCTGGGATTTGTCATCTCGGCTTTCATTGAGCGGTATACGAATTTTTCCGCATGGGCTGGTCATTGCTTTCGAGACAAGGCCCGTCAGCTTACCCTCGATATCGAAATACCGAATTTCGCGGAAGTTGAAGATATCCTCGTAATAGGCCGCCCATTTGTCCATGTTGCCGCGATGAAGATTGTGCGTAAGGTGATCAATATAGGTAAGCCCGGCGCCGTTGGTTGAAGGATCAGCGCCCTCAATCGGCTGAAAATCGATATCGTAAATCGACTTCGCGCCATATCGGTCGACAAGATAAACATGAAGCCCGCCGATACCTTCGATCGCGGGAATATTGAGTTCCATCGGGCCGGCCTTGGCTTCAATCGGCGTGGCGCCGCGTTTTACAGCTTCGGCGAATGCATGCGCCGCGTCCTTGACGCGAAACGCCATCGCATTGGCGCCAGCGCCATGTTGATTACGAAAGACTTCAGGCTGACCGGACTGCTCGCGGTTCAACAGAAAATTGATGTCGCCCTGACGGTAATGAATGACGTCTTTGGAACGATGCTTGCCGACCGCGGTAAAACCCAACTGTTCAAACAGCGCCGCAAGCTCATCCGGATTGGCGCTCGTATATTCAACGAATTCAAAACCGTCAGTGCCGATTGGATTTTCAAAGAGATCTGCCATTTCATCGTCTCCCAGCAGGGCCGCCGAATCGCGCCCGTCATTTCACGCCAACGAAAATATCCGGCTGGCCCGGCAAATTAGTAACATATGTTACTAATGCAGTTCAATCGCAGTGATGCGGATTCTTTAGATCGCCTTTAAGGCATTGATTTGGCGTTATTTTCGCGTGCCGTTGCGGTTGGCGCAGATGACCAGGGCGTTATTGACCGTATTTTCGGCAATCTCGGGGATAAAGCGTTCCTGAATGACCGCACAACATTCGCTGATCCGCCATTCGAGCATCAAGGCGCCCTTGTCGAGCACTTTGTTGAGCGTTTCATTATAGATGTAGCGGCCTTTGAATTCTGGATGTCGTTCAAGAACGCGCAAGACATTGGCCAGGTCCGATAATGGTTGCTCGTTCGACCAGCGAAGATTTTCCTTCGCCCAGGCAAGGTCCTGATCGCTCGTTGGCGCCAATGCGCCGCCGGTTTCTTCCAATTCAACCTGTTTTTCCGCCAGCATTGCGTGAACCCTTTTTATACTACGCTGACCATGGCCCTATGGATTGGAATATTCGAGAAGAATGCACCATAAGTTTGATTAGAATTTTATCGATCAGAGGATCAGCCGATGAAGCTTTATGGATATTGGCGGTCGAGCGCGACCTACCGGGTGCGCATCGCGATGGCGCTCAAAGGCATTGATTACGACTATGAGCCGGTCAATCTTTTGAAAGGCGAACAAAAGAGCCCCGCCTATCTCGCCAAAAACCCAAATGGACTTGTGCCGATCCTGATTACGGACGACGGGGCGGCGCTCAACCAGTCCCTCGCGATTATGGAATATCTCGAGGAAGCATTTCCCGATCCATCGATCCTGCCATGCGATCCCATCGCTCGCGCAAAGGCGCGCGCCATTGCTGCGACGATCGCTTGCGAAGCGCAGCCTTTAATGAACTTGCGTATCCAGAAATATTTAAAAGAAGAAGCCTCGCTTGACGACATTGCGGTTAACAGCTGGCTCAATCGCTGGCCCGGCAGCGCCATGGCGGCGGTCGAGAAAATGACGGCAGAAACAGGCGGCGATTATTGCGTTGGCGATACACCGACCATTGCCGATGCTTGCCTTGTGCCGCAATGGTTCGCGGCGCTGCGTTTCGGCATTGATTTATCGGGCCTCACTCGGCTCAATGAAGTTTATGAACGCTGCATTGCGCTGCCGGCCTTTGAAAAGGCCCATCCAATGAATCAACCGGATGCGGTAAAAGGATAGACATGAAACCGCTCATCTTCGCCATTGGCGACAAAAAACCGAGAATCCATGAGAGCGCCTTTATCGCTCCGGGCGCTGTCATCGCCGGCGATGTGGAAGTGCATGAAAACGCGTCGGTTTGGTATGCTTGTGTGTTGCGCGGCGATGAAAACAAAATCGTTGTCGGCAAGGGATCGAATGTTCAGGATGGCACAATCATCCATGTGGACAATCCCGATTGGGGCGGGCTCCCGACGCTGATCGGCGAGAATGTGCTCGTCGGCCACAAATGCATGCTGCATGGAGCGACCGTCGAAGATGGCGGTTTTGTTGGCATGAATGCGACGATGCTGGACGGTTCGGTGGTTCGAACAGGCGGCATGCTGGCCGCCGGCGCCTTTTTAAGTCCCAAAAAGATTGTCCCTGCGGGCGAAATGTGGGCTGGCATGCCCGCGCGCAAATTTCGCGACCTTCGCGAGGGGGAAGACAAAATGGCGCTGATCGGCGCCGGTCATTATGTAGAAGAAGCCGCGCGCCATCGCGCCGCATTGGAAACGCCCTAGAAAAACAAATCAGGCTGCACTTGCTGCGCCGCTGGTTTGTCAACGTCATCAGGCGTCTGAGTTTTATCGATCAACACTGGACCGTCGTGACGCACATTATTGACCGCATTTGATACGGCAAAATATCTCCAGGATCCGGCGGGCGCCGGCGCCAGCAAATCATCGAGCATCGCAATGTCGCGTTCGTCGGCCTCGAGCCAGGCGGAAAAATGCTTCGGCGCAATCACCACCGGTTCGCGATGATGAAGCGCACGCAAATCTGAACCCCTGGCAATTGTCAGAATTGCCGCCGTATCGATTTCACCGCCATCAGGATCTGTTGCGGTTTCCCAAATGCCTGCGAACGCGAACAACCCATCGTCGTGACGCTGGATGCAATAGGGCTGCTTGACCCCGCCCCCGGAGCGCCACTCATAAAATCCGTCTGCGGGAATGAGGCAGCGACGGCGCTTGTAGGCCGGGCGGAATGAAGGCTTTTCCACAATCGTTTCGGCGCGCGCATTGATCAGCGGGCGCGCCGAAGGCGCTTTTTGCCACTCCGGAATAAATCCCCAGCGCATCAGCGCATAATCGCGTTTGCGTCTTTCATTTTGACAAATGACCGCAATCGGCTGGGTCGGCGCGATATTGTAGCGCGGCGGAAAATTATCGCGAATATCGAGGTCGAAAAGCAGCCCAACCTCGGCCGGCGTCGATTTTAATAAATAGCGTCCACACATAAAAACATCTTATCAGGTGAGTCATGAGCCTGGGCGAGACCACATCCATCGGCGTAGGCGCGGTCGTTTTTCGCGGCGCCGACGTCCTCCTTATCAAACGCGGCAAAGCCCCGTTTAAGGGTGAGTGGTCGATTCCCGGCGGCGGCCTCAAATTCGGTGAGCGCGTCAGGGACGCCGTCATCCGCGAAGTGCGCGAGGAGACCAGCGTTGAAATTGAACTCATCGGCCTGCTGGACGTGTTCGATGCGATCACGCCCGCCGATGGCCAATTCACCTCGCATATGGTGCTAATCGATTATGTCGCTGAATGGACCGCAGGAAAGCCTTGCCCAGGCGACGACGCCATCGAGGCGGAATTTGTCTCCGTCGAGACAGCGATCGCCCGGCTTTCCTGGGATGTGACCCGTCAGGCCATCCGTCGCGCCGTTGATGTCCGGGGCGCCTTTCGCGACCGGCCATAATCCCGCTATAATTTTCTGCTGTGAAAGGTTGATATGAATATGCGCTTTGTCATTGCCGTAACCCTCACCGCAATCGCTCTGGCGTCCACGGTGGCGTCGCCCTCCGCGTCAGCGCAGGATTTCGCCAGCTATCAACAACGCCAAAAAGATCTTGTCGCGATCTCGGCCGTCTTTGGCGCCCTCCATCATATTCGTCGAACTTGCGAGCCGCGTTTTGAAGGCGATATGTGGCGTGATCGGATGAAGCGTCTTGTCGAACTGGAAGAGCCGCAAACCGCCGCGCGGCAGGAAATGGTTACCAGCTTCAACAAGGCTTATCGCGATGCGCAGCGGCGCTATGTCGTCTGTGACCGGCGCGCCCGTGACCATGCCGCTGTCCGCGCACAACAAGGCGACGACATCATCGCGCGTCTTACCGCACCGCTCTATGAGGTGATGGCAGACGACGCGCTGGCTGCGGAAGATCTCGATTCAACCAGCGAACGCCTGCAGTAGGGCTGGTGACAAACGTCGCATCCTAAACACACGTTAAGGTTGTTCTAACACACCACCTTAAGATTTTAATAAAATACTGCAGATGGCAAAAAAGGCCATTTGTAGCATGTTGCGTGTTTTCTATCTGAGCGCCGCTACGCGGTTGGCGACCGCAAGGGAGCTTGGTAATTTGCTCGCGGCGGCATGCGTTCGCAACGTCAAAGAAAACATCACAGGGGTTTTGCTTTATCACGACGGCAGTTTCGCGCAGGTTCTTGAAGGTCCTGAAAATTCCGTTCGCGCCTGTTTCGCGCGCATTCAAAATGACCCGCGTCACAGCGGTAGTACGCCAATCCTTGAAGAACAGATCGCGCAACGAATATTTATTGACTGGCCCATGCAAATGGTGGCCGAGACGATGTCTGGCGACGCTCAACAATTCGGATTTATGACGCCGCAAGAGTTTTATGCCTCGAAGGCATTTAAAGCCGCGTCTGATCATTTGGTGCTGAAATCATTTTTGCAGAGCTTTGGCGCGAAACCGAAAATATTGCCCGTGTCACACAGAACGACGAGGCGAGCCGCAACCTTAAAGCGCCTCTTGAAATCGCACCGGCGCGCCGGCGGCCTCGCCGATAATCTCATCGGACCACATGACGCGGCGCCCGCGGATGATTGCGCCTATTGGCCAGCCCGTAACAGCCATGCCGTCAAAGGGCGTCCAGCCGGATTTAGAGGCCGACCAGGCGTCAGTGATCACCCGCTTGGCCTTGAGGTCAACAATCGTGAAATCGGCGTCATAACCGGTCGCGATGCGGCCCTTGCCGGCAATGCCGAAAATCCGATTAGGGCCGTGGCAGACAAGATCAACAAACCGCGCGAGACTAAGCCGCCTATTGGCGATATGGTCAAGCATCACGGGCACAAGCGTTTGGACGCCAGGCATGCCCGACGGCGAGGCTGGATATTTTTTGGATTTTTCCTCGAGCGTGTGCGGCGCATGATCGGAACCGATGACGTCGATCACGCCTTGCGCAACGCCGCGCCAAATACCTTCCCGGTGATGGGTTTCGCGAATCGGCGGGTTCATTTGCGCAAGACCTTTAAGGCGCTCATAACATTCCGGCGCAGCGAGCGTTAAGTGCTGCGGCGTTGCTTCGGCGGTGGCGATATCTTTATGCGCCGCCAGGATTGGAATTTCGTCCGCCGTCGAAATATGCAGGACATGGATGCGTCGTTTCGTTTCTCGCGCCAGCCGCAACAAACGCTCCGTACACCGCACTGCCGCCTCAACACTTCTGACCTCCGGATGCGACGTCCAATCGCCTTCCCGCGCGCGCGCTTTACCTTCACGCAAAAGATATTCATCCTCAGAATGTATAGCGACACGGCGGCGGCCATGAGCAAGCACCGCGCGTACGCCTTCATCGTCTTCGACCAACAGATCGCCGGTTGACGCGCCCATAAAAATTTTGACGCCGGCTACACCCGGCTCCATTTCAAGCGCCGCCAATTGTTGCGGATTGCCGTGGGTCGCGCCGACGTAGAATGCATGGTCACAGAACATGCCGCCATGCCCGCCCTCGCCGCGCGCCCGCGCCAGCTTATCCTCGATCGCTTCTTTGGTGACCGTCAGAGGATGCGTGTTCGGCATTTCGAACACAGCCGTGACGCCGCCCAGCACCGCCGCGCGGCTCCCGGTTTCAAGATCTTCCTTATGGGTCGGCCCCGGCTCTCGGAAATGCACCTGGCTGTCGATCACGCCGGGCAAAATATGCAGGCCCCTGCAGTCAATCACTTCGCCCGCATCCGCCGTGGACGCGACGCCGATTTCCGCAATTTTTCCGTCGCGCACGCCGATATCGCGTGCGCCCTCTCCGTCATGATTGACGACAACGCCGCCGCGCAAAATGAGATCGAAAGATATGGCCATTGGCGTCTTCTATGCCACGAGCGCAGCCGCGTCCATCACTGTTCGCGCTGGCTTTGCATTTGCCGGAAAGCCTCCTACATCCGTGTCCATGTCCGAGCCTGTCGCCCTTTCCGATCGTGCTGTCATCCGCCTCACAGGCGAGGATCGCCGCATATTTTTACAGGGACTGATTACGCAGGATATTGAAATTCTGTCGCCGGACCGGGCGCTCTTTGCAGCGCTGTTAACCCCTCAGGGGAAAATCCTTTTCGATTTTTTCATTGTAGAAAATAACGGGGAACTTCTGTTTGATTGCAGCGCTGCGGCTGCAGCTGCGCTTGTAAAGCGGCTGACGCTTTACAAATTGCGGGCAAAAGTTGTGATTGAGATTGACCAAAGCCTTTCGGTCGCAGCGTCAGAAAGCAAAATCGACAGGGGCGGGGCGGTCACTTTTCGAGATCCGCGGCTTGAGGCGCTGGGCTGGCGCGCGATCACGCCTGGCAAACCAAATGGCGGCGACATGGATTACGAACAACGCCGCATCAGCCTCGGCGCGCCCGAATTCGGCAAGGATTTTGCCTCCGACGAGATCTTTCTCCTCGATGTCAATTACGACGCTCTGGACGCCGTCAGTTACAAAAAGGGATGTTTCGTCGGCCAGGAAGTCACGAGCCGCATGAAACGCAAAGGCGAAGTTCGCAAGCGCACGCTCATTGCCGAATTCGACGGATCGCCGCCTGCGAAAGGTGCGTCCGTCACCGCCGGAGATTCAACGCTGGGTGAAATCCTGAGCGGCTGCGGCGGACGGGCGCTGGCGCTCATCCGTCTTGATCGTTGGGGAAAAACCAAATCCAGCGGCCTCGCCCCTGTTTGTGACGGGCGGGCGCTGCAGCTTTTGGTTCCCGATTATATGAAACAGGACTAGACTACGTTCGCAAACGACGTAATCCACGACCCTGTCTAATTCATTGTTTTATCGCGCATTCGAACCCAAAAACCGCTTACACTTTTTTTGAATGCGCTCTATTTTCCCCGCCAACCCATCGCTGGAGGAAACATTATGACGCCCACTGCAATGGTATTGCTGAGCCTGGTTGCCTGGACCCTCGTCCTTGTGATGAGCCTTGGCGTTCTACGCTCTTATCTGGTTGTGACGGGAGGCCGCGCCGCCAATTCTTTTGGCGCAACCGGCGACGATCTTGAGGGTTTCGGCAAGCGCCTCACGCGCGCCCACGCCAATTGCTATGAATTGTTGCCGGCCGCCGCCTTCGTCCTTCTCTATGCGATTGCAACCGGCCAGACAGCGGCCACCGATGGCCTTGCGATAATTTTTCTCGGCGCGCGCCTTGCCCAATCGATCACGCATCTGATTTCAACAAGCAGCATTTTTGTGCTCATCCGGTTTGCATTCTTCCTTGTCCAGATTCTGATTGTTATCTTCTGGTTATTAAAGCTGTTTCATCATATCTGATGACCGCAAAAAAATATCACTGCCTGTGGGCGCCCGTGGACGATCCGATTTACCGTCAGTATCATGACGAGGAATGGGGCGTGCCGGAATATGATGGTCGCGCGCTTTTTGAGAAGCTGATTCTCGACGGCTTTCAGGCGGGGCTTTCCTGGCGCACAATTCTCTATAAGCGCGACAATTTCAGAAAAGCTTTTGACGGCTTCAATCCTGAAAAGATTGCCCGCTATCAACCTAAAAAGATCGAACGCCTGATGAATGACGCCGGAATCATCCGGTCAAACGCCAAAATCAATGCAACGATCGGCAATGCGAAGATTTATCTTGAAATGATGGAAAACGGACCCGGCGCCTTTTCCGAATATCTATGGAACTTTGTTGACGGCAAGCCCATCATCAACAAAGTGAAAAGCGATCGGGACATTCGTGTGAAATCGCCTGAGAGTGAAGCCATGTCGAAAGCGCTCAAATCGCTTGGCTTCAAATTCTGCGGCCCGGTCATCATTTATGCATTCATGCAGGCTGTGGGGATGGTCAATGACCATGAGACCGCCTGTCCGCGCCATAAAGCGGTACAAAAACTCACCCGTTAATCACCGGGCCGGTTGCGTGGGCAATAAGAACAGCGCAAATTCCTCCCGAACCTATTAAGAGTTGAAGGCGCGCTCCATGTCTGATTCCGCCAATGCCGATATACGCATTATCTCAACCGGTCTTTTTACGCCGCCGCATGCAATTTCGAATGAGGAACTTGTCACGGCCTTCAACGATTTTGTTGACAAATTTAACGGGGACAATGCCGCCGAAATAGCGGCGGGCGCCATTGACCCTCTACAGAAATCTTCTGCTGAATTTGTTGAAAAAGCCTCCGGCATCAAGTCGCGCTTTGTCATGGATAAAGCCGGCATTCTCGATATAGAGCGCATGGCGCCGAAGATTGGCGCGCGCGCCAATGAAGATCTGGCGGTATTGGCGGAAATGGCCGTCAACGCCGCCCACGATGCAATGCAAACGGCTGATTTGGGTCCAGACGATATTGACGGCGTCATCTGCGCCGCATCGAACATGCAGCGCGGCTACCCTGCCGTCGCTGTTGAAATACAGGATGCGCTGGGTATTGACGGATTTGGCTTTGACATGAATGTCGCCTGTGCGTCTGCGACCTTTGGAATTGAAACCGGGCTCGGCCTGATCCGCGCCGGCGCAACCCGCATCCTGATGGTCAACCCGGAAATTTGCACGGCGCATCTCAATTTCCGTGATCGCGACAGTCACTTTATTTTTGGCGATGTCGCAACGGCCGTTATTCTGGAACGCGCCGACGGCGCCCCCCGCAACGAAGCCTGGGATATCGTCGGAACGCGCCTCAAAACCAAATTCTCAAATAATATTCGCAACAATTTTGGATTCCTCAATCATTGCGAGCGCGAGACCGGCGCAGCGGCGGACCCTCAAGCCGACCCTTTTACCGACAAGCTCTTCATTCAGGAGGGCCGAAAGGTTTTCAAAGAGGTGGTCCCGATGGTGGGTGAGCTGATCATTTCGCATCTTCGCGAAGTCAATATCGCGCCGGCGCAGGTCAAGCGTTTCTGGCTACATCAAGCCAATCTGGCGATGAACGAGTTTATCGCGCGCAAAGTCCTGGGCCGCGACGCAACCCTCGAGGAAGCGCCTGTCGTACTTGATGAATACGCCAACACGTCCTCTGCAGGATCGATCATCGCCTTTCACAAACACCGGCAGGATTTCAACGCAGGCGATATCGGCGTTATCTGCGGCTTCGGCGCCGGATATTCTGCAGGCTCTGTGATTGTGCGCAAAGCGGCGTAATTGGCCGCCACAACATCATCAAGCAATCTTGAATTGACCGGCCGCGCCAATGCGGGTGGGCTCACCTCACGCATCAGGGAGCACGTTGGTCATGGCAAAGCGTCCGATTTTGGTTTCAATCCTGCTCGTGGCGATTGCCGCCAATGCAAATTCAATCGGTTTAGCAGCGGCGCAAGCGACCGACGCCGTCAACAGCAAACCGGCGGCGCTAACCGGCGGGCTCAACCATGTAGGATTGACCGTGCGTGATCTTGACGCGTCAGTTGCTTTTTTTACGGAAGCGTTGCACTGGGAGACCGCTGGCGGCGACCCGGATTACCCATCCGTTTTTGTCACCGACGGTGAAATATTCGTCACGCTTTGGCGCGCGGCAAATCCAGAAGCCGCAAGGCCCTTTAACCGTAAAACCAATATCGGGCTGCATCACCTCGCCCTCACCGTGCCGGATTTGGAAACACTTGATGAAATCTATGCAACTCTGAAATCATTTCCGGGCGTTGAAATGGAATTTGGACCTGAATTTATGGGTGAAGGACCGACGACCCATATGATGGTTTATGAGCCGAGCGGGTCGCGCATCGAATTTACTGTCCCGCGCGGACGGCGGCGCGGCGAAGCACGATAGCAAAGCGCCCCTTCCTCCGGGCCCTCAATATAACGGATTTTCAAAATTAACCGGTCAGTGATATGGCGGGGCCAATGCAACGCGCGCCGAAGGACGTCGGACCACAAGTGACCAATCATCTTCATCAGGGCGATTTGCCCGAAGGGCTTAATTTAGGGCCCGTCGTCGCTGTTGACAGCGAAACCATGGGGCTGATCACGCAACGCGATCCGCTTTGCGTGGTCCAGCTTTCGGCGGGCGACGGCGACGCGCATCTGGTTCAGCTGAACCGCAAGAACTATGAGGCGCCGCGCCTGAAATCGCTGCTGGCGGACGAGAATGTCGAAAAAATCTTCCATTTCGCCCGCTTTGACATTGCCGCCTTCAGGCACTGGCTGGGCATCCAAACAAAGCCGATTTACTGCACCAAGATCGCATCAAGGCTCTGCCGGACCTATACCGACCGCCACGGCCTCAAAGACCTCACACGCGAGCTTCTGGGGATTGAGATATCCAAACAGCAGCAATCGTCTGACTGGGGCGCTGAAACCCTGAGCAAAGCGCAAATCGATTATGCCGCTTCAGATGTCCTCTATCTTCACGACTTAAAAGAGAAACTTGACGTAATGCTCGCGCGGGAAGGCAGGGCACATCTGGCCCATGCGTGTTTTGGCTTTCTCCCTGCCCGCGCCGACCTCGATCTCGCCGGCTGGCCCGAAACCGATATTTTCGCGCATTCCTAGGCGTTTTGGGAACATTTCCGTCGGCGAAATCCTGACGACTATTTGACGCCTCTTGCTTCCATCCGGCTGCGGGGAGACTATATGGTGGGTTATGTGGAAAATCGGCGTGGTCAGCGATAGCGGATGGCCCCAAGCGCCAATTTGATCGATTTTGAGGACGCAATCTGAATGAGCGACGGGAGCGCCGGACATGGTGGAGATACGGCGCGTGGCCGGCCCATTAAAGGACGTGCGGTTTTAGAAAACCTGCCGCTGAAATCGCGCACCACCGGTGATCGGGCGGCTTCGCGATCCCGCTTGGTCAGGCGATTGCGTATCGCTTTGCCGATTTTTGCGTTGGTCCTGGTTGCTGCCTTTTTCCTCAACACGCAAAACCAAAGTGTCGATCAGGCGTTTCTCAAAGAGTTCGAAGACATCTCCGCCTCGCCAGATGAGCTGCGGATGGCCAACCCCCGCTTCACTGGTGTTGACGAAAACGGCCGGCCTTTTTTGATCACGGCAAATGCCGCGATACAGGCCGCGGAAGACAAAAACCTTGTGGCGCTCGAAAAACCGCGAGCCGTTCAAGGGGACGCCGATGAGACTTCTGTCGTTACTGCCGACAAAGGATTATTTCGGCGGGACGTAAATATTCTGCAACTTTCAGAAGGCGTCATGCTGGAACATGAAATCGGCAATAATGTTTATGTCTTTCGGTCGCCGGCGGCAACTGTCGACATCAAAGACGAATTAGTATCCAGCAACGCTGGCGTCGGCGGCGACGGGCCTGGCGGCGGCGCACTTAAGGCAGACAGCATGAAAGCCTATAACGCCGAAGGCCGCATTGTCTTTGAAGGAAATGTCAGTATGCGCATTTACCCGAAAGCAGTTGATGCCCAGCCTGACGAAACTGAGGCGCCCGAATTGAAAGACGTGGAGATCAACGAACCGCAATGACACGAAGAATTTTATGGCTGACTGCATTTTTGACGATTACATCAGGCGCCGCATTGGCCCAACTCGCCGCCACCAGCGACGAACCGGTCGATATCACTGGCGACGCCGCTGAATTTCAGGAAGGTCTCGCTGTCTGGACCGGACATGTCCGCGTTGTGCAGGGCGAAGCGATCCTGACCACTGAACGATTAGAAGCAGAGTTATCAGACGAAGGCGATTTCCAGACGATCACCGCCATTGGCGCTGTGCGCTATTCGAATGGTAAACAAGCGATTACCGGGGAACGCGCAATTTTTGACGATGCTGCGCGAACCATAACGATTTTTGATCGTGTTATTGTCACTCAAGGCAAACAGGTCATGTCAGCCGGCAAGGTCACCTATTGGGTCGATACCGGCAAGGTTAAGTTCGCGCCGGACGCCGGGAAGCGTATTCGCGGCATTTTCTACACCAAATCTGACGATCAATCCTAACGAATAACCCCTGAATTTCACTGAACGTTAAAGAGAGGCGCCCTTAATGAGTGAGAATATGGAAACGCCCGCAGAGATATCCGCGCCAGCCAATGCGCAGGTTCAGCCCAAGAAGCTGAAACCGACAATTGTCGAAGGCACAGGCGGGCTTTTGGCGGAAAACCTTGGAAAATCCTTTAAGCGGCGACCGGTCGTGCGTGGCGTATCCATCAGCGTCAAAAGGGGCGAGGTCGTCGGATTGCTGGGCCCGAACGGGGCCGGTAAAACAACCTGTTTTTACATGATCACCGGGCTGATACCGGCGGACCGCGGAAGGATTGCGATCGACGGCCACGACGTCACCAATCTGCCCATGTATCAGCGCGCCCGATTAGGCGTCGGATATTTGCCACAGGAAGCCTCTATTTTTCGCGGGCTCACGGTCGAACAAAATCTGCGCGCCGTCGTAGAGCTTGTCGAGAACAACAAGGACAAACAACAATCGATCATTGATGATCTGTTGAATGAATTTCATATCACGCATTTGCGCGGCGCCCCGGCGATTGCACTTTCTGGCGGTGAGCGACGGCGTGTGGAGATTGCACGCGCGCTGGCGACCGGGCCGGCTTTTATGCTCCTCGACGAGCCCTTTGCGGGCATCGACCCGCTTGCGATTGGAGAAATACGCGAGCTTGTTTCTCATCTTAAAGAACGCGGTCTTGGCGTTCTGATCACTGACCACAATGTGCGCGAAACGCTCGATATTATAGATCGCGCATATATCATTCACGAAGGCGAAGTGTTGCTTGAAGGGGCGCCCGGAGACATTGTCGGCGACGAAGATGTCCGCAGGGTTTACCTTGGCGATCGCTTCCAAATGTAAGGGCATGCGGGGGCATTGTGGCGTTAGCTCCAAAACTTGAATTTCGGCAATCACAACAGCTGGTGATGACGCCGCAGCTGCAGCAAGCGATCAAGCTGCTGCAATTATCGAATCTCGAGCTGGCTGAATTCGTCGAAGAACAACTCGAAGAAAATCCATTCCTGGAACGCGGGGAAAACCCCGATGACGGTGCGCCCGAACGGCGCGGCGAAAAGGAGGCTGAAGCCGCCCCCGCAGCAAATTCAGAAATCGACCTGTCGACTGAAACGCCGACGCGGGAAGCGAGCGAATCACTCGACGCTGAATATGAAGACATCGATCAGAGCGGCGCGGGCAGCGACGCCGCCGCCAGCGATTATCGCACGAATGACTGGGCCTCGGCCGGCTCGGGCGGCAGTTTCGATGGGGAGGATCGTGAATTCGGCGCTACGCTCTCCAAGGAAATCTCGCTTGCAGAACATCTTGGCGAGCAATTGACAGTCGCGACACGCTGCCCAACGGAACTTTTCATCGGCGCTTATCTGATCGACATGATTGATGAGGCCGGTTATTTGCGCGACTCATTAGCCGCCGTTGCAGAGCGCCTTGGCGCCGATCTCGCCGATGTTGAGGCGACGCACAAACTGATCACAACATTTGATCCATGCGGCATCGGCGCCCGGGACTTGAAAGAGTGTTTGAAACTGCAGCTGATAGACGCGGACCGCTACGACCCCGCGATGCAGGCGTTCATCGAAAATATCGAACTGCTCGCTAAAGCTGATTTGAAAGGCTTGATCAAAGCAACGCAGGCTGATGAAGAAGACGTGCGCGATATGATTGCGGAAGTGCGCGCCCTCACGCCCAAGCCAGGCTATGCTTTTGGCGGCAGCGCTGTCCAGACCGTTATTCCGGATGTCTTCGTGCGCAAAGCGCCCGACGGCGGCTGGAAGGTGGAACTTAACAACCATACCTTGCCGCGTGTTTTAGTCGACCAGCATTATTATGCTGAAATCTCTGCAGCCAGTTCAGACGAAAAAGACAAGGTCTTTGTCACGGAACAATTCGCCAACGCTAATTGGCTTGCAAAAAGCCTAGATCAGCGCGCCAGAACGATCCTCAAAGTCTCCAGCGAAATTGTCCGCCAACAGGACGGTTTTTTCGCTTATGGCGTCAAGCACCTGCGCCCGCTAAATCTCAAAGTCGTCGCCGATGCGATTGAGATGCACGAATCGACCGTGTCGCGCGTCACTTCGAATAAATATATGGCGACGCCGAGAGGCCTTTTCGAGCTGAAATATTTCTTCACCGCCTCCATCGCATCGACAGGCGGCGGCGAGGCCCACTCGGCCGAAGCTGTGCGTCACCGCATCCGCGAGCTGATCGGCGCCGAAACCAAGGAAAATATTTTTTCCGACGACAAAATCGTCGATATATTGCAGGGCGAAGGGATCGATATCGCCCGGCGGACGGTGGCTAAGTACCGGGAAACGTTGAATATCCCCTCATCGGTCCAGCGCCGTAGGACAATGTTGCAAACCGCGATCTAAACCTTTAATCCGCGCATTTATTGTCGATATAAAAGATGAAGGCGGTTCCTGAAGGCCGCTATGGTCAGGAGACCCAATGGACATACAGGTCAGCGGGAAAAACATGGATCTGGGCAACGCCCTGCAATCCCATGTCGCCGAAAAACTCACCGACGGCGTTCGCAAATTTTTCGACCGCGGCGCGGAGGTCGCCGTGACCTTTTCGCGCGAAAGGCACCTGATTGAGTGCGACGTAACCGCCCATCTGGCGTCAGGCGTCTTTTTGGCGGCCCATGGCGAAGGTGGAGACGCTTACGGGGCGTTTGATGAGAGCCTCGAAAAGCTCGAAAAGCGGATCCGCCGATATAAGCGCCGGCTTAAAAATCATCACACCAACGGCAAGGAACCCCTGCCGGCCGAAAACGCCTCCTATTACCTTTTGGAGGCATTGCCGGAGGAGCAGGAGGATGAAGCTGTCGACGCCGATCACGTTCCCGTCATTATTGCCGAGAGCCAAACGGCGCTGCGGGAAATGACCGTCGGGGCCGCCGTGATGCAGCTTGATTTGGCGGAACAACCTGCAATTGTATTTAAAAATGCCGCGCATGGTCGAATCAATGTTGTGTATCGTCGCCGAGATGGGCATATCGGCTGGATTGATCCGTCTGCCTGATCAGGCGTATTAATAATTTTGTGTGGAAAAATTTGGTAAATTCATCATCTAGTAAGGTAGCGGCAAGCGACCCGGCCTGAATTCTGCAGGATAAAGGTTCGCAAGCTGTTTTTTGTGCAAGTGAGTGTGATGGGACTTCAAGATCTCCTAAAGCCGCAAGGCGTTCTCTATAATATTAAAGCCCGGTGTAAACGCGAAGCACTCCATGAGCTGGCGGAAGCAGCCAGCGGCCTCGCTGACATGCCTGCGTCAAATATTATGGCCACGCTGCTGGAGCGCGAACAGCTTGGCTCAACGGGCGTCGGCGACGGCGTTGCGATCCCGCATGGCAAAATTGAAGGTCTCGGCGAAATCACCGGGCTTCTGGCGCGCCTTGAAACACCTGTCAGTTTCGATGCGCTGGATGATCAACCAGTTGACTTGATTTTCATGTTGCTCGCGCCGGCAAATGCAACGGCAGCGCATCTCAAGGCGCTTGCGAAAGTATCGCGGCTGTTGCGTGATCGCGAAGCGCGCGATGCGCTACGCGGCGCAGACTCTGCGGAGGCGCTGTTCGCCATCGCGACAACTGATCTCAAACACCACGCCGCATAGCGCCGCAAGCGACGAGTAAAAAGTCATCAGGCTAGAGCATTTGCTGCGTACAATTCAGGCGTGAACTCGCGCTAATGCACGCTGACAGGATTCATTTCGAACTGGCGTGCAGCCGCAAATGCAAGCTCGCGGTCGCCGACAAGGGCAATGCGTTCACCGGTCGATGAATGGACCGAATAAAGCAGCGCATCATCTTCAATGTCGATTTCCATATCGCCGTCTTCGTCGACGAGATCGTCGATCACATCACGAGCGATTACCGCACGAATATAGACCAGCTTACGCCCGCCAAGTTCTGCCAGCTCACGAACGGAAACCGGTTTATCGACGGTCAAGTCATCCCAAGAATGATCTTTTGGCGCTGCCATTATATCCGTGCCTATATCCTTTTTCGGTATCCGTTAATCGCTTCAGTGTGCCGTAGATAGGCTAGCAAACCATGAACGTAATTATGGTTACGCGACTATTAAAATCCGCCAGAAAATCAGCCCTGGCGCGGGCTTTTCAACCGATTTGCTTCAATTCCGGACCATCCCTCATGTAGGGATACATTGTAACATTTCAATCATCGTTTTTTGCACAGGGTAGTTCAACCCCGGCTTCGCATATTAGTACTAAGGTATTGTTCTATATATATTATTTCTGTCAACCAAACCGCTCAAGGATCGAGGCAAAGAGCGGAGGGTCAACATTCCCACCGGAAAGCGTAATCGCGGTTGTTTTATCTTTCCCATCAAATTTTCCTGAGAGAATGGCCGCCAGCGCGACAGCGCCGCCTGGCTCAACGACCAGCTTTAGATGCTTAAAGGCGAACGCCATCGCCCGCCCGACATCGTCTTCGCTCACAGAGACACCGCCTTTTACAAGGCGCTGCATAATCGGCAGGGTCAGTATGCCGGGCGTCGGGGTCGCAATCGCATCGCAAATTGTTCGCTGTTTGATATCGGCATGGCGCCGCTCACCGTCGCGAATAGATGCCCAGGCCTCGTCAAACCCCTCCGGTTCCGAAATCCAGACATCGGTTCCGGGGGAAATGTTATCGAGAATGGTCGCGCACCCGGAGGTCAGACCGCCGCCTCCGCAGCAAATCACAAAGGCGTCAAGTTCAGCGCCCTGGGCAGACGCGTCCTCGAAAACCTCCAAAGCCAGCGTACCCTGCCCTTCGATGATATGCGGGTGGTCATAAGACGGCGCCAGCGCCATGCCACGTTCTTCTTGAATGGGCCGCGCAATCGCCTCTCGATCTTCTGAATAACGGTCGTACAAAACAATCGCGGCGCCAAACGCGCGAACCTTTTCGACTTTAAGGGAAGGCGCATCCGTCGGCATTATGATCGTCGCCGGCAAGTTGAAATGGCGCGCCGCACGGGCAACACCCTGCGCATGATTGCCCGACGACCATGCAAGGACGCCATTTCGGCCGGCCTCGTCAGATAATTGCGAGATCAAATTAAATGCGCCTCGAAACTTGAACGAACCGCAATGCTGCAGCACTTCGGCCTTGACCAGCACCCGCCCGCCTGCCGCATCATTCAAAAACTCATTTTCGATTAACGGCGTTCGGATTGTCCGGCCGGCGAGGCGTTTTGCAGCGCGGCGCACGCCGTCCGCCGTTATCGCGTATTCATTGATATCCATCGCCTGGCTACCTCGATCGCCGCCCGAAAAGATCTGCTCATGCATGCAAAAATGGCCCCAAGCAAGGCGGTTTTCAGGTATCAATGAAGTTTATGATCCGCCCTTGTCTTCAGTCAGATATCGATAGGCCGTGCCCGCAGCGATATTCCATAAAGCGACAGTCAGCAGCGTATAGACATAACTGAATGCGATATTGATCTTTCCCCCTGATTTGGAAACATCCCACATGTCGAGCTGCATCTGATTGATTTTCGTGGCGGCTGCCTGTTGCGCCATCTGGTCGTCACCGGCGGCAATCATTTCACCCATAACGCTATAATAGCCGGGCAAAACGATTGCCAAATACAAAACGGCAATTACCAAAAAGAACGCCAGCCACAGCAACCAATACGCTGCCAAACTCCAACTGGCGCCCTTCGTTATGCGCCATGAATACGGTATTCCAATATTGCGCTCCGCAATCGTTGCAGGAAAAATAAGCGACATGCGTACAGCAAACCAAAAAATTGCGCCGACAAAGGCAATAATGCCAACCGCCATGACAGGTCCTCCGATTGCCGGGGAAAGCGCTGTAAGAGCAAGGCCCACAGCCATGATAGCGAGGAAGCCGACGACGTAGCCGACAAGGGCCATGACGAACCACAAAATAAGTGAGATCAGCACGCGCAACTCATCCATGCCGAACTGAAAGTAAAACGGCAAAGACGGCGTTTCGCCGCGCAGAATTGGGCGCAAATTGCCCGCAATCAACATCGGATAAAGAATTGCCATGGACAGATATAAAAGCGCCATCCATTGAAACGCTGGCCCCATCGCTGAAAACACCGCCGACGGATCAGCATTCGGATCAATGGCCTGCAATTGCATCATCGGTTCCAAATATCGCGGCATTATCAAAATCATAGCGCCGTGTAACAATAAAACCGGAAGCCAATTCGCTCGAATCACATCCCAAAACCGCATCGAAAAATACGCAAAGCTGGCAAAAAAAGCCTTTAATATTGGAAGTTTCATCCGCGCCTCCTGCAATTATCAGCCCTGTCTGCAGCGCTACTATTGCCCAGTTCAACCTTGGACGAAAGCGCCAGAGCTGACCAGGCGACCTCAAAGTTGAAAATCAAGAACCCGCCGAGCGATCTGGCAACGCCATCACATTCATTGCAATTGAAACGCGCTCGCGTGGCCCTTTATAGGGCTTGACCGCATGATTGAGCCAGGATGGGAAAATTACCATGCGTCCAGGCGCCGGTTCAATTTCGTGACGCACCGGGAATCGCTCGCCGCCATCGCCGACAAATTGAAGGTCCGGCGCATACATCCGGTTAGTCGGGTAATTCGGATCCAGCAAAACCAGCTTGCTCGACGCATCGCCGCCGTCATCAACAAAATACACGCCCGACCAGATGCAGCCCGGATGACAATGCATCTGATTTGACGCATTTGCGGGCGAAATGTTCGCCCACATTTCCATGATCATTTCAAAGCGCGGCTGTCCGGCCTTCATACCGACATCATCCGTACGCTGACCGCATGTCTGGAGCATCGCCAATCCCAACGTCTTAGCCGGCTCTCCGCCCCAGCGGAGCATTTCTGTGTCGGAATGCCACCCCAAAATATTGGAGCGCGCGAGCCCGGGTGATTGCGCACGATTTTTCTGAATAACATCCATCAGGGCGGCATTAAGCGCCGGCGCATTCGACACGGTTGTCACCATTATCGGCACAGGAAATAGCTGCCGGATTTCAACCGGGCCTGTCGGTTCACCGTTCATTTATGTGCAATCCTCTCCCGGTTCCCACAATTCAATCGGCGTTCCCACGGGATCATGGATGCGTGCAAACTTTCCGATTTCCGGCATTGCATCCCACTCCGGATCAGTTTTCACGTCAACGCCCTTTGCCTTCAAATCCGCAATCAACCCGTCGAGATCATTGACGCGAAAATTGATCATGAATTGTTGGTCGGGACTGCCGAAATAATCGGTGTCCGCTTTAAACGGCGCATAAACTGTCAGCCCAGCTTCCTGGCGCCACATTGCTTCGCCGCCAATGTCGATGTCGAGAACGTCCTTATACCATTGGATAACGGAATCCGGGTCTTGCGCCCGAAAAAAAACGCCGCCGAGACCTGTAACATGGGTCATTGACTATCCTTCAGCCAGCGCCCCGGCGAAAATCAGGAGAATGATTCCGAAGACAACCCGGTAAACGACGAAAGGCGTAAAGCTTATTTTTTGCGTCAAGCGCATCAGGAACGCAATGGCCGCCAACGCGGAAAAGAACGATAGAACCGCGACAATTAGTGCGCCGACCATATCTGCCTGGGCCCCCTCCCTGACCAGATCGATCCCCGCAAACAAGCCCAGGGCGGAGATCGAAGGGATTGCCAGCAACATAGAAAATCGCGCCGCTTCGCTCCGGGTCCAGCCAAGATAGCGTGCAGCCGTCATTGTAATGCCGGAGCGCGAAACGCCGGGAACCAACGCCAGCATTTGCGCCGCGCCAATCATCAACGCTTCGCGCCAGCCGATGCGGTCAAGTCCCTGTTTGCTCGTCGGTGCACGATCCGCATGCCACAACAGGCCGCCGAAAATGATGCTGGTCCAGCCAATAACAACGGGAGAACGAAGCGCCGAGACAATATCAAACTTCACAAAAACAAATGCCAGAGCAAATAGCGGGATGCTGGCGGCGGCGATATACAAAAACAGCGTGCGGTCATCGCTTGGTTTTAATCTCAACGTATCAACGCCGCCGCGAAACAGCATCGCCGTCTCATTGCGGAAATAAAGAAGGACCGCGCCCAGCGAGCCTACATGCGCAGCGACGTCAATCAGCGGGCCCTGGTCGGACCAGTCGTCTACTGCAAGAGGTGCAAGGATAAGATGCGCAGAGGAAGAGATCGGGAGAAACTCCGTAATCCCCTGAATGATCGCCAGAACGATGAGTTGAATAATCGGCATGGACGTTCACTAAGGCAGTTCGTATTGAAAACGCTATGGCAATTTCGGGCCCACTAAATCAGCGCGCGCGCCGAACGGACCCGCGGAAGGCCGCTCAAATCTACATAAGAAATTAGGCGTTAGTTCGGCGCGGCCCGGATTTGAGCGCCGCATTTGACGTTATTTGTTGACCGCAGCGTTGAGCGCTTCGCTTTCGCCATCCAGTAATCCGATTTCCTGGAGCTTAGCTGCGATCGTGCGCTTGTCGAATGGTTTCAGAATATAGTGCGCCGCGCCCGCCGCCTTCGCGAGCGTGAATTGCTGCAGGTCATTTTCGGTCGCGCATAGAATGATTTCCGGTTTTTCGCCGGGCGGCAACTCGCCAGCGCCGCGCAAAAAATCCAGCGCACCCATGGACGGCAAATCCCAGTCCAGCAAAACCACACCGGGCTTTTTCTCGCGGCAATATTCAACCGCTGCTGCAGCATTTTCCGCCTCGTCGGCATCGACGCCAAGATCAGACATAATCCTGACGGCAATCTCGCGGATGACTTCAGAATCGTCGACGACAAGACAGGTTTTATTGACGCTCATAACCGGGTCCATTTTTTTGACAATCTGTATTTTGCCAAATGCGCGTTATTCTATCGTTAACGGACCGGTTAAGAATCCGTTTCCAAGGCGCACGCAAAGGACGCGCGGAACGTCACCACGTCATCGGTCAAATCGGCCGACATGGCGCCGCCGACGCCGGTGACCATCCGTGCTGCGATCAAGGCTGGCGTGAATTTGGGCGCAATGTCGCGGGCATCGCCGCCTAAAGCGCGGACAAGGCTTTCATTTAGCAGCACTTTTTTGCCGGTCGCCGTAATGATAAAATTGTTTATATCGCCGGTCAGAGAAACCTTCCCGCCGCGCGGCACACAGTCCGCCGCCGCATAGGCCAAAATAAGAAGCACTTTGACATTTTCCTTGGCCGCCAGGTCAGCACCAAGCCCCCATTCAAGATCGGCCTTGTGGGTCTCATATACCCCCTCGAGCACCTTGCGCGCGTCTTCCAGGCTGATCTGCGCGCCAAATCCGCCTGCGGCGCCATAGGCCAGGCGCGCATAAGACAGCAGCGCAATCGCTTTTTTTGCACCCGACTGGATAAGATCCATCGCCGCTTCCCGCATAGAGCCTTCCATTGACGGGTCGTCCAGCACTTCCAAACCGGACCCGACAGCGCCAACCGGGTTTATGAGATCGTGGCACACACGGGACGATAACAGCGCCGACAGGGCCAGCGCGTCGGGATCGTCATCATCAGGAGGCGTTACATCGAGAGCTGCAGACATAAGACAGGGCACACTTCAATTACGAAGGTTCCCTTATCGCTGATTCGTTCGAAAAAAAGGCTATCGAAAAGGTTAAACTTCAACCCATGCGCCGCTTTCGTCGCGGTAGCATTGGCCGGCGCTTGCCTGATTGATCAATTTTTCTGCCGTCAACGCCGCCGTCACCTCAATTGTCACGCCATTGCGGCGCGCAAGATCGCTGTAGACGGCTTTGCGTTGCTGATTGATATCGCGGATTTCCCGCCGCACCGCGTCGCTCGCATCAGCGCCAGCGACAACGCCAAGATATCCGTCAGTTTGCTCGCCAACGATACAGGCGTCTTTTGCCTGCTCAACTGTCGCGCTTGCAGCCAGGGCAGCTGCCGGCGGCAGCGACGTCACAACGATGAGGCCGGCCGCGGCAATTCCGTAAAGCTTGTTTTTCATTGAATTTTCCATACCGGCCTCCGCTAAAAAATATCAGGATTTTGGGCAATCAAATCCTCGATTTCCCGGTCAAGTTTTACGCGAACTTCCTGGTCGATTTTGACGTTGAGATTAATCTCAATCGGTTTATCGCCGCCTTCCAACTTAACGGTCGTACAGGCGCTCAGCGCAATAACCGCCGCAAGCGGCGCCAATGCGCCGACCCGGACCTGATTCATGAATTTCATTACATCGCCCTTTCGCGGTATCGAAAATAGCCTCAACGCCACTGATGTTAACCCTAGATTGTTGTTACGGCGAAAAATAGGCAAGATTTTTCTGGTTTGGACATGATTTCGCCTAATCCGGGTTCTTAACGCCTATTTGCAGCTGCAATTCTGGTTTTCGTATCAGGTTTGCCTGATTCAATAGCTCCAAAAGCGCAGCATCGAGATTGATGTTGTATTTCACCGGAATACGCGCATCCTGATTGTTATATTCAATCGCACCGGTCCCGTTCATTTTGATCTGAAACTGTAAGCGGCCATCGAGCGGCCCGTTTATCGTCGCCACAAGCGAATCAAATTGCAGATCGCGCAACAGATCGAACGCCATTTTTGCCTGCGCGCCTGCTGCCGCCGCTTCTGCACCGGCCCGGCCGCGATAGCGAATAGCGCCGGGGCTATCTGATTTCAGGACGCCATTCTCAATACGCGCTCTGCCGTCTTCGACGACAAGAGGCAACACGCCGCTCAGTAGGCCTTCGCCGGAAAGCCCATCAAAATCAGCAAAGTCCAATAGCTGTCCGAGATCAATCTGGTCCGCCCGCAACGGCGTTATCGCCTCGCCGCCCGACAGCGCCATAACGGCGCCATCGACACCCAACGCGCCGCCGAACCATGGAAACGCCGCGCGCTCAACGCGCAGTTTTTCATCGCCGCGCATTTCGAAGGTAATTTCTCCACTTTGAAGCTGCAACGCATCGAGGTCGGCGCCCTCCACGGTAATTGTCTGGACGCCCGCCGTTGTTAACGGCCAAAGATTTTCGAACCGAATATTGCCGTTCAATCCTTTTGTTTGATTCACAATCCGCGCCGGCCCTGCAAAAGTCACATCTTTGAGCTGGATATCCGCCGATGCAGCGATGCCGCCATCCCTCGTCCATGAAAAATCTGTTGTGCCCGCAGCCCCACCGGTTGCTTCTCGAACAAAGCCTTTCATAACCGGCAAAAGCGCTGCTGGCTGCATGCCCCCGGGAGCAAATTCAAGCTGATCAAGAACCAATCGCGACTTTCCCGCCGAGGTCGCAACATCATGAACGCCGGCGCCGGCGCCGATACGATGGCGGGAAAGCGTCGTTAATACATAGTCAAATGTCGCCTTTTGACCGACCAGGTCAAAATCTACCGAAGCAAGAACCGGCGCCACCAACGGCAATTCGCGATGCTGCGATACCCGGGTTTTTTCAGCGCGCACGCTGGCGCGCATGATCTCTTTATCCAGCGAAAATGTGAATTGTCCCGTCGTCGCCGCGAGATCCAATATGTCGTTCAACGCCATCACACCGCCTTCGACATTGCCGCTAGCCAATGTCTGATTGAGTGTTGGCGTATAGGCTGCGGTAAAATCAAGGCGCGGCGGCCGGCCGATCAGTCTCGTATTGCCAAGACGATAGCGCGCATGGGACGCTGACAATTGGCCGGCGAACGTGCTTCGCAACATGTCGCTCCAGTCGATAACGGCAATCGGCTCGCCATTGGCGCAGAATTCTGCGTCAGAGAGAATTATTTCCGTATCCTGTCGATCGATGGTCGTGCGTACTTTTTCAAGTTCAATACATTCATCGGCCTGGGTGACAACAACGCGTCGAGCTTCGTTGTTTGCGGCAATGTTGAATGACGCCTCAAACGGTGCATCAAATACATTCAACCTGCCAATTTTCGCTTTCTGGAGATTGAGTTTCAAACCGATGCCGGCATTAATTTCATCTGGGCCTGCGATCGCATCGATTGTCAGCGCGGCATCGCCAATTGAAAGACCGCCAGACCGATATTCGCCAAAGCGCATCGGCGCTGAAATTTGCCAATTTGAACCTGTTTTTATTGCATCCACTGCACCTTCGGCGTCAATTTTTGCCCCCAGAAGGCGATAGTTGAATGCAGCGTGAACCGCGCCGTTTTCACGGGCAAAGAACGGCGCATCGCCCAGCGTCGCGATCATCATGGTCACGCCGCCGGGATCGCTTTTAATCACAACGGGATCGTCCGCCGACGCCTCGCTTATCGTAACCCCGCCGTTTGACGCAGTCGCCATCAGCGCGCCGGCCAAAGAAAATGCTTTTGGAGTCTCCCCGAGCATTGCCGCAGCGCGCGACGCATTGCCAGCGGCCAGGAGCGGTATGTGATCAACCGGTATTTCTGCGATATCGATCTTAACGATGGCCTCGCCGGCAAACTCGCGTTCCGCTCCGGCGTCCATTTTGCGCCACGACAGATTTTTCGCGCTAACAGCGACGGTCACGTCGCGCGCCGTCGCCGCATCTCCAACAACATCGCCGGTCAGAGAACCCTCGAGTTGCGCATTGCCCTCTGCATCAAACGTCAGCTCTCCGGAGGCCGATGCAGTTTCGAGGCGGAGCACCGGAATTCCTGCATTTTCCGCCGACAACAAGACAAATGCCCGCCCGCCTTTTTGAGTGTCGAAATCAGCGCTGACCGTTCCACTTGCAGGACCTTCTGGCGTATCGATGCGTAACGCCAGATCGCTGACCGTGAGTGACTTAAATGGCAGTGAACCGCCGCCGCCGCCTTTGAGTGCGATGCCCGGCAGCAAAATTTTTCCGTCGGGCGAAACCGCGAGTTGAGCTGCGCCCGGCCCCAGTCGCACCGCGTTGACTTCGCGATGTTGTAAAAGGCGCAGCCAGTTAAAATCGGCTTCGATAAAGTCGAAACGAAGGGTTTCGTCGCCGGCCGGTCCTGCGGTTAAATTCTCGAGCCGCGCATTTGAAAATGACAGCGCCGTCACGCGAAATTGCGCTTCCTCAAGCCCTGCGCCCGTCAGCGCGGACCGCACCGCATAACCGGCGACCGGCAGGCGCAGCAGGAAAGCCGCCACCGCAAATATTGCGAGGAAAAGAGCCAATCCCAAAAGGGCTCGCCGCAACTGCATCTTACTTCTATCCCTCAAACCCCGCCGCCGTTTTTCGCTTTTGGTTAAGCCCGATTTTGTCTAATCCAGCCTGACGGCCCTCCCCAGAATGCAGAAAATTGCGGGATTTGGCGAGGCATGTCATGAAACGGCGGACAGTGGTCGATTTATTGCACCATCGGCCCAAAACACTGGTATTTTCGCCATTTCGGCGGGATTTGAATGAAGCGGCGCGAGCACAATGACCTCAGAGTTCGTTGAAACAGGCCAGACATTTTCGGATAAAGGGGCAGCCTATTGCCCTGTTGAACGCCGCCGGCGCGGGCCGGCGGGTCTTGCCGTATCGATCGGCGTCCTGTTCGCGGGCGCTGGCTTCTTAACCTATTCGATCATGTCAACGCCGAGCCCGGTCATAGCGGTCCCTTCAGCGTCCCCCGCCCCGTTCAGTGTTGTGGAGATCCCTCCGGCCACTGAGGCGACGGTGATGTCCCTTGAAGACGTCCTCGCGGAATCTCGTGCGGCGCGGGCCAACATCACTTTGCCAAATGCTGTTGCGGAAATTGCCGTGGACGATAACGCAAAGGCGGCGCCCGTTGAAACCGCGGCGGTTCCCCAAACAAGTGATGCGAAAGACTTCGTCTTCGCCCCGCGGCTAAAACCGGCTTTTGAAAAAAAGGCCGCAACGGCAACCGTCGTCGCTGCACGACCAATGCGCATTGGCTCATTGCAGCTGGCGACAGCAGAAGACGCACCGCAGCCAATCTTCTTTGAAGACGATCTAAAGCGCCGCAACACAATCCGCGCAGCGGCGCCGGTTGCGCTTGCGCTCGATCTTGACCGGCCGCTGGGCGATTTGCGCATCCGGATCAGCAAAGGCGAAAATTTCGTTGACGCACTAAAGCGCGCGGGCGTACGCATCGCGGACCGGAATGAAGCCGCTTACGCTTTTGGCAAATTTTACAATTTGCGCCGCTTGCGCCCGGGCCAGGAATTTGCGCTGACGCTGGGTTGGCCAAACCAGACACCCTACCAACTTGCCGCTAGCGGCGCAGAACCCGAAGCGCGATTGCTGAGCCTTGAATTTCGCGTCGACCCGGAAAACCGGATTGTTATGCGCCGTGACAAAAGCGGCGCGTTCGCGACGGAAAAATCCACGATTGCGCTAACCACGCGAACCATGGCGATCGCCGGGCGCATCAATGGGAGCCTCTATGAATCGGCGAAAGAAGTCGGGGCGCCCGATCAGATTATTGCCGATCTTGCAGACGCCTTTTCCTATGACGTTGATTTCCAGCGAGAGATATTTGGCGGTGATGAATTCGAAGCGATCTTTGAAGTCCGCTTTGACGATCAGGGAAAAATGGTTTCAACAGGCGATATTCTATATGCGCGCCTGAATTGGCGCGGCCGTCAAAAAGAAAAAGGCTATTATCGCTTTGCGGCCAGTATCGACGGCAAGCGCGGTGATTTTTACGACGCCAGCGGTCAGGGCGCCAAAAGATTGTTGATGAAAACGCCGATCGACGGCGCGCGATTATCCTCCGGATTTGGCTCACGCAAACATCCAATCCTCGGCTACCGGCGGGCGCATAAAGGCGTCGATTTCGCAGCCAGACGCGGCACGCCGATCAAAGCTGCGGGCGACGGCGTCGTTGAGCGCGCCAATCGCTATGGCAGCTTTGGCAACTATATCCGCATCCGTCATGCCAATGGCTACGAGACAGCCTATGCGCATCTCAAAGGTTTTTCGAAGGCCGCGCGCGCCGGCCGGCGCGTCCGCCAGGGCGACATAATCGGTTATGTCGGCACCACCGGACGCTCCACGGGGCCGCATCTCCATTATGAAGTGCACAAGAACGGCAAGGCGGTGAACCCGCAGCGCCTGAAAATTGCGACCACCAAAAAGCTCAAAGACAGCGATCTCGACCGCTTCAAAGCACGGCGCGATTATATCGACGCCATGCGAATGCCGGATGACGAGGCGGCGGCGCTTTACGCCAATGATGAAGCTGGCGAGAAAAACGCGCTTTGAAAAACAGCGCTATTTATTCTTTCCAATATCCGCAACAATTTCCTTAATGAGCGCGTCCACGTCAAGATCACCGACGGCTTGACCCTTAATACGTTCCTTGACTCGTGACGGAATGGCCGCCGGGTCCAGCGGCCCCGCCGCCGCAATCGTGGCGCGGATCAGCGCTTTAAGCGCTTCGGTATCGTCGGGTTTCCAGTCAGGTTTCTGATCGGCCATGAATTGTATTCCTTTAATTCAGCAGGGCGCCTGCCGGCGCCGCAGCCGTCTCGCCGCCGACAGAATGAACATCGCGCCCGCTCACGGGCTTTCCGTTGATCGTCAGCGTGTCGTCATTTGCGGAAATTTCCAGCACTTCGCCATCGCCGATCTCACCGGCAAGTAACAGCTCCGCGAGCGGGTCCTGCAGCTTTTTCTGAATCGCCCGTTTTAACGGCCGAGCGCCGTAAACCGGATCGTATCCGGCGTCGCCAAGCCAGGTTGCCGCTTTCTCGTCCAGCTCGAGGATGATTTTGCGATCATCAAGCAATGATTGCAGCCGCCCGATTTGAATATCGACAATCCTGTTCATATTGCTGCGCGTCAGCCGGTGGAAGAGGATAAGTTCGTCAAGGCGATTTAAGAATTCCGGCCTGAATTTGGCGCGCACTGCCTCCATCACTTGCGGCCTCACCGCATCTGAATCCTGACCTTCGGGTTGTGAAGCAAGATATTCCGAGCCGAGATTCGAGGTCATGATGATCAGCGTGTTTTTGAAATCGACGGTGTGGCCCTGTCCGTCTGTCAGACGTCCGTCATCGAGCACCTGCAGCAGAACATTAAAAACATCCGGGTGGGCTTTTTCGATCTCGTCAAACAAAACCACCTGATATGGCCGGCGGCGCACGCGCTCCGTCAAAACGCCGCCCTCTTCATAGCCAACATAGCCTGGCGGCGCGCCAATTAGCCGGGCAACAGAGTGTTTCTCCATAAATTCCGACATATCGATACGCGCGATTGCGGTGTCATCATCGAAGAGAAATTCCGCCAGCGCTTTCGTAAGTTCGGTTTTGCCAACGCCGGTGGGCCCGAGGAAAAGGAACGATCCCATGGGCCGGTTCGGATCCTGAAGCCCTGCGCGCGCGCGGCGCACTGCGGCGGACACGGCTTCTACGGCTTCTTTCTGTCCCACCACCCGCCGGCCCAAAGCCTCTTCCATCTTCAAGAGCTTTTCGCGCTCACCCTCGAGCATTTTATCCACCGGCACACCGGTCCAGCGTGAAACTACAGCGGCGATATTTTCCGCGTCTACAACTTCGTGAACAAGCGCTTTGACGTCATCCGCGCTTTTGGCGTCAGCGTCGGCAAGCTGTTTTTCGAGCGCTGGGATCTCGCCATATTTCAACTCGGATGCAACGCCGAGATCGCCACGGCGTTCAGCCTCCGCAAGCTGCTGGCGCGCATGATCGAGCGCCTCTTTCACTTTTGTTGAAGAGGCAAGGCTGTCTTTTTCCGCGCGCCAGCGGGCGGTGAGATCAGCTGATTTCTGTTCAAGCTCGCTCAGTTCCTTGTCGAGTTTTTCGAGCCGGTCTTTCGACGCGCTGTCATCTTCTTTTTTCAGCGCCTCGCGTTCAATCTTCATTTGAATGATGCGGCGATCAAGCTCATCAAGTTCTTCCGGTTTGGAATCGATTTCCATGCGCAGCCGCGACGACGCTTCATCCACGAGATCAATGGCCTTATCCGGCAGGAACCGATCCGTTATATACCGGTTCGACATTGTTGCCGCCGCAACGATCGCACCGTCGGAAATCCGCACCCCGTGATGGAGTTCGTATTTTTCTTTGAGCCCGCGCAAAATCGAGACAGTATCTTCTACTGTCGGCTCGTCAATAAAGACCGATTGGAAACGGCGGGCGAAGGCCGCGTCTTTTTCGACATGTTTTTTGTATTCATCAAGGGTCGTGGCGCCGATGCAATGAAGCTCGCCGCGCGCCAGCGCCGGTTTTAAGAGGTTTGACGCATCCATCGCGCCGTCGCCTTTGCCCGCGCCCACAAGCGTGTGCATCTCATCAATGAAAAGAATAATCTGGCCGTCGGCGCCGGTAACTTCCTGCAACACGGCTTTCAGCCGCTCTTCAAATTCGCCCCGATATTTGGCGCCGGCAATGAGCGCGCCCATGTCAAGCGAGAGAAGGCTTTTGCCTTTGAGACTTTCGGGCACGTCGCCATTGACGATGCGCAGCGCGAGACCTTCTGCGATCGCGGTCTTGCCGACGCCAGGCTCGCCAATCAGCACCGGATTGTTTTTCGTCCGCCGGGAAAGCACCTGCATCGTACGGCGAATTTCTTCATCGCGCCCGATGACCGGGTCAAGCTTGCCGTCGCGTGCGGCTTCTGTCAGATCGCGCGCATAGCGTTTCAGCGCGTCATAGGCTTGCTCGGCTGACGCAGTGTCGGCAGTGCGGCCTTTGCGGATATCGTTGATCGCTTCGTTGAGTTTAACGGCGGTAACATCAGCTTTCTTGAGAATTTTCGACGTACCCGCATCCGCTTCAACCGCAAGCGCAGTCAATAAGCGTTCGGCAGTAACGAATTTGTCGCCGGCTTTTTTGCCAATATCTTCGGCGGTCGCAAAAACCTTCGCCGTTGGCGCCGCCATATAAATCTGGCCAGCAGCTCCCTGAACTTGCGGTAATTTTGAGAGCGCCTCATCGGTGAGCTGAAGGGCGACTTCGGGCTTGCCGCCGGCGGCGCGAATGAGGTTTGCCGCGAGACCTTCCTGATCATCCAAGAGCGCTTTGAGCAGATGCTCCGGCGTAAATTGCTGGTGGTTTTCACGCAAGGCAATTGTTTGGGCGGCCTGGACCAAACCGCGCGCGCGATCGGTGTAATTTTCAAATTGCATTTTCGACCTCGTTTGAGCGTCAACAGGATAAAGCGCCCCGACTGGCGGCGACGCCGAATTCCTGTTCTAGATGGGGTGGAAATTGCCAGCCGCAAGGCGGTGCGGCAAGTTTTCCGGGCCTCAAATTAACCCTGCCAGCGGCGACGACGGATCAGCGTACAGCTTTTTTGCCATGCGCCCGGCGAGATAGGCCTCACGGCCTGCAATCACTGCATGTTTCATCGCCCGCGCCATGCGGATCGGGTCCCTGGCTTCGGCGATCGCGGTGTTCATTAAAACGCCGTCACAGCCCAGCTCCATCGCCGCCGCCGCATCGGACGCCGTGCCAACGCCAGCATCGACAATAACGGGTACGGAAGACTGTTCGACGATCAGCCTGATATTGACCGGATTGATAATGCCAAGCCCGGAACCAATCAGCGATCCCAGCGGCATGATGGCGCAGCATCCTGCGTCTTCGAGCTTGCGCGCATAGACGGGATCGTCGGAGCAATAAACCATCACTTGAAAGCCGTCTTTGATAAGCAGCTTTGCGGCGCGCAGGGTTTCTTCCATATCCGGATATAGTGTTTTCTGATCTGAGAGCACCTCAAGCTTAACAAGATCCCAGCCGCCGGCCTCGCGCGCGAGCCGCAGCGTTCGAATCGCATCCTCAGCGGTAAAACAGCCCGCCGTATTGGGGAGGTATATATATTTTTCCGGGTCCAGAAAATCCACGAGCAGTGGCTTGTCTTTGTCCGTCAGGTTAACCCGCCGGACGGCGACCGTGACCATCTCGGCGCCCGCAGCTTCGGCCGCTTGGGCATTCTGCTCATAGGTTTTGTATTTTCCCGTGCCGATAATCAGGCGGGAAGACAACTTCCGGCCTGCGATTTCCAAGTGCTCGCTCATAGATCACCCACCCCCTACAAATTGCACAATTTCGATGCGGTCGCCGTCAGCGAGCGCAGTTTCACCATAGAGCGACTTCGGCACGATCTCGAGATTACGTTCAACCGCGATTTTTTTTGGCTCAAGCTCAAGGGCGGTGAGAAGATCCGCAATATTGATCGGCGCCTGGAAACGCTTTTGTTCACCATTGATGGTAATATCCATGGAAATTCAATCTGTTCCCTTATTGCCGCGGGTCTTGAACGTCCCGTATAGATAAGCGCCCTTGTATTTAGGGATTTTGGGGCTCGCAAGAAGGCGGCGGCGGAAAGTTTATGGCGGCGAAGACGATTTTCATCCTCAATGGGCCAAATCTCAACCTGTTGGGCGCCCGCGAGCCGGAGATTTACGGCGCCGACACGCTGGCCGATATTGAGACAGCGTGTGACGCCGCCGCCGGAGCGGCTGGTTTTGCCGCTGATTTTCGCCAGTCAAATACTGAGGGGACGCTGGTTGACTGGGTGCAGGAAGCCAACGCCAAGGCCGCAGGTCTGATCATCAATCCTGGCGCCTATACGCACACCTCGATCGCGCTTCTTGACGCTCTGACCGCTGCCAATATTGCGAAAATCGAGCTTCATCTCTCCAATATTCACGCCAGGGAAGAATTCCGGCAGCGCTCTGTGACGGCGGCGGCGGTGGATGGGGTCATCATGGGCTTTGGCGCGGCGGGCTATATCTTGGCCGTGGAAGCGCTTAAAAGCCTGTTACAAAAGCGATCTGCCTGATATGAGGCGCGATCATTCTTGAGCAAGAAAAACAGCGGGTAGCGCATGTCAGGAAGAAACGGAAAGAATGGCCATGAACTCGAATCAGAGTGGATTCGCGAACTTGCGGGCATTCTTGAGGAAACCGGGCTGACCGAAGTCGAAATCGAAAAAAACAATATGCGGTTGCGGGTTTCCCGCCAGGGCGGCGCGGCGTCAATCATGACCGCCGCCGCAACGCCTGCGCCAATGGCTGCGCCGGCCGCAGCCCAACTGTCACCGGTTCCGACAACAGGCGGCGATCACCCCGGCGCCGTAAAATCGCCGATGGTCGGCACCGCCTATCTGTCACCTTCCCCGGACGCCGATCCGTTCATACGCGAGGGCTCCCAGGTGAAAGAGGGGCAAACGGTCATCATTGTCGAAGCGATGAAAACAATGAATCCGATCGCAGCGCCTCGATCAGGCACGGTTACAAAGATCTTCGTAAGCGACGCCCAAGCCGTAGAGTTTGATGAGCCGATGCTCATCATCGAATAAACCGGGCGGGTTAGCCTCGCCCCATCGATGGATAACGCATGTTCAATAAAGTCCTGATCGCAAATCGCGGTGAGATCGCCCTTCGCATCCACCGTGCGTGTAAGGAGATGGGCATTGCGACGGTCGCGGTTCACTCGACCGCTGACGCCAACGCCATGCATGTGCGTCTTGCCGATGAAAGCGTCTGTGTCGGACCGCCGGCGCCAAAAGACAGTTACCTCAATATACCGGCGATTATTTCGGCGGCGGAAATTACCGGCGCCGACGCCATTCATCCGGGTTATGGTTTTCTGTCGGAAAACGCGCGCTTTGCTGAAATCGTTGGCGCCCACAACATTACATTTATTGGCCCCGAGCCGGAGCATATTCGCGTGATGGGCGACAAGATCGCCGCAAAAGACGCAGTCGGCCGGGCCGGCATTCCGCTTGTGCCGGGATCGGATGGCGCAGTCATCTCGCTGGAACAGGCGCGCGCCGAAGCAGACAAAATTGGTTATCCGGTGCTGGTCAAAGCCGCTGCTGGCGGCGGCGGGCGCGGCATGAAGCTCGCGAGAACCGCGGACGATCTTGCCGAAGCGCTCGCGACCGCCAAAGCCGAATCCGGATCTTCATTTGGCGACGACACTGTTTATCTTGAAAAATATCTCGAGTTGCCCCGGCATATTGAAATCCAGATTATCGCCGACAGTCACGGCAATGTCGTTCAGCTTGGCGAACGCGATTGTTCGCTGCAACGGCGAAACCAAAAGGTCCTCGAAGAAGCTCTGTCTCCGGCGCTCACCGATCAGCAGCGCGTGCAGATCGGCGAAACAGTTCGCAAGGCCATTGAGAAACTTGGCTATCTCGGCGCCGGCACAATCGAATTTCTCTATGAGAACGGCGAATTTTATTTCATCGAAATGAACACGAGACTGCAGGTCGAACACCCGATTACCGAGCAAGTCACGCGCACTGATCTGGTGCGCGAACAAATTTCTGTCGCCACCGGCGCCAAGTTGAGTTTTCGCCAGAAAGACATCAATTTTAAGGGTCATGCCATTGAATGCCGTGTGAATGCGGAGGACCCGCGCACATTCCGTCCGTCACCCGGCGAGATAACACATTTTCATGCGGCCGGCGGGCCGGGCGTTCGATTCGATTCGGCGGTTTATTCAGGCTATACAATTCCACCTTATTACGACTCGATGATTGGCAAACTGATCGTCTATGGCGACGATCGCGCCCATTGCATTGCGCGCCTGCGCCGCGCGCTCTCCGAAATGGTTTTCGTCGGCATCGATACGACCGTTCCGCTGTTTGTTGACCTCATCGACGATCCCAATTTCCAAAAGGGCGACTACCACATTCACTGGCTCGAAGAATGGCTCGCCGAAAAATCAGGTTAACGCGCATCAACAGGCAGCGGGAAACTTTGTGCTGCCAGTCAAAACTCAGATAATTGAACGCCAAGAAGTAACGCCGCCGACCGGTCGTCCTTGCGAATATCGATCGCGCCGGCGTCAGTGCGGCATTTCGATCCATTACAGGTTCGGCTATCATACAGCCATGCCCCGCGATTCAGCGACCGCGATTCCCACAGATGAGCTTTTGAAGGCCTATAGGCTTGGCTATTTTCCAATGGCGCGCTCGCGTGACGAGGCCGAAGTTGTCTGGGTCCTGCCCGACGAACGCGGGGTCTTAATGCTGGGCGACGCGCGCGCGCCCAAACGGCTTGTGCGATCACTTAAATCTGAACCATTTGAAATCCGCATCAATACGGCATTTGCAAATGTAATCGCCGCATGCGCCGAACAAACACATCGCAGGCCTGACACATGGATCAACGATCAAATCATCGAAGTTTATACCGAGCTACATTTTCAAGGCCGCGCCCACTCTGTTGAATGCTGGCGCGACGGCGAATTAGTAGGCGGTCTTTACGGCATTGCGATGGGTGCGGCATTTTGCGGCGAGAGCATGTTTTCGCAGGAAACTAACGCCAGCAAAATTGCGCTGCTGCATCTAATTGCCCGATTAAAGATTGGAGGATTTCATTTTATCGACGCGCAGTTTTTCAACGAGCATCTTGTGCAATTTGGACAGGTCGCCATGCTTGACGCCGACTATCAGGTTGCTCTTGAAAAAGCCCTGCGCGCATGCGCAGATTTTAATGCAGCGCCCAATCAGTTGGAGACGACACGCGTTGTGCAGTCGATCACCCAGACATCGTAGACCGGATGCTCAAGCGGATTTAGCGCCGGACTTGACGCAAACATCCAGCCGCGAAAGATGTTCACGCCTTCAGCTTGCGGCCCTTCCTGCGCTGGCGGCGCCGGCGTCTCTGCAATAATGGGCAGATCGCCAACGGGTTCCACCGGTAAAACACGAAGATCCGAAGCGACAATATCGCTTTCAACCGGATCGCCTTCCTGTGGTTTAAGGTCGCTTTTCCGGCTGTCGAATTCAGTGTCGAAAATCTCCAGAAAGGCGGTTGTTTCGGGAAATTCTTCAGGCGGCCGTTTGTCACAGGTACGCGGCTGAAGCTCCAGCGCTCCGAAGCGGGCGATCTCATTCATCGCAATTTCAATATCTGTGTAACGGGCGGTAATTTTATCGAGGGCGCGCAAGGTCACCGAAATCGGCTCGCGCTTTTGCGCCTCAATCACGCCTGCAAAAGGATCGTCTGCGCTGCGCGACAAACGTTCAAGCTCCGTTAGCTCCGCGGCGGGTTGTTCTTCCGTCAAAGGCTCATTTTGAGCCTGCACCGCGCCGGAAAAGGCCGTTGCAGCAAGAAGGCCGCAATAGAAACCACGCATTACATATCTCCAAGCGGATCGAGTTCTGATTGCCCATTACCCGCGTTATTGCTGGCGCCGCCGGACTGGTTCGTAAAAGACTGTACAGCAAGCCCCAGAAGATCAACCGACCCTTGAGTAATCGTAATTTTCTCGCCTTCACGCATCATCTCTTCTGATGCTCCCGGTTCGATCGCCACATGGGCGCCGCCGAGAAAGCCATTGGATACAATTTTCGCGACAGAATCTTCAGGAATCTGCACTTTGGCGTCGATTGATAACGCGACGTCGGCTTCATAGGTGTCGGGATTAAGCGTGTTTGCAGCGACCGAGCCGATCTTCACGCCAGCGATGCGCACTTCCGATCCGACCGTAACGCCATCAATGCGTCCGAATACCGCTTCCAGCCGATAATGATCAGCGCCGATGCTTCTGCCGCTGACGCCATAGGCGTAAATCATGAAGGCTGCCGCAACGGCAATCACCGCCATGCCGACAACAGTTTCGAATATGCCAGAACGGTCCATTGTTAATCTCCGGCCCCTGCGGCGCTTTCAGGCGCCCAGGCCTCATAGTCGTCAGCAACGTCATTCGGCCCGCCTTCCCGCGACAGGCTGCCGGGCGGATGATAGGCAAGCGGCGTCCCGGTCATGTTCGGCAGATGATCGTTCTCCCAGGCCCGCCGCGTCAAGGGCGCAACGGTGGGCGGTTCATCAAATGTGTGGTGCATCCAGCCATGCCAGTCCGCTGGCACCCGCGAGCCTTCGACGACACCATGATAAACGACCCAGCGCCGGCGCACAGCGCCGGCACGGGCAGATTCTTTTTCCTCAAAATATCGATTGCCCTGCTCATCCTCGCCGACCAGGCGCGCACCGCGCCGCCAAAGGGTGAAGGAGGTGCCCATCGTCTTGGAGTTCCACCAGGTGAAAAGTTGCGCAAACATCGTCTTCCAGGCTGTTAAATCGGCATGATCACTAGCCTAGGCCAGCGGCGGGAATATGGCGCCCGTCGAGGATGCGGGCAATAGACCGCCTGCGGCTGTTTTTCCCTTGAAATTACCATAAAACTGGTAGAGCGAAGGCCCTCTAACTACTATATTTATGGGCCGATCAATTAAGCCGGGTGCGCCCGGCGGAACCCGAAACATGCGCATTGACCGCCGCTTTTCCGAAGAAAACGACGCGCCCTATGGGGCGATTGCCTTTCGGCGCGTTGATTCGGAAATTCGCTCGATCACGGGCGATATTATCTTTGAGATGCGCGACCTTGAGGTTCCGAAGGATTGGAGCCAGACCGCGATTGATATTCTGGCGCAAAAATATCTGCGCAAAGCCGGTGTGCCGGCGGCGACCCGGAAAGTGCCTGAAAAGGGCGTCCCGAAATTTCTGCAGCGCTCCATGCCAAACGTCGCAGCGCTGGCGAAATTGCCCGCTGAAGAGCGCTATGGGGCGGAAAATTCGGCCAAACAGGTATTTGACCGCATGGCCGGCGCCTGGGCCTATTGGGGCTGGAAGGGCGGCTATTTTGACGATGAGCATGCAGCGCAAGCCTATCTGGATGAAATGCGCGCCATGCTGGCGATGCAGATCGGCGCGCCAAACAGCCCGCAATGGTTCAATACGGGGCTTCACTGGGCCTATGGCGTCGACGGCGCCGGCCAGGGCCATTTTTACGTTGATCACGAAACCGGCGTGCTGACGGCCTCAGACAGCGCCTATGAGCGCCCGCAACCGCACGCCTGCTACATCCAGTCGGATGATGACAGCCTTGCCGGCGACAACGGCATCATGGATCTGTGGAAGCGCGAAGCGTTATTGTTCAAATATGGCTCCGGATCGGGCACGAATTTTTCAAACATACGCGGCGCCGATGAGCCATTATCGAGCGGTGGTAAAAGTTCCGGCCTCTTAAGCTTCCTCAAAGTCGGCGATGCAGCGGCGGGGGCAGTAAAATCCGGCGGTACGACCCGGCGCGCCGCAAAAATGGTGATTGTCGATATCGACCACCCGGATATCGAACAATTTGTAACCTGGAAGGCCCGCGAAGAAGAAAAAGTTGCAGCGCTGGTTGCAGGTTCGCGCGCGCTGGCAAAACACCTGCCGCTTGTTCTTTCCGCCTGCTGGGTTCTCGAAAATGATGAAACGCGTTTCGATCCGAAAAAAAATGCTGCGCTGAATTCGGCTATTCGCGATGCGCGAAAAGCATTTATTCCCGATGGCTCTATCAAACGCGTGATTGACTACGCGCGGCAAGGCTATCGGTCGATCACCGTTGACGCTTATGACTTAGATTGGGATTCGGAAAGCTACCGCACGATTGCCGGTCAGAACGCCAATAATTCGGTTCGCGTCACTGACAGTTTCTTAAAGGCTGTCGCCGACAATGATGACTGGACATTGACGCGCCGGGTCGACAATGCGCCCGCCAAAACCATCAAGGCGCGCGAACTGTGGCAGGATATTACCGCGACGGCATGGGCTTGCGCCGACCCCGGGCTTCAATTTCACGATACCATCAATGCCTGGCATACCTGTCCCGAAGGCGGGCCGATACGCGCTTCCAATCCGTGCTCTGAATATATGTTCCTCGACGATACTGCCTGCAATCTCGCGTCGCTTAACCTGCTGGCGTTTAAGGCCGGCGACGAATTTGACGCCAACTCTTTTGAGCACGCTTGCCGATTGTGGACGCTGACACTCGATATTTCCGTTCTGATGGCGCAATACCCATCGGCGCAAATCGCGCGCCGGTCTTTTGACTACCGGACCTTGGGCCTGGGCTTTGCCAATCTTGGCGGGTTGTTGATGTCGTCCGGCATTGCCTATGACAGCGATGCGGGACGCGCCGTCGCTGCCGGCATTTCCGCACTGATGACCGGGGCGGCCTATCGCGCATCGGCTGAAATGGCGTCCGCCGTCGGTCCGTTCGCAAAATTCAGCGGCAATCGCGACGCCATGCTGCGCGTTTTGCGCAATCATCGCAGGGCCTGCGTCGGCGTTGCGCTGGGCGGCGACTTTGAAGGCCTTAACAGCGAGCCTGCACAATTCGATGCTTCGGACTGTCCATGGACAGCGCTTACAGACAGCGCGCGCAGAGTCTGGAACGAAGCCTATGAACTTGGCGCCATTAACGGCTTTCGAAACGCACAGGTGACGGTGGTTGCGCCGACAGGAACGATCGGCCTCGTGATGGATTGCGATACGACGGGCATTGAACCTGATTTCGCGCTGGTAAAATTTAAAAAACTCGCCGGCGGCGGGAATTTGAAAATCATCAACCGTTCTGTACCCGCCGCCCTCAGAGCCCTGGGCTACGATGATGGCGAGGTTGACGACATCGTCAATTACGCAATCGGACGAGCAACGCTGAAAGACGCCCCGGGCGTCAATCTGGAGGACCTTCGCGGCGAAGGATTTGAAGATCGCCATCTCAAAGCGCTGGAAGCGCGCCTGAAAACGGCGTTCGACATGACCTATGCGTTTACGCCGCAAGCCCTTGGCGAAGATTTTTGCCGGCATGTCCTTGGCATGGGCGAAAGCCAGCTCGGCGACACCGGATATGAAGTGCTCCGCGATCTTGGATTCGGCGACGAGGAAATTCATCAGGCGAATTTGTTCTGCTGCGGCGCCATGACCGTCGAAGGCGCGCCGCATTTGAAAGAAGAACATTACGCGGTTTTTGATTGTGCAACGCCGTGCGGCCGGATCGGAACGCGCGCGCTTGGGTTCGAGGCGCATCTAAACATCATGGCGGCGAGTCAGCCCTTTATATCCGGGGCCATTTCGAAAACCGTAAACCTGCCGGCGACAGCAAGTATTAGCGACTGCGAAAAGAGTTACATGCTCGCGTGGCGCCTGGGGCTTAAATCGATCGCCCTTTACCGTGACGGTTCGAAATTATCGCAACCGCTTGCCTCAGCGCTCATTCAATCGGACCATGACGAAGAGGATGGCTTGGAAGAAGCGCTTGCGGCGGCGCCATCAGCGCAAAGATCACAGATTGTCGCGGAACGCATTGTCGAACGCATTATCGAACGCACGCCCGGCCGGCGCCGCCTGCCTGACCGGCGCAAAGGCTATATTCAAAAGGCCATTGTCGGCGGCCACAAAGTCTATCTTCACACAGGCGAATTCGACGACGGAGAAGTCGGTGAGATATTTATCGACATGCACAAGGAAGGCGCCGCATTCCGCAGCTTGATGAATAATTTCGCCATCGCTATTTCGCTTGGCCTGCAATACGGCGTTCCTCTTGACGAATATGTCGACGCTTATGTGTTCACACGATTTGATCCGGCAGGGCCAGTGAAGGGCAACGATCAAATCAAGCACGCAACGTCTATTCTCGATTATATTTTCCGGGAGTTGGCAATATCCTATCTCGGTCGCGGCGATCTGGCGCAAGTCAATCCTGACGAGTCGGCGGTCGATGCGATTGGCCGCGGCGTCAATGAAGAAAAAACACAAGCTGACGCCACAAGACTTATTTCAAAGGGATTCAGCCGGTCTACCGTAACCGACAATCTTGTGATTTTGCGCGGCGGCGATTTCGACAGATTGCGGGAATCCGCAAATGAAGATGCAATCAGCACTGAAGCGGCAGACGACGCCGTTGACGTTGTGGCCGAACCGGTCGAGCGGGCTGAAAGCCCTCCGGAAATAGAAGCCCAGATCGCGAAACTTGCCGATGCGGTAAACCAGAAAGCCCCGCGCGGGGTGCTCGCCACGCCTGGCGGCTCTCCTCAGCGCGACGCCCGCGTCAAAGGCTATGAGGGCGACGCCTGTCCTGATTGCGGACAGTTCACGCTGGTCCGGAACGGCACGTGCCTGAAGTGCGACAGCTGCGGCGCCTCAACGGGCTGTTCTTAACCTCTCGTTAAGAATCAACGCTCTTGTGGCGGCAAGCTAAATCCAATTCTAAAAAATTTATAATTTTAGGCTTAATCAAACCTTGACGTCGCTCGGCGACACTTCCACGCAGCAAAAACCGGAAAGTGTCAGCAATGAAAATTGTCGCGCTTCTTATCTTAATGATGGTGGTCGTATTCTCGATCGTTACGACGATCACACCGGGATCCGACGGGTATAATAAACCCAATCCCGTTGCGGAGATCGGTAAGGAGTTCGTCAAACCTCTGTCGCAGGTTGAGGGTATTGGACCGGAAATCTCGCAGGCGCTGGAACGCTCCGGTGTGAAGCTGCCATCCCTGACATCCAAAAAAGGCAACGCGTCATTAGACACCGGTCATATGCTCGCTGACCATGCAGGCGCAGTATTTTCAAATCTCGATCTGCCGCGCACTAATTTTTCAGGGTCCAATGTCGCGGCGGCGCAGTTTAACGGCGCTCTCCTCGATAACGCGATCATGGAAGGCGCTACCGGCGAAAAAGTGAATTTTAACAACGCACGCATGGCTAAAGCAAACCTCAACGCCGTAATGTTTCCCAATAGCGACTTTACGGGGGCCGAATTGCGCGAAGCCGTCGCGCGCGCAAGCGATTTGAGCGGATCGAAATTTACAGGCGGCGACATATCGTTCGGCTCGTTTTCCGGCGCTAATCTGCGCAGCGCCGATTTCAGCGGCGTTTATGGCGCTGGCGCCACATTCGTCGGTTCTGATTTGACTGGCGCCGCCTTTGAAAACGCCGATCTCACCGGCGTTCGGTTTGACAAGGCGATCATGAAAGGCGCTGCATTTAACGGCGCCAATCTACAGGCCGCTAAATTCATTGGGACGCGTCTCCAGGGCGCAGATCTTTCCGACGCGCTTAATCTCACAACCGAACAGCTCGCCGCAGCCTGCGCCAGCGAAAGCACCAAGCTCCCCGCAGGCGTTGCCGCGCCGCGCTGTTAAAGTCTGACAACAAAGCCAGACCCGCGCTGGCAAGAGCCAAAACTTGGCCTGATGATCACGCATCGCTCACTGTTGAAAACCGACAACACTTTTCAGCGCGCTAGAGCATTTCGCATTCAATTGAATCCGTATCCAGCGGCGGCGAAGTAGTTTTTGCATTCTTGTTGGGAGTACAGGCTGCAGATGTCGCCGATGGCTTGCCAGAGTTTGTCGATTGAGCGGACGCCGACCTTCTTGAGATGGGCCTTGAGTTTCGAAAAGGCCATTTCAATGGGATTGAGGTCAGGGGAATATGGCGGAAGGAACA
>JAJFGF010000036.1 GCA_021776245.1 Hyphococcus sp. | reverse complement strand
TGCTATCTTGTCACCGCGCGTCCGGACGAAGATCAATAGACCTATTGCTCCGGGAAAGAGTATGGCGGGTTCGTAGAGCAGTAGCGAGAGCAGGGCGAGAGTCAGAGCCAGGTAAAGTGTTTTATTTCCCCCCTTATCAGAGTACTCAAAAGTGAAGTGCAGCGAAGCAAGCAGGGTCAGGAGGCCGCAGATGATATATATGTGATATGTCCAGATGACGGTGTCGAACTGGCTCTGGAGCACGAGGAATATAGCTCCTCCGAGATAGGCGAGGCGAGCCTCGCCTGTGAGCCTGAGGATAAGGCTAAATAAGAGATAGCCCCCGCCGACATGGAGCAGGATATTTAAGATGTGAAAGGCTAGAAAGCTTTCGCCCAGTAGCAGATGGCGAAGATATATAAGGAGGTGCGCAAGCGGCTGAAAGCGAAGGTCGCCGACTATCTCAAAGAGCGCGATGCTCTTGAGGTTCTCGCTTGTAAACGAATCTATCGATAAAAAGGTGTTGTATAAGAGCCAGTAGTCGCTACGAAAGAGGTTCGTAAGAGTCGGGTAGAAAACGGCAAAGGCAATGAGAAGGTAAGAGCCCGCAATAAGCAGGCGGTCCTTTTTTTCGGTCCCTGAAGATCTATTGCCGAGCGTTGAGAATACCGCAATCGTCACCAGCAGGGTTAGAAAAGAGATAGTCCATTCAAAGGGCGTTAGCGTGTCAAAGGAAACAAAAACGCTATATAGAAGCCATAACGCCGCGATTAGAAAGGGCAGCTTCTTTTTTCTATCCCTTAAGCTTTCCACTACCGGAGGATATCGGCCTTGCATGAGAGGTCGCGTGTGCCAAGTTCTACGAGCATGGCCGATACGAAGCTCTTTCCGCCCTTGCCTGTAAAGTGCGGCCCCAGAAGGTCGCGCCCGTCGGCCTGCCACTGTTTGTAAGGCCCTTGCAGTCTGGCCCTGTCGTAACGCCTGCCTCCGATAAATAGGCATAGTTCGTCGCCGTCCTTTACGAGCAGAAAAGATCTCCACGGAGGTATCTCGGCAAAAGGTTTCCAGTGGAGCGTCAGGTCGTGGCGGAGTTTTACCTCTTGTACCTTGCCGCTCTTGGCATCTATCATCGATACGGTCAAAACGCGGTCCGCGCCGACCGATATCTTTGGATAAATATCGTCTGAGCCTAGCACAACGACATCGGGCCAGGGTTCGGGTTCGTTAAGGCGTTTGTACATCCACGAGATAGCGAAGTCGCCAAGCTCGGCCGGCAGCTCCCGGCCTCTGTAGAGCGGGTTCTCTTTAAAGGTCTTACCGTCGTAGATATGTGTCGCCCGGCTCTTGAACTTCGTAAGGTGTCCCTCGAATAAGAGGTCCATCGATATCTCCGAGCCAAGGTAGAGGCGCGCCTCGTTAAAGGGCACGAAGTCAGTATATATCACGGCGTCCGGGTTATTATCTGTAAACTCGCTCATCTGGTAGAAGGGTTTGTCCATAAAGGACATCTCTTCTGCTATCTCGGCGTTCCAGTAGGTCACCGAGCGCGCGTTCCAGAATATAAAGGATATAAGTATCGTTGCAAGGAGGGGCCGGAACCATTGTTTTTTGAATAACGGCCAGAGCAGTATGCCCGCCGTAAGCGTGAAGAATGCATTGGTAAAATACTGGTAGCGAGGCTGGCTCACAAAGTAGAGTATCGTATTGGAATGGACCCTGCCGAGACTTATGACATATATATAAGAGAGTGTTATTAAAAGTAGTATGGAGACGATCTTCCAGTTCTTACGTGTGGGCCTCAGGCAGAATATCATAAAGATACCGAGCGCGACCTTGATTATATTAAGCGGGTTCGACAGTAGCGCTTTTTGCGGGTAGATATACAAAATATCCCAGAGCTTCGTATTTGTCTCTATGCCGGTATTATTGAGGAAGGTCGAGTACCAGAGGTTATGAAGAACGCCCTTGATGCCACCGATGAAGTTTTCGGCCGTAAGAAGCCCACCGACCGTGACCTTTTTGCCCTCTCCGATGAGAGATGTGCCGTAGAGCGTGAGGCAGAGGTAGAAGAAATATGCCGCGCCCGTAACGATTACGGCCTTTATAAGCTGTCGTTTAAATGCATCCCCTCCGAGCCCTCGCGTAGCGGACCAGGGAATCATCAACATGAGCAGGGCTGGTGCGGCGACCGCAGGTTCGTAGAGCATGAAGGAGAAGAGCGAGAGCAAAACGACAGGGACAAGCCTTCTTAGGCTTGCCTCCGTATCGATATCCTGCATGATCCTTACGCAGGCCAGGATGAGTACTGCTCCGATGATGATATATATGTGGTAGGTCCAGACGACGGTATCAAAGTGTCCGTAGAGCGCGATAAAGAGAAGTCCGAAGAGGAAAGAGAGTGAAGCGGAACGCGTCTCTCTGTATAATATAAAATATATGAGAAGGCCGGTTACGATATGTAGCGCGATATTGGCGGCGTGGTAGAGGTACATATTATAGCCGAAGATAAGGTGGCGTATGTACATCGTAAGGTGCGCGAGCGGCTGAAAGCGCGTATCGCCAAAGATCTCAAAGAGTGATATCTCACGCAGCGCTTCTGTAGAGAAACCGCCGAAAGAGTTAAAGACATTAAGCAGGAGCCAGTAGTCGCTCCTGAAGACACTGGCCGCCGAGGCATGGTAGAGCAGTATTGCGACCAGGGCGTAGGAGGCCGTAACGGCGGCGATCCGCCCCGTCGTTCCTTTGATTATCTCCCGGTCGAATATAATATATAATATGGTGGCCGTAGCCGTCACTATGGCGACGGAGGCCCACTGGACGGCGGAGAGCGCCTGATAAGCGTCGGTGATGCTATAGAGCGCGAATATGGCGACGAGCGCCGAAGCGATCAGTACGGCAAGTTTTTTCATGATGTCATAGGCAGGCGGGCGGGCAGGCAGGCCTGCTTTTATCTTCGCGGTCCGCATTTTGGGATTACCGGCTTTACTTATCCGCGTCTTTAGTTACGCCCCGCCCTCCCTCAGTCTTTAAGTCCCAGCACGTCGTGCATGTCGTAGAGGCCGGGACCCTTGTCCGTGAGCCAGACCGAGGCCTTGACCGCGCCGTTGGCGAATGTATCGCGCGACTGGGCCTTGTGTGTTAACTCTATCCTCTCACCCGGCGCGGCGAATATTACGGTATGGTCGCCGACGATATCACCGGCGCGTATGGTCTGTATGCCGATCTCATTTGTCGTTCTCTCTCCGATGATACCTTTTCTCGCATAGACTGCAGCCTCGTCAAAGTCGCGCCCGAGCGCGTCGGCGGCCTCTTCCGCAAGCCTTATGGCCGTGCCCGAGGGCGCGTCCTTCTTGTGGCGATGGTGGCTCTCTATTATCTCTACGTCGTAGTCGTCTCCGAGCGTTTTTGCCGTAGTCGCCACAAGATTAAGCAACAGGTTGATGCCGATACTCATATTAGGGGCCATGACGACCTTGGTCGTCACGGTAATATCTTTTACATGCGTGCGTTGCTGGTGCGATAGCCCCGTAGTTCCGATGACCATTGCCTTGCCGTTCTTAGAGGCGTAGTCGAGATGCGCTATAGTCGCCTCGGGAGCGGTAAAGTCTATTATTATATCGGACGTGCCGAAGGCGACATCTATGTCGCTGGAGATCTCTATGCCGAGTTTGTCAATGGAGCTGGCTACTCCCGCGTCTCGCCCTATGAGCGGGTGGCTCTCTCTTTCGAGTACTCCGACAAGTGTGGTCTCCGGGTTTTCCGTAACGGCTTGAACCAGTGCGTGGCCCATTCGGCCTGCGCCTGCTATTGCTATCTTAACCATATCTATCTCCTATTTTATATTACGCCGTACTCTCTCAGAGCGGCCTCAAGGCGGCCCCTGTTAACGTCGCTAAGGCCGGTAAGCGGCGCTCTTAGTTCCGATGAGACCTGGCCGTCCGTAGTGATAGAGAGCGCGGTCTTTACCGGCGCTGGGCTCGTATCTATAAACATCGATCTCGCAAGCGGCAAGAGCTTGTAGTGAAGCGAGCGCGCGCCGTCGATGTCACCTTCCATAAAGGAACTGCACATGCGGGCGACGTCGCCCGGTACGATATTCGATACGACACTTATAACGCCGTGTCCGCCGACCGCGAGTATCGGCAGCGTACATGCGTCGTCACCCGAAAGCAGATTAAAGTCGTCTCTGCATAACCTGATCGTTTCGCTTACCTGTTCGAGGTCGCCGGTGGCGTCTTTTATTCCGACGATATTTTTTATCTCCGAGAGGCGCGCCGTTGTCTCAGGCAGCATATTTACCGCTGTGCGGCCCGGTACGTTATAGACTATAAGCGGCAGGTCAACGGCCTCCGCCACGGCCTTGAAGTGCTGGTATAGCCCCTCTTGATTGGGTTTGTTGTAATAGGGCGTTATGAGTAGAGCCGCGTCCGCGCCGGCAAGGGCCGCATGGCGGGTCAGCTCTATCGTCTCACTTGTCGAGTTCGAGCCCGTTCCGGCTATGACCGGTACTCTTCCCGCGGCCTCTTGAATCGCTATCTCTATTACGCGGTGGTGCTCTTCGTGAGATAGCGTCGCGCTCTCGCCCGTGGTGCCGCAGGGCACTATGCCGTCGGCCCCTCCATCTACCTGCGCCCGAACCAGCGCGCGGAAGGGCTCTTCGTCTATTACGCCATCCCTAAAGGGCGTGACTATCGCTGTGTATGCTCCCCTGAACATCTATTTTCTCCTCTACTTTATAGTGGCCGTACCAATAAAGACCTCTTGGGCCGGGCCGGTCATATATACGTGATTATCATTCTTATTCAGTTCTATCTGCAGATCGCCTCCGGCGAGCTTTACCGTTACCACCCGGTCGGTGAGCCCTTTCATATGGGCCGCTACCGCCGTGGCGCATGCCCCGGTGCCGCAGGCAAGTGTCTCTCCGGCCCCGCGTTCCCATACGCGCATCTTCAGGCGGCGTTTCGAGAGTACTTCGACGAACTCGACATTGGCCCGGTTCGGAAAGAGCCTGTGTCCTTCGAGCAGGGGGCCGTACTTTGTTATGTCGAAGCCATCTACATTATCGACGAATACGACGCAGTGCGGGTTGCCCATAGATACCGCCGTAACAAGAAAGCGCGTGCCCGCGACCGTAACCGGCCTGTCCATTATCGTGCCTGTAGAACGCGCCGGTATCGATTCGGCGTCGAGCACCGGTTCGCCCATATCGACCCTGACCATATCGCCGTCCTTTTCAGGTATGATAATTCCGGCGAGTGTCTCTATCTTAAGTCTTTTTTTGGACGAGAGGCGGCGCGTCCAAATATAGGCCGCCAGACAGCGGATGCCGTTGCCGCACATCTCCACCTCGGAGCCGTCGGCGTTATAGATCTCCATCTTAAAGTCGGCCTTGCGCGACTTCTTTAGTATAATCGCCTGATCGAAACCGATACCGAAGCGGCGGTCAGATAGCTTCGTCATCACACCGGCTATATCCGGTATAGCCCTCTTCGTCAGGTCAACGACAATAAAGTCGTTGCCGAGGCCGTGCATCTTTGTAAAGTTAATCTTCATTACTTAACGATCTTTTCGCCGCGTATGAGGTCTTTATACTCTTCGCGTTTTCTTATGATCTTAAACTCTTTGCCGTCGGCCATTACCTCTGCCGAGCGAGGGCGAGAGTTATAGTTACTGGCCATTGTAAAGCCGTATGCCCCGGCGCTTTTTACTGCCAGCAGGTCGCCGTTCTTTACCGGCGGTATCCTTATATCCTGACCGAGAAAGTCGCCTGTTTCGCATATCGGGCCGACTATGTCGGCCTTTACGAGCTCGCCACCTGAGGAAACGGGTGGCATGCGCACCGGCTCGATGGCGTGGTATGCGCCGTAGAGGGCGGGGCGCGTAAGGTCGTTCATCGCCGCGTCCACTATTACAAAATTTTTCTTCGAGCCTTTTTTCGTATAGGTCACGCTTGTTACGAGTATGCCCGCGTTACCCGCCATTGAGCGGCCCGGCTCGAATATCAGCGTAACGTCGAGCCCTTTTGTCTCCTCTATTATCGCCTCCGCGTATTCGGTCGGATGGGGCGGTTCTTCCGTATCGTACCTGATGCCGAGGCCGCCGCCGAGGTCGAGATATTTAATGTCGATACCTTCCTTGCGGAGCCTCTTTATAAATCTCTTTATCTTTCTTACCGCGTCCACGAAGGGGCCTATCTCGGTAAGCTGCGAACCTATATGACAATCTACACCGAGCAGCTCGATATTTTTCAGTTTGGCCTTGGCGTTTATGTACTCTTTAAATGCCTCTTTCGTCTCTATGCCGAACTTGTTCTTCTTGAGGCCCGTGGAGATATAGGGGTGGGTCTTCGGGTCCACGTCCGGGTTGATGCGTATCGAGACCGGGGCCTTCTTCTTTAGACGTTTTGCGATGCGGTTTATTGCGCGAAGCTCGTCGCCGCTCTCGACATTAAAGAGCAATATGCCAGCGTTGAGCGCGTACTCTATCTCGTCGTCGCGCTTGCCCACACCGGAGAAAACTATCTTCTTCGGATCACCGCCAGCCTTGAGGGCGCGAAAGAGTTCGCCGCCAGAGACTATGTCGAAGCCGGAGCCGCCCTTTACGAAAGTCGATAATACGGAGAGGTTCGAGTTGGCCTTGACCGAGTAACATATCAGATGCGGCACCGAAGCGAAGGCGTCTCCATATGCCGCCAGATGGCGGTTGAGCGTGCGCTTCGAGTAGATATAAACCGGCGTGCCGACCTCTTTAGCGATGCGAGATACCGGCACCTCTTCGGCGTATAGATTTTTTCCTTTGTAATTAAAATAGTCCATTAAAAGATCCTTTTATTTGTAGTCATTGCGAGCGAAGCGCGGCAATCTCGCCTTAAGTTATTTCCCCGGCGTTGCGCTAAGCGCTGAAACCTTAGCCGCAGGCGGCTTCGGCGGCCCCTTCCTGCCGCAAGCCGATAGGGTAACGGTCGTAAGCGCAAGGGCTATCAGGAATATTGTTAGATGTTTTTTCATTATGGTCTCTGTAATTTCTTCACTAGTTTTTTCAAATCTAAATTCGCGTCCTTAAGTCGTTTCTTTACTTCAACAGTTGCGGTGCCGCCCTGAACCTTGCGGCTATCGACAGAGGTCGAAGGTTTTACGGTCGTGATAATTCCCTCGTCAAATTTGTCTGAATATTTCTGCCATTCTTCGAGTGTAAGGTCCTCAAGTGTTTGGTCTTTCTTTATCGAATCAGCGACTATGCGCCCTGAGATGGCGTAAGCATCTCTAAAAGGTATCCCTTTATTTGCCAAGTGGTCAGCAACATCGGTGGCCGTGAGGAAACCCTCCTGGGTAGCTAAGAGCATATTTCCGTCATTGATCTTTATTGAAGAAACCATGGGGGAGAAAACTCCCAGCACCGCCTTTACTGTATCGAGCGTATCGAAGAGTGGTTCCTTATCCTCTTGCATATCTTTGTTATAGGCGAGAGGCAGCGCCTTCATTACCGTTAGCATGGCGGTCAGGTTCCCGTAAACCCGCCCGGTCTTTCCGCGTACCAACTCAGGGATGTCCGGATTTTTCTTTTGCGGCATGATCGACGAGCCTGTTGTGAAGGCATCCGAAAGCTCGATAAAGTCGAATTCGGAAGACGACCATAGGATCAATTCTTCGGAAAGACGTGATAAGTGCATCATCAATATCGAAGAGGCCGAGATAAACTCTATTATAAAATCCCGGTCGCTTACTGCGTCCATACTGTGCCTGATTACGGACTTAAAACCTAGTTTCTCTGCAGCGAACTCCCTGTCCAAGTCGTAGGGGCTTCCGGCGAGTGCACCAGCGCCGAGCGGAGACATATCAGTACGCTTAAGTACCTCACCGAAACGTTCACAGTCGCGTGAAAGCATAGCGTAATATGTGAGCAGATGGTGCGAGAAGAGCACAGTTTGCGCCCTCTGTAGGTGCGTGTAGCCCGGAATTATCGTCTCCGTATGCTTCATAGCAAGCTGGAGGATGCTACTTATGAGGTCAATAATGAGTACTTGTACCTGCAAAATCTCATCCTTCAAATACAACCGTATATCCGTAGCCACCTGGTCGTTCCTAGAGCGTCCTGTGTGGAGCTTTCCGCCTAGAGGACCGATTATTTCGGTGAGACGAGTCTCTACCGCCATGTGGATATCTTCCATCTCTACGGTGAACTCAAGCTCGCCTTTTTCGATCTCCTTTTGCACCTTGTTGAGGCCGACGTGAATCTTCTTCATCTCGGTCTTGGTGAGGATGCCAGCCTTTTGAAGGACTTGTGCATGCACCTTTGAGCCGAATATGTCGTGCTTGTAGAGCCTCTTGTCAAAGAATATAGAGGCGTTCAGCTCGTCCACGAGCGCGTGGGTCTCCGTGCTGGAACGTCCGGACCAGAGTTTTTTCTTTTTTGCCTTCTTTGTCATTTGAATCCTTTAAACTTTCTTTCTTTTACCCCTGAAAATTAGAGATTTTTTCCGAGGTCGAGGCGGGGTGAAAAATAAAGAGCGAGTCGTACGTCCGTACGTCGAGCGTTTTATTTTTTACCACAACGAAGAGATCGGGAAAAAGATCAATTTTCAATATTTTCTATTATCGCTGCATAGAGCAGCGGAAACATTATCTCGTGGTGGCCCGTTAGGGCGTAACCCTTGCCGCCGTTTTGTGTTGGCCTTCTTACGACGTTGGTCATGGGGCGGTAGTGTTGTATGAAGTCCATATTGACCGTCGTAAATTTTTCGACGGTGTGGCCTATGTTGCGTACAAGCGTCAGGGCTTTTAAAAATACTTCGGGCAAGAGGACCGCCGAGCCGAG
>JAJFGF010000035.1 GCA_021776245.1 Hyphococcus sp. | reverse complement strand
CGCGACTTTTACGAGGCTATCGTAAGCCGCTCCGGCGCCAAAAAGGTCGCCATCATTGCTGTCGCCCGAAAGCTTCTGACCCACCTAAATGCTATGATAAGAGACCAAAAACTTTGGGCCTGAAACACAGTTGCCGGCGTTGTAAACGCTTCGTCGTCTTCGCTGAAATCATGAATATGAACATCATGCGCGGAATGGGCTTTAAGAATCCGGGTCGCCGTAGTTTCATCCTGCAGATCCCAGGTTCGCACCCAAAGGAGGATACCGCCATGATCCAGCTGTTTCTCAATATAGTCTGCATGGCGCCGCCCAATCATGCGCGCGAATACAGCGCCAAGCGCAGCCCCCGCGCCGGCAGCTGCAGTGATCGCCGCAAGACCGGTCGCCAGCGGCCCGCCTGCCGCTGCCACAACGCCAGCCGCAGTCGCGCCTGCGATATACATGGGCGCGCCGATCACCGCGCCTTCAGCTTCGCCGATTGTTTCCTTGGAAACATAGGCGACGTGGGGCGTCTCCGGATCGTCCTCCAACTCTTGGACGTTTTGATATAAACCCGCAAGCTTTTCGCGCAATGCTTTTTCGCCAGCGAGAAGGCTAAGATCGGCTCGGTTGAAACCAGATGTGAGCAATGCGTCAATTGCCGATCTTAGGTCGATTTCATTCTCAAAAACGCCAATCGCGTCTTTTACATGGCCGGTATTTCCGTACTGAGGCATTGTTCGATCATCCCTCTTCATTTCGGGTTTCAGCGTTTAAGTTTTTCGAGGCCGAGCAACTTTGATAGAGCCTTTTCATAATAAGGTTCGGGGTTTCCGCTCTTGACCTTGCCGATAAAGTATTTTTCGAATGCCACTTTAGCAAGGTGAACCCATTTTCCGTCCGCCGCCCAGTTCACATTGCGCGGCGGAATTTGCGGCATGGCCGCAAAAGCGACACCGCGGTCGCCAAAATCCGCGAGGCACAAGGCGTTCCATGTCGCCTCATGGGTTGGCTCATTGCCGTCAAGGAGTTCGCGAATATTGGCTGCTGTGGCCGCAGTCATGGACTCGATCATAAACCCGGTCTTTGGAACGCCGACAGGAACAGGGGTTTTTCCCATTGGCGGAATCGCAACGCACACCCCGATCGAGAAGATATTTTTGTGGGACGGATTGCGTTGATGCTTATCGATCAGAATGAAGCCGCGCGGATTGACCAGTCCTTCAACCTCGCGAACCGCTTCGATGCCGCGAAACGCCGGAAGAAACATGGAATAATTGAACGGCAGTTCATGATCGCTTTTGCGAGCGCCGGCGTCGTCAACTTCTTCGACAAAAACCGTACCTTGCTCGATTTGTTTGATCTTCGCGTTAATTATCCACTTAATGTGATGGCCGCGCAATTCAGATTCGAGAAGTCCCTTGGTGTCGCCGACCCCGTCAAGACCGAGATGACCGATATAGGGCTCTGACGTCACAAAAGTCATCGGAACCTTGTCCCGGATTTTCCGTTTCCTCAATTCGCTGTCGAGAATAAAAGCATATTCGTAAGCGGGGCCGAAACAGGAGGCGCCCTGCACCGCGCCGACGACGATCGGACCGGGACTTTTCGCGAAAGTTTCAAACGCGTCATGCGCCGCCGCTGCATGGGACGTCGTGCAGATTGACTGTGTGTAGCCGCCATCAGGGCCAAGCCCGTCAATTTCGTCAAACGCCAGTTCCGGCCCGGTGGCTATTATAAGAAAGTCGAAGGAAATGGACTGGCCATCGATCAATTCGATTTCATTGTGTTCCGGACGAACTTTCCTGGCTGCCACCGGAATGAAATCGATATTCTTTTTCCTGAACGGCTTTTCCAGATCGATTTCGATCTGCTCCGATTTGCGCCAGCCAACGCCGACCCAGGGGTTGGAGGGCGTAAACTGAAACGTCGGCCGATCCGAAATGACGGTGATTTTGTCTTCCTTGCGCGCCGCATCGCGCATTTCATAGGCCATCACGACGCCGCCCAGCCCAGCCCCGAGTATAACAATATGCGCCATATTTATCTCCCTTTAGTTGCCGAACTGCGCCAGCCGGCGTGGCTTTAGAAATTGCGCCGAAGACCGACGAACAAATTCGTATTGTTTTCGAACTGCCCAAAAAAAGTATTGTCGTCAGCGCCGTAAAAAATATTGCCGCCAACCTCCGCGAGCAACGCGTCGCTCAGCTTGTAAGAAGCGCGAAGCCGCAAATAGCCGTCCTGTTCATTCGGGCTCCAAAAATTGAAACCGGACAGCGTCAGGTTCTGATTAAGCATCAGTTTTGTTAGACGCAGCGTGACCAGATGACGGACGCGATCCGGCGTCTGAGCGCCTGCCGGCAAAGCGCCGGCAAGCGCATCAAAGTCGGATATAATTTCAACGATATATTGGGCGGACGCAGTCAGCTCCGTTGCAATCTCGCGTTCGTATCCCGCCAAAAGGCGGCTTTCGCTGTTACGGATCAGCGGATTACTCCCTGCAAGATCGTCGCGGCTCAGATAATGGCCGAACTCCGCGGTAGCGATGCCGCCTTTTAGCGGCCCGCGCAGGCTGGCGCCGAAAACTGCGAGACGCGGATGGAACGGGCGGCCCAAAGGCGTTTGCCCCTCAGGAGTTTTCCAAATTCCGGCATAGCCGTAAAGAGCCGTCTCGAAAGCGCCAATTTGCCGATAGGCGCGACCGGCGAATTCATCATCGGAAAACCACGCGTCGGGCAAATCGGCGACAATTATCGCATCGCGGCCTGCGATCCGGCCGAGCGCCGGGTTGAAGTAGGAAAGACGTTCGCCAGTGATCGAGCGGTCGGCGTCAAAACGCGGCGTATAGACGAATTCAACATTCGCAATATCGCTAAACGCCGACAGTCGGACGGCGTCGGACGGCGCTTTCAGATATTCGTCGTCGCGTCCGATGAAAAACGACCTGAAATCCTTCGGGAAAAGATCATTGATGAAATAAAGGTCGCCGACTCCCCAGGTGAGAACCTGCCGGCCTGCCTTTACGTCAAGAAAATTGACCGGACGAAGGACGACATTTGCTTCCCGCAAATCAAAAAAGCCGCGGCCCTTTTCAAGATTAACAGAGTGATCACCCGCGACCCCGTCATAAAGAAAATCGCCGACAAATCGAAAATTCGCGTGCTCCGTTTCAACGTCGCGTTCGAGCTGAATGCGAACCTCGCCGACAGAAAGCGTTTTTTGCGTCGGATCGTCAACGATGCGCGCGCCAAGGCGCGCTTCGGCAAATCCGGAAAGGCCGAATGGCAAAGCGAAGTCGTCGCGCGCATCGCGGCTTGTGTCTCGGGGTTTGTCCGCAGCCTCTAATGCTAGCCCCGGCGGCAGCGCCGGTTCAGACGGTTCTTCAAGCCCTGACGGCAGATCGGGCGTTGTCGAATTCTGGCGCTCACTTTGCTCGGCCGGTTCCGATGACAATCCAGCGGGCAGAGGAGGAGGCGCCTGTGCGACCGCCATCGCGGGCAGGATCAGTGATGCTGCGGTTGCGTAAAATATTGTGCGCCGGTGCGCCATCGCCGCCCGCCTTTCCCTACCGAAGATGCCGACGCGGCGGATTGCGTAAATAGCGTTCGGAGAAAATATCCTCCGGCAAATCGATGTCATAAGCGACATCGCCGTAACTCATCCTGGTTTCACCGCCGATGCGCGTATCGGCCATCGTCGCTTCAACCACTGTAGGATTGCCGTCGATGGTCTCGACAGCTGTCGCCGAATAGGTGCGGTAAGCCTCGCCCGATGCATCGTAATATTCCGTTTTTACCGGAATGAAGGTGGTCTTGTGAATCCAGTTTTTATAACTGGCAAATTCAACGCCTTGCGCGTCTTTTGGCGTCGATCTGATCACATAATACGCATCGGTCTCTTCCTCCAGAACATGGTCGTCTTCACCGGGCCCGCGCCCGGAAACATCTTCGTAAAAGAAGTGGGAGCCGACAAAACTGGTGCGTTCATCCGATGGTGCAATGCGCTTCACTAGATCCAGCGCCGGCAAGTACAGCCAGCGGTCGTCATTGGCGTCTGCATGTTTCCATACCAGAAACGCCGTCTTGCTGATATCTGCAGGCCGTTCAAACAGCACATAAAAGCGCTGCTCGCCATTATCCAGATCATCAATGTCGGTTCGTAAGATTACAAAATCGCGGGTGCGTTCGCGCCCCTGCGCATCCAGGATCGCCATATGAACACTCGCGCGCCCGTCCCTGCCCTGATAATAGGCGGCGGCGCTTGCGCGATCGACAATGTCCTGGACATTTAACGCATCAACCGGTTCCTGCGCATGTGCCGACGACAAAAGCGATGCAGCTATTGCGGTGACCGCGATGAAAGTTTTCTTGATCATACCTCACTCCTTTTCGGAAATAGAATTGGCTGAAAAATTGTTATCAGCGCCGGCAGCCCCAAAAGAGTCGCCACGCCCGCGAGAACCAGGATTGCCGAGATAAATGCGCCGACGGTCTGATAGGGAACAAGCGGCGCCAATAGCAGCGGCAAAAAACCGACGCCGATAACAATTACATTGCGGAAGATCGCCCGCGCCGGTTCTCCGAAAGCGGCTTTTGCCGTACTCGCCCAGTCGCCCAATTCGCGGTAAATCTGGCGACTGCGTGCATTGAAATGAATTGCATAATCAATCGCCAGACCAAGGCTGAGCGAAGACAACACTGCGACCGGCATGTCGTAGTCTTTGCCGATCAACCCGATCACGCCGTAGATGACACCAATCGTGACAGTGAGCGGCGCCATGGAAAGAAGACCCCAGGCAAATGACCGGAACAAAAGCGTCATCAGGATCAGAACAATGACAAAGCTGCCGAGAAATGCGCGGGCCATGCCGGAAACCATCTTTTGCTGCCACGCGACGTTGATATAGGTGAGACCGAACCAATCATGATCAATGACGGTCGGCGGCGGATTTGCTGCGACATAGCGCTCAACGGCGGCGATCACAGCGCTCATATCGACATTGTCGCCGCTTTTCAGTTGCAGCCAGACAACGGCTTTGCGGTAATCCGGCGTAACCAGCTTGAAGAGGTCTTGCGGCCGGTGGCTGTTCTGAAACGTGATGAGCGTTTGGGCGACGGCTTCCGGCGTGTCAGGAATACGGAATGCCTCTTCCTCGCCGAGAAAGAGATCGCGGTGGACGGTTTTAACGATATCCGTAACGGCATTCGATTTGCCCACAAGCCCGGTTTCGCCGAGATGCCGTTGAAGCTTCTCAATATAGCGAAGAACATCAGGCCGTTTGAAAATATCGCGAGACTGAAGGGCTGCATCCACAGCCAGAAGGGCGTCGTCCCAAGCGTACCAGTCGTCATCGGCGTCAGCGTCGTCACGGGCGCGTTCACCGCTTGCACGTAAGGCAGCGACAAATTCATCACCAGTGTTAAATTTGGTCTGTCGTTCGCGCGCTTCCTCTGCCAGAGTTCGGGCGGCTTGCGTATCCAGTGCGGCAAGTCGGTTGTCGATTTCGACTGCGATCGCGCTGGCGTCATCACTTTCCGGGGCGCTCAGGGCCAGATAGGCCATATAAGTGCCGCCGAATCTTTCATTGAGTGCGCGGTCCGCGACGCGGATATCGTGGTCAGGCCCAAACCATTTTACCGGATTATCGTTGATCCGAATTTGCGTGACGCCGTAGCCAGCAATTGCGAGCGCGATCAGGAAAATGGAAACAATGATTTTCGAGCGGGTGACGGCAACCTCGCCAACACTATGTAGAAAACGCGCAAGAGGTGTCGTCTCATGATCGGCGTCTTCGCCTTTTGCGCCCATGCCGAAACCGGAAAACGCTTTTTCCGGCATCAGCATAATATAGGCGGGAATTAGCGTGACGGTGAAAAACCAGGCAAAGAATACGCCAATCGCGACAAATATCCCGAAGACCTGAACTGGTGGGATCGGCGTAAAGGCGAGAGAGGCAAAGCCGGTGCAGGTCGTCAGGGTTGTGAACAACATCGGCTGCCACAGCTCGCCCATTACATGATCCAGCGTTTTCCGCCGATCTTTTATTGCCGGATAGCGATCATAGAAGTCCGAGAGAATATGAACGGCGTCGAGAACGGCGATCGGCATCACGAATATCGGGATCATCGAACTCATGATGTGGACTGTGTTTCCCGTAGCCACGAGAAGCCCCATGGCGCCGATGACCGAAACCATCGCAACGATCATTGGAGAGACAATAAGATCAAGCCGCCGGAAGAACAGCCACATCAAAGCGAAAATCAACGCCATTGCCGCAGGCGCAGAGATCGCCATTTGTTTAAACATCTCAACACCGAACTGATCCTGTGCGATCGGCAGGCCGGTAATATGGAAGACAGCGTCGCCTTCAAATTCGGCGATCTTGCTGCGAAGCGCTTTGGCGACGCGAAAACTCACATCCTTGGAGGTGATTGGAATATAAAGCGCAATCGCCGTACCATCACCGGATACGAGCGTATCATTGAGCGTCGGTATTCTTTGGGCGCGTTCCCGCACAGCGAGCGCCTCTTCATCGCTCGTCGGCGGGGCCGGAAGCAACCAGTTGAAGCGCACTGACCCAAGGCCTGCTTGTTCTATTGAATCGACCGTTGATGGCGCGATGATGTCGATCGCGATGACACCCTGCTGTTCGGTGTCGTCGTTTTCTGCCTTCCATCTGATTGTCTCGGCATACTCCGCCAATGCATGAATTTCGCCAAGTGTTTCGGCGTTGAACACGCCCTCTTTATGCGCAGTATTAACAACGCCGACGACAATGAGGTCATGCAGCGTGAACTCCGCTTTCATCTCATTATGGAAAACCCGCACCGGCTCATCGGCGGCGAGCATGTTTTCCGGATCCGTATCGATCTTGAGAGGCTGCAAGAAATCAAATGTGCCGGGCGCGAGACTGGGCGCCGCCACCAGCGCGATCATAATAGCGCTAAAAATAGCCGCCAGCCGCATATGCAGAGATGGGTGATTAGTCGCGCTTGACGTTATTGAGTTCATTTTATGCTCTCCCGACCCGGCTTTGAGCCACTCAGCCGCCTAAAAAGCCGGACCCGGTTTCAAACCGAACCGCTTCAAGAGAATCGCCAATGGGCAAACTTTCGTGAACGCCGCCTGAAACATGTTCAGGCCGACAAAGGCTGTCAGCCCGTGCCAGTATGGATGCGCCAAATAGCCAAGGCTGAGACTGATCAGGATCAATAATCCGGCGAATGCAAAGACGCTTCGATCGATATTCATATCATTCTCCATATTTTAACGGGCCAATCTGCGTGCGAATCGTTTTCATCTGGACTTCGAGTATCGCATGGCCTAGTATATATACATTCGTATATTCGAATGTAAAGAGTAACGCCATGACCAAATTCGCGAAAATGGAAGAAAATCTGGACGAAGCGTCGCAGCTTCTCAAAGCCATGGCGTCGCGCAACCGCCTGATGCTGCTTTGCCTCATGGCTGATGGCGAGAGATCAGTCGGTGAATTATCGGATGAGCTTGAATTGCGCCAGGCGACCGTGTCGCAGCATCTGGCGCGACTGCGACAGGAAGGTCTTGTGGCGACGCGCCGCGAAGGCCAGACAATTTACTATTCAATTGCGGACAAGGCGGCGGCGGAAATTATCAAAACGCTGCACAAGGCGTTTTGTTGACTGAAGCCAGAATTGGGCGGCGCCGTTTCCCGGCTTTACACGGTCAAATCCCCTCCCCGGCAACAGACGCTCGAAGCGCAACAGCCGACGCCGCAATATTACGAATTGATAATCGCCAATACGACAATGCGGATTCGGAAAACGATTGAGTGCATTATCAGGGATTTCCTATATTGATCTGCATCAAAACGAAAATGCGTTTTATCACTAATGTTTTCAGCACCCGACAGTGATTGTGTGTCGTCATTGTAAACAGGAACAGGATGCATGCGACCGAACAAGGCGATAATAGCGGCGGTCGCTGCAGTCCCGACAATGTCGGCTGCTCCGGATGCGGCAGCGCAGGGCGGCGGTCGCGAGCGGACAATGACGGCGCCGCGCTTTATCATCAGTTTATCAAACGCGACGGATTGATCCGGCGAATGATCCCGTCACATGTCCGGCAGCCCTGACGCGCAGCCGCGCAGAAACATTCTTGCCGCGAAAATCACTTGGAGAAGCAGTCACCGCCGCGTGCTCGGCCCTTACGCTGCTCGTTGATTCCTTCAAGCCTCGTCCGATCGCGCCGCGCGACATTCTGATTGTTGAATGATCCATTGCCGTTTCGCCCGGCGATATATCCAGATCGCTGCGGCAAGCGCGACAGCGCCGGAAATCGCAACCGTTATATAGACACCCGTTTTGCCGAGCCCTGCATAGGACAGCGTTGCCCAAATCGGAGCGCCAATGGCTGCAAAGGTTTCGGACCCAATCAAGAACGCCAGGATCCAGTGTCCAATTGTTTCCCAATGAGTCATATCGACGATCACTGCGTTGTTCATTGTATGGCCTGAAAACAATGAGATGCGGGTGCGGCGATCATGCGCCTTTCACCCGCATCTCATTATTCTCCTTTCTTAAAGTGTGCTCGGTCGCAGAAGATGAGGTCCCAAATCCGCTCGTTTTCCGGTGGCTCGAATACTTTCGCTGCGCATGGATCTCGGCATAAATTTAGGCGTCGCATTTTTCCTGGCAAACGAATAAATTTCGCAGCTGTAATCGGCCTGGCCAATATTATTTGGCGAAACTTCAGGATGGTTTGAGATCAGAGGCTCGGAATTTCGTTGGCCGCCATTGCTGGTGCGTTTTCAACGGGCCCGTTTGGCGACGCCGCCGCCAAACAACTGCCAGAAGCGCTTGAACCGCTTAAATTTGCAACATGCTCAATCGGAGCTGCTCAACTGGTACTCTTCACTGATTGCCGACCGGGTGACCAGACGAAGTCCGTCCAGTGCGGATACAATAGACGGATTGGCGTGTTCCGACGGAAAGATCATGAAGACCGGGAATGTAATGACCGGGGCCTCGTGGATGCGGATCAGAGCGCCGCTTTCAAGCTCCGCCCGCACCAACCGTTCGGGAAAATAACCGGCGCCGCCATTGTCTTTGATATAGGTTAGTCCCAATACGCCAAGGTTTATCTTCATGCCGTGACCAAGCTGGCCTGGAAAGGAAAGCCTGAACTCCCGCTGAAAATCCGCACCCCAATCAATGTGAACATAATTCGCCGGCAAAACCGAATGATCCTTTGGGTCTGTTGTCACCAGCATGAGCCGTTCAAGAAAAAGCGGTTCCGCTTTCAATGCCGGCATGCTGAGCGCAGAATAGGTTACGCCAAGGTCGAGCGTTCCTTCTGCGAGGCGTTTCGTGATCGTGTCGGACATTCCAAGTTCCGCCTGAATCGCGATCATGGGATGTTCTTTTTTCATCCAGGCGAGCCAGCGGAGAAGGAACGGATCCCAGAGCGCAAACCGCGCGCCAATCGAAACGACGTCGGCGTAGCCCTCCGGTATCTCAACTTCGCTTTTGGCGTGTTGCCAGACATGAACCAGGGTCGCCGCATGTCGCTTGAAAAGCTCACCGGCAGAGGTCAGCGACACGCCGGCTTTGTTCCGAATGAACAGCGGCCTGCCGAGTTGATCTTCCAGCGACCGGATTCTGGCGCTGACCGTGGATTGGGTCACGTGAAGTTCGGACGCCGCTCTGACGAAGTTACGGGTTTCGACAACGACCAGAAAAGTTCGCGCAAGCTCAATGTCCACGTCGCGGCCTTCTTCGAAGCTTTTCGCCCTGCATCAGTGTGGATTTGACAGGGTTTGCCAAAATATTATCGACATATCCGATAGAAACGTCAAATATTATTCGCTTGTAAAATATTTTGGTCATGCAGACATTGCGCTGCACAACAGGCGGCCGCGGCGCGCGGCGCTGAAAAAGCAGAGAACAGAAATGGCGTCATCACTGAGAAATCCCAGCCTTTGCGGCGACCGCGACGCGGTCGAACAATCGACGATAGAGGAACTTGAGGACGATATTGAAGACAGCTTTGAAATTGTCCGGCGGCTTGGCAATGAAATGCTCTTCCGGCGGCGCGAGAATGCCCGTATGCGCCGCAAGGGCGCGCAGAGGTCGAATTATCTCAACGATTTGACCCATATCGGCATCCGGCTGTCACAACGAATTGAAATGGTGCGCGGCAAAATCTCGGCGCTCACCGGACTTTTCTCCGAGCCACGCGCGCCACTTTCAAAAGAGGAGCGTGGCGCCCAAATGGTGACGCTTCGTCATATGGAACGCATAGAGCGAGCCCTGCGGCGTTGGGATCAAATTCAAACAAGGCTGACCGTTCATTAGGATCGCTGTTGCGGACTATTCAATGACAGGCTGCCGGAAACCCCGGATAGAGGAGCGACCGCTCTCGATATTGTACATTCATGGCGCAACTGCAGCGGAAGCGGTGGGTAGTTCATTGACCGCTTCCGCTCTTTTTTTCCGTATAAGGATCATCCGGATTTATGGCGCCATGCGCGCATTCGCACGTGCGGCGCGGTGCAATCAAGAATAAATTTCAATCAACCACGACCAACCTGGGAGCGTAAGATGAAAGTCAACGCCATTATCAATTCAGATCAAACCACTTTGGCAAAATGTGAATCAGGCGACATGCTGCTTTTCGCAGCGAAAATGATGACCGATCAGTGCGTCAACGCAATCGTGATTCTTGATAAAGACGGGACTCTCGAAGGCATTTTAACGGACCATGACATCATTAAAGCGCTCACGTCAAACAATGGAAATATCGGAAACATTTCGGTGTCCCAGGCGATGACCTCCGACGTCGTCACATGCACGCCGGAAGAGAATTTGGCCGGTGCGCTCGATCTTATGGGATATCACAAGATACGCCATCTGGTTGTTGTCGATAAGGGCGAGGTGCTCGCCATCATGTCGATAAAAGACATATTGCGAAGATTACACGAGGATGAACAACTTGAGCTGAATGTGCTCAAAGACGTTGTCATCGCGATGAAGGCGTCATCCGCTGCATAGGATGCCCGTCCGACCATTTGCTGACGACACTTTTGTCGCAGTCGAATAATCGCTGAATTCCGCGCCGGGTCCGTTACCCGCAAAACGCCCGGCGCAAATATTGCGTCGCCACCACAGCCTTCTCGGGTATAGAATAAAACGACAACAGCTCAGCGATACGGGATCCGGACATGGCAACAGACCTTAAAACCCTCGCCACTCAATTTTTTAATTTAAAACCGGAGGACCTGACCGACCGTGAACGGCGGGTGCTTGAACGACTGTCGGCGCGCCGGCGCATTGCGCGCAACATAAATCGGGAAATAGATGCAGAGACAGGGTTTGGCGACCGTCTGGCCGACAAAGTCGCCGAATTTGGCGGTTCATGGAAATTTATCATCCTGTTCGGCGCCGTTCTCGCTGCCTGGGTTGGCGGCAATCTGATCCTGGCGGCCGCCTATCGCAGCGCATTCGATCCCTATCCGTTCATTTTTTTAAATCTCATTCTCTCAATGCTCGCGGCGGTCCAGGCGCCGATCATCATGATGTCTCAGAACCGGCAGGCCGCGAAAGATCGCGCCGTCGCCGGCCATGATTACGAGGTCAATCTCAAATCCGAACTTGAAATCATGCAGCTGCACGAAAAGCTCGATGAAATGCGCCAGAACCAGTTGACCGGGTTGATCGCACAACAATCTCAGCAAATTGAAATGCTGGAGTCACTACTCAGGGCAAGGCGCAATTGAACGGGCGCGATTAGGTCGCCTTTTTAAAATCCAACCCCGATCAACAATAATTGACCGCCTGCGAAATAGCCGTCCGGGTTACGGCAATCAAAAAAAGGCGGCGACAATCAGGAGTGTTATTTGAACGCGTCCCTTAACAGAATTAGCGGCGATGTTTTTGGCGGCGTGACCGCCGCTGTTGTCGCCCTGCCCCTCGCTCTGGCGTTTGGCGTTGCTTCCGGCCTCGGGCCGATTGCCGGTCTCTATGGCGCCATAGCGGTCGGGTTCTTTGCGGCCGTGTTTGGCGGAACGCCTGCGCAGGTTTCCGGGCCCACCGGCCCAATGACAGTGGTGATGGCGACAATCGTTGCGCTGCATGCGGACAATATCTCGGAGGCCTTTGCAATTGTTGTCCTGGGCGGTTTGTTCCAGGTGATGTTCGGCCTCTTGCGCGTCGGCCGGTATGTTTCCTATACGCCTTATTCGGTTATTTCCGGCTTTATGTCCGGGATCGGCGCGATCATCATCCTTATTCAGATTCTCCCTTTTTTCGGCGTCGCCGCCGCTGACGGGGGAACCCTCGGGGCGGTTCGCGCGTTTCCGGAAATCGCTCTTGGGGGCAATCCGCATGCGTTTGTGATTGCCGTTATTGCATTGGCGGTGATGGTTTTTTGGCCGTCGTCGCTGCGGCGAATATTGCCGCCGCCATTGGCTGCGCTGGTTATTGGTACATTGCTTGCCGCTTTTGTCTTCCAGGACGCGCCAATAATCGGCGATGTTCCAAACGGACTTCCCGCCCTTCATTTTCCTGCCTTTGCCCTAACACAACTGCCGGCAATGCTGCAGCCGGCCTTCATTCTGGCGCTGCTGGGCTCCATTGACAGTTTATTGACCTCGCTCGTCGCCGATTCGATCACGCGCACACATCACAATTCCAACCGGGAACTGATTGGGCAGGGAATCGGCAACATGGTTGCCGGATTAATTGGCGGCCTGCCGGGCGCCGGCGCGACCATGCGAACGGTCGTCAATGTGCGCGCCGGCGGTCGCACCCGCGTCTCCGGCGCCCTTCATGCCGCTATTCTCCTTTCGCTTGTCCTTGGTCTCAGCCCATTGGCGGAACGCATTCCCCATGCCGCCCTCGCCGGTATCTTGATGAAAGTCGGTTGGGATATTATCGACTGGAATTATCTGCGCCACATCAGAACGGCACCGCGCGCCAAAGTCGCGGTGATGCTGATCACGCTCGGCCTCACTGTTTTTGTCGATCTCATCACAGCGGTCGCGGTTGGGCTGATCCTCGCGAGTTTTGTAACGGCGCAATGGATGGAGTCTGAAGAGTTGAAGGGAGTCACCAGCGTTGCATTACCCAACGACGGTGATGATTTCGATGCGGAAGAAAGAAAAATTCTTGAACAGCAGCAGGGTCGTATTCTGGTCGTGTCCTTGCGCGGCCGTTTCTCCTACGCCTCCGCGCGTGAGCTCGTAAAGCGCGCAGGCTCGGCTGAAGTTGAGAGCAAAGCAGTAATCTATGATTTCACCCACGCCGCCGGCATCGATACGACCGCCGCTTTTGCCATCAACGAGCTCATAACCGCCAGCACGGCTTCGGGACGGATTTGCCTTGTCGCCGGATTGTCGGGCGCTGCTGAGCAAACACTCAGATCGATCGGGGTTTTACAAAAAATTAAGGCTCAAAACATCTGTCCAACGCGGGCGGCGGCGATCGCCAAAGCTGCCGAATATAATTTGTCAGCGGTTTAGCGCTGCGTCAAAAAGCGTCTGCATTTGGACCGCACGGCGCAGCGCCGGATACGCGTCCCGCGCCGCCGATTTCCATCATCGCGTCCGCGGTGCAGGCGGCGCGCCGCAGACCCGCCAATGACGATAATTATCCCTACGCCGCCTTGCCGTAAAGCTTGTCGCCGGCTTTTGCCATATCGCGGAAGCTTTGCGGCGGATTGAATCGCGCGCCGTATTTCTGGGCGAGACTTTCGGCTTTGCGGACAAACGTTTCCATACCGATCGTATCGATGTGGCTCATGGGCCCGCCGGTCCATGGCGCAAAACCCCAGCCGAATATAGCGCCAAGGTCAGCCGATTGCGGATCGGAAACAATGCCTTCAGCAAAACACTGCGCCGCCGGCACAAGCTGTGCGTATAACAGACGCTCTTTGACCTCTTCGACGCTCGGCTGTTCGTCGGCGACCGGGAAATGTTCGGAAAGGCCCTGCCACAAATGCTTTTTGCCGCCTTCGGGATACTCATAAAATCCGCCGCCGGATTTGCGGCCATGACGGCCAAGCGTCACCACCATTTTTTCGAGCAGTTCTTCATTGCCTGATGGTTTATACTGATCGCCCAGTTCTTTCTTGGTCGACTGCATCAGCATGTGCCCCAACGACAGGGACGTTTCATCGGTCAGCGCTAACGGGCCCACCGGCATGCCGAGGGATTTGGCGGCGTTTTCAATCAGCGCCGGCTTTATGCCTTCCTGCACCATGATCATCGCTTCGCCGAGATAAGGCGGCACGACGCGGTTTGTGTAAAAACCGCGCGTATCCTTTACGACGATCGGCGTCTTTTTGATCTGGCGCACATAATCGAGCGCCGTCGCCAGCGAACGGTCGCCGGATTTATCGCCAGGAATGATTTCGACAAGCGGCATCTTGTCTACCGGCGAGAAGAAGTGAATGCCGATGAATTGATCCGGGCGTTCTGAATATTTTGCCAGCCCCGTGATCGGCAGGGTCGATGTGTTTGATGCGAAAATAACATCCTTGCCAATTACCGCTTCGGCTTTCTTGATCACATCGGATTTGACATCCGGGTCTTCAAACACCGCCTCGATAATCATATCAACGTCTTTTAGATCGTTATAATCCGTCGTCGGCGTGATCCGGGCCAGCAAGGCTTCACCCTTTTCTTTCGTGACCTTGCCGCGCGATACGCCTTTTTCAACGATCTTGGCTGAATAGGCTTTGCCTTTTTCCGCATAGTCAAGATCGCGGTCGAGCAACACAACATCCATGCCGCCTTTTGCTGTCACATAGGCGATGCCGGCGCCCATCATGCCGGCGCCGAGAACGCCGACGCGCTTGATATCGGTTGCGGGGACGTCTTTCGGGCGCTGTTCACCCTTTTCCGCCGCCTGCTTGTTAATAAACAGTGTACGGATCATATTCCTGGAGGTCGGACCGGAAAGAAGTTTTGTGAAATATTTCGACTCGATGCGGATCGCCGTGTCGAACGGCACAATCGATCCCTCATAAAGACATGACAAGATCGCCTGAATTGCCGGATAGTTATGTTGCGCCTGGCTTTGCGCCATGGCGTTTGCCGCCATAAAGAATTGCACTGCGCGGGGGTCCATGGCGCCGCCGCCGCCGGGATATTTGAAGCCCTTTTTGTCCCATGGCTGGGTTACTTTTGGATTGGCTTTGACCCATTCCTTTGCTTTCGCGACGACTTCTTCGGCAGGAACGATTTCCTGAATAATGCCGTAGCTTTTCGCAGTATTGGGATCGATCGGTTTTCCTTGCGTCGCCATCATCGCAGCGTTTTGAAGACCGGCGAGGCGCGGAATACGCTGGGTGCCGCCGCCGCCGGGCAACAGGCCCACTTGCACTTCGGGAACGCCCAGCTGGATTTTCGGATTGTCCGCGATGACGCGATGATGACAGGCGAGCACCAGCTCAAGCCCGCCGCCAAGCGCAAGACCGTTGACGGCAGCCGCCACAGGTTTGGCGTGAGCCTGGCCGTTCTGGAGCGCTTTTGCCGGATGGCCGCTGGTTTCAAGCTTGCGCAACATGGCGTTCAGCCCAAAGGCGCTCTCAAAAGCTTCTGTTATCGAAGACGCTTTCACTCCGCCCAGCATGCGCAGATCAGCGCCGGCTAGAAACCCGGAGGCCTTGCCCGACGTAATGACCGCGCCCTTGATTTCATCATTGGCGGCGAAATCGTCAACGAACGCGCTGAAGTCTCGCATCAGCGCCTCGTTCCAGACATTCATCGACACGCCTGGCAAATCGATGGTCACCAGCGCAATGCCGTCGCTATCAGTATCAACTGTGATGGTTTCGTATGACATCGTTTCCGTCCGTATTATTGTCTGAAATTAAACGCGTTCAATAATCGTCGCCGTGCCCATGCCGGCGCCGATACAAAGCGTGATGAGAGCGGTATTCTTGCCCGATCGCTCAAGCTCATCGACCATGGTGCCCATGATCATCGCGCCGGTCGCGCCAAGCGGATGACCCATAGCAATCGCGCCGCCATTGACGTTGATATCCGAGTGATCAATGTCGAGCGCCTGCATAAAACGCAACACAACCGACGCAAAAGCTTCGTTCAATTCCCAAAGATCAATATCGCCGGGGGTCATGCCGGCCTTTGCAAGGGCTTTTTTGGCGGCAAATTCAGGGCCGGTGAGCATGATCGTCGGTTCCGAACCAATCGACGCCATTGAGCGAATGCGCACCCGGGGCCTGAGCCCCAGTTTTTTGCCAATCTCTTCATTGCCGACCAGCACGGCGGCCGCGCCGTCAACAATACCGGAAGAATTGCCCGCATGATGGACGTGGTTGATTTTTTCAAGGTCCGCATATTTTTGCAAAGCGACGGCGTCAAAGCCGAAATTTTCACCGAACATCGTAAAAGATGGCGACAATGCGCCGAGCGATTGCATATCAGTGTTCGCGCGCACGGTCTCGTCGTGATCAAGCGCGACTTCGCCGATCACATCTCTCACCGGGACAATCGATTTTTCAAATCGTTTTTCTTTCCAGGATTGCGCGGCGCGCTTCTGGCTTTCAACCGCATAGGCGTCCACATCATCGCGGGAGAAGCCGTATTTCGTCGCGATCAAATCAGCGGAAATCCCTTGCGGCACAAAATACGTCTTGAACGCTGTTTCCGGATCGGTCGGCCAGGCGCCGCCGTCAGAACCCATGGGAACGCGACTCATATGTTCAACGCCGCCGCCAATCGTCAGATCCGCCTCGCCGGCTTTTACTTTCGCTGCGGCGATGTTGATTGCTTCCAGACCCGAGGCGCAGAAGCGATTGACCTGAATACCTGAGGTGGTTTCCGGATAACCGGCATTGAGGATTGCGGTGCGGGTAACCACCGCGCCCTGTTCGCCGACAGGCGACACACATCCAAACGCCACATCTTCAATTTCGCCTGCATCGATTTCATTGCGGTCCCGGACCGCTTCAAGAACCTGGGTCGCGAGCTGGACCGGGGTGATTTCGTGCAGGCTGCCATCGGCCTTGCCTTTGCCGCGCGGGGTGCGAACGGCGTCGTAAATATAGGCTTCGGTCATTAGGGGCGTCCTTTCAGCATTGGGGTCGGCTGTCATAAATCAGCGGTGCGCAGGCGGCAAAATCCGGCGCCATCCGGTCTTTAGTTAGGCCCCGCTGTGGACCCGCGCAATGGCCGCGTGCAGCGCCCGAAACCGGGTTTAGAAAGTCAATTCTAATCAAATTTTATGACCTGGCCGAACGGGACATGACAGACGAGAAGCAAAGCGCTAAGCGAGGCGGCAAATTCCGGGTTTTTAGGGTCTGATCATGCTTGCACCTGTTTCGCTTGACGCCTTGCGCGCCATTATTCGAGATCACTATCTCGTGGCCGAGGCGACGCTTGTCCCTGCCCTCGTCGCTGAAACAGCGCTGGCGCCGGAAATGAGAAGCCGCGCGCAGACAAATGCCACCGAATTCGTTGAGCTGGCGCGGGCGAACGCCGTCCGCTCCGGCCTGATTGACAAATTTCTTCAGGAATACGGGCTCTCGACGGCCGAAGGCGTTACTTTAATGCGCCTGGCCGAAGCCCTGTTGCGCACGCCGGACGCCGCGACCGCAAACGCTCTGATCGAAGACAAGATTGAGGCGGGCGACTGGGCGGCTCATGCAGGCGCGAGCCCCTTTCCACTGGTCAATTTTTCAACCCGGGCGCTCATGCTGACCGCCGCCTGGCTCGACGAGATCGAAGCCAAAGATCCCCTCCGCCGCATGGCGGCGGCGACGAAAAGCGCCCTCGACAGGCTTGGCGAACCGGTGATCCGCGCGTCAGTGGCGCAGGCGATGCGCATCATGGGCGAGCATTTTGTTCTCGGCGAGACCATCAACGAAGCCATGAGGCGCGGCGAGAAATACGCCAGGAACGGCTATCTCTTTTCCTACGATATGCTCGGCGAGGCTGCGCATACGCAAAGTGATGCTGAGCATTATTTTCATGATTATGAGCAGGCCATCGCCGCCATCGCGGAACGCTCCACAAGTGACAAAGCCGCCGGCAATCCCGGCATTTCGGTCAAGCTTTCGGCGCTGCATCCGCGATACGAATATGGCAAAAAAGCCCGTGTGCTTGACGAGCTCGGCGAGCGAACACGCGCGCTCGCAGTGAAAGCCAAAGCCGCCAATATGGGTTTTACCATCGACGCCGAAGAAGCCGACCGCCTCGATCTTTCCCTCGATCTGATCGAACGCCTGATGCGCGATCCCGACCTGCAAAATTGGGACGGTTTCGGCGTCGTCGTGCAAGCCTATCAGCGGCGCGCATCCTTTGTCATCGACTGGCTGGCCGCCGTTGCCCACGATACCGGACGGCGGATTATGGTGCGCCTGGTCAAAGGGGCCTATTGGGATTCTGAAATCAAGCGCGCGCAAGTGATGGGCCTTGAGAGCTACCCGGTGTTTACGCGAAAGGTTTCAACCGATCTCAGCTATCTTGCCTGCGCGCGAAAACTTCTGACCGCGACGGATTATTTCTATCCGCAATTTGCGACCCACAATGCGCTGACCGCAACGATGGTGCGGGAAATGGCGGGCAATTATACGGACTATGAATTGCAGCGCCTGCACGGCATGGGCGAAGCCTTGCATGACAGCCTGACCGAACATGGCGTGCGTTCACGCATCTATGCGCCGGTTGGCGGCCATAAAGAACTGCTGCCTTATCTTGTGCGCCGGCTTTTGGAAAATGGCGCCAATTCGTCTTTCGTCAATCAGCTGATCGATCCCGATCTGTCTGTGGACGATGTCGTTGCCGACCCGCTTGAGGAAATAGCGGCGCTTAATCCGATTGAAAATCCGAATATCCCGGCGCCGCGTGACCATCTGGGCGGCCGCCTCGCCGCCAAAGGATGGGACGAGACCCATCCGCCGGTGGCGACGGCGATGGCGCCGGCAGCACGCGAAAGTCTGGCGCCAATCGCCGCACGGGCGATCATCAATGGCAAATTGCGCGCAGGCGTCATCGCCCCGGCGACTAATCCCGCAAACCTCACCGATGCAGTCGGATCGGTTGAAAGCGTCGGCGCGCACGAAGTCGATGACGCTTGCGCTGCGGCTGCGGCCTTTTCGCCGCAATGGGCGGCAACCCCTGTCGCATCACGCGCCAACGCCTTGCGCCGCGCCGCCGATTTAATGGAACAGCGAGGCGCGCATTTTATGACTTTGGCGGTATTCGAAGCGGGCAAGAGCTGGCCGGACGCCGTAGCCGAATTGCGCGAGGCCGTGGACTTTCTCAGATATTACGCCGACGAGGCGGAAAAACTGACCAGCGAACCGATTGGGGTCGTTGCCTGCATCTCACCGTGGAATTTTCCGTTGGCGATTTTTCTTGGCCAGGTTTCAGCCGGCCTTGCCGCCGGGAACTGTGTCGTCGCCAAGCCCGCAGGGCAAACGCCGCTGATTGCCTTTGAAGCCGTCAAACTGCTTCATGAGGCTGGCATACCCGGCGGAGCCCTTCATTTTCTTCCCGGCGGCGGATCGACAATCGGCACGCCGCTGGTCGCTCATCCCGATATTGGCGGCGTCATTTTTACCGGCTCGACGCAAGTCGCTCAGACGATCAAAAAGAGCCTTGTTGAAAGCGGCAAGCATGACGCAGCGCTGATCGCCGAAACCGGCGGCATTAACGCCATGATCATCGATTCGACAGCGTTATTGGAACAGGCGGTGAAAGATACGATCGCCTCAGCGTTTCAAAGCGCAGGGCAGCGTTGTTCCGCCTGCCGCGTTGTTTGCGTCCAGGACGACATTGCGGACCGGTTTACGGAAATGCTCAGCGGCGCCATGGCCGAACTCGTCACCAGCGATCCGTCTTTTCTTTCAACCGATGTGGGCCCGGTGATCGATGCGAGCGCCCGTGAAGAGATCGCGCAACATATAAAGCGGCTGGAGAGTGAAGCGAAGCTGATTGCGCGGGCGCCGGCAATCGACAACGCGAAGGACGGAACCTTTATCCGGCCGGCGGCTTTCGAGATCGCTTCGCTGAGTGATCTAAAACAGGAAATCTTCGGACCGGTGTTGCATGTGGTCCGGTTCAAGGCTGAACGGCTCGAGGCGCTTGTTGACGATATCAATGGGCTTGGTTTTGGCCTTACCATGGGCGCCCATACGCGGATCGACGAAACAATGCATGCGATCTCGCGCCGCGCCCGCACCGGCAATCTTTATATCAACCGCAATCAGATCGGCGCTGTCGTCGGCGTCCAGCCGTTTGGCGGCGAAGGCTTATCGGGAACCGGCCCGAAAGCCGGCGGTCCGCATTATCTAAAGGCGCTGACAAAACGCGCCCGTCCGAGCGGCGGAAAAATAATTGAAATTGCAGACGAACTCCTGCCCGCCGCCGAAGACAACGAGCTCAATGCAGCAAACGCCGACTATCACGCCTGGAATAATCTCGATCGCGGCGCAGTCATGCGCCGCGCCGCTGAAGATGTTCCGGATGCGGCGCAATTTCTCATTGGCGGCGCGATCCTTTATCAAACAGGGTTTCAGCAAGCCATCGAACTTCCCGGACCGACGGGCGAATCAAATACCTTGCGGCTGCGCGGTCGCGGCGTCGCGCTGTGTCTCGGCGGCGGCGATGCGAAAGCGACCTATCGTCAAATCGCCATGGCGCTCGCCGCCGGTAATTGCGTGATCGCCACCGATCCCGACGCCGCTCGCATTTCGACCGCGATGGAATGCGCCGCAGACCAGTTGCCGGGCGTCACTCATTGTTTTCCGGGCCCGGTGCGCGCAGCACTGCTTCTCGACGACCGTGTCAGCGCCGTGGTCTATGACGGCGGCAGCGACGGCCGCGCCGCGATTGAAAAGATCCTTGCAACGCGGACCGGCCCTATCGTTCCGCTTCTTTCCAGCCTGGATGAGCCCTGGCGCTTTGCAACCGAGCGCACGCTCTCCATCAATACCACCGCCGCCGGCGGCGATGTCCGGCTGTTATCCCTCGGCGAATAGGGTTAGGCTGGCGCTCAGGAAGGGATTTGTCGCGGCGCAGGGGCTGTTCGCCGCAGGCGATCTTGCATTGCAGCAACGAGCAGCGTTCATACGACTTTAGATGATGAGTACGCATTTATGACCACCGCCGAGATCCCGGCCCAGCACCACGGACCATTTGTTTCCGCCTCGGGCCGTTCCGCGCGGTGGATGAACTGGTTGTTTGCCGACAAGGGCCGGATGTTCTGGATTCTCCAGATTACCGGATGGCTCGGTTTTTTCGTGCTGCACATTTTGAGCGTTTCGACTTTTGTCGCCGGCCGGACGCCGGATTCCCTGCTTTACTCTGCGGCGTCGTCTGGCATCGGGCTGTTAACCACCAGCATTCTTGCACGACCGATATATCGCCTCGCGCGAAACCAGGGCCCGGTATTGCTGCTGGCCATTGTCCTGACCTCGACGATCATCATGGCCATTTCCATGTCGGCCATGAAGGCGCAGACATTTGGCGTTCTTTTTGGCAATGCCTGGATGGATCTGCGCGGCGCGAGCCTCGGCACAACAAATTACCTGTTGCTGATCGTCCCCGATCTGCCGGTGAATCTCTTTCTCCTTGGGTCGTGGGCCGGATTTTATTTTGGCATCAATTATTATCTGAACTTGCGTAATGAAATGGAACGCGCATTGCTGTCAGGACGGCTTGCGGATCAGGCGCAATTGAAAATGTTGCGCTATCAGCTGAACCCGCATTTTCTGTTTAACACTCTCAACGCCATCTCGACTTTGGTGCTTGAGCAGAACGGCAAACAAGCGAACGACATGCTGACGCAACTTTCCGCATTCTTGCGCTATTCTCTCGACAGCGACCCTCTATTGAAAACTTCCCTCGCCGAAGAAGTCCGTGCCCTGAAATTGTATCTCGAGATTGAAAAGACACGCTTCGGCGACCGCCTCAAAGTCAATTTCGAAATCGATGAGGAGGCTCTTGATGCGCCGGTTCCTTCCCTCATCCTTCAGCCGGCCATTGAAAACGCCATCAAATACGCTATCGCGCAGATGGAAGGCGGCGGCGAGATTACCATCACAGGAAAACGTGAAGGCAATATGTTGCATTTGCGGGTCTGCGACAATGGGCCGAATGCACCGGCGGATCCCTCGAAAATTCTCACCGACTCAAAGAATGGCGTCGGCCTGGTCAACATGCGTGACCGACTCACCTATATGTATCAGGATCGTGGTCAATTCCATCTGTCCAAACTGGAGCCGCAGGGGCTGTGCGTCAGCATAAAACTGCCATTTGAAAATCGGGGCCAATAAAATGAGCGATGAAAACATACGGGTGCTGATCGTTGACGATGAGCCGCTGGCGTTGCGCGGTCTCAAAATACGGCTGCAGGAATTTCCGGAAATCGAAATCATCGGCGAATGCGCCAATGGCCGCGAGGCTGTCAGAGACATCAAGGCGAAAAACCCCGATCTCGTTTTTCTCGATATCCAGATGCCGGGCCTTGACGGTTTTGGCGTGGTGCGCGCGATGATTGGCGGACCAGCGCCATTATTTGTATTCGTTACCGCGTATGACAAATACGCGATCGACGCCTTTGAAGCTAACGCCCTCGATTATATCGTCAAACCGGTTGAGGAAGAGCGCCTGAAAGACGCCATCCACCGCGCCCGTGAAGCGATCAAGTCAAAGGCCGCGACCAGCCGAGAATCGCAGCTCGTCGAACTCCTCGCTTCGCTCAGCGACGATGACCGCGACCGCATCAAGGAGTTGATCAACGATCCCGACTGGGCGGAAAAACAGCGTTATGCAGAACGCCTGTCCTTCAAAGACGGATCGAAAGTCGTCGTATTGACGGCCGATGAAATCGAATGGATCGACGCGGCCGGCGATTACATGTGCATCCACGCCGGCGGCAAGACCCATATCATCCGTGAAACCATGAAAGCCCTGCAGCAGCGCCTCGATCCGGCGCGGTTCCAGCGCGTACACCGCTCAGCCATTGTTAATGTCAAAAAGGTCAAGGAACTGCATCCGCATTCAAACGGCGAATATTTCCTGATCCTCGAAAATGGCGGCGAATTGAAACTCTCGCGCTCCTATAAGGACGTTGTCGCGCGGTTTCTTTAGAGGTTGGCGTCGTCCCGTTGATCGCATGCGATCAACGCCGCGCGATAAGCAGCAACGCGCCGCATGCGGGTTCGCCGTCAATCTGGCGCCGCCCGGGCGTCTATTCATCCACTACCATTTCGAAGCCGCCGAAAATCATCCGCTTACCGTCAAACGGCATCGGGTTGGCGTCGGGCTGCAGTCGCGCATCAGCCATAAGTTTCGGCATCGCTTCGTCGCGAACCGCTTTGGAGGGCCATAAAATCCACGAAAAGAAAACCGTTTCATCAGCCTGCTTTTTCACCGCCATCGGAAAAGACGTCACTTCGCCGTCGGGGACATCGTCGCCCCAGCATTCGACTAATTTTAGCGCGCCATATTCCTTAAACACTTTTGCGGCGTCCAAAGCATGTTTAATGTATTTTTCACGATTAACCGTCGGCGCCGCGCCGACAAACCCGTCCACATAAGTCATTTGTCTTCTCCTTCATTCACTGCTGAACGCCGTCTCGAGCGCGGCGATGTCGATCTTGCGCATCCGCATCATGGCGTCGCGGGCGCGCGCGGCGCCGGCTTTGTCATCGTGATTGATCAACTCAACCAATCTCTCCGGAACAATCTGCCAGGAGACGCCGAAACGGTCGATGAGCCAGGCGCACATGCTTTCTTCGCCGCCATTGCCCGTGAGCGCCGTCCACAAGCGGTCTGTCTCCTCTTGCGTTTTCGTCAGAACCGAGATCGACGCAGCCGGCGTGTGTTTGTAATGCGGCCCGCCATTCAAAATCATGTAAGGCGCGCCGGCAAGCGCAAACTCAACCACAAGGTCGGGAGCGCCGGGTTCCGGACGATAAATCGATTCGATTTCGCTGTCCGGCAACAGCGAGACGTAAAATTCCGCCGCTTTCCGGCCCTCACTGTCGAACCACAGGCATGTGCGCACTTTCGAATCGAAATTCATCATCATTTTTCCTCGCTTCGCCAGGCCGTGAGTGTGCTATGCGGCCGGGCCTTCGATCAATGGCGCAGGCGCATCCGGCGTTTCATTCCAACGTGTCGTACAAGTGTTTGCTCCGGCCGCCTCGCGCTCGGGAAAGGCGCAGGCGACATAATAAACCAGCCTTCAATCCTTTGAAAATATTCTCCAAAACCGGCAATTGACCCCGGCCCGTGCGGCTGCCAAACCATTGACAAAGAACGCAACCTGACCACGGAGATCGCCCATGCGCGAGGCTTTTTATCAACGCATCGAAGAAACGCTTGCCGATATCCGTGAGCAGGGACTGGAAAAAATCGAACGCCAGATCACCTCAGCGCAAGGGCCGGTGATCGACGTCGCCCACAAGGGCAAGACCAAACGCGTCTTGAATTTCTGCGCCAATAATTATCTTGGCCTTGCCGACCACCCGGAAATCGTCGCCGCCGCAAAATCAACCATGGACGAATACGGATTCGGCATGGCGTCAGTGCGCTTCATCTGCGGCACAACGGATCTTCACCGCAATGTTGAAAAGGCCATCGCTGATTTTCTCGGTTATGAAGATTCGATTTTGTTCGCCGCCTGTTTCGACGCTAATGGCGGCGTCTTTGAGCCGCTCCTCGGGGCGGAAGACGCAATCATTTCCGACACGCTCAATCACGCGTCAATCATTGACGGCGTGCGCCTGTGCAAAGCCAAACGTTACCGCTTTAAAAATTCAGATATGGGCGATCTCAAGACCCAGCTCCTGACAGCGCATGCTGACGGCGTGCGCACCAAACTCATTGTCACGGACGGTGTCTTTTCCATGGACGGCTATATCGCCAGGCTCGATGAGATTTGTGCGCTCGCCGATGAATTCGGCGCCCTCGTCATGGTCGATGATTGTCATGCAACGGGCTTCATGGGTCCCGGCGGACGCGGCGCGCCGGCCCATTGCGGCGTTGCGGACCGCGTTGACATTCTCACCGGTACGCTGGGCAAAGCGCTGGGCGGCGGCATGGGCGGCTATATCTGCGCCAGCGAAAAAGTCGTGCATCTCTTACGCAATCGCGCCCGGCCTTACCTGTTTTCCAATGCCCTGACGCCGGCCCTGCTCGGCGCAACGCTAAAAACCCTGGAGCTCGTCAACGATGGCGACGCGTTACGCGCGCAGCTCTTCCGCAATGCAGCACGTTTTCGCGCGCAAATGACAGAGGCGGGTTTCGATCTCCTCCCCGGCGAACACCCGATCATTCCGGTGATGCTCGGCGACGCGCGCCTTGCCGGCGAAATGGCCGCAGCGCTGATGGAAGAAGGGATTTACGTCACCGCCTTTTCATTCCCGGTCGTGCCAAAGGGTCTTGCCCGCATCCGCACCCAGATGTGCGCGGCGCATTCCGACGAACAGGTCGACGAGGCCGTGACGGCGTTCGCCAAAGTTGGTAAGAAATTAGGCGTGATTGGTTGACGCCATTATTCCTGAATACTTCATCCACAACGGCCTGTTCCTCCCGCATTTATGGGGGAGGTGGTCCGCAGGACCGGACGGGGCTATTAACAACACTTGAATTCAACCCCTCCGTCCGCTTCGCCGACAGGTAGAAAGATACTTTCAACCCCGCCAGCGCGGGACGAACAAGAGCCAAACAGTAGATAGAGGCCCGCCCATGAAAGCCCTGATGAAAGCAAAGCCTGAAGAAGGCATCTGGATGCTCGATACGTCAAAGCCTGACGTCGGCGTCAATGACGTTTTGATCAAGGTCAAACGCTCGGCGATCTGCGGCACCGATGTACACATCTATAACTGGGATGACTGGGCCCGGAAAACCATTCCGGTGCCGATGACCGTGGGTCATGAATTTGCCGGTGAGATTGTTGAGATTGGCTCAGAGGTTCACCCCGAACATTTCAATATGAGCGTCGGCGACCGGGTTTCCGCCGAAGGCCATGTGACCTGCGGCTATTGCCGCAACTGCCGCGCCGGGCGCCGTCATCTTTGCCGCAACAGCGTCGGCGTCGGCGTCAACCGGCCGGGCTCTTTTGCTGAATATGTCGCGGTGCCTGCGTTCAATGTTTATAAACTGCCGCCGAATGTTTCCGACGATATGGGCGCGATTTTTGATCCTTACGGCAACGCAACCCACACGGCGCTTGCCTTTGATCTTGTCGGCGAGGATGTCCTGATTACCGGCGCCGGTCCGATCGGCATCATGGCGGCGGCGATCGCCAAATTTGTCGGCGCCCGCCATGTCGTCATCACGGACATCAATGATTTTCGCCTCGACCTGGCGCGGCAAATGGGCGCCACCCGCACGGTTAATGTAGCGAGTGAAAACTTGCGCGATGTCATGATGGATCTCGGCATGACCGAAGGCTTTGATGTGGGCCTTGAAATGTCCGGCGTCCCCGCCGCTTTCGCCTCAATGCTCGATACGGTGAATCATGGCGGCAAGATTGCAATGCTTGGGATTATGCCGAATGGCGCGGCCGTTAACTGGGATAACGTCATCTTCAAGGGTCTTGAGATCAAAGGGATTTACGGGCGGCGAATGTTTGAAACCTGGTACAAAATGGGATCAATGCTCCAGGCGGGGCTCGACCTCTCGCCCATTTTGACGCACCGATTTCCCATTGCCGAGTTTCAAAAAGGGTTCGATGTAATGCGGTCCGGCCATTCCGGTAAAGTCATTCTTGAATGGTGACGGCGCTGCAGCCGCGAACAGGACCTCTTTCATGAAGGCCGTCGTAAAAATACTGCTCGGTTTGTCGGCGACGGCGCTTGTGGGCGTGTTGTCGATTCTGTTTGATATCCTGCCCGGCTCTGCGGTCACCGCCGAAGGGGAGCTGCAGCTGCGTGTGAATCAACAACTTGCAGCAGGCGATTTTTCATGGGCGCAGGCGAGAATTGACGGACAAAAAGCAATTCTGTCAGGCGATGCGCCGTCTCATGACGATGTTGACAACGCCCTTGCCGCAGTCAATGGCGCGATCTGGCGCGGCGGCGTCATTGTCGGCGGCATCACTGCAGTTGATTACGCAGGCGTTTTGGGCGCCGACAGATTGCCGGTTGCCGATCCCTTCCTGTGGATCGCTGAACGGCAGAATGACGCAATTGTCATTGCCGGCTATGCGCCCAGCGAACATGCCCGCCGGGAAATCTCGAAGCTTGTCCGCGAAATATTTCCCGGCGTGGAAATTTCCGGCTCACTTGATCTTGCGAGCGGCGCGCCGCCGGAACGCGACTGGCTCATCGCAGCCTCAACCAGTCTCCACGCGCTGGCGCGTCTTGACGACGGCGCAATTGAGGCTACTGGCGCAAAATTCGTGTTAACCGGCGCCGCAAACAGCAAAGAGCGCGCTGATGTCCTGCGCGGATTAATGTCATCGCTGCCCGACGGCATGATGGGCGTTGCCGCCATCAATGTGCGCCCGCCTGACCAAATATCAGCCGATGCGACCAGCGCCGCAGAGGTTTCGGAAACGGGGGCGCCGGCCGCCACAGGAGGCCCGGCGGCTAACAGCGCGTCGATTGCGCGAGAAGCTGCGGCCGGCCCGATATTGGCGCAAGCAGCAACCGATGCCTGCAGAATCCGGCTGCGCCAGAAAATCGACGCCCATCGCATCGGCTTTGCAGTTGAGCGCAGTAACATAACGGGCGAAAGCCGCAGCCACCTTTTGGAGCTGGCCGGCATGATGCGCGAATGCCCACAATTCTCATTTGAGATTACCGGCCACACCGATACGACTGGTGGTGACTTCAGTAATCGCCGGCTCAGCCGGCGCCGCGCCGACGCCGTCGCCGCCTTTCTGGTCAAAAACGGCGTCCCCGCGCGAAGGCTCGCCGCGCGCGGCGCCGGATCGGCGGAACCATTAGCTGACAATGGGACACTTGAAGGACGACGGCGAAATCGCCGCATCGAAATTGATTTGATCTTCGATCCGCAATAATTGATAGGAAAAGATATGCTTTGGCTCGCCGCTCATATGTGGTTTCTCCTTCTTCTGACGTTCTCGATCGGACTTGCCGTCGGATGGTGGATTTGGGGCGCGCGCGGAGACGACGCCTTGCAGCCGACCGGTGCGGCGCCTATGGGAACTCTTGAAAGTGATGCGCCGGCGCCTGAGACAGGCGCGACATCACAAGCTGAATGATGTGACCCGCCGCCGGCGCCGGCAGAAATAGCGCTAGCGCATTTCCGAAGTTAAAAGCGAAGCTTTTAACGGGACGCGTTCATCGCTATCGCGATGAACTTCCGTTAAGAAATGCGCTAATTATCATGACTGGGGCGTTTCCAAACGATAAACCGGAAGCCACTTTATTTCGGAAACGCCCCAGCGCATAAACGGAGTTGTCAATGATCCCTCGTTACTCGCGGCCGGAAATGGCTGCGGTCTGGTCGCCGGAAACCAAATATCGGATCTGGTTTGAAATTGAAGCCCATGCAGCTGACCAAATGGCGGCGCTCGGCGTCATTCCGAAAGACGCGGCGGCGAAAGTCTGGGAAAAGGGAAAAGCGGCGCAGTTTGACAGCGACCGGATCGACGAGATCGAGCGCGAGGTCAAACATGATGTGATTGCTTTCCTGACGCATCTGTCGGAAATCGTTGGAGATGAAGCGCGCTTCGTACATCAGGGCATGACCTCGTCCGACGTTTTGGACACTTGCCTTTCTGTGCAGCTCGCCCGCGCATCCGATCTGTTGCTCGCAGGGATGGACCGCGTCCTTGCCGCGTTGGAAAAGCGCGCGCAGGAACATAAAAATACAATCTGTGTCGGCCGCAGCCACGGCATTCACGCAGAACCCACAACATTCGGCGTCAAGCTCGCGACTTTTTATACAGAGTTCAGGCGCGGACGGGCGCGCCTTGAGACCGCGAGAGCGGAGATTGCCGTCTGCGCTATCTCCGGCGCGGTCGGCACATTCGCCAATATTGATCCATCTGTTGAAGCGCATGTCGCAGATGAAATGGGTCTCGCCGTCGAGCCGGTTTCAACCCAGATCATTCCCCGCGACCGTCACGCCGCATTTTTTGCTGCGCTCGGCGTCATCGCGTCATCGGTTGAACGGCTCGCGGTGGAAATCCGCCATCTCCAGCGCAGTGAAGTTCTTGAGGCGGAGGAATTTTTCTCCAAGGGCCAGAAAGGCTCTTCGGCGATGCCCCACAAGCGCAATCCGATCCTTACCGAAAACCTCACGGGCCTCGCCCGCCTGGTGCGCATGTGTGTCATCCCGGCCATGGAAAATGTAGCGCTGTGGCATGAGCGCGACATTTCACATTCCTCGGTCGAACGCGGGATCGGGCCCGATGCAACCATTCATCTTGATTTTGCCTTGCACCGGCTCGCCAATGTCGTGGAAAATCTCGTTGTCTATCCCGAGCGCATGCAGCAAAATCTGGATCGCCTCGGCGGGCTGGTGTTTTCGCAACGGGTTCTTTTGGCGCTCACGCAAGCCGGCGTGTCGCGCGAGGATTCCTATTCCTGGGTGCAGCGCAACGCGATGCCCGCCTGGCGCAGCGAAGGCCATTTCCTCGATAATCTCAAAAAAGACCCCGAGGTTTCCGCCAAATTACCCGCAGAGACAATCGAGGCGCTGTTTGATGTTTCTCATCACACCCGACATGTGGACACGATTTTCGCCAGAGTGTTTGATCAGTAGTGCAACCGGAACCATCTTTCGAGGCTTTCACTTAGTGAAAGCGCCTCGGGATGAGCGATGCATAATTATTTTGGCAATTCCCTCATGCTGAGGGGCTCGGCAATGCCGAGCCTCGAAGCATGGCCACAAGCGCAAGCCGCCCTAATTCCGGCGCTGCACAACAAAATTGATGATCGCGACAACAAGCATGCCTGCGGCCATCATAAACAGCATGTTTGATTCGCCGGTCGAGAAATCCGTCCGGACAAAAGGACCGCCTGCGGCAAGCGCTGCAACAGGCGCCGGATCGGAAAATCCCTCAGGCGTCGTCACGCCGAGCAATGGCGACAGGTGAAAGATAACCGCCCCCAGGAGCGGTAGAATGGCGAGTGTTGCGCCAAGCTGGCGCGTCATTGGCAAAATGAGCAGCGCGCCCGAAGCAATTTCCAATAAGCCGGTCGCGTAATTGCCAAGGGGATAGGCAAGATCAGCGAAAGGAACGCCCGCGCTGCCGGCCTTGAATTCTATGTACTGAAAGATATGCGCGCCGCCGGTGAATTTCATCACCCCCATCATAATCAAAAATCCGCCGACAATCAGCGCCAGAGCCCATTTCAAAATCGTCATCGCTCCTCTCCGTCCATGCTGGTTCGAAAAGCTTATGCCAGAAAGTACACGCCTTCGGGGTCAAATTGATTACACAGCTCCGTGAGTGGGCCTGATGATAGCGCCTGCGCTGATTGCGCCGGTTGCGCGACATCGCCGCCGGTCGCATATAGCGCGGCATGGCCAGGACACCCGAAATTGCCGGCGCCGGAAAAAGCGATTCGCGGTCCCGCCGCCGGGCCATCGCCCGGGGGCTTGCCCGGCGCTGTCCGGCCTGCGGCAAAGGCCGGCTTTTTGCCGGTTACACCAAAACCGCGCCGGCCTGCACCGCTTGCGGGCTCGATATTTCTGGCCATGAGGCTGACGACGCTCCGCCATGGCTAACGATCATAATTGCCGGCCATCTGGTGATTCCAGCGGCGTTAGCCTCAGAAAAGCTCTTTGATCCGCCAATCTGGCTGCAATACGCCATTTGGGCGCCGGTCATTCTTATTGCGACATTTGCCATCCTGCCGCTGGCCAAGGGGGCTCTGATCGGCCTGCAATGGGCCTGCCGCATGCATGGATTTGAAGATCGCGGGGACGCTGGCGGCGCGAGGCTGGCTGGCGCCCGCAAAGCCCTCCCCTGAAGAAAACCAGGGCCGCCTTGACACGTCCCGATCCATGAGTATTTATCCGCGCTCGCCGCGTGATCAGCGGCTCCGGCGCATTTCCGGAATAGTGCCACGCGGTTTTCCCACAAGAAATCGCGTTTATTTTAATCTTGGGCGTTTCCGGACGATAAACCGGCAACCACTTTAACTCTGAAACGCCCTGGGAGATACCGATGGCTAAGCCTACCACTGTAAAAATCCGGCTCAATTCCACCGCTGGAACCGGTTTTTTCTACGTCGCCAAGAAAAATACCCGCACCATGACGGAAAAGCTCGTCCTCAGGAAATATGATCCTATGGCGCGCAAGCATGTTGATTTCAAAGAGGGCAAAATCAAATAGCGCTGCCGGCGTCATCGACAATTTTATAAGCCGCCTTTCGAGGCGGCTTTATTGTTTTTGGAGCGTGATCAGGAAAAGCGGCCTTGCGGTTTTCCTGTTCGGTGCGGCGAGCAAGCGCCAAACGCAACCAGCAAAATTTAGCGTGATAGAAAATTTGCGCGGCTTAACTTATGCAGCGCTTTTGATGACGCGGTTGCGTCCTGCGGATTTCGCTTCATAAAGCGCTTCGTCAGTGCGTTTGATCAGTTTCTGGGCGTTGTCGTCTTCAGGGCCGGTTTCCGTTGACGCAAGGCCGACGCTGACTGTGACCGCAAGCTCATCGCGACCGCCATTCAAGACAAATTTCTGATTGGCGATTTCCTGGCGCAAGCGCTCTGCGACAACCGAGGCAAAAGCAAGATCGGTATCCGGCATTGCGATCAAAAACTCTTCACCCCCATAACGACATGCGAGATCAATCCCGCGTACCGTACCTGAAATGCGCTCTGCGAAATCCTGCAGAACTTTGTCGCCGACATCATGACCGTAAGTGTCATTGACCTGTTTGAAAAAATCAAGATCCAAAATCATCACCGACAGCGGACGCCCGGTCCAGAACGCGCGGTCAAACATCGCGCTGAGATGGCTGGCCAGATAGCGCCGGTTATATAGACCTGTCAGCGGATCGGTCACCGCCATTTCGAGGCTTGTCTGGAACGACGAACGAAGCTGATCCACATAGCGTTTGCGGCGCAATTGCGTATGCGCACGCGCCGTCAGCTCATTTTTATCAACCGGACGCGTCAGATAATCATTGACGCCGATATCAAGCGCGCGGACCAGCTTGCGGGTATCGCCCTGTCGCACAACGGCGAGGATTGGCGTCAGCCGGGTTTCTTCAAATGAACGGATAGACGAACAAAGGCGCAAGGGGTCCATCTCTTCAATCGACAAATTGACGATCAACAAATCATAACTGCCTGACCGCGCACGACCCATGGCGACTTCAGGATTCAATTCATGATCGACGATATATTTTTCGTCGCCAAGGGCGCCCGCAAGCCGTTCGATTTGGTCTTCATTGTCGTCAATGATAAGAATCCGTGCGTCTTCGGTCTCATTTTCCACGTCGATGTTATCGACAACGCCGAGGCCCTTGCCGGTCGCATAGCGGGCGCGTAATTCATCGGTCATCATTTTGAGCCGCGTCAAGCTGCGCACGCGTGCAAAGAGCGCCAAATCTTCTACCGGCTTGGTTAGAAAATCATCGGCGCCTGCTTCCAGTCCCGCGACACGATCTGCCTGCTGATCAAGCGCCGTCACCATCACGACCGGAATATGCATCGTTTCAGGTGAAGCTTTGAGCCGCCGGCAGGTTTCAAATCCGTCCATGCCTGGCATCATCACATCGAGCAGAATAATATCCGGCTGTTCCTGAATCGCAGTATCGATCGCTTCGACGCCTGAATAAGCGCCCAACACATCGAAATACTCCGCCCGAAGTTTTGCTTCGAGCAGTTTGACGTTAGGTTCAAGATCGTCGACGACCAGTACACGCGCCGTCATGGGACCCCCATAGGCCTGAGTGAGTTAATTTGGATTGAGACTAATCCAAATACCTTTTCACTTTCTCAAGAAATGAAACAACCGAGATTGGTTTCGCGATATAGTCTTCGCAGCCCCCCTGCCTGATGCGTTCTTCATCGCCTTTCATGGCGAATGCAGTGACGGCGATCACCGGAATATCAACAAGTTCGGAATTATTCTTAATTTTTTGCGTTACCTCCAGGCCGGAAAATTCCGGGAGCTGGATGTCCATTAAAATGAGGTCCGGGTGATGTTCCCCCGCGAGCCGGAGCGCTTCCGGACCAGTCCGGGCCTGCAGCGTATTATAGCCGTGCGCCTCAAGCAGGTCGCGAAACAGCTTCATATTCAGCTCGTTGTCCTCAACGATCAGGACAGTCTTGGGAAGCGCGGAATAATCCAGCTTTTCCATGGCAGACATATTACGCCTTTACGTATTCAATTGCTCTGCGCCGAATCGGCGGCGGCTGTGGTAAACTTTGCGGCAAAGGTCTTAATTGAATGTTTATTGTGGTGAACGAAACGGCGGGCTTTTAGCTAAAAAACGCCGATAACACTGCGTGGTAACCATTTGTTAAGTGATTGAAACCTTCGACATTACCGGGTTTTGCCGGGATTGCCTGACTGCCGGGCAAGACGCGGCAGCGCATTGCAGCGCCTGCGGCGGCCGCCGAATCACCGCGCATTCCGAAGTTTTCGAGCTTTCCATTGCACATCTTGATTGTGACGCATTTTATGCCGCGATCGAAAAACGCGACGATCCAAGCCTTGCCGACAAGCCGGTCATTGTCGGCGGCGGCGTGCGCGGTGTCGTTTCAACCTGCTGCTATGTCGCCCGCACCTATGGCGTGAAATCCGCAATGCCCATGTTTAAAGCGCTGGACGCCTGCCCCAATGCAGTGGTGATAAAGCCCAATATGGCAAAATACGCCGAGGTCGGCCGCACGGTTCGAAAAATGATGCTGGCGATAACACCGCTGGTGGAACCCCTGTCAATCGACGAAGCTTTTATGGATCTTACCGGAACGACACGCGTTCACGGCGCGCCGCCCGCGATCACACTCGCCAGATTGCAGCAACAGGTCGAGGCAAAGCTTGGCGTTACAGCGTCGATCGGTTTGTCCCATAACAAGTTTCTCGCCAAGATCGCTTCTGATCTCGACAAGCCATCCGGATTTTCGATCATTGGCAAAGCTGAAACAAAAACCTTTCTCGCCCGCCAGCCGATCTCATTGATCTGGGGCGTCGGCAAAGCGATGACCGGGAAATTCAAAAGAGACGGCCTTTTGACTGTCGGACAATTGCAGCAGATAGATTCCGCAACACTTGGCAAACGATATGGCGAACTGGGCCTGCGGCTGGCGCGGCTTTCCCGCGGCGATGATGTGCGCCGCGTCAAACCCGAACGGGAAACCAAATCGGTTTCTTCGGAAACAACATTCAATAGCGACATCAAAGACCCGCAATGGCTGGAGGATTTGCTGTGGGAACTTTGCGAAAAAGTTTCCGCCCGGATGAAAGCGAGCGGATTTGAAGGCCGCGTCGTCACATTGAAGCTGAAATCTGCAAGTTTCAAAACAATCACAAGGCGGCGCACTCTTGGTGAGCCCGCCAATCTCGCCCGCACGGCTTTTGCCGCCGCCAAAGAGATGCTGCATGAGACCGTCGGCGGCGGCGCCTATCGCCTGATTGGCGTTGGTTATTCGGACTTATCGGTTGAAAGCGGCGCCAGGCCGGGCGATCTGTTTGGTGATGACAATGAGAAAATTGCCGCCCAGGAAAAAGCCATTGACGCCATCAGGGATAAATTCGGGCGCGACGCCGTCAAGGCCGGCCGCAGCCTGCGGCGGCGCTAGGATATGCCTGTCAGCAGCGCAGAAAAACTAAACAGCGCCGCAATAATATGAATTCGACTTCCGTAGCGACCATATTTAATTATCATGCCGCCTTAACGACAAAGTATGCGAAGCGTTCGTGACCCCTTTTTAATTGCTGTTCCATCCCCATTTTGAATGTCAGCATAGACTAGGAGATAAAATGGCGGGAAAGGACAAAATAACTACTGGCGGGTGTTTATGCGGTGCGGTCCGCTATGAGGTCAGAGGCCCTTTGCGGGGTGTCGTAAATTGCCATTGCACCATGTGCCAAAAATTGCACGGCGCCTTTGGCGCCCATTCAAAAGCGCGCAAGGTCAATATCACCATTACTAACGAAGACGGGCTTGCCTGGTTCCAGACGTCGCAGGTCGCCCGCCGGGGTTTCTGTCGCGAATGCGGTTCAAGCCTCTTCTGGGAGCCGTTTGATTTCGACGCCACAGGCATTATTGCCGGCTCCCTCGACGGACCGACAGGCCTTAAAACAATTGGCCACATATTTGTTGGCGAAAAATCCGATTTTTATGAAATCAACGACGCCTTTCCTAAGTTTGACGCTTCGTCGGATGGCGAACTGGTGAATGACTACAAATAGACGTCACTGCATAAAGCCAAAGCCGCGCTTTTTGGGCGCCTTGGGCCGCCGCGCCCATTCACGCGATAGCTGCGTGGCGACTGAACGCCCGATGGTCAATCCTTTCGACCACCGCTATAATATTCTTAATACAAGGAACCGCCATGTCCCGCATCGAAACTCACCTCGCCGATCTCGGCATTGTGCTGCCGGAACCGGTGGCGCCGGTCGCCAATTATGTTCCCTTTGTCGTTACGGGCGATCTTGTTTTTATTTCCGGGCAGGTGTCCATCGGCCCGGATGGTTTGATCACCGGCAAGCTGGGAAAGGATGTCTCCCTTGAAGCCGGTATTGAAGCCGCCCATGCCTGCGGCGTTAATCTCGTCGCTCAATTGAGAGCAGCGTGCAGCGGCGATCTCGACCGGGTCAGGCGTGTCGTCAAACTCGGCGGCTTCGTCAACTGCACCCACGATTTCATCAATCAACCCACCGTGGTCAATGGCGCCTCTGATTTAATGGTCGCAGTCTTTGGCGGCCCTGGTCGCCACGCGCGCACCGCCGTCGGCGCACCTTCCCTGCCGTTGAACGCCGCCGTCGAAGTCGATGGCGTCTTTGAAATCAGCTGATGGCCGACGGATCTGATGCGTTGCTGGCCCGGACGGTCTCGTCGATTGGCGATATTGACCGCAACACCTGGAACGCCTTCGCCGCGCCCCAAGACCAGCCCTATAATCCGTTTGTTGCACACGAATTTCTCAACGCTCTTGAAACATCGGGATCTGTCGGTCCGGAGACCGGCTGGGCGCCGATGCATCTTGTTCTTGAAGAACATGGCGACATTACCGGCATTGCGCCGCTTTACGCCAAGGGCCACAGCCAGGGTGAATATGTATTCGACCATCACTGGGCTGATGCTTATGAACGGGCGGGCGGGCGCTATTACCCAAAGCTGGTTTGTGCGGCGCCGTTTACGCCCGTACCGGGACCGCGCCTGCTGGCGAAAACTGATGCCACAAAAAGCCGGCTCGCCCTTGCCTTGCGCCAGGCGACGCAACAGATGGGCGCGAGCTCACTCCATGTGAATTTTACGACCGACGATGATCAGGCGGCGCTGACGGGCGCAGGCTTTCTGCAGCGTATGGGCGAGCAGTTTCACTGGTTTAACCGCGATTATCAAAATTTCGAAGATTTTCTGGAGCGTCTGTCTTCGCGCAAGCGCAAGGCGATCCGCCGGGAACGGCGCGACGCCTGTGCAGACGATGTTATTATACGGCGTTTGCATGGAACCGATATCGAAGAGCGCCATTGGGACGCGTTCTGGATTTTTTACCAGGATACCGGCGCGCGCAAATGGGGGCAGCCCTATCTGACGCGGGAATTCTTTCGGTTGATCGCCAATTCAATGCCGGAAAGGCTGTTGATGATCGTCGCCGAGCGCAACAATCAGCCGATCGCCGCCGCCCTCAACTTCATTGGCGGCGATACGCTTTATGGACGTTATTGGGGGTGTACAGAAGACGTACCGTTCCTGCATTTTGAGATCTGTTATCATCAGGCAATCGACTACGCTATCGCACATGGACTATCCCGCGTCGAAGCAGGCGCGCAAGGCCAGCATAAAATAGCCCGGGGCTATGAGCCGGTCCCGACCTGGTCAGCGCATTGGATTCCCGATGACAGCTTTCGCAGCGCCATAAGCAATTATCTTGAAGCGGAACGCGCGCAAACCGGCATGGAAATCAGAGCATTGCGGGACTATATGCCGTTCAAGAAAGACAAACGTAAAGGATGACCCCCGGTGAAAACCATCAAACGCACCCATAATCAGCAGGAAGCGAAAATCATTATCGGTTTTCTGAACGCTCATGGCGTAGCAGCCGAGTTGCTCGACGGCGCGATCAATTCGGTGCTGCCCATGCCGGGCGGCGTCCGCATTGCGGTGCCGGATAATCAGGAGGCCGAGGCATTGACGTTGCTCGCCAATGCTCAATCGGGCGCCGCCGCCATTGATGAGGAAGACGAGGGAAATAAGGTATGAGCCTTGAAACGATTTACGACGTGGATAATATTTTTGCGAAAATCATCCGCGGTGAAATGGCCTGCGTGAAAATCGAAGAAACCAACGACACGCTTGCCTTCATGGACGTCTTTCCGCAGAGCCGGGGCCACTGCCTTGTCGTCCATAAAAACGCTGACGCGACCAACCTTTTTGACATCAAGACCGAGTCTCTCGGCGCCCTTGTGAACATGGTGCAGCGGATCGCTAAAGGTGTAAAAGACGGCCTCAATCCCGACGGCATTCGTATTGCGCAGTTTAACGGCGCGCCGGCCGGTCAGACCGTCTTCCATCTGCATTTTCACATTATCCCGGTCTATGAAAACCGCGCCCTGGCGCCCCATGCAGGCGGCAGCCCGGCGGACGCAGCGCTGCTGGAAGAGACCGCAGCGAAAATCAGGGCTGCGCTCTAAAGCGCCGGGCGAAAAAGTGGAAACCGGTTTTTCGCCCCCCGACCGCGAAGGCGGTCGAGATTATAGTAAGCGCGCCTTCGCGCGCGGGCCGGCGCGCAGCAAAGAAAATAGATCATCGTGCGTTTCCTTTTATTCGCCCGATGATCTAGCCGCGGCTCGACCTTATCCTCACGCATTCGTAATCTTGCTCCCGCGCTCGTGTTTTGCGTGTGAACTGCCGCCGCGCCACCTTGTTATTCGAAATTACCGGCCAACGAAGCGGGACAACCATGAACAACCTGATTTTGAGTGCGCTTGCAGCGGCGATCCTGGCGGCCGCCACGGCCGCAGCGCCAGTATGGGCGGGGCAGCAAGGCAGCGCGGCGGAAACTGCGTCCGAAACGCTTTATTCCGGCGTCTGGAAGAAAAAGACAGCCAAATCATCAGGCGATTGGTCAATCGTCAAAGAAGGCGGCAGAACATTCGTCAAACTGTCCGGCGATTTCAAAACGCGCAAGGCTCCGGATTTGAAAATCTTTTTGTCGCCGCTCTCCGCCGCTGAGGCAAACAGCAAGAATGCAACCGACGGCGCCGTCCTTATCGCGCCGCTTTCGAGCAATGCCGGCGCTCAAACCTACGAAATACCGGCGGGCGTAAATCTTGCCGCCTACAAATCAATTCTCATTCATTGTGAGGCTTACGCCAAACTTTGGAGCGCCGCTAACCTGTAGTTCCGAGCCCCTGTGACGTGCATTCACGCTCCCCCAATTCGTGGAACGCGTTACAGAAAAGACCGCCGCAGCCCCCTTCCCTTGCGGCGGTCTTTTTATACGCGACATTCTTATGCGTTGGTGTCCGGAAATTGAAAATCGGTTGCGTCGGGAAATTCCTTTTTGTCAAACGCCCAATCTTTGAACGGACCGTCGGCGTCCACCCAATGCAGAAACATATGCGCTGACCAGCGATTGGGGTTCGGGATTGACCGTCCGTGACGATAATTCACGCCATGATAGACGATAGCGTCGCCAGGATTGAGCATCAAAGAGCGATAGGCGTCATCTTCAAAATCCCGCGCCTTGGGGCGGTCGGCGGCTTCCTTTTCTTCATGAAAGCGCTCGCCGATTTCAAGCGGCCAGACGATGTCGTCCCCATAGCCAAGCGCCATCGAAAAACTGTGTTCGCATGACGGCCTGTCCGTATGTATGAGGCAGCGATCACCTTTAGGATACACCCGAAAAAATGCATAGGTTGGAAGGAGATTTTTGCCGGCGATATCGCCAATGCGCGACGTCAGCCCCCAGTGGAACGCCATCACCGACGGCAGCCGGTAACCATAAAACTCGTAGGCCGGCATTTCATTGACCCGCGGTTCCGACAGGAAACTTTTCAATAGAGCCGGGTCCCGCGTCATATTCGCATGGATGATCGCCAGCAGGTTTTTTGCGACTTCCGGCGCGGCAGCGCGTTCGACCAGCGCAAAGCCGTCGGTCTCATAGCGTTGGCGCAGGTCAAGTGAACTCGTCATATTCGGAAAATTCGCCGATTGGCTCGCAGCGGTCAATGGCCGCCTGAGGCTTTTGCTGCGTCAAATGTCCTAACTTGGCTGATTTGGCGTCGGCCGCTACAAAGAGGCGCAGGAAGGATTTAAACATGGGATCGAGAAAATTGCTGGCCTTTGCGGTTGTGTTTATTGCGATGGCGAATAGCGGTGCGTTTGCGCAACCTCCTTCCTATCAGGATCATATGGCAAAGGCTGGCGTCGCATTTGACGCAGAAGATTGGGTGAGCCTTAACACCCATCTCGACGAAGCCCAGTCAATCCGGCCTTACTCTTTATATGTCTGGAAGAACCGCATCCTTGCGCGGCAGCTTGATCACCGCACAGAAGAAGCGCTGGAACTTGCCGAAATCATTGCACAACGCGGGCTCTCGATGAGCCTCACCGGCCACGAGGCCCTCGATGTACTCACTGCCGATCCGAAATTCGCGACAATCGCGGGAATGATGAAGGAAAATCTTAAGCCGCTTGGCGATGGCGCAACGCTGACGCATTATGATGATCCAGACCTTCTGCCGGAAGCTTACGCCCAAAGCCGCAAGGGAGATGAATATATCGGCTCAGTCAGGACGGGAAAAATCATCAACATGAACGACCCGCTTTCGCCGGAAGGCGTGGCGATGGCGCCTGGCGGCGTCTTTGATATTGAATTGCGCGGCAAAAAATTATGGGCGGCGGTCAACAACCAGCTCGCCTATGAAAATGCCAGCGATGACGACGCCTTCGCTGCGATCATGGTCTTTGATGCAAAAACCGGCGCCGTGCTGCGGGATATTCGCGCGAACGCGCCCGATGCGCTTTTTGGCGATCTCGAAGTTGCCAAAGACCGAACCGCTTACGCCAGCGATTCCCTGACACCGCGCATCTTTAAATTGGCGCCCGGGGCAGAAACGTTGGAAATATTCGCCGAGGAACCACGTTTCGTGAACCTTCAGGGCATCGCCCTTGATCAGAAAAATGATCGCCTGTTCGTCGCCGACTATCTCGCGGGACTTTTCTTTGTTGAACTGGAAACCGGCGCGGTGACAGCCATCGAAAACACAATTGACGCCCATCTCGGCGGCATTGACGGGCTCTATCTCCATAAAGGCGATCTGATTGGCATCCAGAACGGCACGACACCGCAAAGGATTATTCGCATTGCGCTAAACAAAGACGCCGATGAAGCGATTGGTCTTGAGGTGCTGGCGCAAAACCTGGACGGCTGGAATGAGCCGACCCATAGCGCCATTGTCAGGGATCGGCTCGATTATATTGCGACCAGCAACTGGCCGTCCTATGACGCCGACTGGAATTTGCGCGACGGCGCCGAACCGCAGCCCGTGCGGATAATGTCTGTTGATCTTGAGTGACGAGCAGATATGGCCGTTTGACTGGCGGCACTATTGCAGGCCGCCAGCGCCAGGATTTACTCCACCAGCGCGGGCACCGTTGCGCCATCGCCGCCTTCTTCAGGCTTTTTCGGCTCTTCGGGGTCCGGCAAATATTCGAACGCAAGTTTCGATTTATCTTTTGGATCAACCAGCACTTTAACGACGCCGCCATGTTTCAAACTGCCAAACAGGATTTCATCGGCAATCGGTTTTTTGATGTGCTCCTGAATAGTGCGCGCCAATGGCCGGGCGCCCATGGCGTCATCAAAGCCTTTTTCTGCAAGCCAGCGCGTCGCCTCTTCCGATAATTCGAAAGTTACGCTTCGGTCTGCAAGTTGCGCTTCAAGCTGCAGGACGAATTTTTCGACGATGCGGTCGATGATCACCGGCGACAGGCCGGCGAACTGAATGATCGCATCAAGACGGTTACGGAACTCCGGCGAGAACAAACGCGTGATCGCCGCATCGGTCTCGTCGGTTTTCTTGCCGCCGGCAAAGCCTATGGCGAATTTTGCTGCATCGGATGATCCGGCATTGGTCGTCATGATAATGATCACATTGCGGAAATCGATCTTGCGGCCATTCGTGTCTGTCAGCGTGCCATTATCCATGACCTGCAGAAGAATATTGAAAATCTCAGGATGCGCCTTTTCGATTTCGTCGAGCAGCAAAACCGAATGCGGGTGCTGATCGACCGCATCGGTCAAAAGGCCGCCCTGATCAAAACCCACATAACCCGGCGGCGCGCCGATCAGGCGCGAGACCGTATGGCGTTCCATATATTCAGACATGTCAAAACGGATCAATTCCACGCCGAGGGCAAAGCCGAGCTGTTTGGCGGCTTCGGTTTTGCCAACCCCGGTGGGTCCGGCGAAAAGATATGAGCCGATCGGCTTTTCCGGCTCGCGCAGCCCGGCACGGCTGAGCTTGATTGCCGCCGCCAGCTGATCAATCGCTTCATCCTGGCCGAACACAACCCGGCGCAGATCCTCGCCAAGCTTTTGCAGGCGTTCCGTATCGGTTTTCGACACCGATTTCGGCGGAATGCGCGCCATTTTGGCGACGACTTCCTCAATTTCCGGCGTATCGATCTCTTTCTTGCGCTTGCCCTCAGGGAACAGCATTTGCCGGGCGCCGGCCTCGTCAATGACATCGATGGCTTTGTCGGGCAGCTTGCGGTCGGTCATATATTTCGAGGAAAGCTCCGCCGCGGCGGTGATCGCTTCATCTGTATATTTAACTTTATGGTGCTCTTCGAAATACGGCCGCAGCCCGCGAAGGATTTGCACCGTGTCGTCTTTCGATGGTTCAACAACATCAATTTTCTGACACCGCCGCGCCAGCGCACGGTCTTTTTCAAAATGCTGGCGATATTCCTTATAGGTCGTTGACCCCATGCATCGAAGCGTACCGGATTGCAGCGCCGGTTTCAGAAGATTTGACGCATCCATGGCCCCGCCGGAGGTTGCACCGGCGCCAATCACTGTGTGAATTTCATCAATGAACAAAATTGCGTCTTCGTGGTCTTCAAGTTCCTTTAAGACCGCCTTGATGCGCTCTTCAAAATCGCCACGATAGCGCGTCCCCGCCAACAGAGCGCCAAGATCGAGTGCATAAATTGTTGATTTCGCCAAAACTTCGGGCACGTCTTCGTCAACAATATTTCGCGCAAGGCCCTCGGCAATCGCTGTCTTACCAACGCCGGGATCACCGACAAGCAAGGGGTTGTTCTTGCGCCGCCGGCACAGCACCTGAATCGCCCGTTCAACTTCAGCGTCGCGGCCAATAAGCGGATCAATTTTTCCGGTGCGCGCTTTGGCGTTCAAATCAACACAATAGGCCTCAAGGGCGCTTTCCTGTTTGCCGCCAACCTGATCGGCCTCTTCATTGACGCCACGCGGCGTGCGCGGCTGCGCCTCTCCCGGCCGCTTGGCGAGACCATGGGAAATATAATTCACCGCATCGAAACGGGTCATGTCCTGAGCCTGCAGGAAATGGGCGGCGTTCGACTCGCGCTCGGCAAACAGCGCAACAAGCACATTTGCGCCCGTTACTTCTTCGCGGCCCGATGATTGAACGTGAATGACGGCGCGCTGAATAACGCGTTGAAAGCTGGCGGTCGGCTTTGCCTGTTCGCCATTTTCCAATTTGAGATTGGTCAGTTCATTTTCGATAAATTCATGAAGATTGCGGCGCAGTTCATCAACATCGACATTACAGGCGCGCAATACCGCCGCTGCATCGCGATCCTCTGTCAGCGCCAAAAGGAGGTGCTCCAGTGTCGCAAGTTCATGTTCGCGTTCTGTCGCAACCGCGATCGCGCGGTGCAGGGCTTCGTCGAGACTTCTACTAAATGACGCCACCGGTCTACTCCCGTTCCATCGTACATTGCAGCGGATGCTGGTTGCGGCGGGACAGCTCCATCACCTGAGCAACCTTTGTTTCAGCAACCTCATAGGTGTAAACGCCGCAAATTCCGACGCCGTTTTGATGCACATGCAGCATGATTCTGAGCGACTCTTCGGCGTCCCTGTTAAAGACAGCCTGTAAAAGCCACACTACAAACTCCTGCGGCGTGTAATCGTCATTCAAGAGCAGCACTTTGTAAAGCGACGGACGCTTTGTCTTTGGCGCGGTCCTGGTGACCACGCCAACGTCCCGCCCGGGGCCGCGATCGTCCTTTTGATCGTTGTTATTGTCTTCAGCCATGTGACTCTATCGTCTCTTCAATATTTACTGCACGCGCGGCGCCGCTGACATGCGGGGCGCCTCTATTAGATATGTAGCCCCACAAGGTTGAAAAGACGCAAACTTGTGTTCAGCCCGCCTTTTTAGGCGGCGGATGTCATAAAATAGCACAAATTGGCGGCGCGTTGCGCCTCGTAACACCGCAAAAGTCATTAATAGGCGCCCTTCAGACGCAAAAAAGGCCCGGCAGAATGCTCTGCCGGGCCATTTACGCAACAACAGGGAGGGAACGTGTTACGGGCGGAAAGCCTGAATTTTTTCAACCATTTCGCTGTAGCGCGCCGAAAGCGGCTCAACGGTTTCTTTGGTCGTTTCGATCCAAAGATCAGCAGCTTTGCTAACCTGGCCGAGGTTGTTTTCAACTGCGGTGCGGGCAAATTCGCTGTTCAGTTCGATTGCTTCCTGCGGGCTTTTTGCAGAGGCAACAGCTTTAGCGTTCGCGACCGTGTCTTCGAATGCGGCTTTGACAAAGGCTGTTTGCCCGGAAGCCAGCTTTTCAAAGCCTTTGGCGAAAGCGCCCGCCGAAGCGACAAAAGCTTCGTAGGTGTCTTTTTGGAAATCAGCGAAGGTGGATACGCTTTCGGCCATTTTTTCGTAGCCTTGCTTGAACGCTTCCGGATTGACCGTGGTCAGCGTTTCAAATGCGTCAGTCGCTTTTTCAGTTTTCTTCGATGCAGTCATGGTGGTCTCCCAGGGGAACTTATCTAAAATAATGATTTTAAACGGGTTTTTTTGATACGAGTCCGTTTGTGCAGTGCAACATAATCAGTCCCGTCGCACTCGTCAAGGGAAAATGTTGCGCTGCACAATATTTTGTGCGCCGCCATAGATGAATTTATCGTTAACAGTCCGTTTACAGTGTTCAGGGATGATTTAACCGGCTGGCGCGAAAGGCGGCATGGCGCTTGCTGATCACAGCTTAGGGCCCGGCGGGGGGTTTTCCGTAACGGACTTGGCAATTTAAACCGCTGATTTTTGGGGGGCGTGGGCTCCCCGGATATTGAAATGCTTTTTGGAATAAGCGAGGGTCGCTTAATGAGCTTGGTGTTTCGTCGCGTTGTTGTGTTGGCGTTGATTCTGGCCGCTTTTTGCGGTCTCTCGCCCCATGCCGCCGCCAATTCCAAATATGCGGCCTATGTGGTCCATGCTGAATCCGGAGATGTCCTGTTCAGCCGTTACGCTGATGGCACGCGGTATCCGGCCTCCCTCACCAAGATGATGACGCTCTATTTGCTGTTCGAAGAACTTGAAGCCGGCCGCCTGACGCTGTCTTCAAAAATTACAGTCTCAAAACACGCTGAGGGCCAGCCGCCATCGAAGCTGGGGCTGACAAGCGGGGCGACGATTGACGTTGAAACAGCAATCGAGGCGCTGGTTGTTAAGTCCGCCAATGACGTCGCCGCCGCCGTATCGGAAAAAATTTCCGGATCGGAGTGGCGCTTTGCCCAGAAAATGACGGCAAAGGCGCGCGCCCTTGGCATGAGCCGCACAACGTTCCGCAACGCTTCTGGTTTGCCGAATTCCAAACAGGTAACGACGGCAAAAGATATGGCGACACTCGCCCAGCGGATCACGCAGGATTTCCCGCAATATTTTGATTATTTTTCAATCAAGCAGTTCACCTGGAACGGACGCACCTACCGCACGCACAATAGCCTCATCAAAACCTTTGCCGGCACCGATGGACTGAAAACCGGTTATACCAGGCGATCCGGATTTAATCTCGCAACAACTGCGGTGCGCGACGACCAGCGTTTGATCGGCATTGTTCTCGGCGGCCGTTCATCGGCAACCCGTGACCGGCATATGCGCGATATTTTGAATGACGGGTTTGCTGAAATTAAAAACAAACCGACGCTGATCGCCGCGTTGCACCGGACAAAACCAAGCCCACGCCTCAAGCCGACTCTGTTGGCAGCGTTGCAGCCGGAACAGGCTGCGCCGACGATTGCTGAAAGCGATGCGTTGCGCCTCGAGATATTGTCAGCCGCCGCAGCGTTAAGCAATCCCGCCGAAAACAGCGGAGCGGAAACCGACCAGCTCGGCGCCTTGATTGCGGTCGCGGAAACGGACGATTTCAACGAGTTTGAGCGCGAGCGCCTTGCCTCCCTGACGCCGGAGGAAGGTTTCGTTGGTCAGGGCGATCGGGAAGATCTGACGGAATTTGACTGGAATGTGCAGATCGGCGCTTTTTCAACCAAGGAAATGGCGCAAAAAGAACTTGAAAAAGCGGTCGCCAAGGGTGCTTTGACGGCGCGCGCCCGTTCAGTTGTGCCGACGACCCGCAATGACGGCTCGACGCTTTATCGCGCACGGATTACCGCGATGTCGGAAGGCGAAGCGGCGACGGCATGCGCAGGCCTTGCGGAAAAAGGCGTTTCTTGCTTTGTCGTCTCGGACGCCAACAGCCAGCTGAATTAACAACCCTGCATTCCTCTGCTGAGTTTTGCTTCGGCCGCCTTTTCTAATCTCCTGTAAGTTTTCAAATCGCGCTTGTGATGCGGCGCTTTCGTGAAATGGCGCATGCGCGCCCAAATCCGTCCGACGCGCGACCATCGCCGGTTTGGCGCCGCAGCGCTTTTGTCGGGCGTCCCGCAGACAATCTGACTTTCAGACGATTAGTCCGCCTTTAAGACTCAGAAGGCTTGCCATTTTGGCATTTAGAGTTTAAATAACTGACTAGTCAGTTATTTAAACTCATGCAGCAGCGCGCCCGCACCGAAGAAGCCAAGGACCAACGCCGCCAGGCCCTGCTGGCCGCAGCGCTGGATGCATTTTTTGAACGCGGCTTCAGTGCAACGCGGATGGAGGACATCGCCGCGCGCGCCGGCGTCTCAAAAGGCGCGCTTTATCTCTATTTCGTGTCGAAGGAGGCGCTCTTTGCCGCCCTCGTCGACGTCTACGCCATGCCGAATGTGGAGCGGGTCGAAACCGCTGCGGCGGCGGCGCCGAATGCAAAAGAGGCGATCGCCGCTTTCACCCTGCTCGCGCCCCGCCTCGTGCGCACAACCGCTGTGCCAAAAATTATGAAAATCCTGATCGCCGACGCGCCCACTTTTCCGGAGATCGTCAATGAATATCGCCGCAAGGTTGTCGAACGCAGCCTCAGCGTTATCGAAGACATTCTTGCACGCGCGCAGGCGACGGGTGAATTCAATATTGAAAACCCGCAGCTCACCGCTCGGCTCGTGATCGCACCGATGATCTTGTCAGCAATCTGGCATGTTACGTTTGAACGTCATGATCCGGTTGCCAAAGTCGATCTCGAAAGTCTCTTCGCCCTGCACGGCAAGATGCTTTTGCGCGCCCTGGCGCCGGTAAGGGCAGCCTCATGATCCGTACATCAACTTTTCGCGCCACCCTGCTTTTAGCTTTGTTTGCCATCGGCGCCGCTTGCGCGCCTGCCGATCATCGCGGCGTCTATGTAGGCTATGTCGAAGCTGAATATATTTATGTCGCCGCGCCGCAAGCGGGATGGCTGCAATCGGTTGAGGTGCGTGAAGGCGATATTGTCAGCGATGGCGATCTTCTCTTTTCCCTCGATCAGGACCAACAACGCGCCGTCTATGCGGAAGCTGCAGGCCGGGCTGAACAGGCCGCGGCGCAAGCCCGCGATATCGCCACCGGCGCGCGGTCGGATGAAGTCGCGCAGCTTGAAGCGCAACTGGCGGAAGCCAATGCGCGATACGCCCAGGCAAAGTCAGAAAAGAACAGATGGCTGCCGCTCGTCAAAGAAGGCAACGCGTCAGAGGCGAAAGGCGATCAGGTGACAGCTGATTTCAATGCGGCGCTCGCACGGGTGAAGGCGGCGAATGAAGCCATAGCCGTCGCAAAACTTGCTGGCCGCGACGCGGCGCGCGAAGCCGCCGCCGCCGCCAGCGCTTCGGCCATTGCCGCTCTCGATCAGGCTGAATGGACGCTCGATCAGCGCATGGTTCACGCAAAGACCCGCGGCCGGGTTGAAGAAATATTCCAGCGTAAGGGCGAATTTATCCGCGCGGGATCGCCGGTCGCAGCAATCCTGCCGCCGGGAAACCTCAAAATCCGTTTCTTTATTCCGCAGGCGGAACTTATTGGCGTATCCGTTGGCGACAAAGTCGAAATTGCGGCTGACGGCGCCGACAGGCGGCTTGACGCGGTGATCTCGCATATCGCAAGCGAAGCCGAGTTTACGCCGCCAGTGATTTACAGCGCGGGATCACGTGAAAAACTGGTCTTTCTGGTTGAGGCGCGGCTGACCCATGGCGACATTTTGCGGCCGGGCCTTCCTGTTGATGTCTTTCTGCCGTGACCGAACTTGCCGCCCCCGAGCTTGCGATCCCGGATCTTGCCATCAATGTGCGCGGCCTCGTTAAACGCTTCGGCGACAAGACCGCCGTGGATGGAGTCGATATACAAATGCCGCGGGGCGAGGTCTGGGGATTTCTTGGGCCCAATGGCTCCGGCAAGACGACGACGATCCGGATGATCTGCGGCCTTCTTCAGGCGAGCGAAGGCGAAGGTGAATGTCTCGGCTACGACATCGCGCGTGACACCGACCAGATCAAATTATCAACCGGCTATATGACCCAGAAATTTTCTTTCTGGAGCGATCTGACGATCCGCGAAAATATTGAGTTTGTCGCGCGTCTTTATCAAATGCCCGAGCGGCGAAAGAAAGTTGATGAAACGCTTGAAAAACTTGACCTCACCCACCGCCAGCACCAGCTCGCCGGCGCCCTTTCGGGCGGCTGGAAACAGCGCATGGCGCTTGCCGCCGTCACCATGCACGAGCCGCAACTGTTGTTGCTCGATGAGCCAACAGCCGGCGTAGACCCACAGGCGCGCCGTGATTTTTGGGACGAAATCCATCAATTCGCCGCGCAAGGCATGACCGTTCTGGTTTCGACCCATTACATGGATGAAGCCGAACGCTGCGACCGCATTGTTTATCTCGCCAATGGAAAACTCCTGACACGAGGCCGGGTCAGCGATATTATTGCAGCGTCGGGGCTTTTTACTTTTCGCGGTGAAGGCGATGGCGTGCGCCGTCTCGCAGAAGATCTGCGAAACGAAAACGGCGTTGATCAGGCGGCCTATTTCGGCGCTGCGCTGCATATCAGCGGAACCGATAGGGCGCTGCTTCAATCCGCAATTGACAAGGAACGCCATAAGAATGTTCACTGGAAGGAAGTCCCGCCAAATCTTGAAGACGCGTTCATCGCGCTGATGACGCGCGCTGGCGCCGACGACCGGCATCACGCATGACCCCCGTCGCCGGCATATTGGCCCGCATCAGTGCGATCTTTATCAAAGAGCTTGTTCAGATGCGCCGTGACCGGCTTACTTTCGGCATGATGTTCGCGATTCCCGTGATGCAACTCGTCCTGTTTGGCTTTGCCATTAACAATGATCCAAAAGATTTGCCGGCAGCTGTACATGTTGAGGAACAAACGCCGATTGTGAGAACATTGCTGCGGGCGCTGGAGACTTCCGGTTATTATAAGCTCGTTCTCGAAACGCCCGACCCGCGCGAAAGTTCGCGCCTTCTCGCCAGCGGCGATGTCGCCTTTGTTATTTCCATTCCGGCGGGCTTTACCGAGCGGCTCATCAGAGGCGACCGTCCGCAATTATTGATCGAGGCGGACGCCTCGGACCCCGCCGCCGCGTCAAACGCCATCGCGCGCGCTGACGCTATTTTCAATCGCGCCCTGCGGCATGATCTTAAGGGATCGCTTGCCTATCTGGCGGCGGCGCCCTCGCCCTTCGAACTCGTGATTCATCCCCGTTACAATCCTGAAGCCATCACGCAATATAATATCGTGCCCGGCCTTCTCGGCGTTATCCTGACGATGACGCTGGTGATGATCACCAGCATGGCGATGACGCGCGAGGCGGAGCGCGGGACCATTGAGAATCTTCTGGCGATGCCGGCAAAGCCGATTGAAGTCATGATCGGCAAGATTACACCCTATGTGGGTGTTGGCGCTGTCCAAACGACCGTCGTCCTGATTGCGGCGCATTATATTTTTGACGTGCCCTTTGCCGGCCCCTTGTGGTTGCTGCTTTTGGGCGTCACGATCTTTGTCCTCGCCAATTTGGCCCTTGGCTTTACATTTTCCACTATCGCCAAATCACAAATGCAGGCGATGCAGCTGACATTCTTTTTCTTTCTGCCGTCGCTATTGCTTTCCGGCTTTATGTTTCCGTTTCGCGGCATGCCAGGATGGGCGCAGATGATCGGCGAAGCGCTGCCCCTCACTCATTTCCTGCGGATTGTGCGCGGCGTGATGTTGAAAGGCGCGGGATTTTCCGATGTTCAACATGAGATGCTGGCGCTCGTGATATTCACCGCCCTTGCCGTTGGCCTCGCCATGCTGCGTTACAAGCGCACGCTCGACTGATCCGCCACCCGTTCTCTTTGCACTCACCGCCCGGATCGCATAGGTTTTGCGCCAACCAAAGGGCAAAATGACCCAAACATTTGCCCTTTGGCAAGGCCGGCTGGCCGCCGCGCGTTCGGCAGTTCCTGCCTCACCAGCGCGAAAGCCTGCACGGCGGGCCACAGCGCCGGGCGAAAAAGTGGAGTCTGGTTTTTCGCGGAAACCGGCGCGCAATGAATGATCTAGACGCCCAGCGGTCATCTATTGACCGTTGGTATTGAAAAAGCCTGGAGAGCCCCATGACGGACCATACGATCATCAAAGTCAGCGACAACGTTGCAAAAAATACGCTTACCAATGCCGACAAAGCGGCGGAGATGAGCCGCCGCGCGCGCGAGCACCCGGAGGATTTCTGGGCGGACGTGGCGCAGCGCATTACCTGGTCAACGCCCTTCACCAAAGTCAAGGATGTTTCATTCGAAAAAGATAAAGTCCACATTAAATGGTTCTATGACGGCAAATTGAATGCCTGCGTCAATTGTCTCGACCGGCATTTGCCTGAGCGCGGCGATGACATCGCTATCATTTGGGAAGGCGATGACCCAAAGACCGGCAAGAAAATAACTTATGCGGAGGCTTTCGAAGAAACCTGCCGCATGGCGAATCTTTTAAAAGCACGGGGCGTTAATCGCGGCGACCGCGTTATCCTTTATATGCCGATGATCCCTGAGGCGGCCTATGCCATGCTCGCCTGCGCGCGGATCGGCGCGGTTCATTCCGTCGTTTTTGGCGGCTTTTCGCCCGATGCTCTTGCCAGCCGCATTAAAGATTGCAGCGCGGTTGCAGTGATTACCGCCGATGAAGGCGTGCGCGGCGGCAAGACCGTGCCGTTAAAAGCCAATGTGGATAAAGCGCTGAAAGAAACCGATCATGTGCGGCTGGTCCTGACTGTCGAGCGGACTGGCGCGGATGTCGTCATGAAGCCGGGCCGAGATCTTTTCTGGTATGGAGAAGCGCGCGACGATGTTTCACCGGATTGCGCGCCGGAAGACATGAACGCCGAAGACCCGCTGTTTATTCTTTATACGTCCGGATCAACCGGAAAACCCAAGGGCGTCCTTCATACGACCGGCGGCTATTTGACCTATGCCGCCTATACCCATGAACTCGTCTTCGATTACCGGCCGGGCGAGATTTTCTGGTGCACGGCTGATGTCGGCTGGGTGACCGGACACACCTATATTGTCTATGGACCGCTCGCGAATGGCGCGACCACGTTGATGTTTGAAGGCATTCCCACCTATCCCGATGCGTCTCGCTTCTGGCGTGTTGTTGAAAAACACAAAGTCGAAATATTTTATACGGCGCCCACTGCGATCCGCGCCCTGATGCGCAACGGTGATGATTTTGTTAGAGCTGCAGACCGCTCCTCTCTGCGTCTTCTCGGCACTGTCGGCGAACCTATAAATCCGGAGGCATGGCTCTGGTATTACAACATTGTCGGCGACGGAAAATTGCCGATTGTCGATACCTGGTGGCAGACGGAAACCGGCGGTATTCTGATCTCGCCTCTGCCGGGCGCGACAGACTTGAAACCCGGTTCGGCGACAAAACCGCTCCCCGGCATTTTTCCGGCGGTTGTTGACGTCAATGGCGAATTTCTGGAGGGCGCGGCGGAGGGAAATCTCGTCATTGCCGGTTCCTGGCCCGGCCAGATGCGCACTGTCTATGGCGATCATCAGCGTTTCATCGACACTTATTTTAAAACTTATCCGGGCCTTTATTTTACCGGCGACGGCGCAAAACGCGACGCCGACGGCTATTACTGGATTACCGGCCGTGTTGATGACGTCATTAATGTTTCCGGTCATCGTCTTGGTACGGCTGAAGTTGAAAGCGCCCTCGTCGCCCATCACAAAGTCGCCGAGGCCGCTGTGGTCGGCTATCCCCATGATATCAAGGGCCAGGGCATCTACGCCTATGTGACCCTGATGGAAGACGCTGGCGACGGCGACGCCGGGCTTGAAAAAGAACTTTCCGACTGGGTGCGCAAGGACATCGGTCCGATCGCCAAGCCGGATCTCATTCATTTTACCCCCGCGCTGCCGAAAACGCGGTCAGGCAAGATCATGCGGCGCATTTTGCGCAAGATCGCAGAGAATGAATATTCCGCGCTCGGCGATATTTCGACGCTGGCCGATCCCGGCGTGGTTGATGCGCTGATAGTGGGCCGCAAGAACCGGTAATTTTGTTGGCGTAAATCCATATACAAAACATAAACCTCTTCCCGAGATGGCTGGTGTGGCTCGCAATACATAGTTAATACCCGCGCAACCCAATCCTGAGGTGGCCCAAAGGGCCCTCGAAGGATGGCGGCGGTTTTGCACTCCATAAACCATGGCAGATGCAAAAATTAATCAAGGCGCCGGCTTACCGCGCCAATGGGCTCTCCCCATCGCCGCCTATGGCGCGTTCACGCTTGCCTGTATCACTTTGCTGCACCCCACAGCGTTGGAAATGATCAAACTCTGGGCCGGATCGTCATCCTGGCGTCATGGATTTTTCATCGCGCCGATCGCCCTGTGGATGATCTATGAGCGCCGCCAGGACGCGCCGGGACCGGCCGCCAGCATCGCCGCGACTGGCTTCGTTTTCGCCGCCGCTCTTTTGTGGCTCGCCGGGCGCGCGACCGGGATCGCCCTGATCGAGCAGTTTGCCTTTGTCAGCATCCTCATTGCCGGCGCGGCTGCGATCTTCGGACCGGCCGCGTTGCGCGTTTACGCATTTCCCCTCGCCTTTTGTTATTTCATGGTTCCGTTTGGCGAGGTCTTCGTTCCGGCGCTGCAGACAATCACCGCGGTCTCGGTCACATGGATGCTGAGTCACGCGGGCGTTGCATCATCGCTCAACGGTTTTTTGGTGGACACCCAGCATGGCGCGTTTAACATTGCCGCCGCCTGTGCGGGCCTGAATTTTCTGCTTGTTGCGCTCATAACCGCCAGCGTTATTTCCTATTTGTGGTTCACACAATGGCGCAAGCGGATCGCTTTTATTGCTGCAGCCGCCGCGGCTGCCATCGCCGCAAATATATTACGGGTTTTTCTGGTGATTTTGCTGGCCGGGGTGACGCCGGAAGAATGGCGTATCGCGTCCGATCATTTCGCATTCGGGCTCGCCCTGTACGCGGCGATGATTGCAATCCTTCTGGCGTTCGGGCTGCATCTTGCGGACCCATCAAAAAAACAAGAGGGATAGGAATGTGCGGAATCGCAGGCATTGTTGATTTGAACGCTGCGCGCGCAATCAATCGCACGGCGTTAAAACGCATGACCGATGCGCTCGCCCATCGCGGACCCGACGGCGAGGGATTTTTCTATGCGCCGGGTATTGGCTTTGGTCACCGCCGCCTTGCGGTCATAGACATAAAGGGCGGCGCACAGCCTTTCCGCGCACAAACGCGCGGCTGCATTCTTTCCTTTAACGGCGAAATCTATAATCACGCCGCGCTGGGCGCCGAGCTGTCCGCAAAAGTTCAGATCAGAACGCGTTCGGACAGCGAAGTCCTCGCCGAAGGTCTGGCGCTTGAGGGGCGCGCATTTTTGCACCGGCTGCGCGGCATGTTTGCGTTTTCGTTTTGGGAGCCGGATCAAAAACGGTTGACGCTGGCGCGCGACCGGCTTGGGGAGCGCCCGCTTTATTACGCAACCACCGAAGACGGGTACTTTATTTTTGCCTCCGAAATCGGCGCACTGCTCGCATCGGGCATGATCGAAACCGAGCTCAATCAGCGCGCCGTCGCCGATTATTGTTTTTACGGCTATGTGCCGGATCCGAAGACAATCTATCGCGGCGTCCATAAGTTACTCGCCGCTCACGCCCTGACCATTCGACCCGGTCACGCGCCGCAGCTACAGCGCTATTGGCGGCCGGTGATCGCATCCGGCGGCGGCATGGCGTTCGAGGACGCAGCAAGAATGTTGCGGCTTTATCTTGACGACGCCGTCGGCGGACAGATGGAGGCCGATGTTCCCCTTGGCGCATATTTATCGGGCGGGACCGACTCTGCCGGGATCGTTGCTTCGATGGCGCAAACCGGCGCCGATCTCAAAACCTTCAATATAGGTTTTCATGAAGCATCCCATGATGAACGGATTGCAGCGCGCAGTATCGCCGAACGATATAATACCGACCATCGCGAACATCTCGCTGATTGCAGCGCCCCTGGCATGATTGACCAAATCGCGGCAATTTTCGGTGAACCTTTCGCTGACACATCGGCTTTTCCCTCCTATTTGATTGCGCAGGAAACGCGCCGCCATGTGCGTGTCGCTCTTTCCGGCGACGGCGGTGATGAAATTTTTGCGGGCTATCGCCGCTATCCGTTCTATCTCGCCGAAGAACGAATGCGCGACGCGGCCCCGCTCGCCGCACGCCGCGCGCTCTTTGGCGCCGCAGGAACGCTATATCCCAAACTTGACTGGGCGCCCCAGTCCCTGCGGTTTAAATCCACCTTTCAGGCATTGGCCCGCCCCAGCGCCGAAGGCTATGCGGCAGCGGTCGCAATCAATTTACCGATGCGCGTACAGGCAATGCTGAGTACGGATTTAAAACGCAACCTTGATGGCTATCACCCCCATTCGGTGATCGCCGACGCCATGGCCGAGGCAAATAGCGACGATCCCCTCGCCCGCGCCCAATATGCCGATCTCGTCACCTGGCTGCCGGGCCGGATGCTGGTGAAGACCGACCGCACGGCGATGGCGCACGGGCTGGAGTTGCGCGCGCCCTATCTCGATCATGAATTGGTCCAATGGGCCGGATCTTTGCCGTCGTCGCACAAGCTGCAGGGAACGAGCGGCAAGCGCATCCTCAAAAAGGCGCTGGAGCCGAGACTTGGCGCCGAATTTTTATCGCGCAGGAAACAGGGTTTTGATCTGCCGATCGCACAATGGCTGCGGCAGCGCGACAACAATCCATTACTGCGCCTGAATGCATCGCACCTTTGGCGTCAAAGCGGGCTCTTTAATGAGGGCGCCGTTGACCGCATGGCGACGGCGCATCGATTTGGCGCGGCCAATTGCGCACAGGAATTATGGAGCGTGATTATGTTTGACGCGTTTTTGCGGGCTGCGCGCTGAACCTTTGAAGAGTCGATACGCATTCCGGCGCCAGCTTCGCCGGTCAAGGGCAACCGATGTCAAAACCGTCTGCTGATCGCCAAAGCGCCGTTTATATTCCGCATCGCCGGCCATAAAATCATAATACGCGAAGCCGTTGTCCATATAATACTGGCAAGCAAGCGCATGACAGACGAGGCCAGGCTTCAGTCGCTTGTCGTCCTCATAGAAAAAACCCGTTTGATATTGCCGCACTGCGTCTCCATCAATGAAGTTATAAAGAATGCCGAGCGTTTGATCGCCAACCCGGATTTCAAGCAATTGAATGTGGTCAGGCGCCGCGTTGCACAGCCTTTCGTGAAAGGAAAGGAATTGCGGATTGGCGAACGCGCCTGGTTTTCCCCGTGCGCGCCATCTTGCGGTATGAAGTTCAACCAGCCTTTCCCAGGCCCGCGCCTTTTCCGCTGTCGATTGCGCAAACCTGCATCGAACGGCGCCGCGTTCTTCATATCCGCGAAGAGAGCGGCGAATATCCGCACGCAGTCCTGCGCCGAGGCTATCGATAAACGCAGAGCCTTCAGCGCGCGGCCGCTCGAGATCGCAGACATAAACCGGCTGCTCTGAAAGAATGCGCAGGTTCAGGGACCGGCTCGCGGCGACTTTTTCCACGGCCAGCTTCATTGCCGGCGTGATATTGCGAAAGACGACACTGTCAGCCTTGTTAAATTCGTCCAGCAGCGCATGTAATGCAGGAACGCGCAAATCATCCGCGCCTTGCGCCGTCAGAAAATCATTATATTCCACATAGATCGCATCATAGTCAGGATTGCCGAATTCGTGCAGCCGCGCTTCGGTAAAGCCGATCAAGCGCGGCGCGCGGCGCCTTGGTCGCCCGGCAACGCCGAGAAGTTTCACACCATCATCGTCAATGACATCAATGCGATAGAGATCGGTCTCAGCAGGAATGCCGCCGAGCCAGGCGCTCATCCATGCGGGCGATTGAAAAAATTTTGCATGACCGGCGTTCTGGTAAAGCGCGGCCCAGTCTTTGAGAAATTGATCCGGCACAGTCAGGCGAGACGTCGACGCTTTAGCCACGGGATTGCGCCGTCTCATGAAACAGTGCGCGATATTTTTCGATCATCGGCGCAAGAGCGAATTCTTTTCTTGCTTTTGCGCGGTTCGCGGCGCCCAGTTGCGCGCGCTCGGTCGGGCTCTGGATTAATTGCGCCAGGGCATAGATAAATGCGTCGTCGTCTCCTGGCGGCGTCACCAGCGCACAATTTTCATCGGAAATCATTGAGGCAATATCGCCGATATTGGGCGCAACCACGGGAAGACCTGCCGCCATCGCTTCCATCATTGAGAGCGGCGCCTGTTCTGTATCCGACGACAAGGCGAAAATATCGAAATCCCGATAGGCCTCATGAGGCGCTGCCGTTGCGCCTTTTAAATCGATGCGATCTTCCGCGTGATGTTCTTTAATCGCCGCAATCAGCGCTTCGCGTGTCGGGCCGTCGCCGACGATCGTCAGGCGCGCACGCTTTTCGCGATCCGCTGCAACAAACGCCTTGATGAGACGCACATGGTTTTTTTCCGGTCGCAATGCGCCCAGCGTTCCAATCGTGACTTTCGTGCTGACGGCGGTTGGCGCGCCCTGTAGCCGGTCAATATCAATACCATTCGCTATGTAGCGGACGCGTGCAGGTTTGATCTTCCAGACATCGGTCGCAATATCGTCAAGACTGTGCGACGGCACCACGAGTGTGCTCGCATTCAATAAAAGGCGGCGCGATGCAACGCGCTTGCCCGACTGGCTGCCGGGACTTTCGTCATGGCCAAAACCATCCTCGAAATGAATATGCGGAATGCGCGGGCCCAGCCGGTTTGCCATCACCGCTTCCATGGCGCCCCAATTATAGGTGCACAGGACGGCCGGGTTCACGGCGGCAATGAGTTTTCGGTAATGCGAAATGTTTGAAAGGCTCGCCAGCGAGGATTTTCTGGCATGAAAGTCAGAGAATTTCACGGGCGCGGTTTCCGCCAACAGGGCTTGCGCCGTATGATCGCAATCGAGCGCCACAACATGATGGTGGAATTCGTCGCCCAGCCCCGTTGCCAGGGCGGCAAAACGGGCTTGTTGCCCGCCATAGCCAAATGACGGAAATATATGCAGCAATATGGCGCGATTCAGCGCTCGTCGTGGGTTAATCTGTGTAGCCATTGCGCTCTGATGTGACAGAATTCTGCTGTTGCCGCCAAAGCTGACGTATGCACGTCCCCGAAACCACAATAATGGTGTAAAAGTTAACCATATGCGAACAGATGACCGGCGCCCCTGATATCCGTACAACCCTGCGCCCGGGCGATTTGGGACGGCTTATTCAGCTTCATGGCGAGGGCTATGAAGGTGAAACCAGTCATTTTGGATTAACTTTTGAGGCCCATGTGGCCCGCACCGTCGCCGAATTCATCCTCGATAATGACGCCAATGGCCGGGTCTGGCTGGCGGAGAACGGCGCCGATCTGGTGGGCTGCGCGGCGATGGTCGATCGCGGCGATAAGGGCCAGCTGCGCTGGGTGATTGTATCGCCGCAAGCGCGCGGGGCCGGTCTCGGCGGCAGGCTTGTTCATGCAGCCATGGACTATGCGGCGACACAATCCGCCTGGGGCGAGGTTTTCCTTGAAACAACCGACGGTCTTGCGGTTTCCATGGAGATTTACCGCAAGCTTGGTTTTGAAATCGCCGCAGAAAAATGGGAAGACCTCTGGGAGGACCAGATACAGAAAGTCATCATCATGGCGAAGAAACTTCGGTAACCGGGCTATGGCGGCGAACCTGAAATGCGCGGTGATTGGCGGCGGCATTGCCGGCGCATCTGCCGCTTATGCGCTCACAAAACGCGGCGTCAACGTAGAGCTGTTTGAACAATTTGATTTGCTGCATGATCACGGCAGCTCCCATGGGCCGACGCGGCTTTTTCGCCTCGCCTATTTTGAGCATCCCGATTACGTGCCGCTTTTGCGCATGTGCATTTCCCAATGGCGCGCCCTGGAAAAAGAAGCCGGCGAAAAACTGTTTCATCAGATCGGCATATTCATGATTGGCGCGCCGAAAGGAAATTTGATTGCAGGTGTGCGGCGCGCCGCGTCTGACTATGGCATTGAAATTGAAGATCTCAGTCGCAAGGACGCAGCCAAACGCTATCCGCTATTTTCTCAGCCCGAGGGATATGACGCAATTTTCGAGCCTGAAGCCGGTTTCATCCGGGCCGACCGCACGCTCAACCATTTTTTCGCCCGGTTTACCCATTTGGGCGGCGTGGCGCGCCCGCGCGTCAAAATCACCGATTGGGAGCCTCGCGCCGAGGGGGTCGACCTCATCTTCAGGGACGGGCGCGAGAGATTTGACCGGCTGGTGATCGCCCCGGGCGCGTGGGGCAATGATCTTTTGAAACTCGATGTCGCGATCAAACCCATGCGCAAAACCCTCTTCTGGATGGCGTCGGGTGAGAACCAATATTTTCTTGAAAATGACTTTCCACCCTTTGCCATCGACCGCGATGACGGACGATTTTTCTACGGCTTTCCCGCCATTGACGGCGACGGCGTCAAACTCGGAGAACATACCGGGGGCGCCGACCTTGAAAACGCGTTCGACCCTGCTCCGCCGCCAGCTGATGAAACCGCCGGCGTCAAAGATTTTTTGCGGGAATTTATGCCCGGCGCGCCGCGGGAGTTCTCACAGGAAAAACCATGCCTTTACGAGATGAGCCCCGACGGCCATTTTGTCATTGATACGCACCCAGCGGACAAGCGCGTTTGCTTCGCCGCAGGTCTTTCCGGGCATGGCTTTAAATTCGCGCCAGTGATCGGCGGCGCGCTTGCGGACCTTGCGATCAGCGGCGAAACCAACGCGCTGTTTGATTTTTTGGGTGTGGGGCGATTTGAATAACGCCCGTAATGCAAGGCGAGATGTGACTCGCCCTGCGGCATTAGCTGATACTAAATTGTTAACACCCCGCCCCGCCGTCACCGCGCCGGTTACAAGGCCCTGGGCCGTTTCCTGTCATAGCGGCGGCATAATATGACGGCGCCGGGATAATCGCGCCGGAGAAATCTGTGAAACGCGTGAAACCTGTCTTCGGCGTCGCCCGCGGTTTCCTTTTCCGTGCAATGAAAATCAATCAACAGCCGCACGCCGGGATCGAACGGGCCGCCCGCGTCATACATGTTCCGGTCATATTGACGGCTGTGGATTATGGCCTCGAAAAAACTTACCGACAGCTGTTTGGTGAATTCCGTAAAATGCAGCGCGCCATTGCCGGCCACCGCTTCCTCTTCAGTGCAATCCATGCGCGCGACCAGCCGCACATTGCGAGGGCGCCGGTGCGCGCGGCGCGCAGCGAAGGCCAGGGGCCTGACAATCCGCACGCGCGGCGGCGGCATGATCGGCAGTTCCGGTTCCGTCGGGTCAGCCGGGAAGATCGGCGACGTCACCCATCCTTCGATGGCGCCGTCTTCGCCGATATCGGCGCCCCATACAAAATCATCATCATCGCCAAAGCCGTCATCAGCATCCTGATCGCCAGTATCTTTACCAGTCATTGCGCGCCTCCCTGTTGCATTGTGCAATGACGGCGCGATTTGAAACGCGCCGCCGTATGAAGAAAGGGCGGCCGGTCTGGCGGGCCGGGAGTGGAACCCGTGAAAGATACGAGCGCGCTATTTAGACAATACGGAAACCGCCTTGCCCTGTTTCACGCTTCCCGGCCCATAAGACCGCAGTCGAAAACATCGTCGCTGAAACTTTGTGCGAAACATCATTCATCTTTCAGGGGATTCCACGCCCCACAACCGCGCTGCGGCTGCCGGTGAAGTATACATGAAATGACGATGAAATCAAAGCGCAGTGAATAATTCGGCGGATTTTCGATGCGACAATCGAGGACGGAAAATCCCTAAAAAGAATATTCAATCGGATTGTCGCGGGGATCATACTTCCGGGCTTTTCGGGAAGTCCGCATTATCCAAAAGGCGACATAAACAACGAATTGTTGTTGTTTACGTTTAGAGCTGGCATTGGCGGTTCAATTAACGAGAACATGTCGCGTACAGCCGAAAATCTCGAGTGGCTAAGTCAATTGAATTTGATCGCAATTTCGCGATTGGGTGCGATTTTTGAAATGGGCTACCTGCGCCGTCGTTTCCCAGGCCAAGGCAAAATGCCATCTAACTCGGCGAGCCCTTGCTCTTCCTCTTCGTGTGTCCGCCGATCCCGAAGGCCGGGCTCGGGAAGCTCGTCTTCCTCGAGCCACAATAACGCAAGCGTTTGATCGCGTTTTGGGAAATGTCGCGCTTCTTCCAACATTACACCATCACGATTCCAATTGGCGATCCACAGTTCCGGATCAATCTCTTCAGCACCATCAATCGCTTTCCCGTTTCGGACGCGCGCACTCACGGACCCCATCGGCAATTCCATTTTCGGGGGAATCCAGATTCTTGCGCCACGCAAAACTGGTGATCGAGATGGATATCGAACAATGCCCTTTTCCGCCAATATGAACGCGCATGGGCCCGCAGCAACGGCTGCGTAGCGTGAGCCAGTCGCTGTGAAGGATGCTTCGAACTGCATGGCTAGTTTCCCAATCGCATCCAAAGAATAATCAGACCGATCAACAAAGGGCTTGAACAGATTATAGGGGAGCAAAAGTTCTGCCGCGAAGATATCACACCAGATCTCGTTGATCGATTTCTTCGCGTAGCTCCAAGTGGGTGAGGAATGATCTGACGGCAATCCTAAGATGATGTGGGCCAGTTCATGAAATACTGTAAAGCGTTTACGTTCGGCGTTATCAAATTTGTTGATGCAGATGTAGTGTTTTCCGTTGCTCTGGAACGACCATCCCGGCTCGTTTTCGGCAAGGTCGCCCTGCTCCTTCACGACCGCATTAGCCTGTTTGAGAAATGGATTGACATCGACAGGAAATATCGTCGGACTCACTTCGTTGACGAGCTGGCGAGCCTTCAGAACGACGGATAATTCGTCAAGCGCCATTTTCCGCATCCAGGACTCTGCGAATACGCGCGATCATCGTCTTATAATCATGACGAGCCGCGCCACGATAAGCGATACCGGCGGCGGCGGCGAATTCTCCATAACTGACCGACGGATCGCTGCGCACAAAGGCGACAAGATCAGGGCTCGTATTGGAATGAGCCGTTAGAAAATGCAGCATTTCCGTTTCGCGTTTTGGCGGTTTGAGTGCGCGGATCAGCTTGGCGAGCGCCTCGTGCGACGGCGACTCCTTTTCCCCGGTTTCCAACCGATAGATATAGGCGTGATCGAGCTCGGCGAGCTGGGCTGTCTCGCGCAAGGAAAGACCCCGATTCTCGCGCAGACTTTGAAGCAGAAATCCAAGCGCGGATTCACTCATCGACCCTCCTTGACAATCTGATTGTCCGTTATTATGTGTTGTCTGGACAGACAACACCTGAAGAATATTTACCGATTTCGCAGATAAAGCGTAAAATTTTGCTGCAAAATCAGTGTTGTCCGTCTGGACAACCAGTTTTCGCACGGTTTTGCGGTGAAAGCAACGACTTGCGGAAGGAAAAGGAGTAGAAGATGGATCAACTGAGGATGGATGTTTTCCTTCACCGCCGGGGCCAAAAGCCGGAAATCGTGGCGGGTGAAGAAAACGAATCGCTGGGCTCTCTCTTGGCGCGAAATGGCACTAATAATGGCGACGCGGTCGTGTTTGTCGGCGAATGCGACGATGTCTTGCGCGATCTGGACGAAGGCGAAATTGAGGATGATTCGGAGGACCGCCAAGAGGCCGCTGACCTTAATTGCACGCTCAAAGAGCTCGATCTCCGCGGTCGCCGGCACGTGCATGTGAGCACTTGCCGCCGGATTGCTGTTTCCGTGGAATTCGGGCGCAAAACAAAGCGCCGCCGTTTTTCTCCTGCGGTCACGATTGTGACCGTCACGGAATGGGCAAAGCGGGCACTCAGACTGGATCGCAAAGCAGCCGAAGAATACGTTTTGCAGATCTGCGACAGCATTGTTCAGCCTCGCCCGGATGAGCATCTTGGCGAGGTCGTTCAAGGCGATGTCTGTGACATCTGTTTCGATCTCGTCAAGGAAATCACGCCACAGGGCTAGAGATGGACGCGCCCGATAAGAGACTATTTATTGCGGATTGCGAATCCGCGGCGTTTCGCGCGGGCATTGCAAGGGGCCAATGGGGCTTCGCCGAGTCGGATTTCGCGCCAGACGGCGATACATGGCCCAAGGCGTTTTTCTGGCTGAAGGCAGCCAATCGCGGGAATTCGCCAGAACGGTTTTATTTCATTGTTGACGGGGAAGGATACCGGACGCAACCGCCGACGGCGACATTTTGGGATCCTGAAACCAAAACGGTCCTTGCGCCGACATTGCGCCCCAAGTTCAGGCCAGACAGCCGGGCCGCAAAAGTCTTCCGAACGGATTGGGAAGACGGCAGAGCCTTTTATCATCCGTACGATCGTGTTGCTGTAAACAGTCACCAACAGTGGCGCGTCGATATCCCAGGCGTCGTTTGGAGTTCGGAACATACGATCGTCGACTTTCTCGCCGCCTTTCAGCCGCTTCTGCAGTGTGGAGATTATCTTGGCGTTTAGGTCTTGTGATTCAATGATTACCGTGTCGCGCTGGCTTTGGCGGCGCCTAATCTTGGATTTACGTATCCGCGGTCAAGGGCGGCGCGAAAGCGGCGCCTTCCTTTTGGGAAATGCGGCGTCATCGAAGCGGAAAATTACGTCCTACCTTTGTTACGACGAAATAGACACCGAGGCCTACCAGCGCGGCGCAATTGCGTTTCATGGAGCCGGCTACGCTGCTCTTTGGCGTCATTGCCGAACGCACGACCTTGAAGTTCTGGCGGACATACACTCGCATCCTGGCCTGCATGTAGGGCAAAGCCAGATTGATCGGCGCAATCCCATGTTGCCCGTCGCGGGACATACCGCACTGATCGTCCCGAATTACGCTCATTCGTCTTGGTGTGTGCTGCGCGGCGTCGGAATCTACGAATATCTGGGCGATTTTGAGTGGTGCGATCATTCGGCACGTCGCCCGCGGCGCGTCGCATTGAAATGGTGGTGATGTAATGAATGCGCCTGTGACGCGATTATCGCGAATTTCAAAGTTTCTTATAGACCAAGATCAACTTGATCGTGGCGCAGCGCTCGCTAAGCGTCAAATGCACCGCGTTGAAATTCGCTGCGGCGCCGATGTGGCGGGCTCCTATACTTTGCAATTGGCTGCACTCACCGCGTGCGCCCTCTCTAGCCGATGCTTTCCGGGAGCGACGTATGCCAAACTTGATGACGAAATTGCCGCAGCGCCGCTTCTGGTGTGGCCACAATTGGGGCTAACATTTGGCCGCGCGTTGGAGGAGATCGCTGGCGTCAAATGCGCCAGAGATTCGCAAACGGATAGTCGGACTTTGGTTTTCGGCGCTGCTGAGGCGCCGGCCAATGCATTGCGTGTGACATTTGACGGGTGGGTCGCCCTCGTCGGACGCGCTGACGAATTGCCGCGTGCGCTTGAACGCGAATATTTTCCAGCGGTCGGCGTCCTCGCAGCTGCGCTTGCCGTCGGCGAACTCTTTTTTGCCTTCGCGAAGGTTTCAATTGAAGCATCGCGCCGAACCGTCGCACTGTCGCTATGGAGGCCTGATCTGCCGGCGGACGCCCGTGACGCCTTGGGCGTACCCGTCGCTTTTCTTCCTCGACGGATGTGGCTGCTTGGCCTTGGCCACTTAGGAAACGCTTATCTGTGGACGCTTTCCTCGCTGCCCTATCAGAATCCGCGTGGCGTCGAATTCTTCTTAATGGATTTTGACATCGTCGAAGATGAAAATGTGGAAACTGGAATTTTGTTTCGCAATACCGATCTGACGGAAATGAAGACTCGTGCCTGCGCCGCCTGGGCGAAACGCATCAATTTCCGTACTCGGCTTATTGAACGGCGGCTCGGCAACGGCTTTCACCGATATCCGGATGAACCAGGATTGGCGTTCAGCGGGTTCGATTCAAATCCGGCGCGTCGAATTTTGGGGAACTGCAAATTCGCACGCATTGTTGACGCTGGCCTCGGCGGGGCGAAAAACAATTTCGACGTCGTCGGCTTTCATGCGCTGCCAAATCCTCGAACCCCAGATGAACTATGGCCGGACCTCGACGAGATGCAAAGATCGCGATTAGAGCATTTCGCATTCAATTGAATCCGTATCCAGCGGCGGCGAAGTAGTTTTTGCATTCTTGTGGGGAGTACAGGCTGCAGATGTCGCCGATGGCTTGCCAGAGTTTGTCGATTGAGCGGACGCCGACCTTCTTGAGAT
>JAJFGF010000034.1 GCA_021776245.1 Hyphococcus sp. | reverse complement strand
GAGATTTCAGTACGCGCGCCTTCGCGCCCCGCCCGCGAAGGCGGTCGAGATTTTAGTAAGCGCGCCTTCGCGCCCCGACCGCGAAGGCGGTCGAGATTTTAGTAAGCGCGCCTTCGCGCCCCGACCGCGAAGGCGGTCGAGATTTTAGTAAGCGCGCCTTCGCGCGCGAGCTGGCGCGCAGCAATGAACCAGGATCATCAGGCGATTAAAGGAACGGCCTGATAATTCAGGCGGCGGCGTCAAAAATTCCTTTGAAGAACGCAGCGCCATCTACCCCGCCAAGCAGGGCGGAAATTGCCCGTTCCGGATGAGGCATCATGCCGAGCACATTACCCGCATCATTTAACAGCCCGGCAATGTCGCGCGCCGAACCGTTAGGATTGTCCACATAGCGAAAGGCAATGCGTCCGTCGCCTTCAAGCTGGTCCAGCGTGGCGTCGTCGGCGAAATAATTACCGTCATGATGGGCGACCGGAAATTCCACATAACGGCCTTTTTCAAAACCGCTTGTGAACATCGATTGACTGTTTTCAACGCGCAATGTCACGGAGCGACATACGAAATTCAGACCTGCATTGCGCAACAGCGCGCCCGGCAAGAGGCCAGTTTCGCATAAGATTTGAAACCCGTTGCAGATGCCGATGACCGGAGTACCAGCCTTTGCCTTTGCTGCTACGTCGCGCATGATCGGCGATTTTGCGGCCATGGCGCCAGAGCGAAGATAGTCGCCATAGGAAAACCCGCCGGGAAGGACAATGAAATCTGTGTCTGGAAGGCTCGCCTCACCATGCCACACCATCGCAGCTTTCTGACCGGTCGCCTGTTCCAGCGCCATGGCGGCGTCACGGTCGCAATTCGAAGCGGGAAAGACAATGATCGAAGGTTTCATGCGGGCGCTGCATCTTTTGGCTTGCGGGCAATCATAACATGCTGAGCGGTTGTCTCAACGGCCTTGACATCATGGATGGCAAATCCAGCGCCTTCAAAGAATCCGGAAAGTTCGTCACGCGAGGTAAAGGAAAGCATGACATCGCGGCCAATCGCGCGCAGGAGCAATTGTAACGGCTTCGGCCGGAAAGCCTCTACATGTGCCGGAAAGGTTCGGTCGAGATAGGAGCAAATAACCGTCGCGCCGGGTTTCGTGACCCGAAAGATTTCATCAATATATTGTTTGATCTCGTCTGTCCTAAGATGCGTGAACACCGACATCACCAGCACTGTATCGGCCCACGCATCGTCAACTGGCAGCGCGATGTCTTCAATTGCAATAAATCGCCAGTCCGGGCGCGCTGCTTTTTTTTGCGCATATTCCAAAAGCTCCGGCAATATATCGACGCCTGTATAATTCAGGCGCCGGACATCGCGCAGTGCAGTCGATGCGCGTCCTGATCCGCAACCAATATCGAGGAGGGAAAACGGACCGTCCGGCGCGTATTCGAGAACCATTGCCGCCTGCTTGCGGCCTTGCTCTTCATAATTGACGCCAACGGCTTTTTCGCGCGCTTTGCCGTCATCGCCATATTTCCGGCGCAAATGTTTTAGCAATGCGCGATATTCACGAAGATAATGAGGCGTCATTTCGGAACTGCCGAACACAAGCGCTATTCTCCCAATGCCTTATTTGAAGGTTCCATAGGGGGCTACCGGAAGATTGGCCAGTTGGCGCCGGTGAGTTTTTCTGATTCCAGCCATAAGCGCTCGGCGTCGATGCGGTTTTTGGCAAATGGACTGATCGACGCGCGATCAACAGGGCCGGAAAATTCCCGAAAACCTGTAGGTCCGTAATAACCGCCGGGTTCAGCTTCGGCGCCGGCCGCGCACAAAACGGTCGGGACCGCGCCTTTTCCTGCCGGTTGAGAAAGCATTGCTGTGAGCGGCTTCATCAGCAGGGCGGCAAGCCCGCCGGGTCCCGTAGATTGAAGGTTTGTGTCGGAATAGCCGGGATGACAGGCAAAGGCGCGCGCTGCGCAATTATTGTCCGCCAGCTTGCGGTTCAATTCCAGCGCGTAAACCAGATTGGCGAGCTTGCTTTGCGCATAGGCTCGGATGGGATTGTATCCTGCAGCAAACATCAAATCGTCAAAATGAAACCCGTGAGCATATTTATGAGCAATACTGGCGACGCTGACAAAACGGCCGGAGGCGGCTTCCACAAGGTTGCATAGTTCCGCGTTCAAGACGAAATGGCCCAGATGGTTGACGCCGAATTGCGTTTCAAAGCCGTCTTTGGTCAGTTCGCGTTTGGGGATCATCATGATCCCCGCATTGTTGACAAGTCCGTCAATAGAGGCGCGGCTGTCACGGACCCGCCCTGCCGCTTCGCGCACTGACGCAAGGTCGCTCAAATCCGTCAGCACATAATCAAATGCGCCTGAAGGCGCCATTCGGCTCAGATCTTGAACTGCCGCGCGGGCTTTGTCTTCGCTGCGGCAAAGAATTGTTACCTTCGCCGCCTTTTCGCCGAGCATCCGCGCCGCTTCAAACCCGATGCCGCTATTGCCGCCGGTGATAACGTAATTTTTGCCGCTGAGGTCGGTAAGGCTGTCAGGAGTCCATCCGCCTTTGCCAAAAGCGCGGCCGGAGGCGCGGTCCGTCACGCCAGCAACTCGATGGCGTAATTTTCCATCACCGGATTAGCGAGAAGCTTTTTGCACATCTCTTCGGCTTTTGCCCGCGCCGCGGCCTCGTCAGCCTCGTCGAGTTTTAACTCGATGACTTTGCCCTGGCGGATATCGCTTGCGCCCTCAAATCCAAGACCGGAAAGGGCGCCTTCGATGGCTTTGCCCTGAGGATCGAGCACACCGTTTTTGAGGGTGATCGTGATTTTGGCTCGCATCGGTTTCCCCTTCGAATTTAGTCGCCGTTGTCGCTTACCAGCACCGGGCCGGACTGACCCGGATTTTCGCTCTCACGCAATACGCCGAGGCGCCGCGCGACTTCGCGATAGGCGTCCGTTACATCGCCCAGATCCTTGCGAAAGCGGTCCTTATCCATAATGTCGCCGGATTCCATATCCCATAGACGGCAGCTGTCAGGGCTGATCTCGTCGGCGACGATGAGGCGCATCATGTCGCCTTCATATTGGCGGCCAAATTCGACTTTGAAATCGACGAGCTTGATGCCGACGCCAGCGAAAAGACCGGAGAGGAAATCATTGATCCTGAGCGAGATCGCCATCATGTCATCGATCTCCTGGGGATTGGCCCAGTTGAAAGCTGTGATGTGCTCTTCGGAGACCAGCGGATCGCCGAGCTTGTCGTCCTTATAATAAAATTCGATGATTGACCGCGGCAGGACGGCGCCGTCCTCCAGGCCGAGCCGCTTGGAGATTGAACCGGCGGCGATATTGCGCATCACAACCTCAATCGGCACAATTTCCACATGCCGGACCAGCTGCTCGCGCATATTAAGGCGCCGGATGAAGTGGGTGGTGACGCCGATCCGTTCCAGCCCCATCATGATATATTCTGAGATGCGGTTATTGAGGACGCCTTTGCCCTCAAGGACCGCGTGTTTTTGATTGTTGAACGCTGTCGCATCATCCTTGAAATATTGAATGATGGTGCCGGGCTCGGGACCTTCGAACAGGATTTTCGCCTTGCCTTCGTAAATCTGCTTGCGGCGAGCCATTTTTACGTTGTCCTTTCAATGCCTTGCGGGCGTTTTCCCAGGCGGCGGCAAAGGGTTGCCGGACGGCGGCGCCGCGACTCAGATCGCAACCTTGCCCTGTCTCGCTAGCACGCCTTGAGCAGTGGGAGAAGCGAGGGGGTGTACGCCTTCCGCACCAGCTTGGAAAGCCCTTATTTGGGGCCGCTTTGACATCCATTGCGAAGGCGGCGAAGGCGTAATAAGTAGCCCCTAAACCGCCTGCCGGCGGCCCAGTTTGGAGACGCCCTAAATGACCAGTTTTGACGACCGCGAAGATAAATATGAAAAGAAATTCGCCCATGACGCAACATTGCGGTTTAAGGCCGAAGCGCGCCGCAACAAACTACTGGGGCTTTGGGCTGCAGGACTAATGGGCAAAGAGGGTGAGGCGGCGGACGCCTATGCCAAGGAAGTCATCAAAGCCGACCTTGAAGAAGCCGGCGATGAAGATGTCTTCCGGAAAGTCAGGGGCGATTTCGATGCTGCGGGCGTCGAGCAGTCCGACCATCAGATCCGCCGGCATATGGATGAATGCATGGAAACGGCGATGCAGCAGATCGCCAACGATAAATAAACCGGTAACCGGTGCGGCGGTTAATCATATGAACGCTTTTTGCCGATGATCGACGCCGCGTTGTTTCCTTTGTTTCTGGCGGGCGCGCTGGTCCTGAATTTTACACCGGGCCCTGATATGGCGTTCACTTTGGCGACGAGCGCCCGTGCGGGCGTATCGGCTGGCCTGGCCGCTGCGGTTGGCGTCGGCGCCGGATCGCTCGGCTGGGCGGTGCTAACAGCGGCTGGTCTTGCAGCTTTGTTAGCGGCGTCCGAACATGCGCTGACGATTATCCGCATCGGCGGCGGCGCATATCTTGTTTTTCTCGCGGTGCAGACATTTCGCCGCCGCCGCGCCATGCCGCAATCGCGGGGCGGGACAAATGTCTGGCATGCGTTTCGGAGCGGCGCCTTGACCAATTTGTTTAACCCGAAGGTCGGTCTTTTTTACCTGGCGTTCCTGCCGACCTTTACGAATGCCGCCGCGGGACCCGTCTGGCTTCAAATCCTGATCCTTGGCGCAATTTTCAGTTTCACGGGCGCGCTTGTTTTGGCGCTTGTGGCCGTCGTCGCAGGGTCGGCGAGGACAGCGCTCGCACAATCGGAAAAAGTCCGGGTCGCCATGAATATGATCGCGGCGACGGTGTTTGGCGCGCTCGGGCTGCGTTTGCTTTTGGCGCGTACGGATTGAATACGCAGCCCAAAACAAGGCATATGGCATTGCGGACGATGAACGATCAGAAGGGCCATGCACACGGATGATCGCGCTAAGTGAATTCTGGATTTTTCTTGGCGGCGCGCTGCTCCTCAACATCACGCCGGGACAGGACATGGCCTATACGCTGGCGTCGGCGGCGCGCGGCGGTCGCGGTTCGGGCCTCGCCGCAGCTGGCGGCGTTGGCGCCGGGTCGCTGGCCTGGTCATTGATCGCAACCACGGGCCTCGCGGTCGCGCTTGCCGCATCATCGAATGCGCTGGCAATTATCCGGATGATTGGCGCGATATATCTTTTTTATCTTGCAGTGCGCATCATCGCCAAGCTTGATGCGCCGATTGAGGCTCAGGGCTCGGCCCCGGTGGGCGAAGCATTCCGCCTTGGCGTATTTACCAATTTGTTCAATCCAAAGGTTGGGTTGTTTTTTCTGGCGTTTTTGCCGGGCTTCACAAATCCAGAGTTGGGCTCGATTTGGAAGCAGATGTTATTACTTGGCGGTGTTTTCAGCCTCACCAGTTTTGTCGTTTTGTCCGGCGTTGCAGTTGGCGCCAGCGCTGTGCGCAATATGCTTCAGGACACCAAAGCCATCAAAATCGGCTTGAATGTGGCGACTGCCATTCTCTTTACGATCATCGGATTTCGTTTGCTGCTCACCAATAGTCTTTAGGCGCTGCTGCACAACAAGCTGGCGGGACTGCCGCTCCTGTGGCAATGATTTATCGAAAATCAGGAGCTGGCGATGGGACGCGTAGACGGAAAAAAAGTATTGATCACAGGCGGCGCACAAGGACTTGGCGCTTGCTTTGGACGAATGCTGGCTGATGAAGGCGCGCGCGTTGCGCTCAGCGACGTCAATTTTGAAGGCGCTGAAGCAACCGCGGATGAAATCAACAAAAAACACCCCGGCGCAGCGCTGGCGATCAAGCATGACGTCACCAGCAAAAAAGATTGGGAAGAAGCCCTTGACGCAGCTGCTGAGCATTTGGGCGGTATCAGTGTTCTGATCAACAATGCCGGGATCGGGACCTGGGGCAACATTGAAACAGAGACTTATGAGAACTGGCGGCGCACCCAGGAAATCGATGTTGATTCAATTTTTATCGGCACCCAGCTTGCGATGCCTTATCTCAAAGAATCGCAACCAGCGTCGATCATTAATATTTCCTCGGTCGCGGGTATGGTCGCTGACGGCATGATGCTGTCCTATAACGCGGCGAAATCCGCGGTTTGGATGATGTCAAAATCCATCGCATTGCATTGCGCCAAATCCGGCTACGATATTCGGTCCAATTCCGTGCATCCCGTATTTACCCGTACGCCGATTGTGGACCCATTGATCCAGCTTGGCGGCGGCGGCGCAGAAGGCGAGAAAAAGCTGGTGCGCCAGATCCCCCTGGGCCGCCTCGGCGAACCCGAGGATGTCGGCTATTGCGTGCTTTATCTGGCCTCGGACGAGTCGCGTTTTATCACAGCGGCGGAATTCAAGATTGATGGCGGGATCACCGCGCAATAGGCGCCCGAACGCCGGGCGAAAAACCGGGAACCGCTTAGCGCCTGCGCCGCCAAACCTTCGCAAAATCCGGCGCACAGTAGCGAATGAGATCAGCGGGCGATTCGTTTTAAACGCCGATGATCCAGGCGCCGATCCCGTAGATTGCCGCGCCATGGCGAACTGCGTATAAGCGCCTTAGCGACCCATGCGGGCAACCGGAAATTGGCTATAGCAATGGTTGTGCGCCCAGACGGATGAAGGAGGCGGCATGTCCGGTTTATTGATTATTATTGGCCTGATTGTTGTGCTCGCGATTTTCGTGATCACGATCTACAACCGCATCGTCGCATTGAGCCAGCGCACGGGCCAGGCTTTCGCGGATGTCGATGTTCAGCTGAAACAGCGCCATGATCTCATTCCAAATCTCGTGGAAACAGTAAAGGGTTACGCCAGCCACGAAAAGGAAACGCTCGATGCGGTCATTACAGCGCGCAACGCGGCGCAGTCGGCGCATGGACCGGCGGCGCAGGGTCAGGCCGAAGGCATGCTTGGCGCTGCCTTAGGTAAACTGTTCGCGCTCGCCGAAGCCTATCCGGACCTTAAAGCCAATACGAATTTTCTCGAACTGCAGCGCGAGCTGTCCGATGTTGAAAATAAAATCGCCGCAGCACGGCGCTTCTTCAACAACGCTGTGCAGGAATTCAACACCGCGATCCAGCAGATCCCGGGCAATCTCGTGGCGCCGCTCGGCAATTTCACCGCCAAGGAATTTTTCGAAGTGCCGGAAGCGAGCCGTGCGGCCATCGAAGCTGCGCCGGATGTGAAGTTTTAGAGAAGATGCGCGCCGCGTCCGCGACGCTTGCGCCGGTGCGGCTTGCGCGGCTGGACGATGCAGGCGGCGTGGCGGATATACTCGCGGATGCATTTGCAGATGATCCGGTAATGAACTGGATGTTTGGCAGCCGCCGCCCGTTTCGCACGATTTTTTTTGAATTGGCGCGCGGTCTTTATTTGAAATCAGGCTTTGGCCATATTGTCGAAGGTTGCGGCGCTACGCTTTGGCTGCCGGCGGGAGAAAAAGCGACGCTGCCTTTTGCCAACGAGTTGCGTATTCTTGGCGCTGCATTACCAGCGGGCGGCGCGGGCGCCGTTATGCGGGCCAAAAAGACTGGAGAGATCATGAAAGCCAGCCATCCCTCGGCGCCGCATTATTATCTTTTTGCCGTTGGCGTGCGCAAGAACATGAAAGGCAAAGGCGTCGGCGGCAAGCTGATTCGCGGTGGGCTGGAACGCGCGGCGCAGTCCGAAGCGCTTAGCTATTTGGAAAATTCCAATCCGATGAATACGCCGCTTTATGAGCGGCTTGGGTTTCGCGCGATAGCGCCCTTGCGATTGCCGCAAGACGCGCCGCCGTTGCTCGGCATGCTTCATAAAGGCGGCGCGGCATCATGAAACTTATCGGCCTTATCGGCGGCGTTAGTCCGGAATCGACAGCGATCTATTACCGGCTGCTAAACGAAGCGGCGCAGGCGCGTCTCGGCGGCGAGCATTCGGCTAACCTCCTTCTTTTCGCCCTCGATTACGGCGTCATGATCAAACATTATGACGACCGCAACTGGCCGTGCTTTATCGACGAGGTGGTAAAAGGCGGCAAACATCTCGCGGCCGCTGGCGTTGACGCGCTGTTTATTTGTTCAAACACAACGCATGTTGCAGCGGATGCCGTCGCAGAAGCGACGGGCTTGCCGGTGATCCATTTGCTTGATTGCCTTGCACGCGCCATGGATGAGGCGCGCGTGAAAAAACCGTTGCTGCTGGGTACGCCAGTGGTGATGGGCGAGGCGCATTATCGAGATGAGCTCTCCAAACGCTATAGCGGAGAGGTTTCTGTGCCGAACCGGGAAGAACAGGCGGTCATTGGACAGATCATTCTTGGTGAACTGGTGCGCGGCGATGTGTTCGACGCTTCGCGCAACAAATTGCTGGCGATTATCGATGAGCACGCTGATTCAGGCGCTGACGGCGTCATTCTTGGCTGCACGGAACTCTGCATGATCCTGGCGCAGGAACACGCCGCTTTACCATTATTCGACACCACCGGCCTTCATGCGGCGGCCGCCAGTGCATTTGCGTTTGAGGACGTGTGATGGGCGCCTTCGGCCTGCAAACCCACATCTGGAACAATAATTTCAAATCTGTGATGTTGCTCGCGGGATTTCCGGTTCTCCTGCTCTTGTTGATGTATGGGTTGTCGGTCGGTTACGTGGCTTTGACGCAAAATATTAGCGGCGTCGGAGACGGGCTTATTCTGGCGCTAGGGCATATGGGCCGGATTTGGCCATTTGCATTTCTCGGCGCCGGCGTCTGGTTTCTGATCGCATGGCTTACCTATCAGGCGATGATTGAGGGCGCTGTGGGTGCGCGCGGGTTGTCGCGCAAGGAAGCGCCGGAATTATATAATCTTCTTGAAAATCTCTGCGTGTCTCGCGGCCTTACCATGCCGACACTCAACATTATTGAAACGCCCGCGCTCAACGCCTTTGCCAGCGGGCTCACGGAAAAAAGCTATAAAGTGACGGTCACGCGCGGGCTTGTTGAGACGCTGGACAAGAGCGAACTTGAGGCGGTGCTCGCCCATGAGCTGACGCATATTATGAATCGTGATGTGCGGCTTATGATTATTGCCGTGATCTTCGTGGGCATATTTTCGTTTTTCGGGGAGCTCGTGTTTCGCAGTATGTTTCGCACTGGTGTGCGCGTTGGCGGCCATACGCGCTCGCGCCAGGGCGACAGCCGCGGCGGCGGCGTCTTGATCCTGATTGCAATTGCGATGATTGTGGCTGCCTATCTATTGGCGCTGGTGATCAGGTTTTCTCTATCGCGCAAACGCGAATTTCTGGCCGACGCCGGTGCGGTTGAATTGACCCGCAGCCCCGACGCGATGATTTCCGCTTTGAAAAAAATATCCGGCCACAGCGAGATCGACGCGCCCAATGACATTCAGCAGATGATGATTGAAAATACGCATCCTTTCGCCGGCGTTTTTGCAACCCATCCGAAAATCGACAAACGCATCGAGGCGCTGGTGAATTATGCTGGCGGCGTTGAACTCCAGGCCAGCACCGGCGCGCCATAGCCGTCGCGGATTGTCATCGACTGGGTTTTCTGCGTTACTAATTCTGAATTCATGGCTTACACCCGATGTCACCGCCCGCAAAAATGTGGAGGGCCCCAATGACCAATCCTTTATGCGCGACCGGAATTTCGCTTCTTGCCATTGCGATGGCTGCCTGCGCATCTAATAGCGGGCAGGCGCCTGGCGAAGACAAAAAAGATTCAGCCGGCGGCAGCTTCAGCTTCGCAGTGATCGGCGATATTCCCTACAACAATGATCAAAAATGGGCGCTGAAAAATAACATAACACCGGAATTGAAAGTCTATCCGTTTGTCGTCCATGTGGGCGATACAAAGCGTGGCAGCAATGCGCCGTGCACCGATGCGCTGGATGAAGAACATCTGAATTGGATGAACGCCGTCGGCGCACCGGTTTTTTATACACCCGGAGACAATGAGTGGACCGATTGTGATCGGGCGTCGAATACGCCGGTTGTGCGTGAGTTGTTGCGTCTCGAAAAATTGCGCGCGAAGTTTTTTAATCCCGCCCCGATTTCACCGCCGCAATCATGGCGAGCGGAATGGCAGGCGACGATGCCGGAAAACGCCAGCTGGATTTATGAAAATGTGCGTTTCGTGACGATCCATCTGGTCGGCGGCAATAATGGCAGGGATACACTTGGCCCGTGTGAAAGCGCAAATCCGTCCGATTGCGATACGCCCGCCGCGATTGCAGCAGCGGTTGCCATGCGCGACAGCAATAACGCTGCGTGGGTCGCATCTGCGTTCGCAAAAGCGCGGGCCGAGAACGCCGCAGCACTTGTGATCGCGACCCAGGGCGACGTCACTGCTGTTCGCGATGCGGGCAAGATTTGCGCAACGCCGGGCCAGGCCGATTGCGACGGCTACAAGGAAATCCGGGAACTGATAGCGGCTGAGACGGCGGCGTTTGAAAAGCCGGTTCTCTTTGTGCATGGCGATACATCGCCCTATTGCTGGGACCGATCGTTCGGCGGCGCTTCGGCGCCCAATCTTTGGCGCCTCAATGCGGCAGGCGATTATATGTTGATCGATGCGGTGAAAATAATCGTTAGCCCGGAAGCATCGGTTCCGTTTCAGGCGGAAGGCATTGTTTCGAAGCTCAAGCCTGCAGAGAATGGGTGTCGGTAGACTATCGGGAAGGAACGACTTTCCGGTTGCTACTGGTACAAAACCCCCGGCAGCCATGTTGCTAATTGCGGAAACGCCGCCAACAGACCCAGCGCCAGCAATTGGATGGCAATGAACGGAATGGCGCCGCGATAGATTTGTCCGGTGGAAACTTCCGGCGGCGCGACGCCGCGCAAATAGAACAGCGCGAAGCCGAAAGGCGGGGTTAAAAAAGATGTCTGCAGGTTAATCGCCATCATCACGCCAAGCCAGACCGGGTCAAGACCGAGAGCGAGGAGGGGTGGGCCCACCAACGGGACGACGACGAGGGTGATCTCGATAAAGTCGAGAAAAAAGCCGAGGACAAACATCACCAGCATGACCGTGATGACTGCGCCGACCTTGCCGCCGGGCGCAGCCGCAAGCGCTGTGCGCACTGTGTCGTCGCCGCCGAGACCTCTGAAGACGAGTGAAAACAAAGCTGCGCCAATCAGGATCGTAAAGACCATTGTCGTAACGCGCGCCGTTTGGTCGAGGATCGGAGCAAGGGTTTTCTCACGGCGCAATTGCGCCAGGCTCGCGATGATACCCCAGGGCGTTAGCGCAAACAATAAGAATGCGATTGCGATCCCTGCTGTTTCGATGAGCGCAATATTGTCGCGGCCCAATCGCAAATCCAGAAAGGCGGTGAGCAGCATCAGACCGATGATTGAAGCAGCGGCGGCAAATATCGCGGGCCGCCCGGCCAACAAGGATCCTTTCGGCGCCATGCGTGCGCCTGCAATAAAAAGTGCGCCGATGGCGCCGACGCTGGCGGCTTCGGTCGGCGTTGCAATGCCCGCCAGAATGGACCCAAGCACGGCGATGATGAGGAGCAATGGCGGCGGCAAAACCTTCAGCGCGGCAATCCAGACGTCGCGGCGATTGCCCATTTCAGCGGCGGGTATCGCCGGCGCCTTATGCGGCTGCGTGACGGCGACAATTATTTGCCAGACGATATAAAGACCCACCAGCATGAGGCCGGGAATCAGCGCGCCGGCAAAAAGATCGCCGACCGATACGGTTTCTGGCGCGAACACGCCCTGTTCCAGTTGCGTCTTTTGATAGGCGTTGGAAATCACATCGCCGAGCAGGATCAGGACGATCGATGGAGGGATGATCTGGCCCAGCGTACCGGCGGCGGCGATAGAGCCGGATGCAAACGCCGGGTCATAACCGCGCCGCAACATGGTCGGCAGGCTGAGCAATCCCATGGTGACGACTGTTGCACCGACAATGCCGGTCGAGGCGGCCAAAAGTGCTCCGACGATGGTGACCGAAAGTCCAAGCCCGCCGCGCAAACTGCCGAAGAGTTTCGCCATCGCCTCCAGCAGTTCTTCGGCAATCTTTGATTTTTCAAGGATTACCCCCATCAGGATGAACATCGGTACAGCGATTAATGTTGTGTTTGTCGCCGCGCCGAATATGCGCTGGGGAAATGGCCGCAAATAGCTGATGTCAAAAACACCGAAAGTCATGCCGAGAACCGCAAAGAGCAGCGCTGTGCCAGCGAGGCTGAACGCCACGGGATAGCCCGCCATGAGGAGTGCGCACAGCACAAGAACCATCGCAATATCGAGCCAGCCGGCAAAGGCGCAGAGGCAGAAAGTAGCGTCGCCGATCGCGATGTCCATCAGCTGCGCCCTCGCAACACGTCGCCGGCGCGCGCCGCGATGTTAAAGCCCGCCATCGCCAGCAGCACAGCAAAAGCGGGGATAAACGATTTCAAAATGAACACGCCGGCGATGCCTGAGGCTTCTGCGGAGCTTTCGCCCACCGCCCAGGAATTTGCGACATAGGGCGATGCGGTCCACAGCAATAAAAGGCAAACGGGAAACAACAGAAGATAGGTCCCGAGAAGATCAATCAGCGCTTTGCGCTTCGCCGGCGCCTCGCGATAGAAAATATCGACGCGCACATGATCGTCGGTCAGGAGCGCGTAACCCGCAGCCAGCAGGAATACCGCGCCATGCATGTAAGTGATCGATTCCTGCATGAAGATATAATTGATGCCGAAGACATAACGCAAAACCACAATGCCAAATTGAATAAGCGCCATCGCGAGCAACAGCCACATCACAGCCTGGGCCGAAGCGCTGACGAGTTTCTCGATTATCGGCGACAACCTGGCGATGAGAGGTCCGGCGCCGCCGCTTGTGAAAATTAAAGCGCTGATGATGATCACGATCACAATGAAGATTCCGGCCTGCGTCATTGACGGCGTCACCGAGAGGATCGGCGCAAGCGTGGCAAAGAGAACGCCCGCGAGAACAACAGCCGCGACGGTCGAAAACCAGATCAACGCTGAATACTTGCTGTGTGCTAGAGCCGTTCCGATCTTAACTGAATCGCGGACCGGCTTTAAGTTATTGTTTGGTCGCATTTCCTTCACGCGAACCGATTCCCACTTCGCTCGGAAATGCTCTAGAAGCGCCGCCAAGGGCAAGAGCATCAGCGGGAAAAGAACACCCGCGGCAATCCAGTTCAGGATATTACCGGCAAGTGACAGCATCGTCACAGCGCAAACACTTCGCGGCGCTTATTCATAAACGCCTCGTCGGAGATCCGGCTCCAGGCCATGGAACGTTCAAGCGATTTTTTATAGCTTTCAAAAACGCGCGCCGTGAGATCATCTGTCTCTGCGGTTTCTTCGAGGACATTTTTGGATTCCCGCGCCAGCGCCGCCATAACGTCGTCCGGCATCTGGCGTAATTCAACGCCATGGTTATTGACGAGCTGATCGAGCGCAGTGGCGTTATGGTGAACATATTCGGCGATGGACAAATGATTTGCCCGGTGACAGGCGCCTTTAATGATTGATTTTTCCTGCAGCGTCATCCCTTCCCACAGGCTGAGATTGACGCCGACGCCAAGTTGCGCGCCCGGTTCGTGGATGCCTGGCCAGTAATAATATTTCGCTTCGCGATAAAAGCCGAAAGCAAGATCGTTCCACGGGCCCACCCATTCGGTGGCGTCTATCGCGCCCGATTGCAGCGCCTGGTAGATTTCGCCGCCTGACAGCGCGACAGCAGAAGCGCCAATCCGGCGCAAGACTTCGCCGCCGAGGCCCGGCATGCGGATTTTCAAGCCTCGCATATCTTGAAGGCTCTTGATCTCTTTTTTATACCAGCCGGCAAGCTGATGGCCGGTATTGCCGGCGGCAAAAGGTTTTATGTTAAAACCGGCGGAAAGTTCGTCCCACAATTCCTGGCCGCCGCCAAATTCTGTCCATGCCATGATTTCCGGCGCAGTCATGCCGAACGGCACAGCGGTGAAAAACGCGAAAGCCGGAGATTTGCCGACCCAATAATATTCAGCGCCATGATAAAGATCGGCAGCGCCGTTTGAGACCGCGTCAAAGCTCTCAAATGCGCTCACGAGTTCGCCCGCCGCAAAGACGCGGACGCGCATGGCGCCGCCGGACATTTCCGTAATGAACTGGGCTGTACGTTCCGCCATCGTGCCAAGGCCGGGAAAATCCTTCGGCCAGGTGGTGACCATTTTCAGCTCGCGGGACTGGATGGCGCTCGCGACGCCGTCGATGCCGGCCGGCACGCCGCAATCGCACCCCGCTGCAAGTCCCGCCGCGCCGCCGGTTAACAGCTGCCGTCGCTTAATCATGAGGCTTTTCCGTTTCTGTGCGTTGTGTTGTTATTTTCCGGGGAGGCTAGTCTTCAACCGCTTCAGCGTCGCTGTTGTTCTCAGGCGCGTCGCTTTCCTCGCCTTCGCGTTCTTTTTGCGCTTTCCATCGTTCATAGTCAGCCTGTTTTTCTGCTTCGGAACGGCTCACGCCCATCAGGCTTTCCTGTGACAGCGACGATCCGGCGCCGTCATCTCCAGTCGCATAGCATTGTGTTTCGCGGTCAAGGCAACGATCGTAACATGAGGATTGCGCGCCGCCGAAGGGCATATCTTTGCATGAGTTGCGGCACTGGTTATAGGCGCCGACGCAGCGATCCTGAGCATATCCAAATGGCGGCAGCGAACATCCTGACGCCAGCGCTGCGAGGGTGGTTATCAGGGCAATTTGAATTTGGGATTTTCCGTTTGGCACTTTTCCTCCATGTCCGTTACAACGCCCCGCTGCAGCCGCAGGCTACAATAGGCCGGGTGCGCCGATCAACGGCGTTGAGAAAACGAAAATATCAGGAATGGGTGGCGGAGATCAGGCCAGGAGATCAGGTTTGCCGGTCCATGCGGACCCAGCCGCCGCCGGTGAGTTTTTCAAGCGGCTGGAAATTCGTCTTATATTCCATCTTCGGCGAGCCTTCGACCCAATAACCGAGATAGACATAGGGAAGGTCTAATTCACGGGCGAGCGCCACATGATCGAGAATCATAAAACGGCCGAGGCCGCGCGCTTCTTCCTCGGGTTCGAAAAAGCTGTAGACCATGGAAAGGCCGTCGGTCAGACGGTCCGTCAGCGCGACGCCAATAAGACGTTCTTCGCCGGACTTTTCGTCCAGCAGACGATACTCGATGATCATGGTGTCAACAGCAGTTTCTTCGACCATTGAGGCGTAGTCGAGAACCGTCATATCCGCCATGCCGCCCTCGCCATGGCGCGCGTCGAGATAGCCGCGCAAAACCGAAAACTGTTCGCCGGATGCGCGCGGGGCGCGGATGCGCCGGATGATATCCGCATTTTTCGTTAGTGTTCTGCGGCGCGATTTTGAAAGATCGAAATCATCAACGACAATGCGCACCGGAACACACGCGCTGCATCCTTCGCATGCGGGCAAATAGATGATGTTTTGCGACCGGCGAAATCCACGGCGCGTCAATAACGCATTGGTCGATGACGCCGCATCGCCGCCGAGATATGAAAATATCTTGCGCTCTTTGCGATCGGTCAGATAGGGGCAGGCGGCCGGGGCGGTGATATAAAATTCACCGCCTTCAAGACCGAGCCGCCGGGCAAAATCTTCATTACTCATGATATGCATCCTAGCGGCAGAATCTTAGCGGGCGATTATCAAACCTGCAATGAATCCGTGAATCCGTTCTCTTCTTCGGTCAAGTGAGCCCGAAGTAAAATGGCGCAATCGCCGTATAAACCATCCATAGCAGGACAATCAGCGGTCCGCCGACAATTAAAAAGTCTCTAAATTTGTAATGACCCGGCGTCATCACAAGAAGGTTTGTCTGGTAAGCGATCGGCGTTGCAAAGGAGCAGTTCGATCCAAAAATAACGGTCAAAACGAGAATATGCTCATCAATGCCGAGCTGATGCGCTGCGGATACGGCGATCGGCGTAAAAAGCACCGCCGTAGCGTTGTTGGACAAAACATTGGTGAGCGCGGCGCACAGGATAAAAAACGCAGAAATCAGTGCGACCGAGCCGAAGCTGCCTGCGGATGCAGCAAGACCTTCGCCAATAAAAGCAGCGCCGCCGGTTCGCTCCAGCGCCGCCGCCATGGCAAGTGATGCGCCGATCAAAAGATAAATGCGCCGGTCCAGCGCACGCGCCGCCTGCCTTACATTAAGGCAGCCGCTGGCGACCATTGCCGTTGCGCCGGCCATTGCCGAGACGGCGATCGGCAAAAACCCGGTCGCTGTCAGCGTCACGACAGCGGTAAAAATTGATGCTGCAATACGAGCATTGCGCTGATCGGGCAGGCCTTGCATCGACCATTCAAGCAGCAATATATCCCGGTCCGCGCGCAAAGAGCGAACATCATTGATGTCGCCCAGGATAAGGAGAACGTCTCCCGCCTCAAGCCGGATTGTGTTCATTTGTGTCCGGATCATTCGGCTGCGCCGCTCAATCCCCAAAATAACGCAATCTGTTTGCGCGTTAAAGCCTATCTGCGCAATTGAACGGCCAATGAGACGCGACCCGGGCGCAACGATCGCCTCGACAAGAGTCAATTGGGTCGATCGTTGTACCGATCCGTCTTCTTCATCGGCGATGGATGTCTCCGCCATCAACCCTTCGAGAATATCGGGGTTTGATTTTAACAGCGCCGTCAAAGACGATCGCGTCGCAGCGACGATGACAAAGTCACCCGCCATAAAGGAAAAATTATCAAACGGCGGCAGGATTGCTTTTTCCCGGCGCTGCACCATGCGAACGGTGATGTCCGGAAGATCGACAAACAATCCAGCCACCGGCCCCTTGCCAATCAAGGGATGGCCGCGATTGATTTCAATCTGAGCGATGAAATGCTTTCCTTCTCGTTCCGATATCGCATATTTGTTTGGGTTTTCGCGAATCGGCATCAGCCAGCGCCCGGCCGTCGCCATATAGGCCATGCCCACGCCGGCAAGAATGAGGCCCATTGGCGTCAGCTCGAAAAAACCGATCTCGCCGCCGGTCGTCGCACGATAGGATTCTGCGGCCAAAAGATTCGTTGACGATCCGATGACTGTCGTCATGCCGCCGAAGATCGACAGATACGACAAGGGCATCATGAAGCGCGCGACGGGGATTTTACTTTGTTGAGCCATGGCGGCCATGATCGGAATGAACATCACGACAACCGGCGTATTGTTCAAAAACGCGCTGATTATCATGATGAAGACAAAAATCGCGCCGGTGATGATGATCGGCCGCTTTTCGAAAGCCCGTAAAAGCAACTCCGTTGGCTGTTCAAGAGACCCCGACTGAAACATCCCCTGGCCGATGATCAACAGGCCAAGAATGGCGAACAAAGCGGGGCTGGCGAATCCTGACAACAATGTTTCGGTCGTCAGGAGATTTTCGCCGTTCGACTGTATCGGCGCCAGCAGAAACAAAAACAACAGCCCGCTGATCGCCCCTGCCGAGATCAGTTCGATAGGGAAACGGTCTAGCGTGTAAAAGACGATGGTGACGCCAATAATGAACAGCGTCGCCCACATCTGCCACGGGGCTGCGAGTAGTGTTTCCATTACCTCAAGAGTGACCTGAACCGGCTCTGTTGTGAACGATTTTCCCCATGATGGGGCGACGGGATGGCGTCCGGCGCTTTTTATTTTCCCGGATTGGTGGTAACCGCACAAGCCCTAAGTTACTCAATACGCTATCGAAACAGTCTTCAGCGCCCAGAAACCTTCAATTATGACTGATAAATTCAGGCCCCTTAAGGACGCATTTGGCCGTTTCGCAACCGGGATCGGCGTCGCCGCCTGTCGCAATCAGGACGGTTCATTTTCGGCGATTACGATCAATTCTTTCACATCGGTGTCGCTCGATCCGGCGCTGGTTTTGTGGTGCATCGAAAACCGGGCGTCCGCCTATCCGTCATTCATGTCGGGCGACAGCTATAGCATCAGCTTTCTGCGCGCCGATCAACAGGCGCTTTCCGAACGCTTCGCGCGCTATCAGCCAAGGCCGTTATTAGCGGAAGAAGTAGAGATCTGGACGACCGGCGCACCGGTTTTGAAGGATCGCCTGGCGGCTTTTGATTGCAAAATTTCAGCGCGGCACAAAGCCGGCGATCATGTTATTCTTGTTGGCGAAGTCATTCGGTTTGACAGCGCCAAGGGCGCGCCGTTGATCTATTTCGCCAGCAACTATCACACGGGTGCAAAGGAATAATGGACAAAGTTGCATTTTTGGGCCTTGGCGTCATGGGCGCTCCGATGGCCGGCCATTTGGCAAAGCGCGATTTTGATCTGACGGTTTACAATCGCAGTGCGGCAAAGTCCGAAAAATGGGCGTCAATCTTTAATGGGCGCGCCGCCGCGACGATCGGCGAAGCGGTAAAGGACGCAGACATTGTGTTTACCTGTCTTGGCGACGATCCCGATGTGTCGGCGGTTGTTGATGAAGCGGCGCAATCGCTAAGTACCGGTGTTATCCTTGTCGATCATACAACGGCGTCACCTGCGCTGGCGCGGCGGCTGCATGATCAGCTGGGCGCGCACGGGGTCGGTTTTATTGACGCGCCGGTTTCCGGCGGCGAGGCCGGTGCGCAAAACGGAAAACTCTCCATCATGTGCGGCGGCGATGCCGTCCATGTGGAACTGGCGCGTCCGGTGATGGAAGCCTATGGCGCGCGCATCGTCCATATCGGCCCGGCCGGTCACGGACAGCTTGCAAAGGCGGTCAACCAGATTTGCATTGCCGGCGTTTTGCAGGGTCTCGCCGAAGGCGTGCATTTCGCCGCGCGATCAGGTCTCGATATTGAACGCGTTCTCGAGGCGATTTCCGGCGGCGCCGCGCAAAGCTGGCAAATGGAAAACCGCGCCAAGACGATGGCCGCTGACGAATTTGATTTTGGTTTTGCGGTTGACTGGATGCGTAAGGATTTGCGCATTGCACTTGGCGAAGCGCGGGAAAATGGCGCACGCCTGCCGCTGACCGCGCTGGTCGATCAGTTCTATGCGGACGTTCAGGCGATGGATGGCGGGCGCTGGGATACGTCGAGCCTGATCCGGCGGCTGTCAGACGTTGATTGAGCTGCGTAAATCGGTTGCGCTGTGCGCTCGCTGATTTCACATTAGGCGGGCAATCTATATATTTTGGAGCCCTCAATGTCCGCCGTTCAAACCGCCACGCCCTCCTGGAAAACCGATGAGCTTGTTCTCTTTGAAGAAGAAGTCGCGAAATTTTACACGCGTGAGCTGGCGCCACATGTGGAGAAATGGCGCGATCAGGGCTGCGTCGATCGTTGGGCATGGGAAAAGGCCGGCGAGGAGGGCCTTTTATGCATGTCCATGCCGGAAGAATATGGCGGGCTCGGCGGCACATTCGCTCATGAACAAATCTCCATCGAACAGCAGATCAAGGCCGGCATCGAAGGTTTTGGCGCGCCGCTGCACAACACGATCGTAGCGCCCTATATCAATCACTACGGCACCGATGAACAAAAGCGGCGATGGCTGCCGAAAATGGCGACCGGCGAGTTGATCGGCGCGATTGCCATGTCTGAACCGGGCGCCGGTTCGGATCTTCAGGCCGTGCGGACGACGGCGCTGAAAGAGGGCAATCAATATGTCGTCAACGGCCAGAAGACATTCATCACCAATGGCCAGACGGCGAACATCATCATCGTCGTCGCAAAGACAGATCCGGGCGAGGGCGCCAAAGGCGTCTCATTGATGGTCGTGGAAACAGACGGCGCCGACGGCTTTGAACGCGGCCGCAATCTGAAAAAACTCGGCAACAAGGCCCAGGACACGTCGGAATTATTTTTCAGCGACGTCAAAATACCGACGGAAAACCTCCTCGGGACGGAAGAGGGTCAGGGATTTTTCCAGCTGATGGAACAGCTCCCACAGGAGCGCCACGAAATTGCTGTTCAGGGCATGGCGGTGATTGAGCGCGCGCTGGAACTGACGATTGAATACACCAAGGAACGCCAGGCCTTCGGCCGCCCGATCATCAAATTCCAGAACACCCAGTTCAAACTTGCCGAATGCAAAGCCAAAGCAACCATGGCGCGGGTCTTTGTCGATTATTGCACCGGGCAATTGATCGCCGGCAAGCTTGATGCGGCGACGGCGTCAATGGGAAAAATGCTGCTCTCGGATCTTGAAAATGAAGTTGTCGATGAATGTCTGCAGCTATTTGGCGGCTATGGTTATATGGATGAATATCCGATCAGCCGGATGTATGCGGACGCGCGTGTTCAACGCATCTATGGCGGCACGAATGAGATCATGAAATTGCTGATTGCGCGGACGCTTTAAACGGATCAGTCGTCCAGCTGGTCAATTCAATGGTTTTTGAATAGTAGAGCAAACATCAACAAATCCGGTTCGGATTTGCCGGGATGGTTTATGGTGAACGATTGACCGTCCATTTCGGGTCCTTTGACAAGACCGGTCTGCGCCGCTGATGGGGCGGCGGCGCGAATGTGTAAATGCGGGCGCGGCGACAAAAGCCGTCATTTGCTCTTTCAGGCGCTCCTGAATCGGCGCATTTTATTCGCCATGAATCCAATCGAAGTTTTCTCGGTTCTCAACGCCCTCGGTCTGTTTGTTTTCGCCGTCTCAGGCGCATTGACCGCGCTGCGTAACGATATGGATCTTTTCGGTGTGGCGCTGATTGCGTTTGTCACCGGCGTCGGCGGCGGTACGATCCGCGATGTTCTGCTCGGCTCGTTTCCGGTTTGGTGGATTGCGGCGCCGTCCGCCGTCTGGATTTGTCTGGCCGGCGCAATCGTCGCGACGGCGGCGCAACCGTTCATTGACTCTCGCCTCAAAGCGCTCATCTGGGCCGACGCGATGGGATTATCGGTATTCGCCATTCTCGGCGCGCAGGCGGCGCTTGCAGCTGATGCGCCGGTTTTGATCGCGATCTTTATGGGCGCAGTGACAGCAACCTTCGGCGGCATCGTTCGTGACGTGCTTTTGAATGAACCGCCTCTGATTTTAAAGCAGGAGATCTACGCAACGGCGGCCCTGATCGGCGCTGGCGTCTATGTCGGGCTGCTTGAGGTCGGTGCGCCGTCCGGCGCCGCGGCAATTTTTGCCGCATTTTCGACATTTGCAATCCGCGGCGCGGCTATCCTGTTCCAAATACCGTCACCGAAATTTACACGGCCCCGCAAAAATGAACTTTAGGGACGGCCCGGCTTGGTGCGCCGTTTTGCGCGGTCGCTTTGGCTTCGGAATCCGGCAGCCGGGAAGCCCGGAATCGTTTTACCGCGCCAACATCGCCGCAATTTCGTCCTTGAGGTGTATACGCTGCTTGCGAAGGTCCTCCTCGCGCCTCTGGCCTGCAGGTTCGACGCCGGTCTCGATCCGGTGAATCTCGCGATTTGCTGCGTGATATTCATCGGCAAGGCGGGAAAAGTGCGCATCGCTTTGCTTGAGATCATGAATTTTCGCGGCAAATTCCGGAAATTCATCGGCAAGTTCGTGCGGCGTATGAACCATGGACAGCATCCTTCCTGTTGTTACCGGGACAATATTCCCGCTTTGGCGTAACATGAATTGATCGAGGTCAAAACGCTATCCGCGCCGGGTTGCACGGGCGTAAAAACTCGCTATTTAGAGCGGCTCAGGCGGGTATAGCTCAATGGTAGAGTCGGAGCCTTCCAAGCTCAAGATGCGGGTTCGATTCCCGCTACCCGCTCCAGAATAATCAAATAAAAACAATCAATTGAAATTCTGTGGAAAAATTTCCATCCAGAATTTTTGCGCCAGCTGGAAGATGACGGGGTTTCATGGACATGTATTGACGCTTGGTTTCGTCAGGCGAAGAGCGCGCAAATTCTATTCGCTTTTCGGTTGGATGAAACCGCTTATAAAAAACAGATAAACTGGAGAACTTATTGATGGTTGAGGCGGCGCCTGTAGAAATTGAGAGCATGGCGACTGCGCGCCCTGAGAACTTTCACAAGAGACCAATTTTATTCGGATTGATATTCATCGGCGCCGTATTCGTTTCGGCTATTGCCGTTATTCATTTCGAGCTTGAAAAACTTTCCATCGTAAAAATTTACGCCGAGCTGAGTTCGCTGGCGCCGGTGCAGTTTGGGCTTGCCGCAGCAGCGACAATGGCCAGCTATGCGGCGCTGACATTCAACGATCGGCTGGCGCTAGGTTATGCAGGAAAGGTTCTTCCGTTTTCGAAAACGGTGTTCGCATCGTTTACCAGCTATGCGCTTTCCAACAGCCTCGGGCTTCCTTTTCTGACCGGCGGCGCAGTGCGTTATCGGCTCTATAGTTCCTGGGGACTTGGCGCCCGAGAGATTGCAATTATAGCGCTGGTGACGAGCGCAGCGCTCTATCTCGGCGCTGTTGCGATCACCGGGGCGGGGCTTGTTTTTGAGGCGCCGCGCTTTGAGTCCGTCTTCCATGTTCCGGCGCCCTTGACGCTTATTGGCGGCCTCATTTGTTTTACCGCGTTAGCGTTCTTTTTATTTCAGGCGCGTTCATCGTCCCATCAATGGAAAGTGCGCGAGGTGGAGATTACAGCGCCTGGTTGGCGCAACGCGTCGGCGCAAATATTTTTTAGCGTAATTGACTGGTCAGCCTCGGCTTTTGTTCTGTTCATTTTGCTTCCGGCCGATCTGCAGCTTAATTTTCTCGCATTCCTGCCAATCTTTGTTGTCGCCAGTCTCCTCGGCGCATTGAGCGGATTGCCGGGAGGCGTTGGCGTATTTGACGCGATCGTTCTTGTTGCGGCGCCGACCGACAATAGCGGCGCGGTCGCCGCGGCGCTGATCGCTTACCGCGCGATCTACTATCTCCTTCCGCTCTTTATCGCCGCTGCGTTGCTGGCGGTTCATCAGGCGCGCCGCGCCGGTCCCCAAATCCAGGGCGCTGCGGCGCGGGCGCAGGATTTTTCAGAAACCCTTGCGCCAACGGTTTTTTCGATCATCGCGTTTTTTGCAGGCCTTTTCATGTTGATCTCCGCAGTGACGCCATCACTCGCTGAGCCGCTTGGAACAATCGGCAAAATGTTACCGCTCGCGGCGATAGAACTGTCACATTTTCTGGCGTCGATTATTGGCGCCTTGTTGCTGATCGTCGCCATGGGATTGCGGCGCAGGCTCGATCACGCATGGACATTCGCGATGGTCCTTCTCGCGGCGGGCATTGTCCTGACCCTGGCCAAAAGCGCAGGAATTCACGAGGCTGTGACGCTCTCCATTGCGGCCGGGTTGCTCGGTATCTCGAAAGGCGCCTTTTACCGCAAGACGCCGCTTGCCGCCGCCGAACTGACGCCGCCCTGGGCGGCGGCGTTCCTGCTTGCGATCGGCGCCATTATCTGGCTCGGCTTTTTCTCCTATGCCCATGTCGATTATAAGGATGAGCTCTGGTGGTCATTTTCGCTTGATGGCGAAGCCTCGCGTTTTCTGCGCGCATCAGCCGGCGCCGCATCAATCCTCATTTTGTTTCTGGCGGCGCGTTGGCTGCGGCCCGGCGGTCATGATGTCCTGGTGCAAACGCCTGCGCCCGATTTAGCCGCCGTGCAAGCGATCATTGAGAATTCGAAAGAGGCGCATGCGGACGCAAATCTCGCTTTGCTCGGCGACAAACAATTTTTATTAAGCGACAGCGGCAAGTCCTTCATCATGTATGGCGTGCGCGGGCGAAACTGGATCGCCATGGGAGAGCCGGTCGGACAGCCGGATGAAAAAACAGCGCTGCTCTGGAAATTCCGCGAACTTGCCGATGTCACGGGCGCCACGCCGATATTCTACTCTGTCAGAAAAGAGTTTTTACCATTCGCGCTGGAGATCGGCCTGACGGCGCAAAAGATCGGCGAGACGGCGCTTGTGCCGCTCACGACATTCTCGCTTGACGGATCAGCGCGGGCGAAACTTCGTCAAGCCCAGCGCCGTCACCTCAAGGAAGGCAGCCAGTTTGCAATCCTCACGCCTCAAGAAACAGAACAAAACCTGGAAAGCCTGGGGGCGATATCCGACCAATGGCTTGAAAGCCATCAGGGCGTTGAAAAAGGTTTTTCGCTTGGCCGCTTTGACAACGCCTATTTGAGAAACTTTCCGACGGCGATTGTCCGCCGCGGCGGCGAGATTGTCGCCTTCGCCAATATTTGGACAACCGGCGACAAGTCGGAACTCTCCATTGACCTTATGCGCTATGGCGACAACGCCCCCAGGGGCGTGATGGATTATCTGTTCACGGAACTGATGCTCTGGGGCAAGGCGCAAGGCTTCCGTCATTTTGATCTTGGCATGGCGCCCTTGTCAGGTCTTGAAGCGCGGCGGCTTTCGCCAATGATGACAAAGCTCGGCGCGTTCATCTTCGAACATGGTGAGAAGCTTTACGGGTTTGAGGGCCTGCGAGACTATAAAGACAAATTCGACCCTGCATGGGAGCCGCTCTATATCGCCGCGCCTGGTCAACTCACGGTTCCGATTGCGCTTGGCGATGTCGCGCTCCTGACCAGCGGCGGCATCATCGGTCTTTTGAAAAAGAGCGGCTGATGGCCTTTCGCAAGCAACGCGCAGCCAGTATTGCTATCTCTGCCCGAGACTGCAAATTCCAGACAAATATGTAATGTGATCAGAGCCGTTCCGGCGCCTAAATCAGATAATCCGTTCACCTGAGAAGATCGGAATCGATGCCAAAACCGGATAAAAGAACCAGCGAGAAAATTGCGCTCGTTCTGCAGGGCGGCGCCACTTTTTTTGCAGTCTGTTGGCCGCCCGGAAGCAAACAGCTCCGGACTGTCGTAGAAACATCGTGGACCGTGGATTATGCCGTTACAGTCTGAAGAGTTCCCCGCGCCTGAAAAACGGCGCAACCTTTACGCATTGATCGTATCCGGCGATGGCCCGCTTCCATTTTTTGCCCGTGGACTCGCGCGGGCGTTTGTCAGGCGCGGCGTCGCCGCGTCGGTTATTCCGTCGGCGCGATATTTCTGGAAACGCCGCACGCCGGAAGAATTCGCCCACCACCTTGAAGCCCGCCTCGAAACACAACTGCGCAAGCATGGCGGCGATCGCTTTGTTCTTGTCGGTTACTCGTTCGGCGGCGCGGCGCTTCCATTTGCCGTGCGGTTGCTGCCGGCAGAACTCAGGCAGGCTATAGCGCTTGTCGTACTCGCAGCGCCCGCGTCGCGCGCGGATTTTGAATTCAAGTTAATTAGCTGGCTGAATATATCCGGGAAGGATGCGCTTGATGTGGGCGCTGAACTGGATCAGCTGATTACGGAGGGAACGCCGACCCTGCTGGTCTATGGCGCGAAAGACCTCAGAAGAGCGCAGCCATCCGCTAAAGACGCGGATGTTCTGGAGCTGCCCGGCGGTCATGATCTCGGAAAGGATTATGAGCGGATCATCCGTGAGATTGTTGCGCGCGTTGGTGCTTGAATGACGCCACTGACGCGCACAGAAAAAATTACGCCGCTGCGAAGAAGAGCCCTCAAGGGGGAGAGAGACGGGCTCTTGCTCCGCAGCGGCGCCATCAATCAGGATAAGAAAAGGAGAACCTGACGATGTGGGGGCCGAGGGGGTCGGGGCGCTGTTCGCCTCGGCTTTCTACAGACATGAGATAGGAAGCGCGGATTACATTAGACGCGAGGCTGCTTTACAATATTGTAAATTATACTTGCGCATGGCGCAGCGTCATTGCCGCATGCAATACTGGCGCTGCGATCAGGACCAGCGGCGCGCCGACGATCAGACCGGCGATAATAGCTGTCGCCATGGGCGCGAGCAGCGCTGCGCCCTCGCCAAGCTTGAGTGCGAGCGGGGAAAGGGCGAGGACAGCGATCAGCGCCGACATCATGATCGGCCGCAACCGCGCACGCCCGGCTTCAATATGATGTTCCGCAGTAGCGTGACCGTCGGCCAGTTCTGCAAAATAAAACACGCCGAGCTCGGCGATAATGCCGATCACCATGGTGAGGCCCATCATTGCTGAAATGTTGAGTTCCGTCCCGGTGACAAGCAGTGCGGCGAAAACGCCGGCGACAGATAAGCCGACAACGCCGAGAACCGCGACGGCTTTGGCAACGCTTCTGAACAAAAAGATCAATAACAGCCCGGCCAGAACAAACGCCGACGCGAACACCATCATCAGATCGGAAAACGATTTTTGTTGCTCTGCATATAGCCCGCCAAAGGCGACGCGAACGCCAGCGGGCAACGTCGCGGTGGACATAGCCTTGCGCACATCCTTCATTGCGGAGCCGAGATCGCGGCCTTCAAGCCGTGCGGTGACAGCCGAAAATGGCAGGAGGTTTTCACGGCTTTGCTGCGCCTGGCCTTGCGCAATTTCAATGTTAGCGACCCGCGACAGGGGCAGGACATGACCATCGGGAGCAGCAAGCGGCAGGCGTCGGAGCGCTTCCACCCGGTCGCGGATCACATCCGGCGTCCACACCTTGATGTTGATCGTGCGTTCGCCCGACTGGATGACGCCGACATTAGAGCCGCCAACCAGTGTGCCGAGTTGTGCGGCGGCGCGCGCGGGATCGAGTCCTTCCAGCGCCAGCAAGTTGCGGTCAAGGATGATGACAATGCTGTCTCCGGCGATGCGATCAGCTTTTTGGACTTCAACGACGCCGCGAATGTTTTCGATTTGCGCAACTGTGGCGTCCGCCGCCGCAGCGAGGGCTCCTCGATCCGTGCCAAAGAGTTTCACTTCAATCGGTTGAGGCACTGCGGTGAGGTCGCCGATCAAATCCTCCATCAACAGCACCGTCTCGATCACAAGGCCCGGCACGCTGGCTTCTATCTGGGTGCGGATGTTCGTCATCACCTCATCGATGCCGCGGCGCGGCGGCGGGTTCAGGCGAATAAAAAAGTCGCCTTCATTGGCTTCCGACAATCCGCCGCCGAGTTGCAATCCGGTGCGGCGCGAATAGCTCGCAACTTCCGGCGTCGCCCGGATGATCGCTTCGGTCTGGCGCAACAGCCGGTCGGTTTCAGTCAGGGACATTCCCGGCGGGGCCTGATAGTCAAGAACGAAACCGCCTTCATCCATATGCGGCATGAAGCCGGTCGCAACGCGCATTGAGGCGACCCCGCCAATGACAGCGGCGATCGTGACAATAACCAGCGCTGCGGTAAGGGGCGCTCGCAGCAAATGTTTCATTAGCGCTGCATAACCGTTCGTCAGGCCGCGCAGCCAACCATTGGCGCGTTCGGCGCGGGCGGCGTCGTCAGCGGTTGCAAAGCGGCGCGCCGCCAATGGCGCGATGGCGAGGGTAAAGACAAGCGAAAAGACAAGCGCCGACGCCATGGTGACGGCGAGCGCCTTGAAGAAACCGCCGGAAACGCCGCTCAAAAATGCAAGCGGTGTAAAGACGACAATCGTCGCCAGCGATGAGCCTATCAAAGGCCGAGATAATTCGGCGGCGGCTTCAAGCGCGCTCGCGCTTTTATCCGCCAGCCGGCGCGTCACATGTTCAAGCATCACGACAAAATCATCAACAACGAGACCGACTGCCGCCGCCATGCCGCCCAATGTCATCATATTGAGACTCATGCCGAGCACCGTCATCAATAGCGCTGTTGCAGCGAGCACGGCGGGCAACAAAATAGCGACAACGAGGACAAAACGGATGGAGCGCAAAAAAATGAACAGGACGATCGCCGCCATGCCCATGCCGATCAGGATCGCATCGCGCACACTGCCAGCGGCGTTTTTCACAAGTTCACTCTGATCGTAATAGGGCGTCAGTTTGAGACCCTTGGGAAAACGCGGCGCCTCCGTTGTCAGGCGCTGCTTGATTGTATCGGTGAGTAATACCGAGTTCGCGTCCGGCGCCTGCCGGATGTTGATCAGAACCGCATCGTGACCGTCAGCGGTGACACGCGTCCATTCCTGCGCCAGGCTGGTTTTGATTTCCGCAACATCATCGACAGTGACAATACTGCCGCCAGCAGATTTGAGGACAATGGCGCCGATTTCGTCAACGCTTGACAAGCGGTCGTCGGCGACCGTGAGAAACAGCCGCGACCGGTCTTCAATGCGGCCGACGGCGGCGACAAGATTGTCAGCCGTCAGGGCTGCTTCAATGTCAGCGAGAGACAAACCGATGGCCTGCAAGCGCACCGGATCGGCGATCACCTGAAACTCGATCTCGCGCCCGCCAAGGACGGAGACTTCGGCAACGCCATCGACGGAGGCGAGAAGCGGGCGCAAATCATAAAGCGCGAAGTTCTTGATATCGGCGAGACTGTCCGTATCCGACGTCAGGGAATAGCCGAGCACTGGAAAGATGGTCGGGTCCATGCGCCGGACCGAAAACCGGAAGCCTTGCGGCATGTCCGGGGTGAGACTGGCGAGCGCAGCCTGCGCCTGCAATTCGGCGGTCGCCATGTCGCGGCCCCAGTTGAAGCTGACCGAAACTTCCGCCGAGCCGCGGCTGGTCGATGAGCGGATATTCCTGACGCCGGGAACCGAGCGCAACGCTTCTTCAACGGGCCGTGTGACTTGCGCCGCCATCTGTTCGACGGGCCGTTCGCCCGCGTCAAGCGAAACGGCAATGCGCGGGAAATTGATTTGCGGAAAAAGACTGACCGGCAATCGGATGAGCGCGAACCCGCCGGCGAGCGCGAGCACCAGAAAGATTGCGATGATGAAACGCGACTGCTTCGCGATCCAGTCGCTCATTGAGATTTATCCGCAGCCCCGACTGAGTCCGTCATTGCTGTCTCGCGAATTTTCATGCCGTCGCTGAGCACCGCGCCGCCTTCGACGATGACACGATCGGTCGGGGCAAGTCCTCTAGTGACTTCCACAAGATCGCCGGAAATGATGCCGAGATCAATCGCGCGCTTTTCCGCGGCGCCATTCACAGCAACAAAAACATGGGCGCCGTTTTCATCATAGAAAATTGCCTTGCGCGGGGCGGCGATCGCATTTGTTTTTATATCAACGGCGAGCTCGGCGCGGATGGCCTCCCCGGCGGCAAAGCCGTGGCCGGCATGGAGGTCAACCAGAACCGTCGCCATCCGCGTCGCCGGATCGACGCGGCGATCGACATTGCGGATGAGGCCCTCGTCGGCGGCGCCGCCCTTATCGAGGGCGTTCAGGGACGCAGCGTCTCCCGCTTTCAAGCGCAACGCATCCTCGATTTCAACGCCGATCCGGGCGCGGATGGAATCGGGTGAGGCGATGCGCGCCAGCGGGCTGCCTGCCGGAACAAGATCGCCCTGGGCGATAAAGATCTGGTCAATGACGCCTGCAGCTGGCGCTGATACGGTCGATATTGCGTCTGCGCGTGACTGCAAGTTGGCGGCGCGAGCGGAGAGATCGCGCGCATTCGTTTCAGCCGCTTCGACATCGGCGTTGCTGGCGAGGCCGTCGGCGCGCAAGCGGCGCGACCGGGCTGCCGCAGCTTCCGCATTGCTGGCGTCGCGAACGGCGGTGGCGATCTCAAGCCCGGCGCCTGATGACGGGCTGATGCGCATGACCGGTGCGCCGGCGCTGACAGCGTCGCCGGGCGATGCAAGAATTTCCACCACATGAGATTCAATCTCTGCGGCGATAGTGTTTTGACCGGACGGTTCAAATTCCACGACGCCAAAACCCTCGATCACTTCCTTGAGGTCAGTGACAATTACCGGCGTCGCGGTGATTTCCGCGACAGGTTCGTCGGCGACTTGCTCAGCCGGTCCGGAACAGGCGGTCGCGAAGGCGATTAAGCCAATCGCGGCGGGGTAAATTAAATGCATCAGTTTGTTTTTCCTGTGGTCAGCGGCTGACCGATCGTAATTTCAAGGGCGATTATTTGTTCTGCATAGGTTCGGTTAAGGTCGCCAAGGGCGATGTTTTTATCGAGCACCGCAAGATGTGTCGCCGCAGCCGCTGACGCCGAAATATCACCGCGCGCAGCAGCGCGCGCCGCCGCCTCGGCCTGCGGTTTTAACGGCGCCAATTCGCGCTTCAACTCGTCGTGCTGGCGTTTCAGCAATTGCAGCGCGCCAAGGGCGCTTGCAATATCTGCACGCACTGTTTGCAGGCGCGCCTCATATTCGGCGCGAAGTTGATCCCGGGTTGCAGTTTCCACGGCGATCGCACCGCGATTGCGGTTCCACAGGGGCAGGGTAAACGAGACCGCCGGTCCAAGGGTTTTGACATTGCCAGTATCGCGCGCGGCGTTGACGGCGAGATTTGGCGCCGGATATTGCCCGAGCACGGCGGCGTGGAGTTTTGCTTCCTGACTTTCATAAGCGCTGCGCAACGCCTGAAGGTCTGTCCGCTCTTCGACGGCGCGCTCAAACAATTGAGATGCGTCAAGATTGTCGGGAACAAGAGGATCGCTCGCTGCAATGGCGACGGCCGCGCCGGGCTCAATCCCCAACACGCGGTTCAGATCCTGCTTTGCCGCGAGTCTCTGTTGTTGAAACGTTAGGAGACGGCTGGTTGCATCGGCGTCGGCAAGGCGGCGGGCCTCAAGTTCCGATGCTGAAAGATCGCCGGTGGAAACCGCGTGGGAAACATGACCGAGTTCCGCCTCGGTGATTTTTTGTAGTTCCGTCGCCATCGCAACCAGATCATCGAGATGGATAATTCTGACAGCCAACAATCGGGCTTGCTCACCCGCCAGCCATTCAGCCCAGGCGATGTCTTTTCGGAGCGATGCGAGATCGGCTTGCGCCACGCGGACCTTCGCCTGGCGTTGCCCTGACGGTGCAAGATCGACTGCAAGGCTCGACGCCAAAGCCGTTACGAGGCCAGCGCCGCCGGACAGGACCGCGTCGGCGCCGAACGAAAAGGTCGGGTCCGGACGAAGTCCCGCCGCGAAGATCTGCGCCTCGCCAACGCCCTGCCGCGCCCGCATCGCCATGAGGTCCGGATTGGTCAACACGGCAATGACGGCAAGGTCGTCTGCGGATAGCGGTTGTGACATGTCGATGTCGATTGAACGTCCGGCTTCGGACTTCTCTCCGGCGCTGGACGATCGATCGATCGATGCGCTGTCCAACGGCGCCGGCGCATAGGTCGCGCATCCGGCTGAAGCGCTGAAGAGCAGAGCGGCAAGCACATAATGGCGGACAGGCATGAATCACCCTGATTTTAACGGTCATCTGAAACTACCCGCATGGTGCGGGCGTGTCTAATCAGCGTTTTCGAAATTCGTGGAGAGGTTCCCCAAAAACCAACCTTATATGGCGATGCGGGAAACAACGCCAATTTACATATATGTATATCGAGCGCCCGCGCAGCGTCATCGGCAACGCTTATCTATTGTTCAACACTGGGAGCGATTTTCCGTAAACCAATCATGGAGACCAAACACATGACCAAACAGAAACTGCTGCTTACCGCCGCTGGCGCTGGTTTAATCCTGGCGACGGCGGCCGGCGCGGCCTTCGCCAGGAAGTCCTCTCATGATGACGGCGACGCAGCTGAGATCGCGGCCTTTAATTCGGCGTCCGTCAGTCTCACAGACGCCATCCACGCTGCCGAAGCCAAAACCGGCGCCAAGGCGATCGCCGCAGAATTTGAAGACGAGGACGGCGCATTCGTTTATGAAGTAGAGTTGATCGACGCTGATGGCGCTGAATGGGAAGCTTATGTTGATATCGACAGCGGCGCGGCGACCAAAGTCGAACAGGAAGATGATGAACATGAAATGGACGATGATGACGGCAAAGGCGACGACGGCTGACGCGCATCCGGCGTTTCCCGGCAATTTGCCTGCAGGGCTGACCCGGCGGCGTTATGCCGCCGGGCGTTATGTTGTTTGCCGGCCCGGGAATTGGCGCTCGTGAAAATCCTCATCATTGAAGATGACGCCATGACGTCCGACTATGTCGTTGATGGTTTGAAAGCCGCCGGGCATAACGCCGACACGGCCTTTGACGGCGTCGATGGATTGGCGCTGGCGCTCCGGGGCGGCCATGACGCCATCATCATGGACAGGATGCTCCCCGGCATGGACGGGCTTTCGGTTTTGAAAGCACTGCGCGCCGGCGGCGTCACGACCCCGGTTTTATTCCTGACAGCAATTGGCGGCGTCGATGATCGCGTGGAAGGGCTCGAAGCCGGCGCCGATGATTATCTTGTAAAGCCTTTTGCTTTTTCGGAGCTTGCCGCACGTCTCGCCGCGATTGGCCGGCGTCCGGCTTTGGTCGCCGAGCAGGTCAAACTCATCGTCGCCGATCTCGAAATGGATCTTGTCCGACGGTCTGTTACCCGCGACGGCGTTTCGATTGATCTTCTCCCCAAGGAGTTTTCGCTGCTCGAAACGCTGATGCGCAATGAGGGCAGGGTCTTGAGCAAGACAATGCTGCTTGAACGGGTGTGGGATTTTCACTTTGATCCACAGACAACGGTTGTTGAAACGCATATCAGCCGCCTCAGGGCGAAGATAGACAGACCTTTTGACGTGCAACTTTTGAACACCGTACGCAATGTCGGATACAGCCTGCATGCGCCCCGCTGAGTTAATCCGCAGCACGTCGTTTCGTCTGGTCATATTGCTTACGATGGTGTTTCTCGTCGCCTATCTGGTTGCGGGCGCATTTGCCTACCGCGTGGTCAATCGCGATCTTGATGAACGGGTGATGCAATCGGTCGAACTGACAGCGGCGCGCCTTCACGACGTTTACGAGCTGGAAGGAAAGGACGCTCTGATCGCCGCAGTCGAGGCGCGCGCAAGATCGTTCGATCCGGAAGATGATTTCATTTGGCTCGGGGACCTTTCGGGCGCGCGCATTGCGGGTCAGCAATTGTCGTTAGCCCGTGAATTGAAGACTGGTGACGCCATGGGCGCGGCGTTTGGCGGAGAAGAAGATGATCTCTATCATCTTGTTGTTCGTGAGTTTGGCGATGACATGCGACTCATCACCGGGCGAAGTTATGAAGAAACCGACGACATTCGCGACGCGGTGCTCGGCGCCTACGCCTGGGCCACCGTCCTTATTCTGTCGCTTGCGATCGCCGCGGGGGTCGTGCTGGCGCGGCGCTCGCAACGCCGGCTCGCTGCTATCACAACCACATTGGAAGCAGTTTCAACCGGGCGTCTGTCGTCACGCATTGTCGTCGGCGCCTCGGGCGACGACATCGATAGCATGGCGGACGGCGTCAACAAGGCGCTGGTACGGCTTGAACAGACAGTCGAAACTATCAGGCAGGTGAGCACCGATATCGCCCATGATTTGCGCACGCCCATCAATCGTCTCGGTATAATTCTCGAGACAGCCCGCGATCACACCGGAGACCGCGCGCTGGTGGAGGCCAAGCTCGACGAAGCCGATTTGGAAATCCGGCGCATCTCACAGAGTTTCGACGCCTTGTTGCGGATATCCCAAATCGAAGCCGGCGCCCGAAAAGCCCGGTTCAAATCCGTTGCGCTGCGCGAGATTTTGGAAACGCTGCATGAGGCGTATCTTCCAGTTGCAGAAGAACATGACCAAAAGCTGATCGCACAGTTTTCGTCCGATGACGAAGACACAATCTTCGGCGATCGCGATTTGCTGACCCAGCTTTTTGCAAATCTGATCGAGAATGCGCTCAATCACTGCCCGCCGGGATCGACCATCGCGATTGACATCGCGCATCAACCGACCGGCGTCATCGCGAGCGTTTCCGATAACGGCCCCGGCATACCCGAAGCGGAAAGAGGTAATGTCGTGAAGCGTTTTTACCGACTCGACAAAAGCCGGACCACGAAAGGCGCCGGGCTCGGCCTGTCGCTGGTGAAAGCGATTGCGGATTTGCATGAGGCGCGTTTGACCCTTGTCGATAATGCGCCGGGCTTGCGGGCAGAGGTTTTATTTTCAAATGAGAAACGCTGAACGGTCTTATCCGTTGCGCTGCGCGCCCCGGCTGTCAACCGGCGCGATCCAAAGCCGGCGCTCTGGCTGGAAAATTCCGGCCAGAAAATAGCGGGAAGATTATGAGATTTTATGGAAATTTTTGAGTATCCTTCGGATCAATGGGAATCGAAAATGATTCACCAGTTTCCTGAACAGACAACGGTTTTCGTTATTTTGCCAAAAGTCAGCCTGTATAGCTCAATGGCAGAGTCGGAGCCTTCCAGGCTCAGGATGCGGGGTCGATTCCCGCTACCCGCTCCGGTCTCCTGCACATGCACGATCGAGTGAGCCCGAAATCGCGCCGTCAGCTGGCGGCGCGGCGCGGCGTTTGCTCGATGTCTTTGCTGTCCGCAGGTTTGAGCGCGCCGGTTTTGAACGCATACATTTCAAGGTCGGCGCGATGCAGCGCCGCCGTCAGCTCTTCGTGATCCACAGGCGCCGAAAGCGCGCTGCCGGCGCTCAGCGTATAGTCGATATGGTCTTCGTCCACGCGGATGTGCCCGCCAAATTTTGTCATCAAAAGATCGCGCAGCGCATCGACCTCGGCTTTGGCGCGGACATTTTCCAGAATGACCACAAACTCATCGCCGCCGAGACGGATGACAAGATCGTTTTTGCGGACAAATGTTTTAAGCCGTTCGGCGACGTCCTTTAGCAATATGTCGCCGGCATTATGGCCAAATTCGTCATTCACCTGTTTGAACTTGTTAATGTCGATCAGCAGCACGCCGGTCTTGCGCATTGAGCGCGACGAACGCCCAAGGCAACGTTCCCATTGTTCCACCAGCAGCGCGCGATTGCCGAGCCCCGTAAGATTGTCGATATAGGCTTTTTCAGCGAGCGCATTTTCCTTGTTTTTACGGCGTACGGAATATTGAATCACGCGGTCGAGCACATGTTCGCTGATCGCCGATTTGGGCAGAAAATCCTGGGCGCCCATCTCCAGCGCTTCGATCGCAAGTTCAGTTTCGCTTGCGCCGGTCAATACAATCATCGCCGTATTCGGCCCGGCGCGCAGCGTTTCGCGCACCGTGTCCAGCCCCTCGCTGTCGGGCACATTTAAATCGATCAGCGCAACTTCGAAATCGCTATGCGCTAATTTCTCGACAGCCTCCGCCAGACAGGTGCACCGCACAACGTCAAAATGCTGATGGCTGCATTTTTCAAGCAACCGGCATGTGATCGCCGCGTCGATGTCATTATCTTCGAGCAATAGCGCCCGTTTGGGTTGTGTCAAACTCAGCCCCTGTCATCGACGTCCAACCCGGGGACGCAAAGCGTCAGACCTATGGTTGGAAGTCCTGCATTCGCGCAACCTTAGGTCGATATTCGTTTAATTTTATTTACTGCATTTGTGCACGTGAAACGAAGACAGGGTTAACAAAAATACGCCTGAAGCAGATTCAACGCACCGTATGCGGTGTTTTTGGCGGCCTGCCCGGTCTGTTATGTTTAACGCGCCTTACGCCGTGAAAATATTGCGCTGCGAAATGCCCAGAAAGATCAACAGCTATGCGCGGTTTTACCCGTGCGTCTTGTGAGGCGGGCCAAAATCGGCGCCGCGCTGGACCGCGCCTTTGCGGCTCAATTCGGCCGCGCGCGCCTCGCGCCAAAGCCTTGACAGCGCATCAAGGAGGCTCTTGCGCGACGCTGACAGATACGCCGTATTATCCGGTAATTCATCAATCAGCGCTTCGTGCGCTTTCTTCAATTCATGATAGGGCATGCTTGGAAAAAGGTGATGTGTGGCGTGAAACCGCAAACCGGCGGGCGCCCAAAGCGCTGTCACAAACGCAATGCCGGGCACGTTCACAGAATCAAGAAATTCGTCACTGCGCGTCATCAGCTGGTCGCCGGGGTTCCGGTAAGCATGCGCTGCGAGCGTGCGCAGGCTGTTGAGAAGAAAGATTGTCAGCGCGACGGCATACCAAACGCCGATCACCGCAATCGGCAGGATGTTTGTGGCGACCAGAATGATGACGCCGGCGCCGAGCATGAACGCGCCAAATTCCTGCAATCGCCAGCTCTCGTCATCCTGCTTTGCCGGCGGCGGGCGCTTGTAATTGAGATCGATCACCAGCGACGAAAGGCGGCGCCACAGTAATTGCCGCAAAGGCGGGTAGAGATAAGACAGGGGCGTCAGGATGATAAATCGCGCCGCCATCAACAGCGGCAATGCAAATATCTGCAGCAAATATCCGGCAATGCGCCAGGGCCTGCCGGTTGCAAACGGTATATATTCGCCATCTTCCTTAAAACCATAGATGCCCGGACGATGATGATCGATGTGAACGCCGGTATAGGAAAATGACGGGACCATCAGCGGGATGCCGCTCAGCACATTCCAGACAGCGCGGAAAATTGTAAATGTTCCCCGTTTCAGATGCGCCAGCTCATGGATAAAAATTACCGCGCGGTAATGCGCAAGAGCTGAGATGACGACGGCCGAAATTTGCAGCGCGGAAAACGCCGGCGCTGCTACAGCAAGAAAAAAGAAACTCCACGCAATCGAAATGCTGACCAGAAAGTCCGTCCAGTAAATCACCGGTTTTGGTTTCGAAAACCGCCGGGCAATCAGCCGCGCTTCGGCAATCGGAAAACCGCGACCGTTTGGATCCTGCGCTGCATTGGCGTTCATTCGTTTTTCCGTTTTTCCTGAAATGTGCGCGCTGCATGCAGAGGGATATATGCATGCAGCGCCGCCTTCTTTTGCGCCTCGCGGCGCACGCAATTTTTCACCGTCAATGCACCGGCCCGGTAATCTGCCGCCAAAACCAGGCTCAAACCGGGCAATAGAACAGTCCCGGCGCGTATTTTTGATCGAGATCAAGCTTTCAGGATAATTCGATGGCGTCCGGCAAATCCCGGCTGCCGTATTTTGTCATGCGTATTTGACTCAAGTCAAAAACCTTTCCGGCTAATTACGTTCCATAACCCAATGAAAAAACAATGGTTGAAATATCTCGACCGCCAGGCGCCGCGCTATACCAGCTATCCGTCAGCCTTGCGCTTTGACGGCAGCGTCGATGCGGCGCTTTATTCGGAAAAACTGCGCGCCGTCGATCTCTATGAACCGCTGTCAATCTATGTGCACATTCCCTTTTGCCGCCAGCTTTGCTGGTATTGCGGGTGCAATATGCGCGTTGAGAACAATTATGACCGCGTTCGCGCTTATGTGGACGCGCTGCTCGATGAGATTTGCATTGTCGGCGGCGTGGTCGGCGGCAAGGGACGCATCGCAAATGTGCATTTCGGCGGTGGAACGCCGAACATTCTGGTCGCTGACGATCTTGCCTGCATTCTCGACGCCATCGAACGCGAACTGGGTCTGACCGATGACGCGCGCCTCGCGATTGAGCTTGACCCGCGTTTGATGCGCAAGGGTGACGCCCGCATGCTGGCGGAACTTGGCTTTGACCGCATGAGCCTCGGCGTTCAGGATTTTGACATTGGCGTGCAATGGGCGATCAACCGCATGCAACGATTTGAGATGGTCGCCGAATGCGTCAGCGATATGCGCGAAGCCGGCGTCGATGATATCTCCTTCGATCTTTTATACGGGCTTCCCAAACAAACGCCGCAGAGTTTCAGTGACGCAATCGACAAAGCCATTTCCCTCGCGCCGGACCGCTTTGCTGTTTTTGGCTATGCGCATCTGCCGCGGATGATCCCCCGGCAGCGGATGATTTGCGACGATGAATTGCCCGGCGTGGAGATGCGGGCGGAATTGGCGGCGCTCGCCGACGAACGGCTGGCGGCTGCGGGCTATCTGCAAATCGGCTTTGATCATTACGCCAGGCCCGGCAATGCGCTGGCGGCCGCCATGGGTGAAGGCCGCCTGCACCGGAATTTTCAGGGGTTCACCGATGATGTCGCAGAGACCACGATTGGTTTTGGCGCCTCGGCGATCAGTTTTGTCCACGGCGTCTACGCCCAGAATGACAAGGACATCGGCGATTATCAGCGCAAGATCGCAGCGCGAACCCTGCCGGTCGCCAGGGGCATTATGCGAACGGCGCGCGATGAGCGATGCGCCGCAGCGATTACGCGCCTGCTTTGTGATTTTGAGACCGATCTCGGCGCCATGTTCGAACTGACGCCGGAAGCCGAGCAACGGCGCATCGATCAGGCGTTGGCGGCGCTGGAGCGCGACGATGTCATCCGCCGCCGCGGCGCCGTCCTGCGCATCAATGACGGCGCCCGGTCTCTGTGCCGTGTTGTCGCAGCGTCGATCGATCCCTGGGCGCACACCGCCCAAAAGGCGACCCGGGAGACCGCCAAAGCTGTCTGAGGCAATCTTTCGCGCCGCCGAATGATTGCCAATACCAGGCGGCGTCCCGTAGACTTGGCTGCAACTGGCAAAGGGTTGCAGCGTGGCGGCGATTGTCGAAACGGATCAATTATCGAGCAGGACCGGCGGCGCACGCGTCGGCCTTTGCGATATTTGCGACATACGCGGCGTCTCAATTTGTCAGGAGTTCGGGCCCCGTGAAATGGCGCAGGCGGAAAGCACCATGGCGCGCCGCGCCGTGGCGCGAAAGCACGCGATCATGTCCGAAGGCGAGCCGAATGACAGCCTTTTCGTTGTCGTGGATGGCAGTTTTCTGCTCAGCAAATATCTTGAAGACGGCCGCCGGCAGGTCACGGGGTTCATTTTTAAAGGCGATCTGATGGGCGTAAGGCCGACGGACAAGAGCGCCTATACCGCCGAGGCGCTCGAAGACAGTCTGGTCTGCACGTTCTCTCACCATTATCTCAATGAAGTCGCGACATCGGCGCCCGGGGTCAAGGACCGGCTGATTGCGCGCGGCCAAACCGAATATCATCGCGCGCAGGATCACATCGTGCTGCTCGGCAAAAAAACGGCGGATGAACGGGTGCGCAGTTTCTTCATGCTGCTGGCGAAATCGGTGGGAACAGATCCCGGCGATGGACGCATTGAGGCGCCGCTTTCAATGTCGCGGCAGGATATCGCCGACTATCTGGGCCTGCGTCTTGAAACATTGAGCCGCGCGCTGGCGACGCTGAAGAAAATAGGGTTCATTGAAGCGATTTCCCGAAACCATGTTGTGATGAACATCTGAACGGCGCGCGCCGCATTTTGCCTTGGCGGGCTGACGCTGATGTTCTTATGTTTCCGGATCGGTGTTCCTGGCAATGCACGGCGCGATTGAGAACCACATGAAAGGCCTATGATTTCTTCAGCAGAACAGATGCGGCAATATCGCGGACCGGCGCTTTTCAGCTTCGGCTTTCGTCCGTTTTTTCTTGGCGGGTCGATCATTGCCGCGGTGCTGCCGCTGGTGACGGCGCTGGCGCTCGCCGGCGGCATTCCCTGGAACGGCGGCGTCAATATCATTGCCTGGCACGGCCATGAAATGATTTATGGTTTTATTGCCGCAATCGCCGCCGGGTTTATTTTAACCGCTGTGCCGAACTGGACCGGGCGCTTGCCGATGACGGGCGCGCGCCTCGGATTTCTGGCCGGGCTGTGGCTTGCGGGGCGTCTCGCGATGCTCGTCTCGGATATGCCTGGCGGCGTCGCGGTCGCGTTAATCGACGCATCGTTTCTGTTTGCTCTCGATTTATTCCTGTGGCGCGAGGTGCTGGCGGGAAAGAACTGGCGCAATGCGCCGGTTTGCATTTTGATCTTGCTGCTCGCAGTGGGCAACGCCGTCTGGCATGTGCAAATGATTAATGGCGGCGGCGTCCTTGGTCTTCATTTCGGGATTGCCGTCATGGCCGTGATGCTGGCGCTTATTGGCGGCCGCGTCACGCCGAGCTTTACGCGAAACTGGCTGGCGAAAGCGGGCCGGGAGGCGGGCATCGCGCCTTTTGCCATGCTGGACAAACTCGCTGTCGGTGCGCTTGTGATCGGCGTTGTGTTGTGGCTGTTCATGCCGGAAAACGCAGCAACGGGATTTGCGCTTCTTGGCGCCGGCGCATTGCATTTCATTCGCCTGTTGCGCTGGCGCGGCTGGCGCTGCGCCGCCGAACCGCTCGTTGTCATCCTGCATATGGGATATTTCTGGCTGGCGTTCGGCATTGTGCTGTTGGGGATCTCGGTTCTGGCGCCCGCAACACTGCCGGCGACCGCCGCGCTGCACGCTTTAACCGCCGGGGCCATGGGCGTGATGACCCTTGCGGTGATGACCCGCGCGACGCTGGGTCATACGGGCCGCGCCTTAAGCGCCGATGCGCCGACGCTGGTGATTTACGGGTTGGTCAATCTCGGCGCGGCGCTGCGTGTCGCTGCGCCGTTTCTGCCGATGCCCTATACAAGCGCCATCACGGTCTCAAGCCTCATCTGGTCGGGCGCCTTCGCACTCTTTGCCGCGGTCTATGGGCGTTATCTCCTGGCGCCGAGGTCCTGAGCGTGACGTACTGAATCCGCGACAGACGCGATAACGCCGAACGCGACCAGCAATAAAACTCGGCGTAATGCGCTGAGGCGCATCGATGTTTCATTGACTGAAGAGAACACCTCATCTATCCGCTCTTTCCGGCGAACGCCGGAATCCAGGCTGCCGTGAGTCTGAAGCCGTCACATCATCTCGGATAGAAGCGGCACATCTGGCGCATCAATACGTAAGTTCCATTTGTTGATGGCGCACAGCTATCTGGATTCCGGCGTTCGCCGGAAAGAGCGGAGGAAAATTCTCTTTCGTTATTGTTATCTGTGTGGGTGACGTACTGAATCCGCGCAATTGATCTGCATCAAAAACCGTCTGCGTATTTTTTGCATCATTCGATCAATACAAACGCTGCAGATTGTCATCTTGCCGCGCAGGGGTTTTTGTTTGCCTGGCCGGCGGGATTTAGGTGCGCGATATCTGCAAGGGGAGGCGCCAGGAAATGCCAGCAAGCTATAAAGAGATTGCCGAAGACCAGCCCATTCCGGCGCAATTGGCTGAAAAAGTCATTGAAGGCGAAGTATTCGTCATTCGCAGCTGTCTGCAGCGGCTCGGCGTCTTTGACCATATCGCCGAAACAAGCCTTGACGCCATTCGTCAGGTCGCCGGCGCCGAGGCGGCGGAAAACATCGAGCGCGGAGGCTTTGACGCGATCCACCGCTTTGTCAGCCTCGACCAGATCGAAGCCGCAACGGATTTGATCCATAAACGCGCAACCGACATGGCGCCGGAATGGGTGGCGCAAATCGCGCCGGGCTTGCTTGGCGTTACCGGTCCCTATTTTTTCGAGCGCGGCCCCAATGTCCGTTTTCACGTTCCCTATGATGTGATGGCGAGCGATGCAGCGGTCATGAAGCGCTTTGCCGCAAAGTCCGGCGGCGGCAAGCTGGCGCCGCACCCCAACCATCGCGACAGCTGGGTCGGCTGCCCCGATAATCTGATTAATGTCTGGGCCGCGGTTGGCCCGATCCCCGAAGGCAATGGCCTCACCATCTTTCCCGATGCGTTCAAGCGCGACGTCGCGCGCGTCGGCGCGTCGATTGCGTTTGACGAAAACCCCGGCGAGCCGCTCAATTTCAATCTCGCGCCGGGCGATGCGATCGTCTTTCACGGCGAGCATGTGCATTCGTCGGTGCTGAACCGCACCGGGGGCACGCGCCACGCGATCAGCTTTCGCATCGTCACGGAAAAACCCAATTTTCCAAACACCCATTATCATCATTACCTTCATTCTTCTCTTGCGGGCGGGCCTCTCGATGCGCTTGCGGGCGTGCCCGCGAATATGGCGTGGAGCTATGTGGAAACGCGCCTTGGCGGCGCCGCCAGAAAGCTCGGCCTTAAAAAAGAAGAAGCGCAGCGGCAAAATGCAAGTCACGCAAGCGCCGACAAAAAACCCCTGGGCGGCACGCGCAGTTTCAGCCTCTCATCCCTGCCGGAAAATTCGCTGCACGCGATTACCGACGATGTTTGCGTGGCGCGCATCGGCAAGGATAAAATCGTCGCCCTTGATCGCAGATGCCCCCATGGGGGCGGCGACCTCGCCCTTGGCGTTGTCATTGACGGCGAGGTCACATGCCCCTGGCACAATCTCCGCTTCGATCCAAAAACCGGCGCCAGCGCCTGTCAGACCCTGAAGAAAGTGCGCCTGTACGACACCAAAGTTGAGGGCGATGAGGTGACGGTGCAGCTGGGGTGAGACCGACGCTGCGCAGCGCCGTGGACGGGTTTGGCAAATCACGCGCATCGGGCTAGACACGGCGCGTCATGCCGCCATTGAATTTCATGAAAACCGATCTTGATCACCTGCCCGGGAAAAAGCAGCGTGAGCTGGCGCGCATTCAGGAAATCCTGTTCGAGCAGTTCGAGCTTGCCAAGGGCAACGGGACAAAG
>JAJFGF010000033.1 GCA_021776245.1 Hyphococcus sp. | reverse complement strand
AATCCTGTTCGAGCAGTTCGAGCTTGCCAAGGGCAACGGGACAAAGCCGCATATCCTCAAGGGCCGGATTCTCAAAATCGTGCTGTTTGGTTCCTACGCCCGCGGCGACTGGGTCGATGAGGCGGGCAAGACCGCCAAGGGCTATCAGAGCGATTTCGATTTGCTGATCGTCGTCAACTACAAAGAGCTGACCGATATGGCGACCTTTTGGTACAAGGCCGAAGACAGGATCATCCTCGACAAAAGCGTTAAAACGCCCATCGGGCTGATCGTCCATACGCTGGGCGAGGTCAACGACAAGCTGGCGCAGGGGCAGTATTTCTTCACCGACATCATCCGCGACGGCATCGCCCTGCACGAGATGAAGGGCCATCGCTTTGTCGATCCAAAGCCGCTGAACGCCAAAGAAGCCTGTGAGACGGCGAAAGAGCATTATGATGAGTGGCACACGAGGGCGCATGAATTTTTCGATAATTTTGTAGTCAATCGCGACCTTGGGCGGAATAAGACGGCTGCATTTGAGTTGCACCAGTCGGTGGAAATGCTCTATGCGGCCTATCTCCTGACGACAACCAATTACAGTCCGTCTACGCACAATGTCAGACGGCTGCGCTCGCTGGTCGAAGCAAAGGACGCGCGCTTTCGGGGCATCTGGCCCGACGAAGACCGGTTTCAGCGCCGCAGCTTTGAATTGCTGAAAGAAGCATACGTGAAAGCGCGCTATTCAAAACATTATAAAATCACCGGGGAAGAACTCGCCTGGCTCGGCGCCCGCGCCGAAGCGCTGGCGGCGCTCGTTAAAACCGCCTGCGAAGAACGCCTGAAAGAGCTGAAAGCGGCGGCGAAATAGAGCGGCGCGATCCCGCACTGGGTGTCGTCTCATTCACGGCGAAGTCACGTGCTCCGGCGCAATCTCCGCCTTGATCCAAAGACCGGCGCCAGCGCCTGTCAGACGCTGAAGAAAGTGCGCCTCTATGACACCAAAGTTGAAGGCGATGAGGTGACGGTGCAGTTGGGGTGAGGGGGGTTGGGTGCGGAGCCGCATCAAGAGCCGTTCCGCAAATCGAGTAGATTTGGAACGGCTCTAAATTTTGTTGCTATCGACAGTGTGAATGGACGGTGCGTCAGGTGAATACGTTGGCGAGCTATCTTGTATATATATTTTAATACATAACCCTCCAGCAAATCCACTCAGTAATATTTTCAGCAATGCGCCGGGCAATATACTCCTACCGCTTGCCGCACCGATGTTCGGCGCGCCTGGTGCTCCTTCGTATGGATTTTGATGTTTCATGTTCTTCCTCCATCCGCACAGATGAAGGTAGGTAGTTCGAGAGCTGAATAATATTGGAATCATTTTCGAAATAATCTTCCGAAAGTTTCTTTCCATAATACCCTGATGGAGCCGCAGAGCCTCCATCAGGGTCAGGATGACCGAATATCGATTCGATCAGCCCTTGCGTGTCAGGGTATTTCGATTTCATTTTCAGACCTACGCCTTACGGCGCCCCCGCTGATTGTTGATGGTTGCGGCGGCGTCAAAGGCGATGTCAGTTTCAAAAAGAATCTTCACTTCGTCACTGATTCGTCCAAGAGCGTCGCCACAGGTTCGAACAAGCTTCAAACAGCTGAGCAAGGTTAACTCATCCGCCCGTCTTGCGGCGCGAACAGCTTTCATTGTTGCATGGACTCGCTTGATGCGTTTGTCACCAGCGTCTTGCTGCAAATACGCATACCCCAGATCCGTCGCTCTTCTCAATTGAGCTTTTGTCGTGGGGCGAGTTTGATGCTGATAATGATCCATCAAAGCACAAAAATCCCCGACGGCCAGGCTGGCACGCGAACGATAGCAGGATGTGATAAGCGGAATCATAAAACGCAATTTGCTGCTGTCTGGGCCAACAATATCGGGAGCGACTTCCTTCCAGATATTGTCGTTCATCCCGCGAAAGCTAAGTTGAGAATGCAATCCCAGTGCGGTTATCTTGTCCATCGTCTTTCTCCTGATGGCGGATTGGTATTTTTTGCGACCGGTCAATCATTTCTGTTGCAAAATCGCGCACAGAAATAATTATTGCTTCAGCGTCATCCATCATTGTCTTGAAAGGAGGGAGGCCTACGAAGCTCTGTAGCCCAATCGCCGCTTGATCATCGAATTGTTTGACATGAAGCCCCGTACCAATGACGGCCCAATGGGCGACCGTCCGGTTGAAGATTCGTTCACAAAACTGAAGACCAAGAGTGCTGACTGCTGAGAGTTTCCGCATTTCTCTTTCCTTCGATTGATGGTAACGCCAAGCCTTGGCGCAAACCGCCGTCGGGATATTCCGACAGTGACAGCATGGCAGGCAGCGCTAATACTGAAAAGAGTTTTTAGTAAAAGAGATTTTCACAAATATTTGACAGTAAATGCACAGCCCGCAGCAATGCTATGTAAAAACAGGTCACTAGCAGTCGTCGTGAATGAGTGACAAATTCCTGCGTGTGGTGTCCAACCTCTACAACTGAGGCCATATGTGAAAATATCCCGGGAGCAGAGATAAACAGAACTAAATCACCGACGTAGCTTTGCGGCAGGGCGTTAGGGCAATCCGTTGCTCCGCAGATGGAATGCAAACGAATTTAAAATCCTCGTCAGACAGAAAAACATTCAACAAATTCTGAGACCGGCTGCCTCGGCGGGCATGCGTTCGCACGGAAATTTCGTGCGAACGCACGCGATATCCATGCGAACGCACGCGCCGACTCAAATCAAACGAAAGCCGGGGTATAAGTATTGCGTGACGAATCAGCAGGGATGGCGCCTTTTAGGCCGCCAAAGGCCTGACCGGCTTTTGTGGAAAAAATAAACCCTGCTGAAGAGCCGCGTGGATGGCGTCAAAACACAATCGAACCGGCCGCACAAAAGGCAAGGGTCAGTTCGTTCCGATACCTTACCCCATGGCGAAATCCCTTGCCTGGCGTTCACTGAGCGGGCCGGCGGCCAAAATATTTATCGAACTTCGCGCGCGCTATAATGGCCGCAACAATGGCGACTTAAGCCTTTCCTATGGCGAGGCAGCCACATTGCTTCATCTGGGTAAAACCACCGTCAAGCGCGCCTATGACGAACTGACCGAAAAGGGCTTTATCGTGAAAACTTCAAAAGGCCATTGGTACGGGCGCAAAGCCGCAACATGGGCGACAACCGACAATGTCGTCGATGTTCCAGGGGCGGGCATTGCGACCAATGCATGGAAAAGCTGGTTTTCACCTTCGAAAAAAACAAAAGCCGGTACGCAGACGGAACGCAAAGCGCCGTAGCGATCCGCGCAGATACCGCAAACTGCTTTTTTTTCTTTTTGAGTTCCTTGCCGGTACGCGTCAACGCAATTTCACATGATTTAGCGTTCCGCCTCAGGGCTGCCTATAGAGCTATACCATAGGCTGTAGGGTTAGACGCCCCGTCCGGGCAGGCTGACGCGCAGCGCGCGGCGCGGAGCAAACAAAAGGCTCAAGCGTCCGCGCGCAAGCAGCGTCAGCCACTGTGAAACGCTAAAAAAAAGAAAATTTCCACTTCGATATCGAAAACGATTTTTTGAGGAAACTGCATCAAAAAAAGCGCACGCGTGCGGGAAGAGAGCGGCAGATCAGCGAGCGCAAAGGCGCAATGTTTGAATAAAGCTTCTTTTATGCGAACGCTGAGCGAATGCATGCGTTGATGATGCGAACGCACAACAGACGCAGGCTTTTTCCTTGCGAACGCACAGCGGACGCAGACAGGTTTTTGAAATCTTGAGCGCGAATTTCAGGCCCGTCTACGCCTACGCCCGACCAACCCAAGGCCAGCAAGGCCAACGAGCAACATTGGGAAGGCGGCGGGGAGTGGGACAGGGGTTGGCGTTAGGACGGCATTGAACGCGAAGTTGTCCATTCGAAAAGCCTCACCTGATCCGGTGCCGCCCCCGTCGTTGGACCGCCAAATAAGACTGGAAAAAGCTGCATCTCCGATTATGCCAAAAAACCCTGAAGAGCCCAAAAGCTGTCCGATACTGATTGTCGCTAAACCGGTCCCATCAAAGTCTGCGGTAACGGTCAGCCCCGGGCTACCATTCAAATCGTAAAAATCAGCCCCGAAGGCTGAAATTGGTCCAGGCATTGTCCAAGTCAATTCTGAACCGATTGGTCCATCCTGGTTAACAAACCCTGCAAAAACAGAAGAACCGATCGAGTTGTCAGCGAAAACAGCCTGGTGAGGCAAACCAGGAGCAACAGAAGCCGAGCCCGTTTGCTCGGTTATAATCCCGGTATCCAGAATCATATTGATTGCTCCGGGGTCCATGTTTGTTGAAAACGTTTCTGTTGTAAGAGTTCCGGTCAGTGCGGCTTCCCAAGCTACTCTATCTGTGAACACCACAACCGCCCCAGCAGACCCACCAAATCCTGCCAGTGCAACAGCCAGCGCACAAATCAATCGAATCATGAACTTACCCTAAAGTTTCTGGTTTTTCTTTGTTTCTTCGTTGCCGGGATTTTCTGGATCGGCGGGTGAAGCCGGAGGGCGTTGTGCATAACCGCTACTCACGGACATTATAACTAGAGTTGCAAGACCACCGATGATCCCATGTATAAACTTCATAGTCTTTCTCCCCTGTGTTGGCGTTTGCAATCGTTTCGTCGCTTTCGCAGCATAGTTAGTCGAGTTGATGTACGCAAATTGGTAATGGAATCGTGCATTGCGCGACTCAAACTTCAATAACTGAGGCCGCTAGAAAATCGGATCGCCGATCGGTTCGATTAGATCCGGGCGATTGTTTTTGACCAGGCCGACATCAGTTGATATCGGCGCCGTGGTAAGCCAAGTGTTCGGGCAGGGCTTGAGCAATTTTCCTTTGGCGTCGCCCCATGGACCGGCAAGCCATTTGCCCACATCCTTGGGGTTCAAAATAACCGGCATGCGGTTATGAAGCTGCGTCATCACTTTGTTGGGTGTTGTCGTGATGATAGTGAATGACCGCAATTCACCGTCAATCTTATTGTTGAACGCCCACAGACCCGCCATTAAAAGCGGATCGCCATCCTTACGTATGACGCGAAAGGCCCGTTTCTTGCCCTTCGGCCCGGTCCACTCATAGAAACCTGAAAACGGAACGACACATCGCATCTTGTTGAGCGAGCCTTTCCAGGTGGCCTTTTCTTCCAGCCCTTCCGCCTTCGCGTTGAACGTCGAGTATTTCGGCAGTTCCTTTGCCCAGACCGGCACGAGCCCCCAACGCATTTGCTCCAGGCTGCGCTCTCCGTCGTGCTCGGTGCAGACAAAAACATTCTGCGTCGGCGCCGCATTGTAATTCGGCTGCAAGTTCGACGCCTTTGTCGGCGGAATGATCTGAAGCAGCTCGTGAATTTGCGCCCATGTCAATGATTGATCTCCGCGTCCGCACATAGGGTCAATTACCGATCAGTTTCTCGCGTTCCTTAGTTGATTAGTAGCCGCGCCAAACATTGGACAGGCCGTAAAGTATCAGGGCGCCCATGAAAGACTGTGCTCCATTTTCGAAGCTTTTTTCATGATACGTCATCTTAGAAGCGGAGTATCCATGCATGGCCATTAACGCCCATAAGACAGCGAAGTAGAAAATATCCTGCATACACTGTCCTTTAATTAACAGCCTCTATGAAAGCCCCCAGCCCGGCTAGGAAAACCCCAGTCGCCGTGGCGCCGGCAAATACCTGTTGCCAGAACGTCAAAGCGAATTTTCGCGCAACCTGCAGCTTGTTGCCGCCGAAGTAGAGATTTCCTTTTCGGTCGAATCCCAGCTCTCCGAGTGAACCCTTCGTGATAGCCGCAATATCTGGTGACCAGTCCGCTCGCGGTCCGTTTGCCGCCATGGCTTTGTTGAACAGTCGTTCCAGCGTTTCTGTCATGGTGCAGTCCTTAGATTAGTGGCGCTTCCTCAAACGAAACCGCGCTCTTTGATTAAGTTCGGCAACTTCATTTGCAGTTGGGAGAACTTCAAAAGGGCAGGTCCATAACATTCTGAAAATTTAACTTTTGCATCTTCCAATTCATCACTGTTGTTTAGGCCCGCCCTTAGCAATTCCAACAATCGAACATTGAATTCAGTTGTATAGTAGACCATCGCTTCCCGAAATTCTGCTTTCAATTCGGGTGCGTAAATCAATATCGTGGCCTCGATTTGAGATAACTCGTCGATATCGGAGCCATCAAGATCAAAACCGACTTGAAACATCGCGTGCATATTCGATTTTTTAAAGACGAAATGTATCTTTCTCTGCACTGTTTCGAGCAACCCGATCGCCTCTTCAAGTTTTAGGAGTGCACGTTCATCCTTGTCTGTTTCCCGTTGCCGCTCGTGCTGCTCGCGCTGGCTGCGCGCGGTCAATCTACTATTTAGGTACGCGCCGACGACAACACCAATTATTCCCATAAGCGACACCCAAGGAATTTGACTGATCATATCGGTCCTTCAATTTCGGTTGGCGCGCTGCTCGTCCGAAAGTTCCTTAACCCCTTCGAGCAACCGGCGAATTGCAGCTTCATACTCCTGAGCAAATAGGTCGGAAGTGGCCGGCGGCATTCCAGGAAAGGTCTGTGTGCTTGCACCTTTCGTCCAGTTGTCGAGCATTAATCCGACGACATCTTTTTTGCCTTGTGAGAACAGGCTGCTAATCAATTTACCGAGGGTGAACTCAATCGCCATTAGGCGGGCTTCTAGTTGTAACTTCTCTTGCATTTCTGTCATGGTGGTCCCTTAGATGACTACAATTATTTGACCAAAGTATTCCCAAACCATTCCTGGGCCGGCGCTCTGTCGTCAGGGTTATTTAAATTCAGAAAACACCGGTATTCTTTTTGAGTGTGATTGGAAAAAACCGTCCTTCCAATCAACGCGAATATTCGTCGGATGCATTTGCTTTTTGTTGAGTTGCAGCTCGAAGCTACCGCCGCCGCCTAGCTCGAACGGAAATATAATTCGGTCCGTCGCATATGACATGGGTATTGCCTCATTTTGTTCAGCGTCAAATAGCTCCACTTTCGCAATAGTAGCAGTGCCAGGTCCCGTGTTTGTTATTTTGAGAATACGAGTGCCTCCACTTGCGGTTGAGAACCATGACGCTGAAATACAAGCGCGCAACTGAGCCGACAAGTTATACAAACCAATACAAAGAGCAGCTATTGAGATAATCAACGCGGGAAATGGCGCGACATCGATCAGGTATTCTAACAGGGATTGTTCAACTCGGTCAGTGTCGATCTCCATCACTCGGTCCTCAAATGAGAGCTGCAACCATTGTGGCAATGGCGCCAATCGTTTGCATGCTAGCGGCTATCGCCGCGCAAATCGCTGCTTTGCTGCTGAACTGACTTTGATTGCGCACAGCGCCAGCGACAACTTCTACGCCGATGCCCGCATCGAACCATCCCGCCCCGCCTGGAACCACAACCTTCGACGATTTATACCAAAACCAAGCGGCAAGACCCGCGAATACCGCGGTCAAAATGCTTAAGATGTTCCAATACATTCGAGTGCCTTTCCTAACGGCGCTTCTTGCCTGTGCGCCGCGCCTTTTTGTTTTCGTCGTACTGCTTTCGCCGGGTCGCCCATTCTTTCGGGTAATCTTCGCCAGCTTCGAGCTTTGACCGCCATTTGTGATAGGTGCCATATGAAATTTTGGCGCCGTACCTTTCCTCGACATTCTCCGCCAGGCGGCGAGGGGAGGTCAACGGCTCTGCCATATCACCGCACCTTTAAGTGTAACTTCTTTCGGCATTCGACCGAGATTATTTCATTGTACATGACTGTAAAATTGCACCGTGCTCCCCTTATTAGAGAGTGCTCATAACACAAAAGTAATTGGAAACATTAGCGGCTGAAACGCCTTGGGAAAACTCGTGGGCGCGTGGCGGCAGAGTGATTAAACTCTGGCGGAGAGGATGGGATTCGAACCCACGAAGGGCTTTAACACCCTTACTCCCTTAGCAGGAGGGAGGGGAGCGCCTTCAGGCACTCGGCCACCTCTCCGCCGGCGGTAATGCCCGGAAAGCGGCGGTTTTGAGGAATAAGTTTTCTTTTATTAATCAAAATAATGTGGTATTATGATCGATAAAGGAGCCTTTTATCGATCATGGTTTGGAACTGGCAATTAGAGAAATGGCCGGATTTTACCTGTAACAGGCGTGATCTGGCTGCCCGGGAAGCAAAGTTTCTTGAGCAGGCCGGCATTCTTATCGGCGCGTCCAGTCATTTATCAGAAAACGATCAAGTTGATTTGAGTGTCTCTATCATGGTTGTGGAGGCTCTCGATACTTCCAGTATTGAGGGGGAAATACTGGACCGGATCAGTGTTCAATCCTCAATTCAACGCGCCCTTGGATTAAAAACACCACAACGCAAGCATCGCCCGGCGGAAAGCGGCATTGCGGAAATGATGGTTGATCTCCTTAAAACTTCAAAAGAGCCCGTGTCACACGAAATGCTTTATCGATGGCATGCGATGATGATGAATGGGCGCAGAGATTTGGATCGGATTGGCGCCTACCGGACCCATGATGATCCTATGCAGATCATTTCCGGCGCATCATATGCACCGAAAGTTCATTATGAAGCGCCGCCGTCAGAATCTGTTTTGAAAGAGATGGCTGCTTTCATAAAATGGTTTAACAAAACAGCGCCCACGGGAAAAAAACCGGCGCCTTCAGTCGAACGAGCGGGGATTGCACATTTATGGTTCGAGTGCATTCACCCGTTTGAGGATGGCAATGGCCGCATTGGACGCGCACTATCTGAAAAGGCGTTGGTGCAAGGCCGCCAAAAGCCAGTCTTTACATCCCTTGCAGGTGAGTTGCTTCACCACCGCAAAAAATATTATCAGCAACTCGAACTCGCCAGCAAAACACTGGACGCCGGCAAATGGCTTGGATGGTTTGCTGATATCGTTTTGGGTGCTCAAGCCAGAAGTCAAAAACAGGTTGAATTCCTGCTTGCTAAAACAAAGTTGTTTGATGGTTTACGCGATCAACTAAATGAGCGACAGGAAAAAGTCCTGTTACGGATGTTTGCTGAAGGCGTTGAAGGATTCAAGGGTGGCTTAAGCGCCAGGAACTACATGACGATCACTGGCGCCACAACGGCGACAACGACCCGCGATCTTGTTGATCTCGTGAAAAAAGATGCGCTCTTAAGAGAGGGCGAGCGCAAATCAACACGATATTATTTGAACCTCGAACGGGTTGCGTGAATTTAAGATATTCAAAATTTGAAGCCAAAAGTTCTTTGGATCGTCATGGCTGTAGCAGGCGGCTTACTTAGCGAATAAAATCACTGGCGGAGAGGTAGGATTCGAACCTCCCGCGCACGAAGGCGCGCAAATCAATAAACGAGGGTTCGAACTTTTGAAGTTGCTGGCAGCCTTGCATAATTTCAGCTGATTCTTTTGGAGCCACTGGCGGAGAGGATGGGATTCGAACCCACGAAGGGCTTTAACACCCTTACTCCCTTAGCAGGGGAGCGCCTTCAGCCACTCGGCCACCTCTCCGCCGGCGGTAATGCCCGGAAAGCGGCGGTTTTGCAAGTTGCGAGAGGATGGCGGCCGCGCGGCCGTCAGCTGCAGACGCCGCCCTGCAATTCGGAGAGCATCAGCGCGTTAAGGTCTGCGGCTTCGGCTTCATCCCCGGCGATTTCCCGCAGGAAAGCGCGATAGGCGAGGCATTCCTCCGATACGTCGTCTTTCGCTTCCCCGGCCGCTTCCACGGCCTCGTCGTCTGTCGCCGGCGCGCCGGCGACAATCACCTGTCGTTCGCCGGGCGGCGGCGCGTAAGCCGGCGGAAATATTGTGGTCGTCGCTGCGGCGCTCGCGTTCGCGGCGCCCGCGTCATCGCCTGGAGACATATCAGCCGACAGGGCGGCGATTATTGGCGGCGCCAGCGCTTGAGAGGGAGACTCATTTTCAGCCGCCGGCGCGATGGTCGCGGGCGATTTTGTTGTTGTCGTCTGTTCTGTCGCTGCGGGCGCGGTTTTGGCCGGCGTTGATTCGACCGCCACATTGTCGGCGACCGCGACCATCACCGAATTTGACGTAACGGTCGTGGCGCCGGCCAATAATTTTGTCGCGGGAAGCGCCTCCGATTTGGCGACCGGCGCCGGTGTTTGCTTTTCAACCTGTGCAACAGTTTTGGCCGGCGCCGCATCTGGCGCCTTTTCCTCTGCGATCGCGGCGTCAGCGTTAACAATCGCACCGGGCGCATTTGTCTCTGCCGGCGGCGCCATTGCCGTCGCTGCTGTTTGCGTTGCCGGCTCGGCCGGAGAGGGCGGCGCATTTTCCAGCGTCTCCGCCTCGGCGATCACCGGGTTGGCATTGGCGGTCGCGCGGGCGCGCGCGCGTCTTGTATTTTTGCGCCGGGAAACCCGCGGCGCGGGCCGGGCTTCTTCGGCGCTGATCACCTGCAGGTCCGCCGCTGGCGGCTGCGCTGCGGCTAACGCCTCGGCCCGCATGTGCAGCGCATAGTCGCGCGCGCGTTTGATCGTCGGCGCGGGCAAAGGCGGCAAGGCCTGTTGCGGTACGGCGCTCACATTAATGATCGCAGGCATTGGCGCTGCCGCCGCGCGGTTTTGGGCGCCGCCCCGTTCCAGATCCGCCGACAGCCGGCCCGGTATTGGCGCATTGTTCAGGCGCCCGCGATAAACCTGCACATTTTCAAGCACCCGCTGCACATAATTGCGCGTTTCGGAAAATGGAATAAGTTCGACCCAGTCCACCGGGTCAATCTCCGCCTGTCGCGGATCGCCATATTCCCGCACCCATCGGGTGACGCGATTTTGCCCCGCATTGTATGAAGCGAAGGTCATGATCAGCGAGCCGTCAAAGCGCGAGGTCAGATGCGAAAGATGCGCCGAGCCCAGCGTCATGTTGTACACCGGATCGTCAAGCAGCGCCGAGCGTGAATATTTAAGACCCTCTTTACGCGCGGTAATCTGCGCGGTAGTCGGGATCAGCTGCATCATGCCGCGCGCGCCCGCATGGGAAAATGCGCGGGGATTAAATTCGCTTTCCTGACGCGACAGGCCGAGGACAATTTCCGGCGCCATAAATTTCGCCGCTTCATCGGGCACAAACACCATGGGATAAGCAACGTCAGGCGCAAAGGCGTTTTTCTGGATCGCAACCTTGCCGGCCCGCACCGTTAAATGCGGCGCGCCTTCGCCATTGGTGATTTTGGCAAGCTCGATAAACTCGCCGGGCTGCGTCAGCTGGTCGTCAGCGTGATAGGCGAAAACCATAAACTCATAATCGAGATTGAGATCGGAAAGCTTGCGTAACGCCGCGACGGTCGGGCGCGAAGAAAAGAGGGCGCGCTCTTCGGGCGTCGCCTGCGCCGGAGCGGCGAATTTTTGCGTCAGCGCCGCGCCGCCCAGCTCTTCGGCGGCGAGTTGTCCGTAATAGGAATAATAATGCTTTGCCGCCGTCTCGTAATAGGTTTTGGCAAGGTCCTGGTCATTGCGCGCCGCCGCCGAGCGTCCAAGCCAGTAATAGGCGCGCGATACGGAAATCGGCGTGCCGACCGCAGAGGCGAGCGCCAGAAAATGCGTCTCCGCGCGCTTTGGTTCCCCAAGAAAACGCAAGGCAATCCAGCCGGCGTTAAATTCCGCTTCTGAAAAATCGCCGCCCGGCGTCAGGCTGTGATGGGCGGCGACCGTATACGCATCGGCAAAGCGCCCTTCGCGCAACGCCCAGCGCATCAACAGCTGGCGCTCATCCCACCAGCGGCCCGGATTGCGCAAAGCCGCTGCGGTTTGCGGCGATTTCGCCGCCAGGGCGATGGCGTAAGGCTCGTCGCCGGAACGCCGGTAATAGCGCACGGCGCCGTGCAACACGCCGCTGTCGAGCTGCTGGTCCTGGCTGAGCTTTTTATAAAGCCCCGGACCGCTTGAGGCGCCGAGTAAAAGCGCGGCTCTGGCTTCGGCCATGCGGCGGTCAGCGCTGGCAAGGCGCGGGAACACGCGCCGCGCATTGGTGATCTGCCGGCCCCATAATAATCGGTCAACGCGGGCTGCGTGATCGGCCTTTGTTAATCGTCCGCCATAGGATGAAAGTATTTTTCGTTCTTCGGCGATGCGGAAATTATGATTGATCCACGCATCGCGCAGATAACGATCGCCCGCTTCTTTCGCGCCCATTTCGTAATGGGCGCGCGCAAGCTGAATCTTGCCCTCGCCGGTCAGCGGGTCGCGCGACTGAAACAAGGCCAGCACGTCGCTCGCCGGCGCATTGTCGGGAATGCGTTTTTCGACAAAAGACTGGATGCGCCCAATCGCCGGCCAGTCCGGATGGCTGTCGAGAAATGCGTCGGCTGCTGTGATGCTGACCAGCGGATCTTCGCCCATGAAAACCATCCACTCGCCCAGCGAGCGGGCGATCGGATCGGCGACAAGCGCCGCCTCGTTGCGGGCTGCGGAAAACTGTTTTTTCTTGACGGCGGCGGCGACATCCAAAAGCCGGTCATGATCGGCCCTGGACAGATAGGCCGGACCCGGCGCCGGCGGTTTCAGCCGCGGCGTCGTGATCGCGCCGGCGCTGGTCAACCCCCCAAGCGCCGCCAGGCCTGCAATAAACACCACCATCAGACGCAAGGGCGCTCTACCCGTCATTCATGTTACTCCCGCGCAACCGTCACTGCTTCGCCCCAGAATAGCCCAAACTTGATCGCATCAAAACAGGCGTCTGCTTGCTGATTGATCCCGACGGGGGTATCGAACCGTAGAATTTCAGAAAATAGAGACCATGAAACAACTTAAAGGGTCCATAACGGCTCTCATCACGCCCTTCCGGGACGGCTCGGTCGATGAAGCGGCATTCCAGGATTTGGTGGAATGGCAAATCGCATCAGGCACGCATGGCCTTGTGCCGGTGGGCACAACGGGCGAATCCGCGACGCTGAGCGACGAAGAACATGAGCGCGTCGTGGCCCTGTGCGTCGAGGCCGCCAGGGGCCGGGTCCCGGTGATCGGCGGGGCCGGCTCCAACGACACCGCTTATGGCGTGTCCATGGGGCGGCGGATCGAAAATTTGGGCGTGGACGCCATTCTGGCGGTCACCGGCTATTATAACCGGCCGAGCCAGGCGGGGATTATCGCCCATTATGCGGCGATCCATGACGCCACGGCCAAGCCGATTGTGGTTTACAATATTCCGGCCCGGACGAGCGTCGATATCAGCATTGAAACGCTGGCCAGCCTGGCGGCGATGCCGCGCATCGTCGGCGTCAAGGACGCGACCGGCGATCTTGGCCGGGTGCCGGTGCAGACCCGTCAGTGCGGCGCCGATTTTATTCAGCTTTCCGGTGAAGACATGACCGCCGTCGGATTTAACGCCATGGGCGGCGTCGGCTGTATCTCGGTGACCTCGAATGTGGCGCCGCAGCTTTGCGCCCGGATGCAGGAAGCGTCCCTTGCGGGCGATTACGCGACCGCGCGCAGCCTGCAAGACCGGCTGGCGCCGTTGCATCAGGCGCTGTTTTCCGATTCCAGTCCCGGCCCGGCGAAATACGCCCTGTCGCTGTTGGGAAAATGTAACCCGGATGTGCGCCTGCCGCTGGTCGCGCCCAGCGATGCGTCGAAAGCAAAAGTGCGCGCCGCGCTCGAGGAACTGGACCTCCCTGGCTGATGCCTGAAACCAAAGAAGGCATAAAAGTCGTCGCTGAAAATCGCCGGGCGCGCCACGAATATTTCATCAATGAAGTCGTGGAAGCCGGGATCATGTTGACCGGCACCGAGGTCAAGGCGTTGCGCGAAGGCAAAGCCAATATCGCCGAAAGCTACGCCTCGCCTGAGGATGGCGCGATCTGGCTGATCAATTCAAACATTCCGGAATATTTCGGCGGCAACCGGCAAAATCACGCGCCCAAGCGCAAGCGCAAATTGCTGTTGCATAAAAAAGAGATTGTGCGCCTGTCGCAAGCGGTCGAGCGCAAGGGTTTTACGCTGACGCCGTTAAAGCTCTATTTTAATGCGCGGGGCATCGCCAAGCTTGAGCTCGGCATCGGGCAGGGCAAAAAGCTTCATGACAAGCGCACCACGCAAAAGGATCGCGACTGGTCACGGCAGAAACAGAGGCTGATGCGGGACAGGGGATAAGGTTTAGAGAGTGGGGAATAGAGAGTAGGGAGTAGCGCGTGAGAATTCTTTTCTATTCCCTATTCGCTACGCTCTACTCGCTCGTCTCACAAATCGCTTGCGCCATTCGTCTCGGGATCTTCGTAATAGGGAACGAAGGCGAGAACGGTTTGAAACGCAGCTGCAGCGCCTGCGCCGCCGGACATGCATAACAACAATACGCTGATGAGTTTGAATGACAGCCCGCCGGCGGCCTGGCCGGCAATTAACAGAACGACCAGGCCGATCGCGGCGCGCGCATAAAATCTTATGAGGCTCGAAAACGCATCGCCCTTGCCGCTGAACAAAGCCGCAAAGCGCGGGCGGGCAATCCAGATATAACCCCAGCAGCCAAATCCCGCTGCAAGGATTGCAGCCACCAGGCTGCCGCCGTGAAACAGGCCGGTAAGAACCGTGCGCGCTTCAGCAAAGCTGATCACCGCCATCGCCGCGCCAATCGATCCGTAGATCGCAGAGACAACAAGCGTCAGGACGGGTTTCGCGTTTTTCGCATCGCGAAACGCGGCTCCGCCGCCTTTACTCGGTATGCCCCAGTTTCTTGCCATGCTTCACTCTCCGGGTTCTCCCCCCGGAAACACCCGGCGCCGCGCCTGCGCCGAAAGAATCAATCCCCGTCAATATAGCGCCGAATGTCCGCAAAAACATCTTCAAACATTTCAGTCGTCAGCCGGCGCGTATTCGTATTGTAGCGCGAGCAATGATAGCTGTCGAACAGGGAAAATGGCGAATCCGGCAATTCATGGCGCGCCCGATGGACGAAAGGCGCATCTTTCTGGCGGACGCCAAGGGTCGCCAGGGTCGATTCATGGGCGATTCGGCCAAGGCAGAGGATTGCGCGCAAATCGGTAAAAGCCTCGAGCTGGCGGGTCAGAAATTTGCGGCAGGTGCGAATTTCCGCGCCGACCGGCTTGTTTTGCGGCGGCAGGCAGCGCACCGCATTGGTGATCATCGTTTCATTCAGGGTCACGCCGTCATCGGGGTCGGCTTTATAGTCGCCGTTCGAAAAGCCGAATTTGGAAAGCGTTGCATAAAGAAGATCGCCCGCATAATCGCCGGTGAACGGGCGCGCGGTTCTGTTGGCGCCGCGCAATCCTGGCGCAAGGCCGACGATTAAAAGCTTTGCACTGGAATCGCCGAAGGACGGCACCGGCCCGTTAAAAAAAACCGGATAGGCCTTTTTGTTTTCGTTGCGAAAATCGACCAGCCTCGGACAGAGGCGGCAATTCACCGGCGGATTGATTGCGGCTGCGCGCGCCGTCATCAGCGCTTAATCCTCATCTTCGACGTCGTCATAATCGTCTTCGAATTCATCGTCGTATTCGTCATCGCCTCCATCATTTGGGCGCGGTTTGCGCGCCGGCGCGCCGCTGCGGCCAATGATTTTTTCAAGATCGGCAAGATCGATAAAATTATCCGCCTGGCGCCGCAGCTCGTCGGACGCCATGGGCGGCGCGGATTTGACGGTCGAGACGGCGGTCACGCGCACAGCCCTGGCCTGGATCGCTTCGATCGCGCGGCGGAAATCGCCATTCCCGGAGAAAATAACGATGTGATCCAGCCGGTCGGCCAGCTGCATCATATCGACCACAAGCTCGATATCGGTCGAGCCTTTATAGCGTTTGCGTCCCTGCGGGTCGGTGAATTCACGCGTGATCTTGGTGACCATCGTGTAGCCATTATAATCCAGCCAATCGACCAGCGGCCGCAGGGGCGAATAATCCTGGTCGCGGTCTTCCTGGATGGCGGTATAATAAGACGCCCTGACGAGATGGCACGCCCCTTGCGCTTTTGCGAGTAAATTCTTGTAATCGATATCAAATCCAAGATTTCGCGCGGCTTTATAAAGATTGGCGCCGTCAATAAAAAAAGCCGTTTTTTCCTGCTCGCGCAGGCCAAGAAAAGTCGTCATTATGGCCTCTGTTCAATTTGACTTTGGGTTAATCTGGTCGCTGCGGCGATTATCCGGTTGAGAAATAAATGATTTTGATCGCAGCCGGTTCGAGTCTGCCTTTTTGCGGCGTTGATTCGCAACAGATTGTTTTGCGAGCATTTTCTGCGCTGGGCCGCTTCACAACCTTAAAAGAAATATCGGCGCTGTATGAAACGCCCGCATGGCCGGACGCCAGTGATCCGCCCTTCGTCAACGGGGTTGCCGCAATCGAAACGGCGCTGCCGCCGGAAGCGTTGCTTCAGGCGCTGCACGCCATCGAGGCGGGCTTTGGCCGCCGCCGCAGACAAAAAAATGCCCCGCGCAGCCTCGATCTTGACCTTATCGCCTATCATCAAGAGCGCCGTGAGGCGGGAACGGGCGGTCTTCAACTGCCGCATCCGCGGCTCGCCGCCCGCGAATTTGTCCTCGCGCCCCTCGCCGGGATCGCGCCGGACTGGCGCCATCCTGTGACCGGGGCGACGGCGCAGGCCATGCTTGATGCGCTTCCAACCCGCCAGGCCCGCCGGATTTCCTGAAAACAGGCTTTTTTTGCGGTGCAGCGCTTGTATCTGCGGGTCAGGAGCGATATCTCAGCTCGCTCGCTTTGGATCAGGAGACATTGATGGCCCGCGTTACCGTTGAAGATTGCGTCGATAAGGTATCGAACCGCTTTGATTTGGTGCTTTTGGCGGCTCACCGCGCCCGCGTTTTGTCGTCGGGCGCGCCGCTTTTGATCGACCGCGACAATGATAAAAATCCGGTCGTCGCGCTGCGGGAAATCGGCGACGGCATGCTGGTCCCTGATGAGGTTGAAGAAGATCTTGTCCAATCCCTGCAAAAACAGGTTGAGGTGGATGAGGCTGAAGAAGGCGAAGCTGCTGCTGAAAAGTCTGACGCGCCCGAATTCGACACCATGAACGAAGATGACTACCTCAAGGCCATTCAGGCGGCGGGCATGACCACGCCGCAGACTTTGCCGAAGGGCTAGAGCGTATTCAGCGATTGAAAGCATAGCGTTCAATTGACCCGTTTGACGGCGTCGCCGCCACGCGCGCGGTTCGGGTAAACCGCGCTGGCGCTGAACGCGACCAGGCAATATTTTGAGCCTTTTTGTGATATTATTGAGACCGTAACTGCTCAAGATGGGCCATAAGAAAAGGCTCAAAGGCGCGCGGCGGACGAATCGCTGATAATCCGAGAATTACTCCGGCCGCGTGGAAATTTGATGGCCGAGACGGATATGGCTGACAAACTGACCGCCGGTGCGAACAGCGATCCAGGGGATGCGGAACCACAGCGTCCGGACCTGGCGGTTGGTCAATCAGAATCAGTGAACGGCGACGCGGCGTCCGGTCCCGAACAAGTTGCGCAATCTGTAGGCTTCATCCGGCAGTTTGAGCTGGTCGAACTCGTCAAGGCCTATGATCCCGATGCAGATGAGGGCCTCCTTAATCGCGCCTATGTCTATTCGATGAAAGCCCATGGCGACCAAACCCGCGCTTCGGGAGAGCCATATTTTTCTCATCCGCTGGCGGTCGCCACGATTCTGACCGAATTGCGCGCCGACCCGGCAACCGTTGCAACCGCGCTGTTGCACGATGTCGTTGAAGACACTGACGTCACGATTGCCGATATTGACGAGGTGTTCGGCGCAGAAGTTGCGCGGCTTGTCGATGGCGTCACCAAGCTTTCGCAAATTGAACATCGCGATGAAGCGAGCAAGCAGGCGGAAAATTTCCGCAAGCTGGTTGTCGCGATGGCCGATGATGTCCGCGTTTTGCTGGTCAAACTTGCTGACCGATTGCACAATATGCGCACGCTGAATTTCATCTCAAACAAAGAAAAACGCGAGCGCATCGCCCTTGAGACGATGGAAATTTTTGCGCCGCTTGCGGGCCGCATCGGCGTACAGCGTATTCGCGAAGAGCTGGAGGATATTTCATTTCGCGAGTTAAGCCCTGAAGCCTATGCAACGATTTCGACGCGGCTTTCGGACTTGCAGCGCAATTCACTTGGCGGCGTTGTCGAGCTGGCGACAGTTCTGCGCCAGAAACTTGAAGCGCAAGGCGTGCGCGCGCAAGTCACAAGCCGCGAAAAGCGCGCTTATTCGATCTGGCGGAAAATGTCGCAGAAAAATGTTTCCTTCGACGAGCTGGCGGATATTTACGCCTTTCGCGTGCTCGTTGACAGCGTCGAGGATTGTTACAAAACCCTTGGGGTTATTCACGCGACATGGCGCATGATTGCAAGTGAATTTGACGATTATATATCGGCGCCAAAACCCAATAATTATCGATCGATCCATACAGCGGTGATCGGCCCGCCCAGTCAGGACGGACAGCGCCAGCGCATCGAAATCCAGATCCGAACCCATGATATGCATGACACCGCAGAGCGCGGCGTCGCGGCGCATTGGCAATATAAAGAGTCAGGCAATGGGGGCGGCAATGGGGGCGGCGTGCAGATCGGCGGCGCAGGCCACTATGATCCTTACGAAACGCCGCGGCGGCTGGTTGAAATGTTTCAGGCCGGCGAAGACCTGGACGAAGCGCTGCGCTACGCAAAGCTCGAATTATTTCAGGATCAGGTTTTTTGTTTCACGCCAAAAAGCCGGGTGATCGCCTTGCCAAAAGGGGCAACGCCCCTCGATTTTGCTTACGCCGTTCACACGGATGTAGGCGATCAATGTATTGGCGCCAAAGTGAACCGCGTCCAGCGGCCGCTCAGGACGCCGCTCAATACCGGCGATGTTGTCGAGGTCTTACGCTCGGAAAACGCGCCGGTGCCGGCGGAATGGGAAAGCATCGCCGTGACCGGCCGCGCCCGCAGCGCCATCCGCCGCCGTATCAAGAAAATGCAATATGACGAACATGTGGCCCTTGGCCGGTCGATTGCGGAAAGCGTTTTCACGCATTCGCATCTGCAGTTTTCAGTCAAGGGCGTGCGCGCGGGACTGAAAAAGCTCGGCAAGAAAACCGTTGAAGACGTATTGGTCAGTGTTGGCCGCGGTGATTTGCCGGTCAGTGAGCTGATCGATGCTGTTTATCCCGGCGCGTCGGTCGAATCCGAGGGCGAAATTCTCGCGGGCAGCCTCCGGGAATTTAAACCGCGTGTCGCAATCGACGGCCTGACGCCCGGCGTTTCCGTTAATATCGCGCGTTGCTGTACGCCGATACCCGGTGAGCGCATCGTCGGCATCCGCGCCGATAATGGCAGCGTCAAAGTCCACACCATCCATTGTGAAACCTTGGCTGAGGAAGATCCGCCGCAGCATCGCTGGCTCGATCTCAAATGGCGCGATACGGATGAAGATGAAAGCTCCGGATTTGCGCGTATTGTCGTGACCGTCCAGAACGGCGTTGGCGTGCTCAGTGAAGTTGCCAGCGTGATTGCCCGCTATGGCGTTTCGATCGCCAATATTCGGCTCAAGAATCGCTCCAAGGAGTTCGTCGATTTTGTCATGGATGTGGAAGTGAAAGATGCAAAACAATTGGCGCAGGCGCTGGGCGGCGTTCGCGCATCGGCGAGCGTGATTGCTGCTGACCGTATTGGGGCTGGCGATCATGAATAGCGCTGACGCATTGAAAGAATTTGAAGAGGCGGGCGCCCTGCAAAAGGGGCATTTTATTTTATCGTCCGGTCTGCACAGCGATACTTATTTGAACAAGTCGATCGTCTCCATGTATCCCGACCGCACGGAACGATTGTGCCGGGCGCTCGCGGCAAAAGCTGCGGCGCAAATTGGCGATGCAGTTGACTATGTTATATCACCCGCAATGGGCGCGATCATCTACGGCTATGAAACTGCGCGCCATTTAAATGCGCCATTTATGTTTCTCGAGCGCGTTGACGGTGAATTTCATTTACGCCGTGGATTTGCCGTTGAACCTGGCGCCCGCGTGCTTGTCGTTGAAGATATCGTTTCGACCGGCCTTTCGGCGCGTGAAGCCATTGCCGCTGTCAAAAAGGCCGGCGGCGATGTCGCAGCGCTTGCATGTCTGGTTGATCGCTCCGCCGGCAGGGCCGATGTCGGCGCGCCGATCATTGCCTTGGCCGAACTCGAAGTCGCCGCCTGGCCGCCGGATGCATTGCCGGCGCATCTAAAAGGAACACCGGCGGTAAAACCGGGTAGTCGCGGGATCAGTCAGTGACCAAAAATCCTTTGCGCCTTGGCGTCAATATCGATCACGTTGCGACAATCCGCAATGCGCGCGGTGGCCCGCATCCTGATCCGGTGCGGGCGGCGGAATTGGCGGCGTCGGCGGGGGCGGACGGGATCACGGCGCATCTGCGCGAAGACCGCCGGCATATCCGCGATGAGGACATTGCGCGCCTCAAAGCAGAAATTGGCCTGCCGCTTAATTTCGAAATGGCGTCTACGGCGGAAATGCTGCAGCTTTGTATCGCGACCGCGCCGCATGGCTGTTGCATTGTGCCGGAAAATCGCAATGAACGCACAACCGAAGGCGGGCTCGATGTGGCCGGCCAGCATAATTTCATAGCGCCATTTGTTCGTGAGCTGTCCGATGCGGGGATTCGCGTATCGCTTTTTGTCGATCCTGAAAAAGAACAGATTGAGGCCGCGCAATCGACGGGCGCCCCGGTCGTCGAAATTCATACGGGCGCCTATTACGAAGCAACCGTCGCCACGGAACCTGCACGCATTGCCGTGGAACTTGAAAAAATCAGAACATCTGCAAAAATTGGCGCCGGGCTTGGTCTGGAGATTCATGCGGGCCACGGCCTCACTTTCATGAATGTTCAGCCGGTCGCCGCAATCCCAGAGATTGTGGAGTTAAATATTGGTCATTTCCTCGTCGGCGAGGCTGTTTTCATGGGGCTCGCAGAAGCGATTAAGGAAATGAAGAAACTGATGCAGGACGCGCGCACCGGCGGGATGTATTAAGCGTCATGATTATCGGCATCGGCAATGACCTCATTGATATCCGGCGCGTTGAAAAAACCCTTGAGCGCCACGGCGCGCGGTTCACGGCACGGGTTTATACCGAGATCGAGCAGGCGAAATCCGATAAACGTTTCAACCGCGCCGCCTCCTACGCCAAGCGATTCGCAGCCAAGGAGGCCTGCGCCAAGGCGCTGGGGACAGGGATCGCGAGGGGCGTTTTCTGGCGCGATATGGGGGTTGTTAACCTGCCCGGCGGTAAACCGACGATGAAACTGACCGGCGGCGCGGCCCAAAGACTGGCGGAATTAATCCCCGAAAACCATGAAGCTGACATTCATCTCACGATCACCGATGATTTCCCCCTGGCTCAGGCCATTGTCATTATCTATGCGCGGGCTAAATAGGGTGCGGGCGGGGCAACAAGAAGGTCTATCAGTATGGCGTTTTCCCTGAAGAATCTGGGCGGCAGCAAGGGCGTTGAGGGCGATGCGATGCCCGACAAATATAAGATGACCCCGGCCGAGGAGGCATGGGACCTCGCCAAGACGATTCTCATTGCCGTGGCGATCGCGCTGGTGTTGCGGATCATCATTTTTCAGCCGTTCAATATTCCTTCGGGTTCCATGAAGCCGACCTTGCTGGTTGGCGATTTTCTTATCGTGTCGAAACCGACTTATGGCTATTCCCGAGCATCGCTGGTTTACCCGATGACGCGGCTGCCAATTGAAGGGCGGATTTTCTCGGGCCAGCCGAAACGCGGTGAAATTCTGGTTTTCAAAAATCGCAAGGACGGCAACAAGGATTACATCAAGCGCGTGATCGGTTTGCCGGGCGATGAGATTCGCATGATTGGGGGACGCCTTCATATTAATGGCGAGGCGGTCAAAAAAGAATTTGTCAAAATGGAAGACGTCCTTTGCGACGATTATCCGACTCAGGCACCGTCCTATCGCGAAACACTTGATAATGGCGTCTCCTACATTGTCAGGGAATGTCACGGCGATAATGGCCGTCTTGATAATGTTGGGCCTTACCAGGTTCCGGAAGGCCATTATTTCATGATGGGCGACAATCGCGATCAGAGCCAGGACAGCCGGGTTTATGCTCAGGTCGGGTATGTGCCGATTGACGACATTGTCGGCCGCGCCGAGCGCCTGTTTTTCTCTGTAAACGGAGAAAATACGAAACTCTGGGAAATCTGGAAATGGCCTTTCGCCATCCGATATGGCCGCATTTTCAATCCGGTTGAATGACCAGCCGCGATTTTTCCGGCCTTGAAGACCGCCTCGGACATCGTTTTGACGATCAAACGCTGCTGACCCGCGCGTTGACCCATTCAAGTCTTTCCGGCGGCAATAACAGCGTGCGCGATCTTGAGCGGCTCGAATTTCTCGGCGATCGCGTGCTTGGCCTGTTGACCGCCGAAGAGCTGTGGCGGCGTTATCCAACGTTTGCGGAAGGCGCGATGGCGCCGCGCTTGAATGCTCTTGTGCGCAAGGAAACCTGCGCTAAAGCGGCGCTCTTTTTCGGCATCGACAAATTTATCATGATGTCGGAATGGGAAGCCGAATCCGGCGGCCGCAAGAAAAAAGCAATTCTTGGCGACGTCATGGAGGCGATGCTCGGCGCACTTTATATTGACGGCGGGCTTGAAGCGGCGCGGCGCGTTTACGATCAGTTTTGGACGCCCAATCTTGAGGATCTGTCAAAGGCGCATCGCGACGCCAAGACGGCGCTGCAGGAATGGTCGCAGAATAAAAAACTCGGCACGCCGGATTATTATGTACAACATGCGGATGGCCCCGCGCATGAGCCCGCATTCGATATCGAAGTGCGGGTTAAAGGCATGAAACCCGCAAGCGGCACAGGACGTTCAAAACGCGCGGCGCAAATGGATGCGGCGCGGGCATTTTTGATCCGTGAAGGCGTTTGGAGCGAAGATGACTAGTTTTTCGTCATCCCGTTGGCGCTCAATGCAGCGTTGTCATTCCGGGGCGATCGACAGATCGGTTGAACGAATTCGTTCAACGGAAACCATGGTGTGGAAGCGCAAGCGTTGCAACGGTTTGAATTGTGAGCCATGGGTTCCGGGTCGCCTTCGGCGCCCGGAATGACAAGAAATTTTATGAGCGAAGAAATTCCAAGAATAGATCAAAAATGCGCGATGATTGCGGTTATTGGAGCTCCAAATGCGGGCAAGTCCACGCTCGTCAATGCGCTGGTCGGGGCGAAAGTCTCGATCGTCACGCAAAAAGTGCAGACGACGCGCGCGCGCGTACGCGGCATCGCTATGGAAAATGATGCGCAGCTGGTTTTCATTGACACGCCGGGAATTTTCACGCCGAAGCGGCGTCTCGACCGGGCGATGGTCGCTGCAGCCTGGGAAGGGATCGGCGGCGCTGACCAGACGCTGCTCGTTATTGATGCGCCGTCTTACCTCGCAGGGGAAACGACAGGCGGTCAGGCGGGAAAATCCCGCAGCGATACGGACCGGATTATCGGGGGCTTGCAAAAAGCAAAACGCAAGGCAGTGCTCGCGCTCAACAAGATCGATGACATCGCGCGGCCAAAATTGCTGGCGCTTGCGCAGGAACTGAACGAGACGGGCGCCTTTACCGATGTATTTATGATCTCGGCCAAAAACGGCGACGGGTTAAAAGACCTCAAAAACTTTCTCGTTGAAAAGACGCCGCCAGGCCCGTGGCTCTATCCCGAAGATCAGCTTTCGGATATTTCCGACCGGTTGATGGCGGCGGAAGTCACCCGGGAAAAACTGTTCCTGCGCCTGCATCAGGAGCTACCTTATGATTCGACCGTAGAGACCGACGACTGGAAGCAAACCAAAAAAGGCATTCGCGTCGAACAGACAATCTATGTGGCGCGCGACGGCCAGAAGGGCATCGTCCTCGGCAAGGGCGGCGAAACTTTGAAAATTATTGGCAAGGCGGCGCGTGAGGAACTCACCGAACTCATCGGCCAGCCGGTGCATCTCTTTATTCATGTCAAAGTGCGCAAGGGCTGGAGTGAGGAAGCCGCAAGGCTGCGCAATATGGGGCTCGATGTGGTGGAGTGATGGGCGGGTGTTGGCTCAAAGTGGAGGTTAGAGGCTCTTGAAAGAGCTATTGTAGGCCTTCACATGCTCGGGAAATAATTCGTTGTAGAGTGCATCAGCGATTCCACAACATGTTACCTCAATCAGGCACGAGGCACCGATAGGTCCAAACTCATTGATTGAGATGCCGGCCGAACAAGGAATTGTCCTCCCACCTTCCGTTTTGAGTTCGAATCCCTCCCATTGACGTTGATCCTTGTCCATCATGGGCCTACCGACAATTGCCTTTGTGGATTTTCGGAAATCATCAAACTTTTCGAATGGCAGAAAAGTACCATGCGCGATCCCCATAGGCGGATCGCCAAACTCCAAATGGGACCGGCCAATAGCCATGTTGCCGTGAAAAATAACGTACATGCTCATCTGAGATTTCGATTAAGGCAATGTTCGCTGTCGATCAACGCGAATGTCTTATTTTGGCGACTTCCCATCATTGACTTCACCCTCAACGCCCTGATGATCGATCCATGAGTTTCATCGACAACGGCATCATTCTTGACGCGCGGGCGCATGGGGAGACCCATGCGATTGTCGATATCTTTACCAGCGAGAAAGGCCGCTGGGCGGGCCTTGTTTATGGCGGACAGGGGCGGCGCATGGGCGCGCTGTTACAGCCCGGCAATGAAGTCAAAGCCGACTGGAAGGGCCGCGGCGAAGACAGCCTCGGGCATTTTTCTTTGGAGATGGTTCACGCCCGCGCCGGTGAGATGATGCATGACCGGCTGTCGCTGGCAGGGCTTTCTGCAGCCTGCGCTATGGCGCGCGCCTGCTTGCCGGAGCGCGAAGCCCACGCGCCGTCCTATCAGGCGATGGCCGTCTTGTTTGAAAATCTCGATCATCTGGAGATGTGGCCGGCTTTGATGGCGCGCTGGGAGCTGGGTCTCCTCGCCGAGCTTGGTTTTGGCCTGACCCTTGATCGATGCGCGGCGACGGGCGCCCGCGATAACCTTATCTATGTCTCGCCGCGTTCGGCTTGCGCCGTCTCGGCTGAAGCGGGCGAGCCTTACAAGGAAAAATTATTGCCGCTGCCGGCATTTTTACGCGACGGCGCCAATGCGGCCACTCTTGGTGATGCGCTTGATGCGCTGGAAACCACTGGCCACTTTATTGAAACGCGGATCCTGCATGTTTCAGACAAGCCATTGCCGGAGGCGCGGCTGCGTGTCGTGGAATTGTTGAAAGCGCAGTTGGATTGACAATTTTAATCGGCTTCTGAATCTGGTGTGGTTGAAGGAAGCCGTTGAACCTATCCAGAGACGACGTATGGGTAAATGCGCCGCTTTATCCTCGTGTCATTCCGGGCTCCGACCCGGAATCCAACTGCATGTGCTGTGCTTGTCAGTGGATTGCGGATCAAGTCCGCAATGACGGCGTTGGGGGGCTACATATGCCAATCCAACACATAGAGGACCAGCAACCCGTCAGAATGCGTGAGGTTGAATTTGTTTAGTCGAAGGACCGGGTTCGCTAAGAATCCCGACAACTCTCTCCAGTGTCCGCTGATTGTTCGAAACACCGTCTTTTTTCGGCAGGCCAAAATAGCCCTGCGGCCCCGCATGCAGCATGTCCGCCATTTTATAAAAACTGATCCGGCCGTCACGTTTGGCCGCATTCCACTCTGAATTCGCCAGGATGCTCCAGCGTTCCGGAAACATCAGCGCGCCGAATCTTCTGACGTTATCGCCATCGCCAAAAATATGATGAAGGCGCCTGAGCGTATTCAATCCCGGGTCCGATGCGATGACGCCGCCAATTGAAATGACGTCGATCGGCGCGGACAAGCGCGCCTTTAAGAAAGTCACAGCGCCGACCGCGATCTGGGCGCCGCCGCTATAACCGATGATGGTAATCGGCGCGCCGCTATTGGGCGCATAACCGGCCCCGAGGAGCGCTGTTTCGATGGCCTGCGCCGCGCCCTGATTATAAATCGGTCCATAGCGATGGTCGGCGGAAATCATCACTTGATAAACATTGCGCAAATTAATCAACGTTGAGAGGAGGGAGCGGCGTCCCTGCAATTTTAATTTCTGGAGCCAGCGCCACATTTTCTCAAAACTGCGCGGCGAGGCGATGAGATGAACGCCGGACGGCGAATAGGGAAAAACATCGGCAATGATCGTCGCGTCGGGCAGGCGCTTTTTTAATGCCTTGATGAAGGCTTTTTCGCGCGGGATTAGATATTGCCCAGAAATCGACGCGATGCCTGAAAGATAAACGACATAGGGCCCGCGTTGATTGTCTTCGGGCGACGGGAGGGGCGCCGGCCCGACAATATCAAGCTCGTCTTCGGTCCAGCCGGCCCACCAGCTTAAAGTTTCGAGCGGTGAAAATGCAGCGGTAACCAGGAGGGCTGCCGACGCTAAAATAATCAGGGTGAATAGGATGGATGTGATCAACGCTTTGGCTCATCTCTGATTGACGCGACAAAATCGTCGATAATCTGTTGCGGTGTTTTATCCAGCGGCGAACCGCTGACAAGGATGCGCAGCCTGCCAAGCGGCTTGGCGAGGGCGTGGCCGAGAAACGTCCGCAGCAAATACGCAACCAGCCATCCGGCGCCGCCGCAAAAGACCGCTGCGCCCAATGGCATATCCAGCGCGACGCGAAGGCCGAAGATCGCCAGCACCATCGCCCAGGCTTCAAGCACATTGCCAAAAGCAACGCCGAAATACGGGGCGATGGAAAAAACACCCAACAGGCGCGGCGCAAAGGCAAGGGAGACAATTGCCAGCACGCCGGCGGTGTCGCTGAGATCGATCGCGCCAACGCGCGTCAGGGGCGCAATCGCGATGGCGCTGAAGGTCCAGATGAGGGCGGTGACAAGATAGGTCACGCCGGTAAAAACCAGGCTCGCCAGAAACCGGTATAGGGCGACACGGTTGACCACGAGAATGACGCTCTGGCCCAGCATCTCTGACACCCCGGCGAGGAAGGCGATGGTCAGGGCCGCGGTCTGCGCCTCGGCGCTGCTTGCGGCGCGTAAAAAGGCGCCTGTGGAAAACCCCATGGCGGCGAGCGCCAGCTCAGCCAGCAAGAGGGGGAAGGTCAAAATGTCTCCAAGAATATTGATCATTCATCAGGGAGATAGCGGATTGCCCGCTTGGGGCAAAGTGACGGCTGGCGAGCGCGCAAGACTCTGCTATGCCGTTCCTCATGGCCCGATCCAAAACCAAAAAACCCGCAAAATCCGCCAAGCCGGAAAAACCCGAAGAGATTTTTCTGGAGCCCTTCGACGAGGCGCTATCCCAGCGTTATCTCGCCTATGCGCTGTCTACGATTACAGCGCGCGCGCTCCCGGACGTCCGTGACGGGCTGAAGCCGGTGCATCGCCGCATTCTTTACGCCATGCGCCAGATGAAACTGAACCCGAATGGAGGCTTCAAGAAATCGGCCAAAGTTGTCGGTGAAGTAATGGGTAATTTCCACCCGCATGGGGATCAGGCGATTTATGACGCCATGGTGCGGTTGGTGCAGGACTTTTCCGTAAGAGTGCCGCTTGTTGATGGACAAGGTAATTTTGGCAATATCGACGGCGATAACGCAGCGGCGATGCGCTATACGGAAAGCCGGCTTACCGCGGCGGCGCAACTTCTCCTTGACGGCATCGACGAGGACACGGTTGATTTTCGCGAGACCTATGACGGCGACGGCAAGGAACCGGTTGTTCTGCCCGCCGCCTTTCCAAATCTTCTGGCTAATGGCGCCAACGGGATTGCAGTCGGGATGGCGACATCAATCCCGCCGCATAATGTCGCCGAACTGATTGACGCATCGCTGCATCTCATCAAAATGCCGAAAGCGCGCACGGAAACGCTCTTGAATTATGTGAAAGGGCCGGACTTTCCGACCGGCGGTGTTTGTGTCGAAGACGCCGCCTCCATGGAAGAAGCCTATGCGACGGGGCGCGGCGGGTTTCGCATGCGCGCGCGATGGGAGACCGAAGATCTCGGGCGCGGGCGTTATCAGATTGTCATTACCGAAATTCCCTATCAGGTTCAAAAATCGAAGCTGATCGAGAAAATCGCTGAACTGATCCTGGCAAAAAAATTACCCGCCATTGCTGATATACGCGACGAAAGCGCGGAAGATATCCGCCTTATCCTTGAGCCGCGCTCAGGGACTATCGATGCGGCGGCGCTGATGGAAAATGTCTATAAGCTGACGGATCTCGAAACCCGCTTTTCGCTTAATTTGAACGTCCTCGGCGCAGACGGGGCGCCGCGCGTGATGGGCCTGCGCGATGTTTTGCAGGCCTATCTGGACCATCGCAAGGAAGTTCTGGTGCGGGGCGCAAAATTCCGGTTGGAAAAAATTGCGCGGCGTCTTGAGATTCTCGACGGCTTCCTGATCGCCTATCTCAATCTTGATGAAGTGATCCGCATCATCCGTTATGAGGATGAGCCCAAAACGCAATTGATGAAGACGTTCAAGCTCATGGAAGTCCAGGCTGAGGCGATCCTCAATATGCGCCTGCGTTCCTTGCGCAAGCTTGAGGAAATGGAGATCAAGACCGAGCACAAAGGGCTGAAAGCCGAACAGAAAAAATTGCGGGCGCTGGTCAAATCCGATGACGCGCAGTGGGCGAAAATAACGGAGCAATTACGCGATGTGCGCAAGATCTTTGATCCGAAATCGGATCTTGGCCGCCGCCGCACAGATATTACCGATGCGCCGGATATCGATGAGATTGACCTCGACATTCTCATCGAGAAAGAACCCGTCACGGTTGTGCTTTCCGAAAAAGGCTGGGTGCGGACAATGAAGGGTCACGTCGAAGACCTCAAATCCATCAAATATAAAGATGGCGACCGTGAAGGGCTGGTCATACCGGTTCAGACCACGGACAAACTGATGTTGTTCGCGACCAACGGAAAGTTCTACACGCTGGATGTCAATGCGCTGCCGGGTGGACGCGGCCATGGCGAGCCGATCCGTTTGATGGTTGATATGGGTAATGACGACGACGTCGTTGCAGCGTTTGTCTATGAAGGCGCCAGAAAGTTTCTGGTGGCGTCATCCTCGGGCCATGGATTCATCGCAGCGGAAGATGATTGCCTGTCGAATACGCGTAAAGGCAAACAGGTTTTGAATGTGCCCGCGGGCGCCGAAGCCGTCGTCTGCCGGCCGGCTGTTGGCGATATGATCGCCTCCATTGGCGACAACAAAAAATTTATCGTGTTCCCTGTAGCGGATTTGCCGGAAATGACGCGCGGCAAGGGCGTTGTCATGCAAAAATTTCAAAAGGGCGGGCTGTCGGACGCCAAGGTTTTTTCAAAAAAAGAAGGTTTGACCTGGACAGACCGGTCCGGCCGGACGCAAACCGTTGACGGTTGGAAATCCTATGCGGGCAAGCGCGCCCAGGCCGGACGCATTGCGCCAAAGGGCTTTCCCACATCGAAAAAATTCGGCGAAGACTAAAAAGTCGATCGCCAAATTAGATTCCAAAACCTGCGGCGGTTAACCAAGCCGCCGCATGTCCCATGGCGCGCTACTTGCTGAGTAGGGCCGATGATTAATGGTCACGCGACCAAGCCATTTGGCGCGGGCGCATTTTGGGACTTTTCAGATGGCGGGTTCTGCGAGCAGTAAGCTGGCAATCGCGGCGATATTGGCATTTGGCGGAACTGTAGCTGCGTGCAGCAGTAGCGGCGGCGCAGGGCCAGCAGTCGTGACGCAGATAGCAAGCCCACCGCCGCCGCCTCCACCGCCGCCGGCTTCTTTTGATACAGCGGAATACCGCAACCAGCCGGGACTTGCCCAGATAAACGCCTTGCCGGCCTATGACGCAGGCGCTTCTGGCGCCGGCGTGGTGGTTGCCATTATCGATACGGGCATTGACGTCGATAATCCGGAATTTAAAGGCCGCATACACGCGCAGAGCGCAGATCTTGTAATCGCGGGTGTGGTCGCAAATTCAGAAATCCGCAATGGCGGTCCGGCGCTTCAGGATAGTGACGATCACGGGACGTCCGTCGCGAGTATCATTGGCGCCGCGCGCGACAGCATCGGTGTTCATGGCGTGGCGCCTGAGGCGCAGCTGTTAATCTTCCGAACAGACGACAATACAGGCGGCGAAACCCTGCTTGGCGACGCTATTGTCGAGGGGATTACGCGGTCCGCAAATATTGGCGCAGATGTCTTAAATTTTTCATTTGGCTCCGATGACCCAACCGCCCGCGCCGATTATGCGGCGATTTTCGACTTCACCAAGCAGCATGATATTGTTGTTGTGGCGTCTGCGGGCAATGACGGCGATGCGAACCCGGACGAAACCGCACTCGGCGCCGTGGACGTTGCGGGACCCTCTGCGACGATTATCGCCGGAGCGGCAAAAGCAAATGGTGAAATAGCAAGTTTTTCCAATCGTGCGGGCGCAGCCGCCGATATCTTTCTTCTGGCGCCCGGTGAGTTTATCCACACGACTTTTGCCGGCACAAAACCGGGCGAGACACAGTTCTTTTCCGGCGCCAGCGCGGCGACGCCGCATATAGCGGGCGCTGCGGCGCTGATCCGCGAGTTGTGGCCGCAGCTCGACGCAAAGGAAGTCGTCGATATTCTTCTAAAAAGCGCGACCGATCTCGGCGCGCCGGGGACGGATCCGGTCTATGGACGCGGGCTCCTCAATCTCGGCGCTGCGGTTGCGCCTCTTGGGAAGGTCACGACGTCGAGCGTCACAGGCGTCGTCTCCGATGTTTCCGCGCTGAACGCACAATTATCGCCGGCCTTTGGGTCAGGATTTTCAAGCCTCGCACCGATTGTAGTCCTGGATGATTTTGGCCGTGATTTTCAAACCGATCTCAACGTCGCAATACGTGCCGCCGCCCCGGATCGCTTTGCGATTGAAACGGCATTCGATCCCTTTAACGAACAGGCTTACGCCAATCGGCGCATCAACAATCACATGATGGCGGCGATGCGTCTGACATCGCGCGACCGTTCGCTTATCGATTTTTCGCGTGGCCAACTCGGGGGATATTCCGATGTTGAGGCGCGCAGTGAATTCGTCGAAGACAGGTTTTCTGTTGCGTTAACGAGCGAAATTGGCGCCGGCCGTTCACTGACAATCGCGCAAGGGTTTACCGCGTCCGCAGTCGATCGCATGGGGCTCGATATGCGCCAGACGCCATATTTCACGCCGGGCATTTTCGAAGACGCTTATTTGCCTAATGCGCAAGGCGCGATTACAGCCGTGCTTCGGGCGCCGGTCGCGCCGCGCATGACAATCGATTTTCTGGCTTCGTTTGCCGATGAATTTCATGCAGTGGATCTGTTGCCGCTTTCCGGGCAGGCGCAACGCCGCAATCAGCGGGTCGCAAGTTTTCGCGCCGGGCTCAATCTTGATCTGAAGCGATTGCATCTGCGGTTTGAGCAGGGCCTTCGGCAGGAAGCCGGCGCCGTGCTCAATGCGGGTTTCGGTGATAACACAGCTGCGTCAACATTTTATATCGCCGTCGATGGAGACTGGACTTTTTCGCCGCATTGGCGCGTCAAAGCCCGCTATGCAGGCGGCTATAGCATTGCAAGGACCGACGGGTTTGGCGGGCTGATCGACGGGTTTTCCGATCTGACAAGTTCACAATTTTCGGTGTCTCTTGTGCGCCGGGGGCTTTTCAGCCGCGCAGACAGAATGTGGTTGGGCGTCAGCCAGCCTCTGCGCGTTCAATCAGGCTCGGTGCGCATGACCCTGCCGACGGGTTTTGATCAGCTTACGGAGGCTCTATCTTATTCGTCCATTGCAGCGCCGCTCAAGACCGAGAGCGGAAGGCTCGATTTTGAAGCGGGATACAGGCTCTATATGGGGCGGCTGGGGTCTATTGATCTCAATCTCATCCACCAAACCTTTGCGCCTGCTGAAATGGAGGCGGCGACGACGCTGATCTTACACAGTGGATTCCGGTTTTAACACATCGTAATCCTGAAATTGCCGTTTCGACAACAGTGGAAAACGCGCCGCACCCGGTATACGTACCAGTCAAACGTCCGGCTGCTGATTGATTCAGAAACTTGGGACGAAAAACCTTGTGATATCGCTATTCATTCGCCGCACCCTTGGCGTCTGCGAGCGATCTTATTGCCGGAATAAATTTTCCGTCAAAAGCGGCGCTGGCGAGCATCACCATAGCGGCAATCACTGCGGCGACAATTGGCGGCGGGCCCGTGAGGGTGATTGCAGCAACTGCAAAAACTCCAGCGAGAACGTGGCGAATGACGGGCGTCAGAGGCGGGCGCACCGGCAATCCTTTAGTGCGCAGCCATGCAAAAACCCAAATCGCGCCATTGGCGATGACAACGGCGATGGCGGCGCCATAAGCGCCCATGCTCGGCGCAAGCACGAATGTCAGAACGATCGCCGAAACGGCGCCGATGATTTGCGACGCCAATACAGACGTCTGACGATGGGCGGCGACCAAAAGCCATCGCGCATTGCCTGATACGACCTCAAATATCGTCATCCAGACCAGCATCTTGAATGCAGGGCCGGCGATTGAGAAATTATTGCCAAAAACGATCGTCATGATCGGATCGCCAAGCGCCCACAGGCCAAGGCTTGCAGTGATGCCGGCCCATGCGGTCACACGCATCGATGCGTTCAACAATCGTTGCAGCACTGCGGGCTCGCGGTGCAGCAACCGCGAAAATAACGGCAACAGATTGAAATAATAGACATAGCTGAACGTAATCACCGAGGCGACAATGCGATGAGCCGCGCCGAAAAGACCCGCATCTTCGGCGCTGGCGGCAATCGCGACGATGAGCACCGGCGCATAAAGTCCAACCGAATTAAAAAATGTCGAAGCGCCCAGCGGGGCGCTGTCCTTGAGCAGAGAAACTGCTGGTTTTAATCCATATTCCAACGGCCCCGCATGCAGACTGATTTTTGTCGCCAGGAAGAAAAACAAAGCGACGGCCGCCATCGCGAAAATTTCCGCCGCGCCAACCATGGCGACGCCGTTGCTTGCCGGCGCCAGGAAGAAAATTGCGCCGAGAAAAACGATCATTTTCAAAAGCGGCGCAAAAGCGGCGTATCCCATTTTCTCATGCGCCTGAAACAACCACTCATGAGCGAATGGCGTTGCTAGAAGGCTGAGCGCGAAAAACCAGATTAGCGATGCTGGCACTTCATCGCTGGTGAAGCCTGCATAAACCATCACAAGCAAAGGGATGATGGCGAGCGCAATCAACATGCGTGCGGATATCACGGCGCCGATGATGGATTTAAGTTGTTCCGATCCTTGCGCGATCCGGCGCACGGCAATAGAGCCTGTGCCAAGCTCAATCACTTTATAGCCGATGGCCGCCATGCCGACGACGGTTTCAACCGCGCCGAATTGCGCGACAGTCAATAACCTGGCGAGATAGGCAAATGCGATAAAGCCGAGCAGTTTTGAAAATATCTGGCCGCCCGATAGTACAAAATAATCGCGAAACATCCGACCAATGCGCAGTTTCGCCAACCGCGCGGGCATTGAAATGCTCATAACGCCCGCCGCCTGTAAATCACAACATCGCCGCCTGAAAGCGTGCCGGAAAATTGTTCTGCAATATCGAATTCCGCCTCAAGACGGCTGGCAATCTCAGGATATGTCGTTTTTAAATGCGCGGGAAAGGCTGCGACGATCCAAACCCCGCCGCTGTCGCGCATCGCTGCGTCAAATTCGTCGAGCGATGAAATATGCGGCCAATCCGGGGCCAGATAGTCGCCAAACGGTAGTTGCGCGAGCCCGACAGTCATGATTGCATCGCCGGGTTGTCGGCCCTCTTCGATAAAAGTCAGCGCGGCTTTTAATTCCTGTTTCGGCGCGCCATAATTTGTCGCCAGCAAGGGAATTGATGTTGCGATCATCAAGATTGAGCCGACAATTTTCAAAATACGGGCATTAAGAAAAAACCTCTTCAGCACGGGCGCAAATCGTTCCGTCAAATCGGCAAACCAGAACGCGCCATATACGACGCAAGCCACAAGAAATCCTATATCGATGAAAAAATAACGCGGCCAAATGCGAAATGACGCCATGATCAAGATGAAAAGCGTCAGAGGGATATGCACCAAAAACGGCGCAGCGATCACTGGCGCCAGGCGGGCCAGGCGAACAGCGCCGATAACAGCGAAAAGCAAAGCGACAGGAATTGCCGCGCCAATCACGCCGAAACTGCGCAAGGTTTCGACGACCGTCCAAAGCGGATTTTGCCATTCTTCGACGCCGGGACCGGTTTTGTGTACTGCGGGCGCGTCATAGGCGCTAAAGGTTTCGATCATATCCGGCGCCATCGGCGCATAGATCAGAAGCGTTATGAGTATCGCGCCGCCAAAGCCGATCAGTGGGCCTTTTAGCCAACGCCATGCGGAAAGGCGTTTTTGCGTGACGACCTCGTGGTAGCCAATCGCTATTGCAGTCAATCCTTGCGCTGTTAACAAAAACGCGGCGGTAAGATGGGTCGCAAGCGCGGCAGCGGCGAAAATCGCATATAAAACCCAGTCTGACACATGCCGCTGCTTCAGCCCGTTGGCCATGTACATGGCGGAGAGTGATGTAAACAGCAAAAGCCCCGTATACCCGCGCGCATTCTGACTGAACCAGACATGATGATAGGAAACTGCCAGTAACGCCGCGGTGACCAGCGCAACCCATTTCAATTCGGTCATGCGGATGAGACGCCATACAGCCCAGATCGAAATGACGCCGAAGATCGCTGCGGGCAACCTTAGGGCCCATGGCGCTTCGCCGAATAGTCCGGTAGATGCTTTGGCCAGCCAGGTGTAGCCGAGGTGGTTATTTAAGGAGCCGAATGTGACCAGCAGCTCGCTGGCCGGTTTACGCACAAATTCCGTGAGCGTGACGATCTCATCATACCAAAGCTCCTGATTAAGTCCCCATAGACGAAAGATTGTCGCTGCGACGATTACAGCGGTAAAGAGCATCGTTTCTTTGGCGGACAATTCTTTCATGGGCGTTGGTTCATGTCACATTCTATTGAGCGCGTTCGGCCGCGCTGCAAAGGCGCTTTTCCACTTCATGTGCGCCGCTTGCCTTCGGCGCATTTTCGAAATGATAGTTCGGCAAGGACCGCTGCATTATCCCAGGTAAATTCGCGCGCCCGTGCAATCGACGCTTCGGTGAGGCGTTGGCGCAGCGCCGGATCGCCAAAGAATTTGACGGCGCATGCAGTGATTTCGTCAATATTTTCCGGATCGTAAAAAAGCCCCGCATCGCCAATGACTTCCGGCAGGCTGCCGCGATTGCTCGCAAGGACCGGGGCGCCGCATGACATTGCCTCGACCGCCGGTAGGCCAAAGCCCTCCCAGAGCGAAGGGAAAGCGAGCGCCGCAGCGCCGTTTAATAAAAGCGCGGCGTCTGCATCGTCGATATATCCGGTAAAATGCACGCGCGACTGGAGCGCCGGATGATCGGCGGTAAATTTCTGCAATTCGGGCACATTGTCCCAAAAGCCTTTGCCGGAAGTATCGCCGACGATCACGAGATGGACCTGGCTGTGTTCTTCTACGATTGCAGGCATCGCTTTTAACAGACTCAAGATATTCTTATGCGCATTCATTCCGCCCAGCGTCATCATGTACTCAGCATCAGCGGGGATTTTGAATTTTTGCTTTGCGTCTTCAACTTTCTGTGGGTTTTCAATGCGCCGGAATATCGGATCCGCCGCTTCGCTGACGGTGTCGATCTTGCTTTTTGGAATGCGCAGAATGTGTTCAAGATCGCGCGCTGAAGATCGCGATACGGTCATGGCGCGCGCAGTTTGCAGTTTTGCAAGCGCGGTCTTTAATTGCCAGAGCCGGCGGTTCATTTTCGTGGGAAACAATAAATGGGGAATCCGCTCCGCCGTCGTGTCGTGATAACAGACCACGCACGGTACGCGGGCCAGCAATGGAAAATACGAATAAACCGCGGGAAAGAAGAAGATATCAAACTTCGCTTTGCGGACGACCTCGCCCATTTTCATCAAATAGCCGAAGGATCTCGATTTATCGCCCACGGCAGCGTCATTCAAACTGTTATGGGTTTGCGCTATAATGATCTCGACATTGTCGGGCAGGTCGAATTCCGGAGGCCGGTCAAATACCAGCGTATAACGAAAACCCGCATCCCGCGCCGCCAAGGCGGTGATCAGCTCACGGGTAAACCGTCCAAAGCCGCGATCATTGATCCAGCTTGTAGCGTCAACGCCAACATGGATATCTTGGGTTTTCATCGTCACTCATGCGCCCGGGTTTGTTTCTTAACGCTGTGGAACATTTATTGCTCAGCTTTCGTGCAGTAGAAGGTTAATGCCGCGCCGATACCATGCAATTCAATGGCCAGACAATATGGTTGATAACACCCAAACAGCTGATCTTTCTGTCATTGTGACAGTTATTGACGGCGTTGAAAGCGTGACGCGTTGCCTTGATGCGCTGGCCGCCCAAAAAGGCGCGCTGCGTCTCGAAGTGATCGTCCCCTATGACCATACGATTGCTGAAATTGGCGCCCTGACGTTGCAATATCGAGATTATACCTTTCTCGATCTGGGCGTGCTGGCTGACCGGCCGCCGCGCAACGCTTTCGAAGAGCATGCGCTATTGGACCGCCGGCGCTCCGGCGGGCTTTGCGCAGCCACGGCCGGGCTTCTTGCAATGATCGAAGATCGCGGTTGGCCGCACCCCGGCTGGGCGCAAGCCATGATCGACCTCCATCGAGAAAACCAGCACCCAGCGATTGGCGGAGCAGTTTTTAACGCCGCGCCGACGGCAATGCTGAACGCTGTTTTCAAATGCGACTACGGCCGCTCGGAACCGCCGGCCGAAACCTCCGAGCGGGAATATTTGACGGACATCAATATCTGCTACAAGCGTGCGCCTTTGATGAAAATCCGCGATCTTTGGCGTGACGAATATCATGAAGTGACCGTTAATAACGCTTTGAAGAAAGGCGGGGGGAAACTTCTCTTCTCATCAGCACCCGTTGTTTCCATGCAGCGCCGTCCGCGCCCGATATTGGAGCTTTTGAGCGAGCGTTTCTATTGGGGCCGGATTGTCGCCCGTATTCGCTTGGAGAACCGGTCAAGGGCTGCCGGGTTAATATTTGCTGCGCTCTCGCCAGCGCTCCCATTTGTGCTGACAACCAGGCTTTTCCGCCTGCATCGCCAAAAGGGCAGGTCTTTCAAGCGGTTTTTGATAGAATTGCCGCCGCTATTTCTTTTGTTGAGCTTCTGGTCATTGGGTGAGTGTTCAGGCTATATTGCGGCCTCGTTTTTGAGGACGTCGGGGGACAATCAAAAAAATTGACCATTGGCCCCGACCAATATGGACGTGGGGTATTGGCTCTGAGGCCAGTGGCACAAGCCTTGCGTTAACCACTTCGCCGTTATTGGCGATTTGATTGTAATTGGAGTGATCGAAATGACCGCCTTCGCCGCCCGCATCGCAAAACACGCACGTATCAACTGGAAGAATCTGTCCATTCCCGATGCGCCAAGCCCTCCATTTCTGATCCTCTTCATTAACTCTATCTGCAACATGAAATGTGAGCACTGTTTTTATTGGAAGCAGCTCAACCAGAAAACAGATCTGACCTTTGAAGAAATTGTCGCCTTGTCAAACGAGCTCGGCCCGATCGAGCATCTTAACCTGTCGGGCGGCGAGCCGTTTCTGCGCAAGGAATTCGGCGCGGTGTGCCGGCAGTTTATTCAGCAAAACGGCGTGAAGGAGATTTATACGCCGACAAACGGGTATTTTACCGAACGAACTGTCAAAGCGGTTCGAGAGGTGTTGAAAGAAAAAGATCTCGACATTCTGGGCATTGAGATTTCTCTCGATGGCATGCCGGAATTCCATGACGCCTTCCGCAAGTCGCGTTTTGCCTTTTCCAAGGCAATGGAGACTTATGACGCGCTGGTTGAAATTCAAAAGGAAGACCCGAGACTTCAGATTTACGCCATATCAACGGCGACAGAAACGAATATGAAGGATCTCAAAAAACTGACGACCTATCTTTATGATCGCTGTCCCAAAATGAGCCACCACCATCTTGCGATTATTCGCGGCGAGCGTAAGGATCCGAGCCTTCAGGGCCCCGTGCTCCAGGAATATAGAGAGCTTTACCAATATATGCGCCGTTTGTGGGGCGCCCGGGAAGAAGATCGCCAGGGCTCGGTCGTTGAGCCCATGCTGCAATATGTGAAAACCCGTACTGCAGAGGAAGAACGCCAAGTCGTACCGTGCCGCGCCGGCGTATTGTCAGCCGTCATTCATGCCAATGGCGATGTCGCTCTTTGTGAACAACGCCCGCCGATCGGTAATCTCCGCGACAAATCATTCACAGAGCTTTGGCATGCGCACACCGCCAACCAGGTCCGCAAGTCGATCAAGAAAAAAGAATGCTACTGCACCAATGAAATCTTCATGTGGCCGAGCATCGTTTTTCAGCCGACGCATTTAGCGAGTTCTCTTGTCGGCGCCAAGGTCTGGGAAAAAGCCGATCCGCTGCCGGATGGAGACAAAGTCGATTACGCCGAAGATGCGGCAAAAATGGAAGTTCCGCCGGTGAAAGCAAAAAAAGAAGTGAGCCAAGTCCAGGCGGAATGGGAAGAGCGCGCCGACGCCATTTGACAGCGTGAAGGTTTGAGGGACGGCTATTTGTTTTCTTTGACGCCCACCAAATAGCCGATGGCTTCACCAAAGCTCCAGCTCATAAGCAGCAATACTGTCAGCGGCGCCGCGCGCATAAAGGCGCCGAAATTATTCTTGCGGGATTGCGCTGTGCTTGCATGGCGGAAAAATAACAGGGCCGGCAAAATTGGCGACAGCGCCGCGTAGAACAGGCGCTTTGGAAAACTCAAACTCACATTGCGCGTCGCCGCATAGGATTGGCCCCAGACAAATCGCTCCTGCAGCGCATCGCCCAATGACAAGCCTTTGCGGTTTTGATTGACGATTATGCTCGGATCAAGCGCGACCGTGCGGCCTTTTTGTTTCAGCGCTTCGTTGACGACGACTTCGCGAAAGCTTTTCTCCCAGACTGGCGCGATCAAGGCGAGATCCGCCGCCTTGTAAGATGTATTGGCGTCCGATGCGAAGTCGGACGGGCCGGGCGGGAGAGGGTTTTGATAGCGGCCAAAATCGCAGAAATAGACGGACCAGTTAAGCGCCCGGTCAACGCTATTTTCAATGGCGCCGCCAATGCCGGCAAAATCGCTTTCATGAGCGTCTACGACAGCGCGGGCCCAATTCTCGGCGGGCAAGGCGCAGTCTTCCAGCAGTGCAACAAGGCGGCCTTTTGCGATTTGCATCCCCCGAGCGCGGATAACATCGTGATGCTCGCGCCCGCCGCCCTGATAGGCGGACATATCGATATCGTTGACCGGCAAAAATACGACCTGCGGAAACACATTGCTCAGGGCTTCAATGCCGTCAACATGATTGAGATAGGGAACAATGACTTCGATCGATGGAGGATCGATCTGGCCGGACGTTAATCGTTGCAGGTTTTCGGTCAGGTGTGCGACGTCCGCGCGGGGACTGGTCGTGTCGCCGACAATCGCAACGACAACAGACAGATCCGGATAGGAATGTTCTTGTGATTTATCGTTCATCGACGCCGCCCGTCATTCAACTTTTGACAGGGCGTCGCCGGGCCCCAACAGATAACCGATCCATTCGCCAAAAACGTAAACGACAAGGGCGGGAAATATCCAGGGAATTGTTTTGATGAACCGCCCCATATATTGGCCTTTGGCGGCGACCGTGCGGGCAATGCGCGCGAGCAGGACAAAGGGTAGCAACGGCGCAATCAGTAAATAGATAATTCGTTTGGGCAGGGATTCCGCGCGGGCGCGAACGCCGGCGAAGGCGCGGCTGAAAAGATAACGCTGACTGAGGTAATACCCATAGTCCCACGGACCAAGATGGCGCACGACCATATCGGGAACCATGAAGAACTTGGCGCCTTTTGCAGCCAGCGTTGGGTGAACTGCCATTGGCCAATAGCCCGCATCGAGCAGTTCAAGATGTTCCGTCAGCACTGAGCGCCGATAGGCGATATTTGCATCATTGAGAAGGTCGGTTTCCCCTTCCGGAAAAGGCGGGAGCGCACTGTTATATTCAATGAAATAGGTCGTCCAGTCGCTGGCGGCCTTGTAGTCGGCGTCGAAAATCGGACCGCCAACCGCCGCGAAATTGCCTTTTGCGTGCGCGGTAGTGCCCTTTTCCAACCAGTCAGGGCCGGCGTCGCAATGTTCTTCGATGACAAAAACCAGATCGCCTGTCGCTTCTTTGACGCCGCGTGCCCGCAGGGCGGGTACCTCGCTTACGCCTTCGGCGCGGACGATTTTGGCCCACGGAAATTTGCTCGCGATGCGGTTGGCATTTTCTGAGCCCGCAGGCGTTACAACGATCGTTTCGGCTTTGTGAGCGTCGGCCTGCTCTTTGAGCGAAGCCAGGCACTTGTCGATAAAGGGGGCGCCGACCTTCGATGCAATAATTATCGAAAGGCTTGGTTGTGCAGGAAGGTTTGATGGTGTCATGGCCGCTTGTTCCCCTTTGTCTGCGAGACTTTAATATAGTGAGCTGACGCGCCGTCAATGGCGGATGCAGCCCTCATGCCTGTTCGTGTCCGATTGGAGATTGGCGTTAACGAATATTGAGCGGTCGCCGGATTAAACTTAACGCTTTCACGGCTTGCCGAAGCGCCTCCCGGGGCTTAACTGGCCCCACCGCTGCATCTGAATGAGATCGCCGGCAGATTAAAGCGGATGATTTGTTGTCGCGGCTGCCATATTCTTCGCTAATTGTACGATTTCAGAGCCTTGTGATTCACATGCCAACCGATTCAGGGACAATTGAGCACAGCCAAGACAAGGGGCCGGATTTGGCGTCGCGAATGATTTTGCCCATTGGCGATATTTCGGGCTGGCCTGAAATTGACGCCGCAGCCAGCCTGATTGTGCTGACCGGGACGCTGCACGCATGGGCTTCCTGCGACGCTGGCGCGTTGCTGCCGGCAATTGCAAAATTTTCCAGGGACGCAACGATAAGTTTGCAGATTGAAGCTGGGGAGGCTGAGGAAAATCCGGCAGCTCTGCAATCCATAATTGATCTTCAAAAGCGGTTTTCGCATCGCGCCTATGTGGATTTTGTTATTTCTCCCGCCATCACGGCTTATCCGCACACGGAACTGGAAATCGAGCGCGCGGCATTTTTGTCGGCTGCAAGTTCGGTTTTTCTAAAGCACAATATTCCGATGCGTTGGCTTATATCACTCAATTCTGTCCTCATTTACAAACTCGAAACATTGTTTTTGCAGGCGCAGGAATTGGGCGCCGAGGCAATTATAGCCAGCGTTGAAAGTCAGGGCCTCGGACACAACGATCAATTATTTGCCGCAGACTTTGTCCGACACCGAATTCTTGAAGATGAAGGCGGGTTACTGAGCCCATCGCAGCGTCGGGGCTATGAGGAATTGTTGGGTGCGCTGGATAGCGGCGACCTTCAAGACACCGACAGTGTTTTTATCAAATTGCTGAGCGCCAATTCGAAAGCTGTCCGGGGCGGGACGGCGGGCCGACCATTCGGTTTTGTTGAAGAAGCGGCGGGCGTTCTGTCCCACGGCGCCCGAGCGCACCTTTTGCGGGCGCGCTTGACAGGCAGGCCGCGTGATAAATCCGCGGCGTCACAGCGCTTTGAAAAAGTTCTGTTGATCGGGGCTTATGGCGGCGAGCATATTGGCGACGCGGCGATATTGGGCGGCGTTGCTTTCCGGTTGCATGCGCGCCACGGCGTCGTGAAGGCCATATTGATGAGCCAGCGTCCGGACCATACGCGGCACTTGATCCCAATGATCGAAACTCCTGTGGAAATCAATGTGCGCGAATATCGCCATGAGGTGATCGATGCCTGCATCGACAATGTGGACGCCGTGATTTTTGCCGGCGGTCCGTTTATCGACTTGCCCAGGCAGCTTGTTCTCCATCTCTATGCCGCATCGCGGGCAAAACTTCGCGGAAAACCGTTTTTGATGGAGGGCGTTGGTCCCGGACCGTTTCAGCGCCTGCCGTCAAAACTGACCGCGCGCCAAATCATCAGTCTCGCTGATTTTGTTTCTGTACGTACGCAGGAAAGCGTCGGCGTTGATGTTGTCAGGGGCGTCGATGTCGAGGTAGGTCGCGATCCGGCCTTTGACTATCTTGCGACGCGGCCCCGCGATTTGACAAAAATGCCGGCCAATGAACCGCCTGCAATTGAGCGCCTTCTGGACGGCGCAAGCGAGCGCCCTGTCATTGGCGTCAATATTCGGCCAATCTATCACCAATATACAGTCGGCGTTAGGGATGCAGACAAAGCGTCCTATACGAAAATAGTTGAAGACCGTTTCGAACGCCGATTGGCCGAAGCGTTAACCCAATTCAGTCGCAACAATTCTACAAAGCCGGTAATTGTGTTTTTTCCGATGAATGCCGTACAGTTCGGTCTCTCGGATCTCAAAAGCGCTTTTCGGATTGGCCGGCATTTGGGCAAAGACGTTGATTATCGCGTATGGGAGGCCGATGCGTCACTTGATGGCGTTTTGGCTTTGATTCGCCGTCTTGATGTCGCGATTACAATGCGATTTCATGCAACGATTTTCGCTTTAAGTCAGGGTATAGAAACGATCGGCGTCGATTATCGCATTGGCGAGCGGGACAAGGTCGCCGCAGTGCTGAGTGATGCCGGGAAGGGCGATCAATGTGTTCGCATTGATGAGATGAGCGTTGAATGGATGACGGACCAATTGGAACGGCTTGCTGGCGCCGCCCCTGGCAATTTGAAAACAGGCTGATCGAGCGAAAAATGTTTAGCCGCTCTCATATTATTGAAATAGCGAAAAACCTGTTCCGTCAATTTACGAAATTCGGCGCTGTTGGCGTTTTGAATACGGCGTTGTTTTACACGCTCTATCTCATATTCTTAACCGTACTTAGCCCAACATCAGGGTACTATCTCGCTTATGTGCTAAGCATGATATTTGCTGTACTGATGAATTTGAGATTTACGTTTAGAAAGCAAGCGACGGCGCGAAAAATCGTGATGTTCGTATGCGTCTATCTTCTTTCGATGTATATCGGAGGGCAGGTTCTCGGTGTTCTGATCGGATTTTCAATTGGGGCAAAGCTTGCGGGTCTTTTAACGCTCGGCGTCACGGTGGTCACAAATTTCTTCGGTTTAAAAGCGGCGGCCAAATGGGCCTGAGCATTGAGGCGCCCGCTTAATGCGCACTCAACCTGTCATTTCCATAATTTCCATGGCGGCGCGTCGCTTTCCCACAAGGTTTCAAGTTCGGCAAGATCGCGCACCGTGTCCATCGGTTGCCAAAATCCTCTATGGCGATAGGCCATCAACTCGCCGTCTGAAGCCAATTTCTGGAGCGGCTCCCGCTCCCAGACCAGATCGTTTCCTGTTGTCAGATAGTTTGCGACGTCCGGCGTCAGCACGAAAAAACCGCCATTGATAAGGCCGCCGTCGCCGGCAGGCTTTTCAACGAATTGACGAACACTTTCGGCATTGTCTTTATGGAATTCGAGGGCGCCGAACCGGCCCGGTGGAACCACGGCGGTTAGCGTTGCGATTTTCCCGTGCGCCTCATGGAATTTAATCAATGCGCCAATATCGACATTGGCGACGCCGTCGCCATAGGTCAGGCAGAAACTCTCATCATTTTTAACATAGGGCAAAATTTTGCGAATGCGCGCCCCGGTCATGGCTTTTTCGCCGGTCTCGACAAGTGTGATGCGCCAGTCTTCAGTTTTTGAACGGTGAATTTCCGTTGTTCCCGCTTGCATATCAAACGTTACATCGGATTGGTGCATCATATAATTCTGGAAATATTCCTTGATGATGTAACCCTTGTATCCAAGGCAGATCACAAACTCATTGACGCCAAAATGGCTGTAGAGTTTCATAATATGCCAGAGGATCGGCCAGCCGCCGATTTCGACCATGGGTTTTGGTTTCAGACGGGTTTCTTCAGAGAGCCTCGTGCCAAGCCCGCCGGCCAAAAGTACAGCCTTCATGATGTTTGTCTCCCCAGACCTGCTGATTGTTGCATTTTCATAACGCGTTTCTGTAATCCTGAAGCTGCGTTAACAGCTTCTGCGCGGCATTGTCCGCATCCTCATAATAGGCCGCATACCATTCGGCGGTGCGCCGCACTGTTTCCCTGGTAGACCAGGGCGAGCGGACGTCGAGGCGGGTCGCGGCCTTGTTGGTGTCGAGCTTTAAAATGTTCGTTTCAGTCAGATTTGACGGCTCAACGACAACGTCCGGGGGCGTCGAATATTGACCCAATTGTTCGATCAGCTCACCGACGCTTACCGGCGCCGGATCTGACGGGCCGATGTTCCAGCTGGCGGCGTCATCGCTGTTATTGCTTTTCGGGTTGAGCAGATCGGCTGCAATCGCCAAATATCCATGACACGCCGAGAGCACATGCTGCCATGGCCGTATCGCCTCTGGATTGCGAATGCGCAGCGGTTCGCCGGCGATCAGCGCGCGATAATAGTCAGGCACAATCCGGTCTTCCGACCAGTCGCCGCCGCCAATTATGTTGCCGCCGCGCGCTGTTGCGATTTTTGCGCTGTTGCCGAGCCCGGCCATGGTCTCGCGATAACAGCTCGCCACAATTTCTGCGCAGGCTTTCGATGCGCTATAGGGATCCTTGCCGCCAAGGCGATCATTTTCACGATAGGGGTGAGCCCATTCGCGATTTTCATAGACCTTGTCGGTTGTAATACAGACGATCGCTTTGACGCTTTCAAGGGAGCGCGCAGCTTCAAGGACGCTTGCTGTGCCCAGCACGTTTGTCGCGAATGTTTCAAGAGGTTCACGAAAGGATCGTCGAACAAGAGGTTGCGCAGCAAGATGAAATACGATTGTCGGCTGCGCCGCCTCCATCGCTTTTCTGACCTGTGCGTGGTCTTCTATGTTGGCGATATCATGTTGCGCAAAACGATCTTTGCGCTCAAGGATCGTAAAAAGATTTGGCGTGGTTTCCGGGGCGAGGCTGTATCCGGCGATGGAACAGTCCAGCGCGCTGAGCCATTCGGTGAGCCAGTTTCCGGTGAAACCGGTATGCCCGGTCAGGAAAACCTTTTGCTTTCTCAACGCCTGCTCAAATTCCGCCATTTACCATCTTCCCGGCGGCAAACCGGACAATCCGCGCCCGCCGCTCAATAATCCTTATCCGTATCAGCGAATTTCTTGCCATGGCAGATCAGGAAAAGCCATGCGCCGCGCCCTTTCGCCCGCGGGACAGGGCGGGCAATTTTTCGGTTTGTCAGTGTTGATCTGATTTATATCGCTGCACCGCCTTATAGGTTTCATTTTGATACAATATGGGACCGTCCCAAAGCGTTTCGCTATAAAGAACCGCATAGTCTGCGCCATATTCAATCATGACTGCGCGCAAATCGTCACCTTTCGACGCAGCATAGTTCCGTTTCATATTATTGAGCGCCCAGAAACCGGAACTCTCTATGGGGCCGTATAGCGTCGTTACGCGTTCCTTCCACGCGCGAAGCGCGAGATCGCCAAACGGAATGCTGGTGTAGTCCACGATAATCCCACGTTCGGCGATCATGCGGAAGGATTCAAAATCGGGCGGTGTCGCCCAAACGGCGCCTTTGGGCGTGTTAATGCGCACCCAGCGGGCGATATCGACATCCTGGCCTGATATGTCCGCCCAATTATACTGAGGCGTCAACGCACGTTTATCAATCCAGTGTTCTGTCCTGTTCACCGAAATGAAGGCGATCAGCAACGCTGTCATGACGGACGCCGAGATCAAAGCGGTGCGCTGGTTCAGTGGAGATTTGAAAACAACAAAAAATACGCCGGCCGCTGCTGATGCCCGCATCGCTTCAGCGCCGGAACCGACCGTCTTGTGAAAAAAGGCAGCCCCGGCCAACGCGATTACCGCCAGCGCCCATTTTAGAATGGGGCGCTCAGTGAAAATGTTGAGCGTTGATAACCAGCCTAAAGATAAAACAAATGCGAGCGTGCGCGGTTGCGCTTCGGCGACACCAATCATGATGAGCGCAGCAAGGAGGAGGCCGAGGGGGCCGTGATCTGTAGCCCAACGCGCTGCGATCCAGCCGATAAAGATATAGCCGACCCACTTAACGAGAAACAGCAGCCGGAAAACCTGCGCCGTCGCGTAGATTCGCGATTCATAAATATCGACAAGAATGACGCTCGCGGCGCAAAGAACGAGAACGGCGGCAGCCGCAATGATCAAGCTTTGACTTGCCGGCTTTAGTCCAAAAATACGCGCATAGTGAATAATCAATGCGCCCGTGCTAAGGCAAAAAAGAAGGAACGAAAAATAGTGGGTCCTGGGAAAGCCAAGCGCGAAATAGTGATGCGGTGAGCGGAATGCGATCAGGATATCGAAAAATTCCTTGTCGGGAATTTTCTCCGCAGCGGACATAAGCGACGGAACGCCCCAGGCGGCAATAACGAGAATGATAAAAATGAGCCCGGCGCCGGTTTGCCGGACCAGTTCACGCATCAATTCCTTACTCATTTTCCAGCTAAAAACCGTCGCCAGAAAAAATGCGCCAAAACCAATCAGGCCGATTTCAACTCCAATGAGCGGATGAAAGAGGCTTGCGACGGCGAAAACCGGAGCGGCGGTCATCGACCGGCCGGAAAAAGCAAAATAAAGCCCGGCGAGACTTATCGGGATGGCGATGCTTGCAGGCTGGAAACTGTCAAACCGGACAAAGCCGGCGAGGCCGAGTGCAAACCCGCTATTGGTGACTGCAAGCGTTGCGGCTGCGGCGCCGGCAAGAACGCCGGCGTTCAAAAATCGGCGCGCTGACACAAATGTCACGACGCCGGTCGCCAAATTGAAGACAACAGACATGACAAACACAGCAACCGGAATCGAGGTTGCGGCGACAAATACCGTCATGAATTTGGAGTAGTAAAATCGGGGACCGAAGCCGACGGCGTTGTCGATGTAAAAATCGCCAGCTGCGAAGGCTGGATCGATCATTCGCGCGATAATCGCGAATTGTTCCACCTGATTGCCGACGCCGAAATGATAATCCACCAGTGGAAAAGCCGCCAGCAGGATAAGGTAAATAACGGCCTTCGTATCCCGCAAAGGCGCTATCGGAATCCAGTTTAATTTGGCGGCAGAGTTCAATCGAGATTCCCCTCTTTGACGCTTCGATCAATAATCGTACCATGAGATGATAATCAACTGGGTACGGCAAAAACCAACCGTGGAAAAAATCGTCCTGTTAACCGGTTCAGACGGGTTCGTCGGCAAGGCTGTTCTGCGTTGCGCCGATGCCGCTGTGGAGCTGTTGGTAAGCCCGCTTGCGCGCGAAGAGGCTGCGCCGCAGATTCTGGCTGCTGCGCGCGCACATCCTGGTGCGCAAATTTCCGTGTTGAACCTCGCCTGGCCGTCCATGCGGCAATTTTCTGCGTCGCTGAGCGGGCAGCGCGGTAATATTCACCAGTGGCGAACCTACAAGACCTGGTTATCGTCTCTGTTAGAGGCTGCGGCGCAAGCAAAAGTCAGGTTCTTCCAGATTGGCAGCGGCATTGAGCCCTATGCGTTGGGCGAAGCGCAGATCATCGGTGAACCCTATCTAAGTTATGCGCGCCACAAAGATGAGATTTGGCGGCAAGTGGAAAAAGCCTTGCCTGACGCATCATGGCGTCTGCGATTGCATTTTCTGTTTGGCCCTGACGAAGCGCCGCATCGACTCTTTCCGGCTGCGATACACGCCTTTAAAACCGGCGGGTCATTAACCATCGGCGGGCTGGAAAGACGGCGATGTTGGCTCCATGTCGATGATGCGGCGCGAGGCCTTTTGGCCGCGGCCGCTTCGGATGCGCCCGAAAGCTGGGATATCTGCGGTTCTATGCCGGTTTCTTTTGCCGAGTTGTTGACTTTGATCGGCGAAGCAACTGACGGGGCCGCTCGAATAGAGTCCCCCGCGCGCGACATTGCTGATGCTGCGTGTCTCGTTGCGGCGCCGACAAAACTGGCGCCGTTCATGCCAGATGGCGTTGGCGGACTGGACAATCTAAGAGAGCGGTTGAGAGCCTATGCGCAGGAATTAGCCGGCTGAACGCCGCCACATAAGAAATTCAGCGCTACATTTTGAAAGTTGCGAGACAAGTGGTTTCGACAAAGAAACGATCTGACCGAAAGGTTGAAAATTGCCGCCTTTGCTGCGGTGCGCTGGGGCCTGTCGCGCTTTCTCTTGGAGAACAGCCAATTTCCAACCGTTTGCCGCGTGAGGCGCAGGCCGCGCCCCGCTATCGGCTGGAAGTCGCATTGTGCCAGTCCTGCGGACTTGTCCAGCTTGTCCACCATATTGATGCAGAAGAGCATTTTCACGACGATTACACTTACCTGTCCGGCGCATCAAAAACCTGGATTGCGCACTGCGCGGATTACGCCGACGATGTTTCGAACAAATATGGCGTCGCGGAAGGCAGTCTCATTGTTGAGATCGGATCCAATGACGGCACCCTGTTAAACTCCCTGCAAAAAAACAATCACCGCGTCCTTGGCGTCGAACCTTCCAGCAACGTCGCAGGCATTGCCAACAATAACGGCGCGCCGACGATATCGGCGTTTTTCAATCATGAAACTGCGGCGCGCATTAAATCGGAACATGGCGCCGCGAAATTTGTCATCGGCAATAATGTCCTGGCGCACGTGCCGGACACGAACGGGTTTTTGCTTGCGGCCCGGGACCTGATCGCCGATGACGGCGTTTTATGTTTTGAGTTTCCGCATTTCATCAACATCATCGAGAAGATGTATTTTGATACGATCTATCATGAACATTATACCTATTTGGGGGTTGGACCATTAGCCTGTTGGGCGCGTCATAACGGCATGAATATTATCGGCGTCGATGAACAATCAACCCATGGCGGCACCCTGCGGGTGTTGATGAAACGCGGCGAGACGAACCTGTCTGACAAAGTGAATGCAATAATCGAACGCGAGGCGGCCTATCAAAACGACGAAGCGTGGCGCGGCCTTGCCGTGCGCCTTGAGGATTGGCGCAATCGCTTTCGTCAAATCATCGAGGAAAGGCGCTCAAGCGGCAAACGCATCGCCGGATACGCGGCGGCGTCCAAGGCGACGGTCCTTTTGAACTATCTAGGACTTTCCTCAGACGACATAGAATATTGTTGCGACGCCAGCCCGCTTAAGCAGAACCGCTACATTCCCGGCGCTGATATTCCTATTGTTTCACCTGACCGGCTCAAAACTGACTGTCCCGACGCCATCATCATATTCGCCTGGAATATTTTCGGCGAGCTGCGGGGAATTGTCAGAGACCTCGTTACAAAGCCAGTGGAGATTATTAATCCATTCCCGGACATAAAGCTCTCCACTGTTTTTCCGGAATCCAAATCATGAAAAAGAAATTATCCATCATTTCGCCGGTTTATAATGAAGGCGCCGGTCTCGAAACTTATTACCGGGAAGTCAGCAAGCTGATCGAGACTGATGAATTCCGGCCCTATGACGTAGAAATTATTTTAGTTGATAACGCCTCAACCGATGATTCTGCATCCTACCTTGAGGACATCGCCAAAAAGGATAATCGGTTCAAAATTATTTTTAATGCGCGCAATGTCGGCGTCTTTCTTTCATCGTTTAATGCGCTTTCCTTCACCAAAGGCGATGCGGTGTTCCTGATTGTGCCGTCGGATCTGCAGGACCCAATCGACATGATGGGTGATATGATCAAAAAATGGGAGGAGGGCTATCTTGTCGTCGCGGGGCGGCGGGCCAAACGGCAAGAAGGCGCGGTGATAAAATTCTTGCGCGCCCAGTTTTACAATTTGATGGCGAGGGTCGCCGACCAACCCATGGAGCCCGGCGTAGGAGAATTTCAGCTGGCGGACCGGCGTGTCGTTGATGAACTCCTGAGCATTCCGGACGCTGCGCCTTTTATTCGCGGGTTGCTCGCCGAGCTCGGATACCGCCCCTTTATTATCGATTATGAATGGAAATCGCGCGACTGGGGCAAATCCAGTTTCAGCCTCGGGAAACTATTTCGCACCGCTTATGATATGATTTTTTCATTTTCGCGGTTGCCGCTGCGGCTCATCATGATTTTGGGATTTATTATCGCCGCGGTCAGCGTTTTGTTCGGCATTTTTCAAATCGCCCTGGTGTTAATTCAAGGCACAGCGGCTGGGCGGGGCATCACGACCGTAATCACCGCCCTGTTTTTCTTTTCGGGGGTCAATGCCGTCTTTATGGGCATAATCGGCGAATATGTCGGTCGCATCTATCAGCAGATACGTTATGGCCGGCGGGTTGCGATCCATCGCCTGATCAACTTCGACGACGACGCCTCCGGTCGCTAACCAGTCTCGACTACGGCCTCTTTCACGGTCGGGTCAATAACGATCTCGCTGCCGACGATATCGCACCTTACGCGCCGGACCTGCGCCAGGGTCTTGCATGGCGAGCGGCCGGTTTTCGTGTCGAACGGCAAATTATGCCACGGACAGACAACCGCACCGTCATGAATCCAGCCATTGGCGAAATCGCCGCCGCTATGGGGACAACGGCGCGATAGGGCGACGGCCTCTTTATCTGAAATCCGCGCGACGCAATATGCGGCGCTGACCCCGCGCACCGCGCCGACAGGCGCCGCCTCAATGGGAATGTAAATTTTTCCGTCCCGCTCAATACCGATTGTCTCCGGCGGCGCGGCGACTATGTCTTTTTTCGGGCGCGGCGACAGCTTTTCGCTTAACCGCCAGGGCAGGGTCCGAATAAAACTTGCCTGCATTGCCGCGGGAAGGCTCGCCATGAACCCCAACGGCGTGCCCACCATATCTGCGTTGACATATTTGTGGTAATGGCGGTTCGGAAAAACCGGTTTGCCAAATGACATTCGAAACGAAATGACAAACCTTGTTTCATTGATTCGATTCAGCTCCGAGCCGTGAATCTGGTCGGTGTGAAACAGCACACAATCGCCAGGCTCCAGGTCAAAGGTTGTTGGCCGGTGAAGTTTTTCTCCGTCCGAGATATCGCCGCTATTTTTGTAAACGAAATCGCCCTGGTAATCCGTCTCGTAAATAGTAAGACCGTTGCCCTTACGAACCGGACCCACGGCAAACCACAGATTAATCCCATTTGACGGGCAGTCGAGCCAGGAATCGCGATGCGGTCCATGCGCGGTGATTTTCCCTTCGCCATGGTCTTTTGAAAATGACTTGTAGGAATCCTTTTGCGCGCGCGCCAGATCATAGGGGATGTGAAATCTGACATTGGGCGTTTCTTCATAGTAGAGTGTTTTCGCTTCGGGAAAAGCCTGTTGCACGAATGCCGTCAAAAAACCTGAGGCTAATGGTTTGACGGAATCATAGACGGCGTCTGTCATGGCGGGGATGTCCGCTGGCGCGACCCATTCATGAATGCGCTCGAAACCTTCCGATTCGGCGCGGCGCGCAACGTTCTCGCCGGCGCTTTTTCCAATGCCGTCGAGGCTGGCCGTAATCAGGGTCTTGAACAATTGAAAACGGTTATAGGCGCCGCGGATGACAAAGACCTCGCCATTGAGCGCCCGGTCAACAAGACCGGCGTCCGGACTCCTGTCGTCGCCAAATTGAATTTCGGTCGCCATAGCGTTTCCCCGGAATAACCAGTCGGTCCTGGCAGCCATGCGCCCGCGCGCGTTAATCGGTCTGGCCCGCAATTTCTCTGCGCAGCCGCAAAAATCTAATATGCAGACTGACCGATAATGCAACATTGTTACCGATATCGGAATTAACGATATTGGACGATCGTTGGGTTCATTGCAGATTCAAGCGGCTCACGCGCTCCAGGCGAACCATTGTTGTTTCTGTGGCGAAAAGATTCAACATCTTGAACCATTGGCAAGAGCCGCAAACGATATGCTTTTAGCGCCCGGATTATGCCTATCGCGCCCTTTGGATGGGCACCCGGAGCCGTCCATCCAATATGTAGCGCCCACGAAATTTGCCGCTGAATGTCGCAAACGGGGACGCTTCTTTTGGCCGATTTTTATTTCGGCAGGGTCTTGGGCGCGTTTGCCGCCGACTTTATGCCGGTGGCCTCTATCGATTATAACACTTAATGCGGGAATTGGTCGAGGCGCGATGGCCTTGTCCCAGGCCGGTTTTTGTAGATTTCAACGTTGACAGTGCTTTTTCCACGCTACGGGTTTCGCGTATCGCGTGCAAAGTGTGCACTGCAGTAATTAACTATTGGCAATTAACCTTTTCAACAGGTAATACATTATATCGCACCGGTTAACGGGTGCATCGTCGGCTGCATGGGGGCGCTTCAATCGGCAAACCAATAACATTTAATCCCGGCCCGTGGCGTAAGCCCACACGCGCCGTCAGGTTGATGTCGAGATTTGGAGCACATCTTGCGGGTGTTTTCTGGCGCTGAAGTTGCAGTGTGGGTCTGAAGTCGTTGCATAGGGGGACCATTTGCAAAGTTCGAAACGAATATTGGTTACCGGCGGTGCGGGGTTCATAGGCTCCCATCTGTGCGATCGGCTTTTGCGCGATGGCCATACGGTCGTCTGCCTCGATAATTTTACGACCGGCCGCCGGGTGAATATCGCCGATGCGCTTGTCAATCCGCGCTTTACCCTGGTTGAACAAAATGTTCAGGAACCTCTTCCGGAAGGCGGGTTTGATCAGATTTATAACATGGCGTGCCCGGCTTCACCGCCGCAATATCAGCGTGACGCCGTCGAAACCATGCGAACCTGCATCGTCGGCGCCCTTAATGTTCTTGAATATGGGAAATCCCACGGCGCCAGGGTGCTCCAGGCGTCGACCAGCGAGGTCTATGGCGATCCGGACAGGCACCCTCAATGCGAAGAATATGTCGGCGCCGTAAATTGCACGGGACGCCGCGCCTGTTACGATGAAGGCAAGCGCGCTGCTGAAGCGTTATTTTTTGATTTCCACCGTCAATATGACGTGGAAATCCGCGTTGCACGCATATTTAACACTTATGGCTCGCGCATGAGTCCTGACGATGGCCGCGTTGTGCCCAACTTTCTGGCGCAGTCACTGACCGGCGCCCCGATTACCGTTTTTGGCGACGGCAGTCAGACCAGATCATTTTGTTATATTGACGATATGATCGAGGCGCTGGTCCGTCTGATGAATGTTCCCGGCCGCCGTCATGGTCCCGTCAATGTCGGCAATCCGGCGGAATTTACAGTAAAAGAACTTGCCGAGCTGATGATCGAGAAAACGGATTCCATATCCGAACTGAAGTTTGTCGCGCTGCCGGAGGATGACCCCAAAATCAGGCAGCCGGATATCGAAAAAGCAAGGCGCGTTATTGATTGGGCGCCAACAGTAGAGTTGTCAGAAGGATTGGATCGCTTGATTAATTGGTATCGTTTAGACGCCGAGGGCGCGGCGACAAATGTCGCGTTCCTGGCAGATCATGTCAAAGAAGCTTCGCCTGCCTCAACGCCGGCGGATATCGGCGGGCATGACACGCAGCCCATCCGTCTCAATTTGCGTCCGGGATCAACAACGGTCGCTGTCATTGGCGGCGGCCCGGCCGGTCTTACGGCGGCTTACGAGCTGCAAAAGCACAGCGACACCCATGTGCCGATCGTTTTGGAGAGCGGCGATCTTGTGGGCGGCATCGCGCGAACGGAAAGCTACAAAGGCTATCGGTTTGATATCGGCGGACACCGCTTCTTCACCCAGGTGACTGAGGTCGAGAGCTTGTGGCGTGAAGTTCTGGGCGACGACTTTATCAAGCGGCCGCGCAAAAGCCGGATTTATTATCAGGGCCGTTATTATGACTATCCGCTCAAAATATTTAATGCGCTGGGCAATATGGGTCCGTTTGAAGCGATGCGTATTGGGCTGAGTTATTTGAAATGGCAATTGTTTCCCGGCAAGGTTGAGGACAATCTCGAGCAATGGGTAACCAATCGTTTTGGCGGTCGCTTGTTTGCTCATTTCTTCAAAACCTATACGGAAAAAGTTTGGGGCTTGCCGTGTACCGAGATCCGCGCTGATTGGGCTGCGCAACGCATCAAGAACTTGTCGCTGACCAAAGCAGTCTGGAATGCGCTGACCGGCGCCAACGACACAACGAGCTTGATCGAGGAATTCGAATATCCAAGGCTTGGGCCCGGCATGATGTGGGAGAAGTTCCGCGAAGCTGTGCGGTCAAATGGCGGCACGGTGAGAATGGGCAGCAAGGTCGAGCGGGTGTTCCGCCGTGGCAACAAGATTACCGAGCTGGAAGTGCGTCAGTCGGTGCAAGGTCGGGACGAGACCTATCGTTTGAAAGCGGACAATTTCATTTCGACCATGCCGATCAACGAATTGATCGCCTGTATGGAGCCTGCGCCGCCTGCCGAAGTGGTTGAGGCCGCGAAAAAACTCAAATATCGCGATTTTCTCATCGTTACGCTTATTCTCGATCACGCAGATCCGTTCGATGATAACTGGATTTATATCCACAGCCCGGATGTTCAGGTTGGGCGCATTCAAAATTTCCGCGCCTGGTCGCCGGAGATGGTCCCGGCGCCGGACAAAGCCAGCATCGGCATGGAATATTTCTGCCACGAAGGCGACGGGCTTTGGGAAAGCACTGACGAAGAGCTCATCAAGCAGGCCTCGGCGGAGCTTGAAAAACTCGGTCTCGCAGACGCCGTGACTGTTCTCGATGGCGCCGTTATTCGCCAGCGCAAAGCCTATCCTGTTTATGATGGTGAATACCAGGCCGCGCTCGACGTGATTAAGGAATGGATCCTGGGCCTTGAGAATTTCCAGACCGTCGGACGCAACGGCATGCATCGCTACAATAACCAGGATCATTCGATGCTGACGGCGATGCTGGCGATACGTAATATTCTTGGCGAGGATCACGACATTTGGAATGTAAATGTCGAACGTTCGTACCACGAAGAGTTTACGACGGAAAAAAAGAAATCAATCGCAGCCGCTTAGCGCATGATGCGAAAGAGTGGATACCGATTTTTCGGAAACATCATGCGAAAACAAAAACCATATAGCAAAATGCCGATTCCGGTTCCTGCATTTTGCTATTGGCGCGGGCGGGCGCTTTTAACATGAACAGTCAGAAAAAACTCGCTGTCGTCATACCAGCATATAACGCCGGTACGACGCTGGAGGATTGCCTTTCCGGAATCGCAGGATCAAAGCGCCAGCCGGACGAAGTCATCCTCTATAATGACGGCTCGACCGACGATACGGTGGCGATCGCCAATCGGTACGGCGTCAAAATCATCACCAATGACGGTGCGCCAAAAGGGCCGGCTGCCGGCCGTAATATTTGCGCGCAAAATACTGACGCCGATCTGTTGGTATTCATCGATGCAGATGTGCAGGTTCATGAAAATTCGATTGGCGATCTGGAAACGGCGCTGCTAAGCGCGCCGGACATTGCTGCGGCCTTTGGCTCCTATGATGATGCGCCGCGATCGCAACGCCTGGCGGCGCTATACGCTAATCTTCGGCATCATTTTTATCATCAAAACAGCAACCGCGAAGCATCGACTTTCTGGTCCGGATTTGGCGCCATCAAGCGTGAAATTTTCCTGGCAAAAAAAGGCTACGATACGCGTTTTGCGCAGCCCAGTATTGAGGATGTCGAATTTGGCGTACGCCTCAGGAACGCCGGATATCGCATTTTGTTGACGCCGGAAGCGCAGGCAAAACATTGCAAGGACTGGGGCCTCATTCAATTGTGGCGGACCGATATCTTCCAGCGCGCATTGCCCTGGTCCAAACTCATCGTATCTGGAAAAACCGCTGGCGCTGATCTTAACACGTCGCCGCGCGAGCGCGTCATCATCATTCTCGCGCATTTGCTTCTGCTCCTGGGATTCGCATCAATATTTGCGCCAGTGTTGTTGTGGGCGTTTTTCGCTGTCGTTGTGATCTATGCGGGATTAAACCTTCGGTTCTACAATTTGCTGGCGCGGTGCGGCGGCCCCCGATTGCTGCTGGGCGGCGCAATCCTGCATTGGCTTTACCACATGTATGCATGCTCGGTTTTTGTCTTTGTATTTCTAACCCACCGACGCGCCAGAAATAATCGTCCCGATGAAGGGACGAACAGGAAAACTGAGCGCCACGCCAGCTAGGGCGCGCCCAATTCTCCAAAAATGTGATTAGTCAAACTACGGCGGTTCGCTTCATAAAGGCGAACTAGTCCGAAGCGATATCTTATTGCTGGTTATTGAGCTTAGACATGATCACTGAACCGCTTATTGTTATTGCGCTTTGCATTGTTTTTTACGGAGCGTTTTCCGGACGGTTCGCAAAGTCGGTTATCTCCGCGCCGATGATTTTCATGCTGGCGGGCCTCGCGGCCGGTCAGGCCGGGTTGGGGCTTTTTGAGATCGACATCGAAAATGAGGTGCTGGAAGGGTTCGGTGAGTTGACGCTCGGATTTATCTTGTTCGCTGACGCAGCCGCCACCAACAGCCGAAATCTTTTGAAAGAAAGCCGCATCCCTCAACGATTACTGCTGGTGTCATTGCCATTGACAATCATTTTCGGCACAGCGGTTGCGATCGGTCTGTTTCCGAATTTGTCGTGGCAGGAATGCGCGCTCATTGCTGCGATCCTTGCGCCAACGGATGCTGCGCTTGGTTATGCGGTGGTTACCAGCAAGGATGTGCCGGAGCGCATTCGCCAGGGAGTTCTGGTTGAGTCCGGATTGAACGACGGCATTGCGCTGCCAATGGTTCTCCTGTTCGCCGCGCTTGCTTTCAGCGCTATGTCGGAAGAAGCGCATGGGCTCGGCTATTGGCTTGGTTTTGCCGCAACGCAGATCAGCGTCGGCGCGATTGTTGGTGTTGTTACGGGCGGCGTCCTCGGCAAGCTTGTTCATCACGCGGACGAAAAAGGCTGGATTAGTCACGAATTTCGCAACCTCACTTGCATCGGCGTTGCCATTCTCACACTTTTGCTCGCCGATATTATCGGCGGCAATGGCTTTATCGCGGCCTTTGTCGGCGGTATGGTGTTTGGCACGTTTTGCAAACGGCGCGCGGGCTCGCTGACCGGTTTTGTCGAAGAAGAAGGCCAGCTCTTCAGTCTGATCATCTTTTTCTTTTTCGGCGCGGTGCTGTTGCCTTCAGCGTTGGAGCATTTCACCGGGTTTTGTGTGCTTTATGCCATGCTAAGTCTCACATTCATTCGTATGGCGCCGACGGCGTTATCGCTGATTGGTCTTCGGTTAAAACTGCCCACTCAAGCATTTATAGGGTGGTTTGGTCCGCGCGGCCTGGCATCCATCTTGTTTTTGCTGATTGCTGTGGAACATGATGAAATGGGACGGCTGTCAGAAATCGAAGCCGTGGTTTATGTGACCGTGTTCCTGAGCGTTATCTTGCACGGCGCGACAGCTTCGCCATTGTCGCGTCTATATGGCAAAAGCGCTGCGGCAAAAGCGGACGCTGTCAGCACAAAGATTGAAAGCACAGCGACCTAGGTCATCGGGCGAATAAAAGGGATCGTCCGATGATCTATTTTCTTTGTCGCGCGCCGGCCCGCGTGCGAAGGCGCGCTCACTATAATCTCGACCGCCTTCGCGATCGGGGGGCGAAAAACCGGTTTCCACTTTTTCGCCCGGCGCTTTAGAAAATCGCTCCGGAAACTGCATGCGGTCTTTTGCAAATAGCCTTGCGCAAAAAAACAGAGCGTAACGCGCGATATAACAGTCATGAATTATGCTTTAGATGCGGCGGTAGTCGTTGGGATCGGCGCGGAACTCTAATATGTCGCCGACACGGACGATCTCACCCTGCGCGGTCACGGGATCGGCGACGAGGGGCAGAATATCCATTGACATCGGACCGCCTTGCGCGTCTGTCATTAACAATACCGATTCCCGTCCGTCACGCGTTCGCGCCCAGAAACTGGGTGGAATGCCGCCTCGGATGCACAGGCTGGCGCAGGCTTTGTGGGTTTTGCCAAGGCTTGGTTTCATGACCCCAAAAAAGCATTTTGAATCCATGATCGTTCCAGAAAGTGTCGCCTTTCCGAGCGGTTCCGTTTGCGGATTGGTCAGCGCATCCGGCTCTGCAGCTTCTTCATCGGCAAGCTTGAGCCAGTCGCCAAGAAACAGCGGCACTTCAAGCATTTGCCGGCCTTCGCGCTGGATCAGCACGCCGGACGCCGAAACGGCTTTCCCGGCTACGTCGCCAAGTCTGAGGCCGGATGTGCATTTTCCCTGCGCGACCACAAGGATGGTGCGCATGCCGAAAGGCGCACGCGCATCGGCAAGCCGGATCATCGGATAGGGGTGGTTCGTTAGAACGCCTGTCACTTGATGTGTTGCATTGGTGAGCCAGGCGCCGGCGCCCGGATCGTCAAGCTCGTTTGCAATCAGCCAGCTCGCGCCCGCACTCGCCGCCAATCCAGCCGGCAACGCGCCGAGCAGGAAACGCCGATCGACCGCGGGCGCCGAAGCCCAACCGACAAACATTTCGTTAGGGTCTTTCTTTTGCGGATCAATCACTCCCTTTGAAGCGTTCGTCACAATGACGCTCCTTCCATGTCAATAAGTGCAGGATTTGTCCGCGTTCCCGGTGGATTGGGTTTCGGATCGACAAAAACCCGGCCGCTCTCGATTTTGACATTGTAGGTTGCGATTTTTTCAGTAAAGGGCGGCGGCGAAATGCCGTCACTCGGTCGATACTGCCAGCCATGCCACGGGCAGGTGATGCAACCGTCAATGACGCGACCTTCTCCGAGCGGCCCGTTTTGATGGCGGCAGGCATTGGTCACAGCCGAAATTTTCCCGCCATAGCGAAACACGGCGACGCGATCGCCCTTTGGCAGGGGCGCAATGACGGCGCGCATATCGGGAATGTCCAGCGGCGCGCAGACATCGATCCAACCTTTGGCTTTGAGTGATTTCATTCCATTGTCGGCGCGCCACTCGCCAAATCCGGCATATAGATGCAATCCCGACACAAAAAGAAACGCGCCGCCCGTCATGATCGGATAGAGCATAGATTTTTCGGTCATCAGGGCGCCGAGCACAATGTGCATCACCAACAGCGCATAGGCCGGATAAACCAGCATATGCAGCGCTTTCCAGACCGGCGCTGACAAATTATTAAGCCAGAAATCATGGCTTGTCGCCGCCATGACAAAGATAATGAGGAAGGCGACAAATCCCAATGATTCGAATGGAAAGCCGGGAATAGAATCATATTGCGGATTGCTGACAAACAAGGAGACAAGCGGATTGAGCGGACCGCCGGCATGGTACCAAAAAAGCGCCAGACCAAAATGCGCCGACGCGACAATGAACATCGTGACGCCGAGATGGCGCCGATTATAAAGCATCGGCAAAAAGCGCGGGCTAAGGCGGGCAAGCGGACCAATGGTCAGGATAACGGTCAATAATGCGAACGCCGTAACGCCGAGCGCGCGGATGAACAAGATTACCGGATCGGCTGGGTGTCCGCCTGGCTGCGTTGCCAACCCAGTGATCATAAATATCGTTATGAACATGCCTGTCGAGGCGAGCACGTAAAGATCGTAGACAATCTTGTTGCCGTTCCATTGTATGGCTTTGTATTGATGGCCCATCAGCGGGATTCCGATGTATCGGTTGAGGCATCAGAAATTGTCTCGATACCGGGCGGCAATTCAGTAAAAGGCGTCGCCGGGCGCATCTGCCAGGAAAAATAGCCGACGAGCGCAGTGATTGGCGCAATTACAATCCAAAAAAGGAAATGAATTCTGCGGTGCGGGCGTTTCATTTCGTTTCCTCAGTCGGCAGGTCCTCAGTCGACAGGTTTATTTTCTTCAAAGAGGCGACGCGCAAAATGACAAACGGCCACAGCGCGACGCAGCCAAGAAAAATCACTGGCCGGAAAAATGGACTCGCTCGTTTTGCGGCAGCGTCAATACGCGACACGCCAAAGGTGAGAAACAAAACAGCGACAAGGACGCCAATGCTGAAATAGGCAGCGAGGCAAATCACAAACGCTTCGGCGACTGCCGTCACATCAGCCATGCTGTGCTCCTGTGCCGCCGTAAGCCACGCCAGTCAGCGACGCCATATCGGTTTTGAAAGTCGTGAGATCATCGATTGTGAAGTCAGACAGTCGATTGTGACCGCAGGCGCGCGCCAGGATCTTCATCAACTCCGTTGAGGCCTCAAAGAAATTTGCGAGTTGTTTCGCTGATGCTTCGATCTTCAGGCGTGAACGAAGATTTTCCTTCTGGGTTGCAATGCCAACAGGGCAATTATTTGTGTGGCAGGCGCGCATGCCCAGACAACCAATAGCTTGCATTGGCGCGTTAGAAAGCGCTATCGCATCAGCGCCCAGCGCAAGAGCTTTCGCGAAATCGGCGGGCTTGCGCAAACCGCCGGTCGCAATCAGCGAAACATTCTTGGCGTCGCTCATATCAAGATGCCGGCGCGCCCGCGCCAAAGCGGGAATGGTCGGCACGGAAATATTGTCTCGGAAAATCAGCGGCGCGGCGCCTGTGCCGCCGCCGCGTCCGTCGAGAATGATGTAATCAACACCGAGCTCCAGCGCCGCGTCGATGTCTTTTTCAATATGTTGGGCTGACAATTTGAAACCAATCGGTATGCCGCCCGTGCGCTCACGCACTTCATTGGCGAAATCCCGATATTGAGAAACTTCAGTCCAGTCCGGGAACCGGGACGGTGAAATTGCATCCTCGCCAAGATTGAGACCGCGCACTTTGGCAATTTCCGCCCGGACTTTCCGGCCGGGCAAATGGCCGCCAGTGCCGGTTTTGGCGCCTTGGCCGCCTTTAAAATGAAATGCTGCAGATTCGTTGACTTTGTCCCAGGAAAAACCAAACCGGGCCGACGCGAGTTCGTAAAAATACCGGCTGTTTGCGTGGCGTTCTTCATCGAGGGAACCGCCTTCGCCGGCGCAAATGCCGGTGCCTGCCATTTCCGCGCCTTTGGCGAGCGCTATTTTCGCTTCACGAGAAAGGGCGCCAAAGCTCATGTCGGAAACGAAAAGTGGAATATCGAGCTTTAACGGTTTCTGCGCGTCAGGGCCGATCGTCACGCCGGTTTCGACAGGATCATCATCAAGCAGCGGAACACGATAAAGTTGCGCCGTCACAAATTGAATGTCGTCCCATGTGGGCAACTGATCGCGCGGTACGCCCATGGCGTCTACAACGCCATGATGGCCGGTTTTGGAAAGACCGTCGCGGGCATAGCTCTGGATCAAGCCGACAAAAGGTTCCTCCGGCGCCGGGTGCGTGTCTGCATAGAGGCCTAGATAGGCGTTGCGATCGAACGGTTGCGGATGATCGTGCGCCCACGCCTTCACTTCGTCTTTATCAACGAAAACTTTTCCGGCTTCGACTTGAGATGAAAATTTTTCAAGCGCTTCACTGTTGTTATATTCGCTGACGCCAGTGTCGAGGCGATAGTCCCAATTATGGACCCCGCAAATCAGATTTTGTCCGTCAACATGGCCGTCGGCCAATAGCGCGCCGCGATGCAGGCACCGCCCATACATAACCGACACATCCTTGTCGAAACGCACAACAACGAGATCAACGCCGGCGACCAGCGCATAGGCCGGTTTACGGTCCTCAAGCGCCGCCAATTTGGCGACAGCAACCCAGTTTCTCCCCAATTTACAGCCCCTTGTTCTTCAGCCGGCACCCGATCTTCCGCGCCTGGTTAATAGTACAGCCTAAAACATGCGCGAGAAAAGTGATTTGCCTGACATTAGCCCGCCCGCTCTAAACTGACATTCACGAATCTGAACATATGCGTGATGGGCCGGGTGATGAAATCACTTTTTGGCGGTCGTTCGGCGGCAAGGTGAGAACGCCTATTGCGGTGGTGCGGCGAGGGCCGATTTGAAGAGGGACAATAGACCATGACTGAACCAGTTTCGAAAGACGCTGTTGAATGGCATCGCGTCGCCGCGGCCGAACAACCGCCCGAAGGCCGTGTTACGACCGTGACGGCGGGCCGGAAAACGCTGGCGCTTGTTCATTTCGATGGTCAATACGCGGCAATGGACAATCGCTGTCCTCACCAGGGCGGCCCGCTCGGCGAAGGCTCGATCGAAAAAGGCAAGGACGGCGCCTGCTGGCTGCGCTGCCCGTGGCATGGGTGGGATTTTGATCCCCTCACCGGCAAGCCGCCAGGCGGGCACGAAGATTCGGGCCAGGAAATGTTTCCCGTCGAAACGCGCAGCGATGGCGTCTATGTGGGCCTGCCGCCGCAGCCGTTGCATATTCGTACGTCAACGGATGTTGTCGCCGAAACCATGGTCAATTGGGGCCTGAAGCGCGTGTTCGGCATGGTTGGCCATTCCAATCTAGGTCTTGCCGATGCGTTTCGCGTACAGGAAGAGGCCGGCAACATTTCCTATATTGGCATCCGCCATGAGGGCGCTGCATCCTTTGCCTGTTCGGGTTATGCAAAGCTGACCGGCAAGCCGGCGGCGTGTCTTTCTATTGCGGGGCCAGGCGCGACAAATTTGATGACAGGCCTCTGGGATGCGAAAGTTGACCGTGCGCCCGTCATAGCCTGCGCCGGACAGGTTCAGGTGCAGGTTTTTTCACCTTTTGCTTTTCAGGATATCGATCTTCACAGCGCTTTTGCACCGGTTGGAAAATTTAACCAGCTTGTTCTCCACGCATCGGATTATGGAGAAGTGACGTCGCTTGCGATGAAAACGGCGCTGGTCGAACGCGACGTTTCGGTGATGATTTTTCCGGACGACGCTCAAACACTGCCGGCGCCGGATGCTGAGGCGGGCAAGCCGGACGGGCGGATTGTGAGCGCCAGGATGGCGCCGCCGGGTGGCGTGATTGAAGCTGCAAACAAAAAAATATCTGGTGCAAAGCGACCGGTGATTATCGTTGGCTATGGCGCACGGGATTCGATGGCTGACGTAACAGCGCTTGCCGAAGGTTTAAAATGCCCGGTGCTCACGACCTTTAAGGCGAAAGGACAAATCCCCGACACCCATCCCAATGCTGGCGGCGTGTTGGGGCGTTCGGGCACGCCAATTGCTTCCTGGTTTATGAATGAATGCGATCTGATTGTCGCTATCGGCGCCTCGTTTTCTCATCATACCGGGATAGAGCCGTCCAAACCGATTGTGCAGATAGATTTCGATCGCATGCATCTCGGTAAAAGTCACGCCGTAGCGCTGCCCGTATGGGGCGAAATCGGCGAAACCTTGCGATTGATGAAAAATGCAAAGCCAGCCCGCAGCGACGGCGTTGATCAATTGAAAGAGATCGCGGAACGATGGGCGATCTGGCGGCGCGAAAAACAACGCCGGCTGGAGGATGACCGGGGCAATGGCATTAACGCTGCATCATTGTTCGCGGCGATGACGAAAGTCGTGCCGCCCGACGCCATCATGCCGGTTGACGTTGGCAATAACACTTATTCTTTCGGGCGCTATTTCGAACCCTGCGGCCAACGCGTATTGATGTCCGGCTATCTTGGCTCGATTGGATTTGGATTTCCTGCGGCGATGGGCGCGTGGGCTGCGACACAGGACTTTGAAGAATATCGCGGCCGCAAAGTTGTCTCGGTGTCCGGCGATGGCGGGTTTGGTCAGTATGCGATGGAATTTACGACTGCTGTAAAATATGAAATGGATATCACCCATGTGCTGATGCACAACGGCCAACTCGGCAAGATCACCAAGGAACAGCGAGCCGGCGAGTGGCCTGTATGGCAGACCTCTCTCCGTAACCCGGGTTTTGCAGACTTTGCAGACTCATGCGGCGGCAAGGGCATTCGCGTGACCGACAAAGCGGATCTGGTGGAAACGCTTCGCGCGGCGATTGCCCACAAAGGACCTGTGCTCGTCGAAGTGATGACTGATGCGGAGTTAGTATAGGACGAGCGCGGGGCTTACTGGAAACTCTTTGTGCTGAATCATCGGTCGATTCCATCTCGTCGCCCGGTGATCTAAGCGGCGCTTTCTTGATCAAGGGCGTCGGCGCACATCTTAATCAGATTATCCATCATCGCCAAAACGCTGTCATCAGTCATTGCATCGCCGGCGACGATTGCACGTTCGAGCGGTCCTGCGGTCTCCGGAATTGCTGGAAAAAAATAAGACGCGGCGGTGCCGCGCATGGCGTGTACGGTAAAGCGCATCGCCTGCCGCGAATTGTCGTCAATCTCGCCTGCTGCGATGTTTTCGCGATGGGCTTTCAATTCTTCCAGCTGCGTTTTCAAGGATGCCAGAAAACTCGGGCGCAATGCGGCGATTGCGTCATCGGCGGAAGAGGCGGCTTGCGGCGTGTTCGGCATTTCGGGCATGCGCGATTTGACCTCATGATCAATTTCGCTGCGCATTTTGCCTTTCGCGCGTTAATTTTCGACAAATCCGCGATTGCAGATTGATCGTTGATTCAATCCAAAGCGGTAATGTGAAACTGTTTGTTAACGGTGTCAGAAGTCGAATTTCCAGTTGGCGGACACTGTTTGATCGCCATCCTGTTCAATTTTCGTTTCGACGGTCAGGTTATCGATCACCTCATATTCGACACGCACGGATCCGGCCTGGCCCTGGGCGTCCTGCGTCGCCGACACAAAAAAGCCCTCCGCAACATATTTGCCGACTGTGAGCGATCCGCCGCCATTTTCCGGATCGATATCGAAATTTAGAAGATCAAGCCCAATGGCCTGACGCAATGTGCCGGTTATGCCTTCTCTGCCGAATGGGCCTACGCCGCCAAGTGCGGCAAGCGCCTGCGCCGTCTGAAGCGATTCAACGGCGCTTAATTCTTCAGCAGGTTTGCCGAACAGGACGAGGGCCATCACATTTTCTGAAGGCATGGCAGGCGTTGACTGCAACTCAACTTTTGGTTCATCAGCGCGTCCGGAAACAATGATGACAGCTGTCACGCCATTCGGCGTTTTGTATTCAGCGCGAATATTGAGGCGGGGATTGTTGGCGGGAAATCGGTCAAAAGTAATATCGCCGCGCACGAGATCAAAGCGCCGCCCGGAAAAGTCCAGTGCGCCGCGTCGGAGTTTCATTTCGCCAATGACTACCGGTCCGCTCCGCGTGTTAATTGCGGTGGCGTTGGCGGACCATTCGCTCTCAAGGCCGCGCCCGCGAATAAAAATCCGGTCATCGGCGACGACTGTGATCTCAAAGCTTTTCAATACTTGCGAGGGCGGCGCCATGACAGCGTCTGACATTGCGGCGCCGTCATAAACGATCACGTCGATATCGACGAGACCTGTGCTTTCAGGGGCAATGATTTCCGCGTCGAGTTCTTCGACAATGATCGCGCCTTTTGCGGTAATTTCGCTTAGCGATCCGCTAATATCGATATTGCCGTTGAGGCGGGCGCTGCGGACCGGAGCTGCGGATAATTCAGCTTCATTGAGAAGGACCGAAAGGTTCAACAATGATTGTTCCCCCAGAGAAAGATCACCGCTTAGGGTAACTGTATCCGTTTGCGTTTGTCCGGCGCCTTGCGCGCCGCCGGCAAAACGGATCGCGCTGCCTTGGGCGCCATGGCGCGCTGTCGCTTCAATATGCAGCCCAACAAGAGAAAACCCGGACTGCAATTCGGTGAATTTGCCATCGCTGATTTCTGCCTGGCCCAATAATTCCGGCGTTGTTGTTGTCCCGCCAAGATCGAAATCGACGCTTAGCGCCCCTTCCAGTGTTTGCAGTGTTGGCGGCAGGTAAGGCGTCATCGCGCCGATATCGCCATTATAGCGAAAGTAACCGGCAAGAGCGCCATTTGTATCGACGGCAAGGGAGGGTGACGTTTTGAGGCGCGCCGGAAAAATAATTTCCATGTCGATGAATTCTGCGTCCTTGACGTTTGTAATGCGTATGGATTGGCGATCCCAGATAAAGGCGGCGCCCAATGCCGCTTCGCTGCCTGTCGTCAGCAATGAACGCAACGTGAAATCACCAGCGGCGGCAGTGGCGGCCGCTGTATCGAGATTGAGATTGAGCGTAAGGGTTCCATCCGCCTGCGGGATGTTCACGTCTCGCAAGGCGGCCGTTGCTTGCCAGCGGGCCTTCGAAAAAGCGCCATCGACGGCGATGGTTCCCCTACGACCGTCCGCGAGCCGCAAATTATCGATGATGACGTCGTCGCCAAATATTATCCCGGCTGGTGCGGTCAAATGGGCGCGACTGCCGCCAATCACGCCTTCGAGCGCTGTCAAACTGACTGAAGGCGGCCCTGCAATGTCAAGAATTGCCGCTGCGTGAAATTGGTTGATCATTCCCGTATTTTTTGTTGCGACAACATCGCTGTTGATTGCAACGCGCAACGCGGCCCGCGGGCCGTCGGCATTTAGTGTAAACGAACGGGCTGAAATTTCTCCAAGGCGCAGAGAGTCTGAGATTGCCGTCAGTTTGTTTTCGGTCGGCGACATTGCGCCGTTGATTTTTAGATCGCCCATAAGCGCAAGTCCGGGCCATGGCACGGCGTTTTCGGCGCCGTCATAAGTCAGATTAATATCGCCGGTTCCGGCGTTTTGATCATAGCTGGCGGTCCCTGCAAGGCGGAAACCGGCGCCGTGATAGTCGATCAATGGCAGCGTAATACGACCGTTTTGCGATGCCCTGATCTTCGCTGTAAATGCGCGGTCCTGATCTTTGCCCGCGGCGCGGGCGTTAAGTTCGCCCGTGGGAAGATTTGGCAATCCGGCCAGCGCGACATTGATTATCAATGGCTGTACGGTATTTTCGCCGGTGCGAATGGCAGGCGTTTCGATCAATGCTTGCAATGTCAGGTTGTCGAGGACGCCCGACAGATCAACTTCCGCTGCAATGTCGCCGGTCGCGTTAAATGACGGCGCGAGTCTGGAAATTGCCGCTGGCGTTATTGCGGCATCGCCGGTAACGGCGATTGACTCATCGCTAAAGGAATAGCGCGCCGAGCCATAGGCGCTGGCGCCGTCCGCAGTTTTAATCGTCACCGCTTCCAGTGCCAGCGCCTCGTCAAGATCCGCTTTCAGCCGGGCCGTTAGGTCAAGACCGCTCGCAATTGGCGTGTTTGCGGCCGCAGATGCCGCGATAGACAATGCCAGGTCGCCCGCCAGTTTCTTGCGCAGATCCGTTTCGCCTTTGGCGACGATAAGGACGGCGCGCTCACCGGTCAGTGTTGCCGCGAGACCGTAACGCTCGCCCTTCCGATCCAGCCGCCCGGTCACCGAAAAGTGCGAGCCCGCCAGGTCCTGCAGTTCAGGACGATAGTCAGCGGCAAGTTCCACCGATAATTCTGCATTCAGCTGATCGACAACGCCATTTCTGTTTCGCCAGATAAGGTCGCCGGTAACGTCGCCCGCCGCCATTGTGAGTTGATCGATCATGAGGCTGCCGCCTTCGTCACGGCTTTGAAGCCGCATTTTTGCCGCCAATTGCCCGGTGAGTTCTTGTGTCCGTGCGAAGGCGCCGTCGGGCGAAAAAGAAAGATCGATATTAACGCTGTCAGGGGTTGCCTGGTCGTTACTGAGGTTTGCGTTCAGATCCCCGTAACCGCCTAATGTTCCCGAAACCGCTAAATCAAAAGCGCTTAGCGGGCCGTCATTTCCGGCCGTAAAGAAGAGATCGCTTTTTAAACCTGCGAGCGCGGCGATGACGCCTTCCGCACGTGCGGTAACAGTTGCGTCAATGATCAGCCTGTCTTCGCCCGGGTCAAGATCGACCGCGACATTGACCACATCCCGGTCATTTGTACTGGCGAGAACCAGATCGGTTTTGATCCGGCGACCGCCGATTTGCATCGCCCCGGCGCCGCTGATGCGCTCGGTTTCACCGTTAATTTCCGTTGAAATATTCGAAAGCGTGATTTTGCTGATGCTGACATATGGCAAATCTTGGTTGAGCCGGACCAGGAAAGGCCGGTTGTCGTCATCCGTCTTGTCGCCCTCCGGCGGCTGGCGAACAAGATGGGCGCCGTCAATGATGAGTTCCTCAATGTCGATTTTATTTCCGAGATAAGCCAAAGGCCGCCAATTAACCTCGAGGCGTTTGACCCTTAGCCAGCGGCCGTCGGGCCCGGAGAACGTCAGATCATTGAGAATGACCCGGCCGGGCGGCGCGCCGGTCATCGACATTATTTCGACCTCGCTCGCGAGTTCTGCGCCAAGGCTTCTTTCGATCTGTGTTTTGATAAGATCGCGGCCGGCGCTCGTGTTGAAAAGAACGACGGCGCTCACGGTAATGACAGCGCTGAGGGCGCTGATAATCCCCGCGGTTATGATCAAAAAGCGGCGCATCAAAAGGGCTGCCCCAGGGCAATGAAGATCTGATAGGCGCGGTCGGTCGGGCGCTGGTTTAGCGGAAAGGCGACATCCACGCGGATTGGCCCGATCGGCGTGAAATATCGCACGCCTCCGCCATAACCGACAAAGAATCCGCCATCAAAATTCGGTAAAGTGGATGATGATACGGAACCCGCGTCGGCAAATGCCGCGAGCTGAATGTTTTGCGAAATTTTTGCCCTTGCCTCGACAGCGCCTTCAATCAGGGAGAGCCCGCCGATGGGTTTGTTCTCAGCATCCAGCGGCCCGGCTTCTTGAAATCCAAAGCCGCGGACTGATCCGCCGCCGCCCGCGTAAAACCGTTTGTTGGCGGGCAGTTCAAAAAGAGCGGCGCCAAATGTGGCGCCGAGCGCGCCTCGGGCAGCTAATGTAAATCGATCCTGGGCGCCGAAATTGATGCGGCTTCGTGCAATGATCTCGCTTTGGGTAAAGCTGTCCGTTCCTGTATAGGGCGTTACGGTCCAGGACGCCCGTACGCCTTTGGTGGGATTTAATAGATCGTTTTCGGAATTCCAGCCGACGGTTATCGGCGCTGACACGAAATATGTGCGCTCTTCGACTCCATTGGTTTTTACATTCGAAGTTTCCAGCGTCATAGCTGCGGTGGTTTGAAAGTTATCGTCGAGCCATTTTTTTGAAAGCCCGCCGGTCACCGAAAATGAGCGGGCGTCAAATGCGTCAGTAGTCTCATTTGAGAATTTGACATTTGTGATGGCTTGACCGGGCAAGCGGGGCAGTGGTTTTACAATATCGAAATTGATCGCCTGCTCGTATTGTGATCCGGTCAATTCAATGCGAAAATTTTCGGCGTTTCCGAAGATATTGCGATTTTCGAAAAATATACGTCCGCCCGGGCCTTCTGATGTTGAAAAAGATACGCCTGCGCCAATCGTGCGCCGCTTGCGCTCAGCCAGGTTAATCAGAACAGGCGCTGCGCCTGTGTCATCTGGCGCTCCCGGCGCTACGTCGATTTTGGAAAAGAGGCCGGACTTTGAAAGCCGGTCGCGATAGGCGACGAGTTTCGAGCGCTCGAAATCCTCGCCTTCCTCCCAGTTGATCAGTTTGCGCAAATAAGACGGTTTGGTTTTGACGGCGCCGCTAATTCGAGATTCGCCAAATCTGGCCTTTGGCCCGCTTTCGAAAATAAAAACAGCGTGAGCGGTCTCTGTTTCCAGATTGGCGATTGCGCGCCGGGAGATAATCTGGGCTGCCGGGTATCCGTTTTCCCAAAGGTAATTGAGAAATTGCCGATGCGTGTCGCGCAATGCCGCGCCGGCTGCTGAACCATCGCCGGTCATGCCGGCGTCAGCGAGGGTCATTGGCCGGTTTTCGTGTTCGTCCTGATAAAGGATTTCATAGTCGGAAACCGTAAACGCTGCGCCCGGTTCAATATTGAATGTCACCTGAGTCGGCGCGCCATTTTCTCCAGGCGCTAAACCGGCCTTTGCCGAGCCTGCATAATAGCCCGCAGCTTTCAGCGCATCTTCAAAGGCTTCGGCGTCCCGCTGCGCGGCGCGGCGCAGCGCTGCAATTGTCGGATAATCGCGCTGGTTTTTTTTCAGCCTGGAGATGATCTCAAGCTTTTCTTTGAGATCGGCCGGCGCGCCTTCGATTGAGACCTGATAATCCTCGGCGGCTGCAGCGATAACCGGCGCAAGGCCAAGAAGGGCGCTCCATATCATGCTGAAAAAAATGACAGACCGCCGGACTCGCAAAACTGCTCTCGCTGATGTTACGCCAAGTTACTTGCGGCCGCTGTCCTGCGCCAGCTCTGGCCAGCATGGCCCGCCGGGTTAATATTCCGCTTGCCTTCTCAAGGCTTGGTTAATCATAAGCCGGGAAATGGCTTTTTTTAGGCGCGCCGGTGGAATTAATCGATATAGCGCGGGTCCGCCGTTCTGGAAATAAGCCAATGTCTGGGCTACATCCGGCGCAGGTCAGTTGGAGGAAATGGAAGGATTTATGGCGCATCCCTTAAGCGGAGCAAATCTCGGCACCCTCGCGACAGTCATGAGCCGGTCCGGCCTGCCGGAAAAACCCCTTGCCACCGCCGGCATCGCTGGCGCGGCACTGGCGCGTTGGCCGTTTTCCACCGCGGAGCGCCTGCTGATGGAAAGCAGACTGCCAAAGATTGACGACATGCCCGCCCCGGTTTTCATCCTCGGCCACTGGCGGTCCGGCACGACGCATCTATACAATATCATGTGTCAAAGCGGCGCATGGGGGTTCGTGCCGCCAATAGCCACTGGGCTCCCATGGGACCTTTTTGGAATTGCCAGCCTCTTTAGACCTCTTTTGGAGCGTGCGCTGCCCGCGCGGCGCTTTATAGACAATATTCCCGTCCGTCCCGACAGTCCGCAGGAAGATGAATTCGCGATAGCAAACATGTCGGAAGTCTCATTTTTTCACGGCATTTATTTTCCGCGCGCCTTTGCGGAAAATGTCCAACGCGGTTTATTTTTTGACGGTTGTTCGACCGCAGATATTCGCGGCTGGCAAAAACAATTCACCTATTTCTTGCGTAAACTATATCTCCATCAGGGCGAAAAACCGATTTTGATAAAAAACCCGGTCTATACCGGCCGCCTGGCGATGTTGCGAGAGATGTTCCCGAATGCAAAATTCATTCACATCCATCGCAATCCCTATGATGTATTTGTTTCGATGCGGAACTTCTATCAAAAACTTTTGAAACAGTTTGCGCTGCAGGGTTACGATCATGTGGACATCGATGAAACAATATTGACGATTTATGATCGGATAATGCGGGCCTATGAGCGTGACGCCGCTCATGTGAGTGATGAACAATTGATCGAATTGCGCTATGAGGAACTTGACGCCGATCCTGTTCGGGCTGTCGAAAAATGCTATTCCGCCCTTGGTTTTCAGGGGTTTGAGGATTCCCGGGAGGCGTTTGAGGCTTATCTTGCATCTGTCGCCGGCTTCAAGAAAAATAGCTTTTCCTATTCCGACGCCGCCGCTGCAAAGGTTGAAAAGCGCCTCGGCTATTTCATCGAGAAATGGGGATATCAACGGCCGGGGCCAGAGCCGGCGTCAGAGCCGGAGTCAGGGCCGGGTGAGGGGGCGCGACATGGGGAAAATGCGGCCTGAAATATTGGGCGCTGCAGTGCTTTTTTTTCTCGGCGGTTGCGCCAGGGAAGAGATCGCGGATGTCCGCTACAGGGCTGATGAGTGCAAAAGGGTTGCATTGATTGACGTTGAAACCGGCGCTTCGATCAGCGGCGCTGAAGATTTTGCATATGACGGCGCCGGTAAACGTCTGTTTTTTTCAGCCTATGATCGGCGCGCTGCAGAAAAAGCCGCAAAACGGCGGCAGTTGACCATTCCCAATGGCGGCGTTTACAGCGCAGCGCTGAGCGATATTTTTACGGTCGGCGCGTCATCAATTTCGGCAAAGCCTCTGACGGCGCCGGGCGATATTGCTGGCGGCCTCAGACCGCACGGAATTTCCTATGACGCGCACAATGATGAACTGGTCTTTATCAACCGCACCTATCAGCGGCTGAATAACAAATGGGAGATGTTGCCGCGTTTGCAGCGCATTGGCGCCGGCGGCGACGCGTTCGCCGGCGCCGTTGATGATGCGCCATGCGCGGCAAATGATGTTCTTGTGACAATGCAGCAGACATTTACCAGCTTCGATCATGGGCGCTGTGATTGGCGTGCGGGAATTGAAGATATTTTCAACTTAAAGCGCAGCGGGTTGGCGTTGGGGCGCGATCGCCGAGTCTATGACCGGGCGGGCTTTGCCAACGGGCTGGCGCAGACAGCGGACGGAATGATTGCGATGGCGGCGACGCGTGAAAATACCATTTTGCTGTTGAAAGAACGATCAGGGGCCGTTGAAGAATTCGCTCGTTTCGACATTCCCGGGGGCCCCGACAATCTTTCGATTGCCGGTGATGGCGACATTGTTGCGGCGGTGCATCCATCGCTCTGGCGCCTGGGGCTCAACCGGAAAATGGGCGTCGGCAAAGCGCCATCGCGGATCGTGAAAGTCAATCCGGATACGGGCGCGATTGAAATCCTGTTTGACGATCCTGCCGGCCGGCTTTTTAGCGCGGCGACGATCGCCGTTGAAACGCCTTATGGCCTTGTTGCCGGTTCGGTCACCGATGAAGGCGTTCTCGTCTGCCGTGAGGCGGTGTGAGCGAAATAACGCTTGTTACCGGCGGCGGCGGTTTTGTCGGCAAATATCTCGTAGCGATGCTTCGCAATGGCGGAGCACGCGTCCGCAGCTTCGATCTTGCGGCGCCGATGCATGATGATGACGTTCAAGGCTCCGTTATGGACGCCGATGCCGTGGCCCGGGCGATGGAAAATGTCACAGACGTTTTCCATCTTGCAGGATATGCGCAACTCTGGGCGCGGGATCTGTCGCTCGTTGATGACGTGAACCGAAGGGGCACGCAGATTGTTGTTGATGCGGCCATGGCAGAAGGCATTCGCCGTTTCATTCATTGTTCAAGCCTGACGACGCTTGTCGGAGAAAAAACACCCATCGGCCCATCGACTGCGGATGAGAAGCTGCGTTTGGCGCCCGGTGACATGCTTGGGCCCTATCCGCGATCAAAATTATTGGCGGAGCAGATCGTTGAAGAGGCGGCGAGGGACGGGCTTGATGCGATGATCGCCATGCCCACCGAGCCCCTCGGCGCCGGAGATGACAGCCTGACGCCGCCGACGCAGATGATCCTTGATTTCGCCAATGGTAAAACGCCTGCCTATATCGATTGCATCTTGAACTTTGTGCCGGTGGAAAGTCTCGCAGAGGGTTTAATCGCAATACGCGACAAGGGGCGCACGGGCGAGCGTTATCTTCTCGGCGGCGAGAATCTCGCAATGATAAAACTTTTGGCGATGATCACCGAGGCCAGCGGGCGCAAAACGCCGAAAACCCGATTGCCATATTGGGCAGCCCTCGCCGCCGGTGTGATTGACACGAAAATTGTTGCCGCGATTACCGGGAAAGCGCCCAAGGCGCCATTGACCGGCGTTCGCCTCGCTGGGCGCCAGGTGTCGTTTTCGAGTGAAAAAGCGAAATCGGAACTGGGCTGGGAGGCTGCGCCGGTTCAACAAGCGCTCAATCACACTGTCGCGTGGTTTGAATCACAAGGCTTTCTGAAATAAGTTGCTTTCGCGGCGTCATGTCTCATCCTGGTGCTGTCTCGCTCAACCCATATCTGGTTTGGGGCGCGAATAAAGGAGAGCGTTCATGCAATTCAAAAGCATTGTTGCGGCCATTGATGTCGATGATGATTTGGCCGTTGGCGTCTTAAAAGCGGCGCAAAGTCTGGCGCAAAAGGACGGCGCCGGACTGCAGGTCGTTTCGGTCTGGCCGTCGGTCAGCGCGGTAACGCCGACCTTTTCCGCTGAGATCGCCGCAAGTTCGTCCGTTGTCAGCCAGGCGGCCGTGGAGCAACATCGCGCCGGGCGCGAAAGCTGCCAAAACCGGCTTGCGGAAATCGCCGCAAAACACGCACCGGGCGCAAAGCCGGTGATGCTCGATGGCGACCCGGCTGACGCCACTGCAGAATATGCATTGAAAATCGGTGCCGACCTTATTGTGACAGGCTCACATCAGCGCAATTTCTGGAACACCCTGTTTCAGGGCAGCGCTTCCAGAGAACTGGTGCGCGAGGCGCCCTGCGCGGTCTTTCTGGTGACAAAAGCCTTTGCATCGACGCTTGCGTGATTGCTGGCGGTTAAGAGACTGGTGTCGGGCGCCAAAAGTCGTTTTATTTATCTCCACACTGCGCAACAATGCAGCCGGGAGATTGATGATGGCGGATCGCGACGCGATGATTCAACGAGGCGGCCTGGATTGCTGGCTTGAAGGCCGGTCATTTGACGATTGGCGCGCGCAATTTGATCGCGACGGCTATATCATTTTCGAAAATATTTTGCCTGCGGCTGAGCTGACGGAGATACGTAACGCCCTCACGCCATATCTGGCCGCTGACATTACCGGCCGAAATGATTTCGAAGGGCTGAAATCAAACCGCGTCTACGCTATGCTCGCAAAATCGCCCGTATTTGCCGATCTCGTTATTCACCCTCTGGCGCTCGCCTTTGTTGAAGCCGACCTTGGGGCGGACTGTCTGTTGTCGGCCTGCCTTGCAATTAATCTTCATCCCGGTGAAACCGCCCAGCCCTGGCATTTCGACGACAGTCATTTCCAATGGCCGCGTCCGCGTCCCTCGCTCGGGGTCAGCACATTCTGGGCTCTGGATAATATGACCGAGAATAACGGCGCGACCGAGATATTACCCGGAAGCCATCTGTGGCCGGATGATATGATCGACGGCGCTGTTGGAGAAGCGAGCTTTGGCGACAGAACGGTACGCGACGCGAGCAGCGATCCGGGCGCACGGGACGACGCCGTAAAAATTATGATGCCTGCAGGCTCACTGATGCTTGCCAAAGGAACCATGTGGCATCGCGGCGGGGCCAATAGATCAGAAAAGCCGCGATTGATCATCACGCCGCAATATTGTCCGGGCTGGACCCGGCAGCTAGAGAATATGGCGCTCGCCGTGCCGCCGGCAATTGCGCGCATATTGCCCAAACGCGCGCAAGAGTTGATTGGATATTCTATCTGTCCGCCCTTTATGGGGTATGTGGACGGTGTTCATCCGCGCAAGATGCTGGATCAATAGGTTCGGCCCTTCCATCGGCCGCCTTGCCCTTGCCAGTGGCGCAATGCAGAAGAAATCATCATTGCCGTATAGAGCGCCGCGGAGGCGGGCAGGAACGCAGCCTCCCAGGGCGGCCGATCATAGAGTTTCAATGTTGGCCAATAAGTATAGGCCATCAACGCCCAGGCAATCAGCGCATAATAAATCGCAATCATTGACCAGTGTGATGCGATCGTCAGGATGATCAATGGCGGGACAAGATAGATGAGCGCCATGGCGATTGTCGCGCCTGCCAGCAATAGCGGCGAATACCCCAGCTGTGCGTAAGCGGTGCGGGCGACCATGGTCCAGATGGCGGAAAGCGAGGAATTATCGCGCAGGCTGGTCGCTTCGTCCTCCGCAAGGCCAAGCCAAATTTTTGTCGATGGTGTTATGTCTTTTATGCGCCGCGCCAATGCGCAATCGTCAATGAGCGCGCCTTTGATCGTCTCAACGCCGCCAATCGCGACCAGCGCGTCGGTCCGCACGAGCATGCATCCGCCCGCGGCGCCCGCAGTATTTTCAGACGGATCATTGATACGGGCAAAGGGATAGAGTTTTTGGAAAAAATAAATAAAGGCCGGGATCAGCAGCGCGCCCCAATGACCTTTTGCATCAAGGCGGGCCATCAGCGAAGTGAGCGCCAGATTTTCACGTTCCGCCCTGGCGACGAGCCGGTGCAGCGTGTCGGGGGCGAGAACAATATCCGCATCGGCGAACAGATAATATTTAGCCCCCGGCGCGATTTCTTTTGCCTTTTGAACGCCGCTTTCCAGCGCCCATAATTTCCCCGTCCAGCCGGCCGGCAGATCCGGCGTTACAAGAATTTCGAGCGGCCGGTCTTTTCCCTCTGCAGCCCTTCGCGCGATGTCGGCGGTCCCATCCACGGATCCGTCATCGGCAAGTACGACAGAAAATTTGCCTTCATAGTCATTCGCCAAATGCGCTGCGATCACCGTGGCGATTGTCGCCGCTTCGTCACGCGCCGGGATTACTGCAACAATTTCGGGCCACGAGAGCGGCGCGGGCGCATCCTTTGGCCGTTCTGAGGCGCGCCAGTATTGCCCGCGACCAAAGGTCAGGAAAAGCCAGGCGCCAAGTGCTGCTGCTGCCACTAATGTAAGGTCCATGGCCCCCCTCTACGCGGGAAAAAGGCCGCCGCCAAGGTGGGATCTGAGGCGCCTTTCGCTTGGATTAGCGAAGAAAACCCGTAAGCTGCGCCCTTATGTCCGAGACCATGAACAACGCTGAAATAGCGCCGCCTGCCACGCCGGAAACGCCCTCGGGCAAAGGCGCTGGAGACGAGAATTTTCCCGTCGGCTCATTTCTGCTGCCTAAACGCCTGCGCCCCCATGTGGCGACGTATTACGCCTTTGCCCGCGCGATCGACGATATCGCAGACAATCCGGATTTGACGCCCCAGGAAAAAATATTGCGATTGCACGGTTTTGATGCGGCGCTGCAAGGCAAAACGGGATTTGACGATGGTTATGACAAGGCCTATGCGCTGCGCGCGAGTTTGAAGGCGACCGGCGTTACGACAAAACACGGGTCTGACCTTGTAGCCGCCTTTGTCCAGGATGCGGAAAAGAACCGATACGCGACTTGGGACGAGTTACTGGGCTATTGCGAATTATCGGCAAATCCTGTCGGGCGTTTTCTTCTCGATCTTCATGGCGAAGACAAAGCGGGATACCGTTATTCCGATGCGCTGTGCACGGTCCTGCAGATCGTCAACCATTTGCAGGATTGCGCCGACGACAAACGCTCGCTAGATCGCGTTTATGTTCTTGGCGACTGGTTGGCGGAGGAGGGCGCATCGATTGACGATATTGACTGCGAGGCGATGACGCCGGGCTTGCGCCGCGTTTCAGATCGCATGCTTGACGGCTGTGATGCATTGATGGTCGATGCGCGAAAGCTGCCCGCAGCACTCAACTCGAAAAGTCTTGCTATGGAATCCGCTGTCATTGTTCACCTTGCGGACCGCCTGATTAAGCTGTTGCGCAAAGGCGATCCGCTGGCGTCGCGCGTCGCCCTGTCAAAGGTTGATTTTGCGGCGGCTGGCCTGCGCGGCGCTGTTGGCGGATTTCTTGCGGCGGGACGGGGCGCGCGATGAGCGAGGCGGTGCAAGTCCTTTCGCCCGCTGCGGCGCGCCGTCACGCCCATGAGACCGTGAAACGCTCAAGCACTTCCTTTGGCGCGGGCATGCGTATCCTTTCGAGGAAGCGCCGCGAAGCGATGTATGCGATCTATGCTTTTTGCCGCGAAGTTGATGATATCGCTGATGAGAAGGGTCCGCTGAGCGAAAAGCGCGCCGGCCTCAAGGCGTGGCGTCAGGAAATAGAAAATATTTATCGCGGTGCGCCATCCTGTCCGACCGGCGTTGCGTTGCTCGATCAGATCGAGCGCTTTGACCTGCCCAAGGACGAGTTCATCCTGGTGATTGAAGGGATGGAAATGGACGCTGAGGGGCCGATTGTGGCGCCGACATTTGACGGGCTTTTCGCCTATACGCGGCGCGCTGCGGGCGCTGTCGGCATGCTCTCTATGCCGGTCTTTGGTGCGCCGCGCACAAAAACAGCTGAAGATTTTGCGCTGTCCCTGGGCGATGCGTTGCAGCTGACAAATATTCTGCGCGATGTTGAGGAAGACGCCGTCGAAGGCCGTCTTTATCTTCCCGCCGAGCTTTTGCAAAAACACAGCTGCCCGTTGACGCCGGAAGAAATAGTAACGTCGCCGGGCCTGCCGGCAGTGCGCGAAGACCTGGCGATGATCGCGCGTGAAAAGTTTAACCGCGCGCGCAACGCGCTTGCGGATCTTGACTGGAAGACATTAAGGCCCGCTTTGCTGATGATGGGCGTTTACGAGCGCTATCTTGAGAAAATGACAGCGCGGGGCTGGGCAAACGGCCAGCCGAAAATCGAGCTATCGAAGCTGGAAAAAATAGCAATTGCCGCGCGCTGGTTTGCGGCGCCAAAGCTTAAGGGGATTGCGTGAGCCGCACGCATATCATTGGCGCCGGGCTTTCTGGTCTCGCCGCAGGCGCAAGACTGGTCGAGCGCGGTCACGCCGTTACTCTTTATGACAGCGCCGGGCAGGCGGGCGGGCGTTGCCGCTCTTTTTACGACAAGCATCTTGAGCGCAACATCGACAATGGCAATCACCTGATCATGTCGGGCAACAAATCTGCGCTGGCCTATCTAGAGCGGATTGGTTCCCTTGACGCGCTCACCGGGCCGCCCTTCGCCCTTTATCCTTTTGTTGATGTCGCAACCGGGCAGCGCTGGACTGTGCGCATCAATGACGGACCAATCCCGTTCTGGGTTTTCGACAAGCAGTGGCGCGTGCCCGATACTGACGTGATGGATTATGTCAGGGCGGCGGGGATCGCTTTGGCGGACGGTGAAAAAACCGTTGCAGATATCGTTGATGAAAAGAGCGTTCTTTTTAAGCGGTTCTGGGAACCGCTAACATTCGCTGTCCTTAATACGACGCCGGCGCGCGGCCAGGCAAAACTCTTGTGGCGCGTTATCCGCGAGACATTTTTGCTTGGCGGACAGGCGTCAACGCCGCTCGTCGCAAAAAAAGGGCTGAGCCCGGCTTTTATTGATCCGGCGCTCGCCTTTATCGAGCAAAAAGGCGGCGTGATCCGATTGAATGCACGGTTGCGCAGTGCGGTGGTGGAAGGCGGCGCCGTTGCGGCGCTTAATTTTGCGGATGAATGTGTAGCGCTTGAAGACGACGATCAGGTGATTTTCGCACTGCCGCCGTCGCGTCTGAAACAGATCATGCCGGAATTCGATCCTCCAGCGGATGACGCGAGCATTTTGAATGTGCATTACCGTATGAGCGCAGCCGTCCCAACCGAAGCGCTCGGCGACGGCCCCTTTATCGGCATGATATCGAGCGATGGACAATGGGCTTTTGTCCGCGATGACGTGATCAGCATTACAACGTCGGCCTCGAATGCGATTGGCGCCGATGATGTTCCAAATGCCGAAATTGTCGAAAATATCTGGCGGGAAACGCAAGTCGCCCTCGACCTTGGGCCGGTAGCTTATGAACGGGTGCGGGTCATTCGCGAAAGGCGCGCCACACCGGATCAGTCGCCTGACGGCGTGCGCATGCGGCTCAAGGCTGAAACCGCCTACCGCAATCTTTTTCTCGCCGGCGATCATACGGATACCGGCGTGCCGGCGACGATCGAAGGATCAATCAGATCGGGGAACAAGGCGGCGAGATTTGTTCTGTCCGGGACGTAACTTCACGGGCTGCCCGGAACTTGAAATGAATTGATCTAATTTGGAAATGAGTTGTTTATAGAACCGCAAGGCTCCAGGGCTCATCCTGACATTTCAATGGCAACCAAATATGTCCATGTCGCATAGTTTTATCGGCGTTATCTGCGGCCTTAAATCCGAGGCGGCGGCGGTGCGTGATGCTGTTCAGGATAAACGGCTGCGCATCGGCGTTTCCGGCGCCAATGCGGCGCGCGCCGAAGCGATTGCAGCGACGCTCTGTCATGAAGGCGCCGGCGCGATCATCAGCGTTGGCGTTTCCGGCGGGCTGGACCCGGCGCTGGCCTCGGGCGATTTGATTATCGGCAATCAAATCATCGCCGACGATGGAGCGGTGTGGGAAAGCCACTCTTATCTGATCGGTGCGATGCGCGACGCTGCGCGCGACGCGGGCGCCAAATCCGGCGCATTATTTGGCTCAGATGAGATTATTGATAACACCAGCAAAAAGTCGGCGCTATTTCACAATCACAATGCGCTCGCCGTCGATATGGAAAGCCATGGCGCTGCGCGCGCTGCAGCGGGCGCGGGCGTTCCGTTTCTGGCGATCCGCGCTATAGCCGATCCGGCGGACCGGGCGCTCCCCCCGGCAGCGCTCAATGCCGTGGCGCAGGATGGATCAACACGCACTCTGGCGACGCTCGGCGCAGCCCTGCGCGATCCGCAGCAATTTCCTGCGTTGATAAAACTGGGAAAAGATTCAGAAGCGGCGTTAAAAACTTTACGCCGCGACCTCGGACCGCTCTTTGACAGACTTTTTCTCAGTCTCGATCTTTGACATCTCATTGGCGACGAGTTTTTCATGAACGTCTTCGGCGGGACGCGCTTTGGACAGATCAATCTCTGGCGCCATGGGGCCTTCGGTTTTGATCTTGAACATATTGCTCAATCCAAAAAGTTTCAGCGGATTTTTCGCAGCATCCATCGCGGCCGTCGGCTCATAGCCGCAATGGGCCATGCAGTTTGAACATTTTTCATATTTGCCGGTGCCGTATTTTTCCCACTCAGTCGTTTCCATCAATTCCTTGAAGGACGACACATAGCCTTCGCCAAGAAGGTAACATGGCTTTTGCCAGCCAAAGACATTGCGGGTCGGTGAGCCCCATGGCGTGCAATGATATTCCTGATTGCCCGCGAGGAAATCAAGGAAAAGCGTTGAATGGGAAAGATTCCATTCGCGCCCGCGATCCTTGCCGAGCTTAAAGACATCGCGGAAAAGCTGTTTTGTTTTTGCCCGCGACAGGAAGTGTTCTTTGTCTTCGGCGCGCTCATAAGCATAGCCCGGCGAGATAGAGATATTGACGCCGAGATCGGTTGCGAAGTCGAGATAATCAGCGACCTGTTTTGCGCTCATATTGTCAAAGATGGTGGCGTTAACATTGACCTGAAAGCCTTTTGCCTGCGCCGCTTTAATCGCATCGACTGCGATCTTGAAAGTGCCCTTTTGATCCACCGCCTTGTCGTGCTCTTCTTCAAGCCCGTCCAGATGGACTGAGAAAAACAAAAACGGCGACGGCTTAAAGAGGTGAAGTTTCTTTTCCAGAAGCAGCGCATTGGTGCACAGGGAAACAAATTTCTTGCGCGCGACAATGCCTTCGACAATTTCGCCGATTTCCTTATGGATCAGCGGTTCGCCGCCGGGCACGGCCACAACCGGCGCGCCGCATTCGTCTACCGCATCGAGACATTCTTTTACTGACAGCCGCTTGTTCAGAATCGGCGCCGGGTAATCGATCTTGCCGCAGCCCGGGCAGGCGAGATTGCAGCGAAAAAGCGGCTCAAGGAACAGCACCAACGGGTATTTTTTTCGGCCCATAATAGTTTGTTTGGCGACATAGGCGCCAATGCGGACTTGCTGGTGAAGGGATACTGACATGATTGTCTCCGGACGTTTCTTTTTGTTTAGCGTTTGCGGTTAAGAGTTGCCGACAGCCCAGGCTTCCATGGCGTCTTTCGGCCGCGGCACGTCTGCAAGTTCCTTGGGCAGCTTGAAATGAACATTTTCTTCAACGCCGTCGAGCGTTTCCACGTCAACTTCACGATAGTCGCGCAGGCGCGCGATGGTTTCCTGAACCAGGGTTTCTGGCGCCGATGCGCCGGCAGTAACGCCAAGAGTGCGAACGCCATCCAGCCAGGCCGGGTCAAACATTGACGCGTCTTCGATCAGATAACTCGGCACGCCGAAATTCTCGCCGATCTCGCGTAGCCGGTTCGAGTTAGAGCTGTTATGGGCGCCGACGACCAGCAACAGATCGACCTGTTTGGCCATGGCGATCACTGCGGTCTGGCGGTTTTGCGTCGCGTAGCAAATATCGCGCGTATCCGGCCCGACAATTTTTGGAAATCGTTTCTTCAGCGCCGCAATAACATCCTTGGTGTCGTTCACCGACAGCGTCGTTTGCGTCACAAACGCGACGCGGTCCCGGTCAGTGACTTCAAGATTGTCAACTTCTTCGACCTCCGAAAGCACGTGTACCGTGCCCGGTATCTGTCCAAGCGTACCTTCGACTTCCGGGTGGCCGATATGGCCGATCAACACAATATCGTAACCTTTTTCGGAATAACGGCGGCCTTCCTTGTGGACTTTGGTGACCAGCGGGCACGTGGCGTCAATTACATCCAGCTCGCGCACGAGGGCGCCGTTTTCAACTTTTCGCGCAACCCCATGGGCGGAAAAGACGGTGACTGCGCCTTCGGGGATTTCGTCTATTTCCTCGACAAAGACAGCGCCGCGTTCGCGTAACGTATCGACGACGAATTTGTTGTGAACGATCTCATGGCGGACATAGACCGGCGCGCCGTAACGCTTCAGCGCCCGTTCGACGATATCGATCGCTCGCTCAACGCCGGCGCAGAACCCGCGAGGCTGCGCCAGAACGACTTTTAACTCTTCGGTCGCCGCCATCGCGCCACCCCTTTGACTGTTATCAACCTAACACCAAAAACGCCTTATTCCATGGGCCAGCGGCGGCGGCAACCATCGCCGGACATCACGAATTGTGAAGCACTATAGCGAGGTTTGTTGCAGTGCAACAATTCTCCTGATCATTTTTTCGCGATATTTCGAGTTTTGCGGCCCAGCTTGGCGATGGGGCTCCCGTCGTGTAGCCTCTCCGACGGGGTTTGGTTCCAAAAGGGGTGTTCATGTTTAAGATGTTTTCGGGCGGCAGCGACGATGAATCGTGGCCGCTCTCCAAGATCGTGTCGGCGTTAAAAAGCCAATACGGGGCGGCCGATGCGCTTGGCGAAGATGGGCCTTTAAAGGTCTATGGGGTTCAGGATCATGGCGTAAATTTTGTTGTTGCGCTGATGCAGTCGGCGCCCGGATCCGGCAAGGTCGTTGAGCTTGGGTTTTTTGCCAGATTTGTTGGGTTCCCCGCTGATGCGCGCACGATCGACGGCCTCAACCGTAATCTGCAAATCAGCAATGTTTCCCTGGAAGGGGCCGATCTCTTCCTGATGGCTGGCCTCAGGGTCACTGGCGCTTTCAACCAGAAGCATTTTGCTGTGATCCTCGAAGCCTGGCGGAATGATCTGGTCGCGACCGTGCGGGGGCTCACCGGTGAAATGTCTTCGATGCCGGCGTCAGCCTTCCCGGCGACAAAGCTTGCGGCGGCCCGTGATTTTGCCGTCAACCGCGCAATTGCGCCGGACGCGCCTGAAGCCTTGCCCGCTGATATGCTGTCGCATTTTTTCGGCGCCAATGCGGTGAAACAGGTTTTTTGCGATGAATGTCACGGACGCGGCAAGCGCGGCCTCATCGCTCGCCACTGCGATGAATGTGACGGTACGGGTTTTATTCAAAGCGCCGCGCGATAAAATCATCGCGGCGGCGTTGAGCCGGTTGGATGGGCGCGCTAACAAGCGCGCTCATTTTGTTGTTGAGGATAGGCCATGTCGGCATTTAACCAGACGATTAAGGAAACGGCGGGACTGGTCGAGGCCGCGCTCGACAAATTCCTGCCGACGCAAGACGGGCCCCTGGGCCGCGTCGCCGACGCCATGCGCTGGGGCGCCCTGGACGGCGGCAAAAGGCTGCGCCCGTTTCTGGCCGTCGCAGCCGCCGACATGTTTGACGTATCACGGGTGCGGTCCGTGCGCGTCGGCTGCGCGGTTGAAATGATCCATTGCTACAGCCTCATTCATGATGATTTGCCGGCAATGGATGACAGTGATCTCCGGCGCGGGCGCCCCTCGGTGCATAAAAAATATGACGACGCTACGGCGATCCTTGCGGGCGATGCGTTGTTGACTCAGGCCTTTGAAATTCTGGCGGAAGAGGAGACCCATCCTGATGGCGCGGTCCGATGCGCAATTGCGCTCGAGCTTGCGCGCGCATCGGGTAAGGCGGGTATGGTCGGCGGGCAGATGATTGATATCTACGCCGAGCAAAAAGATTTTGACTTGGCGGGTGTGACGCAGTTGCAACGGTTGAAAACCGGCGCGCTGATCCGGTTTTCCGCAGTTGCCGGCGGCATTGTCGGCGAGGGGTCAAAAGACGAGGTCGGCGCGCTGGCCGCTTATTCCGAAGACCTCGGGCTCGCTTTTCAAATCGTCGATGACATTCTTGATGCGACCAGCGATGCGGAAGCGCTCGGCAAGCCGGCAGGCCAGGATGCGGAGATGGATAAAGCGACCTTCATCAAACTGCTTGGGATGGACGGCGCGAAATCAAAAGCTGTGGAACTTATTGACAGCTGCAAAGCCCATCTTGATCGCTTCGGCGATAAATCCGCGCCGCTCAAAGGCGCCGCGGATTTTGTGTTTGAACGGAAGAATTAAGGCGTTTACAGCGAAAGTACCAGCGGTTTCGCAATTTGAGTGAGGCGAGTCCGCGGCGAACGCGACCAAACAAAAATTTGGAATGGTTCGGCCGATTGAACCATTCTAAATCCCGGCTTCCGCCTCAAGCCGGTCCATGAGCGCGTCAACGCCATTCGCGGCGACAAAAGCCGAAAACTCCTCGCGCTTGACCAGCATGATCGAAACGCCGGAGACGATGATATCGATCGCCTTGCGTTCGCCCGAGCGCAGATGGCGAATGCGCCAGTCCACCATGATCGGCGCGCCGTCCTTGCGATCGAATTGCGTGCGTACGATAACGTCACGGGCGCCAATGCCTTTGGCTTCGATAACTTTGAGGGGCTTGCCGACAATTTCCTGAAACTGCTCGGCGTAGAGTTGCGTGATATATTGCGGGAAAATCTCGCCATAGCGCGCCGTCTGATCGTCGCTCATGGTCTTGCGCGCTTCGCCGATCATGAACCGGCCAATGACGTCGAGCGCCATCCCGTCCGCCAGCACCACGCGGAAATTTTCAAGTTTTTCGGTTTCGCTCGCGCCCTCGTCGGTCAATACCGTGGTTGCGTCTGCCATCAGCTTTTTCGCAAAAATGACCGCGCTGGCGATGCTGTTTTCTTCCGTCTCGGCGGCCGGAGCCGGGTCGTCTTGCGCAACAGCGGGCGGAGCCGCCGACGCGGCGGCAATCAGGGCGGCAAAAATGCGAACGCGGGACATAAACATCAGGAGCTTCCCCTCTTATTGGCGGCTCATGGCGCGAACGCGCCGGGAAATTGCAATGCGGGCACCATATGGGATGAATGAGGCGGATTTCCAGCACCAACCGGCCAAACGCGATCACGAAGTGTTAAAAACCTGAAACATCTGAGAAAACGCTAGCGCATTTCCGAAGTCAAAAGCGAAGCTTTTGACGGGACGCGTTCATCGCTGGCGCGATGAACTTTCGATAAGAAATGCGCTAAAGTATGAACCTTGGGCGTTTCCTGCGCGCGAAGGCGCGCTGACCAAAATCTTGACCGCGTTCGCGGCCCGCGCGCGAAGGCGCGCTAGCTAAGATACTGACCGCGTTCGCGGCCCGCGCGCGAAGGCGCGCTAGCTAAGATACTGACCGCGTTCGCGGCCCGCGCGCGAAGGCGCGCTAGCTAAGATACTGACCGCGTTCGCGGTCGGGAGCGATAAGCCGGGAACCACTTTATCTCGGAAACGCCCTAGTTGGCCAGGCAATTCCGCAACCCTGTCCAGGGCTCAAATTTGGGGGGCGCCGGGATATGCGATCAGCGATTGGCCGCTGCTTTGCGGTTCCGGTTTTCCTGATATTTGAACGCCGCAGGCAAAACGATAAGCGTGGTGATTAAGGTGAAGGCGATCGCGATCGACAAGAGCTCGCCCATGCTGGCGGTGCCGCGATGAGGCGACAGCATCAGGCTGCCAAAAGACGCTACGGTCGTCATTGCGGAAAACAGGATGGCGCGTGGGGTCGAGGTGCCATAGACGCCTTCACCGGCGGCGACCTGATCGTGACGCATCACCAGATGGATAGAACTGTCCACGCCGATGCCGATGAGCAATGGCAAAACGATGACATTGGCGTAGTTAAATGGAATCTCGAGAAGAACGCCTGTCGCCGACGTTAAAATCGCCGCAAGGACGAGCGGAAACAACATCAACAGCACTGTTTGCATTCGGCGCACGAGTAGCCAGAGGAAAACGGCGATCACTCCAAGCGCAATAGACGTCGCTTGCAACATCGCGTTGGAAATTGTTTCGCCGGCCTTTTTCGACTGATAGGCGCCGCCTGTTAAGTCCGGATAAAGCGCTTCAACTACTGCAACGAATTTGTCGAGGGCGCGCGGATCGCGCACATCAGCGTTGGGAAGAATGTCAACGCGCCAGCGCCCGTCGCTTGTCAGATAACGGTCGCGCAGGGCGGACGGCAATGCGTCGTAATCCACATAATCAGCATTCATCTGCGCCCGTAAAAGATCAACCAACTGTGGCCAGAAAGCGAAGATGTTTTTCTGCAGCAATGTTGAAGCGCTATCTGACGATTGAATGTCTTTGAGGAGACTCGAGAGGCGCGCGCCGGCGCCTTCACTATAGGCGTCGTCAAGCCGTGCGATGAGGGCGGCGACGCCGTCTGCGCCCGGCGGGCCTTCAATCGAGCCGGGCTCCGCGCTCAGAGCAAAGACAAGGGTGCCGGCGCCAAAATCGATGAGCTCAAGTTTTTCATCCTGATCGCTTGGGATAAAATCAGGCAGAGATCTGATACTGCCGACCGTTTCAAAGGCGTCGGCGCTCGCGCCAGTTTCGATGGCTTCTTCTTTGGTGGCGACAAGGCGGGTTAACCGGTAGGGCACGGTATTTGGGTCATCGAACAGAAGATTAAAACCTTTGACCGACGGGGCGTCCGGATTGCGCAGCGACATCTGGTCGGCGTCAAAGCGAACCTGCGGCATCAACAGCAGGGCGAATACGCCGAGCAGGATCGTCACGACGGCGATTGGCTGTGAAACAGTTGATATCGCGCCAAACACCGCGCGCACGCGCCCGCTTGCGCGGCGTGATTTGTACGCTGGAAACATGGCGAGAACGGCGGGAAGAAAAGTGATCGAAACCAGAAATGCGATCATCACGCCGACGCCGGCGATGATCCCAAGCTGAGCGATGCCGTCGAATTTCGTCGGTACGAATGACAAAAATGCAAGCGCCGTTGTCGGCGCGGCAAGCGCCATCGCAGGGCCCACTTCATGAATCCCGCCTTTAAGGGCGTCAGCAGTTGTCTGCCCGGCGGCGCGGCGTTCTTCGACGTGCAGGAGAAGGTGGATGGCGAAATCAAGCCCCAGCCCGACCAGCAGCACCGTGAATGCAACGGAGACGAGATTTAGCTCGCCGACAAAAGCCGCCGCAAAGGCTGATGTTGTCGCCAGTGTGATGAGCAGTCCAATCAGGGTGATGACAGCAATCGGCACGGACCGGTAAGCGGTAATCAATAGCAGGCTGACGAGAACAAAAGACAACAAAAATGAAAGACCGATTCCGGTTGTCACCGCTTCGAGTTCTTCAACGCGTAAAGCCGGATCGCCGGTAATATAGGCCTCAACGCGGCCGTCAAATTTGCTGTTGAGTTTTTCAGTTTCTGCGCGAAGCGCTTCGATGCCGCTTTTTGCCGGTTGCAAGCGCGTTAAATCGAGGACCGGCGTTGCATAGAGAAGGCGCGTATGCGCTTTTTTTGCCGCTGTCTCCTCGTCGAGGGCGCCCATCCACGAAAATGGCCGACGCTGTCCCTCAAGACTGGCTTCGACAACATCGCCAAGTTCGGCATAGATCGCCTGCAGGGTTTGCGACCCTAGTTCCGAGCGCTCGGCGAGCTCATCATTTTCTGCGAGCGTTGTAAAAAGTGTGCCTGTAGTCGGGCTTTTTATGAGTGTTTCAATCAGGCTCGACGCCTTTGACATTTGCGTCAGGCGGCTTTCGAGCTCGCTTTCGCTGAGATAGAGGAGGCCATGGGTCTGAAAAAACGGCTCCTGCGCCGGGGCGAAGACAGAAGCGAAGCCGTTTGGGTTTTCAACAAGGGCGGCGCGCAAATCTGCGATATAGGCGTCCGCTTCATCCAGTGTCGGCGCGCGCGCGATCACGATGATGTCGTTCTTGATTTGCGGGAATGCGTCGCGGAGCTCGGCCGCGCGCTGCTGGAACGGCAGCTCGGGATCGAGCATCGCACTCGTATCGGTGTTTACCTTGAGGTGCGTCGCCGCATAATAGCCGGCGGCGAGACCGCCAAGGATTATGGCGACCGCCAGAACCGCACCCAGCCGGCGCGCGGTCTCAGCCCAGATGATCAGCAGCTGTTCAATAAGCTTCAGCATGAAATACGCGCGATTAGCCCCTCTGATGCGTTGAAAACGCCCTCTCGTTCCGACTATAGCTTTAGGCCTGTTCGAAGCGCCAGAGGAACCTGGAACTTTGACCGCCCGGCCTCCCTTGCGGGAGATCGCCCCCTTCGCTAGTCCTTTTCGTCCATGACCGAAAACAATAACTTCGCTTCTGATCTTGCCTATCTGGATGATAAGCGTGAATCCATGACCGCGGCCTTGCGGGCGTGGTGCGCGATCAATTCAGGCAGCGGCAATCTTGCCGGGTTAAAGGCGATGCATGCCGCCCTTGGGGGCGCCTTCGGGGCGCTTGGCGCCGAGATTGAGACTGTGGCGTCAAAGCCGCATCCAATGGTTACGGCCGAGGGCGAAAAAACCGAAAAACCGGTGGGCGACATGCTGCGCCTGTTCAAGCGCCCTCAGGCGCCGGTGCGGGTTCTTTTCTCCGGGCATATGGATACCGTGTTTGCCGCGGACCATCCGTTTCAGGACGAAACATTCCTTGATAAGGATACGCTCAACGCGCCGGGCGCCGCCGATATGAAGGGCGGCCTCCTGGTGATGCTCTATGCATTGCAGGCGGTGGAAAATTCTGCGCTCGCCGATCAGATTGGATATGAAATACTGATCAATGCCGATGAAGAAATTGGCTCGCACGGATCGGCGCATATGCTGACGCAGGCTGCAAAGCGCGCGCAGTTCGCTTGCGTTTATGAACCGGCGCTTGCTGACGGGACGCTTGCGGGCGCCCGAAAAGGCAGCGGTAATTTCGCGGCGATCATCAAAGGCAAAAGCGCCCATGCGGGCCGCGAACATCATTTGGGGCGCAATGCGCTTGTTGCAGCGGCGGACTTTATCGCAGGCGTTGATAAATTAACCGGCGGGCGCAATGACCTCACGGTTAATGTTGCGCGCATTGACGGCGGCGGGCCAAACAATGTTGTCCCCGACCTTGCTGTTGTGCGCTTCAATGTGCGCGTCAAAGAGCCCGAGGATTCTAACTGGTTGTTGGAAAAAGCCGGCGCCATGATCGCAGAGATTAATGCGCGTGACGGCATCACTGCTGAACTTACCGGCGGATTCGCACGGCCGCCAAAACCGATGACGCCCAAACTCCTGGCGTTTTTCCAGGCGCTGAAAGCCGCCGGCGACGATCTGGGACTTGTGATCGACTGGAAACCGACGGGCGGCTGTTGTGACGGCAATAACATCGCTGCCGCGGGGATTCCGGTCATCGACACGCTCGGGGTCAGGGGCGCTAATATTCATTCAGCGCAGGAATATGCAAAGCTCGACAGCCTTGTGGAGCGCGCCAAACTTTCGGCGTTGTTGCTCTTAAAAATCGCAGCGGGCGACATTCCCAATCCGGGCGCTGTAGATACGATGGAGACCGTTTGATGTCGCTGGCATTTATGCGTCCGGTTCGGCGCGAAGATTTCGACGAAATCCTGGCGCTTGCCAAGCAATCGGGCGGCGGCATGACAAACCTGCCGCCGGAACCCGATGCTTTGCGCGCGCGCATCGAATTCGCCTGTGAGAGTTTTGAAGCCAATGCACGCGAGCCCGGCGGCGAAGTCTATATGATGGTGCTTGAAGATGGCGGCCGGGTCATGGGCACCTCGGCGGTTTTTTCCGCCGTCGGACTTGAAAACGGTTTTGTCAATTATCGCATCAATAAAACAGTTCATGCGTCGAAGCAGCTAAAGAAACGCATCGAACGCCGTCTCCTTGTGCCAACCCATGACTTTACCGGTTGCGGCGAAGTCGGTTCGCTTTTCTTGTCGCCGAAGGCGCGCGGCGGCGGTTTTGGCAAATATCTGGCCCGGGCGCGCTATCTGTTCATTGCGCAACACAGGGATTTGATCGCCGATCCGGTTTGCGCAGAACTGCGCGGCTGGCGCGGACCCAATGGCGAGCAGCCCTTTTGGGAAGCGCTGGGCAAGCCATTTTTTGACATGGAATTTGAAGCGGCGGATTTAACCAATGCGGCCACCGGCAACCAGTTTATTGCTGATCTGATGCCGCGCCACCCGATTTACGTCGCGCTTTTGCCGCAAGCGGCGCGCGATATCCTGGGCAAACCCCATGACAATGCCGTGCCGGCCTATAATATGTTGTTGAAAGAAGGTTTTTCATTCCGCGGCTATATTGATGTTTTCGATGGCGGGCCGCTGGTTGATGCGCAAATTGACGACATCAAAACCGTCCGGGAAAGTAAGGTCTACCATATCGCGGACATCGCCGAGATTGCTGATTCAGGTGAAGCGCCGCTCATGCTGATGGCGACGGGAAGACTTTCGGAATTTCGTGTCGTGCGTGCGCAGGTGCAGGCAGTGAAGAAAGATACTGTAAATATCAACAGGGACGCAGCGCAAACGCTCGGCGTCAAAAAAGGCGATGCGATCCGCGCTGTGATTTGGTGAAGTGATGACGAAAAAAATTCTCGTGAATGGCGCCTGGCGTGATGGCGCGGGCCCCCAATTTCAAAGTTTCGATCCCGCGACCGGCGAGACAGTGTGGTCTGGCGCGGCGGCGACAAGCGATGATGTGACTGATGCGGTAAGGGCGGCGCAGGCCGCTTTCGAGCCCTGGGCGTTGACCCCGGTGAGGGCCCGTATAGAAATCGTCGAACGCTATCGCGATATCATTAAACGCGACGGCGAAGAACTGGCGCGGTTGATCTCACGCGAAACTGGCAAACCGTTCTGGGAGACCAAGACAGAAGCGGCGACCGTCGCCGGCAAGATTGATATTTCAATCAACGCCTATCATGAGCGCACTGGCGAACGGGAAAACGCAACGCATGCGACGCGCGCGATGTTGCGCCATAAGCCTCACGGCGTGATGGCTGTATTGGGGCCTTATAATTTTCCGGCCCATTTGCCGAACGGGCACATCATTCCGGCGCTGATTGCCGGCAACAGCGTTGTCTTCAAGCCATCGGAGCTCGCGCCGGGACCGGGCGCGTTCATTATTGAACGCATGGTCGAAGCGGGCATGCCCGCAGGGGTTGTCAATCTTGTGCAGGGCGGACGCGAAACCGGTGAGGCGCTTACCGGCGCCAATGGGATTAACGGCGTTCTATTTACCGGCGGCGCCAGGACCGGCCTTGCCATCCATAAAAGGTTCGCCGACCGCCTTGATGTTATTCTGGCGCTTGAGCTTGGCGGCAATAATCCGTTGATCTGGTGGGATACCGAAGACGTAGACGCTGCGGCCTTTGCGGTCGTGCAGTCGGCGTTTTTGACCGCCGGCCAGCGCTGCACCTGCGCGCGGCGGCTGATTATCCCTGAAGGCGAGAGCGGCGATAAAGCGCTTGATGCACTGACAACGCTAACGGATCGTCTCATCATTGGCGCGCCGTTTGATGAGCCGCAGCCCTTCCTTGGTCCGGTGATCTCGCCGAAGATCGCGGAAAGCCTGGAACGCGCTTTTGACCAGCGCGTGGAGATGGGCGGCGAAGCGATCAGGAATTTATCTGTGCGCGACGACGGCGGCGCCTTTGTTACGCCCGGCATAGTCGATGTGACCGGCGCTGGCGCCATTCCCGACGAAGAACATTTTGGCCCGATGCTGCAGGTCTGGCGCGTTAAAGATTTCAATGATGCAATTGCGCGCGCCAATGCAACGAAATTTGGCCTTTCTGCCGGGCTGCTTTCGGATGACGCATCGAAATGGGAAAAGTTTTTGATGCTGAGCAAGGCGGGCATCGTCAACTGGAACCGTCAGACCACAGGCGCGTCGGGCGCCGCGCCTTTTGGCGGTGTCGGTTTTTCCGGCAATCACCGGCCCAGCGCTTATTATGCAGCTGATTATTGCGCCTATCCCGTCGCCTCAATGGAAGGCGATAGGCTTTTGTCGTTGCCGGAGGATCAGGTTGGTGTTCGATGAGCGAGCAAAACCTTATCAAGGCATGCAAGATTCACGAAGGTCGGGGGTTTCTGGCTCCGGAACATCCATCAACAAGTTGTGCAACTCAATATGGGCAAGAGTTTATCGATGCTGCAACTGATCTATATCTGCACTACGTGAAAGAAGGCGTAATTCACCCGCAGTTACGCATGTCAAAAGTCTTCAGAGAAAATGGCACTCGTTCGTGTCGTCGATCGGTCATGGATGGCAAAAAGGTGGAATACCTCATAAACAAACACATTAAACCCAATATAATTCAACGGAAAAATGACCCACACAGAATATAATTTCGACGGCCTGATTGGCCCGACCCATAATTATGCGGGGCTTTCTTTCGGCAATCTTGCCTCGGTGACCAATAAGGGCGCGGCGTCGAATCCGCGCGAGGCGGCGCTGCAAGGGCTTGCGAAAATGCGTGCGGCGATGGAGTTGGGTCTGGGGCAGGGTTTCCTGCCGCCGCAGGATCGCCCGCATTTAAAAACTCTGCGCGCGCTCGGCTTTTTCGGGTCTGACCGGCAGATGATTGAAAGCGCTGCCGCGGCGGCGCCGGAGCTCCTTGCTAATTGCTATGCGGCGTCATGCATGTGGACAGCAAACGCTGGCACAATCGCGCCATCGCCGGATACCCGTGATGGGCGTGTGCATTTTACCCCGGCAAATCTCGCAACGAATTTTCATCGCGCCATTGAGGGCGACACAACGGCGCGCGTGCTCGCGCACATTTTCAACGGCGAAAAACACTTTGCGCATCATCCGCGTCTGCCCGGCGGCGTTCATTTCGGCGATGAAGGCGCTGCTAATCACGGGCGGCTCGCCGAGACGCACGAGAGCCCCGGCGTTCATCTGTTTATTTATGGCAAAGACGGCGACCGTTTCCCCGCGCGCCAGCGCAAACGGGCAAGCGAAGCGGTGGCGCGAAGTCTTCTGCTCGATCCGGCGAAAACGATCTTTATCGAACAATCAAAAGCCGCTCTTGATGCGGGCGCGTTCCACAATGATGTTGTCGGCGTAGCCAATGGAACGGTCTTGTTTCTTCATGAGCAAAGTTTTGCCGATCCTGCCGGCGCCTGTGCTGCGATCCGCAACGCAGCGCCTTTTGTTGAAATTGTTGAAGCGTCGGCGATCGCCGTGCCGCTCGAAGATGCTGTTAAATCCTATCTTTTTAATTCCCAACTGGTGACGCTGCCGGGCGGCGAGATGGCGCTGATCCTGCCGAAAGAGTCGGAAGAACATCCGCGCGTTAGAAACTTCCTCGAAGAGACCCTGGCAAAAAATAACCCGATTAATCGGCTGGTTTTCAAGAATGTCCGCGAAAGCATGAGGAATGGCGGGGGCCCCGCCTGTCTGCGCCTGCGGGTTGTGTTGTCCGAAGATGAAGCGGCTGCGGCCAATCAGAATTTTATTCTCGATGGGGCGAAAATCACAAAACTTGAAGACTGGGTGCGCGCGCATTATCGCGACCGCCTGACGCCGGATGATTTGCGCGATCCCGAATTTATGACGGAAAGCCTCACCGCCATGCAGGCGCTGACAGATATCCTCGCCATGGGCGGGTTTTACGACTTCCAAAAATAACATCACCATACTGCGCTTGTCCTGTTTTGAGACAAGATAGTTGCGCGAAGTAGCCGACGCTTAAGGTTTTGTCGCTAGATTTGCCAAAATGCCTCAATCCGGGGAGACGGCATGGCCGGGACTTCATTTGATAGCGGGAGTAACGACGCAGATGCGGCGGCATCGCGCCTGTCCGGTCTGATTGCGACGGCCGAAACCCGCGCGCATCAGCTAAAGACGAGATTTATCATCGCCGCCATTGGCGCGATTATTCTGTGGGCGGCAGTCAGTTATGTGTTCGCGGCAATATGGTTCGTCGCCGTCATTGTCAGCCAGGCGGCAGACATGCATGTCTGGAGGCCTTTTCGGGACCCGGCGCGTCGCGCTCTGCCGTCACGGAGGGAATGGGCGAGGCTTTGCGTATCGTCAGCACAGGCAACGCTGATTTATTCCTGTTTTCCGGTTTTGCTTTGGTACGCGTGGGGATTACCGGGAAAGATATTCGCGATGATCTGGCTTTGCGGCGCGTTGCTGCATGTGACAATGCATATGCATCATGAAAAGCGCACGTTTTTCGCCGCAATCATACCGCATTTTCTATATTTCATCGCCTTACCGCTATTTTCCCTCATCACTGGCGCGGAGCCGGGCCGCGCTGGTTCGGCTGTCATCCTGATCGCAGGGTTATTGTATGTAGGCCACCTCGTTGTTGCATTCCGTGAGTATCAGGCAATCAGCGCAACCATGCGGTCAGCGCGTGAAAACGCGCTGCAACGTCAGGCGACAGCAGAACAGGCGAGTAATGCGAAATCAACTTTTCTCGCCAATATGAGCCATGAAATCCGTACGCCCATGAATGGCATTCTTGGTATGGCGGCGGCGCTCGAGAAAAGCGATCTTAGGCCGGAACAATTGCAGCAGTTGAAAATTATCCGCGAATCCGGTGATCTCATGATGACGGTGCTCAATGATCGGCTTGATTTCTCCAAGATCGAAGCCAATCACATCGAAATCGAAATGGCGCCTTTTCGTCTTTCAGACGTCGCCCGAAAAGTCGAAAGTTTGCATCGGCTCAAAGCGCAGGAAAAAGGCCTTGATTTCAGCGTCTCCTGCAGTGGCGACTGCGAATCTTTGTTGCTCGGCGATGCGCATCGCCTCGTCCAAATCCTCCATAACCTTGTCAACAACGCGATCAAATTCACCGAAAAGGGCGCCGTCAGCGTCAAAATCGACTCAATGGCGCAAAAGAACTTGTCCAGAATCGTCAGAATTGAAGTTGTAGACACCGGCATTGGCGTTAGCAAAGAACAGGCGATGCGCATTTTCGATCCGTTTACGCAGGCTGATGCGGCGACGACACGCAAATACGGCGGCACCGGGCTCGGGCTTTCGATCGTCAAGGGACTGATCGATGCTATGGACGGCGGCATCTCCATGCGATCTGAACCGGGAAAAGGCTCGCGTATGGTGATAGAACTGTCATTGCCCGTTGCGCAGAAAAAAGAAAACAATGAGGCGCAGCCAACGCCGTTTTCGGCTGACGAAGCGGTAACGGGTCTGCAAATTTTGGCGGCGGAAGACAATGTCGTGAACCAGGCGGTGCTGCGCACTTTTCTTGCGCAGCGCAACCATCAAATAGTTTTCGCCGCCGACGGGCTTGAGGCGGTGGAAGCATTTAAACAGACTGAGATTGATCTGGTGCTGATGGATATTTCCATGCCGGTGCTGGATGGAGTTGAAGCAATGCGGCAGATTCGATTTCTTGAACGTGAAAACAAATCTTCGAATGCCGTTCCGATCATTGCTGTTTCAGCACATGCCATGCGCCAGCAGGTTGAAGAATATCTGGCGATGGGATTTGCCGGTTACCTGACTAAACCGTTGCGGGCCGAAGACCTTCATGCAGAGATCGATCAGGTGATGGCTGCGCAGACAACTGAGTCAAGCACATCGAAAATTGCCTGACGCACGCGGCGCTTGGCGTTAGCGCATGCCCAATGGTTTGGGCAATGGCATCACAATTTTGCGCGTCACTTCGCGCAGGGTGAAACTCGACTCCACTGTCGCAATATTCGGCATGCGCAGGATTGTCTCCGACAAAAAAGCTTCATAGGCGGACAGCGTCGGAATCAGGACACGGATGAAATAATCAAACTTGCCGGTGACGAGATAGCACTCCATCACTTCTTCGCGGTCCTTGATGGCGTTCTCAAATTCGCGGAGCGTTTTATCGTCTTCGCGTTCCAGCTTGACCAGGATGATAACGGTGACATTAACGCCGAGCGCTTCGCGGTTAACCTCCGTGTGGTAACCTTTGATGATGCCGTCATTTTCGAGGCGCCGCAGCCGGCGCAGGCAAGGGGTCGGCGAAAGGCCGACTTTGTCTGCAAGGTCCGCATTTGTAATGCGCGCATTTTCCTGCAGGTGCTTGAGGATCTTGTGGTCGATATGATCTAGCTTCATGGGCGTGTTCCCTAGGATATGTTATATATTTAGCATTATCTGCTAACCGTCAAGCGCTGACCGGGCTGATTTGGTGGGAACGTCTTCACGGTTTCGGCTAATGCTGGCGCGCGTCGGCAAACCTGCTATAGCCCGCGCGAATGATCCCGTCGGACCCCCGATCCTCAAGGAGAACGCAATGATGGAAAGCCGCGTGCTGTCGGTCGATGGCTGGCAAAAGGTCGTACATTTCATTGATGAAAGCGCGGGGCTCAACGCGCTGATCGCCGTCCATGACGCAACCCTCGGACCGGGCTGCGGCGGTTGCCGTATTTACCCGTATGCCGATTTCGAATCGGGATTGCGTGACGTCAAAAATCTGTCGCGGGGGATGACCTTCAAAAACGCCCTTGGCGGCATCCCGTTTGGCGGCGGCAAGGCGGTGATTTTCGCCGACCCGAAAACAGATAAAACCCCGGAAATGCTGCGGGCTTTTGGCGCTGCGGTCGAAAGCCTGGAAGGGCTTTATTATACGGCGGAAGATTCCGGCGTCACTGAAGACGATTTGAAAATCATCCGTTCTGTCACGAATTATGCGGCGGGGTTTGCGCATAATGGCATTGGCGGCAATCCGTCCCCTTTTACAGCGCGCGGTGTCTGGCGGGGCGTGCAGGCGGCGGCGCGGCATCATTACGGCGCCGCGAGCCTTGAGGGGTTACGCGTCTCTATTCTGGGTATTGGCGCGGTCGGGATGGAACTGGCCCGCCTTATTCATGAGGAAGGCGGCAAGCTGACCGTTGCCGATGTCAACCAGGCGGCGGTGAAAGAAGCGCAAGACAGATTTGGTGCCGAAATCGTCGATAAAGATGACGCCGTTGCTGCGGATGTCGATATTTTTGCGCCTTGTGCATTGGGCGGCGCTGTCAACAGCGAAACAATCGGCCGGCTGCAGGCTAAAATCGTCGCAGGCGCGGCCAACAATCAGCTCGCGAGCCCGGAATTGGGCGCAATGCTTGCCGAGCGCGGCGTTCTTTATTGCCCGGATTACGTCATCAATGCCGCCGGCGTGATTAGCGTCGGTCTTGAAATTCTCGGGACATGGACCAAACAAGAGATGACAACGCGCATCGACAAAATCGGCGATACGCTGACCGAGATATTCAAACGCGCTGAGGCTGAAAACCGGCCGACCGGCGCAGTCGCCGACGAAATGGCGCTGGAAATAATTGAGCAAGGCAAAAAAGCGGCCTGAACCGCCGCATAGGAGAAAATTATGAGCAAACAGGACCCTGTTGTTATTGTCGGTATGGCGCGGACGCCGATCGGCAATTTTCTCGGCGCCTTTACCGGCCAGCCGGCCACGGAGCTGGGCGCGCGCGCCATTGAGGCCGCGCTTTCCCGTGGCGGCGTAAAAGCCGACGACGTCGATGAAGTCCTCATGGGCTGCGTCTTGCCCGCGGGGCTCGGTCAGGCACCGGCGCGCCAGGCGTCCCTCGGCGCCGGCATTCCAAAATCAGCCGGTTGCACCACGATCAATAAAATGTGCGGCTCGGGCATGAAAACCGTGATGCAGGGCCACGACGCAATCCTTGCCGGGTCCAGCGAGATTGTGGTCGCCGGCGGCATGGAAGCGATGACCAATGCGCCGCATCTTTTGCCGACCGGGCGCACCGGCATTAAATATGGCCAGGGCGCCGTGCTTGACCATATGGCGGTGGACGGGCTTGAAGATGCTTATGACAAGGGCCGGGCGATGGGCGTTTTTGCTGAAAAATGCGCCCGCGAATGGCAGTTTTCCCGGGAAGAACAGGACGAATATTCCATGCGTTCGGTGACGCGCGCGCAGGCCGCCATCAAAAACGGCTCGTTCAAGGACGAAATCATTCCCGTAGAAGTTAAAACCCGCAAAGGCGCGGTAACCGTCAGCGACGATGAAAAACCGGGCGTTGTCGATGCGGCGAAAATTCCAAATTTGCGCGCGGCGTTTGAAAAAGACGGTACTGTGACCGCCGGCAACGCTTCGGCGATTTCCGACGGCGCGGCGGCGCTGGTGTTGATGCGCGAGTCCACCGCACAAGTTAAAGGCGCAAAGCCGGTCGCGCGTATTATCGCCCATTCGACTCACGCCCAGGACCCGGAATGGTTCACGACAGCGCCGGTGGAATCGATCCGCATCGTGCTTGAAAAAGCCGGCTGGTCGGCCGATGAGGTTGATCTCTATGAAATCAATGAAGCCTTCTCCGTTGTTCCCCTCGCGGCGATGCGCGAGCACAAGCTGCCCGCCGAAAAGGTCAATATCCACGGCGGCGCGATTGCGCTTGGTCACCCGATCGGCGCCTCGGGGGCGCGCATTTTGGTGACCCTGATCAATGCGCTCAAACAAACCGGCGGCAAAAAAGGCGTCGCCAGCCTTTGTATCGGCGGCGGCGAAGCGACATCGGTGGCGCTGGAGCTGATTTGAGTATGATCGATCATATCGGGTTAAGCGTTTCCGACTACGAAAAATCCAAAGCTTTTTATTCCAGGGCTTTAGCTCCGTTGGGCTACACATTTTTGTTTGAAGCGCCGAAAGAGCGTTCCGGAGACATTGACGTCGGCGGATTTGGTATTGCGCCAAAGCCTGATTTTTGGATTGACGGAGCTGGAAAGCCTTCGCCCAAGCTTCATGTTTGTTTTCGAGCGGAAAGCCACGCTGCAGTGGACGCGTTCTATAACGCGGCGCTAGCTGTCGGCGGGCGTGATAACGGCGCGCCTGGTGTGCGCTCTCATTACCATCCAAATTATTATGGCGCGTTTATATTCGATCCAGACGGCCACAATATTGAAGCTGTTTGTCACGATCCGGCGTAGTGAGGAACATTCGGCGCAATTCATGATGGTTAGCACGAATAGGACAAAGGAATGACAAACAAACAAACCTTCGATTGGCAGGACCCGCTCTCGATTGAAACCCAGCTTTCCGATGAAGAGCGGATGATCCGCGATGCCGCGCGGGGCTATGCCCAGGACAAGCTGATGCCGCGCGTGATTTCGGCCAATCGCGAGGAGCGTTTTGATCGCGAGATCATGACCGAACTGGGCGAGCAGGGGCTCCTGGGTGCGACTGTCGCTGAGGAATATGGCGGCGGCGGCGCGTCCCATGTGGCGTATGGATTGATCGCGCGCGAAGTTGAGCGAGTCGATTCCGGCTACCGCTCGGCGATGTCGGTGCAGTCGTCTCTCGTCATGTATCCGATCGAGGCTTTTGGAACTGACGAACAGAAGAAAAAATTCCTGCCGAAACTGGCGAGCGGTGAGTGGATCGGCTGTTTTGGCTTGACCGAACCTGACGGCGGCTCAGACCCCGGCGCGATGCGCACCAAAGCTGAAAAAGTGCAAGGGGGCTATGTCCTCAATGGCGCTAAAATGTGGATCACCAATTCGCCGATCGCCGATCTTGCCGTGGTGTGGGCGAAACTTGACGGCGACATTCGCGGCTTCATCGTCGAGCGCGGAACGGAAGGATTCACAACGCCAAAGATCGATGGTAAACTTTCCTTACGCGCATCAGTTACTGGTGAGATCGCCCTGGCCGACGCACACATCCCCGAGGAAAACCTGCTGCCGAATGTCAAAGGCCTTAGAGGTCCTTTTTCCTGTCTCAACAAGGCGCGCTTCGGGATCAGCTGGGGCGCCATGGGCGCTGCGGAGTTTTGCTGGATCGCTTCGCGCGATTACGCCATGGAACGTATCGTCTTCAACAAGCCCATTGCCGGCACGCAGCTGGTGCAGAAAAAACTCGCCGATATGCAGACCGATATTGCGCTGGGGCTTCAAGGCGCGCTGCAACTGGGCCGTTTGCTCGACAGCGGCGCCTATGTGCCCGAAGCCATTTCCATGATGAAACGCAATAATTGCGGCAAGGCGCTGGAGATCGCGCGCATTGCCCGCGACATTCACGGCGGCAATGGGATATCCGAGGAATACCACGTGTTGCGTCACGCCATGAACCTTGAAACAGTCAATACTTATGAAGGGACCCATGACGTGCATGCGTTGATCCTGGGCCGCGCGATGACCGGGCTGCAGGCGTTTCAATAGGGCGAGGGTGATCAAATGACCGGGCCGGTGGAGCTTTTTCTCAATCCGGAGATCGATCTGGAGATGCATGCAAAGGCCTATCGCGAGAAAGGCCTGGTCCAGATTCAAAATATTTTTGAACAGCCCACATTCGATGCGATCTACGAAATGCTGTACGCAGGAATGCCCTGGCGGCATCTTTTGACAGATGCAAATGACCAGCCGGTTCATTTTTCGGAAGAAGAGTGGGCGGCGCTGGATCAGCCGCGCCGCGCCGAATTGATGCGCGATGCGCTAAGGCGCGCCAGTGAAAATCGTGGGTTTCACTATTTTACCTATCCGATGATCGAGGCATATCTAAAGGGTTGGGATAAAGGCCATCCCATTCATCAGGTTACTGAACTGATTAACAGCCCGACATTTCTTGACCTTGGCCGCATTGTCGCCGGTATTGACGGGATTACCAAGGCTGACGCGCATGCCTGCCAGTATAATCCCGGCCATTATCTCACACGCCACATTGATGAAGGCGAGGATCGCGAACGCCGCGCTGCTTACGTGCTTGGCTTTACCAAAGGCTGGCAGCCAGATTGGGGCGGCTTACTTTTGTTTTTGAAAGACAACCAGGATATCGACCACGGATTTTTGCCGCGCTTTAACAATTTAACGATCTTCGACATTAAATATCTGCATACGGTGACTCAGGTTTCATCATTTGCCGCCGCCCCGCGGCTGACGATTACCGGGTGGTTTCGCGATGATGCGATACCAGGCTAGGGAGGCCGACTTTTGAGTAAGAACACGCAAAAATTTGACGCCTGGATCCGCTCATCCTTTGTGGAAATGAATACCGAACTCGAAGAAGTCTATTTCGCGCGCGCCGACCGCGCTGATGTTGAAGGCATTGGCGACGACATCAAAACTCAAATCTGCGACGAGGGACGCTCCCATATCATCAAACTTGTTGACGAAGGCAATACCGATGAAGGCTTTGACAGCGCCTTTGACCTGCTCGGCAATCTTGGTCTTTATATGGCGTCCCTGCGCCGCCATGAATTGACAAACCCGGCGCGCGAACAAAAATCACCGCACCGGGAAGCCTCTGCGCTCGGTATGCACATCGCTGCGTCGATCGGGGTTGTTCCGCGTTTTGCGACGGCGCATTTGGCGACGCACAACAAGGCTGTGAACGGGCGCCAGAAAAGCTTTACATCGCTTGAGGATGAATTTCTTTTTATCGACTACAACACACGCGGTATTCTGGCTTTCAAGCGCGCTGCAGACGCCTTAAAGCGGATTTTGCCTCTGGGCGTTTCTCATCCGGTGACGCAAACGCTGCTGGAGGATGCTGCTGCTGCGCTGCGTGATGTGATGCGCTTTAATGAGGTCCTGTTCGATGATCTCAATGTCGATCGTTTCTTTTATAGCGTGCGGCCTTATTACAAACCCTACCGGGTGGGGCGGCACGAATATCGCGGCGCCAATGCGGGCGACTTTTCCGGCATCAATGAGATCGATCTGCTGCTTGGTCTTTGCCGCGCCAACGATCCTTATTATTCGCAGCAGCTTGTTGACAAGATGTTTTTTATGATGCCGGCTGATCAGGCGAGCCTGCGCGATTGTATGCGCCAGCGCAACCTTTTGGCGGAGTTTCTTGTTGCCGGGAAAAACGCGGCAAAGGCGCCATGGTTTCAAACCAATGCAGCAGCATTCCTGGAAGTTTGCCGCCTTCACGGAGACATAGCGGCGCAACACCACAATCAGCTGGTGCACAGCTTTATTGCAAAGCCGTCGGATGCGCTTGACGAGCAAAAGCTGGAACAGGTGACGGCGAGCGGTCCGCCCCTGCCAATTTTGTTAAGATCGCTGGAAGTCCTGCGCGACATGCGGCAGGCTGCTGATCGACAGGATATCGCGACGAGTTTTGCCGAAATGCGTGCGTTAAAGAATATGATCGGCGCATAGGCGCAGCGCCAGGTTCGGGGGGGCAATCATGAAGATCAGCTTTATTCAGGTCGCGCTCGCGACGCTGGCGCTTTTGCTCATATCGCTTGCGGCGCTGCAGCTCAACAAAAAGCAGATCGGTTTGTTTGTTGCGGGGCGCGTGATCGAAAAACAGATGCAACGTGATCTTTTGGCGGACCTTCCGGAAGGTTTGCATATTGGCTTTTGCGGTACCGGTTCGCCGATGCCTGATCCGACACGCGCCGGGCCTTGTATTGTGGTGATTGCCGGAAACCGTGTTTTTATTATTGACGCGGGCTCCGGTTCGACCCGCAATCTCGGTCTCATGGGCGTGCCGGTGGGCGGCATCGAAGCAGCGTTTTTAACGCATTTTCATTCCGATCACATTGCCGATCTCGGCGAATTAATGCTGCAGTGCTGGGTTGGCGGCTCAAACGCAGCGCCGCTGCCGGTTTTTGGCCCCAATGGCGTTGACGACGTTGTCGCCGGATTCAACGCCGCCTACAGCCTCGACAAGAAATATCGCACAGCACATCATGGGCGGGCGATCGCGCCGCCCGAAGGCGCCGGCGGCGCTGCGCGAACGATCGCGATCGGCGCGGAGGAAAATGCGTCAGCAATTGTCCTTGATGAGGACGGTCTTAGGATCACCATGTTCAATGTTGATCACGACCCGATCCGCCCCGCTGTGGGTTACAGATTTGATTATAAAGGACGCGCTGTCGTAATTAGCGGCGATACGGCATATTCCGCATCCATCGCCGAACACGCCAAAGGCGCAGACATTCTCGCTCATGAGGGATTACAGCCCGCCCTGGTTGTGCTGATCAATAAGGAAGCCAAGGCGAACGGTCGCGACATCATCGCGACAATCACTGATGATATACTGGATTATCACGCGACGCCTGAAGAAGCCGCGGAGGTCGCCGGTAAGGCGGGTGTCAGTCACCTGGTTTTTTATCATATGATCCCGCCATTGCCATCGGCGTTCGTCTATGCAGCCTATCTCGGCGATGCGCGCTCGCATTTTGACGGCGCCATCACGGTTGCAGAAGACGGCATGATTTTCAGCCTTCCAGCGGATGGCGGCGGGATTGAAACGCGCAAGGAGTTTTGAGTCCGGCGGTCAGGTGCGCCATGCGCTTATCCGGTTTCACCTGCGGGAAAAAACCGCGTTTCTATTTCAACGCAGTCGCCCGGGGCGGCTTTGCTCAGGGGAATTAACCGGTATACAAGCAGATACCAGCTGTCTATTTCCATCGGCGCATAGCAGAAATATTTATCAAGCATTGGTTTGGCAATCAGATTTTTATCGTAGATCCAATAACCGTGCAGGATAATCCAGTGTTCTTTGTCTTGGGTTTGTTCAATTATTGATTCGACGTCCTTAAGCATCGCCTCGTTAACGCCGGGAACGCCAACCGCCCCTGAAGGGTAGGTATATTCCGGCTTTGCTGTCGGGAACGGAGCGGGAATCGGGAGCGCGCGAAGAGAATACCCCTGGCGTTGCGCCTGATGGTCAAAAGGCATCGCGGATGAATTCGGCAGCGTAAAGACGATCGCGTCCTCACCGGACGTTTCGACAATCGTATGGACAATGCGATCCCAATCTTCGCTCCTGTTCTGCTGCAACGCATAAAAAATGGCGCCATGGGCGAAAAGCGCAACAATCAAGATTTGAAAGACCCGTCCAGCGCGACCATCGCGGAAATGAACAGCGCCATAACTTACCAATATGATCCAGGGAATGGACAAAGGATAGGTGACGCGCAGTAGCAGGATTGGCTTAATTGTGACTGAGATCAAAATGAGAGCGACCATTGTGGTCGTAATAGTCAATGTAATGAATATTGCCTGCCATTGCATTTTTCGGCGCCATAATAGAATGGCGCCGACAAGGCCGATGAAAAAAATTGGGATACTCAATGCCCCGGCGGCGATCCTTGGAAACGGAGAGGAATCGACGACGCCGAAACTGCCGGCAGTAATGGCAATGATCTCTTTGAGGCCGGGTTTGTGGACCCAAAAATCTCCTGATACGCCGCCAAACTGGTCCAGAAGCGGCGCCAGGTTTGGCGACCAGATCAATAATGCGATCACGCCGCTCAGGGAAAGCGCTGCAAACGCGCGAATATTTGGCTTTGATTGGAAAAGGAATATGCCAGCGCAAATACCGCCGATTACAGCGGAATAAAGCAAACCGAGATGATGAGCCCAAATCGAAAGCGCGAAGCCTGTTGTCAGCGCTGCAAGCCCTGCAACAGCATCGCGCTGTTTGAGCCAGCGAATTGCCGGAGTCCTGTAAAGGTCCTGATTTCGGATTATCGATGTGCATCCGTATAATGCTAGCGCTACGGCGAATACAAAGAGCGTGTAGCCGCGTGCGTTTTGGGCGGCGCCCAGTTGGATTGCAGAAAACGTAAACAGGATCGCTGAAAAATGCCCAATTAGCCTGTTGTCTGGCGGTTCGAAGAGATTGGCGGTAATGCCATAAATTACCGGCAGTGTAAGTAGACTGAGTAACACCGACGGCAGCCTCAGAAAAAACGGGCTATCGCAAAACATGACGAAAAACTTTGAGACCGCATAGGACAATGGCGGGTGAATATCGTATGCGGCGATTACAGAACTTAGTTCCGGCCAGGAATATTCCGTAAATTTAAGCGTGAACGACTCGTCCAGACTCAGCGGCGCGTCGCCCAATGCATAGAATCTAAGGACAGCCGCCAGCATCAAAATGCCGAAGACAATAAGCGCGTCCCGGTTCTTCAGGAGTCTTGCCAGCTTTTGAGAATTCTTTTCACCCGTCAATTTGCGCCCTCTCAATTTCGCTTGTTAAAAAGCGGCGGAAGCAAGCGCACAGCTGTTTTCATTATTTTCCCGGATGTTTGGTTAGCATAAGCCTGACCAAGGCGCCATGATCGCATGACCGGCGCGATCAAAACCAGCAGGCACAAGAATGTCGCAATTGCACTGACGGCGCCGCCAATTCTTTCCGGTCGGGCCGGTTCAACAGATAATTTTAATTGGCTTTGGCCCGCCGGCAGGGCGGCGCTAATGAGACCGGTTGCTTTCGACGGCTTAATGGGGATATCCGCGCCCGTCGCGATATCAATTAGCTTCCAGGTTGGAAAAAACGCCTGCCGCGCGGTAATTTGAGCCGGGGCGGCGAGAAATGCTGTGATCTTGAATGCGCTTGGGCCAACGCGGTCCATCATTATCCGTTCATCTTGCGTTTGTCCGCGCTCAACAGCGATTTGCGGCAGCGTTGCGATATACGCCCGAAAATCTCTGTAGGATTGTGTTTCTTTAAATGCCGTACTTTCGACCGCCCATATTGAGTGATACTCGTCCGGAACCGAAAAAACTTCCGGCATGGCGCCAGCCCATGCGCCTTCAGTGAGCGACCCGCGATATTTGATCATATGCGCGGCGACAGCCGTAACGGGAATTAAGATCACCGCGAGATAAATCATCGGCCGCAAGAATTGCGTCCAGCGCTGTTTGTTTGCAGCTGTCATGCGCGCGATATTCGATAACCCGACAGCAACGGCTGACGCCGCCCAAAAAACTACTTCCTGGCCCAGCCGCCAGGGAAACTGGACCTGGCGAAGAATATCGAAAATTACCCATATTGGCCGGGAGACTATGTTCATCAAAAGCCAGCTGACAGCGCAAGAGATGAGCGCCGCTACAAGCATCCGGCGGTTTTCGTCACTGCCGGGAAAGGTTGGCGCTCCGTCTATGCGGTTGAGAGCGGCCATTGCGCCAACGACACCCAGGGCAATCATTGTTGCGATTGCGCTGTCAGCATATACAAGCATGCCAAATTTCGATGTTGTGCCGCTAAACAGCAACGAATATTCGGGCATATAATGTGTCCCGGCCTGTGTGAGCCAAATATCCGGTTGCAAATAGTCACGCATCAAAAGCGCGGGAATAATATAGACAGCGGATAATGCGACGCCGATTGCGCCGACAGCAGCAAGACTTGTCACCTGTCGTACAAAAGAGCGCCGCGTACCAAATACGCCAACATAGATCGCCATGAAGGGAATGATAAGAACGGCGCTGGGAAGGTGTGTGAAGATCAGGCCGGCATAGGCCATCGCAGCGAGCGCGATATAGCGTGCAGATATCCGGTCGGAGGTCGAGACTCCATGCAGGCCGCTGAATATTAGCGGGAGCCACACAAAAGACATCCCTTCGCCAACAGCATTGCGAATTTCAAAATCCAGATAGTGGTAAGGCAGCAACACGTAAACGAGTGACGCGACAAGGCAAATTGTGCGTCCGGTAAAACGGGAGCACCAGAAATAAAAAGTAATCCCCGAGAGCGAGAACAGCGCCATATGTGAGATAGAAAGAAGCAATGGGGCGGAACAATTAAAGCAGCCTGTCAAACCAAAAAGTGATGCAAAATAAAATGGCAGCGGCGCATAATAGTAAAATACGGGCGCGCCGAGACCGGTCGAATAATCCGTCAGCCAGCGGGGATAGAGTTCACCAGCGGCCAATTGTTGAAAAAAGAAATGCTGCGCCGAAATATTGAATGCCGCGCTTTGCCCTGAGGGATATCCATATAGGAAGTGCGGCGCCGTCAGGAAAAGCGCGACCGCAAAAATAATCGCAGCATGTCCCAAAGAAGCGGGCAGTCGAACGGGTCGCGCATCCGTTATCATTGACTGCCTGCAGCCAATTTAGCGGTACACCACATCCACATCCACATCGCATCATTTTGACAATACCGGGCGCCGCCGGTTCCGGCGACGGCGATATTCGTTTGTCGCAGATTGATTGCTGCAGTTTCTACCGTACACAATATTCTCGAGGCAGGCGCCATTTTTGGTATTCGTCGCGTTATTGCTTTACCCCGGACCTGATCCGCTATTGTGAAGCGGCGCTTACGGGCGCGCAACCGCGCCTCGATTTCTAAGTCATGGATTTTGAGATTGCGATGCAGGAACTTCTTCGAATCTACAGTAACGTGTAGAATTGCGCGAGAAAGGAATGTTTGCGACTGAAAATCACATGCAAAAGTTTTGTTTGCATAAAATTTCAGATTATCCTGTCAATTGAATGACTGAGCATATAGCGCGGTCTTAATACTCGATCTCAAGGCGAAGATTCCAGGTGAAAGCCAAAGCCCCGCAAACACGAAAAAGCAATGCGCGCCTTTGGTGGATTGTCCATCAGTGGGTCGGATTAAAGCTCTCGATTCTTATGAGCTTTGTGCTGCTGACAGGCACGATTGCGGTTTTCGGGCATGAAATCGACTGGGTTATGAACGCCGACATACGCATCAACCCGTCTACGGTGGGGCGTGAGATCGACTGGCCCCTTATGGCGAACTCTGTCGCGGACTATGCGCCCGATGACGCAATCCTCTCGCTCAGCGCGCCAGTCGGCAAGGGGTTTGCGGCGACCGCAATCGTCACGCCGCCGGAAGGCGGGCGCCGCCGGATTTACGTTCATCCGACGACCGGGGAGATTCGCGGAGAGGCCGGCGGGCATAACGCCCAGGGTATCCTGCGCTGGATACATCGCAGTCTGATAATGCCGACCAAAATCGGCGTCCCCATCGTGTCGTCGTTATCGGTGCTGCTTGCGATATCGCTTGCGACGTCGTTCGTTGTTTACAAGAAATGGTGGCGCGGCTTTTTTAAACCGGTGCGCCTGCGCAATATGCGCACATTTTTTGGCGACTTTCATCGATTGGCCGGCCTTTGGAGCCTTTGGTTTACACTCCTGATGATTTTGACCGGGCTTTGGTATCTGGTTGAAAGCCTTGGCGGTGACGCGCCGCGGCCGCCGCGCCTCTGGAGAACGGGCGTTGAAATGACGGCGCAGGAAAGCGCTGCTGCGCTTCCCTCCATGCTGAAGGCGGCGCAAGATGCAAACCCGGCGCTGCGCATAAGGCACATAGATTTTGCAAATAAGGGGTCCGGGGCTTTCAACTTCTCGGGGCAGCATGAGGCTGTTCTCGTCCGGTCACGGGCTAATGTTGTGTGGGTGACAGCAGAGACGGGCAAGGTCGATCTTGTTACGGATGGGCGCGATATGAATTTTCATCAACGGATTTCGGAAATGGCGGACCCATTGCATTTTGGAAATTTCGGCGGCGTCTGGACGAAAATCATCTGGTTTGTTTTCGGCGTCGTCATGACCTTTTTGTCGGTATCCGGCGTGGCGATCTATGCGCTTCGTTTGTTGAAAGCAGAGCATTCGCCGCCGACCGCAAAGAATTTTACCGCCGTCTTTTTGCGTGGGGTCAGCTTTTATGTGTGGCCGACGCTCGGTCTCGTTGTTCTGAGTTTCATTCTGCTGATTCGGGCGCTAATCTGAGCTACCCGCGCATTTGTTTGAGCGTATTTAATGATGTATACTTGGCGAAGGCTTTCAGCCTCATCGACACTTTGGCGCGATGAAACTTTTGCTGTGGAAATGCTGCGCACTGCGCCAATCCTTGCTGATCACATGTTGAATCCATATAACATCATGAAAGGCGCCTGCGCCGCAACAAAAGCGGATAGGTTCAAATCTTGACGTCCTGCCGAAGTGGAGTCGGCGGATGGCTGGAGCAAAGAAAATCGCGACGAAAATACCATCGCACCAGTCGCAACAGCCTTTAAGTTCAAGATCTGGAACTCACTTCGTAGTCAGTTAGAAACGACCACTCTTAGAACGCGCAACTGTCGTGCCTGTGGTCGCATTCGTAAACATTAATCTGCGTATTGTCATAGAATTTCGACCAAGGCGGATCCGAGACGATTTGCAGACTTTCGACGATGAAGGATTTGTCCATGACCGGGGCCGGTTCCACGGTGAGAATCAGTTTTCCGCCGCTGCCGTCATCGAGCGTTGTTGAGTAACGGCAGTCAATTTCCACACTTTCCGGCAGCGGATCAGGGCTGGCAATGTCATCGTAAAATGTAACTTCCGCCTCAACGAATTGGTCAATATGCTGGCTGGCGGTAACCATCCAGTTTTCTTTGAATTCATAATGTCGATAACGGTAAGTGTAGGGTGAAAAGGGTTGATCTCTTCGCGGCGGGCGTGGCCGGCGCGCGAGCCCCCAGACCGGATCCATCATCCCGGGTCGTGCGTTGTCGCGGACCTCTTTCGGCGCTGGGCAAAATTCCGGGACGCAATTGTTGCAGGGAGTGATGGGAACGACGGGGACGTGCTCGTTTACAAAATCAGGAAGCGTTATCACTGCGTTGTCGGGGAGTTGTGCGCCGCTCAGGGCAAATCCGTTTCTTTCAAGGCGTATTGCGTCGCCATTTCTATTCGGCTCCCATATTACGGACAATTCCAGCACACTGGTAACAGGCGCTCTCTGGTCATAATCAAACTGTTTTTCTTCGACAATAATATAGGACTCATTTGCCCAAAGTGTGAGATCATACCGGCCATCGACTCTTGTAATTGCCTTTGCGTCAGGACCTTCGAAATATTCATCCCGCGACAGGGTCCCACTATTGTCGGCGTCGGAATAGGCATAGACCGTGAAATCTTTGAGGCCATTGCCGGCGACGCCCGGTTCTCTTTTGTAACCTTGGACGCCGGCGCTGGGAGGCTGGGGAGGAAAATAGGCGTTTCCAAAACTAATCCGTTCTCGAACGACTCGTTCCAGTTCAGAATATTCATCCCGGGAAAGATTTGCGGCGGCGACTTTGTTCAAAAGTTCCTGAGATCTAATAACATAACCGTTGGGCTCCAATTCCGGCCGATTTCCCTGCCTGTTCACCAGAAACCGAAGATTATCGTTCAATACTTTTTTCGAGACGATCAGGTTGGGGCCGAGCTTTTGTTCCAGCCATGCGGGGATGATTGATCGTAGATGGCCCATTGGAGATGTTTGAACCCAATCAGATTTTTTCTCCTCTACGACAATGACCTGTTCGCTGCCGCTTAATAGCGCCTTAATTTGGTCCGTTTGAGGGTAATCGCCCAAACATCCCCAGCCGTAATTGGTTGTGAATATGTCTGGGCCATGGCGGTATTCGTCCTGATCCAATTGGCCATTTTCATTATCGTCGGCAAAGACATAGATGTCCCAATTATTTACATAACCCACGATATCCGAGGTGATGATCCATGCGCCATTGAACCATCTCAAAACCCGGTGATTTTGCTTGCGTCCGCCGGGGCATAAAGGTCGCCGCGGCGGCCTGGATACTATTTCAGAAATCTTCTCGTTTTCGAATGACAAGTCTTGAAGCAACTCAATTGTGAGCAGGCGTTTCTGATCGTGTTCGAGGCGTCGCGCATTTTTCCTGAGCGCTGCCATATCGATGACATAGCCGTTTGGCGCCAATTGCTCGCGATGCATGTTATTAAGTTGCGGCGATTTAATCGGGCCTGAGGCGATCGCGCCAGCGGGAATAGGCGGCGTCAGATCCATAGGAATCCGGTTCCTGTAGGTTCCTGTGGGGTAGGTCTCGCGCCAGCCCGGTTGCTCCGCCTCGGCGACAATTATTTGTTGCCAGGCATTTGGAAGGCGATTTATCTCTTCGTACGAAACTTCATCATTCGGCGCCGCACAACTGCTCCAAAATCCGTCCTTGTCGGTCTCATAGACTATCGGGTCCTGATCATATTCATCCTGGTCTAATTTCCCGTTGCCGTCGCTGTCGTGATAAGCGTAGATGGACCAGGAATTTGCGGGACGGCTGGTTTGGCGCCCGGTGCGTTCGCCCGATCCGCTAATTTCATCTTCAAAAAGGGTTTTGGTTCCGCCAATGCAAAAGCTGGCGTCATAATAAACGGTTCTTCCTGCTCCTGCGGAAACCGCCGGCGCAGGCATTAATGCGCGGCCTCCGGGTCCTTGGGGCTGCATTGCAACCTCAGTCTGGCCTCGACCGCCGCCGCCACTTCCGCCGGGCGGTGAAGGTGCTGGCGCCGCTGCGGTTTCAGTTTCAGGCGCCGGTTCCGGCGCCTGGGCAAGCGCAATGCCGTAAGTGGCAAATACGAATGCGAATGCACACAATGTTACGATGGTTGCTAGCGGTCTCATCCCCCGAACCCCGTTTTGTGCGCCAAAAAAAAATAACCGTATCGGCGCGGATTGACCCAAAGCCGGTTAATTCCCCAGGCGACAAGCTACAGCAAGCAGATACTGTTGGACAACCCTCGGCCGGTGGCTTCATCAATCTATATTTGACGAAACGTTGTGGCGCGGTTGCATCATATTTTTATGTTGCGCTGCGCAAAATCTCGTATTTCACACCCACGCTCGGCGCCCAAATCTATAAGAGCTTGAAATGATAAACGAATTTATGGGCGTAGATTTTTAGCAAATGATCATCGACCCTTTTATGGGTTTTTGCATATAAAACAAAACGGTACACAGTTGACAGCTTTGCCTAATTGATCACACTGCGAGGCGTAACGGGGGGGCGGTCAATTGAACGAGCGCTCTATGTAGCTTTCAATATGCGCGTGCGATGCTTTCGGGGGAACGGGAACTACAGCTAAATTGACATTTGGGTTCGTTGCTTAATGTGCTAGCAACAATGAGGGAATGCGCTTTCGGCGCGGTGTTTTTATTGGTGGGGCAATAGGTGAGCATTCGCAATCGGCGATTTGGGTTATTTAAGGCTCGCAAAGCTAGAGATATGGCGGCGGCTGATGATGCGCGTAAGCAAGTCGATACGCATACAGACGAACCAAAAGCAGAATTCAGGGAAGGCGATCACGATGCGTTGACCGAACCGTCGTTGGACAATCGCGAAGAAATCTTTGCTGCTTCAGAAAGCACGGCAAAGCCGAAATGGCCATGGCAAAAGCGAGCGGTAGCGAAGCAACACATCGACGAAAGCTGCGATAGGATTGGTAGCAGGAGCCAATCGTGGTTTGGGGATGACGACGACGATCATAATGGCAATTCCAAACATGATTCTGGTGCATCCGGGGGAATTGAAGGCAGCCATGCTGCCGCTACAGTGCTTTTGATCGTCGGTGTGATCGCCATTGTTGTTGTCGCCGCAACTGTCAATTCCGTTGTTGCCGCCCATCTCGCTTTTGTAGTCCTTGGCTCTGTTGTCGGGGTCTATACGACACGAACCGTCTTTGGCTGGTTTGCAGTATTTCTGACGACACTCTTTTTAGTTATCGTCTATTTCTATTTCGTGGGTTGGCGTATTTGGCTTGATGATGACCAATACAGATTGGAATGGCGTCCTTTTGTTTGCCTCTACCATTTGGATGACGATTGCGGCCTCGTGGGAGGCCCATTGATTGATGTGAATCCAGGGCTGTTCGGATCACCCGTCCTCACAGAGCGAAGCGTTCTCCAAAGCTGGCTCGTTGAGGTAAACAGGGCGTACATCCTCGAGAACAAATTTCGCTCGCTCGATATCACCTTCTCGAATCGTAGCAACAGTTCCCTGAACAGTGGTAACAATTTTTTGGGCTTGTACGAAGCATTTGGGCCGGATTCGCGTCCCGCTGAAGCTGGAGCGCATTTTCTGATTGCCGGATCTAACGGCGATGTAGACGCGCGTGAACTTTATCAGGGTTTGGAGCTTTCCGAGCCTGACGAACGTGTAGCGATTAACAATTTCAAAGAACTACATCGATTTTTCGGAGGTGAAGGCTATTATCGTCTTGGTCAAATGTATCTTGGTGATGATGCGATCAACACTTCAAATGAAGGTTATCCAAATAACGCTCGTCCTGCGTTTGAAACATCAACGCAATACCCATTTAGAAATGATTTCATTATTAGCGACCCGGGTGAGCCTGAGTACAAGGAAGCCTACATCAACATGCACATCGCAGTTCTTTGCGATGTGACGAATGGGCTACAGTGGGAACGCTACATTGCTACACAAGGCGATCTTACGACTGCTGAACAGGACAGCTTTCAACGTGAAGCTGCGGATCTCTTACAAAGACGCGGGCGACAATCGCCGGGCGGTTTCCGAGATCACTGCGAGGGGGAAACGTTCCAAAAGCGAATCGAAATGTTAACGCAAGATGCCGTCATCTGGCGTTTCCTGAGCGACAATCGTCCGTGGCCGACTTTTGGCGAGCTCACTGCGAAACTATCCCTGCCTGAGGTGGAGTTCCGTGATTGGATTGGGCTGCTGGTCTCTGAAGCAGTCGATCTCTACGGATATGACGAAAATGTCTATAATCTCTATGGACCCAGGGGGCGTTACTCGCCGTATGGCGCACAAGGGTCGCAATATTATCGCAACAGCCCGGCGGGCGATTCAACGAGTCGAAGAAATTTGGGGGGTTCGAGCCGTGCCCAATCTGGCGGTGCGGGAGATTATGGCGGTGTCCAAACGCGCTCGCGCGACGGCCTCCCGGATGATTGCGTTGGCCTCGCCGTGGGGGAAGAGTGCTCCGAACGCAGACGCGATCTTGAATGCCGCAGTCGGTCAGAGGCGATGTTTAAGCTTGGCGAAGCATATCTCGCCGTCGGCAACACCACAGAAGCGCAACGGCAAATGCAGCTCGCCATTACTGAAGGGCGCGGATGCCAATCGGAGTATGCGCGACTGGCGGCGAAGCGCTTGCAGGCGTTCAATCTGACCTGCGAATATTCGGAAACCAGCCTTGCGAGAATTTCGCGGGATTATCAAAACAATCCGACCGGCGGCGGCGTCATTTCCCTGAGTGAGCGGCAACAGGCGTTACGCGCATTGCGCCACTATGACGGCAAAATTGACGGCAAATATGGTCCGATGACACGGCGCGCCTTTAGAAACTTCCAGGGGAGCCTCGGCTTTGAAGAAACCGGCGATCTAACGCCCATTGAAACTGTTTATCTGATTTGCAGCGCCGCTGAAATAAACGACGATCCGATGTCCATGAACACGCTCGGGAAAATGTATCTCACGGGTCTTGGCACCGTGCAAAATACCGATGCGGGCTTGCATTGGCTAAAGCGCGCCGCCGGCGAAGATCGCAGCGGCCGGTATGTTTATCGAAACGCCAATGCGCTGTTCAATCTTGCGCTTGCCTATGGAACGGGAACCGTCGCCAGCAGCTATAAGCTGTGCGGCCTTGTTGAAAATATTGAACAAGCGGATCAGTTCCTCGTGGAAGCCGCGAATCTGGGCCACCCGATAGCGATCAGAATTATTAATGGTTATGGCGATCTTCCATCCGACGAACGGTGGGAAAATTTGAAGGCCGAATTGCAATTGGATGCATTCCATCGTGAGCGCATGATTGCTGTAGGCGAAGGGTGCCGATCCAATCCATGACCGGATCGACGGAGAAACCAATGAAAGCGATGCGCACCCACATACTTATTTTCTCAGGCTTGTTCATGATTGCCGGTTGCGTATCCGGCGGGAGCGGAAGTCAGACAAATGCCGAGGTGTTTGATGAGCGCTGCAGGGTGGCGGCTGCGAACAGCGATCCGAATTCCACGACTGTGGTGATGCGCGATCGCTCCGAAAAGTCGAGTGTGGCGGCGGGTGCGGTAACTGCGTCGGGATCGATTGAGCCCTGGGCGGCGTTGGTCGGCCCCGGCGTTGCGACATCGCGGGGCGGCGCGGTGGCGATGAAAGACAGTGACACTGATGTTGAAATGGTTGAGTGCAAATAAAACACGCAAATAGCTGGAACCGAAGAGAGGCTGCGATATGACAAAGAGTATTTTCCTTGTTGGACTCATAATCCTTGCAAATGCATGCGCAGTTACCGGCGGCAATGGCGGCAGCGCCTACACGGAAACCGGCGCGATCTGCGATAATCCGGGTCTTGATTCACGGCTTGTGTACCTCAAGGATCAATCCGATTCTCTTCGTGGCATTTTGGGCGTCGGATTGCCCAGCGGCGGCGGCGCCGTCGGCGGTCAAAAGAGCAATACGGATGTAACGAGAGAATGGAATGTCCTGGAAGACCGTCTCAATCGGTTTGACGCGGAAATTGAGGGCCAACACCGCAACGTTGTCGCAAGTTGCAAAAACCATGCGCGTTGCATGGAGATGCGCAATTACCGCGAAGGACAATGCATTGCGTCCATGAACCGGTGGGATGACGCCGAAGAAGCCTTTAGCGACCTTTCTCTGGAAATACGCAGAATTGAAGCGGATGTTGAAAAAACCCGGATCATTGCGGGACGCAGACATCATAGACGCGGCTATGGCGTCAATCGCTATAATGGACGCGACCGCGATTGTTCTTCTTCGACGGGTCCTTTCTGTTAATTGAGGCATAAGTCTCACATTGAGGTTGAGACCTGACGAAAATGTCTGGTGAATGAACGCCCGGATGGTTTTCAATTGCTGGGCGCATCACCGGTTGTTATTGGCGTTGACGTGATGCGATATGCGTGAACGCATAATAGATAGGTTCGCTCCGATCCGGCGTCCCAAAGCGTTGTCACTGTCGAGGCGCAGCAACGCGGACTCTTTAATGAAGGCGTGAACGCGATGATCAAGCCCGCCGCTATGTGCGCCAACGCGTGAAGATATTCATCTCATATGCCCACGAAAACCGCAAACAGGCCGCGGCGCTTGCGTTGTCGCTGACGCAGAGCGGCCACAAAGTATTTTTTGACAAAGAGGATTTGCCGGTCGGAAAAACTTTTGACCAACGCATTCAATCGGAGATTGGTAAATCTGATCTGCTGATATTTTTGATTACACCGCAGTCTGTTCCGAAGGGGCGATATACCAGGACGGAACTTGGTTTCGCCCAACAAAAATGGCCGAACCCAAATGGCCGAATTTTACCGGTCATGGCGAGCCCGACGCCATTGGATGACATTCCCATCTATTTGAAGGGCGTCACCATCATGGATCCCAAGGGCAGCCTTGTCGCTGAAGTGTCCGCGGCTGTGGGCGAAATGCGCGTCGTCAGAAAACGCCTTGTTTCGGTCGCCGCTGTCATGTCGATATTCATCCTTTCGATTGGCGTAATCTGGGGGCCCGATCTTGCCCGTGATACAAGCGCAATTTGGCGCGCCGCCGCATCGCCTGATTCAATACCGCTAAATTCGCGAACCGATGCGCAGCTCCAGGGTCAGATCGATGCGCTTGCAGGCTCGCTCGAGGTTTTTCTTTCGAACCTGCCGGATACGGAGGAACAAAACACGCCTTGGGAAGTCGCACAGGCGTCTGTCGCCCTCAGCAAAACCAATCGCCAGATCGCCGGTGCGGGCCCGGCCTATGATCTCAGTAAAGACCATGTCGCCGCATTTTTTGGCAGAAACTTGCGCGCTTTAAGTCGTACAAACTCTACACGGTTCATTGTTCAAAAAAACGCTGTCAATGCCGCCGGCTTACAACCCTCCGACCCGGTTCCCCATCTTGTAGCGCTGGAATCGCGCATTAAGGAGGCGGCGCATGTCGCGTCGTCAAGCTGGGTCCTGATGGCTCATGCCGCCTATGGCAGGGCGCCGCCGCCGGAACTTTTCGATTTCATCATCGACATGCAGCACCGCGAAGGATGGTGGCCCATATATGCCGGCGTTGATGCGGATGATGACAATGCGTCCGCCTATGTTACGGTCACAGCGTCATGGGCGCTGCTTGAAACGCTGCAGAATGGCCGCCTTACGCCGGCGCAGAGGACCGCTGCGGCGAACGCTCTTGAAAAAGCGATTCAATGGATCGGCGATTCAAATCAACGGGGCAGCGCTTTATGGCGGCCCTATCCGGAACGGTCAGCCGGCGGCCCATCAATAAGCGTGTCTGGAAACGCTATGTTTCTGTTACACGAAACCAACAAGCGGCTTGGCATTCCGCGCTCCCTGGAAATTCGGGACCGTTTTTGGGCCCGTGATTTGACGATGGATGTTCCTGATGATGACGGATATGAACAGTCTCAGGATAAAATTCTCGATCCCCACGGCGCGTTGATCGGCCAGGACCAAACGCGATATTGGTTGTTTCCCTGGAAGGTCGCCGGCTCAGCGGCCGCCTATGAAAACAGCACGGTTTTTCAACGGGCGAAAATCATCAAATGGCTCGAGGCCGCCATTGAACAGCATGATCCGAGCGAGACCGTAAAGGATCGACAGTGGCTGGAGGCGGAAATATTATTGTCGCTGCTCTATTTGCAGGAAAAATCAATTCAACTCGAAAGCGCTGCGAATGAATAAGGTCCATGTCGTATATGCCGCGCCGCGACGTGAGGGCTTCGTATTTTCGTGTCTTGAATTGATCCTTTCGAGACTGAAGAACCTTGGGGCGCATGTTGAATTCCTGGATCTTTATCGATGCGGATTTGATCCGGTGCTTCGCGAGGATGATCTGCAACACTGTTATTCAAAAGGCGTCACGCCCGGGGAATTGACGGGGCTGACAAATTCGCTCGCTCAAGCCACAACAATTATTTTTGTTTTTCCGGTTTGGATGTATTCAATGCCCGCAATTCTTAAGGGCTATTTTGACAAAGTCTGGAGACCGGGTGTTTCCTTTGCAGTAGAAAATGACGTTATCCGGCCTCTTTTGTGCAAATTGGATAATATAATGGTTGTTTGCACGGCCGGTCAGGCAGATTCGGCTTCTGAGAATTCAACGCCGGATTTGACAAAGTCGTTTTTTGAACAGCTTGCAGCACAGAACACAACCGGGCCTGCGGCGGTCCACTATGTAAAATTCGGGGGAAGGGACGCCGTATCTTCCGATGCGGAATGTACGGTGAAGGAAGTCAAAATAATCGAAGAATTATTGCGCAACGTACTGGCATAAACAGTCGTTAAGCGCAGGGCCTCGTGCGTTGGCCGAAATTGCTGCGTGGCGTCTGATATGCGTTGTCGGTTACCGCGGATGCAGCCATTTCGGTAATAATTCGTAAGGATCAAAGCCGGCTTTGTCAGCATAAGAAACGCCAAATTCATCAAACAGCTTTTGCAGGCGGCCGTCCTTGTAACTGTCGAACACTTCACTGCACCCGCCGATAAAACTGCCGCCAACAAAAATTTGCGGGATTGTTTTCATCGCGGTTTGTGCTTCCAAAGCTTTTCTGATCTCGCCGCCCCAGCCATTTTCCTGATACTCCACGGAGTCGAGATCGATCGCCCGATAGTCGATGTCGAGTTCTGCAAACATTTTCCGAACGGACCAGCAGAATTCGCACCATTCGAGCGCAAAAAATGCAACCGGTTGTTCCCGGTCGGCAAGGGCGCCGGCCACGAACTGACGCGCGCGATCATTCACGTCGACCGGCGCTGCATCGGCGCTTTGGGGCGCTGTTTTTGGCGCCTGGTCGAAACGGTAACCGGGCGTGGATTTGGAAAGGGCGATTTCAGCGTCTGTCATGTCGGCGGGGATGTCTTCAAAGAGCGGTGTTGAAAGATAACGCTCACCCGTATCCGGCAGCATGCACAAGATATTTGCGCCGTTCGGCGCCGTTTTGGCGATTTCGACTGCTGCGGCGAAGGTGGCGCCGCCGGATATCCCGGCAAATATGCCTTCCTTACAGGCAAGCGCCTTCGCAAGACGCAGGGCTTCGAGTCCGTTGACCGGAAGAAACCGGTCAATCAGCTTTTCATCCATCGCATCGCCGGTAATTTTGGGAATAAAGTCCGGCGTCCAGCCTTGCATCAAATGCGGGCGGAAATCTGGATGGCTGTCTAACGGCGCGCCGTCGCTGTTGTATTTCGTGCGATGGCCGCCGCCAAGGATCTGCGCATTATCCGGCTCGCAAACAATAATTTTTGTATTCGGACTTTCTGCGCGCAACACACGCGCAATGCCCTGCAGCGTGCCGCCGGTGCCGGCGCCGGTCACCCAATAGTCGAGATGAATACCGTCAAATGTTTCGAGAATTTCGCGCGCGGTTGTGCGCGCATGCATATCGGGATTGGCCGGGTTTTCAAATTGCCGGGCAAGGAACCAGCCGTGCGCATCGGCGAGTTCTTCCGCCTTCCGGTACATGCCGGTGCCTTTCTCCGAAGCCGGCGTTAAAACCACCTTTGCGCCGAGAAACCGCATCAGCCGGCGCCGCTCCACCGAAAAGCTTTCCGCCATCGTCACCACCAGCGGATAGCCTTTGACCGCACACACCATGGCGAGACCGATACCGGTATTGCCGCTCGTCGCCTCGACGACGGTTTGTCCTGGACTTAAGGCGCCCGATTTTTCCGCATCCTCGATAACGCCCAGGGCGAGCCGGTCTTTCACCGACCCCATGGGATTAAAGGCTTCAATCTTGGCGAAAAGATTGACGTGATCCGGCGCCAGCTTGTTGATGCGGACGATTGGCGTGTTGCCGATCGTCTCAAGAATGCTGTCAAAAGGGGGCATTGGCGGTCTCCGGCTTCAAAAACAATAATGCGCCTGGCGTCACGCGGGGCGAGACCGGTTTATTAGCACAAATTACGCGTTGCGTCAGGCGCTGGGGGCGGCGGGCGGGCGGGGCGTATCGCCGTGCGGGCGCAAGCGAGCGCGGCTTGACAATTGATAGGTGTACTGTAATGTCACTATATGGTGACACAATATGCCGACGCTGGTGATGAGGTTTGGAAAGCGATTTCAGACGGCAAGCGCCGGAAAATCGTGGACGCGCTGGCGGCAGGGCGAAAGACAACAGGGGAAATTGTCGATCTATTCCCAACTATTGGCCGCACGGGCGTCCTCAAGCATATCGGTGTTCTCGAAAAAGCTGATTTGATTATCGTTGAGCGCGAGGGGCGCGTTCGCTGGAACTACCTCAATCCCGCGCCGCTAAAACGCGCTTGTAATCCATGGATGCGCAAACATGTTGATCGTATTTCGTCATCGATCGTGCGCCTGAAAAAAATTGCTGAATTTGACGCGTAAATTATTTCGCCGGGAGACAGCCATGCCGATTGAAGAATTGCCTGCAGCAAGAATTTACAAATACGAATTTGAGGTTCCCATAAAGCGGTCCGCGGGCAAGGTCTGGTCATTAATGACCGATGAGGTTAACAGCTGGTGGATGAATGATTTTCGCGCCCTCGGCGAAAAATCAACCATGACGCTGGATGCGCAAACAGGCGGTCTTCTGGTGGAGCGAAATGAAAATGGCGAAAGCCTTGAATGGTATCGCGTGCAAATGTGTCAGCCGGAAAAAGCGCTTTATCTCAATGGCTATCTGGCGCCGGATTGGGGCGGGCCAACGCTTTCAATGCTGAAACTCGCCCTTGAGGTGGAAGGCGATGCCTGTCTTCTCAACGTGTCCGATGCGCTGATGGGCAATGTCACTGAAGCGTCGGCGAAATCGGCGCAATCCGGATGGGAGATGATGTTCCGTGACGGGCTTGGGCGTTTTGCCGAACGCTAAACGGGATATTTCGGGGGGAGGACCAGCCAGCCTTACGGTAACATAAAAAGTGGCTGCACCAACGGGGTTCGTCACGCAAAGGCGGCGGTGATGATCATGTTGGCTTTTTCAAGCGCAATCCTGGTCGTCGCGTCGTCCTAATTATTTGATTGTGCTTTCAGCAAAGCGCGATAGTGATGGAGTAAGGGTTCAGTATAGCCGTTGGGTTGTTCGACGCCTTCGAACACCAGGGCTCTTGCAGCTTTAAAGGCCAGGCTCGTTTGTTCATTACCCACCATGGGTTGATAAAACGGGTCATCGGCATTCTGGGCGTCAACTTTTGCCGCCATACGGGACAAAGCGGCGTCGATTTCGTCAGGCGTACACACGCCGTGCAGCATCCAGTTCGCCATGTGCTGGGACGAGATGCGCAGCGTCGCACGGTCTTCCATCAGGCCAATATCATGAATGTCAGGCACTTTTGAGCAGCCAATACCTTGATCAATCCAGCGTACGACATACCCCAAAATCCCCTGGGCATTGTTATCGAGTTCGTCATTGATTTCGGCTTTTGACCAGTTTTTGCCTGCGGCTAAGGGAATGCTGAGCAGTCTATCGAGGCTGGCAATTGGCTCCGCCTTGCGGTCGTTCTGACGCGCAAAGACATCGACAGAATGGTAGTGCGTGGCATGCAGCGTCGCTGCCGTCGGTGAAGGCACCCACGCGGTCGTTGCGCCGGTTTTTGGGTGACCGATTTTTTGCTCCAGCATATCGGCCATACGGTCAGGCGCGGCCCACATGCCTTTGCCGATTTGCGCACGTCCTGCGAGACCGCAGGCCAGCCCGATCTGAACATTGCGGTCCTCGTAGGCCGTAATCCAGTCCGATGACTTCATATCGCCTTTGCGCAGCATGGCGCCTGCGCGCATGGACGTATGAATTTCGTCACCTGTGCGGTCGAGAAACCCAGTATTGATGAATACGATGCGCTTTTGTACGGCCGCAATACACGCTGCCAGATTGGCGGATGTCCGCCGCTCTTCGTCCATCACGCCCACTTTGATTGTGTAGCGCTCAAGGCCCAGCAGGTCCTCGATGGCGTCAAACAGAATATTGGTGAAGACCGCTTCTTCGGGCCCGTGCATTTTGGGCTTTACGATATAGATCGAACCCGCACGGCTATTGACGAATTTGCCGTTACGGTTGAGGTCATGCAGCGAGATCAGGCTGGTAATGATTCCGTCCAGAATGCCTTCAGGCGCTTCCGATCCGTCGGGCATAAGGACAGCGGGTGTTGTCATCAAATGACCAACATTTCGTACAAATAACAGGCTCCGGCCGGGCAGGGTGAAATCTGTTCCGTCTGGCGCGGTATAGCTGCGATCTGCATTGAGCGTGCGGGTCAGCATCTTTCCGCCTTTTTCAAAGCTGGCGGTCAGGTCGCCTTTCATAAGGCCCAGCCAATTTGCATAGGCCGCAACTTTATCTTCAGCGTCCACAGCCGCCACGGAATCTTCAAGATCAGCAATCGTTGTCAGTGCGGATTCCAAAATGACGTCGGCGATGCCTGCCGGGTCGTCCTTGCCAATTGGATTATTGGCGTCGATGACCAACTCAATGTGCAATCCATTATTGCGCAGGAGAATATTATCCCCGGCATGGCCGGCGAATTGGGACGGAGCAGCCAGTTGCGGTTTGCCGCCAGTCCAGTCCGCCCAGCTGCCGCTGGCGAGCGGGACAGAGGCATCCAGGAACGATTTCGCCCGGGCAATAACTTGTGCGCCGCGCGATGCGTCATAGCCTTTGCCGGCGGGCGTTCCCGGGATTGCATCGGTTCCGTAAAGCGCATCGTATAAACTGCCCCAGCGCGCATTCGCGGCATTGAGGAGGAAGCGCGCATTGAGCACGGGAACCACGAGCTGAGGGCCAGCCAATGTGGACATTTCGTCGTCAACATTGCTCGGGCTGATCGTGAACGGGGCCGGTTCGGGAACAAGATATCCAATGTCTTTCAAAAAACCGGTATATGCCGCCAAATCCAGTGACTGGCCCATATGGGCATTGTGCCATGTATCAATGCGCTCTTGTATTTCATCGCGTTTGGCAAGAAGCGCGGCGTTTTTGGGCGCCAGTGATTTAAAAATATCTGCAAAGCCGGCCCAGAAATCTTCAGCCTCAAGGCCTGTTCGCGGCAAGACCTTGCTTTCGATGAAAGTGACGAGTTCTTCAGCGACCCTGAGGCCGGCCTTAACAACCATAGCTGTCATCGGTGTTCCTTCGACAATTAAATGTAACCACCACGCAACAATAGCTTAGCAGTGTTTGTTTGGGTGTGAACAGGCTGTTTGACATCCATTTCCGCGAAACGCCATTTAAGAGATGAACGCATATCCTCGCGCCAATGGATTATACGTCTACCAACAATTTCAAGTTTGTATAAACGAATCTCCAAACGGTTTTCCGCGCTTGCAGCGCTGTGATGGGAAACGTTGAGAAACCCTGTGGCGCAATTGCGTGTTAAATTTTATGAAAACGGGAGCGGCTCAAAACTGAACAGGCCGAACCTGTAAACGCGGGCATTCAGGGGGCAACGTCAAGACCAATGCGGCAAGATTAGTTAAATAAAAAATGCGGTCTGCAATCATTGGGATTTATGGGCAGCGGGGAATGATCTCGCCCAGCTGCGTTTGCGTGCTGCGTCGGCTCCGCCAATGGTCGCCTTCACATTCTCAACGGTCTTTGGCCCTGCCGGGCATTCTTCGCTTTCAAAAGTCCACCGGACTTTTTGATTTTGCTGCGCAAAACCAGCTGCGAATGGTGCCCAGGGGCGGATTTGAACCACCGACACGCGGATTTTCAGTCCGCTGCTCTACCAACTGAGCTACCTGGGCCCGAGCCGGAAAAGGCATGGCCCCTCCGGCGGAGCGCGGCTTATAGGACAGGACGCCGGGGCTTGTCCATGGGGTTGGGCCCCTTTGGGCGCGCCATTTTGCCGGGCTTTGCGCCGGCGGCGGGCGCGGCTAGAAGGGCCCAGGAGCATGATGCGAAAAAGTGGTTCCCGGTTTTTCGCAAAATCATGCGACTAACCAAACCAGAGAGCAAAATGCCGATTTAAGTTTGTTGCATTTTGCTTTGGATGGAGGCGCAAAAAATGGCGGCGACGACAGGGAAATCAACGAAAAAACCGGCGCGGAGCCTCGCGAAAAAGCGGGCCAAAAAAGCGGCGGCGTCGAGCCTGACCCAGCTTCGCGCGGCGACGACAAACAAACCCTCAATAAAATCGGTGAAAAAGCCGGCCGGAAAGCAGCGGACTAAAGGCGCTGCGGCCGGCAGCCTCACCCAGCTCGGCGCAGAGCTGCGGCCGCCGGCCTCGCCCGAGGCTGCGCATCTCGAGACAGCGCCGAACCCGCATCCCGGCGATGTTTACCTTGTGCGCTTTACTGCGCCGGAATTTACCGCGCTGTGTCCGATGACCGGTCAGCCGGATTTTGCCCATCTGGTGATTGATTATGTCCCGCAAAAAACAATCGTCGAATCAAAGTCATTGAAACTCTTTCTGACCTCTTTTCGCAATCACGGCGCCTTTCACGAAGATTGCACCATCACAATTGCCAGGCGCATTATCGCCGCCGCAAAACCAAAATGGCTGCGCATTGCCGGCTATTGGTATCCGCGCGGCGGCATTCCCATCGATATTTTTTATCAGACCGGCGCCGCGCCAAAGGGACTTTGGCTGCCGGATCCGGGCGTCGCGTCCTATCGCGGCCGGGGCTAACGAAGGAATAAAAATGAGCATCACCATGAAGCACGGCGCGATCGCTGCGACGGTAATCTTTTCTTTAGCCGCATGCGCAGAAGGAGAAGCGCCGGATAACAGCGTCGCAGCAGCCGATGCGCCTGAAGCGGCGGCGCACGACCCAAATGCGATTTCTTATGACGACAAGCCGTCTCCCGCAGAGATCCTTGAGAATTCAGCGGCGTCAGACTGGCGCGCCCTCGATCCGGAAAATCTTCTTTATATCGACCTTGAGCGGGGCCGCGTCGTCGTCGCGCTCGCGACCCGGCTGGCGCCGGCCCATGTCGCCCAGATCAAGGCGCTCGCCCGGGAGGAATTCTATGACGGGCTGTCATTTTACCGGGTGATCGACGGTTTTGTTGCACAAGGAGGCGATGCGCTGGAGACCCGCGAGATCAAGACCGCCGCCAAAACCATGAAGGCGGAATTTGATCAGCCGCTGACGGCGGATATCGCTTTTGACGCCATTGACGATGCTGACGGCTATGCGGCGAAAGTCGGTTTTGTGGACAGCCTTCCCGCCGGCATTGATGCGGCTGGCGAAGCGATCTGGCATCTCCACTGCACCGGCGCGTTTGCGTTTGGCCGCAACAATGAACCCGATAGCGCCAGCACGGAATTTTACATCACGCTGCAGCCGCAACGCTATCTTGACCGCAATCTTTCGGTCTTTGGCCGGGTGGTTGAGGGGATGGAATATCTCCAGGCCTTGCGCCGTGTGTCGCCGCCGCAATCGGCTGACGATGACATGGGCGAAACAATCCTTTCCATGCGCATCGCAGCAGACTTGCCCGAAGCGGAAAGAACAGCGCTTGAAATTCTTGATTCCTCGACCGAGACATTCGCCGCTTATTATGAATCGCGGCGCAATCGTCCCGAAGCGTTCTTTCATTTCCGTCATGACTATATGGATGTCTGTCAGTTTGGCGTTCCGGTGCGGGCCGTTACGATTTCCGGCGCCGCCGAAGAATGACGGCAAAGACACAGATCGGGCCCTGGCGGGTTACATCGAGGAAAACTGCGTTCGACAATCCGTGGATCAGTGTTGTCGATCACGGCGTACTTCATCCCGACGGAACGCCGGGCGAATATGGCGTCGTCAATTTTAAGAATCTTGCGATTGGCATTTTGCCGATCGACGATGAAGGCTTTGTCTGGCTTGTCGGTCAGCACCGTTTTCCCAGTGATCGCTATAGCTGGGAATTGCCCGAAGGCGGCGGGCCGATTGAAATCGCGCCTTTAGAGTCTGCAATGCGTGAACTTGAAGAAGAAACCGGATTAAGCGCGCAAAGCTGGGCTGAATTTTCTGCGTTTGACATCTCTAATTCGGTTACGGACGAACGCGCAATCTGCTTCTTCGCCTGGGATCTTGCGCCAGGCGCAGCCGCGCCGGAGCCTTCCGAGGCGTTAACCATCAAAAGAGTTTCTTTTAACGCTCTGTTAGAAATGGTGATGTCCGGTGAAATTACCGACAGTCTCACCATTGTGATGACGTTAACCGCTTACGCCAAGGCCTTGCGCGGCGAGGGTCCGGGCCCTATTTCAAAACGCATTCTTGCAGTGACGGGCCGTCCATAGGATAATGTCGCCATGGCTACAGCAACACCAAAAGCTTCAAATGTTATAGAGCTCTCCAGCGATCAGACCTGGGCGCGCATGCGCGTCGAGGCGGCAAGCGCTGCGGCGCAGGAACCAATCCTTGCGAGCTTGCTTCATGCGATCATTCTTAATCATCAAACATTCGAGGCCGCGATCTCGTATCGGCTGGCGCAAAAGCTCGCCGACGCGGAAATGAACACCATGTTGTGGCGCGAGGTCTGCACCGACACGTTTGCTGATGAGCCAAAAATAATTGAATCGGCCCTGCGCGATTTACGCGCGGTTTATAATCGTGATCCCGCCTGCCACGAATACATGCAGCCTTTTTTGTATTTCAAAGGATACCTGGCGCTGCAGACGCATCGCGTCGCCAATTGGTTATGGCGGCAAAACCGCGAGGCGCTGGCGCTCTATTTACAAAGCCGCATGTCGGAACTTTTCGCCGTGGATATTCATCCCGCTACAAAAATCGGCAAGGGCGTATTCATGGATCACGCCACAGGCATTGTCATTGGCGAGACGGCGGTGGTCGAAGACGACGTCTCGATTATGCAAAATGTCACCCTTGGCGGGACTGGCAAGGCGAGCGGCGACCGTCATCCGAAAATTCGCCGCGGCGCCCTGATCAGCGTCGGCGCCAAAGTGCTCGGCAACATAGAGGTGGGCGAAGGGGCCAAAGTCGCCGCCGGCAGCGTGGTTTTAAAAGACGTCAAACCCCATTGCACAGTTGCCGGCGTGCCGGCGAAGCCGGTCGGCGAATGCGCGGAGCAATCGCCCGCCAAAACCATGGACCAGGGTTTTAATTACGACACTTATTCTATTTAATTTGAATGCCGCGCGCTGAGGGAAGGGCGCCTCATGCGCGTTGATCTTTTTGATTTCGAACTGCCGCCGGAGCGCATTGCGCTGGAGCCCGCGCGCCCGCGCGATGCCGCGCGCATGCTGCATGTGGCGCCGGACGGTTTGCATGATCGTGGCGTAGGCGATCTCGCACACATCTTGCGGCCCGGCGACATGTTGGTGGTGAACGATACAAAAGTGATCCCTGCGCAATTAGAGGGTGTACGTCCGGCGCGTGCCGAAGGCGGGGGCGGGGAAGTGCGCGTTGATGTTACGCTGCACAGGCGCCTCGAAGATCGGGCGTCGGGCGCTGCATGGCGCGCCTTTGTCCGGCCGGCAAAGCGATTGCGAGAAGGCGATGTTATTACCTTTGACAGTTGGTTGTCCGCCATAGTGCTTGAGCGAGACAATGCAGAGGCAACGCTGTTGTTTGACCACAGCGGCGGCGCGTTTGATGCAGCATTGGCGATTGCGGGTGAGCCGCCTTTGCCGCCCTATATCGCAAGGCAGCGCGAAGCACGCGCGGAAGATGCGGAAGATTATCAAACTATTTATGCTCGTGCCGAAGGATCTGTTGCTGCGCCGACAGCAGGCCTTCATTTTACCGATAAATTATTTGCCGCGTTAGAGGCGCGCGGTGTTTTGCGTGAGGCGATCACGCTGCATGTTGGCGCCGGGACCTTTCTTCCAGTTTCGGTTGACGACACCGGCGATCACATGATGCACAGCGAATGGGGTGAAATCACGCAGGCCCAGGCGGTGCGGATGAATGCCGCCCGGTCATCTGGCGGGCGCATCATTGCGGTGGGGACAACGACGCTGCGGCTGTTAGAAAGCGCTGCGGATGAAACGGGTCAGATCAATGCCTTTTGCGCCGAAACCGATATTTTTATTACGCCGGGATACAAGTTCCGCAGCGTTGACGCGCTGATGACGAACTTCCATCTGCCGCGTTCAACGCTTTTCATGCTGGTCTGCGCCTTTGCCGGCACAAAAACCATGAAAGACGCCTACGCCCATGCTATCAGCGCGGGCTATCGCTTTTATTCGTTTGGCGATGCCTGTTTTCTGGAGCCGACACGTGGCGGATGAGTTTTCTTTTGCGGTAAACGCCAGCGACGGCGGCGCCCGCACCGGCGTAATTGCAACGCCGCGCGGCGAGATCAGAACCCCGGCCTTTATGCCGGTGGGAACCGCCGGCACGGTCAAAGCGATGCTGCCGGAGCATGTGCGCGCAACCGGCGCGGATATCGTTCTCGGCAATACTTATCATCTCATGTTGCGGCCAACGGCAGAGCGCGTCGCGGCGCTCGGCGGATTGCACAAGTTCATGAACTGGCCGCGCCCGATCCTGACCGACAGCGGCGGTTTCCAGGTGATGTCGCTGTCGAAACTCCGAAAGCTCACCGAGGACGGGGTTTCCTTTCAATCGCATATTGACGGTTCAAAGCATATGCTGACGCCGGAGCGGTCGATTGAAATTCAGGGCCTTCTTGGCGCCGACATTCAGATGCAGCTTGACGAATGTCCGGCAATCCCGATTGAACATGAGGCGGCGCGGGAGTCCATGCGCCTCTCCGCGCGCTGGGCCTTGCGTTCAAAAAACGCCTTTGAGAAACTCGCAAAACCCGGCCAGGCGTTGTTCGGCATTGTGCAGGGCGCCAATTTCGAAGATCTGCGCCGTGAAAGCCTTGAGCGTCTGATGGAAATTGACTTTCCCGGCTATTCCGTCGGCGGTCTTGCGGTGGGCGAGGGGCGCGAAGAGATGTTTCGCGTGCTCGAATTTACCACGCCGCATATGCCAATTGAAAAGCCGCGTTATCTGATGGGCGTCGGCAAGCCCGCCGATATTGTCGGCGCCGTCGCGCGCGGGATCGACATGTTTGATTGCGTGGCGCCGACCCGCTCCGGCCGCCATGGCCAGGCCTGGACCGGCGCCGGCGCGATCAACATCAAGAATGCGAAATTTGCCGACGATCCCGAGCCGCTTGATCCCGCAAGTGATTGCCCCGCCAGCCGCGATTATTCCAAAGCCTATCTGCACCATCTTTTCCGGGCCGGGGAATATCTCGGGCCGATGCTGCTGTCCTGGCACAATCTTCAATATTATCAGACCCTTATGGCGGGGCTGCGCGCGGCGATCAGCGCGGGACGACTTGCCGCCTTCATCGCCGGTTTCAAGGCGGCGACAGGCGAGGAAACCCTGTGAATAGTCCCCAGTTTTCGCGCCGGAGAATCGGTTGACCCAGCCAAACCGCGCCACTATGTTCCGCGCTCCTGAAAGGCGTTCGCCGCTTCGCTGGCCGAGGCGGCGTCTGTTTGTCAGGCGCCTGTTGCAGCTTCTTGCAATACCCTGTTGTGGGGCCCTTAGCTCAGTCGGTAGAGCAACTGACTTTTAATCAGTAGGTCGATGGTTCGAATCCATCAGGGCTCACCAAAAAAATAAAATAATCTCAATAGTTTATAGATTTTTGGTCTAAGCGGCTTTCGGTCCAAGGCCGTTTTACATGACGCAAATGGCAACATCACCGACGACCATCGCGGCTGGCATATTGAATATGAGGGCGACAACCGGCTGCGCAACATCCTCGACGCGCCGGGCGGGGTTTCGCTGGTGCGCGACCGGAAATGGCCCGACGGCAATCCGCGCTGGCAGAATATTCTCGGCGTGCAAAGCGCGCATTATTTCGATGGGTTGGGCGGGGTTGGGGCCCCGCCCAACCAGGGTGAGGCGAACCGTTTGCGGAGCAAACGCAGTCGCCGAACGCCGAGACCAGTTATGCAACGCCCCATCATTTGACCAACAACAAGGTCTTGAAGCGTTATATCCGCCTGCCGGGCTCGCGCGCGAATGCGCGCAATTTATAGACTGACCGCCTTCGCGGTCGGGTTGACGAACCCTTGCTGATGATCACCTATAATTCGAGCGGGGTTGAGACCGGCAAGGAGTGGGCGCACGCCGATTATCTGGGCTCAGTTGTCGCGACCACCAACAACAGCGGCGCGATCATCGACCGTTATACGTACTCCCCATACGGAGAGAGCGGGCCCGAGGGCGATGCGGGCTTTCCGTTCCGTTTCACCGGACAAAGGCTGCACGCCTCCGCCGGACTTTATTACTACAAAGCCCGCTGGATGGACCCGGAGGTCGGCCGTTTCCTCCAGACCGATCCCGTCGGCTACGAGGATCAGATGAATCTTTATGCCTATGTCGGGAACGATCCGGTTAAACACGTGGATCCAGATGGAAAGAAGATCAAAACAAAAGGAGACTGCTCCAAGGAATGCGAAGTAAACGACGTTCAACGAATCCAACGAACCGGTACGAGGATTGGGGCGAAGAAAGTAACTACGAAGATTGGAACTTATAGAGCTGGATCTGGCCCCGAGAAGGATCCGCGGACACCAGGGACGGCCGCCACAGGTGACCCCGTTCGCGGCACTACTCACTATCTTGCAGGCCGAGGAAATAGAGCTGGCAGTGAGAATATTAACACCCGCCGTATGCATACATATACAGCTAAGCGCTTAGGACAGAGTGCACTGAATGGGACTTTGTCAAAGCTGGCTGCAGCCGGCGGAGGCAACGATCCAAACTTCGCATTCTCAGGCAACACGGGCGACTGGACTGCCGGCGCGGTGGCGTTTAGGGGAGAGGTCAATGTGAATGTGGGCAACAACAGTTATAAAGCTACTGGACACGTGACCGCAGATACTGAACAATACGACTTCAATTCCAACCCAAGCCGCCCGAATAATGGAGCTGTAGTTGCAACTGGACGCGTTTTGGACTTATTTGGCGGCCAGCCGTTCCAACAAGACTACTATGGAACTATTTATTTTGAATTCGAGGTGCCATAAAATGTCAAAAAGCTGGACTTGTTTTGGTGCCGCTTTCTTTTTCGGAGTGTGCTTATATTCTTGCTCCGACGCTAAACCGAACTTTGAGTGTGCGGCGATCGCAGAAGCAGAAGGCGAAGTGATAGCAAGGCGTGCATTGGTCACATTTATAGATCAAGTCAAGCGCGGTGGTTACGGAGGCACGATTGCGGATGGCGGCAAAGAAATAGCTGCGGAAAGAATTCGCGCGATCCGATCAGAGAATCTAATTTATACTGGCGTTTCGGCTGGAGAAGTCGAAGACGGTAGTATTTACGAGTTTTTAGTTTCTAATGTCGATGATCTACGTTTTGGTGTGCATGTTTTCGAGAATTGCAATACAGAAGTGCGCTGGCGGATAGACTGATGAGGGTGTGGCTACCAAAAACTTTATCCGCGTGCCTTATGAGGGAATCGTCGCATGTTAATGCGTGATGCTCAGGATCTTATCGATCATAATTCAATGGTTTCGGCTTCAGTTCAGATCACGCCGATCGATTGAAGCTGAAAACCTGATTTTACGGCAGCAGCTTGTGATGTTGCGACTTCGCCGCCCAAAGCACATTCGTGTTGGATTTTGGAGCAGGGTCATTATCATCACGCTATACCGGCTATGCCCATCGGTTCTCGATTTTATCCATATCGTGCAGCCGGTGACGCTATTGCGATGGCATCGACAAGGGTTTCGAGCGTATTGGCGCTGGAAATCAGGACGCAGGGGCGGGCGGCCGAAGGTAGACGCTGAGTTACGAGAACTGATCCGGCGGGTTAGTCGCGAAAACCCACTTTGGGGAGCGCCTAGAATTCACGGTGAGCTTTTGTTGCTCGGCTACTCGGTGTCCCAAACCACTGTAGCGAATTACATGGTAAAACGTCCGATGAATGGCGGTGGGCAGACGTGGAAGACGTTCCTTGCAAATCATAAGGACGGGTTTGCTTCCATGGACTTCGTTATTGTCCCAACGATCCATTTCAAGCTGCTTTATTGCCTTATCATCATCAATCACGCGCGCCGAAGGATTATTCATTGTGCCGTGACGACAATACCGAATGCGGAATGGGTTGCCCAGCAACTGATCGAAGCATTTCCCTGGAGCGATGCGCCAAATTATCTGATCCGCGACAATGACCCGGTTTTTAACGGTGTTGTACGGAGAAAGATGAGACACATCGGAATCAGGGATCGTCCAACAGCGCCGCATTCTCCCTGGCAGAACGGATATTCGGAACGGATCAACGGATCCATCAGACGCGAATGTCTCGATCACATTCTAATCTTTGGCGAAGCGCATTTCCGCCGAGTGATGAGAGCATATGTCAAATATTACAATAACGCTCGCACTCATCTGTCATTGGAGAAGAATTCACCAGTCGAGCGTAGAGTTCACGCTGAAGGCGCTATCAAATCAGTGAGTCATTTGGGCGGTCTGCACCACGAGTACGTCAGAATCTAATAAATAGTAGGGACGGGCGGCGTCTTTGAGCGCGAAGATCAGCGCCGCTAAGGGCAAATTCGGTGCGATTTCTTGTCCATCCACATGCCGCATCCGGCAAACGCCTTTTCCAGCCAATCGCCGTCTGGTTACGCCACATATTCGCTAACCGGCTGGCCCAAAGCGTCCATATTCAGCGTTACGCCCAGTCCCGGCGCGTCCGACGCCGCCATGCGGCCCGCTTCGCGCCGCGGCGCCCCAAAGGCGTTTTGCACTGTGACATAGCTGTTGAAATCGGTTGCGGAAAATCGCAACGTTTCCGGCGTTGAATGCGCCAGATGGGCGATGGCCGCCGTCGTAATATCGCCGCCCCAGCTGTCCTCGATGGTCATCGGGATATTCAGGGATACGCAGAGGTCGCGGATCTGCCGCGCCTTTGTCAGGCCGCCGACTTTTGAAATTTTCAAATTGATTACATCCATGGCGCCGTCTTGATGGCCGCGCATGAGCGCTTCAAGATCGGTGATGTTCTCGTCGAGGATGAACGGCAAAGTGGTTCCGCGCCGTACGGTGAGGCAATGCTCATACGTCTTGCAAGGCTGTTCAATATAGACATCGAGATCGCGAACGGCGTTCGCAATCCTCACTGCGTCGTCAACACGCCAGCCCGTATTGGCGTCCGCTACCAGCAATTCGTCTTTCGATAACAGCGCCGCAGCCTTTTTGATGCGGTCAATATCGTCTTGGGGGTCGCCGCCGACTTTAAGTTGAAACTTGGCGTAACCTTCGCTGCGATAGGCGGCAATGTTCTCGGCCATTGCATCGGAAGAAGCCTGGCTGATGGCGCGGTAAAGCGCAACGCTGTCGCCAAACTTGCCGCCCATCAAAGCGCAAACCGATCGCCCCGTGGCTTTGCCAAAAAGATCCCAACAGGCCATATCGATTGCGGATTTGACATAAGGATGACCCAGCAAGGCCTGGTCCATGCGTTGATTTATGCGCGCGATCGCCGTTGGGTCTTCGCCCGTCAATGTCGGGGCGAGTTCGCCAATGCCGGCGCGTGCGCCGGCGCCGAAGGCCGGCAGATAAAAAGGGCCGAGGGGACAGATCTCGCCATAACCGGCTTGCCCATCGTCGCATAAAAGCTCAACGACCGTGCTGTCGAAGACCTCGACGAATTTTCCCTCAGACCAGGAATAACGCCCTTCAACCAGCGGCAGATCGACCTGATAGACTTTGATCGCGACGATTTTCATTGCGTACCGCCAAAAACTTCAAATCACCCTATCGACTTGCGAAAGGCGGCTCAACACCAAGCCGCATTGCCCGCGGATCGTCCGGCGGTCGCTTGGGTTTGACGCCGCGGGATGGATCGCATTTTTGCCATCTCATGCCGGAAGTTCAGCGCCTTGACCCTGATGGCGGAACATACGCTATAACCGTCCGCCCTGAAGACATTATTCAACTGGCGGGCCCTAGCCTGCCTCACGCGGCGATCGCCCCATGACTATTGATGAGAAAATTATGCAACGCAAAATAATCATTGATTGTGATCCCGGGCAAGACGATGCGCTCATGTTGTTTTTGGCGTTTGCATCGCCGGAAGAATTGGACATTCTGGGGGTTTGCGCCGTAACGGGAAATGTGCCGCTCGAAAAAACCAAACGCAACATTTGCATTTTGAGCGATATTGTCGGCAACAAAAATGTTCCGATGTTTGCCGGCTGCGATAAGCCTCTTGAGACAGAAGGCGCCACTGCCGAATACGTACATGGCGTCGATGGTATTGACGGCATCGATATTTTCGATCCGGTCACAAAGTTGGAGCCCAAAGGCGCCGTCGAATTTATCATCGAAACGTTGATGTCGGCGGCCGACAGTGAAATTACATTAGTTCCAACCGGGCCGCTCACCAATATTGCAACTGCCATTTTGCGCGAACCGGCAATATTGCCAAAAATTGGCGAAATTGTTTTGATGGGCGGCGCCTTGAGGGAAGGCGGCAATGTTACGCCGTCGGCGGAATTCAACATTTATGTGGATCCCCACGCGGCGAAAATCGTGTTCGAATGCGGGCGGCCGATTGCCGCGTTTGGCCTTGATGTGACCCATCAGGTTTTTACGACGTCGCAGGTGCTGGATCGCATTTCAAAAATAGATAATCCTGTTGCAAAAGCTTCCTATGGACTGCTTTCGTTTTTCGGGCGCTATGACGCCGAAAAATATGGAACGGAGGGCGCTCCACTGCATGATCCGTGTACAATCGCTTATCTTCTAAACCCGGAGCTATTTGAACTAAAGCCCTGCAATATTCGTGTGGAAACGGAATCTCAATTAACTCTGGGGCATACCGCCGTCGATTTTTGGGGCAGCACCGGATTGCCCGCTAATGCAAACTGGGCCCATCGCGTTGACCGGGACGGATTTTTCGACCTCTTGGTTGAGCGATTATCGTGTTTTTAGGCGTGACTTTTTTTCAAGACATAACCTGATCACTTATCGGAGCCGGGTGACATGGCCCATCTTGCGGCCGGCCCGCGCATCGCGTTTTCCATAAAGATGGAGGCACGCATTTTTTTGTTCTGACATGGAGCGCCAGGCGTGGACGTCATCGCCAATCAGATTTTCCATGACAGCGTCTGAATGGCGCGCTGGATCCCCCAATGGCCATCCGGCGACCGCGCGAATATGCTGTTCAAATTGCGATACCGCGCATCCGTCAAGGGTCCAATGTCCCGAATTATGAACGCGCGGCGCAAATTCATTGATCACAATGGCGCCGCCGGGTAGGACAAAAAATTCGACGCCGACAACGCCTACATAGTCGAGCGCGTTAAGGATGTTGGCGGCGACGGCGCCTGCAATTTCAGCGGTTGCTTCGGAAACAGCGGCTGGCACAGAAGAAGTTTTCAATATGCCGTTGGCGTGGACATTTTCAGTTGGGTCGTAAAGGCGAATGTCGCCTTCGGCGCCGCGCGCGCCGATGATAGAAATTTCGCGCTCAAACGGAACAAAGCCTTCCAGGATCGATGGCGCGGCGCCAACTTCCGCCCAGGCAAATTCAATCGCTTTTTCAAAAGCGCCGTGCAGGTCAATATCGGCTTCAGTAAGACGTGTCTGACCCTTGCCGTCATAGCCGAGGCGGCGGGTTTTCAATATCGCCGGGCGGCCGACTTTTTTGAGGCCGGCGTCGAGCGAGGCGAGATCGTTTACTGCGTGAAACAGCGCCGTGGCGGCGCCAAGCCCGCCGACAAACTCTTTTTCAACAAGCCTGTCCTGCGCCATTTCAAGCGCCATAGCGCCCGGCCGCACGCATGCGCCGACAGAAAGAAGAAATGCAACAGTTTCAACTGGCACATTTTCAAATTCATAGGTGATGACATCAACAGAAGCGGCGAAAGTCGCGAGCGCATTTTCATCCGTGTAGGAAGCGTTTGTTTTTGCGGCCGCGACATCGGCGGCCGGGAAATATTCATCGGGGCAATAAACATGCGTTCGCAATCCGAGGCGTGCGGCGGCCATGGCCAGCATGCGGCCAAGCTGGCCGCCGCCGAGGATGCCAATGACGCCATTGGGTTCAACCGAGCCGGGATGATCAACGCCGGTCATTGAGCGCCGTTATTCCTCAACGGTTTCGGCGACGGCGCCGGTCTGCGCTGCGCGCCAATCTTCGAGACGGGCGGCGAGGGCGGCGTCGCCGGTTGCGACAATCGATGCCGCCAGAAGCCCGGCATTGACCGCGCCTGCCGCACCGATCGCGACCGTTGCGACCGGAACGCCGGCGGGCATCTGGACAATCGACAGCAAGCTGTCGAGGCCTTTTAGATTACCTGATTTTACCGGTACGCCGATAACCGGCAGCACCGTCATGGACGCGGCCATGCCGGGCAGATGCGCCGCCCCGCCGGCGCCGGCGATGATGGTTTTGAGGCCGCGGGATTTGGCGCCTTTGGCGTAGTCATAAAGGCGGTCGGGGGTGCGATGCGCCGAGACGATTTTCGTCTCATAAGCGATGCCGAGATCTCCAAGGATCTCTGCGGCGCGCTTCATTGTCGGCCAATCAGAGCGTGAGCCCATAATGACGCCGACCAGTGGCTTATTGTTGTCTTTTCCCGCCATTCGCGCCGCTTTCCTTTGGAGTCGTTCAGATTTCACCTGAATCGGGGAACGGCTCTAATTTGTTGTTTCATCGCATTTCCTTCCCGTGAACCGGCTTCATCGTGAGCTTGGCGACGGGCCCACTTCGCTAGGAAGTGTTTCCGCGAAAAACCGGGCTTATAGCAGGCTTTGTGGGGGCGGCAAGGATGCGGCTTGGTCCGAGCGAGGAGACGCCAGTCTTACAGACGGGGGCGCGAGGACCGACGTCTCCTCTCACCGGACGCGGGAGCTGGCCGCGCGTCAGAAGGGGACTCGTGCACGACCGTATCCGCCTGAAAAACTTGGCGTGCGGCGACGTTTGTCACAAGAGGCAAGCGGCGAAGCGAGCTAGGCTTGCGCTGAATGGAGGATTTATCAAATTACGACGATAATTGCCGCTCCGGATTGCTGCAAAAGGTCAAAATGAGCTATGTGCGCAACACAATCTGACGCGGGTGTTAACCTTCGATCGAAATGCCGGTCCGGCAGGAGACAGTATTAATGAAAATCGGCAATGCGCCCCGGACGCCAGCTGCGCGGTCCCTGCGCAGCAAGACGGCGGCGAAGCCATCGGCAAGCGGCGCGGCGAGCGCCGTTGATGAGACTGTTCTCATGGGCATTCCGGATGCTGAGCTGACGCCGCGCGTGAGAGAAGCGTTATTTTCGTTGATGTCGGAAGTACAAACTCTGCGGGCGGAACTGATCCAAATGAAAGGCAGGGTCGGTGAACTCGAGAAGCTCGCCGATCACGATCCCTTGCTTGATATCTTTAATCGGCGCGCCTTTGTGCGCGAGCTTGATCGCACGCTCGCCATGGTCTCGCGCTATGAAGTCCAGGCATGTCTGATTTTTATCGATTTGAATGATTTGAAGATCATCAATGACGAGAGAGGCCATATGGCCGGCGACGCCGCCTTGAAACATGTGGCGATGGCGTTATCCGCAAATATTCGCCAGACCGACGTGGTTGGCCGTCTTGGCGGAGATGAATTCGGATTGCTGTTAACCCATGTTACGCAGGAAACAGCGGAGAAAAAAGCCGCGAGCCTGGCGCAGGTTATTTCCGCGGTCCCGATCAACGGGCATGGCGACGCCTTCAATGTGATGATTTCCTGCGGCGTAGTTTCCATCGCCAGGGGCGCAACGGCGGATCAGGCAATGGAGTGCGCAGACAGCGCTATGTATGAAGCAAAAAGCAAGAGTAAGACCTAGGGCGTTTCCGAGATAAAGTAGTTCCCGGTTTTCCGATAAGAAATGCGCGACAAAACACAAACCAGACCGCGTTCATCGACTCGATGTTTTGCGAACGGGGTCTAGGCGATGATGTCAGGGAGCATTGCGTCTTTCATCTCCTGTATATTGTCTTTCAGAGCGAGTTTCTTCTTCTTTAGCCGCGCGATTGAGAGCCGTTCATAGGGCGCATTTTGCTCGAGCGCCTGGATCGCCGCATCGAGATCGCGATGTTCTTCTTCCAAAATAGAAAGTCGGATCGCCAGGGCTTCGTCATTGGCCCCGTCAAAATCCTCATCGCGGGCGGAAAAACGATTATTTGTCATCAGTCGAGACGTCACTTTGGCCCGAGACTCCTCCGGCCTTGGCCCCGCAGTTTTGGCGCCTTCATCTTCGGTCGGCGTATCGTCTTTCATCTCTTATTCCGGTGTCGCAGGTTTTTGCAGCGGCGTTGGGTAAATCTTTTCGATCAACTCTTCGAGCAGCGAAACGGTAAATCTATTCCTTTTTGCCGCGCCAATCAAAGCCGTATAGGCGGCGAGATTTCTCTGCGCCCTGTTGCGCTGTTCGTCGGGGCTCTTTTCCATGTCGCCGCCAAGTGGCGCCAGGGCCGTTGCTGCAAGCCGTTCAAGGCGCGATTGTTCTTCTTTTTCAGCGTCCAGCTCGGCCTGTTTGACCTGTTCGCGTAATTTTTCTCCAGCTGTTCCTTTCGTCTCATGATGCGCTTTCAAAAACCGCCTGACCGCACGCAATGGACCGGTAACATTGGCGTTCCACTTTCCGGTCTGGTCAAGGGCGTTGCGCAAGGCAAGTTCCGGCATTGCTTGATAATGCCCGGCGCACCAGCAACACCAAAGAGCCATATTCACATTGAAGCCGAATTCATCCTGCAATCGCAGCAGAAGCGTTTCGGCGTCTTTGCGGGCGTAATGCGCGAGCGACCATCGCCAGAATTCCTCGGCCCTGGAAACGCCTATGGGCGCGCTCACCGGCGCCCATTTTCAAGGTCTTCGCCCCAGCGTTTTGCAAGCGGCGTTGCAACGTCAAAGAGATCGAGAACGCGTCCGACGGATTGATCAACGAGATCGTCAATGGTCTGGGGTTCTGCGTAAAATGCGGGCAGGGGCGGCGCAATGACGGCGCCCATTTCCGTGAGCTGCGTCATGGTGCGCAAGTGGCCGAGATGAAACGGCGTCTCGCGCACCATCAATACCAGCCGGCGGCGTTCCTTGAGGACAACATCGGCGGCGCGGGTCAGGAGCGACCCTGTAACGCCGCTCGCAATTTCCGACATTGTCCGCACGGAGCAGGGCGCGATCAACATTCCGTCGGTTTGAAAGGAGCCGGAGGAAATCGGCGCGCCAATATCGCCGGCGGCGTAGCGAAAATCGGCCGAATCAGCGAGCGCGCTCGCCGTCGAATCAAGTTCGTAACGGAGCGTCAATTCGGCGGCCTTGCTGATCACAAGATGCGTCTCAACGCCGGCCTCACGTAACGCCCGGAGCGCCCGTTGGCCGTAGACAACGCCAGAGGCGCCAGTCACGCCGACAATGATTCGTTTGGGCATTTTCATAAGAAACTCAATAGCTTGTTATGCATTTATAGACCATGACCTAAGGCAACGCCAATGCATCGCGCCAAGCGCCGCGGCAGGCAAGTTGGTTGACGGGCATTAACACAAGAATCCGTGACAACACCCCGCCGCCCGTGTTTATATAGGGCATTCATCGACATAAAAGGAGGCCGACTATGGCGATTAGGGCTCACATGGAAACGCTTAGAGAGCGCCACCAGGAGCTGGAAACAGCGATTTCGTCAGAGAAAAAGCATCCGGCACATGACGAACTACGAATCGTAGAGCTGAAACGCCAAAAACTGAAAATTAAAGATCAGCTGGAAGAACTCCGCTCGCAAATGAAAGCCAATTGAGACGCTGATCGCCTTTATTTCTTCGCTTACGAAGAGCACATTCTTGGAAATCAGAAGACGCATCTAAGATCATGCGGCGCGCGATGAGTGCGCCGCTGTTTTTGCATATTGGAGCGGAACAATGGCGAACCGATCAATCATCATCACAGGCGCTGCGCGCGGCGTGGGCGCTGCCTGCGCCCGGCGATTCGCGCAAGCCGGCGACAAACTGGTTCTGGCCGATGTAAATGAAGAGGCCGGAAAGAACTTCGCAGATGAACTTGTGAGCGGCGGCGCTGACGTCGCCTTTGTTCATGCTGATGTCACCAACCGTTTGCACGTCCACAATATCATTGCTGAGGCCTTAGACGCCAATGGGCGTATCGATGTTCTGGCGCACACCGTGATGGAGCAGTTTTCAGCGCCGTTTCTGGAAACCAGCGAAGAAGATTTTGACCGTATTGTTGCGACTAATATTCGCGGCGCTTTTCTTATTAATCAGGCGGTCGCGAAGCATTTTGTCAAACGCAGCCAAAGCGAGGAGCGTTCAGAATCGCCAGGCGTGATTGTCAATATCGGATCGTATGAGGCGGTTACCGTTGCTGCAGATCATGTCGCATTCGCAGCTTCCCAGGGCGGGCTTCATCAGTTGACCAAAGCTGTTGCGATCGCAATGTCGCCCTATGGAGTGCGCGTAAATATTGTCGGTGTCGGCGCCATCAAGGGAGAGATGGCGGATGGCGCAAAAAGGGAAATTGAACGCGACGCGACGCCCTTGAAACGCATTGGCGACCCCGAGGAAGTCGCAGAAGTCGTGTTTTTTCTTTCAAGCGATGCAGCGTCTTACGTAACGGGACAATCGCTTTATGTTGACGGCGGCCGGCTGGCGAGCAACGCTTCAGGCTTGGCCGACAAAAAAGAATAGGCGGCAGCCTCGGCGTTTATTCGCCGCTCTCGGAACTGCCAAGGCTCGCGAATACTTTGTTGAGATCAACAGTCTTGCTTTCATCTTCCGCGGTTTCGTTTTCTTTGGCTTCCGGCTGATCGCTCACAGGCGCCAGGGACGGTCCGTCTGCGTCAATGGCAGGTTTCAGTTTTGCAAGTTTCGCGGCGGCCTTGCGGACAACGCCGTCAAGATCGATCTGCGTGCACAGACCAAGACCAACCGGGTCCTGGGGCTGCAAATTCGCCGCGTTCCAATGGGTGCGGTCGCGCACCGATTGAATGGTTGTCTTTGTGGTGCCGAGCAATTTTGCGATCTGCGAATCGGCGACTTCAGGATGATTACGCACCATCCAGGCAATGGCGTCGGGACGATTCTGGCGCTTTGAGACCGGCGTGTAACGCGGCCCTTTTTTCGGCCGGTCTGGCACAATCGTTTTCGGTCGTGACAGCACCAGGCGGTAGGCTTCGTCGCCTTGCGCTTTTTCGATTTCGTCCCGCGTCAGCTGATGTGTTGTGATCGGGTCAATGCCGCGTACGCCGGCGCCCACATCGCCATCGGCGATGCCTTTGACCTGTAATGGGTGGAGGCCGCAGAATTCGGCAATCTGGTCAAAGGTCAGGGACGTGTTGTCGATAAGCCAGACGGCAGTGGCAATCGGCATGAGCGGACGGTCGGCCATAATCGGTCTCCAAACAGGTTTTTCCTACGGCTCCCTTTTCAGGGAGCCGCGCTAACCGCCGGATTTTCGGGGAAAGCGACGCGCTGGCAGCGCGATTGACGGGGCGTATAGCCTTTTTGGCGGCCCGCGCCAAGATTGATCAGGCAGTTTTTAGAAGGATTTTCCCGATATGATTGCCCGCTTCCATGTGGGCATGGGCGGCGGCGGCCTCCGACAGGGGAAAAACACCATCGATCACGGGCTTGATGGCTCCATTTTCGATAAGCGGCCATATTTGGTCGCGCATATCCTCGGCAAGCCGGGCTTTTTCTTCGAACGACCGGGCCTTCATGGTCGAGCCGGACAATCGGAGCCTTTTTTGCATGATCGTGAAAATATTGATTGTCGCCTCGGCGCCCCTGAGGAATGCGATGGAAACGTGGCGGCCACCGGGATTGAGGCAAGCAAGGTTTCGGGCGACAAAATCGCCGCCGGTCATATCGAGCACCACATCGGCGCCGCCAAATGCGGCGATTTCGTCTTCCCATTTGTCGTCCTCATAGTGAAAAGCTGCGTCAGCGCCGAGCGCCTTCACTGATGCGCATTTTTCAATCGAACCGGCAGTGGCGACCACTTTTGCGCCCATTGCGCGTCCCATTGCGATGGCGGTAACGCCAATGCCGCTTGTGCCGCCATGCACCAACAGCGTCTCACCGGGCTCCAGCGCCGCATCATCAAAAACATTTGCCCAAACTGTAAAAAAAGTTTCGGGCAATGATGCGGCCTCCTCAATCGTCAGGTTCTTCGGTACGGGAAGACATGAGCCCCAATGCGCGCATGCATATTGCGCATAGCCGCCGCCGGTCAGGAGTGCGCAAACAGCGTCGCCGGATTTCCACGCTTTGACGTCCGCGCCGGCCGCAACAATTTCGCCGGCAACTTCAAGGCCTGGCAGATCGCTGGCTCCCGGCGGCGGTGGATAAAGACCTCTGCGTTGTAAAACATCGGGCCGATTGACGCCCGCAGCGGCGACGCGGATCAACACCTCGCCGGGCCCGGGCTGCGGCGCCGGCCGTTCCACGAGGCGCAGGACGTCAGGTCCGCCAGACTCGGCGATCTCAACGGCATTCATCATGGAGGGGAGGCTGTTCATTTCATTTGTCATTGCCGCATCTTCTTAATTTTCCGAAAAATCTTGAACCAACAGCAGCGATTTCGCAAACTGCCTAAGCAACGCCCGGGAGCCGATGTCATGAATGATGAAGCTTTAAACGAAAAACCGGATATGACGCTTGGTTATCTCGTCAAGCAGGATCTCTATGATCTCTCAGTCACTGACCTGGAAGACCGGATCGGCGCCTTGAAATCGGAAATCACCCGTTGTGAACAAGCACTTGCCGACCGTGGCTCGTCAAAATCCGAAGCCGACAAGCTTTTCAAGCTCTAATGCAGCAAATTATTTTTCCGGCAGCGGGATAAATTCTGTTTCAGAAGGCGGCAGAGAAAAAACCGAATCCTTAAATTTCGCGTCGGCTGACGCTGCCCAGTCGACTTTCGCCTGATCAATGCGCGATTGCGATGTGGAAACCAGATTCCACCAGATGAGGCGCGGCCCCAGGGCCGCGCCGCCCAGAAGCATCAGCTGCGACGCCGCCGTAATTTTGATCTCCGGCGCAGCATCTTCGTGAAAGACAATCATCCTTCCTTCGCCGTAATCCTTACCGTCAATGCGAACGCCGCCGCTGACAATATAGAGCGCGCGTTCCTGGTGCCGGTCCGGGAGCGTAAGATTGGCGCCCGCAATAGCTTCAACGCCGAGATAAAACATCGGCGAAAATATCCTGACCGGCGATGTTTCGCCATATGCGGCGCCCGCAATGAGGCGCATATAAAGTCCGTCCTGCTCGATCACCGGCAGGGTTTCTTTTGGATGATGATGAAACTCCGGCGCGGTTTCTTCTGCGTTTTCCGGCAGCGCCACCCAACTCTGAACGCCATGCAGGCGTTGACCGGTCTCGCGGCGCTCCTCATCGGTGCGTTCGGAATGGCAGATGCCGCGCCCTGCGGTCATCCAGTTGACGTCGCCGGGACGGATCACCTGGTCAAACCCGAGGCTGTCGCGATGTCTGATTTCGCCCTCGAACATATAAGTAACGGTCGCAAGGCCGATATGCGGATGGGGCCTTACGTCGATGCCGGTTCCCGGCGTGAAATTCGCCGGGCCCATTTCATCAAAGAAGACGAACGGGCCGACCATGCGGCGCTTTGCGTAGGGCAGGACGCGACCGACCGAAAACCCTCCAAGATCGCGGGTGCGCGGCGTGATGATAAGCTCGACAGCGTTCGTCATGGACCAGTCCTCGATTTGCAGGCGGCGGAGCGGTTAATTGATACGCCGGCGCGCCGGCGTTTGGATCAATAAATCGGCCGTCCTCTCTCTGCTGTGATTTGGCGGCTTCGGTCGATAGCTCTAACCTGCCATCGCTTGGAAGATGATAAGGAAAACCAATGCAAGTGAAAACCGCTATTGCCGCTTTGAGTATCTGTTTGGCGTTTCCTGTAACCGGCTTTGCTGCAGAGCACCGGCTTTCCTCCGAAGCGACCCAGGCGAAATTGAGAGCGCTGATTGACAGCGATGCGCGGCCTGCAAAACACAAAGCGCGCGATCAATTTCGTCGCCCGCTTGAGACGCTGACATTTTGCGGCGTGGAGCCTGCGATGAGCGTTGTCGAAATCTGGCCAGGCGGTCAGGGCGGCTGGTATCGGCGTATTATTGAGCCGCTCATGGAAGACGGCGCCGGCGCTTATTTTCCGGTGACTAACCGCAGCGCGTTTCCCGACCCCGTGAAGGATCTTTCTTATGGCGCCGCCGATATGGTGTTTGTATTCCGCGCCCATGGCTTCATGATTTATGACGATCCGGCCCGGGATCATGTGAACGCCGTTTATAACATGCTGCGTCCGGGCGGCATTTTGTGCATTGTCGATCACGCTGGCGATGAAGACATTCCGCAAGACCCGAAAGGCGTCAACGGCTATGTCAATGAAAGCCATTTCCGGATGCTGGCCGAGGCGGCGGGCTTTGACCTCATTGCGACGTCCGATCACAACAGAAACCCGAATGATAATAAGGATCACCCGCGCGGTGTCTGGTCGCTGCCGCCGACACTAGCGGGATCATTACCGCTCACGGGCAAGCGGCAGGAATTTCTTGATATCGGCGAAAGTGACCGCTTTACACACAAATACGCCAAACCGGAATAGTTGCAGGCCCATGTTTTATTCGGCCATCACAATGCGTTTTGTCAGGACACGGATATCCGCTTCAGCTGTTGCGATTGCCGCAGCATCATCCGGCCCCATGCCGATAAACAATTTATAGCCCTCTTCCAGACTGAAAATCTGCAGCGTCGCCTGCCGCGTTTGCATGTCGGTGAGTTTTGGGTTCGCCGCGCGAACCAGATAATAAACAAAGCGGCCGATCGGCAGATATAGATTGCGCACAATAATTTTTGCTTCTTCGCTGCTGCCGGCATATCCCCAGAGCTGATAGAAAAACTGATGCTCCGTGCGCGCATTGCGCACATAAAATTCAACAACATTAAGCAGGATATCAAGCGGCGTGTCGATATCCTGTTCAAATTGTGCAAGATGCGCCTCAACATAATCGACAAGCGCTTCGCACAGCATGGCCTCCAGAAGGCTGTGCTTGCTGGGGAAATGGTAGGTGAGATTGCCGACGGCGATTCCCGCGCGATCTGCGACATTACGCAGCGACAAGCCCGCATGGCCGTCTTGTGTGAAAACGATGCGCGCGGATTCGATTATTTTCCTGATTGTTCGAAGCGTTCTCTCGGTTTTTCCGAATGCGAGCGCCGTCGTTGGCCGTCGATTCTTTAGATCGTCCAAATGCGCGACGATTGCGCTCAAGGCTTTATCTTTTTCGCGATTTTCATGCGATTGCTTTGAAGTGATATTTTTTGGCATTGGGTCAGTTGACGCAGCCATTAGTCCCCCTTACGTACATCCCGGAATTTATTAGTGCAGTTGACCTAAACAGGTTTCAGGATAGGAGACAACCTCGCCGGCAACGGTTGTGGCCGGTCGGGGGTTTTCCAGGATCCCGGCTGTGTGGCGATCTCCCCCTGCTGCATTGTCGGGCGGGCCGCAACAAGGTGACTTGTTGCGGCCCACCTTTTTGTTTTCATTACCCTATTTCGACGCCTCAAGCCAGGGCGCCAAATCATCGAGGGCGCGGCGGGAAAGCGCGCGTTTCTTGGCGCGGCCTTTTTCCTTGCCTTTTATGCGGCGACCCTCTGCGTCGTTGCGCGGTGTCGCGATGTCCGGAAACAGTCCGAAATTGATGTTCATCGGCTGGAAGGTTTTTTTTGCGCCAGCGCCGTCAGATAAATGGCCGCGGGTAATATGGCCAAGGAGGGCGCCGAGCGCTGAGGTTTCCGGTGGCGCATTGCTTGATCCGGCGCATGCATCCTGCGCGGCAAAACGGCCTGCCAGCAGGCCGACGGCGGCGCTTTCGAGATAACCTTCGACGCCCGTGATCTGTCCGGCAAATCTTGTAGACGGACGCGCCTTGAGGCGCAGGCGATCGTCCAGGAGTTTTGGCGAATTGATAAAGGTGTTGCGATGAATGCCGCCAAGCCGGGCAAATTCCGCGTTCTCCAGGCCCGGGATCATGCGCCAGACATTAGTCTGGGCGCCGTATTTCAGCTTCGTTTGAAAGCCTACCATATTATAGAGCGTGCCAAGCGCATTATCCTGACGCAATTGCACCACCGCATAGGGACGCTTGTCGCTGTTTGGATTGGTGAGGCCCACCGGTTTCATGGGGCCAAAGCGCAATGTTTCACGGCCGCGTTCCGCCATGACTTCGACCGGCAGGCAGCCTTCGAAATATGGCGTTGATTTTTCCCAATCTTTGAATTCAGTTTTTTCGCCTGTGATCAAGGCGTCGATGAAGGCGCTATATTGTTCTTCATCCATTGCGCAATTGATGTAATCGGCGCCGTCGCCGCCGGGGCCTTTTTTGTCGTAGCGCGATTGAAACCAGGCGACGTCAAAATTGATCGAGTCCTTATGGAGGATCGGCGCGATGGCGTCGAAAAAGGCAAGCGCATCTTCGCCGGTCAGGTTGTGAATTGCCTGCGCCAGCGGCGGCGCGGTCAGGGGCCCTGTCGCAATGATCACATTCGACCATTCTTCCGGCGGCAGTGTCTCGATCACTTCGCGGCGGATTTCAATATTTGCATGATCGCTGATCGCACGGGTCACCCCTTCTGAAAACGCAACCCGGTCCACGGCCAAGGCGCCGCCGGCGGGAACCTGATGGCGATCGGCCTCGCGCATGATCAGCGAACCGGCTCTGCGCATTTCTTCGTGCAAGAGCCCAACCGCATTGGATTCCGCATCATCTGAGCGGAAAGAATTGGAGCAGACCAATTCAGCAAAACCGTCTGTCTCGTGGGCTTCTGTCGGACGCAACGGGCGCATCTCGTGCAGGACGATATTCGCGCCTGCGTTGGCGGCCTGCCAGGCGGCCTCTGATCCAGCCAGACCAGCGCCAATGATGTGTATAGTTTGGTTTTCTTTCATGCGACGGTTGTAACTCCATGATCGCCGGGCGCAATTGGGGAGATGATTGATTTGGCCTTTACCGGCTTTCCGGCTAGCCTGTCGCCTCGATGGGGATATCGGGGTTAAGAGGGGCTGGGGTTCATGGCGTTGCGTATTTTCTCGGTGACCGGCGAGGCGCTCAATTTTGGCGGCCGGCGGATGGCGACCATCATGCGGGTCTCCTGGCTCCCGGTTGTTCTTCTGCTCATCCTCAATATGGCGACCGTTTTTGCCTATTTGTCGGTGATCGCCGGCGAAGCGATTACTTTTTCTGAAATATCGACGTTCACTCGAGCACAACAATTGCTCGCCAAATTTGCGCCAAAGGGTTTCGAAGAATCGCCGATGGCCATGTGGTCGATTACGGCTGGCAATTTAGCGCTTCAGACGCTGTTGATCGCTTCTTTTATGGCGCCGCTGATCCGTTATGCCGGACTGGGCGAAAAGCCGCGACCTGGCGCGGTGCGGCTCTCATTCGGCCCGGACCAGCTGCGCTATATTTTTGCCGGGACATTCAGCTTTCTATTTGTCGCGGTTTTGGTTTTCGCGCCGATCGCAGCGGCAAGCTTTTATGTCCTGAAATATATTCTTGCGGCGCTGTCGCAGACCACAGCGTCGTTTCCAGACCCAAACAGCTTGCACACGATTGAAGTAACAACTGTCGGCCAGGATCTGGCGTCGCGCGGCGCATCCTGGATTTATAATCTCGTAATCCCATTGGCGACCGTTGCGCCTGTCGCCATTTTGATGTGGCTTATCGTTTACCTCCATTTTCATCCGCGCAATCGACCGGCGGCGCCGGAACGCCGAAACCCAGCACTTCGCGCTGCGGTTACGCTCGGCGTCGTTGTGGCCGCGCTTGGCGGCGGATATTTGTTGTTGCGTCAAACGGTTTTGTCGGCCTTCCAGACAGCGGCGTCTGTCGGCGGCGGCACGGTCGAAAGCCTTGCGGCTTCGCCTGCAAACGCCATCCTGTTTTCCGGCCTCGTCATCTATTTCATCGTCGGCTATTTCAATTTGAGGCTCTATCCCTATCCCGGGGTCGCAGTTTGCCGTAAATCCATCCTGCCTGGCAAGACGTTTAAAGTTTCGCGCGGCTGGGATATTATCCGCCTGCAAATTATATTGCTGTTTGTCGGTTTGATAATGTTCCTGGCGCTGCTTGCGCTCAATATTTTTATTTTCCCCTGGGTTTTTTCAACAATTGATTTGTTTGCACAGGCGGTCGCGACATCGACGCGACTGGTTGATAGCGGTGTAACGGCGGATTGGGTGAAACCGTTGTTTATATGGATTTCGAACAGCGTGAAAATACTGATCAATATTTTTTGGACATTCTTTTCTTATGGCGTTTTGGCTGGTCTCTACGGACGCCTGTACCGCGAAAGCGAGCGCGACGAGACAAGTAATCGGGTTGCGCCGCACGGGCCTGAGGTTTGGCGGCGCAATGGACTGGAGACAGAAGGGGTCTAGAAGGAGGGGTCTGGATTATGTCAACGAAATTGCCGATAGGCGACACCATCAACGAAGCGTTTCAATTTGGCCTTCACCGATGGGGCTCTGTTTTGCGCTTTGCCTGGCTGCCGGTCGTTGTATCGATGGTGGTCATCCTCGCAACAGCATTGCTGATTTTCGATTTTACAGCCTTTCCGGCCGATGACGCGGAACTGGCATCAATGGATGAAGCGGGCGACATCTTGCGGTTGCCGCTTCCTGTAACAATCATCCTCGGCATTGTGGCGTATATTCTGATCTTCCTGTTAATGTCCGGCGTTTTGGCGTCCATCTATAGACTCGCCGCGCTAGGTGAAGATCGCCGGGGCGTGTTCCAGTTGCGCATGGACGGACCTGCAAAACGGGTATTTTTCGCCTTTTTCGTTCAGGCGCTTATCAACCTCATCATTTGGGTTGTCGCGTTAAGCATCGGGCTTTCAATGAACGGCGCTTCTTGGGGAGACTTTCTTGTTGCATGTCAGCAAGTGATAGACGTGGCCGCCGGGTCTAATTCCAGCGGCGAATTGGCAGCTCAGGACATTGAAGTTTTCACGGCGCCGTCCCGCGTTCTTGGCCTCGCCCCACTCATTGCCTTCGTTTTGCTGTTTTACGTCAATATCAAGCTGGCGCCATTTGCAGCCGGCTCGGCGGCGGAAAATCGCCTATGGTTGGTAGGATCTTTTGTGAAAACCACAGGTCATTTCTGGTCGATTCTTGGCATTACGATCCTGCTTTTCCTGTTGATGATTGTCATCGCAATCATTTTTCAAATCGTCATGTTTGTCGTTCAGATGCTTTCGATTGCGATGATGGCGCAGGGATCGGCGCTCGCAATCCTTGGCGTTATCCTTTCTATTGCGATTATTCCCGCGATGCTTTGGTACGGTGGTTTCATCTATGCGCTTCAATTCGGATTGCAGGGCATCATTTATCGCCGCCTGACGACGGGCGCCTGACTCTGTTTTGAATTCATCCCCAGATTTCCATTTTGAGGCCGCGCGCGTCTTTTGCGCCATCGGAAAGGTGCATGGCGCTGCGATCAATGCGCGCCTTCGCCCATTGCCGTTAACAATTGCCCTGAAATAGCGCGTAAATCCCGCAAAGATAGCGCCATCATCAAGACTGAGGCGGACAAAGACCCATCCCCCGCGGCAGCCATCGACGCCGAGAACGAAATTGCTGAATTGGGCTCGCCTTATGGTTGTTGGCATGGGCGTTGCTCATATCAAGCGCGGAGCGGCGCTATTGGGCCGCAAAGATTTATCTGGGGGTTGCCTGCTTGTCAGTTCGCTTGTTGGACGGCATGCTAACACAGAGTGGAAATAGTTAAGGCTATGACGTTGATTGAAGCGGACAAGACCGAAACAACCGGTGCTGCGACTTTTGTCCAGTCTGAGCTGTTTGCACGTACATTTCGTGAAGGGATGGCGCTGGTTGAAGAGACGGCAAACTATCTCGATGGCGAGGGCCGTGAGGCCTCGAAGGCGTTAAGCCGCGATGCTGCTTTGGCCTATGCGGGCGCCTCAATGCGCTTAACCACGCAACTGATGCAAATTGCATCATGGTTGCTGGTGCTGCGGGCCGTGCGAGAAGGGGAAATGGCGCTTTCGGAGGCGGGTGATCAGAAATACCGGGTTGAGCATAAAGACGAGTCATTCGGGAATTTGCAGGCAGAAGGCATGCCGGACCGCCTGATCGGGCTGGTTGAAGCAGCACAGCAGCTGTTCAGCCGGATCAGTCGCCTTGATGCAGATCTATTTTCTGCAGCAGGCGCCGCGCCCAACGAGTCTGATGCTGTCGGCCAGCAGCGCGCGCTGCATAAGGCTTTTGGCAATCGCGCTTAACCGGTCGGCGTTTGAAAGCGACGTTTTCTAAGGATTCAACTGGTTGAAGGATGCGGGGCGCAAAGGCTCCGCAGGCGACCAGCATTTGGCGCCTTCAAATCGACCGCAATGAGCGACTATTTTTTCAGGCCGAAATTGCCAAACTTCTGATTGAATTTGGACACCCTGCCGCGCTCCCCAAGCTTTTGTGGGCCGCCTGTCCAGGCCGGGTGGCTCAACGGATCGATATCCAGATTAAGCGACGCCCCCGCCTCGCCATAGGTCGAGCGGGTTTCAAAGCTGCTGCCATCGGTCATCACGACCTTGATCGTGTGATAATCCGGGTGAATGTCCTTTTTCATGGCAACGGCCCTTTTATGCGGCAAATCTGGAATGCTGTTCGTAAGAGCGGGGCATATACGCAAGGCGCCGATGATGCGCAACCCCGAAAGCGCTTCTCTCTTGCGCCTAGCAGCTCCGGGGCCATGGTGATATAGACGCCATATTGGCCAGCCCGATTGCTGAGCCTTTGCGTCTTTTCATCCCGTTTCATGTTTTGGTTCATGCGTTTTGCCGTTTTCCTGGTTGTTGTGTTGGGCCTTGCCGGCGCCGGTATCGCCGCCAGCCTCAATTCCTTTAACCATTTCAACAGGGTTGATCGGGCCTTTGCCGGTCAATGTGAGCCGGTGACCGGTATTCCCGGTCCTGAGGACATCCAGATCGACACCAGCCGCAAGCGCGCTTTTATTTCGTCGCTCGACCGGCGCGCCGGCGCTGCGCGCGGCGCCATTCATATTTTCGACCTTGATGATCCCCTGGCGGCCGGCGGCTGGCGCGATCGGACCAATGGCGCGCCCGAGGCGTTCAGACCGGTCGGTTTTGATTATTACGAGGACAGCGAAGTGCGGCGGCTTTTCGTCGTGAATGAAGCCAATGCTGCCATTGAGATGTTCGATGTCCAGGATAATGGCGATCTTGTGCATCTGGAGACATTTGCAGAGCGGCGCCTTAATAGTCCCAATAATGTTGTCGCAGTGGGGCGGCGCAGTTTCTATGTAACCAATGACGCCAAACCGGGCCGCAATACCCCGCTGGCAAATTTGCAGTTTTTGCTGCGCGCAGGCTCAGGTGAGGTTCTTCTTACTGACGGTACAGTCTGGCGCGTGGTTGCGGACGGCCTTCGATTTGCCAATGGCGTCGATATCAGTCCTGATCGCAGCCGCCTTTATGTGGCCGAAACGGCGCGCGGCGCAGTGCGCATATATGATCGCGACGCAACGACGGGCGCGTTGGCGCTGATCGAAGTGATCAAGCTTGATGCATCGCCCGATAATATTAGTGTCGATGATGAGGGTATTCTCTGGGCAGCGACCCAGCCAAAGCCGCTATTGGGTCGGCGTCTTGCGACCGATCCCGAGGCTCGTGCGCCCTCAGAAATATGGCGGATTCGCGATGGAGAAAAACCGCAAGCGGTCTACCGCGACAATGGCGATGAATTGTCAGCCTCCACGGCGGCGGCGCATATGGGTGAGACCCTGCTGATCGGCGCACTTTATGAAAATAAATTTCTTCTTTGCAAATTGACTGAGCGCGCAAGCAAGGCTCAGACAACGCAATGAAATATGTATCCACACGCGGTTTGGCCCCTCTGACGGGTTTTGAAGACGTGCTGCTCGCGGGCCTTGCGCCCGATGGCGGTCTCTATATGCCGCAGCATTGGCCATCGATGACCAAAGAGCAAATAGCGTCTTTTGCAGGCGCGTCGTATGCTGACATTGCGGCGTCGATTATCGGGCTTTTTACCGGCGATACATTTTCGGATGCGCAGCTCAAAGAAATGGCGCAAAAAGTCTATAGCCGTTTTTCCGATGCGCGCGTTGCGCCGCTGACGTCTGTCGGCGATGAGGATTATATCCTTGAGCTTTATCACGGCCCGACGCTGGCTTTTAAGGATTTTGCAATGCAGATCCTCGGGCAGATGTTCGATGATGTGCTTGCACGTCATGACCGACGCCTCACGATCATTGCCGCGACATCGGGCGATACAGGCGCCGCCGCAATCGACGCATTGAAAAATTGCAGCCATGTGGATGTCGTTGTTCTGCACCCGGAAGGGCGCGTCACCGATGTGCAACGCCGGATGATGACGACCGTTGGTAGACCGAATGTTCATAATATTGCCGTCAACGGCGCGTTTGATGATTGCCAGGCGATTGTCAAGCAATTGTTTGCTGATCGTGAATTTTCAGAGCGCGTATGCCTTGGCGGTGTTAATTCCATCAACTGGGCGCGGCTGGCGGCGCAGACAGTTTACTATTTTACGGCCTTTGCCGCGCTGTCACCGAACGGCGAGGCTGTGAATTTCGTTGTGCCGACCGGCAATTTTGGCGACGTTTTCGCTGGTTTCGCCGCAAAAAAAATGGGTCTTGGCGTTGGCAAACTCGTCGTCGCGACGAATGCAAATGATATTCTTCACCGCGCCCTTACATCAGGAGACTATACGCCGGCAGGCGTTACGCCGACAACTTCACCGTCGATGGATATCCAGGTCGCGAGCAATTTTGAACGCCTGTTGTTTGAAGTGATGGACAGAGACAGCACGCAGTTACGTGAGAAGATGGCGATTTTCGCGTCCGAGAAGTCAATGACACTGACGGCGCATGAGCGACGGGCGATTGCGGAAGATTTTGCCTCATTTGCAGCGTCAGAAGAACAAACGCTGGGTGAAATCAAACATCATTATGAAAAGACCGGCGCTTTGATCGACCCGCATACCGCCGTGGCGCGCTGCGCCGCTGTTAATTTGCGCGCGCAAGGTGTTCTCAGCGGCAAAACTGTGACCTTATCGACCGCCCATCCGGCCAAGTTTCCTGAGGCGGTTGAGCAGGCGACAGGCGTGAGTCCGCCCTTGCCTGAAGATTATTCAGCGCTGTTTGATTTGGAGGAACATGTGGTTCGGGCGGGTAACAACGTAAGCGCGGTGCGGTCTGTCATCCTTGAGCGCGTCACGGCGGCGCGCCAATGAGCAAGATTCATAGTCTGTCAAACGGCGTGCGTGTTGTGATTGATCACATGCCGAGCCTTGAGACCGCCGCACTTGGCGTTTGGGCGCATGCCGGCAGCGTCGATGAACGCGATAACGAACATGGCGTGGCGCATCTTTTAGAGCACATGGCTTTTAAGGGGACGCAGCGCCGTTCGGCCCGCGCGCTGGCGGAGGAAATTGAATCCGTTGGCGGATATCTCAACGCCGCGACCAGCCATCAGCGCACGGGATATTACGCCCGGATTCTCAAAGACGACCTTGCGCTCGGCGTCGATATTCTCGCAGACATACTTCAACATCCGCTATTTGATGACGCAGAACTTGCCAAGGAGCGGGAAGTTGTTGTTCAGGAAATCGGCGAAGCCGCCGATACGCCCGATGATGTGATTTTTGAATTGCTCATGGAGGCGTGCTGGAAGGGTTTTGCTTTGGCGCGGCCGATCCTCGGTACACCGCAAACCGTGCGAGCGCTAACATCGAATTCATTGCGCGGATTCATGGAGCGATGTTACGGCCCCAACGGCTTGATTGTGGCGGCCGCCGGCAATGTCGATGAGAAAACTCTGTTGCCGCTGATAGAAGAACATTTCGGAAATGTTGGTAAAAGAGAAACTGCGCCCTCGCGCTCTGTGCCGGCATTTAAGGGCGGAACCCTTCATGATAGCCGGGATATTGAGCAGACCCATCTGGCGCTGGGGTTTCCTGGCGTTTCTTCGACAGATGACGATTTTTTTGCGACGCGCATTTATGCAGATGTTCTCGGCGGCGGCATGTCATCGCGTTTGTTTCAATCCATCCGCGAGGAGAGGGGACTTGCCTATTCGGTCTATGCGTTCGCCGACAGTTTTGAGCAATGCGGCCTTATTGGCGCGTATGCAGGCGCTGATGAAAGCCAGATTGTCGAAGTCGCCAGGATCATCCGCAAACAAATGGAAGCAATGGCAAGTTCCGTCACGCAAATAGAGATTGACCGCACCCGCGCCATGCTGCGTTCATCTCTGATGATGGGATTGGAAAGTCCGGCTGTGCGTATTGAATCCGCAGCCGGACAGCTGTTTACCTTTGGCAGATTGACGCAGGCGGATGAAATAATTCACCGGCTGGAAGCAGTAACTGTCGATGATGTGATGCGCTGCGCCCGGCGCGCGCTCGGCGGTTCGCATGCTGTCGCGTTGGTTGGCCCGGGCGATGTTGCTGTTGTCGAAAAAGTTCTAAATGATAATTAAGAAGCAAATACGCATTTGCATAAAAGCGGGTGCAGGTTTTACTAGGCGTCTGGCGTCGGTTCAGCTACTGTTACAGCCACGCTGATCCCTGACAGGCTGCTTCCGATTCGTATTGCATGTCAGATCCTTGGTTGGCGAAAGGCCAGCAGGGAGCATCATGCATGTCCGGCGCGAAGAAACTAAAAATCGGCATACTCGATATTGTAACGCGAAATCCGAAGCCGACGCTTTATGGGCGTATCATGCATGGCAATCTCGCCAGCATCATGCCGCAGGCAATTGGCGTCTGGTGCGAGGAAGCCGGCCATGACGTTACCTTTATTTGTTATACCGGCCATGAAGACCTCAATACTGATTTTCCCGATGATATGGACATCCTTTTTATCGGCGCCTTCACTCAAAGCGCGCAGCTCAGCTATGCGGTGAGCAATTTGTTTCGCAAGCGCGGCGTTGTCACCGTCTTGGGCGGGCCGCATGCGCGATGCTATCCGGAAGATTCGCAGTTTTATTTTGATTACGTATTAGGCTTTACCGACAAGGCCGTCATTTCCGATGTCCTGGCGGATTGCGCGCCCCACCAGCCGCACGGACGATTGATGTCGGCGGCGACCCAGCCGCGTGAATTGCCTGGCGTGCGTGAGCGCTGGAAATTCATCTCCTCGACATTGGCGAAAACGGCGACAAATTTTAAAATGGTGCCGATGATCGCCAGTCTTGGATGTCCCTACACGTGCAGTTTTTGCATCGACTCTGTAGTCAAATATCAACCGTTGGACTTTGAACAAATCCGGGGTGATCTGAAATTTCTGTTGACGAAATTTAAGCGGCCTATTGTCGGCTGGCATGACCCGAATTTTGGCGTGCGCTTTGACGATGTTTTGTCGGTTATCGAAGAAGCAGATCCAGAACACCGTATGCGGTTTATCGCCGAGAGCAGTTTGTCGCTGTTGTCGGAGGAGCGCTGCAAACGGCTCGCAAGCGCGGGTTTTGAAGGAATGCTTCCCGGTATCGAATCCTGGTTCGACATGGGCCACAAATCAAAGACCGGCGCCAAACAGGCGCGTGAAAAGATGCTGCAGGTTTCTGATCATGTGAACATGATCATGCGTTACATTCCTTATATGCAAACCAATTTTGTGCTGGGTCTTGATTGCGACAAAGGCCCTGAACCGTTTGAACTGACCAAAGAGTTTCTTGATCTCACGCCCGGCGCCTTCCCCGCCTATTCGCTTTTTTCCGCTTTTGGTCAGGCGGCCCCGTTAAATCTTGAACTGCAAAAAGAAGGTCGCATTTTGCGTTCGCCGTTCCACTTCCTGAACAACAATCTGGCAATGAACGTCAAGCCGATGAATTATGATTGGCCGGAATTTTATTCGCGCCTTGTTGATTTGACGAAACATTCATTCACATGGAAGGCGATAGGCCGCCGCGCCCGGGCGACGTCGGGCTTTACGCCGAAATGGATGAATGTTGTGCGCGCCGTTTCGTCCGAAGGATTTGGGCGCATCAAATACCATACCGCGCTGCGCGCGCGCCTCGATACGGATACTTCATTGCGCGCCTTCTTTGATCGCGAAACAGAAACGATCCCGCAATATTACGTCGATAGTGTAAAGTCCGATCTCGGGCCGTTTTGGGAGCAACTGCCGGAGGGCAGTTTGGAGCATGACCAGAACGCCTATTTGAAGAAATCAAACCTTGCCGCGGCGGCAGCGCAATAAGGACATGAGGATCTGCTTGGACGGTGCTCATAATTAACGGTTGAGGATATGCGCGTTAGATCCCGCTACATGGCTACGCGGCGTCAGTGATGACGTTGACGCTCGGCATAATGTGGGCTGGAATGTGGCGCGCCGATTGAGCTGGATAACCGAAGATGTTCCTGACGAAATCTCCGACACAACCGGCATTTGATCCGATCCTGGTGCGGGACCCGGTGGTCGTGCGTTCGGCGGCGATCGCAGATCATGAAGAGTGGGCGCTTTTGCGTGAGGCCAGCCGCGACCACCTTACTGTTTGGGAGGAAGACTGGCCGGCGATCGATCTGAGCCTTGCATCCTACAAACGCCGGCTGCGCGCCCATGAGCGGGATATGCGGCGTGGCGGCGGCCTGCCATTGTTTGTCTATCGCCGTCATGACCGCGTTCTTCTGGGCGGCGTCACGCTGACCAATATACGCTATGGATCGTCGCGTTCCGGGATTCTCGGTTACTGGATCGGCGCGAGTTATATCAAGCGCGGCTATGGGACGGCGGCCGTCCTGGCAATGCTGGACCATGGGTTCAACGCCATTGAACTCAATCGCATTGAAGCTGCCTGTCAGCCTGAAAATATTGCATCGCAAAAACTGCTTGAGCGCTGTGGCTTCCGTCAGGAAGGACTTGCGCGTGATTACCTTAAGATCAACGGCAAATGGCAGGACCATAATATTTTCGCAATTACTGCCGGCGATTTTCGGCGCTAATCGCCGGGTTTTTGGGTTTTTCGATGAAACGCTGGAAATATCCGGCGATGCGCGCGGTGTGCGGTCTTGCGATCTCATCGCGCCCGCGTGATGATAAGGTTAACATGTCGTTGCGCGTGGGCGTTGACGAAATAGCCGCCATGCGCTCTGGCGGCGAGCTGGGCGCCGAGATTGGCCCGGTTTTTGGGTGAGTATGAGAAAAATACCGCGCCAGGCGGGTTCAGTTGGGAAAAGTACAGGGGTCTGGGGATAAATATGGTCGCAACAATGATTGCAGCGCTGGCCGACGGCGCGGTTTTGACGGCGTCGCCGGGCATTGAACTGGGACGCGGGGCGATTGCGGGCGGCCTGATTGTAGCGATCGCTTTTTTGTCGGGTTACGCAGCGATCCGCCGCAGCGGTCTTGCGGCCTGCGGGTTATTGATGGTCGGCGCCGCAGCGGCGCTCGAGTTTTCCTGGCTTGGCTTTTACCCGGGGATGTCGCCAGAGGTGATGGTTCTCCTCCAGGCGGTGTTTGTCGCGGCTGCAATTATTTTTCTGTCAGCGTCGATCGGCGCTGCGCGCTACAATCCTTTGTTGGGCGGCGTCATGTTTACTGCTGCCCTGATTATCGGCGGTATGGGGCTAATCAACTTTTTTGATCGGATTGACCTTGCTCAGCCGATGCGCTGGGCGGTGTACGGGATTGGCGGCTTTGCCGGCATTTTGGCGATCACCCAGGCGCTTCGCGGCGACATGGGCGCACGGCTCATTCTGCCGGGGGTCGCGCTCGCTGTTGCAGCCCCGCTGATTGGTCCACTCGGCATCGTTGAAGGAGCCAATGCCAGCCTTGTTGCGCACGGCCTTTTCAGTATCGGCATTGTAGCGGCGAGTCTTGTTGCGCTTACCGAAGGCGTCACGGCGCATATGGCCGGTGCGTCTCCGACCGCCGTTGAGACCTTTCACGGCTTTCAAGACGTAGAGCGCGAGGCGCCGCAGCGACAGTTTGAACATCAACGGAGCGAGCGCGACGAGATCGTGCTGGAGAGCCAGATTGCCCGGGTTCTTGATTATTCCGGCGTAGCGATCTGGGATTGGAGCCCTGACGGCGTCAATCAAACCGCATCATTGCCGGCGCTCCTCGGATCGCAATCTGCAGGGTCATTGACACCGGACGCGCTGCGTAATTTGGTCCACAAGGACGACGCGGCGCGATTTGAAAGCGAAGTGCTATCGCCGATCGATGGTCCATTTGATGTCACTGTGAAGTTTTCCGACAACCGGCAGATGCGCGTGCGCGGTGCGCGAGCCGCCGATGAGGAGACCGGCGTTCTTGAGCGGCTGGTTGGGTTTTTTGAATTTGCGCCCGCGACCGTTTCCTCCAGGGAAGGCGTTGACGGATCGGTTGTTCGTAAAGCGACGGAAGCAGCGATTGTGCCGGCGGTTGGCGCTGCACTGGCGGGTAAGCTGATTACTGCGATCGACGACGGTGACATTATTGCGGCTTTTCAGCCAATTGTTTCGCTCGATGATCACAAAATAGCAGGATATGAAGCGCTGGCGCGGTGGCGAGACCAAAAGGACGGCGCCGATGAGGGGCCGGAAACTTTTGTAAAAGCCGCAGAAAATGCAGGCAAGGGCGCAGCCCTCGCCGAAACCATGCTTGATCAGGCCGCTTCTTTTCTTGCAGAAAAACTAAAATCCGAAAAACGCAAAGATCTTTTCGTCGCCCTGAATGTGTCATGGGGGCAGATCAGCGATGCGCGCTTTGCAAAGATGGTTGGCGAGGCGGTGAAAAAGTATCAGCTTCCGAAAAACGCGCTGGTTCTTGAGTTAACTGAGGGCGACGCCGTTTCCGACGCTGCGCTCGCTGAAAATGTGTTTAAGTCGTTGAAGGCCGCGGGCGCCGCGCTTGCCTTTGACGATTTCGGCGCCGGGTTTACCTGCCTTTCTAACCTCTGCAAATATGATTTTGACTATTTGAAAATCGATAAGTCGTTTGCCGTTAATCTCGAAGACGCAAAAGACGGCGCAAAAATTGTCGAAGCGCTGGCGTCGCTTGGAAAAGAGCTGGGCCTTAAGGTTATTGTTGAAGGGATTGAGACAAAAGCGGCGGCTAAAAAGGCGCTCGATATTGGCTGCGCCTATGGCCAGGGTTTTGCGCTCGGCAAGCCTTCTGAAACAGATGCGGCCGTCGATAAACAAAAGATTTTGAATAAGCTCGCCAGCTATACCGGTCTGGCGAAAAAAGATGATACGGACACAGATAAAGGCATGTCATTGCCCGACTGCGCCGAGGATGATGAAGCTGTTGAGACCAATAGCGCCGACAGCGAACCAAAATCCAGGCGCTGGAAATTATGGCGCGGCGCCGACTTGCAGTGAAAATTTAGTTCAACGGCTGGTCATCGCGCCGCAATGCAGCCCATTCTGGCGACAGCATCGCGCTGGTCACGCCGAGCTTTGATAAAGCGCGTTTCCATGATGCGTTTTCGGCGCCGTCAAAAATAATCGCTTCGTCAGGATCGCAGTGGACCCATGCGTTCATCGCGATTTCCTGTTCCAGCTGCCCGCTGCCCCAGCCTGCATGTCCTACAGCAAGCATAAAGCGCCGGGGCGCCGGACGGTTCGGGTTTTTTCCGGCAATGTCGATCAATACGTCTTTAGTCGCTGTCAGACCGACGTCGGGCGCAAGCTGAATGGTCGTTTCAAGCCGATAGTCAAGCGTATGCAAGACCACGCCGCGTTCGGTCTGGACGGGTCCGCCGAAATAAACCGGCAGATCACGCGCCCGTTCATCCTGTTCGATTTCCAGTTGTGTCAGAAGGTCTGAAACCTCCATATTCGAAAAGCGCTTATTGACGATTACGCCCATCGCGTGATCTTCGTTATGGGCGCACAAAAAAATGACAGCGTGGTCGAAGCGCGGATCGCCCATATTAGGCATCGCGATCAGCAATTGCCCGGCAAGGAAATCACGTTCCGGGGTCTTTGGTTTTCCGTTGCCGCTGGCCATTGAAGCCAAAACTAGGCCGCCAAGAGGATCAGCGCAAGCGCGAGGGCGGGCAATCATCCGGTCAATTATCCAGCCGATGGCCGTGACCATAGACTGTAGCGGGCTTGGGGGATAAAACCCGCTCGAAACAAAGGAGAAATATCTCGTGACGATATCCATAGGCGATACCATTCCGAATGTGAAAGTGATGATGGCGACAGCGGCGGGCCCGGAGCAGGCCGATACCGGTGACCTCCTCGGCCAGGGCAAAATTGCATTATTCTCATTGCCAGGCGCCTTTACGCCGACCTGTTCGGCCAAGCATCTGCCCGGATTTATTCAAAAGGCCGATGAGTTCAAATCCAAAGGCGTCAACAAAATTATCTGTATGTCGGTTAACGATGCTTTTGTGATGCAGGCCTGGGCGGAAAATCAGGGCGCTGGCGACAAGGTCGCAATGCTGGCTGACGGCAATGGCGACTTTGCACGGGCGCTGGGGCTTACAATGGATGGCAAAGGCTTTGGCATGGGCGAGCGCGCCCAGCGATTTTCCGTCGTGCTTGAAGACGGTGTTGTCAAACATTTGAACATCGAAGAGCCGGGCGCTTTTGACGTCTCAAGCGCTGAACATATGCTCGGCCAGCTCTAGTGATTTAATGCGTGGATGCGCGGTTCGCATCCGCGCATTGCTCATCGGTCTCTAGCGCATTTCCGAAAAAGTGTGACGCAGTTTTTCGATAAGAAATGCGCTAAAGTATGAATCTGGGGCGTTTCCGGACGATAAACCGGGAACCACTTTATCTCGGAAACGCCCTGGCGGCGTCCAGGGCGCCCTGACGCGCCAAGGCGTCTGCGTGCTCATTGCCGGGGTGGCCGGCATGACCTTTGACCCAACGCCATTCGATTTTTCGGTGTTGCGTTTGCGCATCCAGCGCTTCCCAAAGATCCTGATTTTTTACGGGCTTTTTCGACGCAGTTTTCCAACCATTGCGTTTCCAGCTGATAATCCACTGATTGATGCCGTTCTTGACATATTGGCTGTCGGTGTGAAGGCGCACAGGCGTTTCTGCAGAGGTTTCTTCAAGCGCACGGATCGCGGCCATTAATTCCATGCGGTTGTTCGTCGTGTCGTACTCGCCGCCGAAAAGTTCGATGCGGTTTTCGCCGTCAATAATCAAAACGCCCCAGCCGCCGGGACCCGGATTGCCGGAGCAGGCGCCGTCCGTAAAAATGTCAATCATTTATTGAAGCCGTATGAAAAAGGAGAATAGCTGTTGCGGTGAAATTCCAGAATGGCGCGATATTCCAGCGGGTCCTTCACTGTTACAATGGCGCCGTCGCTTTGATTGAGCCAGTCATAAAGCCGTGTCAGCAGAAAACGCAAGGCGGAGGCCCGCAGAAAAATAGGGAAGGCCTCGATTTCCGATTGCGTGACGGCGCGTGTATCAAGATAGGCCGCGATCAGCGCGCGCGCATTTTCCAGCGCCAGTTTTCCATGTTTATCAAAGCACCATGAATTTATCACAATCGCAATGTCATAGGCGAAGAATTCGGTGCAGGAAAAATAAAAATCAATGACGCCGGTAATGGCGTTGTCTTCGAATAACACGTTGTCCGGGAAAAGGTCCGCATGGACAACGCCTTGCGGCAGGTCCGCCGGCCAGTTGGCGGCAAGAAAGGCAAGCTCATCATCGATTAGCGCGGCAAGACCAGCTGCGCAGGTGTCAGCGCTGGTCCGGCAGGCGTCAGCAATGCTGCGCCATTGGGTGATCGACAATGCGTTTTTTCGGTTAGGCCGAAAATCGCTGACGGCGTCATGCAGTCCGGCGAGCGCAGCGCCGACGGCGCTGCAATGACCAGCGCCGGGTTCCATCACCGGACGGCCGGGCAAAAATTCAATCAATACAGCCGGCCGGCCAGCCAAGGCGCCGAGAAATTCTCCTGATTTAGTTTTTATGGGCGCAGGCGCCGGCAAACCTTTTGCTGCAAGATGCGCTGTCAAGGCCATGAAAAATGGAAGGTCCGCTTCATTCGTTCGTTTTTCGAACAATGTCAGTATATAAATGCCGCGCGTCGTCTCGACCCGATAATTGGTGTTTTCAACGCCTTCGGCGATTGGAATTTTTTTTGTGAAGCCGCCAATGTCGTAACGCTGCAGAAAGACATTTAGGTCTGTGTCGCTGACTTGCGTGTAAACCGCCACCCGGTTAGCTCGCGAGGCGCAGCGGCGTATTGAAAACGACGTTTTCGCGCGCGGTTTCGACCGTTTCTATTATCAATGTGCGCTTTCCCGCCAGCGCCTTCAGTAATTCTTCAACCAGGCTCTCGGGCGCCGAGGCGCCGGCGCTGACCCCGATCGTCGTTGCGCCCGCGACAAGATTCCAGTCAAGCGCTGCGGCGTCATCGATCAACACGGCCTTTTCCGCGCCGGCCCCCAGCGCGACCTCGATCAATCGTTTCGAATTGGATGAGGTTTGCGAACCGATTACGATGAAAACATCCGTTGCAGGGGCTGCGGCCTTAACCGCAGCCTGCCGGTTTGACGTCGCATAGCAGATGTCGTCTTTTGCTGGTCCCGTAATCGCGGGGAATCGTTTCTTCAGCGTCAGGATAATGTCACGGGCGTCGTCAACAGACAACGTCGTCTGCGTGACATAAGCCAGGGGCCCGTCGCGTTCCGGAAGCGCGGCAACATCGTTTTTTGTCTCAACGAGGGTTACGGCGCCGCGCGCCGCCTGTCCCATTGTTCCGATCACCTCGGGATGATTGGCATGTCCCACAAGGAATACATGACGGCCGGCCGCAGCAAAACGCTTGATTTGCGCGTGCACTTTTAAAACCAGCGGGCAGGTTGCATCGATCGCGGTCAGCTTTCGCGTCGCCGCTTTGTCGTGGGCGGCGCGCGGCGCGCCATGTGCTGAAAAAATCACCGGGCGTTCTTCTTCAACCTGGTCAACTGATTCGACAAAAATGGCTCCCATCGCTGTCAGGCGGTCAACGACATGCTTGTTGTGGACAATTTCATGGCGCACATAAACCGGCGCCCCATAAAACGCCAGGGTCTCCTCGACGGTTCGAATAGCGCGTTCAACGCCGGCGCAAAATCCCCTCGGCGCAGCAAGACGCACGGTCAGTGGTTTTTTGGATGTTTCCGACTTTTCCATGCGCCATCATCTCTTTCGATTCCGTGCGCGGGCCAATCCGGCGACAGGAACATTGCGCCGCCGGAAGCTTGGCGCTACGAGAGACAAACCCGGAATTGGGGCGTCACAGCGGCGACCGGCCGGCAGCCATAAGGCGATTTGTTGAGCAGATATAAGGGTTCAGTTAGATGAACAAACTGTTAGCCGGCGCGCTTTTCGCCGCAGCCGCGGCGAGTTCGGGATGTTCGAGCTTCAAAAAAGAAGCACAGGAAGCCAATCCGGCGCCGTGTCCCAATGTGCTGGTCCTGAGCGATGCTGCACGAGCGCTTGAATTTGACGGCGCAGAAGAGCTGGAAAACATCGCCTACACCGCGGAAATCACCGGTTTGAATATCGCATGCCGGTATTTCGGCGATGAGCCGATTGACGCCGAGATCACAGTCGATATGGCTTTTGGCAAAGGGCCAAAGGGCGCCAAGCGCCAAAAATACTTCAAGTACTTCGTCGCAGTGACCCGCAAGGACCTTGAAGTTATTACGAAAAAAGAATTCGTTGTCGCTGCTGACTTTGGCGACGATAAAAACCTCGTTTTCGCCCAAGAGGAAATCGACAAGATCGTCATCCCCCGGCTCAACGAGGAAACATCCGGCGTTAATTTTGAGATCATTGTTGGTTTGTCGCTGTCGGCGGAACAGGCAATATTCAACCGGTCCGGCAAGAGCCTGAAATTTCCTGATCTGAAATGACGCTTTTAGAAGAGCTTTCGACGATCGTCGGCAATGCGTTTGCCGGCGAGGGGCTGGACTTGTCGCTTGGCGCCGTAAAACCGGCCGACCGGCCCGATCTGGCACAGTTTCAGTGCAACGGCGCCCTGGCGGCAGCAAAAGCCGCGAAGCAAAACCCGCGTGTGATTGCCGAAAAAATCGCCGAAAGGCTGCGCGATCAGCCGTTGTTTGACAATGTCACGGTGGCCGGGCCGGGGTTTATCAATTTGACGCTGGCCGATGGCGATTTGTCGGCGCGGATTGATGATCTGGCGAAGGACGCAAGCTTCGGCGGTTGGCGCAAGCCGGTCAAAGAAAAAATCGTCATGGATTATGGCGGGCCCAATGTCGCAAAGCCTTTGCATGTGGGGCATCTGCGCGCGGCGATCATTGGTGAAAGTCTGAAACGGATATTCCGATTTACTGGCGATGAAATTGTCGGCGATGTTCATCTTGGCGACTGGGGCTTGCCTATGGGCCAGCTCATCACCGGGCTGCGGTATGAACAGCCGGACCTTGTCTATTTTGATGAGGGTTCTTCCGGACCCTATCCAGCTGAGCCGCCGGTGGCGCTGGCCGATCTTGAAAGGCTCTATCCGCAGGCGTCCGCGGCCTGCAAGGCCGATCCGTCCCGCGCCGAAGAAGCGCGAAAGGCAACGTCGGAATTACAAAAGGGCAGGCCCGGTTATCGCGCCTTGTGGCGTCATTTTGTTGCGCTCTCGCGTGCTTCAATCGAACGCGAATATGCAGATCTCGGCGTCACCTTCGATTTGTGGAAAGGCGAAGCAGACGTTGATCCGCTTATAGAAGAGATGGCGGCGGAGCTCCAATCAAAGGGCCTGATTGAAGACAGCGACGGCGCCCGGATCATTCGCGTTGCGCGCGACGACGATAAGAAAGAGATGCCGCCGCTGATGTTGTTTAAATCGGACGGCGCCGTCACTTATGGTACGACCGATCTCGCCACGATCCTCGATCGCGTGCAATCGGAAAACCCGGATCGGATCATTTACGTCGTCGATCAACGTCAGCGCCTGCATTTTGAGCAGGTGTTCCGCGCTGCCGATCTGGCCGGCTATTTCGATGCGGAAAAACTCGAACATCTGTGGTTCGGGACAATGAACGGCAACGACGGCAAACCGTTCAAGACCAGGGACGGCGGGGCGCTAAAACTGCGCGATCTTATCGATACAGTTACTGCGCGCGCCAAAATGCGTCTCGCAGAAAGCGGTCTTGCAGAAGGCTATGGTGAAAACGAGACCCTTGATGTGGCCCGCAAAGTTGGCGTCGCGGCGCTTAAATTTGCAGACCTCTCTAATCCGCGCGTCAGCGATTACATTTTTGATCTCGACCGGTTTATGGCGTTTGAGGGAAAAACCGGCCCCTATCTTCTTTATGCAAGTGTCCGCGTGAGGTCCGTCTTGGCGAAAGCCGAAGCAAAAGAAGCGGGCGCGGCGGGCGCCGCCGCCATTGGCGCGCCTGAAGAGCGCGCGCTGGCGCTGATATTGCTCGCATTTGGCGAAGCCGTGCGCGAAGCACATCAAAAACGGGCGCCGCATATTCTATGCGATCACGCATTTCAACTGGCGCAAGGCTTTTCCAAGTTTTATGCAGCGTGTCGGATTGCAGATGAAAAAGACGCCAAAAAACGCGCCTCGCGAATCGCTTTGGCGTCGTTAACCGGGCGCCAGCTTGATTTAGCGTTGAATTTATTGGGAATCGAGGCGCCCGCGCGCATGTAGAGGCGCAATTTCCTATGTGGCTATATGCACACAGTGCATTGTTAATTGCGTTGTTCCTGCGACCGGTTGTCCATTTGCGTTTTTGGGCATTGTCCCCAGCCTACCGGAAAGTTCCCTAAACACCTGCTATTGCTGATAAAAACCTCCCCAACCACAGGATGCGCAAAGTTTCCGCAAAACGTCGCAGAAAATCAACAAAACTGTAATCGCATTGTCACGCAGCCGTGAATTAAGGTAATTATATCGGTTCCGGTAATTGTCGCGCATGGGGCGGCGACCACACCGTTCCAAGCTTGGGGAATATCAAATGAAACTAATGAAATCTCTCTCCGCAGGTGCAGCGGCGATCGCTTTGACGACCGCATTTGCAACAGTTGTAACCACGCCGGTTATGGCGCAGCAGACGACTTCCGAAATTCGGGGTGTCGTAACCGATGATGCCGGCGCGCCAGTTTCTGGCGCCACTGTGACGATTACAGATACGCGAACTGGGTCATCGCGAACGACGTCAACTGGCGCCGATGGCGGCTTTTCAGCGCGAAATCTTGTCGTTGGCGGACCTTATTCTGTTGGCGTGACTGCCGGCGGATTTCGGGCCGAGCGCATTGACGGCGTTACTGCGTCGCTCTCCGGATCAACCCAATTAAGTTTCGATCTCGAAAGATCAGTGGCGGGAGCTTCTGGCGATGAGATCGTTGTTACCGCGACACGCTCCAACACTGCAAATGTTGCGATTGGCCCTAGCGCCACATTTGGATTGGAAACCATCGAGGCGCTTCCTTCGATCAGCCGCGATATTCGCGATATTATCCGGATTGACCCGCGACTGACAGTAACCGGGGGCGACGATTCGGTTTCATGTCTTGGCGGCAATAATCGTTTTAACTCATTTACGATTGACGGCGTTCAGTCGAATGACGCTTTCGGACTTAACGCTTCAGGCCTACCGGCAAGAGCGAACTTTCCGATCCCGTTTGACTCCATCCGCGAGACATCGGTGGAATTTTCGCCTTTTGATGTTGAGTATGGTCAGTTCACAGGCTGTAATATCAATATCGTCACCAAGGGCGGCACGAACGAGTTTCACGGTGCGGCCTTCGCGGTCTTTAACTCTCGTTCTCTGACTGGCTCTACAATCGAGGGCGATATGGTTTTGGGAGACGATCCGTTTAAAGATTTCAATTGGGGCGCTTCGATTGGCGGCCCAATCATTAAAGATCGGTTGTTCCTGTTTGCGGCTTATGAAGAAATCGACGATGGCGGCACAATTGTAAACGTTGGCCCTGAAGATTTACCATTCGCCTCGCCGGTGACCGGCTTTACTTCTACAGATGCCGCACAGATCTCAAGCATCTTGCAGAGCTCTTACGGTTTTGACACCGGCGGCATCGCTACGGTCATTCCGGAAACCAGCCGGCGTATTCTTGGTCGATTGGATTGGTTGATCACTGACGATCACCGGCTCGAACTTACTTATTCGCGCGAGCGTGAGCTTGAAGTCGAAGCCGACGATCTTGGATTCGGCAATGATTTTGCCTTCTTCGGTAATTTCGAAAATTCCGGATCGAGCAACGAGCGTTATTCTGCGCGATTGTTCTCGCAGTGGTCGGATAATTTTTCGACTGAAGTGCGAATTTCCCGTACCGACAACGAAGATATTCAAAATCCGGTTGGCGGTGGCGAAGCGCAAGACGCAATGCCGATCCCGCGCATTCTCGTCACCCATAACGGGAACGATATCCTAGCAGGCCCTGGGCAGTTCCGTTCCGCGAATTCCCTGATTACGCAAACAGACCAACTCAAACTGAAAGCGGATTTGGTATCCGGAGATCATACGTTTACTGGCGGTTACGAGCTTAACCAATTAGACGTCTTCAATCTTTTTGTTGTTAACGCAACTGGCACATTTGAGTTTGATTCAATTGCCGATCTCCAAGCTGGTCTCGCTTCTGAAATCACGGCGAACGGATCCTTCTCAGGCGATATAAACGATGCCGCGGCTCAGTTCACACGAAATGTTCATTCGATCTATTTGCAAGATGAATGGAAGCCGAATGACGTTTTCACAGCGACCTTGGGTCTGCGCTATGATTTTTACGCATCTGGCGACAATCCGACGGAAAGTGCCGCATTCGTAAGCCGATATGGCTTTACTAATTCGACCGGCTTTAACAATCTTGAGATATTCATGCCACGGCTGGGTCTCACCTATGATGCTGGCGATACGCTCTGGGGAGAAACGCAGTTCCGCGCGGGCGCGGGCGTCTTCTCCGGTGGTGATCCAACGGTTTGGTTCTCGAACGCTTACACTAACTTTGGCTCGGCGGTTGGTTTCGGCGCATCTTTCCTTGGCGGTTGTGGTGCGGCCGATTTGATGGTTCTTTCCGGCGGCAGTTTCACTGGGATACCAGCGTGCATCACGACGGAACAGCAAACCCAAGCTGCGGCCGGCCAAGGCCGCACAGATGCGATCGATCCGAATTTCAATATTCCTTCGGTTATTCGCGGATCGATTGGATTCACTCATTTTACCAATTTTACAGGCGGAAACGGGTTCTTTGATGGTTGGACCGTCAATGTTGACGCAATTCTAACCGAACGCCGCAATGCGCCTGATTTCGTTGATCTGACATTGACGCCAACTGGCGTAACGGCTCCTGATGGCCGGCCGCTGTTTAACGCGGTTGACCCATTACTCGCGGGATGTACGGCGACATTCGCTGGTCCACGTAACGGGTTCACCGGGGGCGATCTTTCGCAGGGCGGCCTTTGTGATGCGGGCGGCGACGATCAAGATATCCTCCTGACCAATGTCGAAGGTGACAATGGCGGGTCGTTCTCGCTTTCCGCTCAATTTGCGAAAACCTTCGACTACGACATGTTCGGAAGACCGGCATCGACGAGCGTCAATCTCGGCTACGCCTTTACCCAAGCGAAGGATGTCAACCCTTCAACGAGCTCGACGGCGACATCAAACTTTGAAGAAGTTGCGGTCGCTGTGATTAACAGACCGGCTTTGGCGCCGTCGCAATTCGTTAATCGTCATGTTGTTTCATTGGCGGCGACCTTCCGGCAGGAGTTTATTCAAGATCTGCCGACAGCCTTCAGCTTCTTCGTTTCGGCGCGTGAAGGACGTCCGTTCACTTACGCTTATGACAACAACACGCCGACAACCTTGTTCGGCGACTCTGACAATGAAGAGCGCAATCTCTTCTATGTACCGACCGGTGCGGGCGATCCGAATGTAGATCTCTCGGGTCTTGCGGATCAGGCCGCGTTCTTCGCCTTTCTCGACTCAAGCGGGCTTAGCCAGTATGCGGGTCAGATTGTACCGCGCGGCGCCTTTCGCGACCCATGGTTTGTAGACATGGATTTCCGCTTCTCGCAGGATCTGCCGATGCCGATTGAGGGGCTTCGGTCGATATTCTTTGTCGATATTGAAAATCTGCCGAACATGTTCAGCGATGGAACGAACATCCTTCGCACCCATGACCGCGGCGATGTCGGCGAAGCGGTGCCGGTGCTCGACGCAGCCTGCTCTGACGCAGCTTGCACGCAATATGTCTATACAAATTTCCCGACAAGTGAGATTTCGGGAACTGGCGGTTTTGACCGCATCACCGGCGCTTCCCTTTGGGCCGTTCAGTTTGGTCTTCGTTTCGAATTCTAAACGAATCGAAATAAGTACTCGAAAAGGGCGGCCTTTAAGGGCCGCCCTTTTTTATATGGCAGAGTGATCCGTTGCAGCGCTTTGTTGTCTGCAGCGGGAAACCAGCCGGCCGATCTCACCTCCCAATCAGCCGGAAAAACCGCGCTTCCATTTTCGCGTCTGTCTGAAACGCGCCGGTGAGCGCCTGGGTGACACAGGCCACATCGGTTTTGTGAATGCCTCTGGTCGAGATGCATTGATGCTCAGCTTCGAGCAGCACCGCGACGCCCCGGGGTTCCAGCGCTGTTTCAATCGCATTGGCGATCTGGTTGGTCAGGATTTCCTGGCTTTGAAGACGGCGCGCAAAGGCGTCAACGACGCGGGCGAGCTTTGAAATCCCCACAACGCGGTTTGACGGCAGGTAAGCCACATGCGCCGTGCCGATCATCGGCTGGATATGATGTTCGCAATGGCTCTCAAAGCGGATGCCGCGCATCAACACGATGTCGTTATAGCCTTCAACCTCTTCAAATGTGCGCGACAGGATCGCCACCGGGTCTTCGGCATAGCCAGCGAGAAATTCTTCGTACGCGTCAACGAAACGCCGGGGCGTGTCGAGAAGACCTTCGCGATCCGGGTTCTCGCCAAAATAGGAAAGAAGCGTTCTGACCGCCTCTTCCGCCTCATCGCGGCTCGCCTCGTCCGGTTGCTTCAGTTGAATGGTTTCTGCGGTCATCTACGCCTCCTCGGCGGTGTTGTTCTCAATCGCGCGTGCAAGGTTGATCATCTCGATCGTTACGAGTGCTGCTTCTTCGCCCTTGTTGCCGGCTTTGGTTCCGGCGCGTTCAATCGCCTGTTCAATGGTGTCTACGGTTAAAACGCCAAAGGAGATCGGCACGCCGGTTTCGCGCGCCGCAGCGGCGACGCCGGTTGCGGCTTCGCCGGCCACATAATCGAAATGCGGCGTTGCGCCTCTGATCAAACAGCCAAGGGCGACAATGCCGTGATAGCGTCCGGTCTCAGCCAGCTTTCTGGCAATGAACGGGATTTCATAAGCGCCGGGCGCCGTGGCGATATCGACCGCGTCGTTGTGCACGCCGTGAAGGCGAAGCGCGTCTTTGGCGCCGGCTGTAAGCCGCTCGACAATGAATTCATTCCAGCGCGTCGCGACAATTGCGATTTTCAACCCCGCGCCGGACATCGTTCCTTCAAAATTCTGTCCCATGTTCAACTCCTAACCAACCGCTCGTAAGTTTTCGTGTTTGGCTTCGGCGGCCCGGCGGTAATCCTGCAGCGCTTTTACGGTGATAATTTTAAGCTCATGGCGCGCGGCGAAGATTTCCAAATCAGGCAGCCGCGCCATTGTCCCGTCATCATTCATCACTTCGCACAGCATCGCCGCCGCCGTCAGCCCGGCAAGCATCGCAAGATCGACGCAAGCCTCGGTCTGGCCGTCGCGTTCAAGCACGCCGCCTTCGGCGCCGCGCAGCGGAAAGGTGTGTCCTGGCGTCACGATATCGCCGGCCGCAGATTTCGGGTCGATCAAGGTGCGAATGGTATGAGCGCGGTCATGGGCTGAGATGCCTGTGGTGACGCCATCGGCTGCTTCGACCGAGACAGTGAACCTCGTGCCGAACCCTGAACGATTGTCCTGATCGGGCACCATCAGCGGCAAGCCGAATTTGTCGATCAATGACGGCGCCATGGCGCAGCAAATCAGTCCGCGGCCTTCACGCGCGAAAAAATTGACCATTTCCGGCGTCACGAAATCGGCGGCGACTGTCAGATCGCCTTCGTTTTCGCGGTCCTCATCATCGACAATGATGACAACTTCGCCGGTCTTATAGGCAGTGATCGCTTCAGACACAGACGCGATGGGCATCAGCGCGCTCCTTCTTTGATAAATCCGTGGGACTGTAAAAATTCGGGTGTCATGCCGGCATGGGTTGCGGCAGCCGGGCTCCCTTGAATGCGTTCGATATATTTCGCGAGAATATCGACCTCGAGATTGACCCGGTCACCGGGCTTTTTCCGGGGCAGGATGATTTTGGATTGCGTGTAATTGATCAGCGTGACGTTGAACCAATCAGCGCCGGTATCGACAACCGTCAGCGATGTTCCGTCGATCGCCACATAACCTTTGGTGACGATGTAGCGCATCAGCGCGGGATCGGTTTCAATCGTCAGCCACAGCGCGTCCCTGTCAGGGCGGAAGGATTTGATCTTTCCTGTCGCATCCACATGGCCCTGAACGAAATGGCCGCCAAGCCGCGTTGTCGGCAATAGCGAACGTTCAAGATTGACCGGATTGCCTTTGCCAAGATCGCCGAGATTGGTGCGCGCCAAAGTCTCCGGCGCGAGGCCGAAAGTGACGCGCGCATCATCGCGCGCCGTGACCGTCAGGCAAACGCCGTTGACGGCAATTGAGTCGCCAAGATTTGCATCTTCCAGCACTGTCTTTGCGGAAACGGTCAGGTCAAAACTCCTGCCGGTTTTTGCAATAGCCGCGACTGCGCCAATTTCTTCAATGAGGCCTGTAAACATTATTGGTCCCTTTGTTTTTTGACGCGCCCACGCACCAAAATGTCAGGGCAGAGAATTTGGGTTTCGATATCTTCAAGGCGAAAGGCGTCAGCGATCGATGTGACGCCGGCGCCGGCGACCGGGGATTGGCCCGCGCCGCCAATGATCACAGGCGCAATAAACGCCCAGACTTCATCCACCAGGCCTTCGTCGAAAAACGATCCGAGCACAGCGCCGCCGCCTTCGATCATCACGCCGTTAAGCCCGCGCCCGCCAAGCGTGGTGAGCAATGCTTCAGGATCCGGACGGCTATTGCGGCCGGTATCGAGGGTCAGAATCTCAACCCCATGTTCGCGGAAACGGGCAAGGCGGTTTTCCGGCGCGGCTTTTGTTGTCACCAGCATCGCGCCTTCGCCGATGCGGTCAAAGACTTTTGCGCCCGGCGATGTGCGTGCGGTTGAATCGAGTACAATGCGCAAGGGATAACGCGTCTCCTGCAGATCGCCGCGCCCAGTTAGCGCCGGATCATCGGCGATGACCGTATCGGCGCCGACAATCACCGCATCGACCTCACGCCGCAGATCATGCGCGCGCGCGCGAGCGCTCTCACCCGTGATCCATTTGCTGTCGCCGCTCGCCGTTGCAATTTTGCCATCGAGGCTCGCGGCGAATTTTGCGACCACAAAGGGGCGCTTGGCTTCGAGGCTGTGCAGCCAGAACCGGTTCAGCGACCGCGCCTCTTTTTCGCAGACGCCGTGTGTTATCCTAATCCCCGCCTCGCCAAGACGCGCGCTGCCGCCTGATGCTATTGGGTTGGGATCCGCAAGGGCGTAAATGACGTCGCCAATGCCAGCATCGATCAGCGCGTCGACGCAGGGTCCGGTCCGGCCTTGGTGGTTGCAGGGCTCAAGCGTCACATAACAGGTCGCACCGCGGGCGTTGTCGCCGGCGGCTTTCAGGGCGGCGATTTCCGCATGGTCGAGGCCGGGGCCTTCATGCCAGCCTTCGCCGACAATCTTGTCATCCTTGACGAGGACGCAGCCCACAAGCGGATTGGGCGCAGTGCGGCCTTCGGCCCGCGCTGCAAGCATTATCGCCCGCTTCATGTAATTTTGGGCGTCGCCCATAAAAAAGCCCCTCGGCCAAACGGATTCGGGGCGTCAAAACAGGACCTTCGAGCTCAATGGGCGCGAGACGCATGAATAGCGTCCGGGCGCACAGCCAAACGGCCTGCCTCGAATCTTCTACCATCCGGACTATGACCGTCGGCTCTGGGCTCTCACCAGAATCTGCGTTAGCGCTTTGCAGCGCTTCGGCTCGCGGGCTCGTCAGAATATCCCTTTCGGAAATTTCCTGCATTACCGCCGGTGGGGACTTTCACCCCGCCCCGAAGATTCTTATCTCGCGGATTTCTCCGCAACGCCTATATAGCCCTCGCGCGCGGTCCCTGCAATATCCGGCCGCAGCCAATTGGACGCCGCCGTGATCATACCCCGCCGCCAGCCCGCCGAATGGGCCCCTCATACCGCCGTCTGGATCGGCTGGCCGAGCGCTGCTGAATTATGGGGGGACGATCTGGGGCCGGCGCGGGCCGAAGTTGAGGATTTTATCCGCGCCATCCTGTTTCCAAACGCCAACAAGCCAGGGCCTGATGAACGCGGTGAGCGCGTGGAATTGCTTGTGCGCGGCGCCAGCGCCCGCGCTGCGGCAGAGCTGATGCGCGGGCATTTGCCTGACCCCGCTGCGCTTAATATTCACGAAGCGCCGATTGGCGATATCTGGCTTCGCGACACAGGCCCGATCTTCGCCACAAGTGATGACGGCGTTCCGGTCGCGAGCGCTTTTCGGTTCAATGGCTGGGGCGGCAAATATCAGCTGCCGGATGATGACCGCATCGCCGGCATCATTGCGAATTCTGCTGATGTGCGTCTCAGGCGTTTTGACGAATTCATCGGCGAGGGTGGGGCGCTTGAGACCAATGGAGAAGGGACGTTTATCACCACCCGGCAATGTCTTTTGAACAAGAACCGCAACCCGGCAATGTCGCGAAAGGATGTGGACGACGTTCTTGGCGCCGCGCTCGGCGCTGAAAAAGTCATCTGGCTCGATGAAGGTCTTGCCGGCGACCACACCGACGGTCATGTGGATAATCTTGCGCGGTTTGTTGCGCCGGGAAAAGTTGTTTGTATGCGGGCCAATGGCGCTGACGACCCAAATCGCAACGTGCTGGCCGCCGCCGAAGAAGCTTTACGGTCGGCGCAGGATGCTAATGGTCAGGCGCTGGAGGTCGTCACGATTCCCTCCCCGGGGCGCGTCGAAATTGACGGCGCTATTGCAGCTGCAAGTCATTTGAACTTTTACATCTCAAATTTTGCGCTGATCATGCCCTGTTACGGCCAGTTGACCGGCAATAATGACGCCGCCATCGAGGCGCTGGAGATATTGGAAAAGCATCTGGATCGGGCGCATTTCTTCGCCATTGATTCGTCGCATCTCCTGACCGGCGGCGGTTCGTTTCACTGCATTTCCCAGCAGCAACCCGCAATGGCGTGAAACAGCTGGGTTAAGGCGACGAATCGAGCCTTTGACGCGCCGGATTGAGGAAATTTACCGCTTCTCAGCTTGCCAGCCGCGGCTGATCTCATCACCATGCGCGCCGAATACCGCCTGGGCCGGGGATATAGCGCACCAGGCGCATCTGGGGTCTCACCACTGGAAGGAGCCGCGAACCATGCGGATGAAAACTTTTGTCTCTTCACTTGCTCTTTTGACTGCGCTTTACGGCTGCGGGCAGCAGGGCGGTAATACCGAAAACAGCGCCGCCAATGCGGAAGCTGCTGTGGACGCCGCGGCTGTCAATGAAGATATCGGCGATCTTTTCGCCGGCATCGCCCCCGTTGCCGCGTCGAATGAAGCCGGCGCAACATTGCTGTCGGACTATGACGGTCCCTATGGCGGCGTGCCGCATTTCGACGAAATGGAGATTTCCGGCATCAAGCCTGCGTTTGAGGCAGGGATGGCGAAAAATCTCGCTGAAGTTGACGCTATCGCAAATAATCCAGAACCGGCGACCTTCGCCAATACAATTATCGCGCTTGAAAAATCCGGTCAGGAACTGGGCAATGTTTTTACCTATTGGGGAATTTGGAGTAACAACAATTCAAGCCCTGAATTTCGTGAAATCCAGCAGGAGATGGCGCCGAAGCTTTCGGAATTTTTCTCGAAAATTACTCAGAACGAAAAATTATTTGCACGCGTGCAGGCGGTCTATGAGGGCGAGGAATATAAATCGCTGCGCGCCGATCAGCAGCGCGTTGTCTGGCTCAATTATGACCAGTTTGCGTCAAACGGCGCGACGCTGGAAGGCGCAGCCAAAGAACGCTACGCCGAGATCAATTCACGCCTCGCCGAGTTGCACACGACATTTTCCAACAATGTGCTCGCCGATGAAGAAGGCTATGTAACCTATATCAGCGCCGACCAGCTTAGCGGGCTGCCGGAATCATTTGTCAAGGGGGCCGCCGCAGCGGCTGCGGATCGCGACCACGAAGGTGAATATGCGATCACCAATACGCGCTCATCCATGTCTCCGTTCCTGACCTATTCCGACGAACGGGATTTACGTGAAACCGTATGGCGCAATTATTACAGCCGCGGCGACAATGGAGACGATAAAGACAACAACGCGATCATCGCAGAGATTTTACAGCTGCGCCATGAGCGTGTTGGCCTGCTTGGCTATGACACCTACGCCGCATGGCGGTTGCAAAACCGTATGGCGAAGAAGCCGGAAAACGCATTGGCGCTGATGGAAGCCGTTTGGCCGGCAGCGCTGGCGCGGGTTGAAGAAGAAGTCGCTGAAATGCAGGCGATCGTCGATCAGGAAGGCGGCGGTTATGAGATCGCGCCCTGGGACTATCGCTATTACATGGAAAAAGTCCGCCAGGCGAAATACGATCTTAATTCGGACGAGGTGAAACAATATCTTCAGCTCGACAAGATTCGCGAAGCGATGTTTTTTGTCGCCGGCGAGCTTTTCAACTTCAATTTTGAACCGGTTGCGGAGGGCTCCGTTCCGGTCTGGCATGAAGATGTCAAAGTCTGGGAAGTGACTGATAAAACTTCCGGCGATCATGTGGGCGTTTGGTATCTTGATCCTTTTGCGCGGCCGGGCAAAGGGTCCGGCGCCTGGGCCACAAGTTATCGCACTCATGACCTTCTTGACGGCGTTAAGAAAACGCCGCTCTCAGGGAACAACTCCAACTTCATCAAGGGCGCGCCGGGCGAGCCTGTGTTGATTTCATGGGATGATGCCGAGACATTCTTCCACGAATTCGGCCATGGGCTTCACACCCTGTCGTCAAATGTCGCCTATCCCACGCTAAATGGCGGCGTGCGCGACTACACCGAATTCCAGTCGCAACTTCTTGAGCACTGGCTCTCAACCGATGCAGTGATCGAAAATTATCTGGTGCATCATGAAACCGGCGAACCAATGCCAGCGGAACTGGTCGCCAAGATCAAGGCCGCAGCGACCTTTAACCAGGGTTTTGCAACGACGGAATATCTCGCCTCTGCGCTGATGGATATGCGCTATCACTCGGTTGACCCGACCGGGATCGATCCGGATGCGTTTGAGCGTGAAGTGATGACGGAACTCGGTTTGCCCGATCAAATCGTCATGCGTCACCGTTCCCCACATTTCGGCCATATCTTTTCCGGCGAAGGCTATTCCGCTGGCTATTATGGCTATATGTGGGCTGACGTTTTGACATCCGATGCGGCGGAAGCGTTTGCGGAAGCGCCGGGCGGTTTTTACGACAAGGATGTTGCGAAAAAACTTGTCGATAATCTCTTTGCTGTGCGTAATGCGGTTGATCCGGCTGACGCCTATCGTGCGTTCCGCGGCCGTGACGCCTCAATCGACGCTTTGATGCGCGATCGCGGCTTTCCTGTGCCGGGCGCGGCGACTGACGATCAGACGGCGGATTAAATAGGGCTCGCGCTACAGCTATCAAGCCGGAATTGGTTGACGCCAGTTCCGGCTTTTTTTTGTGACCGCCGCCGTCCCGTGCCCGCTGCAGCGTGAAACGCTGCCGCGCAAACACGGGATCGGGTGAGGCCAGCGCCTTACCCTTGCGCCGTCATTACGGGCTTGGTTCGACGAATTCGTAGAACCAATCCACCGGCAAGCACTTCTCTTAGTTGGTGAATCCCGGATCTACATTGCAGCCCTACGTGCTGCAAAGTGTCCGGCAACTGTGTTCATAGAAATTGTTTTTGGTCTCTGATCATGGCGTTGAGAGCGATGAGGAGTTTACGTGCGACAGCGATGAGGGCGATTTTCTTTGCTGCGCATCTGCGGCAAAGATCTTCAT
>JAJFGF010000032.1 GCA_021776245.1 Hyphococcus sp. | reverse complement strand
ATGAAGATCTTTGCCGCAGATGCGCAGCAAAGAAAATCGCCCTCATCGCTGTCGCACGTAAACTCCTCATCGCTCTCAACGCCATGATCAGAGACCAAAAACAATTTCTATGAACACAGTTGCCGGACACTTTGCAGCACGCAGGGCTGCAATGTGGATCCGGGACGACGACGGTTAATAGATAGCGCCCTTATTCCCCGCTCACCGCTGGCGCATCGACAAAGGGTTCAATGCCGAATTCCGGATAGATCTCGCTCGGGAAATAAATCGTGCCGCCGCGCGACACCATGGAAATTGTCTTGATCGCTTTGAGGTCCGCGGTGGGATCGCCGGGGACCAGGAAGAAGTCAGCATATTTACCCGCTTCGATGGAGCCGAGATCATCATCCTGGCCGAGATATTCGGCCATGTCGTAAGTTGCGCGTTTTAAAAGTTCCGGCGCGGTAAAACCCATATCCTGATAGATCTCGATTTCGCGATGCAGCTCAAACGCGCCGCCAAGATCGGTGCCCGCAATAATGAAGATGCCGCGATCTTTCATCATGCGCATTACTTCCATGATTTTGTCATAGGCGCCGCGATAGGCGGCGTCATCTTCGGGCGTTGAGATATCGGCCAGCGCGACTTTGGAATTGCGCTGCACTTCTGCAGGCATGTGATCCACATAATCAACGGCGCCGGCGCGCATTTCACCATTGCGCGCGAGCAACAGATATTCATGGATCGCCATGGTCGGATCCATTGCGACGCCATTTTCAACCATGAGATCGAGCGTTTCCTGCACCGGCGCGCTGGAAAGGTCGAGATCGGGCAGGCGCTTCAGGGCGGTAAGACGCAACAGGGTGCGCGTGTCTTCGCCTTCTTCAAGCACCCAGCCGAGCATCACCTGATTGATGTGCGTCAATTCATCAAAGCCCGCGCGGATCATCGCATTGGCGTTTGAAAAAGCGGGCACATGCCCCGCAACCGGCATGCCGAGACGATGGGCTTCGGCGACAAGCGCCGGGGCCCAGTCGCCATTCATGGAGTTATAAAGTTTGATCTGGTAAAAGCCTTTATCCGCATATTCGCGCACCGCCGCGAGGCCTTCTTCTTCGCTTTCAACCAGGATGCCGTTATTGCTGGAAAACGGGCTCTTGCCTTCGATGAAGCCGCTGCGGGTAATGCGCGGACCAACAAGTTCTCCCGCATCAATCTTTTCAATCAGCGCATCAAGCACGTCGTTGTTGTTGCCCATGTCGCGCACCGACGTCACGCCGGCGGCGACATTAAGGAGCGCGGAATTTTCGCCCATATGGCCGTGCATGTCGTAAAGTCCGGGAATGAGCGAGCCGCCGGCGCCGTCAATTTCAACTTCGCCTTCTGCGCCGTCAGCGCCGGCGGCGTCGATCGAAGCAATACGGTCGCCGGAAACCACAACGGAAACCGGATCGGTCATGGCCTCCGTCGCCGGATCAAACAGGCGCACATTGCGAATGCGCACGGGCGCATCATAATGATGCGCGACTTTCGCCTGAATGCCCGCAAAGCGTTCTGCGCCATATTGCGCGGCAAGGCCGCGCAGGCGTTCGTCTTCGCCTTCATAACCTTCGCGGATCGAAGAAAAGCCCGGCGTGATGAACGCAAAGAATTTGCTCTGATCGTCGAGAATAAAATAAATCGGATTAAGACTGGCGCCGGTCATCGCATAGGTAATGATATTGGCGTCGCCAGCATCGCCGGCAGCCGTCAGCCGTTCCATCTCGGTGATTTTAAGCTGGCCTGCGGGCAGCGCTGGCATGGTCATCTCCGGCGCGTCGAGCAATGCGCGCGCATAGATGAACACAGAATAGGGACTGCCGAACTGGTTGATGTAAAGCGCCGGCGCCGAAATATCGGCTTCGTCGCTGCCGGTGGCGTCAGTCCAGTTTGCCTTGCCGTCTTTGAGAGAGAAACTTTCATTGGCTTCGTTGCCAAAGGTGGTTGATCCGGTGATCGTCCAGTCAACGGGGATGCCGCCTTCGCCAAAGGAAACGGTTTCCGCAATCGTCGGCCCGCGGCCGTTGTTTTTGAAATCATAATCGATGGCGACCGCGTCGCCGGCGCGATCAACCTTGACGTGGCCAATCCGCGTGCCGCCAACCAGGATCGAGAAATTTTCATCGCCGAGCGCGTCGTCATAATCCGCTATCGCCGCGCCGGTAATGACCGGCGTTGCAGCTTCTTTTGTAGTTGCGTCTTCTTGCGCGCAGGCAGTAATGAGCAATAGCGCAAATGCGCCCGTGACGAGTTTGATTTTCATTGTTTTGACCCCGATGACCCTGATTTTGGCGGGAGGGTAGCATAAATCACGGGCGCCGCCAGTGGGGGGCGGCAGGTGGTGAGCGGGCGCCGCGAATGGTGGGGCACGAAGGAAAACGCCGTCTTCCCGTCGATTGAATTCAATTGACGCAGCGCAGCGCGTAGCGGTGCGAACACGGGATCGCCATCAATGTCGCACCTGCTTCAACCGGTCCCGTGTCTGCGGCGCAACATTGCATGTTGCGCCGTGCACGCGATGACGGGGGAGCGCTAAAGCCGCGGCGGCTTGACGCCGATGACGCACATCGCCGGGACCGGTTTCAGGGCCAGCCATTCGGTTGTGATCTCGGCAAAACCGGCTTTGCCCATCAGCGTGGCGCAAGTTGCGGCCATGGCTTCCGCCTTTTCCAGCGACGGGCTTTTTCCGCGCGGCTGATAGGTCGTTGCAATGCGGCCGCCCGGGGCGAGGGCGGCAAAGGCGCTCACGAAATAGCGCGCGGGATCATCAAGAAACTGAATGACATTGGTGGAGCCGATTGCGTTCAGACGCTGATCGAAGCTGCGTAATTGCCGTTCATCGCCAACCAGAATATTGGCGCGGCCCTGGCGCAAGGACGCCGCCAGCCGCCGCCGCGCCATCGCCGCCATGACCGGCGAATGATCGACGCCGGTTACAAACCCCTTCGGGGTTTTCGACGCCGCCCGCGCCAGGGCAAGTCCCGGCCCGCAACCGAGTTCAAAAAATTGATCGCCTTGCGCAAGATCAAGCAAGTCGATGGTCCAGTTGTTGCGCGCGCGGTTTGACGGGCGCGCCGCCATTACCGCGCCTGCGAGGCGGCCAAGCCAGCCGCTTGGGCGGCGAAACTGCGCGATAATGGCGTCCATCATATCGGTCAGGATCCGTTTCGGGACCGGGCGGCGCCAAACAGGATTTTGACCAGCATGATCGCGGCGATCAACGCGATGATGATTGCGCCGATTTGAGCAAATGACGCCGACGGCAAAGCGAAAATATCGGCGCCGGCGCCGTTCCACGCCCATTTTACGGCGATGATTGCGATGAGGGCGGTCAACGCGACAGTAAACAGACGGCGGCCTTTGCCGCGCTGATGTTGATTTGCATATTCAGTCATTCGTCATCTCCTTTTTCGATATTGGCGTTCACAATCTCCCGCAAACGCCGCAGCGCATGGCTGGCGGCGGTTACATTTTCGCCTGAAAATCCGGCGGCGATGGCGGCAAAGGCGGTTTCTTCGCGCCGGGTCATTGCGGCGAAAACACGCCGGCCCTTTGGGGTCAAAGCGATCAGCACCGAACGCCGGTGCTTTGGATTTTTGCGCGTCTCTGCAAGGTCCGCGTCAATCAACTCATCTGTGATTTTTTGGATATGCTGGCGGGAAACGCCTTTCGACGACGCAACCGCAGGGACCGTGTGCGGGCCGTTTTCGACCAAAAATTCCATCACCGCGCGCATCGAAGCGGTGACGCCGCGATCTTCATGCAGCGCCGTTCCATAGCGCCCCAGCGCCTGAAACGTCGCGCGCACTTCCCGGGTCAGTCCGGCAATTTGTTTTGCCGTCACAGTCATAACTCCGCGCTCCACTTGACAACTTTATTGTCAAATAAGATATGACAAGCAGGTTGTCAAGTGGGGATGAGGCGCTTAATTGGGGCGCTGCATAAAATTCACTGGTCGTCCCGAACTTGATTCAGGATCCGTTGTTTGCGCGCTGCGCTGCGGCTACTGACCTGCATCCCCCGCGTAATAATCGAGGATGGGCCCCGGCAGCATCGCAAAGGACGTCGTTTTTCGCGCGTCGCGGGTTTGATCAGACAGCTCGTCGCTATCGGGTGCGCTGATAAAAGTTTTTCCGGTTATCCCCGGCGCACAAAATGCAAATGGTTCTTCCCGGTGTTCACCGGATGCATCCGTCCAGTGAATGGTTCCGTTCACCTCAACATCATAGGCTGTTTGATCGGGGATTCGGTCTTTGAACATGCCTCGATAAAGAAAGATGCCGAGCGTTACCTTATCGGCGGCATCCCCTGGAATTGCGCGCATCACAGCTGACGCGTTTTTCTCAGCGGTGACGCTGGCGTCGCCGGGATCTGCTTCCAGACGGTGAACAATGATCTTCGCGTCTATTCTGACGGAAGCCGCCGGGCTTTGACCATTATTTGCGACGTCGATTTCGACCTTCGAGAATCGGTCATCGAGAATCTTGATATTGTGAATGTTTAAATGCGCCCCGTCTTGCGCCCCATCTTGCGCCCCATCTTGCGCCCCGGCCGTTGCGCGGGGTTCGTCAGTTGTGACCTTTCCCGCCGTTTCTTTGTTGCGCTTCCGCGCCGCGGTCCAAAAGCCAAACCCGGCAAGACCCGACAGGCCGAGGCCGACCAAAGCGATCATCCATTGAGCGGCGGATTCGCCGAACAATGAGCGGCCCGGGCCTGTTTCACTATTGCTCGTATTTTGCGGTGCAGCCGGTTCGTCCACGACATTATCGACAACAGGCCATTCAGAAACTGGTTCGGGCTCAAATTGAGATTGAGATTCAGGCTTCAGCGCAGGCGTTGCGATGACCGGCTCAGCTGCGGAAGGCGGTTCTTCTGCATGTTCAGTGATAAATTCACGGCATCCTTCCGCGTCACAGACCAGGACTTTGTCATTGAGCAGAACCATTTCAGGTTCCTCAGCGCTGCCGGGAACGGAGATAAGCATCAAGGCCGCAAATGAAGGCGTTGCTAGAGCTTTTCGCGTTCTGACAAAATCAGAACGCGGCTCCAGGTTTTTGATTTGTCGCGCTTTTTTTGCGGATAACCGCACACACTTATCCACGAGGCGCTCTAGACGATTAAACATCACGACGAAAACACGGCGTCAAAACCCCACGACTGTTATCCATGATAGGGGCCAGGTGCTTTTTCTGAAAGCTCAACGCTGTGCGTTTTTCATTTCATTTTGGGCGTATTTTCGCGCGCGAATTCCCTTGTTGCGGGAGGAGGGCGACCGTAGCAATGTGTTCACAAGATAATTGAATGAATTGGGGTGCCGTGGGTCCCGTGTTTGCGCGGCAATATTTTGTGTTGCGGCGCATACGGGATGACGTGTTACGTTATTGCATTCTCCTCAAGGCCACTTCGCTTCCGGCGGCAGGGACGACAGAATGGAATCCACATTGCCGCCGGTTTTGAGGCCGAATGTGGTGCCGCGATCATAGAGCAGGTTATATTCCGCATAGCGCCCGCGCTGGATCAGTTGCGCTTCGCGGTCGTCTTCGCTCCATGGCGTGTCCATGCGTTTTGCAACCAGCGCCGGGTAGATTTCTAAAAAGGCGCGTCCGACATCCTGCGTGAACGCAAAGTCGGCGTCCCAGTCGCCGCTATTATGGCGGTCGTAAAAAATACCGCCGACGCCGCGCGGCTCATCGCGATGCGGCAGATAAAAATATTCGTCGCACCATTTTTTGAATTTCTGGAAATAATCCGCGTCATGGGCGTCGCAGGCGGCTTTCATCGCTGCGTGAAAGGCGATCGTGTCTTCGTGCGCCTCGCTGCGATAGGCGTGATGCATCGGGTTCAGATCGCCGCCGCCGCCGAACCAGCTTTTTGTGGTGACGATCATCCGCGTATTCATATGCGCTGCGGGCGCATGGGGATTGCGGGTATGGGCGATCAGGGAAACGCCCGACGCCCAGAAACGCGGATCGTCTTCGGCCCCCGGAATCTGTTTGCGGAATTCTTCGGAAAATTCGCCATAGACGGTGGATGTGTGAATGCCGGCTTTTTCAAAGACCCGGCCATGCAGCATCGACATCACGCCGCCGCCCTGAACTTTTGTGTTTGCCGCGTTTTCTTTCGGAAAACCGGTTTCCACTTTTCCGGAAAACGCTTGGTCCCCCTCAGGTTTTGTCCACGGCGTCTTTTCAAAGCGGCCCGGTTCCATGCCGGCGTATAGATCGCCGGCGGCGTCTTCGATGCGCTCAAAAGCGGCGCAGAGATTATCACGCAGGGTTTCAAACCAGGCTTTGGCATTTTGTTTTCGGGTCTCTAGGGTCATGGGCGTTGTATACTCATGTTTTTTGCGCGCATCTATGGGGCTAAAGGCACAGCGCAAATATCTGAAGCTGTCATTCCGGGGCGACCGCAGGTCGAACCCGGAACCCATGGCGCTGCTTATCCGCCGCCGCTGCACATCGTGAGAGCAAACACCATGGGTCCCGGGTCTCGACTACGTCGATCCCGGGATGACAAAAATTGATGTTGTTTCCTACCCCGCCGGGCGCCCCTCTTTCAGCTGCAACAAATCCCAGCGATTGCCGTAGAGGTCTTCAAAGACAGCGACGGTTCCATAGTCTTCCTCTTTGGGTTCGCGGATAAATTTGACGCCCTTTTCGGTCATGGCTTTATGGTCGCGCCAGAAATCGTCACTGTTGAGAAACAAAAACACGCGCCCGCCCGCCTGATTGCCGATGAATTTTTCCTGGTTCTCGTTGGAGGCTTTTGCGAGCAATAAATTTGACCCCGTCGAGCCTGGCGGCGCGACAACCACCCAGCGCTTGTCCTGTTCCGGCTGGTATGTGTCTTCGACCAAAGTGAAGTTGAGGGTTTTTGTGTACCACGCAATGGCTTCGTCATAATCGCGCACCACAAGCGCCACATGGGTGATGGATTGTTTCATTTTTTCTTCCCGGGTTGTCGCTGAGCTCTCTGCAATTATCAGCATTATTTATCCCAGTCATATTCGGCTTTATGCCGAGTAACTCAGGAGGCAGTCAGAAAGGACTCAAATTATTCGATGACTGGAACGCGACCGCCTGAGGTCGTCGGAGATCGTCGGATCGGGCCCGATGACAAGATCCGACGATGACCGAGGAAATGAAGTTAATAAAGCAAATTTATTGTTGATGTATGCTTCTTAAGGGCCGAAGCTGGCCCCCAGGGTGCAAGCATCATTGCGGGGGCAATATTATGTGGGAACAAATTGGCGCGGCGGCGATTTACGGCGCGATTGGCGGCGGCGGCGGCGCGTTGATTGGCGCGCTTTTGGCGGCGCCGTTTCGAAAATCAAAAATCGGTTCGATCATGGCGACGGTGCTGACCGTCGCCGGCGCCGTTATTGGATACAATGTCTCGGAGCCTTTGCTCAAACCCTATATCGGTCAGTACCTGCCGACGCCGCCAGCGAATGATTTCGATGCGCAACTTGATGCGACCTTTCAAGAGCTTGAAACGCTGCCGACTTTTTCTGCGATTTTGGAACGTGAACCGGACCTGCGCGATGCGTTAAGGCAACAACTCGTCGCGGCCGCCAATGACGCCAATAGCAGCGTTGCGGCAAGGCAGTTGGCGTTTTCTGCGTCATATAATGAGGTGCAAGGCCGCTTCATTCATTATCTGCAACGCAGCACGAACGGAGATTTGCTGGCGTTTTACGCTAATGTAAATCAGGAGCTGATATATTTTTCGGCTGCGGATCCAAAATTCTGCTTTGACAGTAACTATAATCCCGGTGCGTTAGCGGCGCTCGATTTGGATGCAATCCGGGCAAAATATGGCGACGAACGATTTAACCGGCAGCAAGAGCTGGGCTCGGCTGTCGTCAAAAACGCCTATGACGAAATCCCTCCATATGATGTTGACGAAGCGCAGGCTGCGCTTGAACGGGGAGGCGTTGCGTTACGGGATGTGCTTGGTGAAGAAAACACGGGGATGGTGACTGGCGCCAAAGCGGTTTCGACCGTCGAAGAATATAAACTTGTGTGCGATGCATCAATCGCATTGAATAATTCATTGTTGAATGAAGCTGACGCCGCCGCAGTGATACGGCACATTTTTACACTCGCCGGTTAGTCGTCCCAACCAATCTGACGTCGCGCCTCAGCCAGGGTCACCGCAGCGGCGACCGCAATATTAAGAGACCGCGCTTCCGGGGCGAGGGGGATACGCAATCGCGCGGTCGCGGCGTCATGCACCTCATCGGGGGCGCCGGCGCTTTCGCGGCCCATCAGAAGCACGTCGTCCTCGCGGAATTGAAAGTCCCAGATTGATTGCTGCGCTGCGGTGGTGAGTAAAACAAGACGCGCTGCGCCAATGGTTTTGGTAAAGGCCGTCCAGCTTTGATGGGCGCGGGGGGCCGCAAGGGCGCCGTAATCCATAGCAACCCGGGCGATCTTCGGCGAATCAAAGGGAAAGCCGCAAGGCTCGATGATCTCTATCTCGGCGCCGAAACAGGCCGCTGCGCGGATTGCCGCCCCGACATTCTGGGGGATATCCGGCTGATAGAGTGCAAGACGCATAGGCCTGTTTTTGCACAGCTTTTGGGGAAAGTCCCGGGCCCCGTCGCGACACCACGCCGCAGCATGGTCCCGCCTAGACTTTGTAGATAGGACATGCATAAAAGTTTGGCGATTCATCCTGAATCCCGGGCGCACGCTATCAGGGGCCAAGATACCCATGACGACAACAGACAGCACCGACGACGGTGAACCAACCCGCCGCGACTTTATTCATATAATGGGCGCAGTGACCGCCGCCGCCGGCGCCGGCGCAGCGTTGTGGCCGCTCATCGATCAGATGAACCCTGACGCGTCGATGCTCGCGCTTTCGACGAAGGAAGTTGATATTTCCTCCATTGCGGTGGGCCAGGCGATCAAGGTGATGTGGCAGGGCAAACCGGTTTTCATCCGTCACCGGACGGCAGAGGAAATCGCCGAAGCGGAAGCAACCCCGCTGACCGCACTGAAAGATACAAAGGCGCGCAATGATAATCTCGGCAAGTCCGCAGACGCGGAAGACGCGAACCGCCGCAGCGATGCAAATTGGATGATCGTTGTCGGCGTGTGCACGCATCTGGGCTGTATTCCCCTTGGCACCAGCTCCGGTGAAAATCGCGGGGATTATAATGGCTGGTTCTGTCCGTGCCATGGATCCCATTACGATGTCGCTGGCCGCATTCGCCGCGGCCCGGCGCCGGACAATCTTGAAGTACCCCCTTATGCGTTCCTTTCAGACAGTGTCGTGAAGATCGGCTAGAGGACAAATATCCATGAGCCACCCTTCGACTTATAATCCTGGATCCGGCCTTGAAAAATGGCTTGATGCGCGCCTGCCCATCATGCGGTTGATGCATGACAGCCTGAATGATTTTCCGACGCCGAAAAACCTCAACTATTGGTGGACCTTTGGCGGTATTTTGACGGTCTGCCTGATGATCCAGATCATCACCGGCATTGTTCTCGCGATGCATTATACGGCCCAGGCCGATATGGCGTTTGACTCGATCGAACACATCATGCGCGACGTGAATTATGGCTGGCTGATGCGCTATGTGCACGCCAATGGCAGTTCGATGTTTTTCCTCGCTGTTTATCTGCACATGTTCCGCGGCCTTTATTACGGCTCATATAAAGAGCCGCGCGAGGTTTTGTGGATGCTCGGCGTTGTCATCTTCATTCTGATGATGGCGACAGCGTTTATGGGTTATGTCTTGCCCTGGGGTCAGATGTCCTATTGGGCGGCGACGGTGATCACCAATCTGTTCTCGGCGATCCCGCTGATTGGCGACGATATAAGAACGCTGTTGCTGGGCGGGCCGTCGGTTGATAATCCGACGCTCAATCGTTTCTTCTCACTGCATTATCTGTTGCCGTTTGCAATCTTCGGCGTTGTCGTGTTGCATATCTGGGCGCTGCATGTGCCCGGCAATAACAACCCGACCGGCATTGAAGTCAAAGACCTCAAAAAAGATACGGTGCCGTTCCACCCTTATTACACAGTGAAGGACGGCTTTGGCATTGCCGTCTTCCTGGTGCTGTTTGCCGCTTTCGTATTTTTCAATCCCGACGGCCTTGGCCATCCGGATAATTATATCAAGGCCAATCCTCTGGCGACGCCGGCCTCGATCGTACCTGAATGGTACTTCATGCCGTTCTATGCGATCTTGCGGGCGATCACTTTTGACCTCGGCCCGATCTCGTCGAAGCTTGGCGGCGTCATTGCGATGTTTGCCTCGATCCTCATTCTCTTTGTCCTGCCCTGGCTCGACAGAGCGAAAATACGCTCGATGCGCTATCGGCCGGCAATGCGGCTGTGGTTCATTTTGTTTGTCGTCGCCTGCATCGCCCTTGGCGTTCTTGGCGGCAAGCCGGCGGAAGGCAATCTTGTCCTCTACGCACAAATTGCGACGGCCTATTATTTCGGGTTCTTCCTGATCATCATGCCGCTTGCCGGCATTATGGAAACGCCGAAAGCTCTGCCGTCGTCCATTGCCGATGCGGTGCTGGCCAAGAAAAAACCCGATGCCGCGCGAAGTCATGCATCCGGCGGCGCTCAACCAGCGCCTGCGGAATAGGGGAAATCAAATGAAAATTTCAATGATTGCCCGCACGCTGATCATCGCCGCCACGCTAAGCCTTTGCGGCATGAGCGCCGCCGTCGCCGCATCCGGTTCGGCAAAAGATCCTGAACACCGGCACTGGCATTTCGCCGGCCCGTTCGGGACCCATGACAAGGATGCGCTGCAGCGCGGCTTTCAGGTTTACGAAACCGTCTGCGCCAGTTGCCATGGCGTCGAGCTGTTGTCGTTCCGCAATCTCGGACAAAAGGGCGGGCCGTTTTATCTCGACAGCTGCCCTGACGGATTTGCCGATAATGTGGATTGTTCGAACCCGAACGAAAACCCGATCGTCAAGGCGATCGCGTCGCAATATCGCTATCAGGTTGTGGACGGCCCCGATGACAGCGGCGATATGGTTGAGCGTGCGCCGATCGCGTCTGACCGCATTCCCGGTCCTTACGCTAATGAAGTAATTGCGCGGCTTGCCAATAATAACGCCCTGCCGCCGGATTTCTCGCTGATCATCAAGGCGCGCCATCACGGGCCTGACTATGTGTTTTCGCTTTTGACCGGTTACGAAGATGCGCCGGCGAGTGTCGAAATTGCGCCGGGGCAACATTATAATCCTTATTTTCACGGCGATATGAGCCAGGCGTTAAAACCTGAATTCCTCAACGCCGAAGGCCACGCAATTGACGGTGTTGACGTTCCTCCCGGCGGCGTGTTGGCGATGGCCCCGCCGCTGTTTGACGGCGTGATTGATTATGCCGATCCCGGCACGCCGGAAACGGTCGAGCAATATGCAGCCGATGTGGTCGAGTTTTTGACCTGGGCGGCGGAACCAAAGATGGAAGCGCGCAAAGCCATGGGCGTGATGTCGCTGATCTATCTTCTCGTTCTTTGCTTCATTTTATATTGGTCCTATCGCAAGGTCTGGGCGAAGCTGGATCACTAAAATTCTGGATCGTTTTCTTCCCGTGTGCGGGGGGAAAGCATCACTGCCGCCAATGTCATTCCGGGGCGACCGCAGGTCGAACCCGGAACCCATGGCGCCGCATTACAACTGCCGCAGCACCAGTTGAAACCAGGCGCCATGGGTCCCGGGTTCAATCGCCGAGCGATTGCCCCTGGATGACAGATGGGGATTTACGCAATTCACTTCGGGCGATGGCGCCTACGCGATGAACACGAGTCATGCAATGCTTGCCGTGTAATGCTCAACGGAAAAAAAATCCTCGTCCCCGGCGCTTACGGGTTGATCGGTTCTGAACTTGTCCGCCGGCTTGCCGCTGACGGCGCCATCGTCACTGGCCTGGTGCGGTCGTCAAGGACCGCAAGGCGCATCATCCCGGATATTTTGACCATCGAAGCGGACATGGCGGCGTTAACCGACGTTGCGCGCTGGCGCGCAATTGTCAGCGGGCAGGATGCGGTTGTGAATGCCGCCGGCGCGCTGCAATCGGGCCTCAAGGATAATCTCTCCCGCCTGCAGGACCAGTCGATCCGCGCACTGATCGCGGCTTGCGAAGAGACGGGCGTTAAGACTTTCGTTCAGATTTCCGCGCCCGGCGCGATCGCCGATGCATCAACAGCGTTTCTGCGCACAAAGGCGCGCGGCGACGAGGGCCTGCGGCGCAGCAAACTCAACTGGGTCATTTTTAAACCCGGACTCGTGATCGGCCGCAACGCCTATGGCGGCACGAGCCTGTTGCGCATGCTCGCGTCTTTCCCGATCGTTCAGCCTCTGGTTTACGGCTCAGCAAAAATACAATGCGTCGGGATTGACGACGTCGCCGATGCGGTCGGCGCGGCGCTCTCAGGGAACATCACGATGCGACGCGATTACGATCTCGTTGAAGATGAAACGCATACGCTTGGCGAGATGGTTGCGCAGTTTCGCGTAATGCTCGGGAGCCCGCCGGCGCTTGCGCAAATCAATCTGCCGCGCTGGTGCGGCGGCCTTGTTGCGCGGATTGCCGACGCTGCGGGCTGGCTCGGCTGGCGTTCGCCGTTGCGGACCACGGCATTGCGGGTGATGAGTGAGGATGTGCTGGGGAACCCGCAAGCCTGGCGGATTGAGACCGGCGCGCGCCTTAAAAACCTTGATGAAATTCTCGCAGGCCTGCCGGCGACAGCGCAGGAACGAATATTTGGCCGCGTACAATTGCTTTATCCCGTGATGATCATGGCGCTGTCGATATTCTTTGTCGCGTCGGGATTTATTGCCCTTGCCAATCTTGACGCCGCAAAGGCCGTCCTTGCAGGGCGCGTTTCAGAAAACCTTGCGAGGATAATGGCGGCGGGCGGCGCCGGGCTGGATATTTTCCTGGGGCTGGCAATTTTGTTCCGGCCTGCAACAAGAATGGCGGCGCTGGCGATGGCGGGATTGTCGGGCGTCTATCTTGTGACGGGTTCTGTTCTAACGCCGGAGTTGTGGGCCGATCCGCTGGGGCCGCTGTTAAAGATCGCGCCGGTATTCATGCTGTCGGCAGCGGCGGCGCTGTTTACAGTCGAACGATAAGAAGAGGGGGGAGGAAGGCCCCATGGTCTGGATAGAGATTCTTCGCTGGCTGCATGTGATCGGCGCGGCAGTGTTGCTCGGGACTGGCGCGGGCATTGCGTTTTTCATGGTGATGGCGCATCGCACGAAAGATGCAAAACTGATTGCGCATACCGCCGGCATCGTCGTCATCGCCGACTATATATTTACCGCATCGGCTGTGATCGCACAGCCCATTACCGGCTATCTGCTCGCCCGTGCTCTTGGCTGGCCGTTGACCGAAGGCTGGTTGTTGGCCTCGCTTATTCTTTATGCGGCGACCGGCATGTTGTGGCTGCCGGTGGTGTTTATGCAAAAGCGCATGGGCGATCTGGCGCAACGGGCGGTGGAGAGCAATGCTCCTTTGCCGCCGGAATATTTCAGGCTGTTTCGCCGCTGGTTTGCCTTTGGCGTGCCGGCGTTTCTCGCGGTGTTGACGATACTCTGGTTGATGACAAACCGGCCGGTGTTTGGGATTTGAGCAGGCGGGAAAGGTGGATGCATTTCCAGGAAAGTAAATCGTCATTGCGGGCTTGACCCGCAATCCAGTAGTCTGGCGCTGTGCTTGCAGGTGGATTGCGGGTCAAGCCCGCAATGACGGCGGACAACAGACGGCTAACTCTGAGGAACATCGTTCATGACCAACAACAAACGCGTTCTCGGCATTATCGGCGGCTCCGGCTTTTATCAGATGGATGCGGTCGAAGGCGCGGCGCGCATTGAGATCAAAACGCCCTGGGGCGAACCATCCGACGCGCTGGTCAAGGGGCGCGCCAATGGGGTTGAGCTGGTGTTTCTGGCGCGGCATGGCGCCGGCCATCGTCTGGCGCCCGGCGATATTAATTACCGCGCCAATATCGATGCGATGAAACGCGCGGGCGTCACCGATATTATTTCCATCTCGGCCTGCGGCTCGTTTCACGAACATTTAGCCCCCGGTCATTTTGTGCTGGTGGATCAGTTTATCGACCGCACGACGACGCGGGAAAAATCGTTTTTCGGCAAAGGGTTTGTCGCGCATCTTTCAATGGCGCATCCCGTCTGTCCGGCGCTTGGCGATGCCCTGGAGGCGTCATGCAAGACGCTCAATATCGATCATCAGCGCGGCGGGACCTATATCGCCATTGACGGCCCGCAATTTTCATCCCTGGCGGAGTCAAATCTTTACCGCTCCTGGAATTGCGATGTCATCGGCATGACCAATATGCCCGAAGCCAAACTTGCGCGGGAAGCAGAAATTCCTTACGCGACCGTTGCGATGGTCACCGATTATGATTGCTGGCACGAGGAAGAAAGCCCGGTTGAAGTCACGCACATTCTTGAAGTGATGAAGACAAATACGGCGAACGCCGCGCGGCTGGTTGGCGATGTTGCAAGGCAATTGGGCGCAACGCGGACGCCTTCTCCCTTGGGGATTGAAACGGTTCTCGATTTTGCGGTGATCACACCGGAAGAGTCGCGCGATCCGGCGATGGTTGAAAAACTCAGCGCGGTGGCGGGGCGGATTTTGAATCGGTGAGGGGCCCACGATTGAATTCAAAAGACCGAACGCGTTGACGGAATTCGCCAGAAGGTAATGTTTGCATTACGCATGGCTATGGCCGTTATTGTCGGGTTCCAGATTTGGCTCCTCCACGCTGAAGAACTGCAGCGTTAATGTGGTGTGAAAGCTCACAAGATAATCGCAGAATTCCGTAAGCGGCTTGGCGTTGCCCAGCGAGGCCCAATGTGCATGTGTTTCAGTGAGCGGTCCACGTTGTTCCTGCCAATGCATATCAACGACATTACCATTGTCACGGGCGTGCACCAAAAGCCTGAGGCGGCCTGGCACGCCTTCAATACCGAGCAGCGCCCACAGAACAATCGCGCTGACCGCCAGCGCAACCGAAGCGCTGATCATTGACGCTGCGGTTACGGCTTGAAATGTCAGGCCGCCGGCCAGCGCTGCGACGACAATAGAAAGCGGGACAATAAAGAAGACCCGTTTTAGCGGGCTGCGTTCATATCGAAATACCCATGTCCTGCTGTCAGGTTTCGTGACGCGAAGGAGCCCGTCGCCGCCCGCTCGCTGAAGCCCGTAAAGTCTTGGCAGCAAATTCTGCAACGCCACAGCTTCATTGGATGAGAGCCCGGAACTTTCTTCGTCCTGCTGGTGCGCGGTTTTCTTTCCAAATTTGTTGCAGGCGACCAGATCGCCGCCGCGTACGGCGTTAAAAATAACGGAATCAAATACAACATCGATATGAAATTTCTCCCCTTCATATCTGACAATATCGCGTTGCAAGCCAATCCACTTATCCCAGTTTCTCCAGGCGAAGAAAAAGCCAGCAATGACCATCGCAACAACAGCAAAGGCTCGAAGCCACAGCGGGGCTGTCTCGAGTTTGAAAAATAATATTACCAACACTATCAGGAGTATCGTGAACAATAATACGATCGCTGCTTGTGTGAACATTCGGCCAATGATGTTGGGCGCCGCCCAAAAATCTGTAGGGCGGCATCTCCAATAGCCAGCCGCTGGTTGCGCGCCCGGCTTTTGCAGTTTTGCGCGCTGCTCATGATCCGCAGCGTCCTGATTTGTCATAATGCCCCCGCATACCTGCACTGCGCACAGTCAAAATCACGACTATATACGACTACTTTGCACAAAGTGACTCAACACATAATTTTACCAAACAGAATTGCACTTCCCATTGAAAAGATAAAAAGTAGACTTTTCATACACTTAGAGTGCGCCACAAAATTTTCGACTCAAACGCTTGAGCAGGCAGATTTTGAATCGGTGATGACTGGCGCGCGGAAGGAGTACGGGCCCTTCGCGACGCCCGCATGATGTATCGCGTGACCTGTAAAAACGACGTGTTTTATAGCCCGTTGAAGTCGTTGGTCTTTTATTGGGGAAAACGCTGGCGATGCGAAGCCCGCTTTGGCCTTGCCGGGTCGTTTATTGCAATGACGCTGAAAGCTTCGTATTTGGGGTGAGGGAATATCAGTCACATACCGGGGTGGGGTTATGGCAGCCGCAGACGCAACAACAAAGCTGGATGCGGGTCCAGAAAAGTTTGACGACGACCGGCAAAAGCAGTTTGGCAACTGGTCGCGCAATTTCGGCGAAAGCGCGCTGTTTGCCCTCGGCTATGCGGCGCTGATTGCAATCATTGTCTCAGTCTTCAGTCTGTATCCGGTCGAAGGCCGCGACAAGCTCGCAAACGCCGCAAATTATGTCTTGCTCTTTTCGGTTGAGGCGCTGTTGATCTGGGCGCTGGCGACCATGCTGATCTTTGGTCACGAGACACGGGTGCAGGACTATGTCGGCGCCTTTGCCGTGATTTATCTTTTGCTGTCGCTTGTCAGGCTGACATTTTTGTTTGTGGCCGGGGTCGAGATTTTGATCGTGCTCAACAAAGCGCATGACTTTCCGACCATGGCGGAGCTGCTGAGTTTTTATGGCGCTGTCGCAAAAGATATCGTGACGGCGGATTTATACGGGTTTTCAACGGCTGAGCTTAACAGTTCGAGCTATGTTTGGGGCGGCGTTAATACGGCGAGGGTTTCCTGGCCCGAAGCGATCATTCACATTTATAAATTGTCAGTGTTCTTTACGATTATCTGGGCGTGGCACAAATGGCTGCATATCGGCGCGCAAAAACGCGCGCAGCGTGCGGCCAAACTCCTCGCCGGTAAAGGCGCAAGCGGCGGCCAAGCGCCGGCGGCGTAACAGCGACTTAAGGGGGAAGGGCGCAACAGGCGGCAGCACTGTTTCGGTCTTCCGTGTATTGCCTTGTGCGGGGGCGCTATTTCACAGTGACGCCGTAGTCCGCAAATTCCATTGCGATCTCCGGGTCTAAAGCGAGCGCTGCGTCAATGTCGGTCTGACCGCTCTTGTCGCCGCGTTGCAGCCTCGCGACGCCGCGTCCATACAGGGGCGCTGGCAGCGTCGGCAATATGGCAAGCGCGATGTCGAAATCGGCCATGGCTTCGCTAAACCGCCTTGCACGCAGATGAACAAAGCCGCGACTATTATGGGCCGCTGAATTTTTCGGATCGAGATCAACCGCACGATTGCAATCGGCGAGCGCCTCGTCCAGTTCGAAGTTACGCGTCATTCTGTACCAGCAGCGATATTCATAAAGATCGGCGTCGTCCGGCGTCTCAATAATTTTTTGATTAAGTTCAGTGAGCGATCGTTTGTGCTGGTCGATGACTCCAGATATCTGGGTCCGTTGCTCTCGATATTTTTTGACATCCGGCGCCAGGCTTATCGCCTTTGAGACTGCGGCCAGGGCGTCTTCGGGCTTTTTGCTGGCAAGCAGAACCTGCGCCTTTAGCGACAAGAGGAGATGATCGCCTGAATTTGCGGACAACACCGACTCGATATCGACAAGCGCGTCGTCATATCGGCCCATGGATGCATAAGCCACCGCCCGATTTTTTCTTGCGAAATCATTATCTGTCCGGGAAGCAATTGATCGGCTGAAAAAGTTGAGTGCGCCTTCAAAGTCCTCTTCATTTCCCAGGATCATGCCCATGCCTCTTAGCGCCACATAGTTTTCTTCATTGATCGACAGCGCCTTCTCGAAATCGCCGCGAGCCGACCCATAATTTTTTAGATGAAAACTGGCGACGCCGCGATTGGCGTACCCCCAGGAAGAGCCGGGTTCCGTTTCGACGGCTTTGTCGAAATCTGCGTAAGCGGTGTCGAATTGCTCCTGGTCCAATAAGGTGACACCGCGCTCAATATAGTCGTCAGCGTATTCCAGTTTCGCATTGTCGCGTGTTGGGGAATTGGTCTCGGGGCTGGCAGCGCTGATCTCCTGCAGCGGGTCGCCGTGTAGCGTAAAAGTCGCCGTCGCGGTGTCAATTTCGCTGAGCCGAGATTTTAATTCTTTTGCATCATCTGCAGAAATCTCAGATCTGGTGATTTTTGTCGTTCGGCCCATTTTCAGCTGATCGCCAGTGATGGCAATGCTGCGCGACAATTCAAATCCACCATAGGAAAAATTGATATGATCTTCATCGAGGCGATAACCATCACCTTTATTCGGTAGTGTAATGGTCGTAGTCACTTTTTCAAACGCCGGAAATGGCAAAAGCCACGGCGCTTTTCGTTTTTCATTGTTGTCGGTGAAACTATTTGAATCCCAGCCGAAAGCCGCATGGGGAATCCGGTAAAGGGTTCCCCCCGGCGTGGTCGATGAAGAAACCTTGAATGTACCGCGCATCGAAAACGACAAATCGCCCGTTGCTTCATCATAGGACATCTCCGGCGGATCATCGATGTCCTTGACGCCGATCACCTGCCACATGGCCTTGATATGGTCGCTGCGTTGTTCTTTCGGCAGGCTATTGAGCTGTGTGCTCAGTAGAATTGCGGTGTCGCCGCGAAAGGTAAGCTTGGCGGTGGTCGGCGCCAATTTGTCCAGACCCCTGGATGCATTAATATCGATCTCGATGATGTAATTGGGCTCTTGTGGCGGCGTGCGGTTGATTTTCGTCAGCTCCGCGCCGGCTGTGCGCAATGGCAACGCCCATGGAAAGGCAGAAACTTGCATATAATCGAACGAGACATCGCCAAAGCGCGTCCCGTCGAGCCAATATTCCTTGCCGTCGATATCGGTTCGGACGATGACGTGATCGAACAGACCGATTACCGGCAGCCGGTTTACAAGATCATCACCAAACACGGTGCTCACGAGAGCGGGTTCCGCGTCAATCCCAAGCTCATTTAACAGAGCGATCAACAAAACGGTTTTTGCCTTGCAATCGCCAAATCGGCGCGACCAGGTTTTATCCGGTTTGACCGGCACATAGCCGCCGGATTCGATGCCGACAAAAACATAACGGATCTGATCCTGGACCAGTTTCAGCGCCAGTTCGGCGCGGCGTTTTTTGTTGCTGGTTTGCGCGGCGATTTTTTGCGCTTCGGCTTTCAGGGGCGAATCCGGTTCGAGCCGTGACGCATCCGCAAAAATTGGCTCAAACAGTGTTGAAATTTCAGACCAGGATTTGAATTCCGTGGTCTCCAGCGTCGCGGCCAATGAGTATCGCGGAGGCGCGCCCAAAGGCGGCGTCTGCGGCTCTATATTTTTTAAGGAAAAGACAAGTTCGTTTCCATGGCGGGTTTTTCTGGTTTTCGGTTTCGGCAAAACTGGCGACGCTTGCCAGCGCATTTCACGATCATCGGGCCAGACCTGACGCAGGCGCAGTTCGTTGATTTCAACATCGGTGATATTCGGGATGATCTGGCTGGCGTGATTTTGAAATAGAGGATTTGAATATTTTATCGTCCATGCGAGGTTTAAAATATCGCCTACGCGCAACCCCTCCGGTTGCAGCGCCGCCGTCATCACGCCATCAAGCATCGCGATTTCAAGATTGGGTTCGCGCCGCAAGACAGTGAAAGTTTGATTGGCGAGAACATCAATTGCTTCATCGCCGCGGATGATTTTCAGATGATGGATGACCAGCTCGCTGTGATCGGGTTGCCAGGGGATTGCAATGTTGGCGTTGGCGAGCCCCTCGGCGGTTTGAATCAACATTGCGGTTTCGACAAAGTTGTCGAGGCTTTCCCGGCCAAAATAATCCTGGCGGGCGGTGATGAGAATCTGGACAGGGGCCGATCCCCTTGCCCGGTCGGCTTTTGGGATTGCAACTGCGTTGACCCAGGGCGCCGGCGGCGCGATGCGCGGCGCATCGGCGGCGAGGGCTGCCGGCGCTGCAAGGCACGCCGTCAAGAATAAGCCAGCGATCGTTACAAAAAATCCGCGCATGAAGCCCCCACAGCTGAATAAACCCGATATCATGATTATAGGGGTGACGTCGGCTTAAGTAAAAGCTGTGATTTGCCGCTGTGATTACGGGAATAAAGCTTTATATTTACCGGAAATGGCGCCTACCGTCCGGGCAAATAATACTTGATCTTGTCAAATAAATCTGGAATTCTTGCAGCTACCCACGGATATGTGGGCGGGGTGTCGCTAACTCCGTTTGTGAGATGCTTGCAGACTTCGCGCGGTATTTGAGTTTTGCCTGACGTCGCCGCCTTGCACGTGGGCCGGACGGTGCGGTGCTGTCCAGGCGCATTTTCGCGCTAAAAGCCGCGCCCCGTTGTTACAAGCATCGCGGTTTAGCGACGTCCGGTCCGCCAAAGGCAAATGGGGGAGGCGCGCCATGAGCGGTGAAGATATTGACAGTGACGGTATCGACGGGGACGGTATCGACGGGGACGGCATCGACGGCGATTTTGACGTCTTCGATGACGATAGCCGCAATGGCGGCGCCGACATTGGCGCCGACATTGGCGACGACGGAATCATTGAGGGGTGGTTATCCACGCCGGTCGTTTCGTCAGACCCGGACGAGCCGGATCTGCCGATCATGCCGCCGCAACCGGTGCGGTTGGCGCGGTCTTTGACATTCGGTGCGCTCCGCGCGTCCCGGCGCAATCGCGATGTACGGCTGGTTGTGCGCATGGACTGCACCGAGGCGGCTGCGGTAGACGGGAACGGCGCGCTGCATTTCACGGAATTCACCAAGCATCTGGCGTCGATGTATGCCGATTCAGTGATCTGCAGCCGGCAATATGACCGGAATAATTCCGACGATGGCGGCCCGTTTGACCCCAATGTGCGTTTGGTGATCGACATGCATTGCACGACGGAGGAAATCTACGGCGGCGCCGACAGTATGTTTTATGAGTTTCAAAGATTCCTCCGGCGCGATTATCCCGCCGCCGACATATTGTGCCGCCGCTATGACAGGAAGCGCGTGCGGTGAGAGTGTGCGTGAATTGCGCCTCTTTCATTTGCGGTTTGGTATTGGACAATTTGAAAGAAAAATTCTGGGTGCGGACAGGTTATTTATCCTGAATGTTTTGTTGACATTTGCCGTCCTGGTGCGGGTCGGCTAATTCGCAGCCCTCATTGGCGCCGGCCAATGATGGCGACGGCCCCGGCGTCAATCGCGTTTTTTTCAGGCATCAAGCGCCAAAACCGTTGCGCCGCAAGGGTTCTTATGCGCCCTTTACACATCGCCAGTTTTGTTCAAAAATCGCCGCTCTGACATGGGGGACAAGGTTCAATAATAACTGGAGGGGCGTATGCGGGGATTTTTGACTGGATTGATATTGGGCGGAGCCGCCGCATTGGGCGGTCTTTATTATTATGGCTCGTTTCAAATCGCCGACATCGAGATGGGTCGGGAGAGAGGCGCCGGCGATGATGTTGTTGAAGTTGTCGCGATGGCTGAAGAAGACGCCGGCGAAGCGGTGGATACAGAAGAAGAGGCGGCGGAAGAAGACGCGCCGGTGACAGCACATTGTCCGTCGGCCTCAGATGTCGCCGCCGGCAGTCATGCGGGATGGACACTTGCTGCCGCATATGACGCAGAGGAACGGGCGACAGCGGTCAAGTTTTATAAAGCGCATTTGGCAATCAGCAAAAAGCGAAGCGACGATGATGAGGTGCAGTGTGAGTATGAGACTAACGGTGAAGCCGGGAATAGCTTCGTTCATATCGTTTCTGACGGCCGAAACATAGGCGCCGCATCTCTGGACGGTCCCTGGGTCGTATTTTACGAAACGCGAAACAGGAAAGCCTGGAATTGCGGACCGGAAGATGGCCTCGCCAATACCGATTGCGACTGGGACGAAACTTAATTCCCGCGCTTTTTTTACTTTGTTATTAATTACGAAGGGCCGCCCAAATTAATTGGCGCGGTCCTTTTTTTAAACCGCAGGACCGGCGCCGCGAAAACAATACTTCTCCCCAAACGGACGATTTTCGAAAAATCCGCGTTGACAGATGACCGGAAACGACGGACAAGTTGCGCAACAATTACGCAATGTGCGTTTGAAAGAGTTCAGCCCTGCCGTTTGGCGGGGTTTTTGTTTTTGTGCTTCCGTGCGCAGTGCAAAACAAAATGCTTCGTTGTAGACACGGGATCACCGAGGTTTCAAAGGAGTGATCCAGACCAGCCGAACACGCTAGTACCTTTGTGACGTGATCTTCGGCTGCCGATTGTGATTTGGCCTGAGATGAAATCCAGCGCGATTGGTAGACGTAGCAATATGGCACTGGACTATTCTTAATATATATAACAATCTGTGCATTGTACCAGTAGCCGGCTATTTGAATTAGCTGCGAGAGCCATGGTTCTCGATTGCCAATTGGAGCAAGCGCATGACCGATTTACCGCCGGCTGAGTTGTCGGCGACCGATGCGATAACAAAAAGAATCCGAAACTTTGAGGTCCCTAGGTGGAACCTACGTTTCGTGATAATTTGTTTAGTCGGTCAAATTATTTCACTTATTGCAATTATTGTTCTAGTTTGCTTACCGCAAGCGATGTGCGCTAGCAAAGTGCCATTTTGTTCACCGGTAATTATCGCATTTTTTTCTTTACTAATCCTCATTCTCTTAATCGTTCAATTATGGAGACTCGCAGCACGCCTGATTCATGAAAAACGCATCGTTGATGAACATAAGGCGAAGAACCTGATCAGTGATATCGATTTGGCGATGAAACGTGAAGTTGAGGGTTTGGACGGAACTTCTATTCCTTATCCGGAAGATTTTGACGAATTAAAAGTTCACCTTGAAGCGGAGATTAATAGGCTGCGCGGGCTCAATCGTAAAGACTGGGTTGAATTCCAATTTGTGACGGTTCAACAATTGTGGATTGATTTTTTGGATCCGAAGGAACTGAAAGTCGAAGCACGGTCAACCCTTGAAGATTTGCAAGATTTTGCAGAGGATCCGAAAATATCCTACGATACACGCCAATATTGGCGATGGGAAAACCGTATTTCGCGCGAATTGGAGATTCTGGAAACCAAAGAGCAAAACGAATGCAGCGAAAATGAACTTGAGAAAGCATCAGAGGGTCTAAGAGCCAACTTGCGCACTCTCTACTTCCATATCGCTGACTACAGCTTTGCTTGGTCCCGAGGTGCGGTGTTAATCAGACTATTGCTCAGCGCTGGTTTTGGGGCAGTTGTTGTTTTCGCGTTCCTCGGTTTGCTGCCGCTATTTTTTGAGCCCACGAGATTCACAATTTTTAATTGGAGCATGCTTGCTGCAGCTGGCGCAGTAACTGGCGTCTTGAAATCATTACACAAGGCGGACTCCATGGAGGTGGGTGCTGAAGATGGCAACCACGAAGTTTGGCGAGCAATAGCAACTGTTCCGCTGGGCTTGATCGCCGGTATCGCAGCTTATGCGTTAATCGCAAGCGGGGCAATTAGTGGCGGCTTGCTCGTCCCTAGTTTGGATATTGACTACTTTCCAAGCTCTAATGCCGAATTGATTCGCCATATAGGGACGCATATTTTATGGCCATTGGGTGCGGGATTCTTATTTGAGGCGACCTACAGCCGACTATGAAATATTGGCGCGTTGCATTGGAGACGCCTTTCGGGTGTGTAATCGTCAGAATCAATTCAGCATGAGATGCTCTTGATTTTGTAATTTTATCGAGCGGGCTAATCGTGACATGACAGATATGAAGAAAATATACGGTCATGAATTGGTCATGGATTTACATGAATGTGACCCGTCAACGTTCAATCGACCCTCTTTAAATAGGTTTTTTGAAGAACTATGTGACTTAATAAATATGGAGAAATGCGACATTCATTTTTGGGATGACGTCGGCGTGCCGATCGAAGATCAACAGAGTGCCCCGCACACTAAGGGTACCTCAGCTGTTTGTTTTATTCTTACGAGCACAATAGTGATCCATACACTTGATATCCTAAAAACGGCTTATGTGAACATATTTTCTTGCAAGGAATTTGATTCGGATTCAGCGAAGGAATTTACTGAGAAATGGTTCGGCGGGCGCTGCAATAAATCTACACTTGTTGAACGGACGCTTTAAGGCTCTCTGGATTGGGAAGGAAATCTTTATGTGGGTGACTGAACGGGAAATCGAAACCCAATGGACGAATAGTGAGAGAAACATATTCGCCGATATTCAGCAGCAAATAGCGGGAACCTTGAATGAAAGCGAGCTTGCGCTTCGATTTGTTGTGTCAAAGAGCGACGAAAAGCAGGCAAAGATCGAAATTCTCACGCTTAGCGGGACAGATATCGGCCAAGCCAACGAGAACGTATCCGCCCAAATACGGTTAAGGCCCTATGAGGCGACGGATAGTTTCAATGTTGCCCTGGTTATTCCGACGGGAGTTGGCGTTTCCGTTGGGGGGCATGCCGGCGATGCGGGACCTGTTGCGAAATTACTTTCGAGTGTGGCGGATACGCTAGTAACGCATCCCAATGCGGTAAATGCGTCTGATATCAATGAAATGCCGGAAAACGCGTTGTATGTCGAGGGAAGCGTACTTTCGCGCTTATTGCTCGGCACGATTGGACTGCAACGGGTTCGAAATAATCGCGTATTGGTCGTGATTGATGATCATGAGGATGAGATATTCACCAACGCCGCGATTAACGCAGTAAACGGCGCCCGAGCGACTTACGGATTGAGCTGCTCAGAAATTATCAAAATTAATCCACGAGTGCGTCTTAGCGCCAGCTACTCAGCAAGCGGTCGTGCGATTGGCGAAGTCGAAAATTTAGATTTTCTTATTCAAGTCTTGAAAGATCGCCGCGATCAATATGATGCTGTAGCGCTGTCTTCCGTAATAAACGTTCCTGCTGATTATCACCAAAAATACTTTGACGAAGGGGGAGAGATGGTGAATCCGTGGGGCGGTGTTGAAGCGATGCTCACACATTCGGTTTCCACATTGCTGGATGTCCAGTCAGCGCATTCGCCAATGTTCGAAACGCGCGATATCGCCAATGTTGATCCAGGTATCGTCGAACCGCGCCTCGCTGCGGAGGCCGTATCCTTAACTTTTCTGCAGTGCATACTAAAGGGACTCCAAAGGAGTCCGCGTATCGTTAGCGATCAACCATTGGGCCAACAAGCGTTATTCGATGCGACAAATATTTCCTGTTTGGTTATTCCTGATGGGTGCCTGGGAATTCCGACGCTTGCTGCTTTAGCGCAAGGTATTCAGGTAATTGCCGTTCGCGACGACGGCAATTTGATGCAAAACAAATTGGCCAGATTACCATGGCGGCCGGGCCAGTTTCTAGTGGCGGAGAATTATTGGGAGGCCGCTGGTTTGGTTGCCGCAATTCGAGCCGGAATTGATCCGTCAAGTGTTCGACGTCCCTTTCCCCCAGCCACTGTCAAACTTGAAAAATTTTCGTTGGATGTACACGATACTATTAACAAAAAGGAACTGGCGAAAAACGATTCGTGACGTCATAAAAGACATGATTGAACAATATGCGGTACAATAATGCGCCTGGAGAAGATTTGCTTTTCAGTTTGCAATACTGTGAAGGATGCATTGGACAGAGATTCGAATGAATTGATGTCAAGAGAATCGATTGCCGAGCTCGTATCGGTTGCCGAGAATGTTGCGGACACTGAGACGATAGCTTATCGACAATCCGAACGGTTGTGTGGATCAGTAAAATGTGAAAAGGGATGCAATTTTTGCTGCCACATGCAGGTATGCGTTACAGCGCCAGAGGTGCTTTGTGTTTTTGCACGAATAGCGGAACGATGCACGCCACGGGAAATTTCAGCATTAAAAGAACGATTAGAGAAAACCTATCCGCAGGGTAGGGGGCTGACGGATAAAAGCTACGGCCAGCTGGGGATTTCGTGTCCACTGCTCGTGTCTGAGGAATGTTCCATATATTCTGATCGCCCTATTGAGTGCCGGGCCTATGTCTCGACGGAATTGAGCGCATGCAAGGCGGCACGAGATGATTATTTGCATTGGAATGTGCCGATCGATCAGGCAAAATATGCAATATACAAAAGCGCTCAGGCAGGTATTCTCGCTGCAGTTACCGCAAAAGGTTATGATCCAGAAATACTCGAGCTTAATCACGCGATGCTGATTGCGCTTCGACATTCAGATCCTGTAATGAGTTGGTTAAATAAGGAACCAATTTTTGAACCGGCTCGAATTTCTGCCGGCGACCCGGATTACCATGCAATTCAGCCATGGAGTCCGTCGTTTGATGATTGGATCGAGCCAGATTGAAATTTGTTTTCGTAATTGTGTCTGATTGTTTAGCACGCCGCGCAATGACGGTTTAGCTGATCGCGTGAAAACAATACTTCTCCCCAGACAGACGATTTTCGAAAAATCCGCGTTGACAGATGACCGGAAACGACGGACAAGTTGCGCAACAATTACGCAATGTGCGTTTGAAAGAGTTCAGCCCTGCCGTTTGGCGGGGTTTTTTGATTCTGGGATGACGGTCGTTCTTATGTTGTGTCTTTTCCTATCTCGTCATTGCGGGCTGCGACCCGCAATCCAGCTTCAGGCGCGGCGTTTGTTGGTGGATCCCGGATTAAATCCACTGCTGTCCGGTTTAAACTAGTGGACTGGTTGCACGACATTGATTCTATTTGTTTCCAAGCGTTTGACGACGGTTTGGACACAAAAGGAGATCAATGTCATGCGGCATCAAAATAGCGTGTTTCATCAATTGACCAAGCATATTCCGTGGGATGTGTTTGATCGTTCAGTTGCGTGTCATGGGTCGGATCGGCGGGTGCGCCGGTTGCGGACACGCGACCAGTTTCTGGCGTTGTTTTACGGCCAGCTTTCTGGGGC
>JAJFGF010000031.1 GCA_021776245.1 Hyphococcus sp. | reverse complement strand
GGCCTCGTGCAACTGTTCAGGTTGATATGTCTCAGCAGGAAGGGGCCTTGCCGGACTGCGGTCTCATTAAGGACCAGGGATGACACGGCCTCCTTCCTGTCTGTGACTATAGCAAATCATCTACACACAGGGATGACGGTTGTGGGCGTGATGGCTCGTAAACTTCTGCTCCAGCGCGAGTACAATTTACGCTACTTTACTGCTCTGTTTCCTATTTGATTTTGCCTGGGCGGGAAACTTCACTACAATGCCCTCGTGGGAAATTTAAGCGCGATTGCGCAATTTGCAGATCCGGAAGAAGCCTATTGCGCCAAGGGGTTTCTGCTTGCGCGCGGCATCGACTGCATCATTCAAAATGATCATCATCTGACCATGGCGCCGTGGATGCGCGTGGCGCTGGGCGGCTATCGGTTGATGGTGATTGAGGCGTTTTCAGATGAAGCAAAAGCGGCGCTGAAAGAAGTTGAAATATTGAACAGCGATGAAAGTCTCGCGCAACAAGCACCGACGGACGAAGACCTCGGCGGCGAATACAAAAAAGCCAAAAACTGGGTGTGGCTGCCGATTGCGTTTGCGAGTTCGATTCCATTCCTGCCGTCAAAAAAACGCGGCTTGATTGGCGCCTTTGGACTCCTTGTCCTTGCGTTGTTTTATGGCGGTGTGATGCTGGCCGTAGGATCCTGGTTTTTCTGATTGAGGGATTGGGCGGCGCGCCCAAGCGTTCGCCTCTTGCGACAAACTCCTAATTCATTAGTTGACGCGGGTCGGGCGCGGCGATAGGCTTTACCTAATTCTTTAGGAGAGAGCCTTGGCGCGTCCATCCTCAAAAAGCCTCACCGAAGCCGAACAACGGGTGATGCAGGTGCTTTGGGAAAAGGGCGAAGCGCCGGTGCGCGATGTTGTTGAGGCGTTGGAGAAAACCCGGCCGGTCGCGTACAACACTGTTCTCACCATTCTCGGCATTCTTCATCGCAAGAAATATGTGCGCTATCGCAGCGTCGGCCGCGCCCATGTCTATCGCCCTGCGGTTTCGCAGGCTGGCGCCCGCGGCGAAGCCTTTGACCAATTGGTGACGCGGTTTTTTGGCGGCTCGAAAAACGCTTTTGCGCAATATCTCATTGATGAAGAAAAGATCGACGCTGACGAGCTGCGAGAGCTGAAAGCGCTCACCGGCGCGAAAAAGAAACGGAAGCCATCCGATGACTGAAACATTGATTTATTCGGTGGGCGTCAACGCCTTGTGGCAGGCGGGATTGCTTGCACTCGGTGTCGCAGTCGCGATCAGGGTTTTTAAAATCACCGCGCCGAAATATCGAGCGCTGTTATGGTCGGCGGCGTTTTTTGCAAGCGCATTGGTGCCGCTTGCGGCGTTCGTGCCGGGCGCGGCGATTGGGACGTCTATGATCACGGCTACAACATCAACAGCGTTTGGCGCATCAACAGCGCAATTGGCGGCGCCTGCATCGGAGGTGGCAATCGGCGGTGCGGAAACATCGCCAAAGGTCTTTACCTATGGCGATCTGCTGGCGCCGGTGGGGGGCCTGATCTGGCTCGGCGGCGCGGCTTTTGGCCTGTTCAAACTGATCGCCGGCGGGGTCGTGGTCGCGCGCCTGCGCCGCGTGGCGGAACCTGTTGCGAACGATGCGCCCGGTGTTTCCGCATCAATCAAATTGCGCTCTCATGACGGCGTGTCCGCGCCATTGGCGACCGGCGTTCTGCGTCCGGTGATACTTCTGCCGCAAATCATGGCGGACGATCTTGCCGCGCCCTCGACGCAACATGCGCTCGCGCATGAGCTTGCGCATATCAGGCGCGGCGATCTGATCGCGAATATTGCCGAGCAGATTATCCTGTGCCTTTTCTGGTGGAATCCGGTTCTCCACGCCATGCGTGCGAGGATTGCGGAAAATCGCGAAATGGCCTGCGACGATCATGCGGTGGGCCTGATGCGCGATGCAAATGGCTATGCGGCCGCAATCATTGAGTGCGCCGAGCGCGCAATCGGCAGCACCCAAAAACATGTCAGCGCCCATGCGCTGTCAGCAACGGGCCGTCGGTCATCTTTGTCGAAACGCATCACGCGCCTTGTCGCCGACGGCTATTCCGCGCGCGGGAATGTGCGGCCGGGATCGGTCATCATGGCGTGCGCGGTCATGTTATTGAGCGCGGCGCTGATTGTCGGAGCAACGCCGCGCGTGGCGCTGGCTGCAGGTCCTGCAAGCGATGCGCGCAGCGAAATGCTCACCGATGCTCAGCGTCTTGGTCACTTTCTGGTGGAGGCGATTGCCGAAGGCGATGGGGCGCGCGCGGAAAGTCTTGTGGCCGCGGGCGCAGATATCAACGCAGTGCTGGAAAAAAACGGCACGCCGCTGATCGCTGCGGTCAACCGGCAATCCTATAGTCTTGCCGCGTGGCTGATCGCGCTTGGCGCCGATGTGGATCAATATGCGCGTTACGACGAGACCGCGCTGATCTCTGCGGTGCGCACCGGCAATATCCATATGGTGCGGTTGCTGATAGAGGCGGGCGCCGACGTCAATCTTTCCGCAGCGACGCAGGAAGGCGTATTCCGTTCGCCCATTGGCGAAGCGCGGCGCATGAAGCGCGACGATCTTATCTCACTGCTGGTTGCATCTGGCGCCGGCGAATAAACCGCCGCGTAAATTCGGGGACGATGATGATTAAGAAAATTACAGGCATAATTGTGTCAACTTTGCTGGCGCTGTCGGCAGCGCAGGCTGAAACGCGCGGGCTAAGCGATGGCGAGTGGCGCGAAGATATTAATGCTGCGGCAGACCATATACGCGCGACGCATCCGGACCCGTTTCGTGACATGTCGTCCGCTGAATTTGATCAATATATAACGGCATTGATCGACGATCTGCCGCAGCTGGGCGACAAGGATGTTGGCTTGCGCCTCGCCGCGCTGGTTGCATCGCTCAAAGACGGCCATTCGCGCCTGTCGCTGCCGCGTGAGCATCCCGAACTTTCTTTTATGCAAGGTCATACTGGCCCGGATGCCGCGCCCAATGACGCGCTTTTCTTTTCAACACTGCCATTCCGGTTCTATCTCTTTGACGACGGTCTTTATATTGTCGAAGCCGCCAATGGGTTTGAACATTATATTGGCGCAAAAATTTTAAAGATCGGCGCCGTTGACGTGAGTGAGGCGGTGACGCGCGTTACGCCCATCTTGTTTGCAGAAAATGAAATGGGTGAAAAATTACTGGCCGCCGACCGGCTGGCGCTGCCGCAGGTGCTGAAACATTTCAATATCATTGACGATCCAGCGCGCGTTCCCCTGACAATCGAACAGTATGGCGAAACAAAGGATATTATTGTCGCGCCGCTCGGCGCCGGCGCCGAATTGGAGATTTCCAAAGCGACGACGGCGCCTGCGATATTTTCTGAGATTGAGGGCGGCGCCAGAAAAATCCATCACCGCGTTCGAGGCGAACGGGCCTGGTATATCAGGATCGACGAAATCGAAGCCTTTCCCGATTATATATTGGCGGACTTTATGGAAGAGGCGCTGGCGGCTGCATCAAGCGCCCGGGCGCGGCGGATCATCCTCGATTTGCGCCGCAATCAGGGCGGCACGGCATCGTTCAAGGCGGCGGTCATCAACAGCCTGGCGCAAAGCCGCTATAATGAGTTTGGCAAGACCTATGTGTTGATCGGCAGGGAGACGTTTTCTGCAGCGACCATGCTGGTCAATGATTTTGAGCAATATACCAACGCCGTTCTGGTGGGCGAAGGGTCGGCTGGCCGGCCGTCCCATTATGGCGATCCAAAAAAACTTGTGCTTCCGAACAGCGGTCTGACCTTGCGGGTTTCGACGATCTACTGGCAGTCCTGGCTGGCGGGCGATTTCAGAGAGTTTGTCGAAACCCATGTGGATGCGCCGCCCGGCGCGACAGAGTTTTTTGCCGGACGCGACGGCGCTATCGACGCAGCGCTTGGCTACACGCCGCCGCGCGGCGGCATTGCCGCGCAGATGGCTGAACTTTTCGATAAGGGAAAACTGCAATCGGGCATTGTGCGGTTTCTCGGCTGGCTCAATACGCCGGTGCGTGAGGGACATGACGCAGCCGCTGATCTTGTGGCGGCGGGGTACCGCTATCTCGATGCGGGCGCCTTAAGAAAAGGCCGCTTCATGATGGTGATGGCGCGGGACTTTTATGGCGCCAACGCTGACGCCCATGCGGGGCTTGGCCACGCGCTGGAACTCAATGGCGACGCAGAAGCGGCGATGCGCCATTATGAGGATGCGCTGACGCTTGAACCCGATAACGCCGTCGCGCTTGCGGGCCTCATGCGGTTGGGTGAATAGGGTTCGGTGTCTGAAACGGCGGGTTGGGGGGGGCGAGTCCCTCCGGACCCGCCATTTTTAAGGTGTCCGGCCCGGATACATCGGTAACGGAATGTCCCTAAGACATGGGTGATAATCCCCTTATTGTTTGAATTGGGCCGAACGGGTTGTCGATTGTTTGCAACGCTCTCTGTGGCCGGTCACCGGACAGCAATGGGCCATGTCCGCCATGACGAATGTTGGTTTTTGTGAAGCGCTTAAGCGCTGAGCGCGCGCGCCAGGGAATCGCCGGCGACCGGCGTCGGCGGCAGCGGCGCGATCGCAGCGAGATGTTCGCTGATCGGCTCTTGATGCAGATGCGCGCGCCATTCGCGAAGGCGTGAGCTGAGCAACGTCACCGTAAGGCCGTGCTTTGCAGCCATGCGCAACTGCCATTCGTTAAGAATAACGACAATCATTGCCTGATTGTTCTCGCGCCTGGCCTGAATGACCCGTGCGGTCCAGCGGCTGTTTTCGATGCTGATCCAGACATTGTGGATATCGTTGACATCGACAGCGCCAGTCGTGACGACCGAAAGAAAATGTTTTGCCGTATCGCTGCCCTCATTACGGACGGTGGTGATCTGGCCCCATGCCGGCGCCGGCGCATCGGCGCGGAATACCGGGCTTAAAATGCGGGCGTCATTATCGTCTGCAGACGCGTCGCCATGGAGTTCGGGAAACTCGGCGCCCGCATGGGCGATCAGCGCGAGGGATGAGTCGTTCAAACACATCGCAAAGCCTTCGTCAAAGACGCGGATCACCGAGCCCCTGATTTCCGGAAGATCGTCTACGAATGCGATAATCCGGTCATTTTTTTTGACTGGCCAGTCGCTGCGGATCGCTACGCTGCGCGCGGTAAAGTTGATCGTGTCGCTCGACTGTTCCGGTCCGCCATTGACAGAGAAGCGAACCTTCAGGGCTTTTTCAAACCGCGTCGCCAGGCGGCGATCAGGATGCTGAATAAATGTCATAAGCGCAACTTTAAATAGAAAACGCTAAACTTTGGTTACCATGACTAGAAAGTCCTGATTAACCTTAAGCGCTGTATTATAATGGTCTGCCATGGTGAGACGGGGCTGATGTTAACATTTTTTGTGATCGCGGCGACGGGTTTTGCCGCTTATGGTCCCCCGACCAACGAAGATGCGTTCGGCGCTTACATCGCGCATATCCTCGAGCCGGTGCGTGAATCCGGCGATGTCATACGCGAGGCGGAACTGCATTATGTTTATGATTTTCCGTCGGATGTGCTGCTGCAGCGCTGCGTGCGCAAGCAGGACCGCAAGGTTGTGTTTGAAAACGGCGTTGTCCGGTTCTTTGGCGGTTATGAATGTATCATGGAAATCTGGCCGAATGCGGAACCGAGTTTTCGCACGTCAGGTTTTTTGCGCCATGACGGATTTAAATGGGTTTATCCCGGGCCGGGACGGCGCACGGTGATCCCGTCGCCGGCGGCGTTTGATCCCAATCGCGGCAAGGGCCAGATTATCAACAAGCCGGGCGCATTGAGCTATGACGGCGATCGGCGAAATCCGATGAACCCTGAATATAATCCCTGTGGCGATTATTTCGACGAGACCGGCCGGGTGCAGGACGATCCCGGTTACTGATTGGCGGGCGCCCGCTTGAGCAGCGCCCCATGGCGCTCCAACAAGTCTTCATAGTCATCGAGATAGGCGTCGTAATAGGCGTTTTCCTCATCGGAAAATTCGCGCATGATTTCAAAACCCGGTCGCCGCTGGTCAGACATGGCGGCGAGTTCCGCCGGGGTCAGCGTAAAGATCCGGTCGTAATAGGCGCGATTGTCGCGCTTCATGCCTGCCGCAATCATGCCGAGGGTAAATTCATCACCGGTAAGCGCCCACTCGTCCAGGGACTGAAAATAGCCATGCTCGCGCAGGATGGCTTCAAGGGCCGGTCTTTTTTGCGGCTGGGTTTCCAGCAATTGCCTGAGCATGGTGGTGATTGATTGAGACGACGTGTCTGTCCCGGCAAATACCGCGCCGGGTTCGCGGTCGCCGCGGATGGCCTTGAGCATTTTTGGCAGCAGGAACATGAATGCGCCGAGCGCTTCGGTTTGCGATCCCTTGCTGCCCGGCGTGGCGGTATAATCGGCGGCGGGTCTTTGCGCTGTCGCCGCATTGTCGATTTTGCGGTTGGTTTGCGCTTGCGCCGTTTCCGCTGAACCGGCGGCAAGCGCGAATGCGAGGGCGGCGGTGAGAAGCCTGCGCGGCATCAGGTTGGCGGCCATTTTCTTCCCCAAGTCTGCCGAGGCCCATTATCACGTATTTTTGGCGAAAGACAAAGTCGCGGGGTGTGGGGGGTAGGGCGCAGGGCGGCCGGTGTGCGCTGCATCAATTCAACCGTCATCCTTATCTGTGTGGATGGTGTTATTGGAAGGGTGCTGGCGGAGGCCGTCTCATCCTTGGTGCTTTAGACACCGTGTCTCAGCGAGTGACCCCGCCAGCATGTACCAGTGCTCATCCCGAACAGTTGAATAGGCATAAAAGCCTGAAGGATAAGGTAGGGACGCGATGACAATACCACAAACCTATGCAGGATGCGAC
>JAJFGF010000004.1 GCA_021776245.1 Hyphococcus sp. | reverse complement strand
GCCAAGATGATCGCTCAGCTCAGCGCCCAGCGCCTTTTCGATCATGCGTTTCTTGAGCGCCTTGAAAATCCCGTCAGGGCCAAGCAAATCCTCAGGATTTTCGTAATCCTTCAACAGCTCATCAAGTACGGCGTCGGATATTTCGGGCGTCTTTGTCATATCGGGCATGCGTTTCTCCTTTAAGCTTAGCATGCCGGCGTTCACCATTTACACAAAAATCATGACACTCCCACTGCAATTGCACAACGGTCAACGGTCTACCTGCAGACCAGAGTTCGAATTGGCGCTGAACGTTTGCGACCTACGAAGCCAATCGCACTGATTCCCATGAGAAACAGGGGAAATGCCGCCGGCAATGGCACTTCGTTAACGCCACCTTGAAATGCATTCACATTGATATTTGTGAGAGAATATTGGCTACCGTCAGTTCCCAACCAACCTGCGAATTGTGTCGTACCATACATCACATCTAACATCGCGACCGTTAACAAGTCGCCAGCCAACACATCTGGTATCTGATTATTCACTCCAAACTGAATTACGCTTGCCAATCCGGCTAGACTGAGAACGCTGCCAGATTGAGTAAAGAAGCCTTCATTCAGCCCATTATTCGGAGAGAATGCAGCGCCTCCCGGATCTGAGAAAACTCCATTGCTTGCGGCCACGGACGCGCCAGAAATGGTGAAACTATGGCTGGCGGCAATCGCCATGGGCGGGCAACAGATTGGGTCAACGAATGTTGTACCATCGGCGAAACTTGCCGTAAAAAGTACGGACGCGCCATCCAAGCCCGCTGCATCGTTGCCGGATGATAGCGAAAGATCGAAACCTACATCGACAGTTATCACTGCGGCTTTCGCGGTAGCCATGCCGATACAGTTTATGCATAATGCGGTCACCCACAAATTTTTGAAGATCATTATTTCACTCCGCCCACGAGTAATATTTCATCCCGGCACATCGGCGCTGCTTCGCTTAATACACATTATGTTTTGATATCACAGCAAGTATAAAAAGCCAATCAAAAATTCAACCACGCTTGATTAAAGGAGCGAGTGATTTTTTCATTATAATAACATGATGTCTTCGAAAAGAGATTTTCGCGTTCAACGCGAAAAACCTACCTCATCCTCAATCAAATCAGGTCGATTCTAATTCGGTTTCTTGCCGTCCGTTGTGTTCTCTCAGCGGCGTCTCCGCTGTTACTCGGTCAACGGATCAATCTTGCTGGGGGGGGGCTGTGGTTACAGGACGCATGCGTGAAGCTGTGATGAATGAACCAAGTTCCAGTAGCTTCCATCAGGTGCAATGCCGTCTTCTTCCAGCGGATTTTCGTATTTATGCCGCTCAAACTGATTGCGACCACGTTTCCGCTAATAGATCGCTAAGAATTCGTCTCTGTCATCGTTTTTGATGCGCGTCACGTTGAAGAAGGCGCTTCGCGACGTCCTAAATATTGCATTTAGTAATTGCGATTGTCGGCGCACCCTAGATTCTCCTCACAGAAATCAAACAATCACAAACTAAAACTCGTCCCGCAGCCGCAAGACGCCGTGGCGTTCGGGTTGTTGATCTTGAACGCAGCGCCGATCAACTCGTCGGAAAAATCGATTTCCGAGCCAGCCATATAATCGACAGAGACTGTATCAACCAACACCGAAAAACCGTTCGCATCGAGAACAAGATCGTCGTCTTCGCGGGCATTGACGATGTCGAACTTATACTGAAAGCCGGAACAGCCGCCGCCCTCAACCGCGACGCGCAGCATCGATCCCGCCGGTTCCCTGGCGAGGATCGTGGCGATTTTCGCAGCCGCCCGGGTGGAGACGGTGACAGGGGTTTGATCGGTTACGCTCATAATCGGCTCTATATTACGGACTTTGTGTAAATAAGCACTTTCCGGGCCGATTTCGAGGGGCAGGCCCGCTATTTCCGGGCGCTTGCGGAATCGCCCGAAATGGCGCTCATACCGGCAAGGGCAAAAGTGTTCTTGGTCGTCAATCTGGCGGGATGATGCAACAGGCAGGCAAAGACAATAACCGCGCGATCGGGCTGTCGTTTCCGGCGCCGCTGGCGCCCTTTGCGGCGCGCGCCGAGTTGAGCCGTGGGCGGCTCCATTCAGAGCCCGAAAGCGCAACGCGCACGGCGTTCCAGCGCGATCGCGACCGGGTCATTCATGCGGTGGCGTTCCGGCGTCTCAAACACAAAACGCAAGTCTTTATCTCGCATGAAGGCGATCATTTCAGGACCCGGCTGACCCATTCGCTAGAGGTCGCGCAGATTGCCCGCACCCTTGCCAGGTCGCTGCAGCTCGACGAGGACCTCGCCGAATGCGTGGCGCTGGCTCATGATCTTGGCCATCCCCCATTCGGTCACACCGGCGAGGATGTCCTGAAAGAGTGTATGGCGCCGTTTGACGGCTTTGATCACAACGCCCAGACATTAAGACTTCTCACCAAACTTGAGCGGCGCCATGCAGCCTTCGACGGGCTTAATCTTACCTGGGAGAGTCTGGAAGGCGTTGTGAAGCATAATGGCCCTCTGACCGGGCCTCTGGCGCGGGACAGCGAAGCGCTGCCAGCGGCGATCGTTGAATATGCGGCCACCCATGATCTCTGGCTCGGGACGTTTCCTTCTCTGGAGGCGCAGACTGCGGCCATCGCCGACGACATTGCCTATAATAATCACGACGTCGACGACGGCTTGCGGGCCGGGCTTTTCAGTTTTGAAGAAGCGCGGGAATTGCCCCTTGTTGGCAACGCCCTGCGCCAGGCTGAGGCGCGCTTTCCCGATGCGCCCGCCGGCATCCTCATCGCCGAGGCGGTTTCCGATCTCATTGGCGCCATGGTCGCTGACGTGCTGGCGGAAACAAAAGCCCGGCTGCAAACTATTTCTCCACAGGATGCCAATGCTGTGCGCCATGGGGGACGGGCATTATGCGGGTTTTCCCCCAAAATGGAGGCCGACCTTCAGGGCCTCAGGGCCTTTTTGCATGAGAATATGTACCGTCATTTCAAGGTCAATCGCGCGCGCAGCCAGGCCAAGAGAATTGTTAAATCTTTGTTTGAATTGTTCTTTTCAGAGCCGGAGACCTTGCCGCCGGAATGGCGGGCCGGATATGAAGACGCCGATAAGGCGCGCTGCGCGCGGGTCGTGTGCGATTATATCGCTGGCATGACCGACCGTTATGCCATGCGCGAATATCGGCGCCTTTTTGACGTCGAATTTCCGGACTAGCGTTCTCGGCCAATGCCGTCCGGTGCTAAACTGTGGATTGAAAGCGATTCGTAAATTCATGTGGCGGCTGTAAACGCCGCCTGAATTTCAGGGGCGCTGGCAAGGAGCGGCTTTTTAAGATGACCAATGCAAGCGAAACTTTCGAAGACGAATATGAAGAATATGACGAGTTCGACGATGCCGATGATGAGCGCGGCCTGTCGGGGTTTGCCGTCCTGATTATGGGACTGGTAATGATCGGCGCGTTTTTCTCTGTCGTCTGGATCGCCTATCAGCAGGGAATCAAGACCGGGCAAACCGGGCTTGGCGGCAATACGCCGTTTGTCGCCGCGGAACCTGAGCCAATCAAAATTGAGAATGCTGCGAGCAACGTGCCGGTCGATGACCGCGAAGTCTATGATGTTTTTGACGGTGAGGATGATGAGCCGGTAACAGTGCTGGCTCAGGGGCCGGAAGAGCCGATCAATCGCACCAGCACCGATCCTATTGGCGATCTTGCAGCAGTAAATGACAGTGCAGCGGATGTCGGCGATGCGGTTGAAGACCGTCTTGCGAGCCTCGCGGAGGAAGACGCCGCGGCGCTCGACAATGACCCGGGCGTCGATGATTCCGCCCCGGTTCCAGCAACGCCGACGCTGTCGGTGAATAATAACAATGCGCCGGCAGACACGCTGCCGGCGGCGCCGGAACCAGTGAGTGCGGGCCCGCTGTCAGGCAGCCATGTGGTGCAGATTGGCGCATTTCGCTCAAATAGTGATGCTATGGCGCAATGGGCGCGTATTGCAGCAAAGCTTGGCGATTATGCCGCCGGCAAGGCGCCCGATGTCGAACGCGCAGATCTTGGCGCCCGCGGCGTCTATCATCGTTTGCGGATCGGACCGTTTGGTTCATCGAGCGAAGCGAGCGAATATTGCGCCGGCCTTAAGGAGCGTGGACAGGATTGCCTGATCAAGGCGCTCTAGCGCCGTTCTGGTCATAGTTGAATCATGGAACGGCTCTAGAATATTATTGGTCGCATTTCCTTCGCGTGAACCGGTTCTCACTTCACCTGGAAATGCTCTAACGCGGCGGAAATCCGGATGCCCACAGCGGCGATCTATGACTGCGAAGGCCCGAGGCCGAACGCTGAGGAAAAAGCGTTTTTCCGGGATGTTGACCCTTGGGGATTTATCGTCTTTGCGCGGCATTGTTCGTCTGCGGAGGACCTCAGCGCCCATTGTGATGAACTGCGCGATTGCGTCGGGCGCGAAGATGCGCCGATCCTGATCGATCAGGAAGGCGGCCGCGTAGCGCGTATGAAACCGCCTGTTTTTCCGGCGCACCCCGCACCGGCCGCTTTTGGCGAATTATGGCGGCTTGATCCTGAAAAAGCGAAACAGGCGGCGCGCCTCAACGCCCAATTATTGGCGCGGATGGTCTCGGACGCGGGCGTTACCGTCAATTGCGCGCCGATGCTGGACGTGCCGCAGCCCGACGCCGATCCGAGTGTGATTGGCGACCGCGCCTATGCCAGGCACGCCGATATTATTGCGGCGTTGGGTCTTGAGGTGATCGCCGGGACGCTTGCCGGCGGCGCGGCGCCGGTAATCAAGCATTTGCCCGGGCATGGCCGTGCGTTATGCGACAGCCATCGTGAATTGCCGCACGTCTCAGCCAGCAAGGAAGATTTATTGAACGTTGATTTCCGGCCCTTCAAGACTCTTAAAGACGCGCCGATGGGGATGACGGCGCATGTCGTTTATGAAGCTTATGATGCGGCGCTGCCAGCGACGCTGTCGCCGGTGATTGTCAATGATGTGATCCGCGGCGAAATTGGATTTGACGGTCTGTTGTTCACCGATGATTTGCGCATGAAGGCGCTTGGCGGCGCCTTTGATGCGCGCCTGCGCGACAGTTTTGCCGCGGGGTGCGACATCGCCTTGTGCTGTAATTTTACGCTTGCTGAGAAAAAACAGAGCGCGAAAGCGCTGGTCGATCTCACCGGCGCGGCCGCCAGGCGGGCCGCTGCTGCATCAGCCCGCTTGCAGGCGGTCGAAAGACCGGATACGCAGGCCCTCTATCAGCGTCTTGAAGCGCTCTTAAAGTCAGTAATGGCGTGAGTTTTCAACAGCGAGACGATAATCATAGTCGGCGATCATAATCGCCCGTAAAGTGAGTAAATGGCGGACGGCGGGAACATAATAGTCAAAGAAGCGGCTGGCGCCGGCGACCAACCTTTCGATGCGCCGGTGCGCTCGGAACAGGACGTTTCCGAAATTGATGCGCTGATCGTCAATCTTGACGGTTATGAAGGTCCGCTGGATGTGCTGCTTGATCTGGCGCGCACTCAAAAAGTCGACATTCGCAAGATTTCCATGGTCGCGCTGGTCGACCAATATCTGACCTTTGTTGAAGCCGCCAAGCAGCGCAATCTTGAGCTTGCCGCCGATTATCTGGTGATGGCCGCGTGGCTTGCCTATCTAAAATCGAAGCTCTTATTGCCGGTGGACGAAGAAGACGGCGATGAGCCGACGGCAGACGAAATGGCCGCGCGGCTTGCTTTTCAATTGCAGCGTCTGGAAGCCATGCGCAGAGCGGTCGAAGGGCTGCAGGCGTTGCCGCAATTGGGCGTTACGGTGTTTCCCCGCGGCGCCCCGGAGGGCGTACGGGTTACACGCACGCCGGATTGGCAAGCGGACCTTTATGAATTGCTGCGCGCCTATACGACCCAGCGTGTCGCTGCGGTAGACCGTGACTATAAAGTCGATCCGCCCAAGGTCTATTCCATTGAGCTGGCGCGCATACGGCTGGAGCGAATTTTGGGCTCGATTCCGGAATGGTCTGAATTGCGCACGCTGACTGTAGCGACCGATGTCGACGCCCCGGAATCTTCGATCATTGCCAGTGCATTTAACGCCGCCCTTGAATTTGCGAGAGACGGCCGCCTTGAAGTGCGGCAGCTCGCGCATTTTGAACCTATTTATGTGCGTACGCGTCAGGAAAAAGATAAAAGAGACAAGACATGACAGATATAGAGGCCGATGCCGGCCGTGATTTTCAAGGGCTTGACGCCCGCGAGGCGCAAGAAGCCCTGGCCGATGAATTAACCAGCGACAGCGAAGAGACAGTGAGCGTGAAGGACGAATCAAAAGACCAGAAGACTGCGGCTTCAAGTGAATGGAGCGAAGAAGACCTCGCCGCACATATGCGCATGGCTGAAGCGCTGTTGTTTGCCGCAACCGAGCCCCTGGATCATAAAAGCATCGAGGACCGACTCCCTCAAGGAGCCGACATCGCGCTGATCATTGAAAGACTGACCGCCGATTATGCGGCGCGCGGGGTTAATCTGAAAACGGTCGACAACAAATGGCGCTTTATCACGGCTGCCGATGTCGCTCATGTTCTTGAAAAAGAAAAAGTGCAACAGCGCCGGCTGTCGCGCGCGGCGCTCGAGACACTGGCGATTATCGCTTATCACCAGCCCTGCACCCGCGCCGACATTGAGGATGTGCGCGGCGTCAGCGTGGCCAAAGGTTCGCTCGACCAATTGCTCGAGGTCGGATGGGTGCGCATGCGCGGCAAGCGCCAGGACGTGCCGGGACGGCCGACCTTATATGGAACAACGGAAGCCTTTCTCGATCATTTTTCGATTGAAAGTATTCAGGATCTGCCGGGGCTTGCGGATTTGAAAGCCGCAGGATTGCTTGATGCGCGGCTGCCGCCGGGCTTTTCCGTGCCGTCGCCCCTGGATGACGATGGCGGCGAAGAGGGCGAAATGGGCGATGAGGCTGAATTCGCGCAGGATTTTCTGGCCGATGAAACCGAGGAAAATGTGGACGCTTAGGCCATATTGGGCGCCGTGTTTGCGCTTCGTGCAGGCCGGTACTACCTATATAGGCGTGTAACAGCTTTAGAGGCGCATTATGGCCATTGGCCCACTGCAAATTGCCATCATTCTGATTATTGCGTTGCTCCTGTTTGGCAGCGGCGGGCGAATTTCGTCGATTATGGGCGATTTCGCCAAAGGCATTAAATCGTTCCGCAAGGGACTACAGGATGATGATGACGAGAAGTCTCTCGAAGAGCGCGGCGATCAGGCGATGGACGTAACGCCTGCCAAGGATGCCGAGACGAAAACTTCGAGCACTGACTAATCGCGCGCGCTGCGGTCGCGAGACGGCGTAGATTATGAACCTGCTTCCTCAATTTGGTTTTTTTGAGCTGATGTTGATCGCGGTGATCGCACTCGTCGTGGTTGGACCGAAAGATTTGCCGAAATTAATGCGCTCAGCCGGGCAAATGGTCGCCAGGGCGCGGCGCATGGCCGCCGAGTTTACAGCCGCCTTCGATCAGATGGCGCGTGAGACGGAGATGGAGGAAATGCGCCAGGAGATTGAGGCGCTGAAAAAAGACAATATATTCGCGGACACGAAACGGTCGGTCGATGAAGCGATGGCGCCGATCGAAAAGGACCTGCGCGATGAAGTAAACGAGCTCAAAGACGCGATGGCCAAACCGTCGCGCGACCTGCCGCCAGTTGACTCTGCGCCCGGGGATGAGCCGGCCAAGTCATGAGTGATGCTGCAAAACATGAGACGCCGTCGGAAGAGGAAGAGCTGCAACAGTCTGCGGCGCCCTTGCTTGATCATCTTGTTGAATTGCGCCAGCGCCTGATCATTTCCATCGCCGCCATTGTCGCCGGGTTTTTGTTTTGCTTTGCTTTTTCGATTCAGATTTACGAGTTTCTGGTGATCCCGTTTAGAAACGCCGTCGGCGCCGTCACCGAAGAGCCGACGCTTTATTTTGCTCCGCTCGAGTTTTTCTTCACGCGCATTCGCCTCGCCGCGCTTGGGGGCGTTGCGCTTGCATTTCCTGTGGTCGCGTTTCAGATTTATCAGTTTGTTGCACCCGGCCTCTATAAGCGTGAACGACATGCCGCTTTGCCGTTTCTGGCGGCGATGCCGGTATTGTTCACAACCGGCGCAGCGCTCGTCTATTTTGTGTTGATGCCATTTGTGATGCGTTTCGCCGTTGGCATGGAGCAGGATGCGGGCGAGGGCTCCGGCGTTTCCATTGAGCTTCTTACCCGGGTTGGCGATTACCTCTCGCTGATTACCACGCTTATCATGGCCTTCGGGTTTGCTTTTCAGCTTCCGGTGTTTCTGACATTGCTGGCGCGGGCCGGGCTGATTAATGCGGACTTCCTCAGGCGTCATCGTAAAGTCGCTATTGTCGTCATTTTTATCATTGCGGCTTTCCTGACGCCGCCGGACCCGATCAGCCAGCTCGTCCTCGCCGCGGCGATCATCGCGCTTTATGAAGTTTCCGTGCTTGCGGTGCGCATGGCGGAACGCAAGGCGCGTGATAGTGTCGATGAGGCGGAAGAAGCTTCCGTGTAACAATGGGCAGAGCGGGCGGCTGGACCGGCGATGGGGAACCCGCTAGAGAGCATTTCCGAGCGGTTGAAAGCAGTGCTTTCAACGGGAACCGGTTCGCGTGAAGGAAATGCGAACAAACAATAATTCAGGGCCGTTCAGCTGAAATTGGAACGGCTCCAGACGAGTGCACATGTTTGATATCAGGAAAATCCGGGACAATCCCGACGCATTCGATGCGGGTCTGGCGCGCCGCGGCGTTGCTCCGCGCGCCGCTGAAATTTTACTGCTGGATAAAGAAGCGCGGAAATTCACAGAAGCGCTGAACGATCTGCAGGCGCGCAGAAATGCGGCCTCGAAAGAAATCGGCGCCGCGAAGGCCAAAGGCGACGAGGGCGCGTTTAAACGCCTGCGCGAGGAAGTGGACAGCATCAAAGCCCAGATGCCGACTGCAGAGGCGGAACAGAAAAAAAAGCGCGACGCCATTCACGATATTCTCGCCGGCCTGCCGAATATACCAGCCGATGATGTGCCTTTGGGCGCAGATGACACAGCGAATGTCGAAACCCGACGCTGGGGCGAGCCCCCGAAACTGAACAGCGCCAAAGAACATTTTGATCTCGGTGAAGCGCTGGGGCAGATGGATTTTGAAACCGCCGCAAAAATGTCGGGCTCAAGATTTGTTCTGTTGAAAGGCCAGCTGGCGCGGCTCGAACGCGCTATCGCCAGCTTCATGCTTGATCTCCATGTGACTGAGTTTGGTTATACAGAATGTGCGCCGCCCTTGCTGGTGCGTGACGAAGCGCTGTTTGGCACCGGGCAATTGCCGAAATTTTCCGAGGATCTTTTCAAGACAACAGCCGATCACTGGCTGATCCCGACAGCCGAAGTGACGTTGACCAATATTGTTCGCGAACAGATTCTTTCTGAGGAAGAACTGCCTTTACGATACACCGCCTGGACGCCTTGTTTTCGATCAGAGGCAGGCGCAGCGGGTCGCGACACACGCGGCATGATCCGCCAGCATCAGTTTTCGAAAGTCGAGCTTGTTTCGATTACAGCGCCGGACCAGTCGGAAGCTGAACATGAACGCATGACCAATTGCGCTGAAGAAGTCTTGAAGCGCCTTGATTTACCCTATCGCACCATGGTGCTTTCAACCGGCGATATGGGTTTTGCCGCAAGGAAGACCTATGACATCGAAGTCTGGATGCCGGGGCAGGGGCAATATCGCGAAATTTCGTCGTGTTCCAACTGCGGCGATTTTCAGGCCCGGCGCATGAATACGCGCGCCCGCGCCAAAGGTGAAAAAGAAACCCATTTCGTACACACCCTGAATGGCTCCGGTCTCGCTGTTGGCCGCACCATGGTGGCGGTGCTTGAGAATTATCAGCAACCGGACGGCTCGGTCGCCGTGCCCGATGCGCTCAAATCCTATATGGGCGGCGCTGAAACAATCGAAAAAATATGAGCATGCGTATTCTCTGTTCCAATGATGACGGCATCCATGCGCGCGGGCTGGAAAGCCTTGTCAAAATCGCGCGGCAGCTTTCTGACGATGTTTGGGTGGTGGCGCCGCAGGAAGAACAATCGGGCGCCGCGCGGGCATTGACGCTCGCCCATCCAATCCGCATTCGCAAATATGAAGAAAAGCGTTTTGCCGTGTCGGGCACGCCCACCGATGCAGTCATGATGGGCGTTACAAAAATACTCGGTGAGAAAAAGCCCGATCTTGTTCTATCCGGTGTTAATAACGGTCAGAATGTCGCTGAAGATGTGACGTTTTCCGGCACCATCGCAGCGGCGTTGCAAGGTATGACTTTTGGCGTTCCATCGATTGCCTTGTCACTGGCGCGATTTTCCCGGGAGACCGCGCGCTGGCAAACGCCAGAAGCGCATGGGAGTTCGATCATTCGCCGATTGCTGGATCAAGGATGGCCGAGCGACGTTGTGATCAACATTAATTTCCCTGACGCTGATCCCGATGATGTCAAAGATATTGAGGTCACCAGCCAGGGACACCGCGATGCGGTTCAGCTCTATGCCGAAGAGCGCCAGGACCTCAGAGGAGGTTCCTATTATTGGTATGGATATACAGGACAACTTTCAGATCCGCCGGAGGGGACCGACCTTCGTGCGATATATGACGGGCGAATTTCAGTGACGCCCCTGCATCTGGCGCTCACGCATATGGACAGTCACGCGGCCCTGTCCAAGGCGTTGACCGGGCCCGCAACGCGTTAACCCGCGATCATTGGTAAATCTTCATTAAGGAAATTCCCGAAACTTAATAGATTGTTAACCAAAGTTTATGAACGTCGACGCGACTCATTCATGAGTACCCGCGGGAGGGGGCGATGAAGTTTGTGCACCGGGCGTTAGTTGCGTCTTTTTTTGTGGGGATCGCGGCGTGTGGCAACCACAATAATGCGCCAGTCGTTTATGGCGCAGATGCAAGCCGTCAGACGCGCATCTATAATTCCCCCGACGATATCTATCGTAAACAGCAGCTTGAACGCGCGCGTCAGGCTCAAGCCAGGGCGCAGATCCGGGCGCAGGCGCCCGCGCCGCAATATGCCGTCGCAAGAGATATTGAGCCGGTGCAATTAACGCCGGTCTCTGAGATTTATCTCGATCAACCTGATCCTCAACGCGCGCCGCCGGCGCCGGCGCGAATGCAAAAGGCTAAGGGTTATATCGAAGTACAGCGCGGCGATACAGTCTATGCGATTGCGCGCCGATTTAACGTGTCGCCACAGGATATCATTGCATCCAACAATCTATACGCGCCCTATGAATTGTCGGTAGGGCAGGCGCTGAAACTGCCAAATCGGGCGGCGGTTGTCACGGCTGATGCGCCAATGCGCCGTGTTGTCGCCCGCGATACGCTATACAATGTGCGCCGCGGGGACACGCTATTTTCGATTTCCCGCGCGTCGCGTGTGCCGGTGGAAACAATTGCGGAGGCGAACCGTTTGCGTCCGCCCTATCCTTTGGCAATCGGCCAGCAAATTGTCGTGCCGCAAACGCCGGTCGGGGACATCCGGACCGCCACGCCTGCACGTGCTGAAACGTCTGCACAATCTCAGGAAATGCGTCCGGCTCGCGATGTTGGTGAGTTAACGCGGAACGTAGCCTATACGGCGCCAGCGCCGGTCTCGCCAAAGTCACTGTTTGCCTGGCCTGTGCGCGGTGCGATCATCGCCGGCTACGGGCCCGGCGAGCTTGGCCGTCGCAATGAAGGCGTCAATATCGCCGCGCCGTCAGGCACTGCAGTGCGCGCCGCCGCGGACGGCGAGGTTGTCTATCGCGGCGCGGAATTGGAAGGCTATGGCAACCTGTTGCTGGTTCGCCACCAGGACGGGTTTGTCACAGCCTATGCGCATAATGATACGATGCTTGTGCGCAAAGGCCAGAATGTGCGCCAGGGACAGATCATCGCCAAGGTCGGCTCGACCGGCGCTGTGAAAACACCACAACTACATTTCGAAATTCGCCGGGATCGAAAATCCGTCGATCCGGTGGCGTTGCTCGGAGCGCAATAACATAATTATCAGCAGTTCGCGTCAGCAGGCGGGGCGGCGTTTGTAAAATAAAAGAAAGTTAGTTGAGTAATAATTGGCGGGCCTCAGGGCCCGCCTTTTTCTTTTTACCTGTTCACGCTTTAGATTATACGTCCGGGGCGGCTGGCGATAATCCGCCGCGCCAGAAATTCCGGATTGGCGGGCAACAGACCTTCAGAAATAAACGCAGTTTCAGAAAAATGGGCAAGCGCGAGGCCGCCTTCATAAACGCCGCGTAATCCGGCGCCAACGCGCTTTGTCGCGTCAAACTTTGTCAAAATGCAACGCTCTACGCCGATATCCTTGAACGCCAACGCCCAGTCGACATATTCCTCCGCGTCGCCGCTGGCGGGCAACACCAGAACCGGTTCGGCGCCGCAGGTTTCCTGATAACTCCGCAAGGCCGCTATGTCGCCGCTGTCATAAGGGCTGACGCCGGGCGTATCGAGAAGGACCGCGCCATTGGGCCGGTTGGTCTTGAGGATTTGCGTAACGTCCATGGGGGACTCAACGATAAAATAATCAACGCCAAGCGCATCGCCATAAGAGCGTATCTGTTCGGTCGCGCCGGCGCGCCCCACATCGGCAGTGATCATCAGGGGCGCGGCGCCCTGATCGCTCGCCGCCGCCGCGAGTTTTGCAGCGCATGACGTCTTGCCGGCGCCGGTGGGCCCGACCAGCATAATGGGGGTCGTCGGTGCGAAATGAAGCGGCGCAAAAGTAAAGGCTTGGCTGAATGCTGTTTCAAGGCGACTGAAATCATCGTCAATCCGCGATTTTTTGGCGCCAGTGATCAATGCGGCGAGAAGTTTGGCGCCGACGCCATGGGGCGCCAGCGCTTCAGCCATGGAGCGCACCTTGGCGTCGCTCATGTCGATGCGCGGCGCGCCTTTTCCGCCGGTCAATGCGCCGCTTAAGCGCGATAGGGCATTTTCGGAAAACTGCTGTTCAATAGACTCATTGAGTCGCGCGCCGGCGCCGGTCTTGAACGGACCCTCATCGACAGCGTCGCGAGCGGCGCCGGCAAATTGCGCCTTCGGCGCTGGTTCGGGCACGGAAGGCGCAGGTTTATCGGATGCGGTTACCTCTACGTCTCCGCTCGGCAGTTCGCGCACCGAGACGATTGCGGCATTCTTACCAAGGGCTCTGCGCGCTTTTTCCTTTGCCGCATCAAGATCGGAGGCAATAAATTTCATCATAGAGACACAACCAAATTAGGGCGTTTTCAGCGGTTGAAAGCGGAGCTTTCAACCGCGGCCGTTGGGCCGCCAAACTCGCGGTTCGTGAGAGGCGAGTCAACGCTGAACGCGGCCAAACGGGAATTCGGAGCGGTTATATCGCTCTAAATCTGGCCCAGGTTCTTCAGCCTCGTATGAGGGTAAATATCGTTTTGGGAAAGGACCAGCGTTTGCGGCCGGACCCGTTCTATGACCGACCTGACGAACGGGCGCAGACCTGCGCTGGTGACGATGGCGGCGCTCTCGCCTTCCTGGGCGGCAAGTTCGAGCCGGCCGAGCGCGGCGGCGACAAAATCCTGGAGTTTGGACGGCGCCATGGCGAGCTGGCGGTCTGCGCTGTCGCCGATCAGGGCGACGGCGAATTCATTTTCCCAGGCCGCAGAAAGCGTCACAATCGGCGCTGCGCCATCCGGCCCTTTGAGGGCGCCGCAAATCTGGCGGGCAAGGCGCGCCCGGACGAGTTCCACAAGCTGCCCGGCGCCGTTTGACTGGGGCGCCGCTTCGGCGACGGCTTCGAGGATTGTCGGGAGGTCGCGATGACGCGAATATTGACCTTGACGGGTTTCGAACCGCCGACGCGGTCGACAATGCGTTCCTGTAAGACGCGCAGGAGCTTCGCCTGCAGGCGGACATCCATCTCGGATATTTCATTGAGCAACAGCGTGCCGCCGTCTGCTTCTTCGAATTTTCCGATGCGGCGTGCATCCGCCCCTGTAAACGCGCCTTTTTCATGGCCGAAGAGTTCGGACTCCAGAAGATTGTCGGGGATTGCGGCGCAGTTAATCGATATGAACGGTTTGTTCGCGCGCTTTGATTTCGCGTGCACATATTTTGCGATCACTTCTTTGCCGACGCCGGATTGGCGGCGATCATGTCAGACGCTTCTTCTGCGACAGCTTCCAGCACAGCGGCGATCAGATCTGCGTCAGGGGGCAAGGGATATATTCTTTGGCGCCAGCCTGAATCGCATCGACGGCGGCGTCGGCGTCCGATTTGATGCCGCAAGCGACGACCGGCGCGGCAATTCGCTCGGCGGCCAGCGCTTTGATCAGTCGTTTGATGTCCTGGCGCACATCCGCCATCAGCAAATCGGCGCCCTGGCCTTTGCGCAGCGCCGCCAGCGCGGAATTAAGATCTGGCGCAAAAGCAACGCGGGCGCCGCGATCCATGGCCATTTTTGCAGCCGTCGATAATTCGCTCGAATGTGCGCCGATAATGAGGAGCCGCATGGGGCTTTCTCCTGTTTTCTATTCTTAGAGATCGTCTTCTTTGACGATTTCGGTCATGGTGACGCCAAGGGAACCGTCGACCATCACCAGCTCGCCGCGCGCAATGCCGAATGATCGGACGAGACTGATGATTTCGTTCACGTTGGTTTTACCAAATTTCCCGGACCGTGACTTCCACGGCCGCCTCACCCGGCAAATTTTGCCCCCTTTGTCGTGAAGAACGCGTTTCCTTGCGCCCTCCACAATGAAAAAAGCCCGCGCGATATTCGCGCAGACTTTCTACAGCCCCCAGAAGTTAAGAAAAAATTATCGGTATTGCTGGACCCGGGTTGCACGCAATCCCGGTAATCCGAATTGATCAATTGCTTTCTGCCATGACAAAAACTCTTCGACAGTCAGCGTATATCGATCGCACGCCTCTTCCAGCGTGAGTAGTCCTCCCCTTACTGCTGCAACGACTTCGGCCTTGCGCCGGATAACCCAGCGTTTGGTGCTCGTCGGCGGCAGATCTTTTAGTGTCAGCGGCGTGCCGTCGGGTCCGATAACATACGGATCCTTTTTGACAGGTGACGCGGCGGTGTTTGCTACGACAGTCATGAGCGCTCAAATCCCCTTGGTACGCAACTACGATGACATCAACTTAGGCGCGCTGCTTTTAAAAAACGGCTAAGCGTCAAGGTAAAAGCTTCTATAAGTGGTTGATTATTCGTGAAAAAAGTAGCCGTCAAAATTGTATCAATACAGAACAATATTTCGTTTATGCCGCAGTTTGGGTCAGCGTTCGCCACAACTCGTCAGCAACGGTAATGACCCGTGTATTGGCTGAATAAGCACGCTGCGTTTCGATAAGTGTCGAGAATTCCTGCCCAATATCGACTGTTGAAATTTCAAGTACTGCGCTTTCTATTGCGCCGGCGCGTCCCGTTTGGGGAATCTCAACAGTGAGGGCGCCTGCAGCAGTGTTTAAAGAAAAGGTTGACGCCGGCCCGTCATCGAGCCCTTCTGCATTGATGAAATTTGCGAGAGCAATCTGGTAGATGTCGCGACCAAGTTCATTTCCATACAATGCGGCAATGCGCCCGTCTTTGCTTATTTCCACGCCAGTGAGGGCGTCTGCAGCGGCGCCGTTCGCTGTCGCAGTTGTAAATTGCGTAGCCCTCGCGGCGTGACTCAATGAAGCGATATTAACGTCAACGGCTTGCCCCGCATTTGCGACAATTGAGAGCGTGGCCGGAAACGATGATGCGGCTTGATCGATGAGGCCATTGGCGCCAAAGACCAGTGATCCTGCGGCGACCGTCTCGCGCGCGCCGTCCGTGAATGCCGCAACGCCGCTCCATTGCCCGGCCCCGGATTTGGTCAGCGCTCAATGTTCGATTGGGTGATGTTTATGTATTCGGCGGCGATAACGGGACCGTCCCGCCAGTTGCCGCGCAAACGCTCGGGGATCTTGCCGCCGCGCCGTCGATCAACGGGCTTTTTACCGAAGGCGCCAATGTGACACTGGCGGTCGAAGAAGGCGTCAATATTGACGGCGGTCCGGTTGCAAGTGAAGTCGCACAAGATCTATTGATTGAGCTGCAGGATCTGGCAAACGCGCCCGGGGCCTTGGGGCCGTTTCAGGGAAAATTGACTGCGGCGCAACGCAACTACCTGGTGAGCAAAGTGGCGATCTTTGATCAACTCGCCGCTGACCTTAATCAGGACCTCGGCCTCAACGGTGTTGGGCAAAAGCAAGTTGATGATGCTGTTCAGCGCAACCAGCAGCGACGCGATCTTGCTGAGATTGTGGCAGCGGAGATCGAAGACATCGACATTGTCGAAGTTTTATCGCGTCTTAACCAGGACCAGTTTGCAATCGAAGCATCAGGCCGCGCGCTGGCGCGGGCGAGCCAGCTCTCGCTGTTAAATTTTATCTAACCGTTTTCATCTTTGGCATAACCAAACTGTGCAGCCCATTTGTTCAACAGGGGCAGGATGGGCTGCATTTGCTTTTCATAATGCCGCCACTTGCCGATAGAGCTTGCGTAAGGTTTTTGGATGACCTGTTTGGCGCTCGGGGTGCGAATGATCCTGTTTTTTGCCAGCTCATGATAGTTTAAAAGCCCGTCGTCCCACGCGACTCCCAAAAATGACAAAAGCGGTTCGATTTCGCCGCGCATGTCCTTGATGATCTTTTCATAGCGCACTTCATGAAGCGCCAGGGAAAACCGCTCGCGGGAAAGCTGCCCTAATGACATGACCTGATCATAATAGGGCGCAGCCGTTTCAAGCGAGAGAAACTGATACATCGCAGCATTCATCGCGAATGTTTGCTGGAAGCAGCTGAATACCGCATCGCGCGGGTCGCGCAACGCAAAAATATATTTCGCCTTTGGAAAAAACCGGTGGATGAAACCCAGAAGCGCTATGTCGAGGGGAAGTTTGTCGATGACCAAACCCTTGCTGATATCTGTGTGCGCGCCAATCCGGCGCCAATAAGCGTCCCTGTAATGGTTGATCGAATGAGAGGAGAGGTCTGAAAGACGGTCGAGCCCGCCGGGCGCCAGAATAAAATCAGTCCAGGCGTCAACGAGGTTTTCTTTTTCTTCAAGAACTGTGATGTCCGGATGAGCGCTTAATATCTGATCGAGCATGGTCGTGCCGGATCGCGGAAAACCAACGAGGAAAATCGGATCATGGCCATTCAGGTTGTCAATTTCCGCCCAAGGCGTGGCGCCTGCCGCTTCAAAGAAGGATTTCAGGCGACCGAGATTTTCCGGGGAACGCGGGCTTTGTTCACGCGCGATCATATCGGCGTAATAGGTTTTATGAATCTCACTGGCTTGCGAGAAGGCGGCAAAGGCGTCGTCAAAGCGCTCCAGTTTTTCCAGCGATTTTCCGAGCCGGCCCCAAAGCAGGGCGGTGTTTTCAGGCCCCGTCTGTGGTGATTGCAAATATTGTTGCAGCCGCGCGACAACAGCGTCGTGATTGCCGGTGCGGGCGTCAAGTTCCGCCATAGTAAGATGCGCGACAGCATTTCCCGGCTGCGCCGCTAACGCGCGGTCGGCGAATTTGCGCGCTTCTTTGAGGTCATGAGCCGCTTCGAGAAAATGCGCATATTTTGCAAGCGCTTCGCCATGCTGTGGATTGGTTTCAATCGCGCGCTCATAGGCTTTGCGCGCACTGTCTTGATCTTCGAGGGCGACATAGATCGCAGCGAGATTATAATGCGCTTCAGTAAAGCCCGGCGCCAGCACCGTGACTTTTTCGAGCGCTGCACGAGCGCCGGCCAAGTCGCCATGTTGTTTCAGGAGCGCGCCAAGGGAATTTAATATTGGGGGCTGGTTCGGCGCCAGCGCGTCCGCCTTTTGATAAGCGGCAAGCGCTTCACTGCTGCGGCCTTGACGAGCGTGGCACAGGCCCAGAATCTGCAGTGCGTTCGGGTCATTTTCGTTCTCGGCGAGCATCGCCTTCGCCGCATTCATCGCATGGGCAAAGTCGCCGCGTTGAGCCGCGCTGGCGGCGTCCTGAAAGCGCTGGGCGTAGGCTTGCTGGTCCATTTGACCGCCAATAGACTGAAACCCGCAAAATCGGAAATCCTATGCTTTCTTTTATTGGGTTTCAGGGAAACGTGCGGCGAAAGGCTCAAGAGGCAGGGCAGCGGTGTTCGTGAGGTATGAGACGGTGCGATAGAACCCCGCCAGCATCAATATTTCGAGAATGGCTTCTTCGGAAAAATGTTCACGCGCCGTTTTCCATAGTTCATCGCTCAGGGTGCAGCTTTCCTGAAGGCCATCGCAGATTTTGATGAGTGTCTTTTCCGCCTCATCTGCCCAGCACTCGTCCTCCGCGGCGCCATGAACGAGCGCGTATATTTGATCCTCGCCAAGGGAAACGCGTGCGCCAAAAAAAGCGACATGGACGCCCCACTCATATTCCGATCCGCACAGGGCCGTGACCCGATCGATGACGATCTCGCGATGGCGCAGGCCCACATTGCCTTTGTCGAGAAGTCCACTGGCCATAAAGCGCGAAAACAGTCGCTTGTCGCGGGCGAGCATGGTGAAGAGGGCGAGCGGCGGCACGCCGGCGGGCATCAACGCATCCAGTCTTTCTTGAACTTCCTTGGGAAATGGCGGTTCGGCGGGTTTAATTCTCGGTTTCATTGTTCCTCCTGTGTGCTATTAAAACCATAGCACTATAAAACAGGCGCTACGGAATGCATAGCAAAAAACCGCCACGCCCGGGCATGGCCGTAAGAGGATCGCATACCGGCCGGCCCATTATGGCGGTGTTGGATCTTTTGGGGCGTCGAACAGCGCTGCGGATTCTCTGGGAGCTGCGTGGCGATCCGCTGACGTTCAGGGCCCTGCAGGACGCTGCAGACACTAATCCAAGTGTTTTGAATGCAAGGCTGGGTGAGCTGCGGAATGCAGGTGTGATTGAGCTTTATGACGAAGGCTATGGCCTGACCCCTGAGGGGCGGCGTTTGGCAGAGGCGCTGACGCCGATATCGCGCTGGGCCAATCGCTGGGCGGCGAGATCAAAGCCTGAATAGGCAGGCCTTTTAACTTGGGCGTGCGACGCCTATGTTCCGGCCGAAATGACCGCGATAAAAGACATAATGACAATTGATGCGCCCCGGATCGACCTGGGCGTGCCCGCTGGCGCACGCGTCGTGGTGGCGATGTCCGGCGGTGTGGATTCATCGGTGACGGCGGCGCTGGCAAAGCTTTCCGGCTACGATGTCGTCGGTGTTACGCTGCAGCTTTACGATCATGGAGTCGCGATCCAGAAAAAAGGCGCCTGTTGCGCCGGGCAGGACATTCATGACGCGCGCCGCGTCGCTGAGGCGATGGGATTTCCGCATTACGTCCTCGATTATGAAAGCCGCTTCACGGATGCCGTGATGAATGATTTCGCCGACACCTATCTGGCTGGCGCGACGCCGATCCCATGTGTGCGATGTAACGAACAGGTGAAGTTCAAAGATTTGTTGGAAACCGCGCGCGATCTTGGCGGTGAAGCCATGGCGACGGGGCATTATATACGCCGGGTTGAAGGCGCGAACGGCCCCGAGCTGCATCGCGCCCATGATGCAGCAAAAGACCAGAGCTATTTCCTTTTTTCGACGACGCGTGCGCAGCTTGAATATTTGCGGTTTCCGCTGGGCGACTTGCCAAAGGAAGAAGTGCGCCGCATTGCCGGAGAGCTTGGCCTTGCCGTTGCGGACAAACCCGACAGTCAGGATATTTGCTTCGTCCCAGAGGGAAAATACGCAAGCGTAGTCGAACGCCTGCGTCCCGGCGCAGCTGCGCCCGGTGACATTGTACATGTGGACGGGACCATCATGGGCCGCCATCCCGGCGTCATTCATTATACTGTAGGGCAGCGGCGTGGCCTCGGCGTCGCCACAGGCGATCCACTTTATGTGGTTCGCCTCGATCCAGCGAAAAAGCAGGTCATAGTCGGTCCCCGTGAAGCACTGCTGATCGAACGAGTACGCCTGAAAGAAGTGACATGGCTTGGCGATGGCGACGGTGAAGCCGCGGCCCGCGCCGGAACCCGCCTTGCGGTCAAAGTGCGCTCGACGCGGCCGCCGAAAGAGGCGAGTCTTGTCTGGGATAATGGATGGGCGGTGGACCTTGCCGAACCTGAAGAAGGCGTCGCGCCGGGGCAGGCTTGTGTCTTTTATTCGCCGGACGCCGCCCAGACCCGTGTCCTTGGCGGCGGCTGGATCGCCGGGACCAGGGCCGCGGCGTGACCGCAATCCGAGCGCTTGCAACGACAGATGAAGCGGCCTGGCGGCGGCTTTGGGCGGCCTATATTGCCTTCTATAATACTGAACTGCCGCAACAGGTTACGGATGATCTTTTCGAGCGTTTGTTAAAAGGCGCACCGCATTTTGCCTTGGTCGCCGAGCGCGACGGCGCGGTCATTGGGTTCGTTCATGCATTGCCTCATGCATCGACCTGGTCCGCAAACGGCTATCTCTATCTGGAAGATTTATTTGTCGACCCTGCGGTGCGCGGCGCGGGGGCGGGCCGCAAGCTCATTGAAGCGGTTTACGATGAGGCCGACAGGCTCGGGCTTGACCGCGTCTACTGGCATACGAACACGAACAACAAAACCGCCAGAACCCTGTATGATAAACTTGCAACCTTAAGCGACTTCGTTCAGTACCGGCGCTCGTAATTTCTATAGCGCCGGGCGAAAAAGTGGACACCGGTTTTTCGCTCCCGACCGTGGAGGCGGTCGAGATTTTAGTAAGCGCGCCTTCGCGCGCGGGCCGGCGCGCAACAAGATATCTGGATCATATGGCGATTAATAATTATCGCAGATTGATCTGGAAGGGGCGTAGTATGGCCAAAAAGCTGAAATATGATTGTCTGAAATGTGCGGCCTATTGCTGTACTTACACGCATATTCCGACGACTAAAACCGATATCAAGCGCCTCGCCAGGCATCATGGTATCACTGAAGAACAGGCAAAAAAGAAATTCACCAAAAAAGGCGACAAGACCAATCCGCGTGTGTTGCGTCACCGCGACGACGAACATTTCGTGACGGCCTGCATGTTCCTCGATCAGGAAACGCGCAATTGCACGATCTATGAAGGCCGGCCTAAAATCTGTCGTGAATTTCCAACGCAAAACCGGTGCGGCTATTACGACTTTCTGACATTCGAGCGCGAAGTCCAGGACGATCCCAATTGGGTCGCGACAACCGACTAGGTGGCCCATGACCGAAAGCGCTGACGCCATCATCATCGGCGCGGGCGTGATTGGCTTGGCAATCGGCCGGGCGTTGGCAAAGGCCGGGCGCGACGTGATCGTCGCCGAACAGCATGACGCCTTTGGTACGGAAACATCGGCGCGCAATTCCGAAGTTATTCATGCGGGTATTCAGTATCGCCCTGACGGGATGCGGGCGCGCCTCGCCGTAAAAGGGCGCGACGCACTTTATGCGTTTTGCGCTGGGCATAACGTCAGTCATTTGCGCTGCGGGAAGCTTCTTGTCGCAAATGGCGAAAAGGACATCGCCCGCCTTAATTTTTTTAAGGATAATGCAGAACAAAACGGTGTCGACGACCTCAAAATCATAGACGGACACGAAGCGCAAAAATTTGAACCGAATATTCATTGCGATGCTGCAATCCTGTCCCCGTCGTCAGGGATCGTTGACAGCCACGGTTTGATGCTGGCGCTCTTGGGCGGGTTTGAGGATGCGGGCGGCGCGCTGGCGCTGTCGTCCCCGGTGACCGGCGGGAGAGTGCAGGGCGGCGGCATTGAAGTTAATATTGGCGGCGCGGATCCAATTACATTGCGGGCGAAGACAGTCGTGAATTGCGCGGGGCTTTATGCCGACAAGGTGGCGCAGTCGATAAAAGGCATTCCCGCGGCGACAATTCCACAATTGAAATTCGGCAAGGGTCAGTATTTCACCTATTCGGGCGCCGCGCCGTTTTCACGGCTGATCTATCCGTTGCCGTCGCCTGACAGCCAGGGCATTCACTACACCCGCGATCTTGGCGGTCAGGCCAAGCTCGGGCCTGATATCAAATTCGTAAAATCCAATCAGGATTACGATGTGGACGAAGCGCGCCGCGATGCGTTTGCCGGCACCGCAAAGCGGTTCTGGCCTGACATCGATGCCGATCGGCTGGTCCCGGGTTACGCCGGTATCCGTCCGAAACTCAAAGGCCCCGGCGAAGAGGGCGATTTTGTCTTTTCGGACAAAGCCGCCCACGGCGTTGAAGGGTATCTCGGTCTTTACGGCATTGAATCGCCGGGCCTGACGACCTGTATCGCCATTGCCGATCACGCAGCGGCGTTGCTTGGGTAATTCCTTGTCATTTGTGCCTGGGCCGGCGACCCGCTAGAATTTGATAGCGGGTGAATTAAAGGGGGAGCGCATGAGCGCAAAAGATCTTGAAGATCGGCGGCGCGGTTCGCCCAGCGGGGAAGAAGAACTCCGCTTCTTCCGGAATTTTCACGATATCTTTTTAAGCATTGGCCTGATGATGTTCGGCCTGGGGCTCGGCCTTGTGTCGATGCTCATTGTTGGCGAGTCCGTGTCGTTTGACAGTTTTGCGCAAATACAGCGCTCCGGCTGGACGGTCGCCGGAGCGTCCTTTGCCGACGCCGCCATCATGTGGTTGATCGCCGAGTTTTTTGCCCGCTCGCGGCGGCTCTTTTTGCCGGCGATTGTGATACTGATCGGCTTTGTCTGGTTCCTCGCCGGCGGTGTCTTTGCCGCCTATGTCACGATGTTTTCAGACGGCGACTATGCAAGCTTCGGAGACGCTGCCAAACAATTAGAGTTGCTGCCGCTGACTGTTTCCGCCAGCGTGACTGTCGCGATTTTTGCTTATTATCTGCGCATGAAGCTGCCTTTTGCCATGGGGCTTGGCGGGGTCGCGCTTGCGGTCACCGCGATCGCGTATCTCGGCTATGCGGATGAGGCGTTATTGAGATCGCTTGGCGGCAGGCTGCAGCTTTTTGCGGGCCTGTTTCTTTTTATCCTCGGCGTTTTCTTCGACGCGCGCGATCCCGCGCGGCGGACGCGCCTATCTGACAATGGTTTCTGGCTTCACTTCTTTGCCGCGCCGCTGATTTTCAATGCAGTCATGACGATGACAACCGGCGGAGGCCTCTTTGCGCGACAATTGGGCGGCAATCCTTTTGGTGCGACGCCAAATGCGGCGGACGCCGCTGGCGTTACGTTGATCGTCGTCCTTGCCTTTGCGCTGGTCTCGTTGCTGATCAATCGGCGAGCGCTGCTGGTTGCAGGGCTTTTTTCAGCCGCGGCGTCGATCGCCGCGCTGCTCGGCAATGCCGGGGTTGGCGGCGCCTGGATCGCGGCGTTGACCCTGTTATTGCTGGGCGGCGCCATGGTGCTTCTCGGCGGCGGCTGGCATGCGGTGCGCCGGGTGCTGGTCGCGCCATTCCCGAAAACCGGGCTGATCGCGCGGATTATCCCGCCGGAACCGGACCGCGAGGACGCCGGCGCCACAGCCGCCGGGTAGTCCGTTCGGCCCCGGATCTTGGATCCTGCGGCGGCCTTGCAGGCGTCCGCGCTGCACGTTATACGCCTCGGCTCCCGGCGCAGGTTCCCCGCGCCGGCGTCTCGGCTTTGGCGGGGTAGCTCAGTTGGTGAGAGCGCAGGATTCATAACCCTGAGGTCGGCGGTTCAAATCCGCCCCCCGCTACCAGTTAAATCATCATGTCCGACCTGAGACTAGGCGGCGCTTTGTACCGGACACAATAAAAAACAAAAGATGAAGTACGGGATCGCCGCGCTGCAATTTCCACGGCGCGGTGATGCACAGACATCAACAATCTTTTCAGCGAAGGTGAATCCGGTTCGGCGGTTCGAGTGAGGCAAGCTGGCGCCGAACGCTACAGAACAAAACTTGGAGCGGATTGATTGAATCGTGATTCAGTCAAGCCGCTCTGGTCAAATATGGGTTCCGTTAATGTGGAACAGGTCTGTCACCTGGAATGTCCAGCCTCAATGCGCCGGGAACCGATTGAAGATGTTGGTTAACGGAAGATTTCCGCGGTCATCGCCAGACGTTTGTTTTTCGCAAACAGAAAGATGATCTGTTAACGGAAAGAAAGGCCGGGGCCTGTGCAAACCGAAACGAGGATGGTTTCTTCACGCCGCAAAATAGCCTCGGCCTCATTCCAGCCTCAATTGAATTACTATCATTAAAAAAACGCGTGATCTGCCCGCAGAATTAGAGCATCGTTTGGTCAGGGGCGAATGAGTATCAACGAGAAGCGGGGCGATCATGACTGCCAATAATGCAAACGCGCCGGGTCAGGCGATCGCGAGCTGTCCTGCGTGCTCACAGAAGCTGAGACTGCCGGTTGACAGGGGAACTTTGCGCGCCTCATGCCCGCAATGCGCGCATGTGTTTGCGTGGACCCCGCCGGATAAGGCGCTTGAAGCTGCCTATGATGTCATGGATGCCCCAACGGATGCGGGGGCGGGCGCATCCGGCAAGACGTCGTCACGGCCGGGCCCGATGGAAACGTCGACACCGCGCAAACGCTCGGGCTTGTTTATACTTGGCGGTTCTATCGCCTTCATTGCGCTCGCGACGGCAGGCGTCTTTGACGGGCTGTCATCATATTCGTTTTTTGACATGGCGCTCATGATAACTGCTTTCGCCGCCGTCTACGGGATGTATCGCGGCGTTCGAAGACTGCTCGGCTGGCATCCGGTGATTGTCGTTTTTCTGGTTCCCTTCCTTTATGTGGGCGCCTATGGACTCGGTTATGTGGCGATGGACGGCGACGCCGGCGAACGGATCGCGAGTTTCTTCGACGATAGCGGGGGCGGCGGCGCTGCTGCATCAAGCGAAAATCCGTTCCGCGGGCGTAATGCGCGCAACACCAGCGTTGATGATCTCGACGCTCTGATGGAGGAATGGTGATGCGGTTTGTACTCATCGCGTTTTGTACAGCGCTTGCTCTGTTGTCCGCCGCCGCTGCGGACGGGCTGACGCGCAAAAGCTGGAATTACGAAGCCGGATACTCGCCCGAGGATGCGGACGATCTCAGCTTCTACAGCTTAATGGACAGTTTGCAGTTCGAGGGCAGGTTCCAGGCCTGGTTTCTGCTGGGCGAGCCCGTCGTTAATTGCACGGCGCGCTGGGTGAATGCGCAGAATGCAATGAATCTCGACGTGAATGCGGGGGCCGACGATCGAAAATTTCTGGCCCGTCCGCAGGCCGGGGAAATTGAAGTCTATAATGTCGTCGTCGTGGCGCAGGCGCCCGATCCGCGCGATGCAACTTTCGGCCGCGGCTCGGCGAAATATATCGCCGCCATCTGCGACGCCGGCATTGTCGCGCAGAACGGCCGGGACGGGTTTAACGTCGCCGGCAGTCCCTCGTGGAACGAGTTTCTATGTGCAATGCCATCCGTCTATTCCGGCGTGTTTGATGAAAACCGCGATATCAGCGCGAAAGACCGGTGCCGGGCCATGGGCGGCGCGTGGGTCAGCGAAACGGATGCAAAAAAGATTGCGCGCGAAGGGCTAAAATTCGACCGGTTTGAAATTCTGAGCGCCGAAGTAACCGGCGCTGCAGTTATTCGGCGTATCGAAAAACAGGCATGGCGAGAAGATTCCGCTGCGTTCAAGCGACGGCGCACCGAAGCTTTCTCGGCGCGGCTGCAGGATGGAACCCTTGAAGGGGTCAATCGTCAGATCGGGTTTGTGCAAAGTCTGCCGCCATTGCCGCAAGAAAATCCGTCCACAGAGCAGTTGAAAGCCTATGAAGACGCCTACCAGGCTGCAATCGAGGCGTCTGGCGCCGATGATGCGGGTTTTAAAGAAGAATGGCGCGCCAAAGAGCGCGCGCTGGTCGAGAAACAGCTCGACCATATGCGCAACAAAGCTGCTGATGTCGGCAAGCAAGAAGGGGCTTTGGCGCGCTATCGCGCTGATCTTGAAAAGCGCGCTGAAAACGCGCCCGAAGACGCCGATCCCATGAAAGAATATCGCACGGCGTCACTTATTCCCTATAAGGATGGTTACTATTGCGGTCTCAAACGGCCCGATGGTTCAATTGCTGTGCAGGCGACGTATATTGACGGCAGTTTTGAAATAAACGGCGATTATTACAGATGTGGAATGAAGTTGTGGGCGAATGGATCGCCGCGCATCGAATTCGGCGCCTATGTCATGATGAAACCTCATAAAAAGCAATATTATCATAACGGAGAGCAATACAGTAAAAACAGATACCTTGTTGATTTGTGGAATGATGACGGCCGGCCAATTGTGCAAGGGGTTTTTGCGGATTACGCACTCATCTTGCCGCGGTTCGAAGAGTTCGGATTAATCGTGTTTCGAGACCCTTATGGATATGATCAGGAACTCACCTTGTATTCCTTGCCCCTCCAGCGTGTCTTGCTGTACGAACATGCGGCAAGTGTTGGTTATGTGTTGCAGTTTTATTCCCTTGTGGAGCATGAGGGTCGTGCGGCGGTGATCGTACGACAAAGCAGCGGAGACTGGCGCTGTCGTAACGGTGAAATGTCAGGCGGGAAAGGGCGCTACTTTTTTCTTGATACGGAGCAGTATAGCGGTGAAGCATGTTTTCCCGAGAAGGCTGTGCCGGACGGCGACATCAGAATTAGAGACTGACCAAAGAGGCTGGTGGTGTGAAATCGCTGGCCCATATTTCCAGAGTTACAGACGGTTGGAACAGTTCGGCTGTCGTGGCTAGACCGCAAAAACGAAGACGCAATCAGGGACTGACAATTCATGCGATATTCCTTCCAAATGACCATTGCGGCCATCACGCTCCTCGCTGCATGTCCGGCAAATGCGGCCGACATTTTTACGGGTTTCGAAGACACTGAGCGGGACATTTGCGATGCGAATGGCGGCTGGGTGCAATACGCCGCTGTCTCAACCTATTTTGAAGACAGCTATTACGATTTCGACAAACATATGCTCGCCTTTACCGGCGGGCTCGACGGGGCGGGGAAAAATTTCAAATACATTATGGCGCGATCGAAGGACGCGCAGTCCCAAAAATTTACGTTCATGCATGAAAATGTGACGGCGCTGACGCCGCGTATTGGCCGGTTGCTGCCGCGCGTCGATCGCCCGATGGATTTGCCCGCGGTGATCGCCCAGATGCGCGAGGGCGCCGTTGGCGATCCTTATGGCGATCATCATTCTGAATTTCTGCGTGTTGCGCTGGCGCGTGAAATGCTTTCGGCTTCGGACGCGGCCGGCGCCGATATCGCGCGTTTCCTCGAAGATATTGCAGCGGTGGAGGGCAGGCTGCTGGGCATGAAGAACGGCGACGCGACAAGGCGCGATGCGAGACGGCTATGGAACGAGATGCAGGCGCTGTCCGGCAGTTACCGGGGCGCTTTCCGCCCTGTCGCCAGACAGACAATATTCGGCGATAATTTGCGGGACCGCCTTGCGCCACGCATCACGGAGATTTGCGCGGCGCGTGCACATGGGTCAAAAGGATCGCAATAGAAATCCAGGTGAGCATGTCGATTGAAACTTGTCGTATAACGAAGTTCAGAAGATCGCGGCAGCCGCAAAAAGTAATCGTTCGACGGCTGCGTTCGCTGGGCAAAGGGCCCGCCTCACGCCCTCGCCGAACGCTCTTTCCGCGGCGCCCACATCTCCCGGCAAATGGCAAAATGGCCTGCGCCCGATTTTGTGGACTGCGAGTTAAGCTAAACCCATGTTTTCCTCGAATGCAATCGGGCTGATATAACCGATCGTCGAATGTCGTCGCTTCGGATTGTAGAAGCGTTCGATGTAATCGAACATGTCGGCCTTTTCGTCCTTCGCCGCAGATTGGAACCGACGAATGACCTTCCGCAAAGGCAATCAGTCATCACGGCCGGGGCGCTTGCCGGAACGCGGATGGCGTCAGCCCTGTCGCCCGAAGAAATTGCCGGCTGAACGCGCTCTGATCGCGATAGCCCGCGTTGAGCGCAATCTCCGCAATTGGCGCCCGTGATTGTATAAGCTGCCGGCGCGCGAGATCGAGACGCTGTTTCAAGACCCATTGTCCCGTCGATAGTCCGAATACGCGGCGAAAACGCCGATCCAGTTGAAAAGGCGACAAGCCCGCGATCGCTGACAGGGTTTTAATCTCCGGGGCATCGCCGAGATGTCTGTTGATATGGTCTGTAACAGATTTTAACTGCTCGTAATCGTCATGACTTATATCCGGCGCGCGCAGATCCTGCGATACGCCGGCGACGCCAGTGACGGCGCCCCGCGCCCCCCGCACAGCGCGCTTGTTGGTCAGGCACCAACCAATGGAATGGTTCGGATACATATGAAGTTCGAGCTGGTTGAGGATGGGCTCGCCGGTGACCAGAACCGCCCGGTCCTGCTTTTCGTAACTGGCGCCGAGGGATGCGCCGAGAACCTGGGAAGGGGTCTTGCCTATCAGCGCTTTCTTGTCGCGCAGGTTGCACCGCGCCGCCAGTGTATTGTTGACAACAGCATATCTGCCGGAGGTATCTTTGACAAAAAATACAATATCGGCAAGGCTGTCAAACAACTCTTCGACGGGCCAATGTTCCTTATTAATAAGCTGTTTCTCCATGGGAATTGTGCTGTAGTTTTTATATAATTATGCAAAAAGTCAAGTTTTTGATTGCTTTTGCGCCAAGACTCGTTGCGGCGGTCAGAGTATAGAGCGCCGCACGGTCATTCTATTTGCGAGGAGATGCCGATGGTTGCGAACGCCAATATTTTTTCCGGTTGTATTCCCGCCTTGATGACGCCGTGCGATGCGGACGGTCGTCCGGATTTCGATGCGCTTGCCCGTAAAGGCAAGGAACTGGTCAACGCCGGCATGAACGCCGTTGTCTATTGTGGTTCGATGGGAGACTGGCCGCTCCTGAGCGATGAACAGCGGATGGAAGGCGTTTCGGCGCTTTGCAAAATTGGCGTCCCCGTCATCGTCGGCGCCGGCGCCCAGAATACTGCGCGCGCCGTTGCAATCGTCCAACAGGGGGCTTCCGCGGGCGCGGCTGGATTGATGGTGATCCCGCGGGTTTTGTCGCGCGGCAGTTCTCCGCATGCGCAGTATAATCATTTCGCCGCGATTCTTGGCGCGACGCCGGACTTGCCTGCGGTCATCTATAACAGCCCTTATTACGGATTTGAAACCAAGGCGGATTTGTTCTTCAAGCTCCGTAATGACCATTCAAACCTTGTTGGCTTTAAGGAATTCGGGGGCGCGCAATCGCTAAGCTATGCAGCGGAAAATATCACATCCGCCGATCCTGATCTGATTTTGATGATTGGCGTCGATACGCAGGTGTTCCACGGTTTTGTCAATTGCGCCGCCGGCGGCGCCATCACCGGTGTTGGCAATGCGCTGCCGAAAGAAGTGCTGCGCCTTGTCAGCCTGTGCGAGCGCGCCGCTGCAGGGGATGCGCAGGCGCGCCGGTTTGCGCGTGAACTCGACGATGCGCTTCACGTCCTTTCCACTTTTGATGAGGGGCCGGATCTTGTGCTCTATTACAAGCATTTGATGGTGCTGGAGGGAAATCAGGAATATACGCATCAGCTTTATGCGTCCGACGCGCTGACGCTGCCGCAGAAAGCCTTCATTGAGCGAACCTGGCGGCAATTTCGCGAATGGTGGTCGACCTGGCCCGGCAAGGAAGGCTGAGCCAGCGCGCCATGCGGGTCATCGATTCCCATACAGGCGGCGAGCCGACGCGCGTTATTCTCGAAGGCGGACCGGATCTTGGAGCCGGATCACTTGGCGAGCGGTGTGCTCTGTTTGCTCGGCAATTTGACCGCTTTCGCACGATGTCCGTGCGCGAGCCGCGCTGTTCGGATGCGACCGTCGGCGCATTGCTGTGTGAGCCTTCCGACCCCACATGTTCCGTAGGCGTTATTTTCTTTAACACATCGGGTTATCTTGGCATGTGCGGCCACGGAACCATCGGATTGGCGGTGACGCTCGCTTTTCTCGGACGCCTGCAGCCCGGAGCGCATCGTTTTGAAACGCCGGTCGGCGTTGTTAAAGTCAATCTTCTCAACGCTAACGAAGCGCAAATCGAAAATGTCGAGAGTTACCGGTATCGCAAAAGCGTCAGCGTTGATGCGCCCGGTCTCGGTATGGTCACCGGCGATATCGCCTGGGGCGGCAACTGGTTTTTTCTGATCGACGGCGGCCCCACAGCACTGACACTGAGCAATGTGCCGGAGCTGACACGCGCGTCAATGAAAATACGCCATGCGCTCAATGAAGCGGGAGTGACAGGTGAGGGCGGCGCCGAAGTGGATCATATTGAATTTTTTGAAAAGTCCGCCGGATCTGACGCTGACAGCCGCAATTTCGTTCTGTGCCCGGGCGGCGCTTATGATCGCTCGCCCTGCGGCACAGGCGCCAGCGCCAAGCTTGCTTGCCTGGCGGCAGACGGAAAATTGGCGCCGGGGGAAGTCTGGATCCAGGAAAGCATTGTCGGCAGCCGATTTGTCACATCTTATCGCAACGGCGATGCCGGGCGCATCATCCCCACCATTACAGGATCGGCTTATATTTGCGGTGAGACGCAGTTGATTTTTCAGGACGGCGATCCGTTTCGTTTTGGCATCTCATGAGCCGGCGCCCGTCCGACGGATCAGTGATTGTTATCGGCGCCGGCATAATAGGAATCGCATGCGCGCATTATCTTGCGCGGGCAGGCCGGCAGGTCACCGTGCTCGATCAGGGAACAATTGCGGGGGCCTGTTCCCACGGCAATTGCGGCCATATCATTCCCAGCCATGTCTTGCCGTTGAATACGCCGGCGGCGTTGAAAACAGGTATATTGTCGTTGTTTAATCCGGCTGCGCCGTTTCGCGTTAAGCCGCAGCTGCGACCGTCTTTCAATTACTGGATGATGCAATTTGCAAGGCGCTGTACGCGTGGCCACATGCTCCAAAGCGCGGCGCATTTGAAGAGTATTCTCGATTCATCCTTCAAGGAATTCGAGAAGCTGTTTGGAGAAGGCGCATTGGATTGCGACTGGCGCAAATCCGGGCTGCTCTATGCCTTTAAGTCAAAACGCAGTTTTGATGAGTTTGCAAAAACCGACACAATGCTGACACGCCATTTCGGTGTTACTGCAGCGCGCATTGAGGGCGATGCACTGGCAGTCTTTGACCCGGCGCTTAAGCCGGACCTCGCCGGTGGTTTCTTCTACGAACAGGATGCGCTCACTCGGCCCGACCAGCTTGCTTCCGCCTGGGTGCGGCAAATTCGGGAAGACGGCGTTGAATTCGTGGAGCATTGCGAAGTTCAAACGCTCGAAAAGGAAAGCGGCAAGATCAAAAACGTGACGACGTCAAAAGGCGTTTACAGCGCTGACGGCATCGTACTTGCCGCCGGCGCCTTTAGCGGCGCATTCGCAAAGGAACTGGAATGTTCCATTCCGATTTTGCCGGGGAAAGGCTATTCACTGACTGTCCCACGGCCTGAACAATGCCCCCGGACGTCCGTCATCATGCCCGAGCGCAACGTCGCTATTACGCCGTTTTCGAACGGGTTGCGTTTCGGTTCGATGATGGAGTTTGTCGGATTCGATGACAGCATTCCAAAAGCCCGGATGCGTCAGCTAAAAGAGAGCGGCATGGCGTTTTTATGCGCACCGCCGGCGGATGGCGACAAGGAAGAGTGGTTCGGCTGGCGGCCGATGACCTGGGACAGCCTGCCGATTATTGGCCGCGCGCCGAAACTCAAAAATGTCCTTATTGCAACCGGTCATGGCATGTTGGGCTTGATGCTGGCGCCGGCGACTGGTCGACTCATTGCAGAGATGCTGGAAGATAGGCCCAGGCATATTCCTGATGCGCCATTTTCGCCCGCACGATTCAACAACAAACTCATTTAAACACAATCGGAGATAAGCATGTCGGTCTTTCAAAATTATATTGGCGGGAAATGGGTGTCTTCCGGCGCCCAGATCAGGAATATCAACCCGTCCGACACCGATGACATTGTCGGCGAATATGCACGCGCAGATAAAGACCAGGCCGAGGAAGCCATTGCGGCGGCGGCGGCGGCACGTGAAAGCTGGCGGCGTAGCAATATTCAACAGCGTTTCGACTGTCTTGACGCCATCGGTACGGAGATCCTCGCCCGCAAGGAAGAATTGGGACGCCTGCTGGCGCGGGAAGAAGGCAAGACATTGCCTGAAGCGACCGGCGAAGCGGCGCGGGCCGGGCAGATATTTAAATTCTTCGCAGGCGAGGCGCTTCGCATTCAAGGTGAGTTTCAATCCTCCGTGCGTCCGGGCGTCGAGATTGAAATCAGCAGGGAAGCCGTCGGTGTCGTTGGCATTATCACGCCATGGAATTTTCCGATCGCAATTCCAGCCTGGAAAATCGCGCCGGCGCTCGCTTACGGTAATACCGTCGTCTTTAAACCTGCCGAGCTTGTGCCGGGAAGCGCATGGGCGCTTGGCGACATTATCTCTCGTTCCGGTTTGCCGGATGGTGTCTTTAATCTTGTTGTGGGTGCTGGAAGAGAAGTCGGCCAGGTGTTGCTCGATGATCCGCGCGTCAATGCCGTCTCGTTTACTGGATCGGTCGGCACCGGCGGCGCCGTTGCTGCAGCCTGCAGCGCGCGCGGCGCCAAATTTCAGCTGGAGATGGGGGGCAAGAATCCGCTGATCGTGCTGGCGGACGCGGATATGGATAACGCCGTCGCCTGCGCTTTGAACGGCGCCTATTTTTCCACCGGGCAACGCTGCACCGCCTCGTCGCGTTTGATTATTGAAACGTCTGCCCATGATCAATTCGTGGACGCTTTGAAAACGAAAGTTGAAGGCCTTGTCGTTGGCAATGCCCTCGATGAGGGCACGCAAATCGGTCCGGTGGTTGATCAGCGCCAGCTCGATCAGAATATCCGCTATCTCGATATCGGTAAGAGCGAAGGCGCTGACCTTGTTTGCGGCGGCGATTTGATTGAGCGTGAAACGCCGGGCTTTTATATGACGCCGGCGCTTTTTACGGACACCAAAAATGACATGCGCATCAATCGGGAAGAGATTTTCGGTCCGGTTGCGACGACCATCAGGGCGGCTGATTTCGACGAAGCCGTTGCGATTGCCAATGAAACGCCTTTTGGCCTTTCTGCCGGCCTGTGCACCACATCACTGAAAGCAGCAACGCAATTCAAACGCGAAAGCCGCGCCGGCATGGTGATGGTCAATCTGCCAACGGCGGGCGTCGATTATCATGTGCCGTTCGGCGGCGCGAAAGGATCGAGTTTCGGTTCGCGCGAACAGGGGCGCTATGCGGCGGAATTTTATACGACGGTCAAAACTGCATATTTGAGCTCGTGATTGTCGTTTTTGCGCGCCCGAGTTTTGAGTCGATAAATTCCAGTCCGGTTTCAGCGCCGGTTTGCCAGCACACTTTGGCGTTACGCGCAATGCCCGCGGACGGTATCGAAAGCCGAACCAGGCTTGGCAGCGCTGTCGCCCAATTCATTTTGACGCGGGCGCCGGTGTCGCTCAAATCAACTAGGAGACAACCCAGCATTTCGCCGTTGAGGCAGTCGATCTCGCCAAGCTTATAGGCGTCCTGGCGCGCCTCCCGGTCTTTTTTTGCCACAGGGGGTTTTTTCGTCATGGGAATCGACGCTGACGTCTGGCTCTTGACCGATGCCAGAGATTTTAGACGCTGGTTTAGTTTGTCTTCTGTCATGGCTGCTGTGAACTTCTTTACGACGCGTGCGGCTAAATAAGATTAGACGCGTGTGATTAAGTATTTTTTAATAGTGGGCGCAGCTTGGTTAATGGATGAGGGCCCGGCGTCTTTCAGCCAGGCTCAGGAACAGTCCAAAGGACTGTGGGCTCTGAAAGCTTGAGATCGGCGGGGATAGGGCTGTTCGCCTGGACGATCTCACCTGTGTCGAACACTTTAACTGGTTGAATTTTCAGCACGTTTTTTGTCACCCATGATTAAGGCAGGGTTTCCTTGACTCCAATGTTCTCTTTTTGTTCTAATCCTCGTTCAGCGAATGGGCCTGGCTTTAGGGTGGTGTTGAAATGCCTGCGATCGCCAAACGCAAAAGGTTTTACGGCCTTCGGCGGCATATTGAAAAACTGGAAGGCGAACGGGGCGATTGCGCGCGCCAGACACGCGCTATTGCCTGCGGGCCTATGCGGCTGGCCCTGGGGGCGCTTCATGAATTCCGCGCCGGCGATTATCGCGATCAGCCCGCCGCGCAAGGCCTGGCGCTTGCGTTTGCCGGTAAGATCGCGCGTGAAACCGCAAAACCCATTGTCTGGATCGGGCAGGCCAACGAAATCTTCTCAGGCGGCAGAGCTTATGGATGCGGGCTTTCTTTTTTTGGTTTGAACACGGACGAAGTGATTTTTGTCTATCCGCGTAACGCGCAGGAAATTCTTTGGGCGGCGGAAGAGGCGGCGCGCGCTTCAGGCGTTTCAGTGGTTCTCGTCGAGCTTTTTAAACCGCATAAATCTCTCGACCTGACGGCGACAAGACGCCTGCAACTGGCGGCGGAGGCGTCCGGCGCAACGCCGGTTTTGTTGCGCAGTACGAAAGACGAAGGGCCATCAGCGGCAAGAACGCGGTGGCGCGTGGGCGCGGCGCCAAGCGCTTGCGATGATTATGACAGACACGCCTCCGGCAATCCACGTTGGGGCGTGGCGCTGGAGCGATGCCGCGAGGGCGGACGGGGAAACTGGGTGTTGGAATGGGATTATGCAAAGCGAACATTATGCGAAGCGTCGCCGTTTCATGGCGGTGCTGGCGCCGAAATGGCCCACCGACCGGCTCAAGCGCGGCAAGCCGTCGCTTAACGATCCATGCCGGCCGCTTGTCACTTACGAAAAAGCGCAAAATGCGCTGCGCCTTGATGCGGTTGATGGAAATGCTGAGAACTTAGGCTTGTTTAAAGGTCAGGCGCTGACAGACGCCCGCGCCATGTGTCCGCACATCATTCCTGTGGAAGCGCGACGGCAAGAAGATGCAAAGGCGTTTACGAAACTTTGCGAGGGGCTTATCCGTTATTCGCCGATTGTGTCTATTGAAGGTGTGGGCGAGGCGTTTATCGACATTACCGGCTGCGAGAAACTCTTTGGCGGGGAAGAAAATATTTTCGGCGATATTACGGACCGGCTTAAAAAATCGGGCGTTGAATCGTGTATCGCCATTGCCGACACGGCAGGCGCCGCCTGGGGGCTTGCGCGCTATGGCAAGGGCGGCGCGCTTTCGCCCGGCGCAACAAAAGCAGGTCTTGCGACGCTCCCCATAGAAGCGTTGCGCCTTGATGCGCCGGTTGCTGAGGGGGTGCGGCGGTTGGGGCTGAAACGGATCGGCCAGCTTTATGATATGCCGCGCGCGCCCTTAACCGCACGATTTACAAAACATCTGCTAACGCGTCTCGGTCAGGCGCTTGGCGCGGAACCCGAACCGCTGACGCCCTTAAGGCCTGCGCCGCATCATTATGCTGACTTAAAACTTGCGGAGCCGATTGCCCATCTTGATGCGGTTTTTGAATGTTTGAAACGGCTTTGTGATGAGTTGAGCGTGAAACTTTTTAAAGCCGGAAAGGGCGGACGCCGGTTTGAGCTGACATTGTTCCGCGTTGATAATGAAATAGCGCGCATTGCGGTGGGAACCAGCCAGCCGGCAAGAGAGTCTGCGCATATTCAAAGGCTCTTTAAGGACCGGCTGGATGATTTGGGCGGGGATTATGACGCGGGATTTGGATTTGAACAGTTTCGCCTTGGCGCCTTTGAGACGGGCGGCGTTGCTCAGCATCAGCACGCCGCTTTTGACCAGAATTTCACAGATGAAGGGCTTGCGGAGCTTAAGGACCGATTGAGCAACCGGCTCGGCGCTCGTCATGTGTGTCATCTACGCTTGAATACAACGCATCTTCCAGAACGCGCCGATCATTTTGAACCGGTGATGCAGTCATTTTCAAGCCCCGCGGCAATCAATGACGACAGGATCCGGCCGATCAAATTACTGCCGCAGCCGGAAGAAATCGAAGCGTTGGCGCAAGTGCCTGACGGCCCGCCGATCCGGTTTAAATGGCGGCGGGTATCTTACAGGGTGGCAAAAGCAAGCGGTCCGGAGCGCATCGGCGATGAATGGTGGCGCCAGGAGATGCAAAAGCCGACACGGGATTATTATCGCATCGAGGATGAAAATGGCCGGCGTTTCTGGATATTTCGCGATGGGCTTTATGAGCGCGAAACCGCTGAACCCAAATGGTTCCTGCACGGGTTTTTCGCATGACCCGTTACGCCGAACTTGCCTGCATGAGCAATTTCAGTTTTTTGCGCGGCGCGTCGCACCCGGACGAGCTTGTCTGTCAGGCGTTGACGCTTGGTCATGCGGCGCTGGCGATGACCGATATCAACACGCTTGCGGGTGTTGTGCGCGCCCATAGCGCCGCCCGGAAAGCCGGCTTTCGTTTTATCGTCGGGTCGCGCCTTCAATTTTCTGACGGGACGCCGGACATGCTTTGCTATCCGTCGGATCGGACCGCCTATGGACGGCTATGCAGGCTTTTAACGCGCGGCAAACGGCGGGCGCTGAAGGGCGAATGCGACTTAACGAGGAACGACGCCCTGGACCTTGGCGAAGGTCAGCTCTTTGCGCTCATGCACGAAAACCCTCATGAACCAAAGATCGGTGAGACGCTTGGCGTCTTCCATGCCGCATTTCCCGGCAATGTGTGGCTTGCTGCAGCGCGCCGGTTTCGCGATGATGACCGGCGTTCCCTGAACATTTTTGCAGAGACAGCAAAACGTGCAGGCGTTTCCATGCTGGCGGTCAGCGATGCGCTCTATCATGCGCCGGAACGGCGGCCATTACAGGATGTGGTTCATTGCATCAGAGAACATTGCACGATTGACGAGGCGGGCCGCGCCCTCGAAGCTCATAGCGAGCGGCATTTAAAGCCGCCTCTGGAAATGGCCCGGCTTTTTGCCGATCACCCGGCGGCCATCGAAGAAACCATCCATCTTGCAGAACGCACGCGATTTTCACTTGATGAATTACGTTATGAATATCCCGATGAAGCCTGCGGTGACAGTGTGACGCCTCAGGAAGAGTTGGCGCGTCTGACACGGGAAGGCGCGGCGGAGCGTTATCCGGAAGGTATTCCTGACAAAATCAGAAAAGCGATTGCCTATGAGCTTTTGCTGATCAGTGATCTTTCTTACGCGCCATATTTTTTGACGGTTTATGATGTTGTGCGCTATGCCCGCAGCCAGAATATTTTATGTCAGGGCCGGGGGTCGGCGGCAAACTCTGCGGTTTGTTATTGTCTCGGCGTTACGTCGGTCGATCCGGCGAAGGTTGATCTATTGTTTGAGCGATTTGTTTCTGCGGAAAGAAACGAGCCGCCCGATATCGACGTCGATTTTGAGCATGAGCGCCGCGAAGAAGTCATCCAATATATTTATAAAAAATACGGCCGGGAGCGGGCGGGTATTGCAGCGATGGTGATTACCTATCGCACACGCAGCGCCATCCGCGAGGTTGGCAAGGTGATGGGGCTCAGCGAAGATGTCACAAGCGGGCTGGCAAAAGGCGCCTGGGGCTATTCATCTGAAGGCCTGAGCGCTGGGCACGCCAAAGAAATTGGCCTTGACGCCGATAATTTACGGCTCAAAAACGCGCTTACGCTTTCAAAAGAACTGATGGGTTTTCCCCGCCATCTGTCGCAACATACGGGCGGCTTTGTAATGACGCGGGGCCCGCTTGAGGAAGTCATTCCCATTGGCAACGCCGCAATGCCGGACCGCACTTTTGTTGAATGGGATAAGGATGATCTTGATGCGCTTGGCATGATCAAGGTCGATGTTCTGGGGCTCGGCATGCTCACCTGCATCGCCAAAGCATTTGCACTTTTACAAAAACATTATGGCGATCATCATGATCTGGCGTCGATCCCGTCCGACGAGCCTGCTGTTTATAATATGATCTGCCGCGCCGATACGCTGGGTGTTTTTCAGATTGAAAGCCGGGCGCAGATGTCGATGTTGCCGCGCCTTAAACCGCGCAATTTTTATGACCTTGTCATTGAAGTGGCGATTGTCCGGCCCGGCCCCATTCAAGGCGATATGGTGCATCCCCATTTGCGCCGCCGTGACGGTATCGAAAAGGTGGTATTTCCGAGCAAAGATCTTGAAGAGGTGCTTGGCAAAACCCTTGGTGTGCCCCTGTTTCAGGAACAGGCCATGAAAATCGCGATTGTCGCCGCGGGCTTTACGCCATCGGAAGCGGATGGGCTGCGCCGCGCCATGGCGACTTTCCGCCGGACAGGCACAATTCATCTCTATCATGAAAAGATGGTGAAAGGCATGGTCGTGCGCGGGTATGATCGGGAGTTTGCCGAACGCTGTTTCAAACAGATCGAAGGATTTGGCGAATATGGTTTTCCGGAAAGCCATGCCGCGAGCTTTGCATTGCTGGTTTATATTTCATGCTGGCTTAAATGCCATTACCCCGATGTCTTTTGTGCGGCCCTCATTAACAGCCAGCCCATGGGATTTTATGCTCCGGCGCAGATTGTCCGCGATGCAAAAGAACACGGTGTTCATGTTGCCCCTGTGGATATCAATCATTCCATTTGGGATTTGACGCTTGAAGAAAATGCGGGACTTGGGCCCCTCAACAAGCGCCATGGCCGGATGCGCGATGACATTAAAACCAATTGTGCTGTTCGGCTGGGCTTTCGTCAAATCAAAGGCTTTTCAAAAGAAGATGCGAAACTGATCGAAGAGGCGCGCGGCAATGGCTTTGATTCCGTTCGCGACATGCGGGCCCGCACTGGGCTTAGCTATACCGGTCTTGAACGGCTCGCTAATGCTGACGCCTTTGGTTCACTTGGGCTTTCGCGCCGGGACGCCTTATGGGCGATCCAGGGACTCGATAAAGTGAAAGGCGATGACCGGCTTCCGTTGTTTGCGCATCATGCGGATTTGCAAAAGGAAGCGGAAGTCAGCCTTCCGCGCATGCCTCTCGGCGAGGAAGTTGCCTATGATTACAAGGCGCTGAAGCTTTCCCTGAAAAAACATCCCGTTGCGTTTTTGCGGCCCTGGCTCAAACATTCCGGCTATGTTGCAAATGATGGTTTGCGCGCCATGCGCCCTGGCTTGCGCGTTTCGGTTTCGGGTCTTGTGCTGGTGCGCCAGCGCCCCGGCACCGCAAAAGGCGTTATCTTTGCAACGCTCGAAGATGAAACTTCAATCGCCAATATCATTATATGGCCAAAGATTTTCGAGCGTTTTCGCCGTAAAGTGCTTGGCGCGCGGTTTCTCGGCGTTGAGGGGAAGTTGCAGCGCGAAGGCGAGGTCATTCATATTATTGCAACGCGTATCTATAACCTCACAGACAAACTTTCCGCCTTAAGTGAATTTCACGGCGAGATGGATGATGGTCTTTCCAGAGCCGATGAATTCAAGCGGCCGGTGATCGAGGATCATCGCAAGAGCGATTTCCGGCGGCGCGCGGAAACGGAAAAACGGATGACCGAGATATTGCCAAAGGGCAGAAATTTTCACTGACAGGAAAGTTCTACGCTGCTTAAATGCTTATTTTTAGCTGCCGGCGCCATCAAGTTGTATTTGCCGGGCGAGGGCTGTTTTCAAATGTCCCTTCCGCGATTGCTCCTCAGTAATCAAGGATTCTGCCTCATCGCTAAGGCGCGCAAGCTGATTTGCGAGTGCATTCAAATATGTCAACAGGTGAGGCATATCAGCAAGCGCGATAGTCGCGCCGGTGCGCGCCTTATCTGCGAGGCTTTGGATCTTCCGGCGCTCGGCGTCAAGCTGCAGGCGGCGTCTGCGGACGATTTTGAATTCGCCTTCCTCTTTATCCAGGAGCATGTCGGCGAGCATTTTTATTTCCGCAAGGTCCTCCTCTGTTTCATCGATCATAACGCTTTCGCCTTCGCTTTGATGACGTCGGCGAAATGGATGGCGGCGGCGACCGCGGCGTAATGTTCGCGTTTGATTTCCTCGCCGACTTCGACACTTGCATGGATTGCGCGCGCCGTTGGCGGGTCAGACTTGATTGGAACGCCGGCAATAGCAGCAATTTCCCGGATGCGGCCGGCAAATTCGTTGACGCCTTTGGCGACACAGATCGGCGCGCGTCCCTTATCGCGTTGCCACTTCAATGCAACGGCGAAATGAGTCGGATTGACAATCACGACATCCGCATCCGGAACGTCGCGCAGCATCGTGTTTCGTGCGACGCTTTGCGCCCGTTCACGGCGGCTCCGTTTCATTTCCGGATCGCCTTCGCTCTCTTTGGATTCCTTTTTCAACTCCTCATAGGTCATTTTCAGTCGCTTGGCGTGCGTATGGCGGCTCCATGGCAGGTCAATGCTGGCAATGGCGACAGAAAAAAGTACAATGATGCCGACAAATACGACGCCCTCTTTTAGGAGGCTTGCGGGCAGGGCGGATGCCGGAAGCCGAGCGTCAATCGGCAACGAGGTAAATCTCTGTGCGAAGAAAAACCCAAAGAGAATAAAAACAAATAGAAGCTTAACTGAGTTTTTCGCAAACTCGACAATACCGTCAGTTCCGTATTTCTTTTTGGCGTTCGATATCATCGACAATCGCGACATTTTCGGTTTTATTTTTGAAGGTGCAAAGGCGATGGCGCGCTGAGCGAACAGGGCGCCCAAAGTGGCTAACGCCGGCAGCAAGAAAAATGGGACAACGTTCATAATGCTCTGTGTCGAAAGCGAAATAATAAAATCGCCGCCACGATTTGCGTTGAATGCCAATTCGCCAACATCGTAAGGATGATTAAAAATCTGCGCCAGAGAAAACGAAATCTTTCCAGCGGCGCCGGCGCCAACGATCGCCAGGGCCAGATAGAAGCCAAGATAGCTGGCGGCGGCATTTAGGTCGCGCGACTGGGCGACATCGCCGTCACGCCGCGCTTTATCAAGGCGTTCCGGCGTTGCGTCATGGGATTTTTCCTGGCCTTCATCGCCCTGTCCGTCGCTCATAAAGCCCCCGTAAGGAAATTTATGAGGATGCGTTCGAGGCCAGCGAGCCACTCAAACAAAATTATTGGCGCTGTCACTGTAAACAAAGCAAGACCAGCAAGGGTGATGGCCGGGGCGCCGACAAATGCCGCCATCAGCTGTGGCATGGCGCGGCTCGATGCGGCCAGCGCAAGGCTGTAGATAAATCCAAGGATCACGAAAGGCGACGCCAGCGCGAGGGCTTTTGCGATTGCCTCGCCGAGCCGGCCGGTGGACCATGCGCCGGTTTCTTCCGCGCCTGGAAACATCCCGAAAGGGAGGACCTCATAAGATTGCGCAAGCGCATTGACCAGGTGAATGTGGACGCCAGCAGCAGCCGCAAGGGCGAGAGCGCCAGTCACCAATATCGCGGAAAATGGAGAGGACGGATCAAACCCGACATTGGCGCCGAATAATTGCGACAACGAAATGTGCTGCGCAGCGATTGTCCCGGCGATTTCCAAAACGAAAATCATGACCCGAAGAGCAAACCCAATGAGAAGGCCCGATAAGGCTTCTGCTGCGTAAAGGACAACGACTTCGGACGGGAGTTGTGGCTGAGCGGGCGCATTTTGGAGAACCATTGGCGCGAGGATCAGCGTAATCGCGATGGCGATCGCCAGCCGTACGCGCGTCGGCACTGTTCGCTCGCCAATGCCAGGCGCCAGAAAGGCGATTGCGGAAATGCGTGTAAACAATGCGCCGACCAGAAAAACATATGGCGCGCCGGCGCTGAGAACGGGTTCGAGCGTTGCGAGCATATCCATTTGGGTCAGGCCACGCCGATCAGGACCGGTTGTGCGGTCGGGTCAATCTCATCATAGGACAAAACCGGATTGCGGATTTTCTTTGCGTGCAGGACCGCGCGAATAAAGCGCCGGCGCGATGCAGTGGTGACAATTGCCGGAGAGACGTTGCGCTCAGCTGCCTGGTTGACTTGTTCCAGAACCGAGTGGGCGAGGCGGTTAAATTCTTCCGGCGGCAGCGCTACATCGGTTTGATTTGCTGCATTGGTCGTTTCAAATTTCGCGAATACATCTTCCCAGCCGAGGCCGATCTGAATTAACGGCAATGAACCGTCGTCGCTCTGGAGTTTCGTGACAAAACTCATGGCGATGCGCTGGCGTACATATTCCGTGACATCTTCCGGCGTTGTAAAAATATTACGGCCGTCGGCGGTCGCTTCCAAAATGACAGGGAGGTTCTTGATTGGCGTCAGCTCGTCAAGCAACAGGCGGAACACAGCCTGTACAAATTCGATCGGCGCCTTTTCAGGTATGAATTCATCGATAAGCTGACGGTTGGCGGCAGCGCGATCGAGGTCGGTTGTTTTTGAAAACTCATCAAGGATGCGTCGCGTTGACCGCCGCGTAACGAGGCGAGCGAAATTCTGTTTGATCGTTTCCAGAAGATGCGTTGAGATCACTTCAGGCGGATCGACGACGGCAAGCCCCATTGCGGTCGCCTCATCCCGGTGTGTGGCGTCAGTCCAGCGCGCCGGCGCTTTGTAAACCGGCTCCTCCACGTTTTCGCCGGGGAAAGGAAGAGCATCAAGATCGTCAGCAATGATCAATATTTTGCCGGGAAATAATTTTCCTTTGGCCGCTCGTACGCCCTGAATTTTGATGACATATTCATTGAGAGAAAGGTCAAGATTGTCTGTAAGCCGGATTGGGGGAATGATAAATCCGAATTCCGTGGCGATGAATTGCCGGATTTTTGTAATGCGCGGTTCCAGGCCGTCTACACTGTCAAGCGCCAGGGGAATCAAATCGCCGGCAAACTCAACATGGATTTCATCTACGTCGAGAATGTCGCCGAGGGGCTTTGTCTTGTCGACGGGTTTGGCGGCGTCGGGGTCAATAAGCGCCTCTATAGGTTTCGCGTTGCCCTGGAAAATAAAATAGGACGCTCCCAGTAATACAGTTGCGCCGATGAAAAACGGCACAAAAGGCAGGCCCGGCAGAAAAGCGAAAAACGCCATGATGGCGCCAACGGTTGCGATTGCCACAGGGTTGTCACTAATCTGGGCGACAAGCGCCTTGTCGGCGGCGCCGTCGACGCCGCCCTTGGCGAGAAGAAGGGCGGAGGCGATGGAAATAATCACCGCCGGAATTTGCGAGACAAGACCGTCGCCGACAGTGAGAATTGAATAGGTTGCGATGGCTTCCTGCATCGACAAATCGTGCATGCCCAAACCCACGCCGAAACCGACCACCAGATTAAGCAGCGTGATCAAAAGGCCGGCAATCGCGTCGCCCTTGACGAATTTCGAAGCGCCGTCGAGGGAACCGAAAAATGTTGTTTCATCTTGTTCAAGGCGCCGGCGTTTTTTCGCTTCCTCATGAGTGATCGCGCCGGCTGCAATGTCAGAGTCAATGGCGAGCTGTTTGCCCGGCATGCCATCCAACGCAAAGCGCGCGCCAACTTCAGCCATCCGGCCGGCGCCTTTGGTAATGACCATAAAGTTCACGATCATCAAAACGCCAAAAACCACCATGCCCAATAGAATATTGCCGCCCATCACAAACATCGCAAAACCGTGAATCACGCTGCCAGCCGCGTCGGGCCCGGTATGGCCGTCGCCAATAATCAGCTTTGTCGATGAGACATTGAGCGACAAACGCAACATCAGCGATCCAAGCAAGGCTGTTGGAAAGGCCGAAAAATCAAGTGGCCGTTCGATGAATAATGTGATTGTGAAGATCAGGATCGCGATCGCAAAAGAAAGCGTCAGGCCGAGGTCAAGGACAATAGCGGGAACCGGCACGACCATCATGATGATGATCGCCATTAAACCGAACGCCAGCAAAACTGTTGTCCGCTCCGGAAAATTTATGGTGAGCGCATTGTTCATCTTGTCACTATCTGGAAAAAGGCGAGCGGCGTAATCTCCACAATCACATGCCTGCGATCGTCGGTATCACAATGGTGTCGAAAAGTTTAAGTAAAATGCGCGCCATGTAGCCGGCGCAAAGCCAGTACACCACCAGCATGCCGAGCAGTTTCGGCGCAAAAGTAAGGGTTAGTTCCTGGATCGATGTCAGCGCCTGGAACAAGCCGACAAAGACGCCGATGACGAGGGCGGCGCCGATCATTGGCGCGCCCATCCAGACGCCAGCCCATAAAAACTGTCGCATAATATCGATAATTTCCGCTTCAGCCATGTCAATTCCAGGTTAGATCGGCATACGAATGAGTTCTTGATAGGCTTCCACAACCTTGTCGCGAACAGTGACCGCCGTCTCGACAGCAAGTTCCGCCGCGGCCATTGCCTCGACAACAGAGTGGGGATCGGCGCTGCCGGTCATATAGGCTTGTGCTGCGCGCTCTCCCTGCGCGACTGCGCTTGTCATCTCATGCACGGCCTTGAAAGCGCCGCCGCTTTCGCCATTGGGCGCCGCGGGATCTGCAGCCGGCTTTTCGGGTTTGAGCGCGGTTTTGACGCCGGAATATGATTGTGCGGCCTGGAATGCAGCAAATTTCATGATTTTCCCTCTTAACGTCTCAAGATGTCGAGTAATGAGCCATACATGTCGCGGGCTTGTCGAAATACTTCGAGGCCGGCGTCATAAGAGCGGCGTGACTCAGTTGCATCGGCGAATTCAGTCATGACGTTTACATTTGATGTGGTTACATACCCATCCTCATCCGCGAAAGGATGATCCGGGTCGAATAGTTTGTCGCCAGGTTTGCTGTCGAGTGAAATACGCCCCATTTCGACGCTGTTGGCTCCGGTATTACGATCGAAGATATTTTCAAAGGTAACGAGTTTGCGTTTGTATCCGTGGGTGTCGGCGTTTGCGAGGTTTTCGCTGACGACTTGCATGCGGTTTGCCTGGGCGCGCATGCCCGACATTGAAAGAGAGGCGATTTTGTCAAAAGGATTCATTGTGGGCGCTCCTACTGATTGCCGCCGAGGCTTGTGCGCAACATTGTCAGTGCTTTTGAATAGATCGTGAGGGCGGTGTCGTGATCGCGAGAGGCGGCGGAACTGCGAAACATCTGGTCCTCAATGGAAACAGTGTTGCCATTAGGCGAGGCGGCGCCTTTTGCTGCTATGGTCTCGGTCCTGAATGGGCTCTTATTGTCGCTGGCCTTGGAAAGTGCTGAGCCGCGGGCAAAGGCCTCGCCGAAAGACTCCAGATCTTTGGCCTTGTAGCCGGGCGTGTTCGCGTTCGCGATATTTTCGGCGATCACTGAATGGCGCTCCGCCGCATGGCGGGCCATCAAGGATGCGGTCTGTAAGATGTTAATTTCTTTAAACATTTATACTTCGCCTTAAGAATTCGGTAGGCAAAATATGACCACTTAAATTGAATTAATGGTTAACACCATAGGTTGTAATGTCATTGTTAGAACAAGTGTCGATTGAGGAAATCCTGAAGGCTGCCGGGCCCCAGATCCATGGAACCGTGGCGGCTACGGACGGCATGTCGCTGCGCATCGGCGGGCTCGCGGGTTGGGTCAAGCTGGGCGATACAGTCAGCGTATCGACAACATCCGGCCGCACGGTACGTGCAAAGATTATTGCCATCGACGGTGAATTGGCGACGGCGTTTGCTTATGAGTCTCTTGCCGGCGTTGCGGGCGGCGATATCGCGATGCTGGAACGCAATGGGGATCATATTTTCCCTTGTGACCAATGGCTTGGCCGGATTATCGACCCCTTTGGCAATTGTTTGGAAGGCGGTCCTTTGCGCGTTGGCAAACACCCATACGCGCTGGATCAACGGGCGCCTAATGCTGCAAAGCGCAAAGGGCTCGGCCCGCGCCTTGCGACCGGTCATTGCGTTTTTGATACGCTATTGCCCCTATGCGAGGGACAGCGCCTTGGATTGTTCGCGGGCGCCGGCGTTGGCAAATCGATGCTTCTCGGAGAGCTCGCGCAGCGCGTTGAAGCCGATGTAACGGTTGTCGCCTTAATTGGCGAGCGGGGGCGCGAAGTGCGCTCTTTCGTTAACGATACGCTCGGCGCTGACGGTATGAAAAAAGCAATTGTGATCGCCTCGACTGCCGATCAGTCGCCGCTCGCAAAGAAACAAGGGGCCTATTTGGCGATGGCGATCGCGGAATATTTCCGCGACCGGTGCAAAAAAGTGCTGCTGGTCTTTGATTCCCTCACACGCTTTGCTGAATCGCATCGTGAGGTTGCGGTTTCCGCCGGGGAACCGCCGTCCCTTCATGCCTTTCCACCGTCGACCTTCCGTACAATAGCTTCGCTTGTTGAACGGGCCGGGCCCGGCGAGGAGGGAAAAGGAGATATCACCTCGATTTTTTCCGTCCTCGTTCAGGGATCCGATATGAATGAGCCGGTCGCGGATATGATCCGCGGCATTCTCGATGGACATGTGGTGCTCGAACGAAAGATCGCAGAACGCGGCCGATTTCCTGCGGTGGACATCTCTCGTAGTGTTTCTCGCTCACTGCCGGCGGCGGCAAGCGATGAGGAAAACCAACTGCTTATGGAAGCGCGCAGCGTTATTCGCGCATATGAAGGCGCTGAAACAATTGTTCGCGCGGGGCTCTATGCAGATGGCGCTGATCCGCTGGTCGATCGCGCATTGAAACTATGGCCACAACTTGACTCGTTTCTTGCGGCCAAGCAGGAAGCAGGGACCATGGAAAGTTTCGAGAGCCTGCGCGCTATTTTGCACGACGAAGATGAGAATGCAGCGGCTTAACGCGCGTTTGAAAGAATAAGATTGATCGTCTGGAAGCTTGACGACGGTGATGACGTCAAAAGAGATATTGCTCCGAGGCCAGGTGTCGATGCGCTGGGTCCGTTTTTGATTTCATTCTGCAGAAAAAATTTGCGGAGCATGGCGTCGACGACTTCTGGATCGCTGAAGATTGCCGGCGATTTACCGCCAAAGAGATTTGATGCGCGTTCCTCCAGCTCTTCTTTTTGCTTATCAATATCTGCAGTTCCAAATTGCGTCGGCAAACCGAAAGCGGCTTCGACGACTTCACGCAACGGACGCTGGCCCATAATTTTGAACCAGCCGACGCGTTCAACGTTTGGGTCCTGGGCTATGCGTTCGACCTGACGTCGAAAATTCATGGCCAGCCGCATATCTGTATCGACATCGCCGACCCGCGCCTCAAATGTTTGCTCAAGATATTGTTGTGCGACTTTGTCTTGAAATTCCGGCACGGACACACGCGAAAGAGTTATGTTTCCGTATCCGAATTCTTTCGAGAATTCCTTCCAGTTGGAATCGGACAGCCTATTTGCGAAGGAATCAGGGAGATCTGTGCCCTCATCCAGAACTTTACGGATAAACGCCTTTTTGTTGATTTCGTTCTCGAGACCAAAAGCGCCGAGCGCAACCGTCAACAGGCGCCGATCTTCAATCAGATCTAACGGAGATGACGCATTGGCGATATTCTCTTTAAAGTACGCAACATCACGAATTACCGCTTCGCTACTACTGAAAGCGTCAAATTGTCGTGCGGCGCTTTCATTGAACACGCGCCATCCCAGCAATCCGCCAAGCGGAATGGCAGGAACATAAGCCACTACGCAGAGGCCTGATCGAGTAATGCGTTTTCCAGATCGAAAAGCTTTTTGACAGCGCGCATCACAACAAAGAATTTTTGTGATTTGGCGGCTTCTGCGGCGCGGTCAAGCTCGTCGAGCGCCTCGCCGGCGAATACGCCGCGAAGAGGCCCAATTCCATTTTGAATTTGCTCGGTGGCTTCCGTAACATCCGCCTCGCCAGCGAGCGCAAGTTGTGCGATATAATAGATGCGCCGCAAGGGCGTATTGGCGGTCTCCGGGCGAATTGCATCACGCGCACGTAGAATGGAAACATTGTTGGAGCGGACGCGAAGTTTTGCGGCGCGATCGCAGTTTTGCATGATTACGCCGTTTACAAGAAGTTTTTCGTTGGGTTTGAGCTTTATGACAAGTCCGGTCATGTTTCCTGTTCAGCGGGAGCGCCCCGCAGTCCGTTCAAGATATTCTTGTTGACCTCGACAAGTGGATCGACAGTCAAAGTTTTGTCGCCGCGGATAATTTTCAATGTGTGGTCTTGCGTATATTCGTAAAGATAAAATAGCTGTGCGCGAAGCTGCGCGGGCAGGGGGCTTGTGTCGCTAGCGGCATCAGCACCGACGATTGTCCAGAATTTGAGATTATTACTCAAAGCGCGAATATAGGCTGGATAATCTTCTCGTTTCTTTTTTTCTGTCACGCCAAGGTCGCCATTGAGGCGCACAAGTGTTTGGTATTCCACACCGCGCGGCGTCGCCGTGGCGTTCGATGTTGATTTATAGGCATTCCCCGCCAAACCCGCATTCATCATGTGATCGTCAACCCCTTTTCATCAGTTAGTTAGTGAAAAGACGCCCGCTTTCGCGGGCGCCTTTAAGGTCGTGTCTGTTACTGGAACAGACGCAGGACATTTTGCGAGGACTGGCTGGCGATTGACAGCGCCTGAATACCCAGCTGCTGTTGAACCTGCAGTGACTGCAAGCGTGCCGAAGCTTCTTCAAGGTCAGCGTCAACCAGGGCGCCAATACCTGTTTTCAGCGAGTCAGTGAAATCAGAAACGAAGGTAATCTGAATATCGATCCGCTTAAGTGACGACCCGAAAGCTGCGGAAGCGTCAACAGCCGTCTGAATCAGACCTTCAATCGAGACCAATGCGGCCTGAGCGCCGGCCTTGGTCGAGACGTCGAGCCCCGTCAAATTACCTAATCCGCCGCCGCTGCCGTCAGTTACAGTTGCTTCAATGGCAGCCGATGTGCCCTTGGTGTTTGTGATATCAACCTGCGCATCTGCGGCGCCGCCAGCTGTAAACACAGCGGCAATACCGGTAAGGCCTGCATTATTGATCAGGTTGGTGATGCCTTGGCCAACATCGTCATGATCGTCGCCAGTCTGAACTTCATAGACGAACTTACGGCCATCGATTTTGACTTCATAAGTATCGCCGGCCGTAAATGTGGCGCCAACGTCAATATCGAGTGCAAAAGTGTTGGTGTCGGCAACCAACGCTGCAGCCGCGGTGCCGCCAGCGTTAACGCCCGTAGTCGTTGTCGTATCGAGGCCAACAACGGCGACGCCGGCTGCTGTCTCAAGGTTCTGACGAGAAACGGAAATTGAACTCGCTGTCACCGAACCGCCGGAATCGCGGTCAAGCGAGGCGAGGAAGTCAGCGTTGCCGGCGCCCTTGACCATGTTCAGTCCGTTAAAGCTCGCTGCGTTGACGATCGAAGCGATTTGGTTTCTCAGCTCAACCACATCCGCCTGGATTTTCGTGCGGTCAACGTTATCTTCCTGGGCGGCAACGATGGCGCCTTTCATGTCAGACAACAGGCTTGTAATGGTTTCAGAAGCGCCTGAGGCGACACCAACAGTTGAAGAACCAAGGTTCAAAGATGCCGAGATCGCCTGAAAACCCTTAACGTCAGAATCCATAATCGTGGTGATAGCGAAAACAGCAGCGTTATCGCGTGCTCCGGCGACTTTTTTACCGGTCGAAATTTGTTCTTGAACTTTTGCAAGATCGGAGCTGATCGTGCGGATATTCTGTAGCGCAACCATCGCGCTGGTATTTGTTAAAAGACTAGCCATTTTACTTCTCCATGTGAGATCGATCAGTCAACAGACTGATTTACTGTTACGCCGACCTCGCTGGGAGTTGCCGGTCACCGAAAATAAATTGGTGGGAAAGCCGTTCGGGCAGAGTGGAGAACCATTTAAGTTATCCGCAATCAGCATTTTGCTGGATATAAAAACTTTATACGATACTAGATAACAATGCCTTAATGCTCACACTTTTGCGCTAATTGTGGCGACATCAGGGCAATCGAGTTTGCCGCCGTCAGGGCCGTATATACCTGCGCGTCTGCTTGCCTGATCAATGGACCTTAACCGCATGCGCGCCTGTTTAACGCCTTTGGATAATGCGCCAAGAATAGCGGCATTTTCCTCCGCCTGGGCCCGCACTGCATTAAGCTCAGTAATCATTTCTTCGGCGGCTTCACTGTTTTCAATCGCCGCCGTTATCGAATCGAATTCGGAAAGCAACGCGGATTTCCGCGCGCCGAATTCGCCAATTTTGTCATAGGCGCGCTTCTTGATCGCAGCCTTTTCTTTTTCAAGAACCTGTCCGAGGTTGCGGATGATGGTTTTCATCTTGGTGAGATTTTCTTTCACGACCGGAAGTCCTTAAGTTGATTATATATTTTGTCTGCGAGGCCGAATGATCCGCTATCTGAAATTTCAGCGGCGTATGAATCAATTAATAGCCGCGAAAAGGCTTCTCCGCCAAATCCGGAGCGGCTTGAAAGAGCTTTGTCGAACCCCGCATAGGTGAGCATCTCGGCGATAAAAGTCGCTTCAAATTCCTTGGCCGCCTGGCGCAGCGCATCGTCGCGCGCCTTGACGCCTTCAGGCGTCTTTGACTGTTCCGTGTTAGGAATAATTGGCGTTAACAAAGGTGCGGTCTGGATCATGTGTGACCTGTTCGGTTTTGAGACACACACCCGTATAGCGGGAGTAACTGAAAAATAAGTTATCAAAGGTAGTGTCGCGGATATGGAACAACCCGGCCTGTCCTTTTTGATGAATCTCACCGGCAATAGCGCCGTTTCCGTTGCTGGCGAAGCGCCGGAGCTGTTGAAGCATTCGCCCGATTTCAGCGCCGTTAACGCTTTCTTTACCATTCACGCAGGCCTTGCGGCCGGCGCGGAAGGACCCGTACCGGCAACGATGAATAGCGCTGGCGGCGGCTTTCTTGGCCATTTTGATTTGGCGGGAACTGGCTTTGGCGTCGATGCGCCGGAAGATCTGACTGTTAATTCTGAGATTGACGGCGCCAGTGAAGTTCCGGATGCCGAAACATTCCTGGTTCAACATGGTTTCGATCGCCGGCTTCGCGGCGGCAGCGTTTCTGACAACAGCATTGAGCAGATTGACCGATTGGATACGCCTGACAGCGCTGAATACGAAAGAGGGCGGACGAGACCGGAATTTTCAATTGGCGTGCGTGTGGTAAAGAATGACGCGCCACTGATCGCCAAGCATGCAGAGGACGCACCGGGTAATCAGGACAATCGTGAATTGCCGGCGATTAGCGGCGAAGGAGATGATGTTCGCGCGTTCAAGAACCGCGCTTCTGGCGGTGGGCACATGACCGGCGAACAGAGTTTTGCGTCAGTTCCAGCAGCGCCGATTGACGCCTTGAGTTTTGGCGAGGCGCCAGATGCGCCAGCTTTGCAGATTGAACAACAGCCCGCGCCCAGTATAGACGTTAAGGCCGCGGTCAATATCGACGCGAATCCCGCACTCAATGTCGAAATTAAGCCCGCACATAATCAAAGCGCGCCGCTCGGCAAAACCCAACCTTTTGACGTCGCCACACTTGCGGCAATGGGGACTGCTCGCGCGCCCGCCGATGAGTTCTTAATTGGCGAAAACGCCCGGGAACCCAATTTCTCACCACGGAATACGAAAGCAGCGATCGAATCAGCGCCGAACGCAAACGCAGCAATCCTGGCCCAGGCGAGTGAAGCAAAACGTCAGACAGCGCCGGTAAATAATGAGGTGTTATTGGACGTTGAGAGCGCAGGCCCCGCCAGCGACGAAACACGTTCTTTCGAACCGCGCTTCGCATCACGCAGCGAAGCCGGGGCCATGACGCCAACAGTTTCAACTGCTGCGCCGGTCACCATATCGGCGTTTGCTGCGGCGCCGGCCGTGGCGGAGCGACTTGCGGGGGACGACATTTACAGCGCGCCGATGATTGAAGCGGATGCGATTGCGCGAACAAGTCTAAGCGGAGAACGACCGCCAATTCAATTTGCGCCGCCGGCAACGACAGCGCCCGCCGGCGCCGCCTGGGCGCAGGTAATTTCAGCGATATCCGAGCGCAATGGCGAAACGAAGCTAGAGCTGCGCCTCAATCCGCCGGAACTGGGCCGTGTTACAATCGCTTTTGAAAGCGATGGCGGTGAATTTGTGCGTGCAGTGATCAATGCGGATTCGCAGCAGACCCTTGATCTGATGCGGCGCAATATCGACATTTTGCAACGTGAACTTGCACGTAGCGGTCTGGACAATGTCAATGTTGAGCTCGCAGATCGCGATTCGGCCTCTCATGCGCATGACGACGCCAATGAACGAACCCTGGCTTATGCGTCGACCGACGAGACGCCCACACAGCTCAATAGCAACATTCCGCTCGCACCGTTAGTGACGGACGGACGCCTCGATTTGCGGGTTTGACCCGCTACAGGACTAAAGAAGGATAAAGGCTATGCAAACAACGCCTGTTCAAAATTCGCAGCCATCTACGTTTGGCGCGTCGACCGCTGCGGCGCCAGCCGCATCTGATGCCGCTTCTGATGCCGCACTGGCCGCAGTAGATTTTGATAATTTTCTGCAATTGCTGACCACACAATTGCGCAATCAGGATCCCCTGAGTCCGCTCGATTCCGCTGATTTCGTAGCGCAGCTCGCGAGTTTTTCTTCAGTTGAGCAGATTGTCGGCACCAACAAGCGTCTCGATGCAATTGCTGAGTCGCTCGCCGGCGGCGGCATCAGCCAATATGCCGACTGGATTGGGCGCGAGGCTGAAACAACCGCCACGCCTGGTTATTTCGATGGCTCGGCGCCTATGCGCTTCCGCGTTTCAGGCGATGTGGAAGCGACGAATGTGGAAATTGTTATTGCTGATAGCAGCGGCGCCGAGATCACACGTTTTCAGGCGAAAAACACGGACGCCATTCAGGAATGGGATGGCTTGGCAAGTGGCGCACCGGCGCAACCGGGCGTTTATACAGTCAATGCAACCTATACTAACGGCCCGGATTTTCTGCGGGCGGAAACTGCAGCGACGATTGGCGTCGTTAATGAGGTGCGCCTCGCTGAAACCGGTCCTGTCCTGAATCTTGCCGGCGGCATCACGGTGGATCCATCTAAAGTCACCGGTCTCGGATCGCAAAACTAGAGCATATTGCTCCGGACTATTGTTCACGCATCGAAATTTTCCAAATACGGCTTTGACGTTCCTGCGCAATATGCCCGGACGATAAGACCGGTTTTCAATTTGGCTGGATGATTTTGAACGCTTGTCGCAGGGCGTTTGAGTCTGGTTTCCGAATATGAGAAATTTGTCCGTTGGCTGGACTGCGAAGGGTGCGCGCCCCGGTCTGCTCAATATTCCTGAATGCCAATGTCAATCAGCAGGATTTCTCTGGCGCTATCGCCCATAATCCTGCGCGCAGTTTCCAGCAAGACTGCTTTTACATTCGTGAGGGTTTCTGTGCTTTCAGTAATCTGCGTTAAGTCACCGTCATTTGCGAAGATGAACAATTGCGTGAGAATAGCGTCGCGCAGGCGCGGTTCATAGGAATAGGCGTTGTCACTGAACGAGCCGTCGACTTCAATATTGATATCAAAAACCATCAACATCTCCGGCTTGCCGTCTTTCATTACCGGAATGACGAATTGCCGTTTGAATTTGAGGTAATTGGAAATGCCGTCGCTGGGTTTGCCATGGCCGCCGCCAGATTTATTTTTCTGTTTGTCTTCCGACACATGAGAGTCGTTATCGGTGTGTTCTTCTGCAGCGTCGGCTGACGCCGACGACGTTTTAAGAAAAAAGCCGCCGCCGCCGCCGGCAAGGGCGGCGACCACAATGATCAGAATTGGTAAGAATTTGCTCATGGTTCAGAACGGTGAAATTTTGTCGATGATCTGTTGACCGTAGCGGGCCTTTTGAAGATCGGTGATTTGCCCGCGTCCGCCGTAGGAAATGCGCGCCTCCGCGACTTTGTCAGAGGTCACAATATTATCGCGTGAAATGTCCTCGCGCCGGATAATGCCAACCATCTGTAATTCGCGCAGCTCGTAATTAACGCGGATTTCCTGACTGCCAGAAATCGCCAAATGTCCATTGGGTAGAACATCGGTTACGGTGGCGGCTATCTTCAGCGTAATGCGCTCTTCGCGCTGGATCAGGCCGTCGCCAGTGGATGATGTGGTCGACGACGTTTCGATGCCCGGGTTGAGATCGGCACCGCCAGGCAAAACCTTTTGCGCCAGGCTGTTGAGCCCGAACAGCGCGCCAACCGAAACATCATCCGAACCGCTTTTGTTTCGATTTGTGCGATTGCGCATTTCTGCTTCCTCATCAATTTCAATCAACACAGTGACAATATCGCCCTTCGTGCGCGCGCGCCTGTCACCAAAGAGTGATTCCGGACCTGAACGCCAAAGCGATCCAGCCGTTATTTTAGGCTCGGCGTAAACGGCTTCAGGCGCAGTCATGTCGACACGGGCCGGCGTCGGTTGCGGCACGGGGTTGCGTACTGCGCCCGGCGGCGACATTCTTGGCGGCTGATTGAGATGGCTTAATCCCGTTGAACAACCAGTCGCCAATACGCAAAAGAGGCTGATCGCTGAAAGTTTTGCAGATGTCATTGAGTCACTACCTTATTTGCGCCAACGACCATTGCAGTAAGAATAATCCTTGAGTTAAGATTCATCACGCGCACCGTGTCGCCGACACCGCCAGGGTCGAGCGCCCGTCCGTCGGTGGTGATGACGAGGGGGCCTCGAATAAATTCTATCGTGATGACAGCATTCCGCTTTATCACCGTCGGCGAGCCCAGATCTGAAAGGGTGAGAGGCTTTCCCGCATAAACGGTGTGTTTGATTTCTTTGCCGGCCATCGTTTTTTTGAGGGAAGCCACAGCGTCGGGCGCGCCGCCATCGACGAGAATATCGGCATCCTGTACGATCGTTCCCGCCCGTAAATGCCGCGCAGCAGTCACGAGCGGCGCAATTGCCGTGTCGGTTTCCAGTTCCGGAGCTTCTTGCTTCAGCGGAAGATCGACGGAGGCAATCACTTGCTGCCCAAAGCTGGGAGAACTGGCGAAAGCCGTCATAAAAAGTACGGCGATAATCAGATTTGAGTGTTCCATGGTCATCACCGAATCTGCGTTGTCGAGCTGAGCATCTGATCAACTGCTGTAATTACTTTTGAGTTCAACTCGTAACCGCGCTGCGCTTCAATAAGGTCGGCGATTTGCTTCACAACGTCGACGGAGCTATCCTCCAGAAATCCCTGCTGCACAGTTCCGCGTCCGTCTAAGCCAGGCTGGCCGGCAATTGGCGAGCCCGATGCTTCTGTTTCGCCAAATAAATTGCCGCCCAGCGATTTCAGGCCCTTTTCATTGACAAAGAGCGATAGTGTCAGCGTGCCCAGCAATTGACCGGCAGGATCGTCATCGAAGAACGCATAGACTTCGCCATCGGCATTGACAGCAATGCTGCGCGCATCCTGCGGAATTGTTATATCGCCGCCGATCGCAAAACCGTCGCTATTGACGATAAGTCCATCGCCTGTGCGTTTTAGGCCGCCGTCTCGCGTAAATGCTGATTGACCGGAGGGCAGGGTGACTTCGAAATATCCGCGCCCTTCGATTGCAAGATCGAGATCCCCGCCTGTTTGCCGTAACGCGCCTTGCTCGACATTCATCGAGATCGAGGCGGCCTTGACGCCAAGGCCAAGCTCGACGCCTGAGGGAGCAATAGCGCCGGTCGCTGAAGTGATCGAGCCAGGCTCGCGGATCTGCTGATAATGGAGATCGGAAAATTCCGCACGCCGCGCCGAATAGGCGTTGGTGCTCATATTTGCGATATTGTTGGATATGACTTCGACGCGCGTTTGCTGTGCGTGCATGCCGGTCGCTGCGATTCTTAGTGCTTGCATTTTTCAATTCCCTTTATGGTCGCGCATTAGCTGCGCCCGAATGAGTCGATAGTTTTCGTTATTCTTTCATCCTCGTCCTTCAAAAGCTGTTGGCCGAGTTCATAGGCGCGCTGGACTTCGATGAGGCGTGCAATTTCGACAACCGGGTCGACATTGGAGTCTTCAATAAAACCCTGGACGACCCGCGGCTGTTCCACGGGCTGCTTTTCCTGCGTCGCTTTGAACAGGTTTGCTCCTTCGCGCATCAGCGCTGTTGCCGGCGCGTTGAACACGCCGATTTTTCCGAGCGGCGCGCCGTCAGCTGCTACCGAGCCGTCGGGCGCAATCGTCACCGTTCCGGCTTCCGCCGGAATAGCAATTGGTCCGCCGCTCTCGCTGAGGAGGGCGTGCCCTTCAGAAGTTGACAATTCGCCTTCATTGCTAAGGACAAATGAGCCAGCGCGAGTGAGCCGCTCTCCATGCGGGGTTTGCACGGCAAAATATCCTTCGCCGTCGATGGCGACGTCGAAAGGCGCCCCTGTTTCCGCAAGTCCGCCCGTGCGCGTATCGAAAAAACGCCCGCCGATATTTGTCTGCGACAGGCTGTTTCCCGAATTTTCAAGCGCCTGAACATATTCGGAAAACAGAAACCCTTCGCGGCGAAAGCCGGCGGTGTCGGAATTCGCAATATTATTGGCAATGCTTGTGAGCTCTTTCATGAGACTCGATTGCCGGGAAAGGACGACATAGCCAGCGTTATTCATCGTTCAACCTCTCTCTGATGCGTGCTGCTTCACCGGTGACGCCAGCTGCATAGGCGGCGACGTCTTCCAGATTTGCGGGTGAAAAATGAGGCGCCGGCGCAAACATGTGCTGCGCGGTTGCAAGCGCTGCGGGATCGTTCGCGAGCGCAGTGCTGGCGATGTCGGGCATGGATTTGGCGCCGGACATAAGCGCTGCGAGCGCGAGCCGCGATCCGTCTTCGACATTTTCGGAGGCAAGCTTCGTATAAGCGTCTGCGGCAAGCTTCCATTCGCCCGTGCGCCAGGCCGCTCCAGCGGTTTCTTCGTTAATATTATTTCCGCGCAACGCGTGCTTCACGGCGCTGATGACAGCGGGTTTGTTTTCGAGCCGCTCGGCGGCGCGAGCTGCGATCGCGGCCGCTTCTGCGCTTCCCGCATATTTGTCAACGAGAGTCAGCGCTGCCTGGTCGGCGCCTGCGTTGAGCTGGGCCAGCGCTTTGATGACATTAGATTCGGGCCGTGTTCTCTTGTGCGAAGACGCGGCTATGATCTCATCGGTTAACTGGGGAGCGCCAAGATCCGCAACTTCACGGGCAATGCTCAAGACCAGTTCGTCATCCCGCCCGGCTTCACTCGCTATGAAATCGCGATGCTGCAAAAAAGCACTTACCGCGAGAAAGCGGGTTTTGTCGCTGTCGCCTGCGAGTGCGACGATGAGGATCGATTGTGCTAATGTTCGCGCAGCGTCCTGCGCCGGGATGGATGAATTCGCAACATTTGCCAGTAAGTCGATGCTTTCGACAATCCGTCCCGCCGATGCAAGCGCCTTGGCGCCGGCAATAGAAGCGCGCGCGTCACCACGTGATCCGGTAATTTTGGAATTCTGGGCGGTGATGTCTTCAAGGAATCCTTCATAGGCGATTGTTGCGTCGTTTTCATATTGCGCGGCGATCTCACCTAGGGCGCGCGTTTGCATCGGCCCCGGCATTTGCGCAATTTCCATGAACGGCTCGTCGATGTCGCGCGGCTCCGATGACGCATCCGGCAAAGCCGCCTCAATAATGGCAAGGGCCGGCGTCAGTTCCGGCGCCTGCGCGCGGGAAGCGATCTCATAATACCGCCTGATCAACGCAGTTTCGTCGTGATCGATTGCGTTAATTGCAAAGATTTCTGCAATCGGTCCGCGCAACGACCGCATCATTGCATTCAGTGCAATGATCTGCGCGTCTGAAAGCCCGGCTGCGTATTGGGAGCCTTCCTGTGCTGTCGCTGCGGCAATCAGCATTTCATATGCTGGTCCACATTGCGCATAGTTACGAAGCGTTTTCGCGCCATTGGCTTTCGCAGCGCCCGCAAGCTCCGCAAGGGCGGCGGCAAGCATTAATTCGTGGTCCTTACCGTCGGCGGTTGTCTGCGCTACTGCGCTTGCTTCCTCAAAAAAGCCGATCCGCAAATATGCGCCGGCGAGTTCCCGGCCAGCAACGATGCGCTCTTCACCGACGGCGTTATCCATTTCTTCGCGAAGAGCCAAAACGGTCGCATAGTCGCGTGACTCCTGGGGCCGGTCAGAAAACCGCGTTGGGTCAATACAGGATACTGGTCCCGCTCGTTCGTCGCCGGGCATTCCACTGGAAGCGTTCTCCGCAGCGTTTTCATCTGCATTTTGCGATCTGGCGTTTGCCGGTTCGTCGTCGCCGTCGCCTCTGATTTGAACAACGCCGCGCGCTCGCGCTTCAGCCAGCAGTGCGATCATTCTATCGCGTGCGGCAAGCAGGCTTTCCTCCGACGGTTTTTGCGTGTCGTCATTGCTGTTCGCGGTTTTGTTGGCAACTTCCCTGACCACGATCTGTGTTTCAGGTGAGACAGTAGCTTGTGCGGTATCTTCAACAGTTTTAGCGGTTACCGCGTCCTTTTCAGGCGACACAGCGATTTGCTCGGTATCGTCTACAGCGTTTGTTGCTGCGGCGTGTTTATCATTCGAGGCATCGGCAACTGGTTTGGCGTCGAATATATCAATGATGACGGCTTTGCTGTAGTTTTGAGCAGTGCGTACCGAACAATCGCAGGCAAGATTCAAGGTGAGCACGCGTTCCTCACCCCGCTTGCTTACCTTCGCGGAAAGCACGCGATGCGCCTTGTGTTTATCTGTCAGATCGGAAAGATCAAATTCAGGCGTTCCATCTGCAAATATCACTTCGACGGTGCGACCGGCGGTTGAGATATTCCACTGTTGATTCAGTTCAGGTATGACGATGCGCGAAAAATCGCTGTGTTCGCCGGCGCGCAATTTTACGGCGCCCTCGGCGCCTGCCGCGCTTAAGCCGATTAGCGTCGCAATCAATGGAAGTGAGACCTTCATCACGCGGCCTCCTTCTTTAGCGCCTTCAGCGCCTCATCGACTTCGGAAAAGGTCGGCCGTGTCGTCGCTGGAAGATTGCGGCGGGCAACTTCGACGCACATTTGCGGCGTATGCAGCTGCAGGCTGGCGACGATAGACTCGCGTATGAGCGCATAGAAGTTTTTCTCTTGTTCGCGTATGGCCGTTACCTTGGTGGCAAGCGGACCGACGAGACAATAGGCGAAGAAAACGCCCAGGAACGTACCGACAAGCGCGCCGCCGATCATTTGTCCAAGTACTTCTGGCGGTTTGTCGATTGAGGCCATTGTCTTGATGATGCCAAGAACCGCAGCGACAATACCCAGCGCCGGTAGCGCGTCCGCCATATTCTGTAAGGCATGGGCGCTGTGCAGCTTTTCCTCATGCAACATCTCCAGTTGCTTTTCGAAAAGGTCCTCAACCTGGTGGGGGTTGTCGAAATTCATCAATATCGACCGGATCGTATCGCAAATAATTTCGCGCGCCTCATGATCGGCCGTTATTTTCGGGTACCGGCTGAATATTGTAGACTCTTCAGGGTTTTCGATATGCGCTTCCGCGCGTACGGGGCTTTCCTTTGCGATGCGGATAAGTTCAAACATCAAGCAAAGAAGATCTTGGTAATCCGAACGCTTCCATTTCGATCCGAGAATCGCGGTGATCAAATCACCGCCCGCATTTTTTATCGTGTGAACGTCATTGCCGACAATGAAAGCGCCGATTGCCGAACCGAGGATGATCATGATTTCAAAGGGCGCAGAGTGCGTAATGATGGCCATTTTGCCGCCGGCCAATGTGTAACCGCCGAAGACCATACCAATTATAAGGATGAAACCGAAAATACTAGACATACTGATTAATCAAACTGGTTAATTGGTTAACGGAGTCAATTGAGCGACATTGCATTGATGGTGTGATAATCATTGAGGCCATTGTCATCAGGGTGTGTGCGTGCGGTTGGCGAGCAAGACGCTGATCATATATGCGCGTTTTGAATCAATCGTTGCAACGATCTGCGCTGCCTGCTCGCTGTTCATCGACGCCAGGAGACCCGCTGCAAATTCCGGATCCATTTCATTGATGATTTCGCTCGCTTGACTCGGCTTCATGCCCTCATAGATCGCCGCGAGTTTTGCGATATCGTTATCGCGCGCTGTTTGATGCGTTTCGATATTCGCTTTCAATTGCATGTTCGCCTGTTCCAGTTCGCCCAGACGTGTTTCAATCTGTTGCCCATACGCCTTTAATTCGGATGCGCGATTGGCGATGTTTGCTTCACGCGCATCAAGCGCTGCGATCCGGTCCTTGACTGCTGTCGCGAGAGCGCCGTCAACGCATGTATATTCGGCATTGGGGTCGTGCTGCGGTTTGGACGGGGGCGCAGGTTCGGGCATGGCGCCAGTAATTTCCGAGGCCAGCACAGCGAACCGCCCCAGGAATGAGGCGAAAAAAATAATTGCGAGAACGATAAGGGCTCTGTTCTTCATGGATCACCCGGCCGCTTCAATTTTGTCGTCACCGTCTATATTTGCTTCAAGCGCCGCTGCGGACGATGAAACCATTCTGCGGTCGAGCGGTTCGATATCCTCAATATAGGCAACTTCACCTTCGGACATGGGTTCCGACTCTGCATCCGTTTCCGGTTCCGGCGCTGCGGCGCCCTTAAGCGCTGCTGTGCCGTGTCCGTTTAGCAATTCGTTGAGTTCGAAAATACGCTCGGAGATTTCGATTTGAACCGCGCGCGCATTGGTAAGGCTTTCTTCGATATCCTGTGACGCGCCTGCGGCGGCGGTAGTGATATTCTGGTGTGCGGCTTCACCCAACTCGCCAAGTACGTCGATCATTTCCGTAACTTTCGGCATGATTGTCCGCATCTCTTCAATCAACGGCGTCAATTCTTTTACACTTTGGCTACTGCTCTCTTTCGCCAGAACAACAGTAGAACGCGCCTGATCAACGGTTTGCGACATTGTTGTGATAGTCGCGCCCAGGCCTTTCTCGGTGTTTTTTAAACCCTCGAGCTTCCGGCTGAGAATCACGCAATAGAAAACCGCTGCGCCAGACGCTGCCAGCAGCATAAAATCGATAATCATATCCATTTCGGTTTCCTTACGTTAGAATAAATTCAGTGATCAGAACATTATCAACGGTGACATCAGGTGCGATAGCATGAATTCGTCGTCGAATTTGGGTTCGCAATCGCGCCATCGCCGCCGGATTTTCAAATGCTTCACTGTCAACAGATCGCAGATAAGTGTTAAGGATATCGCGGACGTGAAAAATGCGCGCCAGCAAGATTGCCGCTTCGTCAATCGATGTCTCAAGGACAAGTGAAATGCGCAAATGTTTTGTATTCGCGATTGGCCGGATTGAAATTACCAATGGATCGAGTACAAAAAAGGCGCTTTCCCCGTAAATTTTTAGCTCGCCGCCGTCAAACAGCTGCGGTTCCGGCTTTCCATAGTTGTCATTTTTCTTATCGCCATGCTTTGCAGGTTTGTGATCTGAAGCGGCCGATGCATGAGATTTTGGCGCGTGGGAATCGCTCTTACCTTCAGCAGTCTCGGAAGACGACGCGGGCGCAAGGACAAAAGCAGCGCCGGCAGCGACGCCGGCTGCGACAACAGAAGCGATTCCGGTGACGATCAGATTGTTGCGCTTGGGTTTTTCTTCCGCGGCAACGTCCTCGTCAGCTTCCTCTTCAATGTTTATTTCGATTGGGATCGCCAAGTGAATACCATAGGTTGCATTCGCACACCCTATACAACCAATCGTAAACCTTAAATTAATGAACTGCTGAGAAATTAACCACGAATTGAACGAACTTCATGCTGTTCAGTTCGCTGATGGGTAGGGTTAATAATGTCTAAACTTGCGTCTATTTGGAGTCGGTGGTCAACGCAGCAAAAAGCAATTCTTGCGGGCGTCTTGCTCGCGACTTTTGCCGGCTTCGGGACTTTGATGTCAGCAGTTTCAACGCCTCCAATGGCGATGCTTTACGGCGGTCTCGACGCTGGCGCCGCCGGCGATGTGTTGAGCGCCCTGGAAGCGATGGATGTCCGCGCTAATGTGCGCGGTGACACAATATATGTGCCCGAGACAAAACGCGATTCAGTACGTATGGCGCTCGCGCGTCAGGGACTGCCGCAACAGGGTCAGCCGGGCTTTGAATTGCTTGAGGAAATAAACGGCTTTGCAACAACTGCAGAAATGTTTGACGCCGCCTATTGGCGCGCCAAGGAGGGGGAATTAGCGCGGACCATCCTGTCAACGCCAGGCGTCAGAGCGGCGCGTGTGCATCTGGCTGTGCCCAAGACATCTTCATTTTCCCGGCAACGACGAACACCGAGCGCTTCAGTCACGGTAACGATGAAACGCGGCAGGCTTGATGTAAGGCAGGCAACCGCGATGCGCTATCTGATTGCGCTGGCCGTGACCGATCTCGAACCGGAGCAAGTCGCAGTGCTCGATTCCACCTATGGCGTCGTGTTACGGCCGGGCGCTGTAAATTCGATAGCGGCGATTGCTGGGGATGAAGACGAGCGGGCGCGCGCGATGGAGCAAAATCTGCGCGACATGCTGGAGGCGCGAGTTGGTCCGGGTAATGCGCGTGTTACTGTCGCGTTGGATTTCGATCGCGAGCGTGAAACCGTCTCTGAGCGCGTCCTTGATCCGAACAGCCGGGTGATGATGGGACGCGAAACATCCGATGTTCAGCAAAACGACAATGGCGGAAGCGGCGCTGTAACAGTTGCAAGCAACTTGCCCGAGGGCGACGCCGGAAGTGCGCAATCGTCGTCCAGCTCGCAACGATCAGAAACAAATGAAACAACGCGGTTTGATATTTCGGAGATAAATCGCCAGCGTGAAAAATTGCCAGGCGGAATATCGCGTGTCCATGTTGCAGTCTTGATAAACGAACCGGCGCCGATTGGCGAGGAGGGCGTAATCGAGCCGCGCCCGGCGCAAGAACTCGAATCAATCGGCGAGCTGGTCAAAGCATCGATCGGATTTAACGAATCCCGCGGTGACCTCGTTACCGTCAAATCAATGACGTTTCACGAAATCACATCGGATGGTCCGTTTGTGGAACCTGGCGGCGTCATGGATTATTTGACGAACAATCTTGTTGCGATCATGCAGGTTTTAATTCCGGCAATTGTCGTTCTGGCTTTGGCGTTGTTTGTCTTGCGCCCGGTCTTGATGCAATCGCCTTCGGAAGCTGCGCCTGTCGCGGCCGCGGCGCCAGCCCAGGCGTTGCCCGAAATACCAATCAATACGGCGCAAATCGAACAAACGAAAACACCTGTCGAGGAACTGAGGCAATTAGCGTCAGCTGATAAGGATGCGACAACAAATGTTCTTAAATCCTGGCTTGGCGACATCGAAGAGGCTGCATGATGGCGGCGCTTGCAGAACTAAAATCCACAGGCGCGCACAAGACTGGCGAAGCGCTGAAAATCCCAACGCTTACCGCGATCGGCGCCGCGCCGCTTATCCGCGCTAACCCAATTGATAAATTGAGCGCCAATTATAAAGCTGGATATGCGGAAGGAGCGGCGGAATGCGCTGAACGCCTTGAGGCTGAAAGGGCGCATCTTGCAACCATTGGCGCTGGGCTAAAAAATGCGTTGCGCGACATTGATGAACGCTGCCGGAATGATTGCGCGGCGCTGATTGAACAACTATTCGCAGCTTTGGCGCCGTCAATTGCGCGGCTGTCGACGCTCGCGGAAATTAACGCGATTATTCAAAAAAATACGGTCCGCAAGAAACAGCCGGTAACGATCCGTATTCATCCGGAACTGGCTGATGATCTTGCGCTGGGCGATGCAGAAGATGTCAGCGATGCGGCCAAAATTTCGATTGAAACCGACGGCCAACTCAACCCCAACGCCGTTGATATTAGTTGGACCAGTGGCGGCATGTTTTACGATCCGGACGCTGTGATCACCGACATCTTGCGCATCCTGGGCGAAAAAGAAAATCCAAATGAGGAGTAGGGAATGACGGATCAGGATACGCAGGCCGCATCAGCGAACCACGAAGATGAAATCGACATGACGGCTACGGGTGCAGCTGACGCCGCGCCGCCAGACATCCGTAATGCGAACATTCTGAATTTGCCGGTGCAGATTGTGGTTTCGGTCGGCAAAGCGCGGCTGACCATACAGGAGCTGATGAATCTGACGCCGGAATCAGTCGTCGAACTTGACGCAAAGATTGATGACCCAGCGGAGATTTACGTCGGTGACCGACTGATTGCGCGCGGCGAGCTGGTCAATGCTGAAGAAAATGAGACCGCAATTGGCATTCGCCTTGTGCAAATTTGCGATTCTGTGGCCTGAGGAACGGGACAACAAAAAAGATGCGTCGCATTAGTACGATAATTCTGGGCGGCTTGTTCATTGCATTGATCGCAACAGGACCTGTTGCGGCGCAGGGCGCGCCGGCGCCGGTTGACGCCGCCATGGGGGCTGAATTGGCGGCAGGCGGCCTGACAGAGCGCATCATTCAAATCTTCCTCTTGGTAACGGTTCTAAGCCTGGCGCCGGGCGTTGCGATGATGGTTACCTGTCTGCCGTTCATCCTTATTGTGTTTTCGATTCTGCGCCAGGGCATTGGGTTGCAGCAAGCGCCGCCTAATATGCTAATTGTCAGCATTGCTTTGTTTTTGACATATTTTGTCATGGAGCCAGTGTTCAAAGACGCTTGGGCGTCCGGGGTTCAACCCTTGCTGGAACAGGAGATTTCAGAACAGCAAGCGTTCGAAAAGACAATGACGCCGTTTAAGACTTTCATGCAGGCGCGTGTTGACAGCGAAGCGCTGTTGACGCTCAACGAGTCTCGGGTTCAGGACGTCGCCCTCAATCTTGACGCGCCGCCTTTGTCGCTGCTTGTTCCTGCCTTTGTGCTTTCTGAAATTCAGCGCGCTTTTATGATCGGTTTTGTGGTCATCCTTCCTTTTCTTGTGATCGATCTGCTGGTCGCGTCAATATTGATGGCGATGGGGATGATGATGGTGCCGCCGGCGATCGTATCGCTGCCGTTTAAAGTCGCCTTTATCGTGCTGACTAATGGCTGGGTTGCGGTTTCGGGCGCTCTTATCCGGGGATATGCGTAATGGGACAAGCAAAACCGAAAAACAGCCTGGCAAATATCAAATCAGAGCCCGGCATCACCAAAGCCCAGAAGGCGGCGATCATCTTGGCGTCGCTCAGCGCGGAAACGGCGACGGCGATTGTCGATGAAATCAACGACGCCCAATTGCGCGCATTCGCTAAAGCGTTCAGTGAGTTGAAAACCGTGCCGCCGCAGCTATTGCACGCCATTGCCGCTGAGTTTGTATCGGAAGTTCAGGGATCGAGCGCCGAGCTTGCCGGCGGCATTGATGAGGCGCGCCGTGTTCTCGGTGAACTGGCGGAAGAAGAGCGCGTGAACCGTGTGCTATCTGAACTTGCCGGCGGCGGGTCGGACTCAGTTTGGGTCCGCATCGGCGAAATTGACGACAAGACGATTGCCGAATATGTCCAGGCGGAGCGGATGCCGGTTGCGGCGACGATTCTTTCAAAGTTGAGCATCGAGAAAACAGCCGCAATTCTGACCTACGCCGATGCGGATTTTTCAAAAAATATTCTCCTCGAAATGGCGCGGAAAAGCCCGCCTTCTGAAGAGGTTGTCAGGGAAATCGCCTGGGCGGTCGAAGAAGACCTTCTAAAACCTATGGCCAACAAGCCTTCGGGTGGGAATGCCGGCGCCGTCGTTGGTGAAATCATCAATTTCCTGCCTGCCGCGAAACGCGATGCGTTTCTCGAATATTTGCAGGAAACGGACAAGGAAATCGGCGACCAGGCGCGAAAGTCCGTTATTACGTTTGAGGAATTGCATCAACGCGTTCCGGCCGCAGCAGCGCCTGCTTTATTGCGTGAAATAGAACATGATGTGCTGCTTGCGGCTATTCGGTATGGCGAAGCGAATGCTCAGGAAACGGTCGACTTCCTGTTGGGCAATATTTCCAAACGGATGGCTGAGCAATATCGCGAAGAGCTTGCCGAATTGGACGAAGTCCAGCAGAAACAAGGTGAGGACGCGCAGCGCGCTTTCATCAGCACACTGCGCAAAATGACGCGCGATGGCGATTTGGAACTCATCCCGCTTCCATCGACCGAAGAGGGCGAGGAAGGCGAATAAAGCACGCAGCTACAAAACCAATAGCGCGAATCGCAAACTCTCTATTGAACTTTATCTTGTGGCGCCTGTAACAAAGCCGGGCCCCGCATTCAGCATTATCCTGCGTTTGGCGGTATTTTGCCTCACATATGTAAATGATTATAGGCGCTGCCGCCAAACGGTTTGCGTTGATGGCCTGGCCGTCGACCGCACATTATGTGCTGACGGTTACCAGAGCACGATGGGAAAAGTGGGATCCGGTTTTTTGGAAACATCATGGAAAAACGATAACCTGCAGAAAGACGCCGCTTCATGTTATTTGCTTTTCGCTGCTGCGCCCCGGGCGCGGTTGAACGCGATGCTTTCAAGTGCGGACGATTGGCCGTTTCGCGATGAGTCTTTTGAAAACCCGGCGTGATCACCAATGAATCTACAGCTTCGGGCGATCTGGCTTATTTGACCAGGTCCGCAAACCCGACAGGCTACATCACTACCAGCTCAGCGTGGAGAGCGCCGGCAGCTTTGACCGACTTTAATATATCGATGAGTTCGCGCGGCCCGACGCCAAGTGCGTTTAGTCCCTCAATGAGGTCGGAGAGCGATACATTTTCCTCGATCATGGCAATGCGGCGGTCCGAATTTTGATCCACGGTAATGGTCGTATCGGGCAAGACGATAGTATCACCGCGGCGTGAGAAGGGATTGGGCTGGGAGACAATTGGCGTCTCGCGCACCGTAATCGCTAAATTGCCCTGGGTGATGGCGACACGCGAGATCTTAACATTGGATCCAAGGACGACAGTTCCAGATTTTTGATCAATGACGACGCGGGCTTTTTGCTCCGGTGAGACACGCACATTTTCGATTTGCGCCATCAAATGCACCGGGCGCAAGGGGGCGCCCGCAAGGTCGATGCGAATTGTACCGGGATCGAGCATCTCCGCCAATGGCTGGCCGAATGTGCTGTTGATCGCCGCTTCGACGCGCGCCGCTGTAGTGAAATCCGGGGTGCGCAAAGCCAGGCGCAGGGTTTTCATTTCGGAGAAATTGAAATCGACCTCGCGCTCGACGCGCGCGCCTTGCGGTATGCTGCCTGTTGTTGGTGCGCCAAAAGTGACCGATGCGCCGTCGCCTTCGGCGCTGAAACCGCTTGCGAGCACTGGTCCTTGCGCAACTGCGTAGATTTTACCGTCGCCGGCGTTGAGCGGGGTCATAATCAGGGTGCCGCCAAGAAGGTTTGTGGCGTCACCAATGGCCGATACTGAAATATCAATTTGTGAACCCGCGCGCGCGAATGGGGGAAGGGTGGCCGTAACGACGACTGCGGCGACATTGCGCGGACGGAATTCCTCACCTTGAACATTGACGCCCAACCGTTCCAGTAGGCTGGACATCGCCTCTTCAGTATAAGGGGAATTGCGGACGCCATCGCCTGTGCCGTCAAGGCCGACGACAAGGCCGTATCCGACAAGATCGTTGCCGCGAACGCCCTCAAAATTGCTGATGTCCTTGATGCGCACATCTGCAGATGCTGATTGTACACATGCGAAAACAGAAAATATGAGAATGATAATAATTCGAATAAACACGATGAACTCTCTATCGTAGGAAATTGACCAGCGTTAATTGTGAAACCCGCGCCGACAATATAAAAGCCGACTCTAACTGCGACTCAAGTTGCTGCAATCTCGCCGCCGCCTCATATGGATCCCGCGAAACGCGCTCATTATAGGCAAGGCCAAGCGCAGTATTTTCGGCGTCGAGCGTTGTCAGCGCGAGCTGCATGCGTCCTTCGGCGCCGCCAATGCGCGCTTGAATATTGGTGATGCCATTGCCCGCCTCGACCAACTTGACAGCCGCCGCTTTCAGCGTTGTGTCCCGGTCGACAGACGGGCCTTTTCCAGAAGCAACGACGATGGTGGACAGGCTGCGCAGTAGATCGCGCGCCGCTGCTTCGTCAGCTTTTGCGCTGTAGGCGATGACTTCACCTTCGCCCACTTCCACACGGGGCGCTTCACCGGCGCCGCCCTGGTAAATATTTGTGGCAAAGCCCCCGGTCGGGTCATTGAAATAAAAATCCAGATCGGTCGCCAACTGTGTTGCATCCGCGGCGGCCGCATAGATTGCGTCAATATCGGTCAATAGCGTATCAGCATCGGCAATCGGCGATTGATCGACGGCATCTCCCGCAAAAAGCGCCCGGCCTTCAAACCGTTTGTTTAACGCGGCGATAGCAACCTCAAGTTGACGTCGCGCGTCGTCACCGGCAAGCCCAACACTCACTTCATTGCTGGTGCCAACTGCGTCGAGAACTTCAACACTGATTTGTGCCGTGTTGGCATTGGCGCTGTTCAAGGCCAGCTGCGCTGTTGCAGCACGTCCGAGTGCGCGATTCGTCGCAATCGCGAATGCGCCGATATCGTCAATTGACTTACGCAAGAGTTGAACGTCACCAATGCTGGCGCCGAGAGCGGTTTTCATATCTGCAGGGCGTTGCGTAACCAGCTCAACGCGCGCTTCTTCGCTCAGCGTTTTGAGATTGCTGATGGCGCTATTTAATCGGCTGAATTGAAGCGCGTTGGGAAATCCCGTTAGTGTCATCTGACTGCCTCAAGCAAACTTTCTATCATTTGGTCGACGACCTGGATTACCCTCGCATTTGCTGCATAGGCCTGTTCGATCGCCAGAATGTTCTGTAATTCCCGGTCGGTATCGACACCGGTTTCAAGTTTTTCAGCATCACTGAGGCGCTCTGCGAGAATTTGTGCAGACTCAATGCGTAAATTGGCGGTCGCGCGGGCTGCCCCCGCAAGTGAAGTCAAATGTGCTGCGCCTTCCGCTGCGCCAAGATCGCGCCCGGACTGAAGCTCGGCAGGCGGCGTGCGCGCAACACTCATCGTGTCTATTAAAGCGCGAACAAAGATGTCGGAGCCGGCCGGGCCCGGCGCAGCAGAGCCGAGGCCGTCGCGCAAGCGGCGCGCTTCGCCGCCCGCGGCTGTATCAATGGCCGCATTGATTGTAATTCGTCCGGCGACGCCAACCAGCATTGTCGGGTCGGCGGCCGCTCCGGCGTCGGTAAAGATGCCGGGCGCTCCGGGCGCCAAAGTTGGATCAAGCGCGGGGTCAGAAAAGCGCTCAACGAGTTCAAATGCCAGCGAGTCAAGCGCCAGAGACATTTCCGGCACGATCCGGTCACGGACGGCAATGAGGCCGGCGATGGCCCCTTCCGTTACACCTTGTGAGCCCGTCCCGCCTGGCGTGATGTTTATGCCATCGACCGACAATCCGGATAAAGCTCCTGCACCGCTATTATAAGAGGATTGATCTGTGATAACAGGCGATTGCGTGAACTGAACAGTCCGCGCCTCTCCGGAGAGCAGAAATACGCCCTGATGAGACATAAGTTCTATAACGCCATTTTCGCGCTGGAGCTCTCTGACAGGGATGCTTTCATTGACCTGATCGATAAGTCGCTGGCGTTGGTCTGTAAAACCTGAAGCATCGCTACCCGTTACGGTTGCGCGCTGAATTGCAGTATTCAGTTTGTCGATCTCTTGTAACGCCACGTTTACGGCATTGACGCGCTGCTCAATTTCCGCGTCGGCCTCAACGCGAATTTGTTGGTAAGCGCTGGAAATCTTATTGAACGTGTTGGCAAGTGTCGCAGCGGCGGTGACGCTGTCTTGCTGTGCAGTAGAGATGTCGGGTGCATTTGCAAGCGCGCGCAATGATGTGTCGAGCCGCGCATATTTCTCAAAAAGCGCATTCGGATCTTCAGGCGCACCGAGGAGATTGCTGATTCGTGCAAGAGCTGACGCTTCGGCGTCATTGCGCGCAAATTCAGCATCTGCACCGCGTCGTTCCAAAGTCAGGGCGGGATTGGCGGTTCGCGTCACGCCAGAAATAGTTACACCGCCGCCTGAGCCGAGCGCGGCTCGCTCGCTCAGCACAACATCGCGTCGGTTGTACCCCTCAGTAAGAGCATTGGAGATGTTGTTTGCGGTGACGCTGGCGCTCCGGCCTGCGGCGGCCAGGCCGGAATTTGCGTTCGAAAGCGCTTGAGAAATCGTCATGCGATGGCCGCCGTCAGTTTATGCGTTAACGAATGATGTCAGTTGTTTCCTGCAACATCTCGTCAACAGTCTGAATGATTTTTGCATTCGATGAATAAGCGCGCTGGGTCTCAATGAGATCAGTCAGTTCCTGAGCGATGTCCGTTGTAGACTCAGTCAAGGAAAACCCAACGGTTAGCCCAACAGGACCGTCACCTGCATCCCAGAGAAAGAAGTCGCCGCTATCTTGAGATACCTGAAAAGAAGCGTTGCCCGCCGCGACCAGTCCCTTAAAGTTCGGGACATTGGCAACAGGGATTTGGTAAATTGTGCGGCGGAAGCCTGTGTCAAAAACCGCTTCCAGAAAACCCTTGTCGTCGATTTCAAGACTGCTCAGGTTACCGATCGGCGCGCCGTCTTTGGAAACGTTCAGAGGTGCAAAGCTGGCCGCCAATTGGGTCATGGGCGACGATCCCGGCGTTGCGCCAGCGACCGCAAGATCGAGGGTGCCGCTGGCTGTTGAAACCTGAATATTGCCGGTCACCGCATCAAATGTGGCGCCGCCGCTCGGCGTTACTGTAGCGACCGACCCGCCCGCAGCCGCGCTGGAATCGAAGGTCACATTGAACGATCCTATCGGGACCAGCGGCGTGGCGCTGGCGCCGTCAAGGATGTCGACGTTCCACTCATTGCTGGATCCGGTTGCCGGCACGACAGGCGTATACACAGTTGTCAGTGTCTGCGATCTGCCAAGCGTATCAAAATATTCAGTCGGCAGACTGAGCGCTGCGCCTCCAGCGCCCGCTTCGGTTTCTGTCGCCGGCAGGTTTACGCCGAGGCTGATGAGCGAGGTCGGTGACGCTGCAAACTGATTTAAGTTTACGCGGACCGGCTCAAGTCCGGAGACACTATCGCGCGGCTGGGTTGGAATGGCGCCACTGGCGTCAGCAGGCCATCCCATGAGAAAATTGCCGCCGATCGTTCGCAAGTAACCAGATTCGTCCGCCGAAAAAGATCCCGTTGACGTTAGCCGTAATTCGCGCGCCGAGGGTGCAACGTTCAAGTCGCCAACGCCCGTGACGGGGAGCATGCCGCCGCCGCTGATCGAAATATCCGTGGAATTTGATGTTGTTGTCAGCGAGCCCTGTTGTCCCGCATCACGAAAAGCGGTCGCATTGACGCCGCCGGCTGAAAAGGAGCCCGCTGTTTGCGACAGCACCATATCCCGAAATTCCGCATCGGACCTTTTGTAGCCAAATGTCTTTGAATTCGCGATATTGTCCGAAATAGTCCCGAGCTTAACGGCATTGACCGCCAGACCCATAACGCCCGCATTGAGCGAAGAAGAAAGTCCCATGTAATATCTCCACAACTGATAGTTGTGTTGTATATTCCTATTCTACTTAATGGATCGCTAATGGGATGCTTAACAGATCGCTAACAGGCGCCAGATTTTACCCTTCCCCAGTGAGCAGTGTGATCGCGATGCGCCGGTTTTGCGACGCAAAAATGTCGTCTGAGAAGGGGTCTGTGTCGGCCTTTCCCGCCACTTCGACAATTTGTTCGTTGGTGATGCCGGAATCGATCAATAATCGGCGGGCGGCAAGCGCGCGTTCGGACGAAAGCTCCCAATTTGAATATCCGTTTGCCGCGGTAAATGCGTAGGCGTCGGTGTGGCCGGTGATCGCCATGTCGTTGCTGACCGTTCCGAGAACCGGTCCGATAACCCGCAGCAAATCAAGCATCATTGCGGAAGGTTCCGAAGAACCCGCCTTGAAGAGCGGTTGGCCATCAGCGTCGACAAGCTCGATCATCAACCCGTCGGGCGTCATCCGCGTATAGATGTGTTTTGCAAGATCGGGAGTGAGCACACTTGATTTTTGGGCGTTAATCTCATTTTCAATGTCAAGCAGATCTTCCGCCATCAATTGCGTACGCTCGCCTTCACCCTGGCTCTCGCCTTCACCCTCACTCTCGCCGTCAGCGGTCTTGTTTCCGGCGTTCGGCATTTGCCGGCTTTGCCCGTTGCCGTCATTGGCGAGCGTATCTTCTGACATCAAAGACGATCCGTTTAACGCGCCGGATCCGCCGCCAGAAACCCTGCTCATGGGAATTGATGGGTTAAAATAGTCGGCGAGGCCCTTGCGTTGAGATTCCGTTGTTGCATTAAGCAGCCACATTAAAAGGAAAAACGCCATCATTGCGGTGGCGAAATCGGCATAGGCGACCTTCCACGCGCCGCCGTGATGACCGGCGGCGATGATGTTCTTCTTCTTCCTGATGACAATTGGCGCAGCGCCATCCGATCGCGCGGACATCTTTCAGACCCACCTACGTTAAGACATAGGCAGAGTGGCTGAATTTTCTTTCAGCATGTTTGACGCATTAACAGTATTTATAGCTATTTGGTGTTTGTTCACTTTCTTGCAACCGAAGCCGCCATTGGCGCGATCGATGAATTATGCCGACTGAAAAAAGCAATATTCTCAGGCGTAAAATAGAGACGGGTGCAGTTTACGCCGTCATTAATGAAGCTGGCGGCGATGCGCCCAAACGCGTTACGTCAGCAGTCGCCAGCGTCCTTACCGCGCATTACAAAACCAAATCAAACGTGAAGCCGCAGTGCGACATGACGGGCACGCTTGGCGAATTGATCGAAAAAAATGGCGAAAATCGCCGGGGATTTCTGTTTCGAATCGACGGACAGGCAGATTGTGTGGTGCTTATGGATCCGGCGGCGATCATGGCCGCCGCAACATGGGCGCATGAAGGCGCTATCCCGGAAGAACCGGCGGCGCCGACCGTGAAAATCAGTACGATTGATCAGCGCCTGGCCAGCATGCTCGCCTCTGAAATCATTCAGGCAATTCTCGCCGATGACGAGGAAGAAGACGAGGCAATGGCCGATGAAAAACCTTTCGATCTGGTGGAGATCAGCGGCGATGCGAGCCGATTTATCGTTAGCGATGATACATTGAGCGCGCTGATCGTTGAACTTGAAGCTTCAACTATGGACGAAATTGCCCTTGGAACAATCTCGTTGTTGTTGCCAGACATGCTTCTCTCAAAAAACGATGGACATGATGAAGCGGCGACAAAGGAGCACGCTGCAAGGGTTTGGGCAAACAGCATGGCGAAGATGGTCGGCGGTACGCCAATAAAGGCCAAAGCGATTATTGCGACGCAGAATATCGACGTGAAAACGCTCTCAGCGATGAAGCCAGGTCATGTCATTACGCTCCGTGGCGCATCGCTTGATGCAGTCGCATTGCAGCCTGAAAATGACGTTAACGGCCAGTCGTTCGCGCTTGGCGCAGTGCGTTCATTCGATGGTATGCGAACGGTGCAGATCTTGACCGTGGACGATCATCAAGCGGCCGCAGCCTGACCCTGCTGCCGGTTGGTCGCCGGCCAACCAAATTCTTTTCAACCAGTTATTTTTTCACGCCGTTGCTGTCGGTGCGCGCCTTCAGTAACCCTGCATTAACCATACCAACCTATGGTTGTATTTGGGTATTTCTTGCACCTAAAAGACTCTGCCTGAGGGGCCTTACCACCCCCTAACCTGACGCCGGCAAGCAACCTCCATCCCCTGTCCAGGTTGCTTGCCGGCAGTCCATCGCTCCCTCTGCCATACAGCTGGAAGATCTCGGTCCGGTGGACATTCTCAGCGGCGCGCCTTTAATGCGCGGCGAAGAAAAACCGCCGGAGGACCCCCAATGAAAACCAGAGCCGCGATCGCTCTCGCCCCGAATGAACCGCTGGTCATCGAAGAGATCGATCTCGAAGGTCCGCAGGCGGGCGAAGTTTTGGTTGAGATCATGGCGACTGGCATATGTCATACCGACGCCTATACGCTTAAAGGTAAGGACAGCGAGGGCATCTTTCCCTCGATCCTTGGCCATGAAGGGGCGGGGATCGTTCGCGAGGTAGGCGCGGAGGTGACGTCGGTCGTTTCGGGCGATCATGTGATCCCGCTTTACACGGCCGAATGCAGGCAATGCAAAACCTGCCTGTCAAAGAAATCAAATCTTTGTACGTCGGTTCGCACAACCCAAGGCCAGGGCGTGATGCCCGATGGAACCAGCCGCTTCAGCCGCAAGGGCGAGACGCTTTATCATTATATGGGCTGTTCGACCTTTTCGAATTTTACGGTGTTGCCCGAAGTATCCGTCGCCAAAATTCGAAAGGATGCGCCATTCGACAAGGCTTGTTATATCGGCTGCGGAGTCACGACTGGCGTTGGCGCGGTGGTGTGGACCGCAGGCGTCGAACTGGGCGCCAATGTCGCCGTGTTCGGACTTGGCGGCATTGGCCTCAATGTCATTCAGGGGGCAAAGCTTGTCGGCGCCGACAAGATCATCGGCGTTGATATCAATCCTGGCAGGCGTGAAATTGCCGAAAAATTCGGCATGACCGATTTTGTCAATGTCAGCGAAATTGGCTCCGGCAATGTTGTTGACCGGGTCGTCGAATTGACCGGCGGCGGCGCGGATTATTCATTTGACGCTACAGGTAATACCGGTGTGATGCGCCAGGCGCTCGAATGTTGTCATCGCGGCTGGGGCCAGTCGATTATTATTGGTGTTGCTGAAGCGGGCAAGGAAATCTCAACCCGGCCGTTTCAGCTGGTGACCGGCCGCGTTTGGAAAGGCACGGCTTTTGGCGGCGCGAGAGGCCGCACCGATACGCCCAAAATCGTTGACTGGTATATGGAGGACAAGATCAACATCGACGATCTCATCACCCACACAATGCCGCTCGATGACATTAATAATGCATTCGATCTGATGCATCGCGGCGAGAGTATTCGGTCAGTGGTGGTTTATTGATGAAGCAAGAAACGGCAACTAAGTCTTTCGGCGGAACGCAAGGCGTCTATTCCCACTCCAGCAAGGCTTGCGACTGCGACATGCGCTTTGCGGTTTTTATGCCGCCAGCAGACACCCACGGACCTGGTCCGTATCCGGCGCTTTACTGGCTTTCGGGCTTAACCTGCACCGAGGATAACTTCATCACCAAGGCTGGCGCGCAGCGCGTTGCGGCCGAACTTGGTCTCGTCATTGTTGCGCCGGACACCAGCCCGCGCGGGGAACGCGTCCCCGACGATCCCGACGGCGCTTATGATTTCGGGCTTGGCGCGGGGTTTTATCTCGATGCGACGGAGGAACCCTGGTCGAAGCATTATAAGATGTATTCATATCTTACCGGCGAGTTGCCGGCGCTGATCGAAAAAGAATTTCCCGTGGATGGGAACCGGTGCGGTATATTCGGTCATTCCATGGGCGGTCATGGCGCCCTGACGATTCATCTGAAAAATCCTGACAAATTCAAGACCTGCTCGGCGTTCTCGCCGATTGTCGCCCCGGGCGAAGTCCCCTGGGGGCGGAAGGCGTTTTCGAATTATCTGGGAACCGATGAAACAAAATGGGTAGCTTATGACGCGACGGCGCTGGTCGCGAAAAATCCAGGTCCTGCTGACATTCTGATTGACCAGGGAACTGCCGATCAGTTCCTGGAAGAACAGCTGCAGCCGGCGCGCTTCGCGGCGGCCTGTCAGGCGTCGGGGCAAAGCCTCACTCTCAGAATGCAGGACGGCTATGATCATTCCTATTATTTTATTGCGAGCTTTATGGAGGACCATTTGCGCTGGCACCATGAGCGCTAAGTGAGCGGTGAGGTGACGGCCGCCGGGATCGGGCGGTCCGGCAGCGGTGATCAACTAGATCATCGGGCGATTAGATGGAATCGACCAATGATCTAAATTATTGGCTGCGCGCCGGATTTTGCGAAAAACCGGTAGCCACTTTTTCGCCCGGCGCTATAAGATCGCCAGCCCGTAATGGGCAAACCGCTTGCCGTCTGGCGAGGCGGTTGATAGGAAGCGCGGCTAAATCAACCCATTTCCACGACAGAGGACACCAGCATGGCGCTTGAACGCACCTTTTCGATCATTAAACCCGACGCAACCCGCCGCAATATCACCGGCAAGGTAATCGCCAAACTGGAAGAAGGCGGTCTGCGCGTCGTTGCTTCCAAGCGCATTCATATGACCCGCGAACAGGCCGAAGGCTTTTACGGCGTTCACAAAGAGCGCCCGTTCTTTGGTGAGCTTGTTGATTTCATGATGTCCGGCCCGGTTGTGGTGCAGGTGCTCGAAGGTGAAAACGCTGTTGCGCGTAATCGCGAGATCATGGGCGCGACCAACCCGGCTGAAGCCGACGCAGGCACGATCCGCGCCGAGTTTGCCGAATCGATCGGCGAAAACTCGGTTCACGGCTCCGATGGCCCCGATACCGCCAGAGACGAAATCAAATTCTTTTTCACTGACGACGAAATCGTCGGGTAGGGCGCCGCATTGACCGGCAATGTTCTCATTGATCTCGCGATCTCTTTTGCCGGGATTGCGATTCTTGTGGGCCTTGCCCGGCTGATTTTTCCAAATGCGGGCGGCGGCGTTTTCAATGCAGAGAAAGCGCGCGACCGCCTGGCGTTTGATGAGCCGGATTTTCACGCAGAAGCGTGGCTCGTGGATGCAGAACACGGCGCCGCCATTGCGATGAGCGATTCTGGCGACATAGCGCTGATCAAAAAAGCCGGCGATGGGCTGGTGACGCGCCGCGCCCGCGCCGGCGCTCTTCAATGCGCATCTGACGGCGCCGATCTGGCGGTTACGATCCCCGATCACACTTTTAAGGGATTTGCGGTTCGCGCCGCCAGCGACCGTGAGGCGCAGCAATGGGCCGTGCGGATCGCCGGCAGAGATGATATATAGCGCCCATGCAGTTTCCAGATATCGTCGCCTATGCGGTGCCGGCTTTTATCATATTGATCATCCTGGAGATGATTGTCTCCCGCCGCACCGGGCGCGGACGTTATGAAACGACGGACACATTCGCCAGCCTCGCCATGGGGTTCGGCAATCGGCTGGCTGGGCTCATTGGCGGCGGCGCTTTAGTTTACGCAGCGTTCGTCTGGATCTATCAGTTTCGGTTGATCGAAGCCATGCCGGTCGCGTGGTGGACAGTGCTGATTTGTTTTATCGCTGACGATCTTGCTTATTATTGGTTTCACCGCATTGCCCATGAGCGGCGCTGGTTCTGGGCGAGCCATGTGGTGCATCATTCATCGCAACACTACAATTTGTCGACGGCGTTGCGTCAGACCTGGACCGGAAAATTTTCTTTTTCCTTTATCTTTGGCTTGCCGCTCGCATTCATCGGTTTTCCGCCTGAAATGATTTTGTTCGTTGGCGGGATAAACCTTGTCTACCAATTTTGGATCCACACTGAACTGATTGACCGTATGGGCTGGTTCGAACTCCTATTTAATACGCCGAGCCATCACCGCGTCCATCATGCGACAAATGCGCGTTATCTTGACGCCAATTACGCAGGTACGCTGATTATCTGGGATAAAATGTTCGGGACATTCGTGGCGGAGAATGCAAGTGAAAAACCGCGCTATGGCATCGTCAAAAATCTCGGCACCTTCAATCCGCTGATGATTGCGTTTCATGAGTGGATCGGCATTGCCCGTGATCTCGCTGGCGCGCGATCGATTAGAGAGGTCGGCGGCTATCTTTTCGGGCCGCCCGGTTGGTCGCCTGACGGCTCACGCATGACCTCCGCGATGATCAAGGAGCGCTGGCGGCGGCTGAATGGCGAAGCGGAAGCGACGCCAGAACGCCCCGCAACGGCGGCGCAACCGGCGGAATAGCAAGCGTATTCACAAAAAGTGAGAACCGGTTTTGGGGTTCGAATGCGCGACAGATCTGAATCTCACGCGCGCAACCTTCACGCGCGTCGGCCAGGTTTGCTCACTGCCCAGGTTGCGATTGGCGGAAATTGGCCGCAATGCGCCGCAATTTGGCCTTACGCGCCCTGATAAAATCACGGTTTCTTCGACATTAAGCCATGGGGCCGCTCCATCCTGTTCATGAGAACGAGGAGAGAGCCATGACAACGATATTCCTGAATTCCCTTGCCGCCGCCGGCGCCGCCATCGCTATTGCCTTTTCATCAATAGCCGCGCCCGATGCGGATAGCGCTTATGACGGTAAGGCCGTGACCCACTTGTCCAAAACCGATGTTGCGTCTCATGCGTTGCATAATTTTATGCGCGCTGATCGCGATCTGGATCACGTGCTGGATGTGGACGAATTTGCCGCGCTTTCGATTGTTACCGCTGAATTGGCGCATCTCAATGGTTTCATCGCAATCGACAATGGCGGCGCAGTGCGCACAATTTCCTTGCCGGTCGCCGCCCCTGCGGCGCTTTCAGCGGCTGATCATACCCGTATCGACGCGGTTTCGCGCCACACATTCTATGCTTTTGCCGGTGAAGACAGCCGTCTCGACGGAAGTGAATATGTGCGCCTCCAAAACGCTGTGTTTGAGCAGGCGGATTTGAACGGCAACGGTGCGCTTGTCAAAAAAGAACTTGATATCTTTGCGCAGCGCCAGGCGCAGCTAACTACTGGCGTTTAAAAGGCGTCCCTCCGCCAGCGTGCATTCGTAGGAACCGGTCAAGGTTGTTAAACTCGGACGCGCGCAAATAAAAAGCCTGGAGCGATTTCGGCCCCAACCGAGATAGGAAATCGCTCCGGGTTTTTTGTTAGGTCGCATTTCTCCAGCTTGAACTGCGTTTCATCGAATGCGATCAGCGATGATCGTTTGCTAGTTTTTGACGATCAGCTTGTGCTTACGAACGATCCCGCGCATCTGGTCATAGGTGAGGCTAAGCGCTTCGGCGGCTTGCTTCTGGCTGCCGCCATTTCTGTTGAGCGCGGCGGCGACCAGTTGCTTTTCAATGTCATCGAGCTTTTCCCGAAGATTATAGTGGGCCGGCGCGCCGATTTGGTTTTCCGGCGTTTGTTCCGGCGCCGGCGTTTTCGTTGCGGGTTTCAGGGGCCCGTGGGCGTTTTCAAATGGATCGATGACAATTTGGTCGACAAGGCCGTTTTGTTCGCCGGACACCCAGTTAAACATTGCCCGCTCGGCGGCGTTTTTAAGTTCGCGCACATTGCCCGGCCATTCATGGGCGTGAAGCGTTGCAAGCGCTTCGGGCGAGAAGCCGGGAAACACGGCGCCCAGTTCGCCGCCAAGGGCGCTGGCGAAATGCGCCGCCAATAAAGCAATATCGTTTCGGCGCTGGCGCATGGGCGGCGCCGCAACAACATCGAAGGCCAGGCGATCAAGCAGGTCCGCGCGAAATTTTCCGTCGCGGGCCAAGCATCGCAGATCCACATTGGCCGCCGCGACAATGCGCACATCGGCGTTCAATGTCTGTTCGCCGCCGACCCGTTCATATTCGCCATATTCGATGACGCGCAGAAGTTTTTCCTGAACCCGCAATGATGCTGACGCGATTTCGTCAAGAAACAGGGTGCCACCCTCGGCGCGTTCGAAGCGGCCGATATGTTTGCGCGCGGCGCCGGTAAAGGCGCCCGCTTCATGACCGAAGAGTTCGCTCTCCAGAAGCTCTTCATTCATCGCCGCGCAATTGACTTTGACCAGCGGTCCCTCCCAGCGCGGCGACAGGAAATGGATGCGGGCCGCAAACAGCTCCTTGCCTGAGCCGCGCTCACCGACCACCAGCACCGGACGGTCAATCGCCGCGACGCTGGACGCGTGTTCCAGGGCGTCAAGAAAACTGCGTGATTGGCCGATCAGCTCGGGGGCGTTGAGGGGTATTTGCATTGGTGAAATATACCATTTCTTTGGGTAAATATAACCCTTACATGGGTTAAAAAAACCGATATATGTTGACTCGGGCACAACCATCAAGCCGATAATCTCTTAAAAAACAATGTGTTAGAAAAAATGATCCAGTTTGGCACGCATCTGGCAAAGGATTGGGCAGACGGGATTAACCAATAGGGCCAGGAGATCCAAATGACCTATCGACGCTATGACGACCGTTACTGGGAGCAACGCCTGAATCAGACCCTGCGCGGCCGGTCCGGTTTCGCCTGGGGCGCATTTTTCATTGGATTCATCATCGGCGGCATTATCTTTTAAGGAGTATTCTCATGGGTGTTTTTTCCAGATTGAGCGACATCGTCAATTCCAACCTCAACGCCATGCTCGATCAGGCGGAGGATCCTGAAAAGATCGTGCGTCTGATCATTCAGGAAATGGAAGACACGCTGGTCGAAGTGCGCAGCAATGCGGCGCGCGCGATTGCGGACCGAAAGGAAGTCGGTCGCAAGAAGTCAGAGTTTGCCGCCCGCGCGAAGGAATGGGAGGCGAAAGCCGAGCTTGCCATTGCAAAAGGACGCGATGAACTGGCCAGGGGCGCGATTGGCGCCAAACGCAAGGCGGAGGAAATGATCGAGCTCCTGGATCAGGAAACTGGCGCCATCGAACACACGGTTGAAAAAACCAATGAAGACCTCGCCAAACTACAGGCGAAGCTGAAAGAAGCGCGCGCCAAGCAGCGGTCACTGCAAATACGCCGCGACGCCGCCGCGGACAGCGTTCGGATCAGCCGCCAGGTTCATGATGGACGCATTGACGATGCATTGGCGCGGTTTGACCGGTATGAACGCCGCATTGATGAGCTTGAGGCGGAAGCGGAAAGCTGGGCCCTTGGCCGGCCGCGCACGCTGGAAGATGAGTTTTCGGAACTCGAATCCGAAGATGCTGTGAACGCCGAATTAGCGGCGTTGAAAAGACGTGTCGCCGATCGGGCGGGTAATAATAATTAATCACTGGGCGCGGGAGGCCTGAATAATGGAAGATTTCGCTTGGGTTGTTGCAATTGTCGCGATCATCTTCGTCGCGTGCCCGGCGGTGTTCATGCACTACCAGACGGAATTGCGAAAAACCAAATCTATTTCGACGGACGATGAACGGCTGGTCGATGATCTTTGGAAAACAGCGCAGCGCCTGGAACGCCGTGTTGAAGCGCTGGAGACGATCCTCGACAAAGAAGCGCCGGACTGGCGCCGTGATCATGAGGAGCGGCCCCATGCGTGAACGTCATCACCATCATCATCATTATCATGACCGTGACGGGTATCCTTATAATGCCGGCCATCCGGGTCCCAGCCCTAACCATCATCGCTTATATCGCGATAAAGATCGTAAAGTGATCGCGGGTGTCTGCGCCGGGATCGCGAATTACTACGGCTGGCGCAGCCCCGATGCGCTGCGTTTTGCCTGGTGCTTCCTGGCGTTCTTTTTCTTTCCTTTGCCGATCATCGCTTATTTTGTTGCAGCGATTGTGCTGAAACCCGGACCGAGAATTCCGGTGCGACAGACACAGGAAGAAGAACAATTCTGGCGAACATTTTCAACGCGGCCGAGAGCGACGTTTTCAGAATTAAAGCATCGGTTCCGCGCTCTTGATGCGCGGCTGGCGAACCTGGAGTCGGCCGTAGTGTCGGATGAATACAATCTGAGAGAAGCGTTTCGCGATCTCGAACGCGGCGCCTGACTGACCACAAAAGAAGGTTTTTTTTGAGCTTGGAGAACAAGCTGACGGGAAGGGTGCGCATTACGCCCGAGGAGAGAGAAAATGAGTATTATCTTGATGGTGGTAAAAGCGATCAGTCTTATTGTTGTTACCTTTGCAGCGTTTCTTGCATTGGCCGGCGCCGTTGGCGCAGACTTGACCTCCGGGTCAGCCGCCGCCCAATGCGCAGCAACGGCGCCCCGCGCCTGTCTGTTCATGATTATGTAGTCGCCGTATAGGCTTCTTGCCTGAAGCACGCCCGCTGACTAAGCTCTCCGCTTCAGTACGAGCCGCCTTCAGCGCCGGGCGAAAAAGTGGATACCGGTTTTTCGCATAATCCGGCGCGAAGCCAAGAATCTAGACCATCTGGCGATTCCTACTTATCGCCTGATGGTCGGGGCGGCTCCAGCGAGGACGCAAACAGGTGACTGAACAGGAGGCAGGCGAGAACGCCGGCCTGGAAGGGCAGCGGGCGACAGAGGGGGCGACGCCGTCGCGTCGGGGCTTCCGTGTTGAGCGATTTGCGGCGCTGGATCTTGGAACCAACAATTGCCGTTTGCTGGTAGCTGCGCCGAGTGGACGAAATTTTAGAATTGTTGATTCGTTTTCACGAATTGTGCGGTTGGGCGAAGGCCTTTTGCAGTCTGGCGCATTGTCGGAACAGGCGATGGTCCGCGCCGTGGACGCCCTAAAAGTCTGCGCCGAAAAAATCGCCAGAAGAAATGTAACGCATATGCGCTGCATTGCGACGCAAGCCTGTCGCGGCGCCGCCAATGGGCCGGAATTTCTTGAAATTGTTCGAGAACAAACCGGCCTCAAATTTGAAATTATTTCACCGGAGGAAGAAGCGCGGCTTGCAGTGCGCGGCTGCGTGGACCTGCTTGACCGGAATTCTGCCGCCGGCCTCATCTTTGATATTGGCGGCGGCTCCACAGAATTGTCATGGGTGCGGCCGGGCGGCGATGCTGCGGCGGCGGTAATCGCCGCATGGAAGTCAATGCCGTTTGGTGTCGTGATGCTCTCTGAAAAATGGGGCGGACGCGAAATTGACGCCGACAAATACGTGAAGATGGTCGAAAGCGTGCGATCCGATATCCTCGCGCTCGGGGATCCGGGAAATCTCAAACATGTTTTTAAAAATGACGACGCGCATTTTCTCGGGACGTCAGGCACGATTACTTCAATAGCGGGCGTTCATCTTAAATTGCGGCGCTACAAGAGAGATCGCGTGGACGGCCTGTGGCTTGACAGCGACGACGTACGCAGCGTTTCGCAAAAACTGCGTGCGATGAATTTTTCCGAGCGCGCCAAGGAGCCGTGCATTGGCGAAGAACGCGCCGATCTGGTGGTCTGCGGCTGTGCAATACTGGAAGCTTTGTTGCTTGAATGGCCTGTTTCACGCGTGCGCGTCGCCGATCGCGGGCTGCGCGAAGGGATACTCGCAGACCTCGCAAGGCAGGCCCAACGCCAGCGCCGGCGCAATCGCCGGCGGGGCAGGCGGGGAAAGAAACGCAATACTGATGCGCCGAATTCGTGAGGGCGGTGGGACTATATTACCTATTCGAAAACATCGTCGCTGAAACCTTGTGCGAAACATCATTCATCTTTCAGGGGTTTCCACGCTCCACAACCGCATGATGCGGTTGCCCGTGAATTATACATGAAACAAGGACGAAATCAAAACATTGCAGAAAAACCGAGCTCGTCCGATGAGGCAAATGCGGAGCAAAAATTCCTAAACAAAATAACCAGTCGGGTTGTCGCAGCATTCAAATTCCGGAACTGGAATTTAGTGAGCCAAATAAATGCAAACGGTTTTTTGTGTAGAACTTTGAAATACACCGCTTTGTTAATTGGTCAATTTTTACTTTGGAGCGAGGCGGCAATAGAACATCATTACGCTGATTGGGAAACGACATTCTTGAACCGGATACGATACTGGTTCGGCGCAATGCCGGTCGTTCTCTTAAATAGTCGGCGAAACGAATTTGGTTCGTGATAACCCACTTGCAAGGCAATATCGTCGATGGCGTCGTCAGTTGTTTCGAGCATTTGCTTGGCCTCTTCAATTCTCAGAGACTGGACATAGTCAAGCGGTGCGTAACCGGTCGATTTGGCGAAACGCCGTTTGAAAGTTCGTTGCGACAGGCCGGATTGTTCGACCATGTTCGAGACAGGGTTTGCGAGCGCATAGTGATCTGCAATCCATGTCTGACTTTCTGCGATAACGACATCTTCGTGCTGTTTGGGGCGGGCCATGGCGGCGAAGGGCAGTTGCCCGTCCGATTTGTCGCCTAACAGGAATACCTTTGCGATCCGCCGCGCCTCAGCATCGCCGCAAAATCTTGCGATCAGATATAAGCCCAATTCGGTCCAGGATGCGCCGCCGCCGCCGGTGACAATGCGATGTTCCAAACCGGAAGGCACCAGAACCCGCTCCGGCCGCAGGAGGACGCGCGGATAACACTCTTTGAAGGTTCTTTGCGCACTCCAATGGGTTGTTGCCTCGCGATTGTCGAGCAACTTCGCTTCGGCCAGCATCATCGATCCAGTGCATACGGAGCAAATAATGGCGCCGCGCTCGTACTGTTCGCGTATCCATTCAATTTCTTCCTTCCACCGTCCGACAGGACCGCCGCCTTCTTCGAAGACTAAGTCGCCGACAATGACGACGTCTGATCGGTGTTGCTCCGTGAAAGTGTGGTCCGCAGCCAGTGTCGCGTTGAATGTTGTTCGCATCGGCGCTGTGTTGCGTCCAACGATTCGCGGAGTCATTAACCGCGATTCTGTCTTCTCTCCGGTTAACGCCTCCCAGACCGTACCGACGCAAGTAAACATTTCTTGCAGCCCGTAGACGATCATCGCGGAGACTTCCGGCACAGCAACAAGGCTGACAGCTACCGGCCGGATGGGAGCAGATATTGGCATACACGCACCATGGCACGTTTGACCCGGTTTTGTCGAATCTGGCTCTACCGATCCACACACAATAACGGGCATGTCTCCTTCCAGCGAGCTCCATTGCGTTGCGAGAAAGAGGTAAAGATCATGTTTGAAACATCACGACGTAAAATACTGGGCGCCTCTATGCTTGGTGCTGGAGCGGTTCTGAGCGGCATCGGCGCGTCCGCAGCGGGTGAGGGTCTAAAAGCAAAAGGAAATATCATGCTGGATCGCATCCCTGACTTTCCGAAGGGACTGATTGAAGCTGTAAATTTTCCGCTGATCGAAGCGCTTCACGGCCGGCGCTCGCGTCGCTTTGCGCGCGGCGCTTCAATTCCGGACGGGCCTCTGGCTTACACGTCCAAACATAAAGCTGAACCGTTGTCGGAACTCGAACAGATGTTGCTCCTGACCAGTGTGGCGGGAAACACCGGCTGGGCAAATTTGATCCCGTATAACCGCAACTACATCCCCAATATTCCCAATTATGCCGGAGCGGCGGGCGGGCGAACTTTTCCGTCTTGTGCAGGCTTTCAGATCACCCAATTCTTTTACACGGACGATGACGGCGTCTATTTCCTTCCGACCCGCGATATGCCGGCGGTAGAGGCCAAGAACGCCGACGGCGCCACAGACATGAAGGCGTATTTGGACGCGCACAAATCACGGATTATCAAGATTGCGGATGGCCGTCTGAAAACACCGGCGCAGCCTCAGCATATGGAAATGCACAATGAATGGTGCGCGAATGTGCCGGGCAGTACGCTGCTCATTCCGGTCGCAGATCTCGCCGAGCATATCCTTCAGGCGCTTTGCTATTTCGTCCAGAATGGCGCGTGCATCTATGACGACTACAACAAACGCCCGATTCCGGGGATGGAACACTTCAAGCATCTTGTCGATGTGGAGAACCCGTACCCACTTTCTTATGTTGAGCAAGTCAGCGCGACCGAAGTTACCGTTGAACTGTCGTGCTCCTGCTATGCCGGTGCGCTGATGCTGCAGGCAATGGGACTCGGCGGCTGGATGTATGACGGCCTCAATCCGTTCAGCATCCTTGGCGCCAGCGGAGACCCATCCGTGCCGGGGCTTGGCTTTCGCTTCGACATGCTGGAGGGCGAACCTTTGCCGCATGTCACGGGTCTTGAAGGTCTCCTTGAAGGCCATTGTCCGCCGCATTTCGAAAATATGCGTGCAGCGGTCAAAGCTGTCGTGCAACGCAAGTTTGGGTCAGGCGGTCCGTTTAATGAAAAAACAAAAGGTCCGTACAAGGAGACCGACGCTGTGCGCAAACGCGGGGCTCCGATCAATGACGAGTTCATCGACTGCGTTGCGACCATAGCGCAGTATATTCAGGACACCTTCGGTCGGTTTCCTGCAAAAGTGCCGGCAATTATGGCGCTAATGTATCTGCAGGCTCACAAGCTCGATACGGGTTTTTACGACACGCACTTCACGCCGGGCGCCTATCTGAAAACTCATGCCGAGCACGAAAAAAACTGGGCGTAGGGTTCGGCGACATCGTCCCGTTCCGCGAAGGAAAATTATTATGATTCTCAAAAGCCTGATGGTGGCTTATGCCGGCGTTGCATATTTCCTCTCGCTGGCGTCACTCCTCTACATAATGGGGTTCCTCGCCAATTTCGGCGTGCCGAAGGGCATCAGCGACGGTGAGGCGGCTCCGCTTTGGCGCGCCGTTCTGGTCGACGCCGGACTGGTTGTCCTGTTCGGGCTGCATCACTCGATAACAGCGCGCGCCTCTTTCAAGCGCTGGTGGACTACAATTATCCCGGCGCCGATTGAGCGGGCGACGTATCTTTACATGACTGTTATCATGACTGTGGCGCTGGTCTATTTCTGGCAGCCAATTCCGTTCGCGATCTGGCGCGTCGAGTCAGCGCTGGCTTCCGGGCTGGTTGTCGCCGTCTATGTCAGTATTTGGACGATGATGGTTGCGGCGACGTTTCACTTTGGCCATTTCAGCTTTTTCGGATTGACTCAGGCTTGGCAAAATTTGCGGCAGTCGCCGCCTAAATCGACGAGCATGACCGCACGTTATCTGTACGCGCTCGTCCGTCATCCAATAAGCTTGGGTTGGATGACCGCGCCGTTTGCAACACCGCACCTGACTGTTGGACATATCGTCTTCGCAACGTCGACGTTTGTTTACATCATGTTTGCTACGCGCTTTGAAGAAGAAGATCTCATCGGAGAGCTTGGAGATGCTTATCGCGACTACCGCAAAAGTGTTCCGGCATTCGTGCCATATTCGCGGCGCCATCTACAGTAAGTCTGCTCAGTAACGCCCGTCGCACGCAACGCCTGGTTCGCCGTCTCGTTTCGGTTGAGGCGCACCTCAACTTCATGCAACGGCGCCATAATATCTTCTGGCCCTGCTCTCGTCGCGAAGTCTCAGCTCCCCTTCCAAAGCTGAGACTAACTGACTCACAGCACCACTTTCTGGGATGCAGGCCGGCGGCTGAAGCCGTTTTCGGATGTGGAACTGCGCGAATTAAACCGACAAGCCGAGAAGCAGTGAAATAGCCCGAACGAATCGCGTCCTGTTGCTTCCAATATGATTCCAAACTGGCTTTCGTGTTACGAAACCGAATCTAGTATTGGGCTTAAGTTATTGAAAAATTGGGTGCGGGGGAAGGATTTGAACCTTCGACCTTCAGGTTATGAGCCTGACGAGCTACCGGGCTGCTCCACCCCGCGCCAACTTTTGCGCCGTTTTATCCGATAACCGGTCAACGGCGATCTACGATACCTTTGGGTTTGTCCACCTTCGCGGACGGGCCTGAGGCAGCGAGAGAGCGGGGTATAGCGAAGCCCCAGGGCCGCGGCAAGGCCGGGCGGCAAATATGTTTTCGGAGCCTTGCCAGGGCCGCCTAAGGCGCCGGGGGCAGGTCGGCTGCGGTTTCTTCGACCAGCATATCAACCACCGCTTTAAAGGCTTCCGCTTCGTCGGCGCCGCCAGCGACGGCGCTGGCAAATGTCTCGGTCTGGCGGCAGGCGCTGGTGCCGCGCTTTAAAATCGTGCGCGCATGTTGAATCTCTTTCAGGCAACCCAGCGCCGTTGCGTCTTCGGTCATGATTTCAATGAGCTCTTCGGTCAAACCGCCAAACGGAACACATTCACCGCGTCCTAGGTCGATCATGCTTTTGGTGCAGCCATATCGCTGCGCGCGCCAGCGGTTTTCCTCCAGCATAATGCGCGGATAGATGCGCCAGCGCATATTACGCTGACGGATGCGCGCCAGCATCCGCAGTATCGACTGATAGAACGCAGCGATGCACAATGCGTCTTCCAGGCGCGTACAGACATCGGTGATGCGCATTTCCACTGTCGGAAAACGAACGCTTGGGCGCATGTCCCACCAAAGCTTGGTTGCATCCTCCATGACGCCCGCCTCAACCAGCCGGCTGATCATTCGCTGATAGTCGGACCAGCTTTCATAACGGTCCGGAATGCCGGTGCGCGGCATGGAGTCAAAAATGCCAAGGCGGGAACACTTCATCGCCATGTCATGGCCGCTCCAATATGGCGAAGACGTCGACAGCGCCAGAAGATGCGGCAGGAAATAACGCGCCTGATTCATCAGATCGATGCGCAAATTCTCGTCTTCAATGCCGGCATGGACATGCATGCCGCAAATCAGCATACGCCGGATCGCGCCGCCCATGTCCCTGTCGAGAAGGTCATAACGCTCGGCGGCAGTGTGCTTTTGCCGGTCCCATTTGGCAAAGGGGTGCGTTGACGCCGCCATCATTTTCATGCCGTGCTTTTCGGCGGTGTTGATGATGGCCGAGCGCAGCGCCGTCAAATGATGACGCGCCTCGGAGATGTCTGCGCATACCGGTGTGCCGATCTCGACCTGACATTTCAAAAATTCCGGCGTGACGCGTTCGCCAAGCTTATCTTTGCATTCCGCCATGAAATCCGGAGACGGTTCGGGTACAAGATCGCGGGTTATCGGGTCAACAAGCAAATATTCTTCTTCAACGCCAAGAGTAAGGGCCGGGATCATGATGGCTCCCTTTCATCGCTGTGCGTTTGTGCGACAGTGTTGATCATCTCCGACAGGATTGACGCGGTCTCCGCAATAGCGCTGTCATTGCCGACCAAATCCTGACGCAGCTCAAGTGTAATGTGCGGCAGGCGGCGCGGACTGATATGCCGGTCAATGGAATAATTGAAAACGCGCGCATCATAGGGTTCATTGTCGCCGATGGACCAATCGCTTTTGCGCTGGAGAAACTTTATGGCGGCCTGCGCGCTTTCTTCGTCGTCGCGCCATAAAATACCCGCATGCCAGGGGCGGTCTTCTGCTGCGCCCATCAATCGGCTGGTGAAGCTGTGAACGGCGACGACAAATGGTCTGTCATGGTCTTTTGAAAACTGGTCGAGGGCGCCGCTAAGCCGTTGATGATAGGGAGCGTGAAATCGGTCTATACGCTCGCGTATTTCCGGCTCGCCCAGCATTTGATTGCCGGGTATGGGAATTTCATCGCTGACCTTTGGAATAGAGTCCTTTGCATGGAGGTCGCGGTTAGGATCAATGATCAGCCGCGAAAACGTGCACGCAAATAGCGTCGCGTTAAGCGATTTCGCGATGGCTTCGGAAAGCGCGCCGGCGCCGATATCCCAGGCGATATGCGTCCCTAAAAAATCCTCGGGAATGCCGAGGCATCTCAAATCTGCAGGAATGCCGTTTGACGCATGATCGCAAAAAACGAAAAATGGCGCGGAGCCATAGTGCGTCAGAGAAGCGACTTTAAGATCATTCATCGGCGCCATTTACGCATGATATCATAGGGAGTCGCAATAGCGTGCAAAATGTGCCCCGGTGGTCGTTACCCACTGACCTTGGCCTGCAGATCCCTGGAGGATGTCGTGTGCTGGAATTTCAGCTTTTTGTCCGGGAAAACGTAATGAAATGCGCCATGCGACATCAACGCCGCTTCATGGAATCCTGACAGGATAAGTTTCAGCTTTCCTGGATAATGGGCCATATCGCCAATGCAGAAAATTCCGGGAACCGAGGTTTCAAACTTCTCAGTATCGACGGCGATGCGGTTCTCCGTAAAGTTAAGACCAAAATCGGCGATTGGTCCCAGCTTCATGGTAAGGCCGTAAAATGCAAGAAGATTGTCGCAAGGCAGCTCATAATCGCCTTCCGATTTGGACTCGACGCAAACTGCTTGGATCTGGCCGCCTTCGCCCCTCAGGCCTTTGATCTGCGCTACATGAACATCAATTTTTCCAACGCTTTGAAGCGCGCGCATTTTCTCAACGGTATCGGGCGCCCCGCGAAACTCCTCGCGCCGATGCACCAGCGTGATTTTTTCTGCAATGGGTTCGAGATTTAACGTCCAGTCGAGCGCAGAGTCGCCGCCGCCGGCAATAACAATATTCTTGTTACGGAACATCTCGCGCCGGCGCACAGCGTAATAGACCGATTGACCTTCATAATCGTCAACGCCGGGGATTGGCGGTTTTTTCGGTTGAAAGGAACCTCCGCCGGCGGCAACGCAGATAACCGGCGCCTCGATCGCCGTATCGAGATCCGTTTTGATGCGCCACTTGTCTGCATTGGTTTTTTCAAGAGATACGGCCATTTCATTAAGATGAAAAATGGCGCCGAAGGGGTCGATTTGTTCGACAAGCTGTTTGGTCAGTTGCTCGCCGGAAATCGTCTTGATTGCGGGAATATCGAGGATCGGTTTTTCGGGGTAGAGCTCGGCGCACTGACCGCCGGGCTTGTCGAGAATATCGATCACATGGGCTTTGATGCCGAGCAGGCCAAGTTCGAAAACAGCAAAAAGTCCTACCGGCCCCGCGCCGATAATGATTACATCGGTCTCATGCGCGCCGCCCGATGGGACGCTCTCCACCAATTGCTCAGCCATAGCCGGGCTGACCCTCCCAATTCCTGTTTTCAGAAAGGTTAACCGCGTTTTGATCTCAAGGGAAAGGGGCGCTGACGATATCGAAAATTGCGGCAATTACGCGGGCTGCGCCGGGGGTCCAAGCATCTTAGGCGTCTTGAAATAAACAAGGGCGCCGCGCCTGCGGTCTACCTGCCGCCACGCGGATAAGTCGAATTCGAAATGAGCGAGGGCTGCGGTTGGAAACTTTCCCGCCAGCTGGGCGACAGCCGCGTTATCTGATCGTTTCGGATCAATAAGTTCTTGGGCCAGCATATGCGTTCCGGGATTATGGCCGATCATCAGGATGTGAGTGCGGGCATCGTCCGCCGCTTGAATCTGGCCCAGTATCTCGGCTGGCGAAGCGAGGTACAGGCGCTCGCTGATCGATGTTTCGGGCGCCGGTTTGAAATGCGGCAAAAGGAGATCAAGTGTTTCCCGGGTCCTTTGAGATGACGAACAAAGAACCAGATCAGGCGTAAGGTCGTTTTCATGCATGAATGCGCCAATCAACGGCGCCGCTGCCCGTCCGCGGTTGTTTAATGGCCGCGCGCTGTCGCTGAGGGAGCGGTCGGCCCAGTCTGACTTGGCGTGGCGCATGAGGGTCAGGCGATTCATGGACGCGATGGTAGCCGTCGATCCGGGGCGAGGGGAAGGGGCAATCAATTTTCAAACGAAATTCGACCGGACAGTGTTAGTTCAATCCGGCGCCCCGCGATATCGCCCAGCATCTCCGCATCGCCGCCACCATTAGCAACGAAGCGAAGCGGAAACGCGCCCCATGGGGACGCCAATGCAAAAATATGGGTTTTGGCATCGCGTTTTGCGACGAGTGTTAGCTGCATTGACGGTGTTTTTGCGTCGCGGGCCACAAGCCAATTAGCGATCGCGTCCTCCGGTTGCAGTTCGCCACGGCAGAGATTCCCGGCAAACGAAATATCGATGCGGCCCCTGGCGTTGTTTTCGGCCGGTATCGTATTTTCGTCTTCAATGAACATTCCCTCATAGGTCCATGCGCCTTCCGGACAGTCAGATGAATCAAGGCGCATGCCCTCTGTCGCTGCGGTTGCCATCAGCTCGCCGGTAGTTTCAATGCGCGAAGTCCAGGACGCATTCGATAACAGCGCAACGGCTGTTCCGGCATCTTTGTTGATGCTCAAAATTGATCTTGCGCCGGGCGTAACGCCCGCATGATGAATGACGCCGCGCCCGTCCCAGTCACGCCCAATCCGCCAGCCAAACCCCACATCATAACGTGTTTCACCGGCATTTGTTCCATCCTTAAGGCGCGCTGGCGTCCACGACATGTCGCGCAGGCCGGCGCCGACAATGGCGGCGGATGAATATGCGCTAGCGAACAATAAAAGATCTGACGGCGTACTCAGCATACCGGTTGCGCCGCGCACATGGCGTTGACTGTTACGCGTAATCTCAACCGGCTCGTGTCCGCTTTCAGTTGAATATAGAGCCGTCGCATTGAGCGTGGTTGATGTTGTGTTTTCGATAACCGTGTCGCGCAGCCCCAAAGGGTTGAAAATTATCTCATTCATCGCGTCGTCGAATGACTGGACGGTAACGGCTTCAACAGCGGCGCCCAGAAGCGCGTAACCATATGAGCTGTAACTGTACCCGTCGCCCGGACTGAACAACAACGGTTTGTGTCCATAGATCGCGATGGAGTCGCTCAGCATCAGATAGGATCGAGATGGATCAAACAAGTCTGCTGAAGAATAGTGGCCAATGCCGGAAATATGCGCCGCAAGTTGCCGCAGTGTAATTTTCGCATCACCATCCGCCGGCCACTCCGGAACGTAATTACGGATGTCTGTGTCGAGATCGAAAAACCCGTCTTCAGTAAGCTTCAAAACAAGGGCTGCAGTAAAGAGTTTTGAAACGCTCGCGATGCGAAACTTCGTTTCGGCGGTAATTTCCAGGTTGCGTTGAACATCCGCCATTCCCGCGGCGCCGGTCCAGATGATTTCGTCATTTTCCGATACAGCAGCGCTCATCCCCGGCACGCCGGTTATTTCCTGAAGTGATGTAAGCAAATTTTGTGGCGGCGACTGTTGAGCGAAAGCGCTTTCCGCATGAGCGCTAACAAATGCTATGACAATCCATAGAGCGTTTTTTGCTTTATTCACGGCCGCTTCCAACACGTTGCATTATGTTGAGAGAAATCACCCAATTGTCAAAACAACCTTCCCTGTCGCTTTGCGCGCTTGCAACAGGTTGAGGGCGTCGGCCGCCTGTTCGAGCGGGAATGTCTGTGTAATCCGGGGGCGGATTTTTCCTTCCTTGTAAAACCGAAAGAGCTCTTCGATATAACCGGCGTTTTTCGCCGGCTCGCGCATTGTAAAGGCGCCCCAGAAAACGCCGACAATCTGACAGCTTTTTAAGAGCGTGAGGTTTAACGGAATCTTTGGAATCCCGGCCGGAAATCCAACAACAAGATAACGCCCTTCCCATGCCAGCGCCCGGACTGCGGGTTCGGCATAGTCGCCGCCAACGGCGTCATAGACGACATTGGCGCCTTCGCCGCCGCACAAGGATTTGATCTGACTTGAAAGATCTTTTTGCGCGGCGCGGTCAAGTTCTCCGGTTGGATAGACCAGTGTTTCATCAGCGCCGATTTCATTGCAGAATGCCGCCTTGTCTGCGCTTGAAACGCCAGCGACGACTTTGGCGCCGAATGCTTTGCCCAGTTCGATCGCCGCTACGCCGACGCCGCCCGCTGCGCCGAGAATGAACAGTGATTCGCCGGGCTGGATATTTGCGCGATCTTTTAGCGCGTAATGGGACGTGCCATAGGTGAGCATAAATCCCGCTGCTTCATCGAACGGCATTTCATCGGGAATTTTATTGGTTCTTGCTGCGTCGGCGACAAAATGACTTGCAAAGCCGCCATTGATGCCGCCGGAAAGCACCCGGTCGCCCGGTTGAAAGCCTTCCACATTGGCGCCAATCGCGTCGATGACGCCTGCAACTTCGCCGCCCGGGGCAAACGGCCGGGGCGGTTTGAATTGGTACATGTCGCGGATAATCAGCGTATCGGGAAAATTAACGCCCGCTGCCTTCACCGCGATTCGAACCTGGCCGGGCCCCGGGTCCGGCGTATCGATTTCAGTCAGTTTCAGCGTCTCCGGCCCGCCGGGCTCGTGGCTCATCATGGCTTTCATCGGCGTGTTTGTCCTTCGTCCTTGCAGTTAACGCCCATCTTAAGCATTGTCTTGTCGCTCATAAACAAACAATCGCAGCGGGCGGGAGACTTATCTGATGAAACGATTGATGCTGTTTGCCTTGGCGGGTGCGCTTGCCGCAACAGCCTGCGCGACGGCGGCGCGTGTTACCCTGCAGGATCGATTTCGCAATATAGGCATTCCACCGGCGACGGCCGATTGTATGGTCGATGAGTTGGAACAGCGACTATCTGCAGAAGATGTGCAGGATCTGGCGCGTTACACGGTGCGCCTCGCGCGCGCCGACTCGACGCTCTCTGCGATACGTTCATTGATGACGATTGATAATCCGCGGGCGGTCACGGCAATCGGCGCCGCTGGCGCAAGTTGCGTCACGGGCCTGCGCCTGTGAGTGAGGCAAGCGCGAGCATCGCGCCAACCGCTTCCGGAAAAGCGGCAAGCCGTCCCTATCGCGCTTATGTTCTGTTCCTTCTGACCGGCGTTTATACGTTTAATTTCATCGACCGCCAGATCATTGGAATCCTGTCGCCTGCGATCAAGGAAGATCTCGGGCTTGCAGACTGGCAGCTCGGAATTCTCAAAGGTTTTGCCTTTGCTGTTTTGTATACAACCCTCGGCATACCGATTGCCCGACTGGCGGATCGCAAGAACCGCGTCACGATTATATCCATCTCGCTTGCCTTGTGGTCCGGCTTTACAGCGCTTTCCGGCGCGGCGGGAAATTTTATACAACTTACGCTCGCCCGGGTCGGCGTCGGGATCGGCGAAGCGGGCGGGTCGCCCCCGGCGCATTCTTTAATTTCTGATTATTTTCCCAAGGAAAAACGCGCCGGCGCCCTTGCCGTTTACGCAATGGGCATTCCCCTCGGCGTCGCGTTCGCGTTTCTCGCCGGCGGCTGGTTGACCGAGATTTTTTCCTGGCGTGTGGCTTTTGTGGTCATCGGGCTGCCAGGTGTCGCGATGGCGCTGTTGTTGAAGCTTACCGTTCGCGAACCGCCGCGCGGTGTGTTTGAAACCGGCGCCAAGACCGATGAGTTTAAGTCATTGAAAGTCAGCGAACCAATAGGCCGGGTTGAGAAATTTATCCAGTTCCTTTGCAAGCCGTTGTCGGTGAATCTCCAGGCGCGGGTATTGAATGAGGTCGCAACGGTCTCGCGCGCCGCAAAACACTTACTTTCGATCCCGTCCTATCGGGCAATTGTGATCGCGACAACGGCGATTTCATTTTCCGGTTACGCCAATGGCACGTGGATTGTTGATTTCTACGTTCGCTCCCACCCGGAATTTAATATCTTTCTTGTCTATTTCTGGCTCGGAATCATTTCGGGCACGGCCTATGCGGCGGGAACGTTTTTGGGCGGTTTTTTGGTCGACAGGCTCGCAGTTAAGAACAAAAAAATGTATGGCTTTGTTCCGGCCATCGCCTTGCTCATTAATGCGCCAGCATTTGCAATCGTAATCTGGCACCCAAGCGCCGCAGTGTCGCTCCTGTTGCAGGTTCCGACGCAACTCGCTATCGGGTTTTATCTCGGGCCGTCCTTTGCCTTGGCGCAAACCCTGGCGCCTGTCTCGGTACGGGCCCTCTCGACCGCCGTCTTCTTTTTTATTCTCAACATGATTGCGCTCGGTTTGGGCCCGACCATTGCGGGGGTCCTGTCGAGTGTATTTTCCGGTTTCTTTAATGAAGGGCTGGCCTTGCGCCTGTCACTGACAATTGTTTCTCTTAGCGGACTTTATGCGGCCTGGATGTATTACAAGGGTGGAAAGCTGCTGCCTGCGGACTGGGAAAAGGCGACGGGAGAAAAGCCTTGAGCGATGGCCAAATCTGAAAACAAAACCAAACCGACACGCGTCAGCGTTGCAGCGTTCATCAACGCTGTTGAAAATGAAACGCGCCGCCGCGACGCTAAAACCGTGCTCGCGATGATGAAAAAAATAACCGGTGAAAAACCGAAAATGTGGGGCCCATCGATTATCGGCTTCGGCGCGTATCATTACAAATACGCCAGCGGGCGTGAAGGCGACACGCTGTTGGTGGGGTTTTCTCCGCGCAAGGCCAATATGGTGCTCTATGTACTCGGCTCGATCGCTGAAAACGATCCGCTTCGCAAAAAGCTCGGAAAATACAAGACCGGGCGGTCCTGCCTTTACATCAACAAGCTTGAAGATGTTGACCAAAAGGTGCTCGAAAAGCTTGTCGAAAAATCCTACAAGACGACAAAGAAGACTTGGAACGCATGATGCGCTCAAATAAAGCAGTATGAAATTTGAACAAATAGCGCGGTTTTTTGGCTATCAGGCGATTGCCGGCGGTGTCGCGCGCGTTGCCTCGAGTTTTATTCCATGGTCGCCGAATAATGACTGGCTTGAGGCGTTTTATTTTTTTGTTGATATCAATTTGCTGTTTGGATTGACCGGGTTTTATCTGGCCAGTGCAGAACGCCTTGGCCGAACCGGCTTTACCGCTTTTTTGATTGCAGCAACAGGCATTGTCCTGATCATCGGTCCGGATGGGAAAAGTTTTGGCGTAGACATATACCAGGCCGGCGTCGCAATTATTGCGCTCGGCATCGGCGTCTTCTCGATCAATTTCCTTTTGCGCGGCGCGGGCTCGATGTTGGCGCCGGTGATCTGGCTTTTTAGCATCGTCGCAGTCATTTTTGGCGCAGCCGCCGGATTTGCTGATCAGGCTTTCGCTGTTGGCGGTGTTTTTTTCGGGTTCGGTTTTATTTTTGCCGGCCGATCGCTTTTGCAAAAACCTTGATAACTGCGAATTTATTTGAAGATCACGGCGCAATCTTCGAGCCCCAATTCTCGCTTGTGCGGCGTGTATTCGTATCGCCGCCAATTCATGACGCCGGCCGGACTGTCACGATGACAGAGTCCGGCCGTATATTTTGGAATTGGCTTTTGAGTTTAGTCCGGGCTTTTATAACGATGCACCAGGCGTGTGGTCTTGCCGCGCAAGCCAGTGTCAAACCAGACATTTTGCAGATCGTCATCAGGGTTGTTGTGAATCTCGTCATTTGACCCGTCAAGCACGAATCCAGCCGATGTCACGTCGGCGACCATGATGTCCTCGGGAATACGATGCCAGGCGGCGCTTTGTTCGCGGGTCGCGCCGTCCGGCGCTTTATGTTCAATAACAGCAAAGACACCGCCGGGTTTCAGGACGCGTCTTACGTCAGCGTAAATTGCAGCAGAGCTTTCCGGCATGGTCTCACCGGACTCGGCGTTATAATGGAGATGATGAATGATAAGAGACAACAATACCATGTCGACGGAGTTATCTTCATAAGGAAGCGCGGATCCCGCTTCGGTCACGTCAATTGTAATATTGCCGAACGGCGCAAACTGCTCTTCGAGCGCCGCACGGCGTTGCTCAAATCTTTCGCCCGCGCGATTTTGTGCGCGCACCTGACCGGTTGGCCCGACAGCGCCGGATATGATTTCGGTGAAATAGCCGCCGCCTGAAGCAAGATCGACGACCGTCATGCCTTTTTCAACGCCGAAAAACGCCAGAACCTCGGCCGGCTTTCGGTCGGCGTCGCGTTCACGGTTGGCCTCTGTGCGGTTCGGATTATCGACGCCAGCCTTTATGTTGGCCGGTATTTCGGCTGCAGCAGCGGCCGAAACCGAAACTATCGCAGCAGCGGCAAAAGACGCTAATTGCTTCATTTGAATATCCCTTCGATGAATTTGAGAAAAACACAGCCGACGATGGCCCGTTTAAGCCGCACAATCACCGTAAAAACGGTAAAGCGAGACGCTGAGGCGACGAAGGGTTTGTTTATCACATTCCCGTGCGGCGCCGAACCGCCATCTTTCCGCCGCTTTTTCTCCCGCCTTGGGTGAACCTAATTGGCCATTGGCGGTCGTATTAATGGCGGGGCGGGCGGTTAAGGAGGAGCATTATGACGACAGCAGTGAGAAGGCGCCGCCCGGTCTTCGATCCAAGGCCAGCGGCGGAGAGTGAAACCGGCGGGCCGTTACGCGGCGTTTTCGGCTTTTGTAAAGACACCGCTCAAGGCGCATGTGCGGGTTTGCTTTCCTTATTGGGCGCATCGCACATCTTGGCGCCGTCCAGCGCGGCCGCGTCTTTGGGCGGCGTGCAATCGATTACCGGTCTGCTCGAACGCGCAGCATCGGGCGGATTTGCGGGGCCAGTCGAACTATTGGGCGCGACCGTGCTGTTCCTGACAGCGCGCCGCACCATTGCCCGCACGATCGGCTTGCTCCTGTTTATCGGTTTCATGGCGGCTACTGTGAATGGCTACAGCATGCAGGAAATGTTGACTGTGCTCTCGGATTTGCTGAGGGCGGCGGCGGGACTGCTGGATCGAATTCCTCAGCCGAACCAAATATAGAAGCATCTCAATCATAGCGTGAGGCGCTGGCGCGCCGAACTGCCGCCGCCACCATTGCGCCGGGGCAAGGGCGCCGAATGCACAGGTTGCAGCGCCTTCTTGTGATTTCAGGCCGCTTGCCGCTATAGACCGGGATCGATCTTTGAAAGAATCCCCATGGCCCGCATTCTGATCACATCCGCGCTGCCTTATATCAACGGCATCAAGCATCTGGGCAATCTTGTGGGCTCAATGCTGCCGGCGGATGTCTATGCGCGGTTTCAACGCCAGCGCGGGAATGATGTTCTCTATATATGCGCCACCGACGAGCACGGCACGCCGGCTGAATTGGCGGCCCGCGATGCGCGGCAAACGGTGCAGCAATATTGCGCCGAGCAATATGAAATTCAGGCCGGGGCCGGCGAAGCCTTTGGGCTCTCCTTCGATCATTTCGGGCGTTCTTCCAATCCGCCAAACCATCGACTGACGCAGCACTTCGCTGCTGTTCTTGAGGACCGTGGCCTGATCGAAGAGCGTGTCGATAAACAGATTTATTCGATCGACGATCAACGGTTCCTGCCGGATCGCTATGTGGAGGGAATTTGCCCTCATTGTGAATATGAAAAAGCCCGTGGTGATCAATGTGATAATTGTGGTCGGCTGATTGACCCTATCGAATTGAAAGAGCCTTATTCAAAAATCTCTGGTTCTCGTAATGTTGAAGTTCGCGAAACACGGCATTTGTACCTGCTGCAGGCGCAAATGCAGGACCGCATTGCACGTTGGGTGGAGTCAAAAACAGAATGGCCGCAATTGACCAAGTCGATTGCAAAAAAATGGCTTAAGGAGGGCCTGCGTGATCGGTCGATTACCCGCGACCTCGTCTGGGGTATTCCCGTAGCGAAAGACGGCGCCAAGCGTCCCGGCTTTGAAAACAAGGTTTTCTACGTCTGGTTCGATGCGCCGATTGAATATATTGGCGCTACCGAGGAATGGGCGCTGGCCAATAACGAGAATTGGGAGCGTTGGTGGCGGACCGATAAGGGCGCGGCGGATGTAAAATATGTGCAGGTGATGGGCAAGGACAACGTCGCCTTTCACACAGTGAGTTTTCCTGCGACAATACTGGGATCTGAAGAACCGTGGAAGACAGTTGATGCGCTAAAGTCCCTCAACTGGCTGACTTGGTATGGCGGCAAATTTTCGACGAGCGAAAATCGCGGCATTTTTATGGATCAGGCGCTCGAGATATTGCCCCCTGATTACTGGCGCTGGCATTTGATGGCGAACGCGCCGGAAAGCGATGACGCTTCCTTTACGCTGGAGCATTTTGCGAGCGTCGTGAACAAGGACCTTGCCGATGTGCTTGGCAATTTCGTCAATCGCATTACGCGTTTTTGTAATGCGCGATTCGGCGATGCTGTGCCCGAGGCGGGCGATTATGGTGAAGCGGAACAAAACCTCATCACTGAACTTGACAAACGCATGGCGGACTATGCGGGCTATCTTGAAGAGATGGAATTCCGCAAGGCATTTGCCGAATTGCGGGCCATTTGGGTCGCCGGCAATGAATATCTGCAGATCGCCGCGCCGTGGACCTCGATAAAGACCGACGAGGCGAGAGCAGCAGCGTCGGTTCGCTGTGCGCTCAACCTGATTGTTCTCTTTGCGGCGCTGTCACGCCCGGTTATCCCATTTACGGCGGACAAAATGTTTGCGATCTTCGGGCTGGATCCGGTCGAGGCGTCGCGCTGGCCCACACGCGCTGCATCCGCGCTTTCACGATTCAAGGGCGGTGAGGCGTTCACGCTGCCTAAAGTGCTGTTCGCCAAGATTGAGGACGAGCAGGTCGATGAATGGCGAAAACGGTTTGGCGCTGAGTGATGAGGGGTAGATTTATGCTGGTGCGATTGGGGATCGCGGTGTTGGTGATGTTTGCGATGGCTTGTTCGCCGGATGCTGAGCGGGCGGCGCCGCCGGCCGCGACAAGCGACGCGGAACGCGTTGTGAGTGATCTGATGGAGGCGTTCAACGCCCATGACGCCGACAAGATGCGCGAATTTTGGCATGGCGACGTCGTTTGGTTCGAGGTTTCCGGCGATCAATCGAGTGCGGTGACGACGTCAGCGAGCCAGCTTTATACTGAACTTGTCGCCTATTTTGAGGCTTATCCGACTGTGTCTTCGAGCCTCAAAAACATCTCAGTCAATGGGAACTATCTGACGGCGATTGAACGCCCGATATGGGAACAGGACGGTGAGCGCAAAAGTCAGGCATCTGTCGTTGTCTATGAAATTGTCGACGGCAAGGTGAAACGCTTCTGGTATTACCCGCCGCAATAAGGAACGTTTAATATGATGAAAGATCTTTTTTCCCTTGGCGGCCGCACGGCCATCGTTACCGGCGGTTCTCGAGGCATTGGCAAGATGATCGCCCAGGGCTTTGTGGAGCAGGGCGCAAAGGTTTATATCACCGCGCGCAAGGCGCCGGCCTGTGATCAGACCGCTGAAGAACTTTCAAAATTAGGCACATGCGTTTCCTTACCTCATGATATTTCAACAGTTGACGGCTGCAAGGCGTTTGCTGCGGATTTTCTGACTCATGAAAATTCTCTCGATATTCTGGTCAATAATGCCGGCGCCGCGTGGGGCGTGGAGTTTGCCGAATTTCCTGAGAGCGGCTGGGACAAGGTGATGGACCTTAATGTCAAATCGCCGTTCTTCCTGACGCAAGCCTTGTTCGACGCGTTGAAGACAGCGGCGTCGCCGGACAACGTCGCGAAAGTCATCAATATTGCGTCCATCGACGGCATAAAAATTAATCCGTGGGAGACTTACTCTTATCAGGCGTCAAAAGCAGCGATGATCCATTTAACGCGGCGCATGGCGGCGCGTCTTATTCAAGATAATATTGCCGTCAGCGGTATCGCACCTGGCGCGTTCGCTTCCAGCATGAACAAAGCGGCGCGCGACCAGAGCGATGCGGTTGCAACCATGATCCCGGCAAAGCGTATCGGTCGCGCCGAAGATATGGCGGGGGCGGCGGTGTTTCTTGCGTCGAAAGCGGGGGATTATGTGGTTGGCGACACGCTGGCGGTCGATGGCGGGGTCGCCTATTCCAGCATTGCACAGGCCTGGGGCTGAACCTGTTAAAAAAACGGCGGGCTTACGCCCGCCGCAATCACTGCAAAATTCTGCAGATTCTATTTCTTTTCTAATTCGCGCAATTGTTTGCGCAGGCCCGTGATCATTTTCTTGTGGCGCTCTTCCTGTTGTTTATGGTGTTTTTCCATCTGGTCGATGGCTTTACGCAACGCTTCAGCGCGTTTTTTCGGATCTTCCTCGCCTGCAACGCAGATGATGCTGCGGGTTTTGGTTTCTCCGTCTTTTCCCGCTTCGTCTGACCATTCCAGTTTGACCGGTTCGCCTTCGCCGTCTGTCGCGGTGCAGTCGCCCATCCCCTTCATTGTCATATGAGGTCCGTGTCCGTCGCTGCGCGTGACATATCTGAATACGCGATGTTCGCTGTCGCCATCTTCCGTAACAAACTCATAGTCGCCGCCATGCATCATTGGCATCACAAAATCCATATCATCATCACTCCCCATGATGACAACGCGTTTTTCCTTTTTAACGACGCCGTCTTCATGTTCGTCGCCGCCAATAATCATGACGCGCTTTTCTTTTTCGACGGCGCGTTCCTCTTTTGCATCATTTTCTTTCGCATCGTCGGCGGCATAGCTATAATTTGCAGTGGCGGCGAGCCCGGCCAAAACCAGAGCAATTGCGCTGGCGCCGCCGGCAATTTTTCGCGAGCGGCTTTGTTTTGGATTTTTGAGCAACATTAGTCTCTCCTTTATTGAATGGCCGAGGGAAAGGCCGAATGCCGGCGCCGCATGTGCGCCGGCAGCGGATTTTATGATCGCGGAAGCATAGTCGCCTGCAGCGCGCGGATCGGGCTGGTAATGTGATAGCACGAAGGCGTCGCAAGCCGCTTCCTGATCGGCGCGAAACAGGCGAAAGGCAAAGTGTACAAGCGGATTTGGCCATTGCGCCGCCTGGAATGCGAGCGCGGCTAAAGTCGCCGCCATGTCGCCGCGGGCGATATGGGCAATTTCATGGGCGAGGGCGAGCCGCCGCTCTTCCGCCGAATAGCCGCTCAAGAAATTCGCAGGCAAAAATATTACCGGGCGAAAAAGGCCAATGACTGCCGGCCCGTAATTCTCATTGCAAAGACGAATTCGTGTCCGGCGCTTAACGCCCAGACTATGCCGGATTGCATCGGCGCAGAGCATAATTTGGCTGGCCGCCGGCTTTGACGACGCCAACATCACGCGCATAAATCGTGACTGCGCCTCAATTTTAAGATTGAACCAGGCAAAGCCGATTGTGAACCACAAAAACAGGGCCAGAACCGCCGCAAACGTGCGCGCGTCATATCCTGATGGGATGACACGTGTATCAGCGCTTACCGGCATTGCGATCATTTCCCAGGCGTTATCACCCGTAAAAATCGCCTCTGGCGGCGGCAAGACAGCAAGTTCAGGCAGGAAAACCCGTAAAATTGGCGCCAGCCATAAGGCGTAGGCAGCATGGGCGCCAAAGATCTTCGCAAATGGTTTACGGATGATCAGTATAACAACAATCAAAAGGCATATGGCGATTGATGTCTCGCCGAGCCAATGCAGAAGATCAATCGCCGTCACGTTTCAGCTCCTTAAGCAATTCTTCGAGTTCATGAATATCGCTCTTGGAGAGGCTGCGCTGTTCCGCAAGATGGGCGACCAGCGGCGCTGCGCGGCCGCCGAACAACTGATCGGCGAGGCGGCTGGTCGCCGCACGGGCATGATCGGCGCGGGTCAGAAGCGGCCTGTACAAAAATCGCCTGCCGTCCGGTTCGTGTGAGACTGCGCTTTTGTCGACGAGGCGGCTCAACAAGGTTTTGACGGTTTTGAGGCTCCATGTTGTGTGCGCCGCGAGCCGGTCGGCGACATCACTCGCTGCAAGCGGGCTTTCTGCCCACAAAACGTCCATGATCTCAAATTCCGCTTTGGTGATTTGGTCAGACATATTCCCTTGCCGCGAGCACTCTATGACTACAACTGTAATCTAAAGCCGCGATTACAATTGTAGTCAAGCATAATCTGTTCGGCGTTTATTACGGATTGGAAAAACGCCGGAGCAAGCGGCATCCGATACGGTAGCCGACTTTATGCTTAATCCACTGGCCGCTAGGGGTTGTGCAGCCTATGATTTCTCGCGCCTCTTTGATCTGGAAAAGGAAACGCCTATGGCCGCAGGAGACCAAAAACCAATCGGATCCGGGTTTGGAGCAAAATCAACCGCTGCTGATATTATGAAGGGCGTCGATCTTTCGGGGAAAACCGCAATTGTCACTGGCGGCTATTCCGGCATTGGGCTGGAAACGACCAAAGCATTGGTTGCGGCCGGCGCGGAGGTCATCGTGCCGGTGCGCAACAGGCAAAAAGCTGATGAAAATCTTGCCGGCATTGGCGCTGCTGTGGAATCCCGCCAGATGGATCTTGGCGATCTCGCAAGCGTCCAGAATTGCGCCGCCGAGATTGCCGGCAATCACGATAAAATACACATACTGATTAATAATGCCGGGATCATGGCTTGCCCGGAAACGCGGATTGGCGCCGATTGGGAGGCGCAATTTGCCACTAATCACATTGGCCATTTTGTTTTTACCAAAGAGCTGGTGCCCTATCTCAAAAATGCCGGCGGCGCGCGCGTCGTTTGCCTTTCATCGACGGCGCATCGTCGTTCGCCGATTCGTTGGGACGACATTCATTTTCGCAACAGCGAATATGAAAAATGGGAAGCTTACGGTCAGTCAAAAACCGCGAATGCGCTTTTTGCGCGGGCGTTAAACCGGCGCATGGCCGGAGACGGCGTCAAGGCGTTTTCAGTTCATCCCGGCGGCATTATGACGCCGCTGCAACGCCATCTCGAAACGGAAGAAATGGTAGCGCTCGGCTGGATTGATGAAACCGGCGAGGTTCCAGATGCGCTAAAAGCGTTCTTTAAAACGCCGGAACAGGGCTGTTCTACGACGCTGTGGTGCGCGACAAGCGAGGCATTGAACGATCGCGGCGGCGAATATTGTGAAGACTGCGATATTGCACAGCTGGCGAGTAAGGCCTCACCACGCTATTTCCATGTTGCTGAGTGGGCCGCGGACGATGACGCTGCAATGCGTCTGTGGGAAGCAACTGAAGAGATGGTCTTGGCAGCTTGAAGATTTCCGCGATGCAACATCGCAAATCCCGCGAAGGCTTTGTATTGGCTGCGAACGGGTTATGATGCTGTGCCGGTAGGTAGGGGTATGGGGAAAAGATGTTGAAGCTTTTAGTAGTCGCTGCGACCGCGGCAAGCATGATGGTGTCGTCTGTCCTGGCGCAAACTGTGCCCGACCGAAGTCTTGGCGAGGGGCCGTATGATCGTCTCGTCATTCGCGGCGCGATCCTGATTGACGGCGCCGGAGCGCCGCCTGTTGGGCCCGTCGATATTGTTGTTGAGGGCGGCCGGATAACCGGAATTGTGCCGGTTGGCGCCCCCGGGCTCCCGGTTGATCCTGAACGCCGCCCGGCGTCTGGCGGACGCGAGATTGATGCAGGCGGCATGTATGTATTGCCTGGCTTCGTTAATCTTCACGGACATATCCATGACGAAACCAGCGGGCAGGGCGTACCGTCCGATTATATTTTCAAATTATGGCTCGCCCACGGCATTACCAGCGTCCGGGAATTGGGCAATCAGGGCGGCGCAAAATGGACATCGGGTCTTGCAGCGCGGTCGGCGCGAAATGAAATCGATGCGCCGAATATCTATCCCTATCCTGTTTTTCGCGGCTGGTCCGCCGGTGACGTCGATACGCCTGCCCAAGCGCGCGCACGCATCAGGCAGCTGAAGGGCGAGGGCGCGCTTGGCGTTAAGTTTTTCGGCGCACCCGAAGAGATATTATGGGCCGGGCTTGATGAAGCGAAAAAGCGCGGGCTTAAAACCACTATGCATCATGCGCAGCTCGATGTCGCCCATGCCGATGTGATGGACACCTCTGCGCATGGTCTCGGTTCCATGGAACATTGGTATGGTCTCCCCGAAGCCTTGTTTGACGACCGCACGCTTCAGGCTTATCCCGTCGACTATAATTATAATGACGAACAGCACCGGTTTGAAAATGCCGGCAAGCTGTGGGCGCAGGCGGCAAAGCCCGGCAGTGCGCGCTGGGAAGAAGTAATGTCGACATTGCTGGAGCGCGAATTTTCAATCGTTCCGACCTTTTCAATTTATATGGCGAGCCGGGACTGGATGCGCTCCCGCCGCGCCGAATGGCATGACATCTACACAATGCCGTCCTTGTGGAAATTCTATGCGCCTGACCGCAACGCCCATGGTTCGTACTGGTTTGATTGGGGTACAGAGCAAGAGGCTGCGTGGCGGGAAAATTACCAATTATGGATGCGGTTTATCAATGATTATAAAAATCGCGGGGGCAAGGTCGGCGTTGGCGAAGACGCCGGCTATATTTATTCGACTTATGGATTTGGCTACATTCAGGAAATGGAGCTGCTTCGAGAGGCGGGCTTTCATCCTCTCGAAGTTATCAATGCGGCGACGCTTCAAGGCGCCAAGATTCTCGGCGCTGCCGACAGAATTGGATCAGTGCAGGTCGGAAAGCAGGCCGATCTCGTTGTTATCAAGGAAAATCCGCTCGCCAACTTAAAAGTGCTCTATGCAACGGGACATATCAGGCTCGACCCGGAAACTAATAAACCGGTGCGCGTCGGCGGAATCGATTACGTGATCAAGAATGGTGTTGTCTATGACGGCCTGCAATTGCGTGCGTCGATCCAAACAATGGTTGCCGATGAAAAGCAACGGCTTGGCGTTGCGCCTGGCGCAATGCCGATCGTCGATTTTGAATTACCGGAACAAATGAGGAAGAAATGAAAAAAATTCTATCCGCCGCCGCTATATCTTTGGCGTTCGCTAACGCCGCTCAGGCTGACGACCTCAGTGATGCTGTCGCCGCCGATTATGAGTATGTCTTCGACCTATACAAACATTTCCACGCCAATCCTGAATTGTCGTTTAAAGAAAGCGAAAGCGCCGCGCGTATGGCGACGGAGCTCGAAGCGCTCGGCTTTACCGTGACAACCGGCCTCGGCGACAAATGGACGAAAGCAAAAGCCAAGGCGGATGCGGGCAAGGTTTATGAGGGCGTCGGCGGCTATGGGCTAGCGGCGGTCATGGAAAATGGCGCCGGGCCAATCGTGATGATCCGCGCCGATATGGACGCCTTGCCGCTGGAGGAAAGAACCGGTCTCTCCTATGCGTCAACCAAGATCAGCACGGATTACAGCGGACAGGAAGCGCCGGTCATGCATGCCTGCGCCCATGACAGCCATATGGCGATGCTGATCGGAACTGCGCGGCGTCTAGTTGCAATGAAAGATCAGTGGTCCGGCACGCTTGTTCTCATTGGTCAGCCGGCAGAAGAAGTTGGTCTCGGCGCGCTCGCGATGCTTGAGGACAATCTGTATGCGAAATTCCCAAAGCCCGATTATGTGCTGGCAACCCATACATCTGGATGGGATTCTGCAGGCGATGTTACTTATACATCCGGCTACGCGCTTGCGAATGTCGACAGTGTCGACATTTACATCAAAGGCGTTGGAACCCATGGATCGGCGCCGCAATTTGGCAAGGACCCGATTGTGATTGGCGCGCAAATCATCAATGCGCTTCAAACGCTCGTCTCGCGGGAATTGGATCCGCTTGATTCCGGCGTTGTCACCGTCGGCGCTTTCCAGTCGGGTTATAAGCACAACATCATTCCCGACGCGGCGCATCTTCAAATTACCGTGCGGTCCTATAAAGACGATGTGCGCGAAAAACTGCTTGCTGGCATTCGTCGCATTGCCGAGGCGCAGGCGCGCTCGGCCGGGTTGCCGGATAACATGATGCCCGACGTCGTCATTGAGAGCGATTATACGCCATCGACTTATAATGACCCGGACCTCACCGCACGCGTCATGGGAGCGGTCGCTGCAAGCATTGGCACGGAGCGGGTCTATGAACGCCCGCCAAGCATGGGCGGCGAAGATTTCAGCCGTTTTGCCCGGACCAGCGATAATATTCCAACGCTGATCTTCTGGACCGGGGGCAATGATCCCGCCGCCATGAAGGCAGCCCGCGACGGCAAGGCGTCGGCGCCGCCTGGAAATCATTCGCCATTTTTTGCGCCAATCCCGGAACCGACCTTAAAGACTGGCGTTCAGGCAATGACCGCGGGCGTGATTGAATTGATGGGCGGCGAGTAGGGAGCGCTAGGCGCGCAGTCAGTTGGCTGTCTCGATATCTTTGGGCGCCCGCGTGATTTCGCGGCGACGCCTCGTATACGGCACGGTGTTTTTGGATGCTGCACAGCTGAGATTTCGCCCATGTAACCGTCTCCGCCCATATGAGCGGCGATCCCGTCAGGGCAGATTTTTTGCTCGACCTTGTGCAGCGATTGGCAATGTTCATTTGTGTGTGCGGAGCCATTCATTGCAGGCAGTTTGCTGAATACGCAATTTTTTGCCACCCGCACGATATTTTCTGGCGCAGACATAAAAATGAGATTGAAAATATGCATTATGCGCATTGTACCTACATCGATCAATTTCAAAATAATATTGTGTAGACGCAACCGCTAGCAAGTTAGCGCCGCAACAAAAATTTCTTCTTACCCATTGCGAGAATTTAAATACCGGAAGATCAATACTTGCGATTGCCCATTCTTTATCATTCGCTTTTTGAACGCGACAAGTGTATGTGTTTTGATTATGGGGTTGTGGACCGGACGACGAATATTAATTGACGACACTTGCTTAGTGTTACGCCAATTTTCGCTTATGGATTCAGTAACGTATTTTCTATCCTTGAAGCAGGCTCGGTGCATTCCCGATTGCTACGGTAAGTCATTGTTGTGAAAATGGAGGAGGTTACCTGGATGAAAAATATTCTGACGGCTGGTATAGCAGCTTGTACTGTGCTGGCGGCGCAAACAGGATCTGCACTTGCAGACAAAGGATACATGAAAAAGCTCGGCGGAGCGCTGGAGCAAGTATATAACCAGAGTGAATCTGCAACAACGGAGCAGACCGTCGCCCGAAAAAGCTTACGGGCAAGGGCAGAGTCGATGGGTAAGGCGGGGCCGAATAATGCATTAAAGCTGGCTGATGTTTCTGCAGACGGTTATGTGACGCTTGACGCAGTTGCCTCCGGCGCCGCCAGCGACCTCGCGGTGACAATCGAATCGCTTGGCGGGAAAAATGTCACGACATATGGCCGTGTTGTTTCGACCCAATTTCCAGCTGACAGGTTGGGAGATTTGGCCGCCAGTGGTTATTTAGCGTTTGCGCAGCCGAGTTTTCGTGAAACGAATGTCGGACTTGTGGACTCGCAAGGTGATCGTTCCATGCGCACAGACGCGGTGCGCGCCAATCTCGGATTTGACGGAACCGGCCTGACGATTGGCGTGTTGTCAGACAGTTTTGCGTGCGATCCGGGTGCAGGCGCCCTCGCGGGCGGGCCTTACACGACCCCAGCCGAGGACGCGGCAAATAACGACATTCCGCCGAATGTCATCATCCTTTCAGATATCACGACAGGTTGTACCGATGAAGGCCGCGGCATGGCGCAGCTGATCCATGACGTTGTGCCGGGCGCCCAGATTGCGTTCCACACGGCGTTCAACGGTCAGGCAGATTTTGCGCAAGGCATTATCGAGCTGGCTCACGCCGGAGCAGATGTCATCGTTGATGACGTGATATATTTCACCGAACCAATGTTCCAGGACGGCATCATCGCCCAGGCGGCTGACGAGGTCGCCCGTCTTGGCGTTCCTTACTATTCGTCAAACGGCAACCGGGCGCGTGACGCATTTGAAGCTGACTACCGCCCTGTCGCAGCCACGATTGATACGACAACAGGTACCTGGCATGATTTTGACGCAGGCCCCGGTGTTGATTTGTTGAAGACGGTTACTTTCAATGGCGCCGTACAAACAAATCTGACATTCCAGTGGGACAGTCCAAACTTTTCTGTTTCCGGCGGCGCAGGCGCGCAGACCGATGTTGACGTTGTCATGTTTGACGCCGCTGGCGTACGGGTGGCGGATTGCTTCCCCGGCGGCGGACCTTTCGTGTTTCCGGCAAACGGGCTTTGCCAATTCCAGTTTACCGACGGCGGCATCCCGATTGATGGCGGCAATGGCGGTGACGCAATCGAGCTTGTCTCGCTTGTCGATTTTACCGGCGGCGCGGCGCAGGTACAACTCGGTTTTCTAACAGAATCCGGCCCAGCGCCTGGTTTTGTTAAGTATGTAGTATTCGGCGGCGGGATAGCCGCCAGTGAATATGCTATCGATGCGCCGTCCGGCTTTGGTCATAACAATGCCGCTGGCGCTGAAGGCGTCGGTGCTGCGGCATTTTATTTCACCGAAGAGTTCATCGGCGATCCAAATACGCTGGACCTCCGCGGACAAGCAGGTGAGCCGGGGTGCGTGCCAGCTTGTTTGAACGATTTCTCATCAGCTGGCGGCACGCCGATCTTCTTCGACATCGCTGGCAACCGCCTAGCGACGCCTGAAGTTCGTCTCAAGCCTGGCCTGACCGGTCCGGATGGTACGAACACATCGTTCTTCTTCAATGATACGAGCCGCGACGATGATGATGGGGATGGTGTATTCCAAACCGGTGAACCGGGGGAGTTCCCGAACTTCTTCGGTACGTCAGCTGCGGCGCCCCATGCCGCTACTGTGGCGGCATTGATGATTGATGCTGAAGGATCGGAGATCATCCGCGTTAAAAATAACGGCGACATCAAGTTCAGGATGTGCAAGCCTGACGATGATGACGAGGGCCGTGAAGATGGCGATGACGGCAATGTTCAACCTGGCAAGGTAGCCTCCAAGATTGCAAAAGGGTGGCTTCTTGGCCCTTGCGATCGCACGGAACCTGCGGACATTTATGACGTCATGCGTTCAACTGCGCAGGATATGAATATCCGGGCCAGCAACGGCACGGGCGCAACGATTGCAACCTTTGACGAAGTTGGTCCGGACGGATTCGACTTCGACTCGGGGTTCGGCTTCATTGACGCCGTCGCTGCGTTGGATGAATTTCTCGATGATGACGATGATGACGATGATGACGATGATGACGATGATGACGATGACGATGATGATGATGATTGAGTAAGCCGGCTGTCGACGTCAAATTGAAGTCGCCGCCAAATTTGCATCATCATTCGAGAGGCAATAAATGAATTGAGGCGGCGAAAGCCGCCTCAATTTTTGCGAAATACTAATTCCTCAAAATTATTTTTTTTCGAGCAGCAATTTGCCCTGCTGTTCGACTTTGCCGGTGATGGTTTCGGCAATCGTCGCCAACAGGCCCGGCAAGGTCACTTCGATGCGGACATGCTGGGGGAAAATATCGATCTGCCCCGTAATATTCTGACCAAGCCCTTTGGCGTTAAAGGTCAATGTATCGTCATCAGTCCAGTCTTCAGCAAATTTAAACATCATGCCGCCGGTCATCTGGGCTTTCAGCTTGTCGAATCCGTCGCGCACGCGGCGGCGCGCTTCGTCCTTTCCGAGATCATGGGAAATAGTGACCGTAACAGGCCTGCTCATAGGGCACCCTCTGATTGCTCACCAAGAAATGGGCTATTGCGCCGGTTATTCAACCAAAAATCAGCCGCCTCGACAGGTGCATTTGGGCCTATTTGTATGTTATGTGCTCACAAGCTTGCAAATCCGTGGGGCGGAAATGAAATTAGGTATTGTACTTGTGTCGCTGGCGGCGCTTGGATTGGCGTTGGCAATTGCTGTTGCAGGGCCGGGGACCCGTTACGGCTATTGGGAATATGGGACGGGGCTAACGATCATTCGCGACGCTGCATTGCCAGTGCTGATTGCATCGGGCGCCGCAGCGCTTGGTTTTGTCGCAGCGCTTATCAAGGCCCGTGGCCTGGCGCCGCTGGCGCTTTTCGCCGCGATTGCTGCAGGCGGGGCGGGAATGGTCCCGCTGAAAATGAAAGAGCTTGTCGATGCCAATCCGTTCATTCACGACATTACGACGGATTTTGAAAACCCACCCCAAATTATCACAGCCGCTGATCTGCCACGGAAAAATCCCGCAGCCTATGTCGGCGCGGAACCGGCGCCGCGCTCAGAGTTGACAACAGCTGAGGCGCAGCAAGCTGCCTTTCCGGACATCAAACCGAAAAGCGTCAATGGCGGCGTTGATGAAACGGCCGAAACGGTACGCAAAATTGTGCTCGATATGAAAATGGAAATCTTGAGCGAAGGGCCAACCGAGGCGGGGTGGGTGGTGGAAGCAACCTACACGTCGACCTGGTTTGGCTTTGTTGACGATTTTATCGTTCGATTGACGCCGGAAGGCTCAATGACGCGTATCGATGTGCGGTCAAAATCGCGCGTCGGCGCATCTGATCTTGGCGCCAACGCCAAGCGGGTGCAGGAGTTTTTCGCACGGCTGGATCAGGAAGTTGTATAGCCTACACGCCCGGTGGGTTGGAGAGGGCGCCGGCTGCGGTAATGCTTGAATCGAACGGCACAACGGCGCCCGAAAGCCGCGCCTTGTTTTCTGCAATCAGTTTGACACAGGCGGGATAAAGCTTGTGTTCCTGTTCAAGTATGCGGGCGGCCAGCGTGTCTGCGTCGTCGCCCGGCAAGACCGGCACCGCCGCTTGTCCGATGATCGGTCCGGCGTCGACTTCCGCTGAAACGAAATGAACGCTGCAGCCGGCGATTTTGATACCGGCGTCGATCATCCTTTCATGGACATGCAGGCCCTTAAATGCGGGCAATAAGGACGGGTGAATATTAATCAGCCTGCCGCGCCAGTCATTGACGAATTTCGGTGTAAGCATACGCATAAAGCCGGCAAGACAGACATAATCGACTTTGGTCGCGCGCAGCGCGTCATTAAGCGCATCGTCAAAATCTTCACGGGTTTGAAAATCCTTATGGTCGATGACGAGCTGGTGGATGCCAGCTTTGGTCGCGTGTTTAAGGCCTTCGGCTTTTGGCCGGTTTGAAATCACAAGAGAGACTTCAGCCGGAAAGCCGGCATCGACCGCCGCATCAATCAGTGATTGAAGATTACTGCCGCGTCCGGAAATCAGTACAGCGAGTTTTGCCCGCGCCATTTTATTGCTCCACGATCTCGCCAATGACGCGCGCCGTTTCGCCGCATTTCGATAGGGCGGCGAGGCTGGCGTCAACGGCGCCGGGCGCGCAGACAAGAACGCCGCCGATCCCGCAATTAAAAGTGCGGCGCATCTCGGCGCTGCCGAGCGCGCCCGCATCGCGGAGCCATTGAAAAAGCGGCGGCAACATTAACGCATTGTCATCGAAATTAGGCGCGAGATTGTCGCCAAGGACGCGCGGCACATTATCAGCAAGACCGCCGCCGGTAATATGCGCGAAAGCCTTGATTTGCGGGTCCGTAAGCAGGGGCAACACCGATTTTACATAGATGCGCGTCGGCTCCAGCAATGCGCCGCCCAGCGTTGTCGCCGCATCAAACGGCGCGGGATTTTCGAACGCCGCGCCGCATTCCGCCGCAATTTTACGGATCAGCGAATAGCCATTTGAATGGGCGCCGGAAGAAGCAAGGCCGATCATTTGATCGCCGGCAGCGATCGGGCGCGGCAGGATATTTTCGCGCTCAACCGCGCCAACGCAAAATCCAGCAAGATCATATTCTCCCGGCGGGTACATGCCGGGCATTTCTGCGGTTTCGCCGCCGACCAGGGCGCAGCCGGCCAGGCGGCAGCCATCGGCAATCCCCGCGACGACGCTTGCGGCAACCTTCTCATTGAGTTTACCTGTTGCAAAATAGTCCAGGAAAAACAGCGGCTCAGCGCCTTGTGCTAAGACGTCGTTGACGCACATGGCGACAAGATCGATACCGATCGTGTCGTGTCTGCCGGTCTCAAATGCAATTTTCAGTTTGGTGCCGACGCCGTCAGTTCCCGAAACAAGAATTGGGTCGCTGAATCCTGCCGCCTTCAGATCGAAAAGCCCGCCAAAACCGCCGAGCGCTGCGTCTGCGCCCGGTCGCGCCGTCGCTTTTGCGATCGGCCCGATCGCGCTGACAAGCCGGTCGCCGGCGTCAATATCGACCCCTGATTTTTTATATGCGTCACTCATGGCGCCGTCCTAGCCAATGCCGGGCGTCCCGCGCAACTAAATGCGTCCAGACGGCTCAAATGGGCTCGTTTCCGGCGCCGGGCATGGCTATAACGGGCGCCAGGATGGCGTTGCGGGCAAGCGCAGGGAATAGGATGATTTTGATGATGTTTCGGTTGGCGGCAATGGTTTTTTCCGCGGTTATGTTGGGCGCCATTGGCGCCGCGCCGGCTATGGCGCTTGGTGAGGATGTGTTTGTTGTGCCGCGCGTGACGGTGCAGGCCCAGGCGGACAGTGCAACCAGAGCCAAAGATGCTGCCCAGTCGCAGGGCCGGCGGCGGGCAATGGACATATTGCTGCGCCGGCTCACTGTCGAGGAGGACTGGGTTTACCTGCCGCGTCTTGCGATGGGAGAACCCGCATCCGTCGAGATCAGCTTTGACCGTGGCGTTATCGCTCTTGATGACGCAGCGCTTGAACAACTTGAGTCAGGCTTTGAAGTCTATAATGAAAAAAGTTCATCAAGCACCTATCGGGCGTTCATCACCTATCGTTTTAAGCCGGCGGCGGTGCGCAAGCTTCTGAAGGATGCGCAGATTCCTTATAGTGAAGCGCAGACCAGAACCGCGCTTGTTTTACCAGTTCTACAAACCGGAAGCGGGCTCTACCTCTGGGAAGAAAATAACCCCTGGATGGCGGCCTGGAAAGTGCGTCCGTATAATAACGAATTGACGCCAATGACGGCGCCGCTTGGCGATCTGGAAGACGCCGCAACTATCAGCGGGCGGCAGGCGTTGGCGCTAAATCAGGAAGCGTTGCACATACTCGCGGACCGATATTCTGTCAGCCAGGTTATTGTTGCGCATGCATTCCTTCAGCAGATCGACGGCGAAGACAGATTGCGTGTGCGTCTGATCAACGGGTTTCGGGAGTCCGGTGAAATCGGAAGCCTCGATGAGCTTGGCGTCATCGGCATAGATGAGTCCGCCAGCGATCGACTGGTCCAGCAAGGGCCTTCGACCAACGACTTTATTCAGGCGAAAATCGGCGATGTTCTCGCTGAAGCCTGGTTCCATCAGGCTTCAGGGAATTTTCCGACGCTTGCCGAGGGGGCCATCGAAACCGCAATTGCAAAACATGCAAAACCCTGGAAGCAGCGCACACTGATTGATCATACCGAAGCCGCCCTTCTTGAGGCGAGCGCTTATTTTCAGTCAATCGGCGAATGGGGTAAAATCCGTACTGCACTCGTCTCAACGCCGTTGATTGGTTCGGTTCAGGTTCGCTCTATGTCGCGGCGCGGCGCCGAAATCCTGATCCGCGCATATGGCGATTCAGGCAAACTGATCATCGCCATGGAGTCTCAGGGACTCGCTTTGTGGAGCGAGGACGGAGAACACTGGATGATCGCAACGCCGGTTACTGCGCAAGCCGTGCGTGGGCGCTCCAAGCGAGGACGAAACCGAATTGGGTCCGGCGACAAAGACAGCGATGACGAACTGAGAATTGATCCAGCAGCGCTTGAGGAAACGGATAGCGCGGCGAAAATCGATTCGCGGTTTTGAGGCGACCTGAAGGCGGCTGTTGCGACCATGCCCGGCAACACGATGATGAATAAGCAAGCCGATAGTCCGGGGCAGCTCGCACTGGATTTGCCAGATAGGCCGCCCCGCTATGAGGCGGCTGGATTTGTTCGTTCCGACGCCAACGATGCGGCGTGGCGGGTGGCGCAAAGGTGGGCGGTGTCTGACGATCCGGCGCTGATTATTTGCGGCCCGCCAAAGTCCGGCAAAACCCATCTCGCCCATGTCATCGCTGACGGGCGCGCATGCCGATTTGTTAATCCCTCAGATTTGGAGCGCGCGCTCGTCGAAGCGCCGCTTGTTGTTGTCGACGGTCTGCCGGCGCATGATTCGCATGGCTTTCTTGCGGCGCTTGAAAGCGGCGCCGCCTCTATGGCCCGGGTTATCCTAACAGGCGCCGGGCATCCGTCGGACTGGTCGATGGGTTTAAAGGATTTGCGCACCAGACTTGAAGCGATGCCCCGCGCAGTCATGAATGAGCCGGACGAAACATTGATCAGAGCCGTCATCGCCAAAGGCTTCCGGGACCGCCAGGTGACGGTCAGCCGTGCGGTTATCGATTTTGCCGCCCCGCGGTTGCCGCGTACCTTTGCGGCGGCTGATGGATTTGTTGCGCTTGCGGACCGCGCGGCTCTTGCCCAAAAACGGAAAATTACAGTCGCGCTGGTGCAAAAATTCATTGATGAGCTTTCTGGCAACCAATTTACGACATAAACCTGAAAGGCTTGAAGTTGACCAAAGGAGCGGCATGTGGCCGGCGCTGATGACGGTTTGAGGCAGGGGATTGGCAAGAAAGCGGCGCTGCAAATCGCGCCGAATTCGCCGCAGCGCTTCATTAATCGCGAGCTTTCCTGGTTGGCGTTCAATTCGCGCGTGCTTGAAGAAGCCTTCAACCAGAACCATCCGCCGCTTGAGCGGCTGCGATTCCTGTCGATATCGGCGAGCAACCTTGATGAGTTTTTCATGGTGCGGGTTGCCGGGCTGCGCGGACAAGTGCGCGAGGGGATTTCTGTTGTTAGTCAGGAAGGATTGTCGCCGCAGGAACAGCTGACGCTGATCAATGAGCGGGCCATGGCGTTGATGGAAGAACAGCAACGCTGCTGGCGCGAATTGACGCCGTTGATGCGCGCTACCGGCGTTAGCGTTGTTGGGGATGATGAAATTACAGAAACCGACAGCGCGTGGCTGGAAAACGAATTCCATTCGAATATTTTTCCGGTTCTGACCCCGCTGGCGCTCGATCCGGCGCACCCTTTTCCTTTTGTACCCAATCTCGGTTTCGTTCTTTGCTTTGAGCTGAAACGCCGCGACGGCGAGATCATGCAGGCCTTGCTGCCGGTGCCAATAAATATCGGTCGCTTTATCCGATTGCCTGACGGAACGGTGGGAGAAGCGGGGCGGGCTCAGGTCCGGTTTATCTCCCTCGAAAAGGTAATTGTTCGATTTATCAATCAGGTCTTTCCCGGCTTTGAGATCGTCGCTCATGGCGCCTATCGCGTGCTGCGAGACTCCGACGTTGAAATAGAAGAAGAAGCCGAAGATCTGGTGCGGGTCTTCGAAACGATGTTGAAGCGCCGCCGCCGGGGCGATGTGATCCGCGTCAAAATTGATGCGACAACGACGCCTCATTTGCGCGATCTTATTTGCGACCGCCTGCAGGCGACGTCGCAGGATGTCATCTTGGTGGACGGATTGCTTGGGTTGGCGCAGACCAACCAATTGATACCATCCGACCGGCCGGATTTGCAGTTCGAGCCGTTTGAGCCGCGATTTCCCGAACGCATCCGCGAACATGGCGGGGATTGTTTTTCAGCAATCCGCGCCAAGGATATTCTGGTGCACCACCCTTATGAATCTTTCGACGTCGTCGTTCAGTTTTTGAAACAGGCGGCGGCCGATCCAAAAGTGGTGGCGATCAAACAGACGCTCTATCGCACGTCAAAACAATCGCCGATCGTTGAAGCGTTGATCGAGGCAGCTGAAGCCGGCAAAAATGTAACAGCGCTTGTTGAGTTGAAGGCGCGGTTTGACGAAGAGGCAAATATCAGATGGGCGCGGGCCCTGGAGCGCGCAGGCGTTAATGTTGTCTACGGGTTTGTTGAGTATAAAACCCACGCGAAATTATCGCTTGTCGTGCGCCAGGAAGCCGACCGCGCGCGAACCTATACTCATGTGGGAACCGGTAACTACCATCCCATCACCGCCAAGATATACACCGACTTGTCGCTCTTTACCTGTGATCCCGCGATTGGCCGTGACGCGGCGAAAGTGTTTAACTATATTACCGGCTATGCGGCGCCGGAGAGATTTGAAAAATTTGCCGTAGCGCCGCTTACTGCGCGGGCGCATATTTTGAAACTGATCGACAAAGAAATAAGGAACGCAAAAAAAGGCAAATCGGCGGCGATCTGGGCGAAGATGAATGCGCTGGTCGATGGTGAAGTGATCGACAAGTTTTATGAAGCCTCCCAGGCCGGCGTTCAAATTGATCTTATTGTGCGCGGCATTTGTTGTTTGCGCCCCGGCGTGGCTGGCCTATCGGAAAATATTCGTGTCAAGAGCATTGTCGGCCGGTTTCTTGAGCATGCGCGGATCTATTGCTTTGGCGCCGGCGGCGCCTTGCCGAACGCTCAGGCCAAAATTCTGGTTTCGTCGGCGGATTTGATGCCCCGCAATCTTAACCGGCGGGTCGAAGTGTTTTGCCCGGTCGAGAATCCGACGGTGCACAGTCAAATTCTGGACTACATTATGGTCGCCAACCTCAATGACGAGGCGCAAAGCTGGAGGCTTCTTGCTGACGGGACCTATGAACGGGCAGCCGCGCCGGTCGAACGCGCGCCCTTTAATGTCCATACCTATATGATGACTAATCCAAGCCTTTCCGGCCGGGGCGCGGCGATTGAGTACAATGCGCCCAGGGAGCTGAGACGGCGAAAGTAAAAACGTCATCGTCGGGCGAATCGCGAAATGCTGAACATCAGCGGGTTCATTTGACGGTTGGATGCGAGCGAGATGGGGTCATCAAAAAAAACCGCGGTGAAATCGCCGCTCTCACACTGCAAAGCAGTAGTCGATATCGGGTCGAATTCGGTTCGGCTTGTTATCTATAACGGACCCGGTCGGGCGCCGATTTCAATCTGTAATGAAAAAGCGCTATGCGGCCTCGGCCGCGATATGACTGAAGACGGCCGTCTCAATCCCGACGCTGTCGCTGACGCTATCGCGACACTGACCCGGTTTCGCCGCATCCTTGACGAATATGGCCGCCCGCCCGTGCATGCGATTGCCACAGCCGCAGTGCGTGAGGCAAAAGACGGAGCGAAATTTGTCGCTGCGATCTCAGGCCTTGGGTTTGACGTAAATATTATCTCAGGCGTTGAGGAAGCGCATCTCGCGGCGATGGGCGTTGTGTCCTTCGAACCCGGCGCTACCGGCCTCGTCGGCGATATGGGCGGCGGCAGCCTGGAACTGGTGGCGCTTAAAAAAGGCGGCATAGAGCAAAACACAAGCCTGCCGGTCGGACCGTTCAATGTAATGCGCGCAGCGCGGGATGATTTAAGCGCCGCCAAGAAAATGATTGAAAAAGAACTTGATAGCGCGAAATTCCTGGGCAACGACGCTTTCGATACGCTTTATGCTGTCGGCGGCGCATGGCGCGCTGTTGCGCGCATTCATATGCGATTGCGCAGCTATCCATTGTCGGTATTGCACCATTACGAAATGACCACAACGCAGGCGACAGAGATATGCGATCTTGTTTCACGTCAAAGCCGTCGATCACTCGAGGACATCCCCGGTATCCCGCGCCGGCGGATTGAAACGCTGCCTTATGCGTCGCTTGTGATGCGGTCGGTCCTTGAACGGAGCTCGGCCAAAAGAGTCATTGTTTCGTCTGGCGGCGTGCGTGAAGGGCTTTTGTACCAGGACCTTTCGAAGAGCGAACGCAAGGCGGATCCATTGATTGCCGCCTGCAGGTTTTTTGCCGAAAGGCTCGCGCCGGCGCCCGACTATGGCGACGCAGTTACTACCGTCATCGCGCCGTTATTCGCTGATGACAGTAACGCGGAGCGGCGGCTGCGTGATGCGGCTTGCCTGTTGATCGATATCGGCGCCTATTTTCATCCGGATTTGCGCGCGGTCCAGGCATTTGACGCAGCGCTGAGCGCCCCCTTTGTTGGCGTTAGTCATGAAGAACGCGTTGGGGTGGCGCTGGCGCTTTACCGGCGCCATGAGGGCCGCGCGACTACGCTGCCCGATGAGCGGGTAATTGGCTTATTATCCTGGGATGCACAGCAAAAAGCGATACGCTTGGGGCTGGCCATGCGTTTTGTCGCTGCATTGGCGCCAAAATTAAGTGCGCCTTTGCAGGGCTGCCGGCTCGAGCTCGAATCCGGGAGGCTTATATTTCGCGCGCCCGAAAATCGCCAGGCGCTGATGGGGGAGACGCCGCGCAAACGTTTGGGCGCGCTCGCGGCCGCATTCGAAGCAGAGCCGGTCGAGATTTATGAAGGCTAGGTTTTCGAACGAGCCTTAGGTCTCAATTAGCTCAACCGCGCCGTTCTTAAGCTTAAGCGCCAACTCGCCGCGTTTGAGTCGTATCGCCGCCTCGCCGAACACTTCGCGCCGCCATCCAGCCAGGGCTGGAACTTCAGCACCATCGTTCAGGGCAATTTCTTCAAGGTCCGCCGAAGAAGCAATCAATTTCGGAGCAACATCAAAGGCTTCGCATTGACGTTTCAGCAGCACCTTAAGAAGCTCAACAACTTCGCCAGGCGGTTTTTGCCGCTCGGATCTGGCAATTGTCGGCAGATCGTCACGCGCTGCCGCCGCGCCTTCTTGAATTGCACTGAGGATCGCGCTGCCCGCGGAGGATCGCTCAAATCCCGACGAAAGACTGCGCGCGCGAGAAAGGTCTTTCGCGGTTTTCGGCTGCAAGCGCGCAAGTTCAAATATCGCCTCGTCCTTTAAGATGCGGCTGCGGGGAACATCTTTCGTCTGGGCTTCATTTTCGCGCCACTCGGCGAGTTTCACGACAGCGCCGAGTTCCTTTGGCCGTACGCCCTTCAATTTCAGCCGTTTCCAAGCGTTTTCCGGTTTGACATGATAAAGATCGGGGTCATAGAGCGCGCCCATTTCCGCCTCGACCCAATGGGTCCGGGTCTGGGTTTTCAGTTTGTCCTGCATCATCGGATAAGCGTCTCGCAAATGCGTGACGTCCGAAAGCGCGTAGTTTAACTGCGCATCCGTCAGTGGGCGGCGCGCCCAATCGGTAAATCGCGACCCTTTGTCGATCGATGCGCCGAGCAGGCCGCGCATCAACGGCTCATAACCGATCTGATCGCCAAATCCGCAGGCCATGGCGGCAATCTGGCTGTCGAACAACGGCGCGGGGACATCCTTGATCAACTGATAGAAAATCTCCAGATCCTGCCGCGCCGCGTGAAAGACCTTGACCACATTGCGATCGGTCATGACGTCCAGAAAGGGCGCCAGATCCAGGCCATCGGCGAGGGGGTCGATAATGGCCTCAACGCCATCCGCCGCTGCCTGAATGAGGCAGAGGATGGGCCAATAAGTTCGCTCCCGCATGAACTCGGTATCGACGGCGGCAAAAGGCCGTTGCGCCAGATCTGCGGAAAAGGCCTGAAGTTCGTCGGTGGTGGTAATAACACGCATGAGGCGGGCTTCTAACAGCGTCCGGCCGGGCCGTCATCAACCAATCGCTGCGGCGCAGGGCGCATCGGTGGAAAAAGCAGGAAACCCTTGACAACAAGGCCAGCGAAGGCCACTTCGGCGCGTCTTCTTATCCTTTCAATTCAACGGTTTCAGGGTTTTTCCATGCACGCCTATCGCACTCATCATTGCGGCGAACTGCGCAAAAGCGACGTCGGTCAGCCGGTCCGCCTTTCCGGTTGGGTCCATCGCAAGCGTGATCATGGGGGGCTATTGTTCGTCGATTTGCGGGACCATTACGGCCTGACACAGCTCGTTGTTGAGCCGGAAATGCCGTTTTTTGCGGATGTGGAGCATATTCGCCAGGAAAGTGTCATCCTTGTCGACGGCAAGGTTGTGGCGCGCGACGCCGAGGTTGTAAATCCGAATCTGCCGACCGGAGAAGTCGAAATCCGGATTGAGCGTTTCGAGGTGTTATCCGAAGCTGAAGAACTGCCATTGCCGGTCTTTGGCGAGCCGGATTATCCCGAAGATATCCGCATGAAGCACCGTTATCTCGATTTGCGGCGCGATACCCTCCACGCCAACATCATGTTGCGATCGGCGGTCACCAGTGAAATTCGCCGCGGTATGGAAGCCAAAGGCTTCACGGATTTTCATACGCCGATCCTCACAGCGTCTTCTCCGGAAGGCGCCCGGGATTTTCTGGTGCCGTCGCGTTTGCATCCGGGCAAGTTTTACGCGTTGCCCCAGGCGCCGCAGGTTTTCAAACAATTGATCATGGTTTCGGGGTTTGACCGCTACTATCAGATCGCCCCGTGTTTTCGCGATGAGGACGCCCGTGCGGACCGCTCTGCGGGTGAGTTCTATCAGCTCGATATGGAGATGAGTTTCGTTGAGCGCCAGGACGTGTTTGATGCTGTGGGCCCCGTCACGCGCGATACATTTGCAAAATTTGCCGGTGATCGCAGCGTAACGGTCTACCCGTTTCCAATGATCCCCTTCGACGTTGCAATGTTGAAATATGGCACCGACAAGCCGGATCTGCGTTGCCCCATCGAAATGCATGTGGTTTCCGATCATTTCCGCGGCAGCGGATTCAAAGTCTTCGCCTCAATTCTGGAATCCGATCCGCGCCATGAAATTCGCGCCATCCCGGCGCCCGGCGGCGGCAGCCGCGCATTTTGTGACCGGATGAATTCCTGGGCGCAAAAACAGGGCCTGCCGGGCATGGGATATATGATTTTTGCCGAAGACGAAGTGAAAGGTCCATTAGCGAAAAACATCGGACCGGAGCGTTCAGCGGCGGTTCGCGATCAGCTTGGCATGAAGCCGGGCGACGCGGCGTTCTTCCTGGCGGGCAAGCCTAAAGATTTTGTCGCTGTTGCCGCCAAGGCGCGCGTGCTGATTGGCGAAGAGTTGGAAATCACCAACAAGGACCGGTTTGAGCTCGCATGGATCATTGATTTTCCGATGTATGAATGGGACGAAGAAAAAAAGAAAGTTGAGTTTGGTCACAATCCGTTCTCAATGCCGCAAGGCGGGCTGCAGGCGCTGGAAGCAGCGCATACGGATGAAGACAAGCTGGCGATCAAGGCGTTTCAATATGATCTTGTTTGCAACGGGTATGAGCTCGGTTCAGGCGCCATTCGAAACCACCGGCCGGATATTATGGTTCGCGCCTTTGAGATCGCGGGCTATGGTCCTGAAGTGGTCGAAGACAAGTTTGGCGGGATGCTAAACGCTTTCAAATACGGCGCGCCGCCCCATGGCGGTTGTGCGCTGGGGTTGGAGCGTATCGTAATGCTGCTCTGCAACCAGGAAAACATCCGTGAAGTCACGATGTTCCCAATGAATCAGCAGGCCGAGGATTTGCTGCTGGGCGCCCCGGCGCCTGCCGGACCGGAGCAATTGAAAGACGTCCATATCCGCGTGGTGCGGCCAATAACCGAGACGGACGCCTGATCACATTCCCACGCAATCGGTGTAAATACCCTTTTTAGTCAGTATTGCTGCAGGCCCGAATCGATTCAGCACAGCCGCTTTGTAGCAGCCGCCATTTGAGTAAACATGATCAAAATTTCCAGCGACTTCGACCATGGCAATATCAATTGCCTTGACCTTTCTAACCTTTCGGATATTCGTCTGGAGATTGAGCAGGACGGAAAAGCAAAATTTTACCAGTGGTTTTTCTATTGCGTGGAGGGGGCTATGACGCGCCCCCTGGTGATGAATATCGTCAATGCAAACGGAGCGTCCTATCCAGGCGGTTGGAACGACTATCGTGCGGTCGCGTCCTATGATCATGAGCGCTGGTTTCGTGTCGAAACCGGCTATGATGGAAGATCGCTGACGATCAAGCACACGCCTGATCACGACCGCGTCTATTATGCATATTTTGCCGCCTATCCTGCAGCGCGGTGCAAAGCGCTTGTTGAGAAGACGCGGCGTTCTTCGCTGATCGCCCATGAATATTTGGGCCAGACCCTTGATGGTCAGGATATTGATTATTTCCGCGCTGGTGAGCCGGGCGAAAACAAACGCCATTATTGGGTAAACGCCCGCCAGCATCCCGGCGAGACCATGGCGTCATGGTGGATGGAAGGATTTCTCGCACGCATAACAGACGAAGATGATCCGGCGGCGCAAATTCTGCGTGAAAAAGCGGTTGTGCATATTATTCCCTGTATGAATTTGGACGGCGTAAAACGCGGTCATTTGCGCACCAATGCGGCGGGTACGGATTTAAACCGCGCATGGCGCAATACGAGCATGGAGCTCAGTCCGGAGGTTTTCCTCGTGCGCCGGAAAATGCAGGAAACCGGCGTTGACTTCTTTTTGGATGTCCATGGCGACGAGGCGATCCCCAATAATTTCCTCGACAGCGCCAAAGGCATTCCGTCCTGGAACGATCGCCACGAAATGTTGTGTGATCGGTATGCCGCGCTGCTTCTGGAGGCGAGCAAGGATTTCCAGACGAAGGACGGATATCCCGCCGCGGCGCCCGGCGCCGCCAATCTCGATATTGCAAACAGCTATGTAGCTGAAACCTGGAATTGTCTTTCGATGACGCTGGAAATGCCGTTCAAGGACGCAAATATCAACCCCGACCCGGTCTATGGCTGGTCGCCGGAACGCTGCCGCAAATTCGGGCGCGATAATCTCGCGGTAATGGCGCAGATGATTGATGTGGTGCGCTAGAACTTAGTCGAAAAGGCATGTGATTTGGCTGGTGATATTAAATCGTGTCAAATTACCGATGACCCAACTAAGAACTTGTCCGTTGGTCATAAGATAGTCTTCAATAATGTCGGTCTCCAGAAATCTGACGCGTTGCGGCAACCACGAGGTGTCGTCAATTGGGAGTATTTTAAGGGCAGTATATGTGGGCTAGTGCTAAAATCGGAAAATTCGACAGAACTGATAGGATCAGCGGCGATAGTAGCTCCTGGCATAGCTCTAACCGCTACTCACAATTTTGGTGATCAATTTGACGATTTAAGCCAAGAAAAAATACAGCCATACTTATTTGGAATTTGTGGTGATTGTGCACAAATTTGGCGGGTCTCGAAGATATCTCATGACCTGAACGACGACATAGCCATTTTATCGATAGCAGCTGCGTCGGGTCTGCCGCCCAAAAATACTTACTATCGAATTGGTGCCACAACGCGGGCTCCAAAGAACGGTGACAATGTTACGATAGTCGGCTTTCGAGGCGATGGAATTGATTGGTGTAAGGATAATATTACTTTTGGTGCGGATCTGTACATTTCCAAGGGTGTAGTAGTCAGTGTGTTTCCCGAGGGGCGAGATAAGCTTCTCATTCCTTTTCCTGCGATTGAAATTGATTGTGGTTCTCTAGGAGGTATGAGCGGTGGGGCGGCTTTAGACCAAAATGGTTCCCTAATCGGGGTGGTCGCACGCGGATGGGAAACATCTGATCGGTCGGGACCAACCTATATTTCTTGGATAATTTCATCATTGGGCCGCAGAATTGAACCCGTCTGGCCCTGCGGGCTATATGAAAATAATTGTGCCTTGGCAGAAGTTGATGCACGGCTTTTTTCGTTAGAAGGCAGAGACGCAATTACTCTGGATGATGGCCGGGGATTGAACTACAATATTTGGTTTTGACGCCATCACATTGCTCGCGAATATCTCGCCGTGATGGCGCAAATGATTGATGTGGTGCGCTAGCAACCGATCTTAAATCCAGCGGCGCACGCTTTCGCGGTACGCTTCATAGTCAGCGCCGAATTTTTCCCCTAGCGCCTGTTCTTCGGGTTTGATCTGGAACACTGTCATGTACCAGACGAAAACCATCAGGATTCCAATCACTGCAAGATTTCCCAAGCCGACAGCCCAACCACTTAAGATCATCAGGAAGCCAAGATACATGGGATTGCGGCTGAACCGATATAGCCCGCCGATGATCAGCGTATTGGCTTGTGACGGCGTTGTTGGATTAACTGTTGTCTTCGCCTTGCCAAAGTCGGCGACAGCGATGACGGTTATGATTAGTCCGCTTGCAATGAGTGCGCTCGCAATCAAACGTCGATGAGTAAGTGCGAAATCGAGAAGCGGAAATTGTTTTTTGAGCACCCACATCGCGATTGCAGACACTATGACTTGAACGACAGGCGGAACCAACAATTTCATTCAGCCGAACCTGCCCCATGGTCTTTGACGCGCCACGGTGGAAACCGTCTGTTTTCACCTGCATGATAAATCCCGATACGGTAGCCGTCAGGATCGCGGCACCAGGCTTCGCGCCACAGCCATGTCTGATCAGTAGGGTCGGTTTCAAAAGCGACGCCATTATCTTTCAGCGCTTTGACCACACCATCAACATCGTCGACTTCAAAATAAAACGAGGCGCCGCCGGGTGATATGTTTTCCGCTTGGTGAAGCGAAAAAGTTGTCCCGCCATCCGGGCATTCGAACCGGGCGTAGCCATTGCCGGGACTGTTGACGATCAAAACCAGACCGATCTTTTGATAAAAGGCGCTGGAACGTTCAAGATTGCTGACGTGAATGGTGATTTGATTAAGGTTCATCGGCGCTCGTCAAACCGCCAGCTTGCGCTGATCTTCTCGGCCCATGGCCAGCAGAAACGGATCTTTTTTCTGGCGCGCGGAAAAATCCGACTTTGACATCAGTCCCATCCAGCGGTGGTGAATGAGTTCCTGGGCGATGGGCGCGCCAAGGGTCGCGCCTGGCCCGGCGAGGATCAGGCAATCGGGCGCAAATTCCTTGATGGCGATTTCAACTGATTTTGAGAAATCATATGTTTCGACGATCTGCTGTCCCAGCGTGTATTGATATAGTCCGCCAATATCGCTTGACCTCGGTGACCAGATCGCGCCGCGCCCGTCGATCATCGGAATTTGCGGCGCCTCAAATAATTCACGGCCCAGGGACTGAAATGCGGCGTCTGATACATGGCTCAGCAATGGCGTATGAAACGCCGAATGGCGCGCCAATCGGAACGGATACCGATCTTCAACCTGGGGCAGGGCTTTTTCCATCGCCGACATGCCGGCGTCATCTCCCGCCAGCACAGCCATGCCTCCAAGACGGATAGAAAGATAGGCTTCGCCCGCGGTGCGACCCGCATGCAGCGCGTCGCCAACTGATTTGGTTCGCGCGCTGCTCACGCGCCATTCTTCGTCGACAAACGGATAGATCAGTTGTCCGCCTTTGCCCTGTTCTTCCATCAGCGCACCCATGGTATCGACAAGGCGAATGCCGTTGGCGGGATTGAGTGCGCCGGAAGCGGCAAGCGTTAGATACCATCCAAGAGAATTACCGCATAGGGCGACAATATCGAATGCGTCGCGATTGATGTCAGCAAAGTCAGCCAGCGCGCAAGCATAGATGATCGCAGAGGCGTTGACGCTGGACGTGTGTTTTGATGCGGCGTAGGTTTTGGCTTTGTCCAGTTCCGATACCGGCGTTCGATTTTGCGATTTTCGCCAGGCGTCAATACCAGCGATGAAATCGCTTTTGTCTGCGTGGTATTTTGTGAGATAGCCAAGCTCACTCTTTCCATAGGTGCCTCGGCCCGGAAAGATGACGACAGCGGATTTTTTCATTCTGCGGCTCGTTTGGTTTTCTTGACTGCAAGTGACAGCGCTGCCGAGATAATATCGGCTTCGCTCACAAGCACTTCATTGGCGGCAGGGCCGAGAGGAATAAAAATATCAACGCTAGTAACGCGCGAGCATTTAAAGGAAACGCTGCGTTCGGCGAATGCGGTCATGATCTCTTCGCTCGGCGATCCGGTCTTGCGGCATTCATCAACGATCAGGACATTGCGACGCTTGCCGATTGCGTCGATGACTTCGTCCATCGGCAACGGCGCCAGCCATCTAAGATCGATGATACGGGCGTCAACGCCTTTTTCTTTGAGAGGACGCAACGCCCGCCGGGAAAGATAGGTTCCATTGCCGTAAGTAATAATCGCCAGATCTTTACCGTCGCCAATGATGTTTGGGGCGCCGAAATGCGCTTTTTCCTTGATTTCATCGAATGACGCCGACATCAGCCCGTCGCCCGCGTCATAAAGATCTTTAACGCCGTAAAGAGCGATGGGTTCGAGGAAGATGACAACGCGGCGTTCCTGGCGAGCGAGGCGGAACGCCTCACGCATTAGTTTTACCGCCTCCGCGCCGCTTGATGGGCAGACCAAAACTATTCCCGGGATATCGCGAAAGACAGCGATGGAATTGTCATTATGAAAATGCCCGCCGAAGCCTTTCTGATAGGCAAGACCGGCGATGCGCAGGACCATGGGATTTGTGTACTGACCATTTGAGAAGTAAGAGAGCGATGCCGCTTCGCCGCGCAACTGATCTTCAGCATTGTGAACATAGGCAAGGAACTGAATTTCCGGAACGGGAATATAACCATTATGGGCAAGCCCGATTGCCATGCCGAGGATTGATTGCTCATCAAGCAGTGTGTCGAAAACACGCGAAGGACCGAACTTTTGCTGCAGCCGGGTTGTGGCGCCGTAAACGCCGCCTTTTTTTGCGACATCCTCGCCAAAAACGACGACATTGGCGTCACGGTTCATTTCGCTGGCGAGCGCCAGAGAAATGAGGCGCGACATATGCTGCGGTTCCGCGCGCGCGCGTTTGTCGTCCGGCGCCGTCATAAGCGGCTTTCCCGCACGTTTTGCCTTTGGCGGACGCGGCGGCGCCGTTAGCGATGTGGCGACCTCCGCTGCGCTCGTCAATTTTGGCCTGTCACATGCAGCTTCCATGGCGCGATGGACACGGCCGGAAATATCCGCATAGAGGGTTTCAATATCGTCGCGCGCCATAATTCCGGCCTCGATCACGCGTCGCGCCGTATGCAACAGCGGGTCTTGATCGGCTTCGATTTCAATTTCCGCCCGGTCGCGATAGCTGGTCTCGAGGTCGGAGCCTGCGTGGCCCATCAGGCGCACGGTGCGCAAATGCAGGAAGACAGGTTTGCGTGAGATGCGGGCGCAATATTCAGCTTCGCGTGCGGCGCGCGACGCATCAACGATATCGCGTCCGTCGCCATAGATATATTTAAGGCCGGGGCGCGCGCTGTAATTCGCGGCGACCCAGCCATCGGGCGTCTTCACCGAAATGCCGATGCCATTGTCTTCACAGACGAAGACGAGGGGGAGGGGGAGGCCCCGATAGCCGGTCAATGCAGCGGCGTTGATGGCGCCCTGCGCCGTTGAGTGATTGGCGGACGCATCGCCAAAACTACACAGGACAATGCTGTCGAAAGGCAGCTCCGCATCAGGTTTTTTGTGGGTGCGGGCGAGGGCGATACTGAAGGCGGCGCCCATGGCTTTCGGCAGATGCGAGGCGATCGTGCTGGTTTGCGGCGGAATAAACAGCGGTTTTGACCCCAGCACTTTGTGCCGGCCGCCGGAGATTGGATCTTCCGATGACGCAACAAAAGACAGGGCCATATTCCAGATCGGCGTCTCACCAGCAATTTTTCGTGCGCGCTCAACGTAAAATGCGCCGCTGCGATAATGCAGAAAAGCCATATCGTCGACGCGGAACGCATGCGCGGTTGCGGCGTTGCCCTCATGGCCGGAACTGCCGATGGAATAAAAGCCGCGCTTTTCCGCGCCGAGCCGCCGCGCCTCAAGATCGAGGCGCCGGCTGGTGAGCTGGCTTTCAAATAATGCCGCAAGATCGATTGCCGAAAGCCCGGCCTCACTCGCGGTGGTCGCCGCCAGCGGCGCGGGAATGCGGCCTTCCTTGAGCCTGGTTAAAAAACCGTCAGATGATGCGGCGATCGCGCCAGCCATGGGGGTTCCTGATCCAAATTTATTGCCGGGCCCTGGAAAGGCGCCGGGGCAGGGCGTAAAGCATCGCGCCGAAAAGTGTAAGCGGTTTTCGGCAAAAGCGATGCGTAAACAAAAACCTAGAGCATAATGCGTGATTCCATAATCACGCATTATGCTCTAGGTCCATAGCAGGCGGCGGCTTTTTGCCAAGATGCGGATGCCGCTTGACGGAGAAAAAATGTTGAAATTGCCCGAACTTGGCGAGGCGCTGCCCGCCGCACATCCTGGCGCTCACGCCATTGAAATGCTTTGGCGGCGACGCTCAACGCCGGCCGATTTTCTTGGGAGCCCGGGACCTGACGAAAAGGCCTTGCGAACCATGCTGACAATTGCGGCGCGGGTTCCAGATCACCGGCGGGTCACGCCGTTCCGTTTTGTTATATTCGAAGGTGACGCGAGGGCCCGTTTTGGCAAAGTGTTAAGAAACGCCTTTGCCGCCAACGAACCAGAAGCTGAAGATCAACGAGTTGACTGCGAACAAAACCGGTTCATGCGTGCGCCAGTTGTTATTGCGGTCATTTCCTCAGTCAGCCCGGCGCATCGTACGCCGGAATGGGAGCAGATATTGTCGGCCGGCGCCGTTTGCCAGAATCTGTTATTGGCTGCGAGCGCCCATGGCTTTGCGGCGCAGTGGATCACGGAATGGTATGCTTATGACGAACAGGTAATTTCCGCGCTTGGCCTTGGCGAAAATGAACGTATCGCCGGATTTATCTATGTAGGAACCGCAAAAGAAGACCCCCTGGAGCGGGCGCGGCCAATCATGGACGCAATTATATCACGCTATTGATGCGGAAAATCATCGATCACGTCTTAGAGAGGGTGCTTGCCGCTGTCGCACCCAAATTTGCGTTTTGGCGGCGCCTCGGCGAACATGGGTTTACCGGATAAAGGGAGAATTCCAGATGAATTTCAATAAATCAATAATGCCGTTGGGCGCCGCAATCGCGCTCGCTGCGTGCGGACAGCCGGCTAGTAGTCAAACCGGCGGCGCTGCGGAGGACGCTGCTACGGTGCAGGACTTTGGCGCCATTTCTGGAACCTATAAATCCGAAGAGAGGCACCGCTATATTACCTTCAATTATGACCATTTTGGTTATTCGCGGCCTCAAATCCGTTGGCGCGAATGGGACGCCACGCTGGAATGGAACGCAGAAGACCCGGCGGCCTCATCGGTGAGCGTTACCATAGATGCAACTTCGGCCGATTCCGGCGTCGATGTTTTTGACGGACATCTTACCGGCGAAAGATTCTTCGATACAGAAAATTTTGATGAAATTACATTTGTCAGTACAGGCATTGTTCGCACCGGAGAGACTACGGGAAAAATAACCGGCGATCTGACAATCAAGGACGTCACCAAATCAGTAACGCTTGATGCTACTTTCAACAAAGGTTCATTTGACGAGCGAGGAAACCTCTACAAGATCGGGTTTTCAGCAACGGCGGCGGTTAACCGATCCGAGTTCGGTCTTGATTACGCGGTTCCGGCGGTGAGCGATCAAGTGAATATCGTCATTTCCGCCGAATTCATCATGCCGGTGGACGCCGCGGAGTAAATCCAATGGAAAGTCCGCGATACACATCGGTTGCCGTCGCCCTGCACTGGGCGATTGCCATCCTTATCGTCGGGCAAGTCGCCGTCGGCCTCTATATGCACAAGCTGCCCAATATTTCGCCAATAAAGTTCGACCTCTATCAGCTTCACAAATCCTCTGGCCTGACAATTCTCGCACTAACATTTGTCAGGCTTGGATGGCGGTTTTCGCACCGCCCGCCTGCCTTGCCTGGCGATATGCCCTCATGGCAAAAGCTGGTCGCGCGCGCGACGCATTGGGCGTTCTACGCGCTGATATTCCTGACGCCGCTCGCCGGGTGGGCAATGGTGTCAGCGTCGCCGACAGATATTCCAACCAAATGGTTTGGTCTGGCTGGCGTCCCGCATTTGCCGTTTTTTGACGGTGTCGCGAATCGTAAGGGCGTCGAAGATATTCTCAAGGAAGTCCACGAATATTTGGCTTTTGCGATCCTTGGCCTGCTTGCCCTCCATGTGGGCGCCGCCCTCAAGCACCAGTTCTTCAACCGCGACGGCGTTTTACAAAGCATGATGCCGCGCAGCCGCGGGCAATGGGCCTCAATTGCTGTAATCCTTGGCGCCCTGGGCGCTGCCAGCGGGTTTTATTTGTTTGGGCCGGCGCCTCAAGCAAGCGCTGCATTTGAGCCGACAATTCAGACCGAAAATGTCGGCGCTAATTGGACCGTCGATTATGACGCAAGCCGTCTGGTTTTTATTGGTGAGGAAAAAGGCCGCAGATTTGAAGGGGCTTTCGAACAGTTTACGGCGGGAATATCTTTTGATCCTGATAATTTGACGACGTCCAGCATAGAAGTCGAAGTACCGACAGCGTCAGCCGCCACTGGAGACGACCTTCGCGATGCGAGCTTGCCTGGCGCGGAATGGTTCGGTGTTCGGGAATTTCCAGCGGCGCGGTTCATTACAACCGATATTCACAGTCTTGGCGGCAACGCCTATGAGGCCGTCGGGACATTGACGATCAAAGATATCGGGCTGGAAATTATGCTGCCGTTTACATTGGACATTACCGGCGACAACGCGATTGCCGCGGGCGGCGTTGACCTGGTCAGGACGGATTTTGATCTCGGCGCTGCGTCCTCCTGGCTCGACGAAGAAAACGTCGCGCTTAATGTCCGCGTTGAATTTGAGATTTTGGCGGTGCGCAAGAACTAAGCGGCGCGCCCGCGGGAACGGCGGTCCGAACGTCTTAATGCGTCTTCGTCAAACAATTCCGCGAGCTTGTCGATCATGGCGCCGCCAAGCTGTTCTACGTCGACGATGGTCAGCGCCCGGCGATAATATCGCGTCACATCATGACCAATGCCGATTGCCAGTAATTCGACCGGCGAGCGATTTTCAATATAGTGGATTACTTCCCGCAGATGGCGCTCAAGATAAGCCCCGCCATTCGAAGATGAAGTCGTATCGTCGACCGGGGCGCCGTCAGAGATCACCATCATAATGCGCCGCGCTTCAGGTCTGCCGAGCAGGCGCGAATGCGCCCATAGAAGCGCTTCGCCGTCGATATTTTCCTTCAGCAAACCCTCTTTCATCATCAGGCCAAGGGATGTGCGCGCACGCCGCCATGGCGCGTCTGCGGACTTGTAAATAACATGACGCAGATCATTGAGGCGTCCCGGTTTTGCCGGTCGACCGGCTTCGACCCATTTTTCACGGGCCTGGCCGCCTTTCCAGGCGCGAGTCGTAAAGCCGAGAATTTCGACTTTGACGCCGCAGCGTTCCAATGTCCGCGCCAGAATATCTGCGCAGATTGCAGCGATTGTAATTGGCCGGCCGCGCATTGAGCCGGAATTATCAATTAACAGCGTTACCACCGTGTCGCGGAAATCCTGCTCGCGTTCCATCTTGTATGACAGGGGCTGCATCGGATCGACGATTACGCGTGCGAGCCGCGCGGCGTCGAGTACGCCTTCATCAAGATCAAATACCCAGCTTCTGTTTTGCTGCGCCATCAATTTGCGCTGCAGTTTGTTTGCAAGCCGGGCTACAACCGCATGCAGGTTTTCCAGCTGCCGATCAAGCGTGCGTCGCAACCGTTGCAATTCTTCCGCATCGCAAAGTTCAGCTGCGTCGGCGATTTCGTCAAATTCAGTCGTATAGGGTTTGTAGGCCTCGCCGCTGTCGCCTTCGAAATTGGTGCGAAGTGACGAGATTTTCGCGTTTTCCGCAGCGCCGTCATCATCTTCGAATGAGCCGTCCATTTCCTCTTCGGAAATGTCAGCATCGTCATCCTCGCTGTCGCCGGCGCCAGGGTCCTCGGGCATGTCAGCGGCGCCTTCGTCGTCGTCGTTTTCGCCATCTTCCCGGTCGCTGTCCTCGTCTTCGTCGCCGTCGCTTTCATCTTCGCTGTTTTCATCGCCCTGATCATCGTCATCAAGATCGAGGTCACGAATGAAATTGCGGGCAAGCGCCGCAAAAGCTTCCTGATCGTCGAGGTCAGCGGCGGCCGCAAGCGCGTCAAGCGCAGCGCCGGCGCGGCTTTCGAGATTCTCGCGCCAGTTTTCCATGATCGGCGCCGCTGATGGCGGCGCAGGGCGGCCCGTCAATCGCTCGCGCAATAATAACGCCGCGACATCAGCGACGGGCGCAGTGTCATTCGTGCTTAGGCGTTCATAGCCTTTGTCGGCGATCGTCTTTTCAAGCGATGCCGCGAGATTATCGCCGACGCCTTTAAGGGCGATAGCGCCGATAGATTCGCACCGGGCATTTTCCAGCGCAGCAAAAACCGCACGCGCTTCGGCGCCTTTTGGGGCCAGTTTTTGATGGGCGCGGGGATTGTGATGTGCAAGACGGAGCGCCGCGGCGTCGCCTTCGCCGCGGGCATTTGCTGCGGCCAGCGGATCAAGCTCCCGGGCCGGCAGCGGGATACGCGCTGTGTTGCCTTGGACGGCGGCGTGCTCGCCGCCAAAAGCGACCTCAATGTCACGTTGCGCCGACAGCGCCTTTGTTGTGTGTAACAGGGCGCGTTTGAAGGCTTCACGGATTTGTTCTTTTGGTGTCATCGCGGTGCAGCATAATGCCGCGCTGCAAAAAGCCCAAGTCCTGTGAACACTTAAATGGGAAGGATCGCCCCCGTGCCATTCAGGTTCCAGGCGCCTATAATTCCGCCGGTGTGGTGGAGGCGATAGTGAAATATTCGATCCTGACAATTTTGGCCTGCATCCTCGTGACGGGCGCAGCCTCCGCTGAGCGCGTCGAACGCGGCAATCTGGTTACCGAGAACATACCCGAGCCGCCGCCGGCGCTTCGAGAGCGGCTGGGGCAATATCAAAATGCGCGCGCAGCAAGCATTGGAGGGTGGCCGGCTGACGGCGCAGGCCTTTATGTGGTCACCGGTTTCGGCGAGACGCCGCAGGCGCATGTGGTAGAAGCGCCTGGCGGCGCCCGGCGACAGCTGACTTTTTACGACGACCCGGTCGTCGACCTGGCGCCGTCGCCCACCAATTCGAACTTCTTTGCATTCGCCCGGGACAGCGGCGGCGATGAGAACTTCCAGATCTATGTGTTTGACCGGACGATTGCATTTGCGCGCCGGCTTTCAGACGGTGTTGGCCGCAAGGGGTCGGTGATCTGGTCGCCCGATGGCGGCAGGCTGGCCTGGTATACGACGACAGGCGGGTCAATGCGCGCGATCGTCGTTGCGGAGGTTGAAAATCCGGACAGTCGACAAATTGTATTTACCGGTGATGGTTGGTGGGCGCCGGTGGACTGGGCGCCGGATGGCGCAACGCTTTTGCTCCGGAACTACATTTCGATCAATGAAAGCACTTTGCATCTTCTCGACATCGCGTCCGGAACGCTTAGTCAAATAAATCCATCTCAAAAGAAGATTTCATATGGCGATGCAAAATTTTCCCATGACGGCGTGTCTGTTTATTACACTTCCGATGAAAGCGGCGAATATTTGTCGCTTCACCGCTACAATATCACTGACAACGAAACCAAAAATCTCACTGAAGATATTTCGTGGGATGTGGAGGGCATTGCGATATCGCCAACCGGTGAAGCTTATGCGTTCGTCGTGAACGAAGGCGGACGTTCAGCCTTGTATGTGCGAACCCGCAAAGACAGGCCGTTGCCGGCGCCGGCCCTGCCGCCATCAGTCGTCCGATCTGTTAGTTTTAGCCCGGACGGCAAGCAACTTGGCTTTACGGCGAATACGGCAACGGCGCCAGGAGATGTATTCAGTCTGAATATTGGCCAGAAAGAAAGCTTAAAGCGATGGACACTGAGCGAAATTGGCGGTCTGGACCCTGCAGGATTTACTGAGCCTGAATTTTTTTCTTATACGACCTTTGATGGCGCCAATGGCGAACCGCGCCGAATACCGGCGATCATCTATAAACCTGACGGACCCGGGCCGTATCCGGTTGTTATTCGGATTCATGGCGGCCCCGAAGGCCAGGCCCGTCCGGTTTTTAGCGCCAATTATCAATATTGGGTAAATGAGCTGGGCATCGCCGTTGTAACTCCGAATGTTCGCGGCTCACGGGGCTATGGAAAATCCTATTTGAAACTCGATAATGGTTTCAAACGCGAGGACGCCGTGCGCGATATTGGCGCCCTTTTAGACTGGATATCCGCGCAGCCGAATCTCGATGAAAGCCGTGTCATTGTCTATGGCGGATCCTATGGCGGCTATATGGCGCTGGCGTCGATGTTACACTTTAGCGACCGCCTTGCAGGCGCCGTCGACATTGTCGGAATTTCAGATTTCGTTACGTTTCTTGAAAACACCGCCGCCTATCGGCGTAATTTGCGGCGCGCCGAGTATGGCGATGAGCGTGATCCGGAAATGCGCGCATTTCTTCGATCAATTTCGCCGTTACGCCAGGCGGATAAGCTTTCCAAACCGATTTTGATCGCGCAAGGCCTCAATGATCCGCGGGTGCCGGCGTCAGAGTCCCAGCAAATTTTTGACGCTGTGCGGGCCAATGGCGGCGAGCCCTGGTTTATGCTGGCAAAAGACGAAGGTCATGGGTTCAAAAAGAGATCGAACCGTAAGGCGCTCAGTGAGGCGGTTGTTTTGTTCTTCGCTGAGATATTTGACATAGAGCTGCCAAGCGACATCATCGTGGAAGAGCAGCCTGGCTCAGACAAATAGAAATTTTCCGCAAACGCGATACGATAAAAAATGGAGCCTAAAAAGGCTCCATTTTTATACTTGCTCGAAAATTATTTTACCAAATCTGCACGCGCTCTTCCGGCGGCAGGTAAAGCTCGTGTTCCTCGTTGACGTTAAAAGCATCGTACCAGGCGTCCATATTGCGCACGACGCCGTTGACGCGGAATTGCGCGGGGGCGTGTGGATCGGTCGTGACCTGATTTTTCAGGCGCTCCTCGCGCACGATCCGCTTCCAGACTTGCGCCCAGGCCAGAAAAAATCGCTGGTCGCCGGTGTAACCGTCAATGACCGGCGCCTCTTCGCCGTTCAAAGAAAGCTTGTAAGCGTGATAGGCCATAGCCAGACCGCCGATGTCGCCGATATTTTCACCCATGGTGAGTTCCGGATTGACGGGAAATCCTTCGATGGCTTCGTAGGTCGCATATTGAGCCCCCAGCCGGTCGGTGAGCTTCTTGAAGTTTTTTGCGTCCTCTTCCGTCCACCAATCGCGCAACATACCGTCACCATCGGACTTGCGGCCCTGGTCATCGAATCCATGGCCGATTTCGTGACCGATGACAGCGCCGATGCCGCCATAATTTACCGCCGGATCGGCGCCGGGATCAAAAAACGGCGCCTGCAATATTGCCGCTGGAAACACGATTTCATTGCGGTTGGGGCTGTAATAGGCGTTTACAGTTTGCGGGTTCATGAACCATTCAGTTTTGTCGATAGGATTGCCGAGTTTTGACAGCTGATCGTTCCATGCAAAAACATTTGCGGCTTTCGCATTGGCGTAAGCGTCGCCGCGCACAACCTCAAAATCTGAATAGTCTTGCCATTTTTCGGGATAGCCGATCTTTGGCGTGAATTTTTCGAGCTTTGCGTGGGCCTGTGCTTTGGTTGTTTCACTCATCCACGGCAAGGTGTCGAGCCGTTCATCGAGCGCACTGCGAAGATTGCCGACAAGGGCGTCCATTTCCGCTTTTGACGCTGCCGGAAAATGCCGGTCCACATAAACCTGGCCGACGGCTTCGCCTAACGCCCCATTGACTGTAGCGACGCCGCGCTTCCATCGCTCGCGTTGTTTTGGCGTACCGCGCAGTTCTGTACTGAAGAAAGCGAATGTCGCTTCGTCGAATGTCGACGGCAGGACGCCAGCGTTATTTCTTAAATGATGATAGCGAAGATAATCGCGCCAGGTTTCAACGGGCGTTTCGCTGAAGATCGCAGCAAGCTTCTGGATTGCATCGTCTTCGCGAACGACAAATTCGTTTTGAGCGCCAAGGCCGCCCGCTTCAAAAACTGCAGGCCATGAAACGCCCGGCGCATAAGCGGCAAGCTCCTCAGCTGTTTTCAGATTATAGGTGAGATCGCGGTTACGGCGTTTGGCGGGCTCCCAATGGACCTCAGCCATGCGCAACTCCAAATCGTAAATTGCCTGCGCCTTAGTCCCGGCGTCATCTGATCCGGACGCCGTCAGCATTTGCTCGATATAAGCTTTATATTTCGGGCGTTTGTCGGCGAATTTTTCGTCGAGATAATAATCGCGGTTTGGCATGCCAAGACCCGACTGCGTCAGATAAACGATATAACGATCAGTTTTCTTCGAATCGACATCAATCCACCAACCAAGGAAGGAGTTGAGGCTCAAATCGCTGCGCGCCATGGCCCGCGCCACATCGTCATGACTGGTGAGACCGTCGATAAACGCAAGATCATCTGCGACAGGGTCGAGGCCAGCAGCGTTAATTGCATCGACATCAATAAAGCTGGCAAATGTGTCGCCGATTTTCTGCTCGACTGATCCCGGGGCGTTGTTCCCGTTCGCCGCGTCTTCAATGATTTGCCGGACGCGTTCTTCTGATCTCTCGAACAGCACGGTGAATGATCCATAGCTCGAAAATTCTTCCGGAATTTCGAATGTATCAAGCCACTTGCCGCTGACATGCCGGTAAAAATCATCGCCGGCGTCCACGGTGCCGTCGATATAATCGATTTCCACGCCCCATGCGCCAAGCTCCGGCGCAGCAGCGCTCGCCGCTGGCTGCGCGGTCGAAGCGCTCGATTCGGCGTTATTTTGCGCCGATTTTTCACCACAGGCGACAAGCGCCAGCGCGGCGGCGCTGCATAGTAAAAGTCGTTTCACGATCAATCTCCTCGCGTATTTCCGGTGTTTCTGACCTTGGCAATTATCCCCAGCCGGCAACATGGCGTGATTGGTCAAAAGGGCAAGCCGCGTGGGGTAAGGCGTTTGCCCCACAGGATGAACCGAGCGCCTATGGTTAACAACTCAATCATTGCCCGGCGGCCCCGACTCCGTCATTGTGATTTTTGTTATTGATGGGGCTCGGTCATGGATTTAAAATCGGTTATCCGCACTATACCGGATTACCCGAAACCCGGAATTATGTTCCGGGATATCACGACTCTTTTGGCGGATGCGCGCGGTTTTCGCCGCGCCGTTGATGAGCTTGTGCAGCCATTGGCCGGCGCCAAGATCGACAAAGTCGCCGGCATAGAGGCGCGAGGCTTCATCCTTGGCGGCGCCATCGCTCACCAGCTTTGCGTCGGCTTTGTGCCGATCCGCAAAAAAGGCAAACTGCCACACAAAACCATCGCTGAAAGTTACGAGCTGGAATATGGCGTCGACGAAGTTGAAATACATGTGGACGCGATCAAAAAAGGCGACCGTGTTTTGCTGGTGGATGATCTGATCGCAACCGGAGGGACGGCTGCGGCATCCATCAAACTGCTCGAACGCGCCGGCGCCGAAATTGTGCTCTGTTCGTTTATTATTGACCTGCCGGATCTTGGCGGGTCGAAAAAGCTGCGCGAATTGGGCAAGCGGGTTGTCTCGCTGGTAGAGTTTGAAGGCGACTGATCGTGCTCTTTAGGGGAGATTAGGCGGCGGTGCTGTTTTTCATCGGTCTTGCGATATTTTTGGGATCGCACCTGTTTACGGGATTGTTGCGCCGCCAGCGCGCGGGTCTTGTCGGGCGCGTCGGCGCCGGTCCCTATAAGGGCATGTTTTCGATTATTGCGCTCATCGGACTGCTTTTGATTGTGGTCGGCTGGGGCGGCGCCGATCGGACGGTGATTTATTCGCCGCCATACTGGACGCGGTATCTTGTCTATCTCTTCATGCTGTTGGCGTTGATCCTCCTTGCCGCATCCTCTCTGCCGGCGGGGCGGCTCGCCGCGACGGTGAAGCATCCGATGCTCGCGGGCGTCAAGATCTGGGCTTTCGCTCATTTGCTGGTGAATGGCGACATTCGCTCGATCGCGCTTTTCGGGAGTTTTCTGGCCTTTGCGGTGATTGATCGCATCGCCGTCAAAAAACGCGGCGCGCCGACACCGGCGCCGGGCCCGATAACGAACGATTTTATTGCTGTCGGCGTCGGGTTTGTCGTCTGGATCGCGATCTATATGTTTTTACACCCCTATATCGGCGGTGTCGCCATTGCGGTTTGAGCCGGCCGTCGCCAATTCCAGCCTGCCATGATCCGTTTCGTCGCCAGGGACCGGCTTTGGTTGGGGCGCAGACGAAGCCGCCGCAAAATCGCCCGTTTCCGGCCTTTGATCCCGCGTTGCGCGTTGTCACAAAGGTCGTTAGAACCACCCGGCATTTCATTACATAAGCAACAGGATGGCGCCGCGTGGCGAACGAAGACAGCGCTCTAAGAGAAGTCGATCAGGAACTGGCCGAAGAACGCCAGTGGGAGATGTTCCGTCAGTACGGCCCGTTGGTCATCGCCGGGGGGCTTTCAATCGTCCTTGGGGTGGCGGGATGGGGGTTCTGGAATGCCCAAAAGACTGCCGCCGCCGAAAAACAGGCGCTTGAATTTCGTGGCGCCGTGGAACTCCTTGCTGACGAACAAGATGAAGGCCGCACCGCTCTTGCGGCGCTCGCCGAAGAGAACGGCGGCTATGGCGTGCTTGCCCAGTTTCATCGCGCGGCTTCCTTTGCGCGCGGCGGTGAGCGGTTGAAAGCCATCGAGATCTATCGGGCGATCTACAATAAAGGATCGACCGCCAAACGGGTGCGCGAACTGGCGCGCCTTCGCGCCGCTTATCTGTCGTTGTCGGACGGCCGGGAGATGGTGCTAGACGATCTCGGCGATCTGCCGGAGGCAACCAGCGCCTTTGGCGTTTATGCGCGTGAAATCTCGGCCCTCGCAGCGCTTGGCGCCAAGGATTATGAAACGGCGCTTTCGATGTTTCGCCAATTGTCGATCGATACCGCGGCGCCGGAACCGGTGCGAACACGCGCTGAAGATTTTGCAGCGCTTGCCGCATCGGGCAAAGCCGGCATCAACATTACCGGCGAAGCGCGGGTTGAGGATCTGATTGGCGCGATTGGCGCTGCGGTTGAAGCCGGCGGCGGTGAGCGTGAAACACCTGCTGTTGATCACCCTGAAGACCATGGTGAACATGACGAAGGCGAAACGGAAACCGAAGGCGCGTCACAAAGCGATGTCGTCGAAGCCGAAAGCGAAACCGAGTAGATTATGAAAACTATTCCCGCCCTGGCTGGTCAATTTAGATTATTCGCCGTGATGTCGCTTTTTGCGTTAGCAGCGGCGGCCTGCTCATCCAATCCGATTACCGGCCTGTTTTCCGGCGATGACGACAAGGGCGAAGAAAATGCGCCGGAAGAGGAAGACCGCATTTCGATCCTCGCGCTGGAAGAGCAGCTTTCACCGGACCCGCGCTATGTCGGCGCCGCCGTCACTGTTCCGCCCTCCTATATCAATCCGTCCTGGCCGCAGCCGGGCGGCGAAGCCGATCACACGTTGCACCATCTGGGCGCGACGGCTGAATTGGAGATCGATTGGAAAGTCGATATCGGCAAAGCGTCATCGCGGCGGGCGCGGCTGACGTCACCGCCAATTGTTGTTGGCGATCGCATTTTTGTTCTTGATGCAGCTGCGCAGGTTTCAGCTTTTAACAGCGCCAGCGGCGAGCTGGTCTGGCGCACCGAATTGGCGCCGGACATCGAGCAACGGTTCCGTGTGCGTGAAATTTTTCGCGGCCCAAAACCAAAGGAAATTGGATTTGGCGGCGGCGTCGCGTTTGACGAGGGGCGCGTTTTCGTAACTTCCGGTTTTGGATTTGTCGCCGCCCTTGATGCTATGTCGGGCGAAGAATTGTGGCGGACGAAAACAGAATCGGCAGTGCGCACGCCGCCGACGGCCTATCGCGGCAATGTCTATTTTACCACGAACACCAATGAATTTGTGGCGCTCAATCAAGAGACCGGCAAGAAAGAGTGGACGTTTCAGTCATTTGAAGAATCCGCGCGCTTTCTTTCTTCCGCCAGTCCGGCAGCCTCGGGCGATCTTGTTGTCGCGCCGTTTTCCTCGGGCGAGCTGGTCGCCTTTATTACGGATAATGGCCGGGCGGTTTGGAATGAAACACTGGTGCGTCAGGCGCGGCTGACGGCGCTTTCATCGCTTAACGACATCGCCGGAAGCCCGGTGATCGATCGCGGTCTTGTTTATGTCGTCAGCCATGGCGGCCGGTTTGCGGCGATTGACATTCGTACGGGCCGATCGGTTTGGGAAACCTCCATCGCCAGCCTGCAAATGCCCTGGGTGGCCGGCGACTATATATTCATTGTTTCCATCGAAGGCGAACTGGCTTGCGTATCGCGCACAGATGGCGGCATCATCTGGGTATCGCAGCTAAAACGTTATAAAAAAGAAAAGAAGAAAAAAGGCCGAATTGCCTGGTCCGGACCGGTTCTCGCAGGCGATCATCTGGTGCTGGTTTCAAGCGATGGCGAAGTCGTCAAGGTATCGCCGGAAACCGGTGAGGTCGTTACAACAAAAGAAATTGAAAACGGGTCGGTTGTCGCGCCGATCGTCGCGAACGAGAAAATTTACATTCTTACCGAAGAGGGCAAGCTGATTGCTATGCGCTGATGCGCATGTGCATCGCCTGCAAAGCCGATGTCTGTCAAAGTCGCCCTTGTCGGCCGGCCTAATGTCGGAAAGTCGACGCTGTTCAATCGGCTTGTCGGCAAAAAGCTTGCGCTTGTGGATGACACGCCCGGCGTCACCCGCGACCGGCGTGAAGGAACGGCGAAACTCGGCGATCTCACTTTCATTGCAATCGATACGCCCGGACTGGAAGAGGCGCCTGAAGCGGCGCTGGAAGGGCGGATGCGCCTGCAAACGGATATGGCTGTTGCGGAATCTGCGATCTGTCTTTTGATCATCGATGCGCGGGCAGGGGTTACGCCGCTCGACCGGACATTTGCACAGATTTTGCGCGCCAGCGGTAAACCTGTGGTGCTTCTCGCGAACAAGTCTGAGAGTAAAGCGAGCGATGCTGGTGTTTACGATGCTTATGAACTGGGGCTTGGCGAACCTGTCGCAATATCCGGCGAACATGGCGAAGGCATGGGCGAGCTTTATAGCGCGATCGAGCCGTTTGTCACAGAATTTCAAGAGGCCGATGATGATGAAGCGCTCGAATGGGACAGCCCTTTAAAACCCTTGCGGGTCGCCATCGTCGGGCGGCCAAATGCCGGGAAATCGACGCTGGTAAACCGCCTGATCGGCGAAGATCGCCTGCTCACAGGGCCCGAGGCGGGCATCACGCGCGATGCAATTTCCGTCGAATGGCGCTGGCGCAGCACTGAGCGCGAATGGCCGATTAAGCTTTTCGACACCGCAGGCATGCGCAAAAAAGCAAAGGTTCAGTCAAAGCTTGAAAAGCTTTCTGTCGGCGACAGCCTGCGCGCGATCCAGTTTGCCGAAGTCGTTGTGCTGTTAACCGAAGCGGAAACGCCGTTCGAAAAACAGGATCTGCAGATTGCCGATCTGGCGCTGCGCGAAGGCCGGGCGCTGGTGATTGCCGTCAATAAATGGGACGAAGTTGAAGATCGCGATGCAGCGCTGCGGAAAATCACCGAAAAAGCCGCGCGGCTTTTATCTCAGGCGCCGGACGTGCCCATCGTCCCATTGTCGGCGTTAACCGGCGTTGGCGTAAACAAACTGATGCCGGCGGTGACAAAGGTTTATGTAGACTGGAATGCGCGCGTAAAGACGTCGGACCTGAATGACTGGCTGCATGATGCGATCGCCCGCCACGCGCCGCCCGCGGTTTCCGGGCAGCGCATTAAAATCCGTTACATCGCCCAGACCAAAACCCGGCCGCCGACATTTGTCGCGCAATGTACGCGGGCGGAAGATTTGCCGACAGCCTATAAACGGTATCTCGTTAACGGCATCCGCGACGCCTTCGGCATCAAAGCGGTGCCGATCCGGTTGATTTTGAAAAAGCCGGATAATCCATATGTGAAAGATAAGACTTAAAGCGGGTTACCTGACCAGGTCGCATGAGATTGGCGGTTATTGGCGCAAAGCCGTTACTTCGCGTCGACGGTATGGGTAATGAATTCCATAATCGCTTGGACGGCGCGGGCGTGTGCTTTTGGAAATAGCGCCTGGTTCACAAAACCGTGGCTGTAGCCTTTAAAAGACATAACGCGGCAGTCGCCGCCGCTACGTCTCGCTTGCGTCGCGTAGGCCTCAACCCAACTTAATGGAATGATTGGATCGCGACTGCCATGAAGAATGATCGTGGGCGGCGCGTTATGGGAGCATTTGTCTATTGGATCCAATGCCAATAGTTCTTCGATACCAAAACCGTGCGGCTGCTCAAGCATCGGCCAAAACCGGGTAATGCGCTCACGCTTCAAATTGAGCGCCGGGTTAAGCAGCACTAAGCCTGAAGGCTTTCGGGTTGCAGTCAAGGCGATGTTTGCTGCGAGAAAACCGCCCGCACTGCTCCCACCGAAAAAAATTGGATTGGCAGTGTGGCGGTCGGCCATCCAATGGAAGAATTGACTTGCGTCAGACAATGCATCCGCCACCGAAACTTTGTCCCACGCCGCAACACGATATTCCGGCAAATAAACCGTTATGCCTTTGCGTGAAAGATCTCTGGCGATAGCTGCAAGTTGCCAGGGATTGCCATGGTGCCAACCGCCGCCAAAAAGCAGCGCCAGCACGGGCGCATTCTGTTCATCATCTTCATGTGGATAAACGAATGTCTTGAGTTGCCGTTCTGTCGTCTCGCCATAGGTTTCCAATATTGGCGGCGGGGCGCGGCTGGAGAATGTTTTTCTAAAATAAATATCGACGCCGCGGCCAATGATCTTCGGTATCATGTCGCTTTCGACCTGCTTCTAAAAAGTGTGACGCGCGATTTGATGGTCGCCCATGCGTTTGGACATAGGTACAAATAGATGCCTTTGATGTTCTTACAAGGAACTGAGTTTCAAATAACCTATTTTTGACGAAGAACTGCTTCTCAAGCGTCAATCTTTTTTGCACCACGCCAATCCCGAAAGGCCAGGCGCAACACGCCGTCGGTTTTTGCGGTGATCGCCTCATAAAACATTGGCGTCAGGGCTTCAGGCGGCGGCAGACTTTCCGGATCTTCGCCCGGCATGGCCTCGGCGCGCATATTCGTGCGCATGGCGCCGGGATCGATAATCGCGACCGAAATGCCGGCGTTTTTGGTTTCTTCGGCATAGGTTTTTGCGAGCATTTCAAGCGCCGCCTTTGAAACCGCATAAGCGCCCCAGAAAGGTCGCGCCAATTCCCCGCCAACGCGCGACGTCATGAAAACAACATGAGCGTCGCCAGATTTGCGCAGCATCGGATCGAGGGCGCGGATCAAGCGCCAGTTTGCCGTGACGTTTAAGTCAAGCGTTGCGTTCCAGGCTCTTGGCGCAATGTCGGGCAGGGGGGCCAGCTCGCCAAGCATCGCTGCATTTGCAAACAGGATATCGAGCTTTTCGAATCGTTTCGATAGCGCGCCAGCCAAACGCTCAATACTGTCGCCTTCGGTTAAATCCATCGGGATCAGCGACGTCTGGCCGCCAGCGGCTTTAATGTCGTCGTCGAGTTCTTCGAGGCCGCCGCTGGTGCGCGCAAGCGCCAGCACGTGAGCGCCGGCTTTTGCAAGGGCAAGCGCCATGGCGCGGCCAATGCCGCGCGATGCGCCGGTGACAAGCGCGGTTTTGCCGGTAAGGTCGGGGATCAAGTCATTCTGTGCCATGGTGCTTGCTAGCGCGAGGTTGTTCTCATCGCAATGGCGTCAGAGGGTCACCGGCACAGGAAGGTTTCACCGCCAATATCAAAACTTGAGGGATCGCCTGCGGGCGGCAAATAGCCGGTCCAGCCTTCGCGCCAATTATCGTTGTCCGGGGCGATTGTGTAGGCCGCTTCGAATGACGACCAGTCTTCAGAAAAGACGATTCGGATCGCGCCCTTACTATCGTCGGTCTCAATCCACTCGCCGGTAAGCGTGCGGTCGGCCAATGCGCCGACCACGGCGCCGAGATCATTGTTCGGCAGAATTGCGAATACGCCGGCGGCCTTGTCTGGATCAAAGCGCAAAAAGAATGGACCCTGTTGTGTGCAGTAATTGCGTTCAACGCCAACGTCCATTTCATCGCTGTCCTGCGCCGTCGCCGGCAGCATGAGGAACGCGCTTAATATGAAATAAGCAATAATGATCGCCCGCATGGTCGAGATCCCTTGTTGCTTGCGCAAATGATTATGCCATCCCGGCGCCGATTATTCCACGGTAAATGTCAAACCCGCATTGGCGGTCAACCGGTCAATCAGGGCCGCCCCCATGGCCGGCGCCGTAGTCCACACGCCACCTTGTGTGTCGGCGCCCTCGCGTATGAGACAGACGGCGCTTTCTGTGATCATTTTCGAGGTCGAGCCATAGCCCGGGTCCTTGTCGCCGGTAACGCCGACGCGAATTTCATCGCCGCCGCCGGTCAGCCCGACAAACAAAACGTCGTAATAGCCGGCTTCGCGTTCTTCTTTCGACGGACCTTCGCCTGGTTTCGGCCCGTCTTCACTCATTAACGAATTGTCGCCCGCGACGGCAGCAGCAGCTTTTTCGCCGGCTTCGCCGCTGCCTGTGACCATCATTTCCGAATAGAGAAAATCTTCGCCATAGGCATGGTTCATCAGAAAGTTTGAACGATGAATGTTTTTGGTGTTGATCGCCGCCATGACGAAAGGCGCAACCCAGGCGTCAATTGTTTCATCAAATTGCGGTTTTGACCCGCTGGGCTGTCGCGGGCCTTCAAAGCCCGGCGTTAAAGCAAAGGGGCTTTTTAAAAGCTCGATAACCCTCGGATCCTTGAATGCCGCCGCCATTGTCGCTTTGAGACTCGCCGCCGTACCGCCTGAGAACGTTCCTTTCATCTTCCGTACACGTCCTTTGACCTCAGTGCAGGGCTTGCCGAATTTTTCTTTTGCCGCATCTTGCAGAAACAAGACGCCAAGATCGAAGGGAATGGAGTCAAAGCCGCAAGATAAAACAATCCGGGCGCCGGATTTTTTTGCAGTTTCCTCATGAGCATCGATCACCTGGCGCATCCAGGCGGGTTCGCCGCAAAGGTCTACATAATCAGTCCCGGCCTTCGCGCAGGCGGCAACCAGCTCATTGCCGTAAATCTGGTAGGGGCCGACGGTCGTTAAAATGACCTTGGCGCGCCGCACCATTGCATCAAGTGACGCCGGGTTCGACGCATCGGCGGTGACCAGCGGCGTCGATGGCGGCGCGCCGATTTCATCGCGTACAGCGGCGAGCTTTTCAGCGTTTCGGCCCGCCATCGCCCATTTGAGATCCTTGTCATCGCGATATTGGTTCGCGAGATATTCAGCAACCAACCGCCCGGTAAAACCGCTTGCGCCATAAACGATGATGTCAAATTCCTTGCCGGAATGATTGGGTGCAGTCATAAGCAGGCTCCTGTCTCAATTGCTGGGTGTTGGCTGAAGAGAGAGTGAACCGGCGGGCGGGTCGGCGCAATCATTTCCGGCAGTCGCGTAAATAAGGTGCAGCGGCGCCTAACGCGCTTGTCGTTCAACAACGCCGCGAATTTTTTCCGCAGCAGCTTTAATGCCCGGGCTGTCCAGACCGCCGAGGGAAAATTCAGCGAGGGTCTTGTTCGCCCGGCGGGCGCGGCTGCGATCATAAAGCGGATCGTAATGATCGCGCATCAGGCTGGCGGCGAGGGCGGTGAATTCTGCGGCGCCGGCCATATTTCGCCAAAGCGCGAGCTGTTCCTTACTTTGGTATGGCGCGAGGCGGTCAATCGCCGCATTAATCACGGCATTATCCTGCGTGATGTCCGCATAGGCATGAACCAGATAGTCAGCGCGCGTCTTTGCGTCGCTGCGCACAACAATGTGCGGTGCGGCAAGCATCGCCTGCCACAGGCGCCGGGGAAGTTCACAGCGGCCGATACGATTTGATTCTGCTTCGACCAAAATCGGGCGGTTCCGATCAAATGCGCGCAAAGCGTTCCAAAGTTGTGATTCAAAAAACTTCTGGCATGGCTGTGCCTTGGCGCTCAGGGCGCCGAACACGGAGCCGCGATGCGCCGCGAGCGCTTCCAGGTCAAGGGTCTGAACGCCGAGTGCGGCAAGGCGCCCGAGTATCTCGGATTTCGCTGTCCCCGTCTGGCCGTCGAGCAAGATGATATTGATCGGCGCATCGTTGTCGCGGAGGCCGTCAACAACGCAGCGGCGCCAGGTTTTATAGCCGCCCTTAACGACGCCGGTGCGCCAGCCGACCTGCGCAAGCACTGTCGCCATGGCGCCGGAGCGCATGCCGCCGCGCCAGCAATAAAGAAGCGGACGGTACCCGGCAGGCTTGCCCGCCAGCGCCGTTTCAAGATGATGCGCGACATTGCGCGCCACATAAGCCGCTCCAACGCGGCGCGCGATAAATTTTGACTCCTGTTTATAGATCGCGCCGACTTCTGCGCGTTCCGCGTCGGAAAGCACCGGCAGATTGACGGCGCCGGGCAGGCGATCTTCGGCAAATTCGCCAGGCGAGCGTACGTCGATGATTTCGTCATAACGGGCCAAGGTTGTGACCTCGGTGTCGGGAACTTCGTCAATCATCGCGGCGGCATTTTCCGATTGCGCCTTTCAATTTGAAGGCCTGATGTTTTAGAAGGTGTACCGGGCGGCGCAAGGCCGCGCCGTGCATTCAGGAGATTTGCTTGACCGCTGGTCCAACCGACGAACCGCGCCGAGAGCCGAGGCTCACATCGCTTGCTCATGGCGGCGGCTGCGGCTGTAAAATAGCCCCTGATGTGTTGCAGGACATCTTAAGCGATATGCCCCTGGCGGGCGCTCACCGCGCTTTGCTGGTCGATGCCTCAACCAGCGATGATGCGGCGGTTTATCAGATTTCAGACGATATTGCGCTGATCGCGACAACGGATTTCTTCATGCCGATTGTCGATGATCCGTTCGAATTCGGGCGCATTGCGGCGACCAACGCCTTGTCGGATGTCTATGCCATGGGCGGGCGGCCGATTTTTGCGCTGGCGATTGTTGGCATGCCCATCGAGAAAATGACGCCGGCAACAATCCGCAAAATCCTTTCGGGCGGCGCATCTGTTTGCGAACAGGCGGGCGCGCCCGTTGCAGGCGGCCATTCGATCGACTCAGCGGAGCCGATTTACGGCGTCGTCGCCCTGGGGCTAGCCCATCCCGACAAAATCCTGCGCAATGACGGCGCGCTGGACGGCGATGTCTTAATTCTCGGCAAACCCCTCGGCATTGGCATTTACAGCGCGGCGCTCAAACAGGAGCGCCTCGATGAGGCCGGATACGCTGAAATGATCGCCTCAACGACGCGGCTCAATATTCCCGGAACAGAGCTGGCGGCGCTTGGCGGCGTCAACGCGATAACCGACGTCACCGGCTTCGGTCTGCTCGGGCATCTTTCGGAAATTTGCCGCGCGAGTGGTGTTAGCGCTGTCCTTGATGATGCCGCTATCCCCATATTTGAAAACGCGCGCGCTCTGGCGGAAGCCGGCGTCAAAACCGGCGCCTCCGGACGCAACTGGAGAGCCGTTTCGCATTTGATCGATGCGCCGGCGGGCTGGACTGATCTGCGCCGCACGCTTCTGACCGATCCGCAAACCTCAGGCGGCCTTCTTGTTTCCTGCGCGCCTGATGCGGTTGATGACGTATTGAGCATTTTCGCAGCGCACGGCCATGCCGGCGCTGCGGTAATCGGACGGGTCGAAGCGGGCGAGGCGAGGGTGCGGGTCGAATAAGCTGCTTTTGCCTATCAAAACCGCCAGTGCGCTTTCCTTCGGCGGCGCCCGGGCTACACTCGCGGAAGCGAATCTGTCGCCAAGGGAGTCCCCCATATGAAAATCCTTATTGCCGGCCTTGCCGGTGTGATGGCGCTCGCCGCCGCCGGCGAAGCGGCGGACCTCGCGGAGATCAAAGAACGTGGGACGTTGCGGGTCGCCGTCGCCAGCCTTTCGCCCTTCGCAATCAGCGATGCGGCAGGCGCGCTCACCGGATTTGAGATCGATTCGACAACGGCACTCGCAGCGCATTTGGGGGTTGCGGTTGAGTATGTGGAGCGACCGTTTTGCAAACTTGCGGATGCCGTGATTGAAGGCGAAGCGGACATGATCGCCTCGGGCTACTCAAATACACCGGCGCGCCGGCTGGTACTTGATTTTTCACTGCCTTATCACGACACCGAATATTATCTGGTGATCGCAAGGGACAAGGTAAAGAAGGCGAAAACGCTGCGCGGGCTCAATCGCAAGGATGTTTCCATTGGCTATCAGAAGGGCGGCGTTTCCGGCGATGTGGCGACAGGCGAATTTTCCGGCGCAGCCCTGCAGGGCTTTTCCTCATTTGCGAAAATCATTGATGCGCTGCGCGCCGGCGATATTGACGGCGCCGTCATGTTCTCTCCCTATCAGGACCTGGTCAAAAAAGAAAAACGCCGCAAATTCATCGTGCCCCATGAATTCGCCCTGATGCGGACAATCGAAGCTTTTGCCGTAGACCCGGAAAGCGAGGATCTGCGCGAAGCGTTGAATGAATGGGTGATCGCCCGCGATCTCGACGGCTATTGGGACGATCTTGAGAAAAAATGGTTCAACCCCGAGAACGCCGTCATTGGTGCGCTGCCGCCATATCGCTGCCCCGGCAAAATTCCGACGGGATAAGGGCGCCGAACGAAGCGATGTTTTATTGATCCAGAGATGTCGGACGGCTTGCTGGTTTCCCGTGCGCCCGGGGCCGTGAATGATGTGTTTCCGGCCCGCCGCCTGCGCGCGGAACGATTATTGCCGGTGGTTTCGAACACTCAGCTGCACAGGCATTAAGGCCGGCAAAACAACGCGCAACGGGCAGTAATTAGTTGAATGTGGCGGCTCCCGGGGCGACAAATAATTGCCGAAGGCGATCGACAGCGCGGCCGTTGAAACCCGAAACAGGTTGTCGCGCGCGAACGCCGGAGATATCATCCCACAAGCTGAATTGCGACGGAATTCGCACACAGCCCGGAGAACACTCTATTTTTGTACCAGCCAACAGGGGAGCATTGGTCATGAAATACGCTAACCGTTTAATGGTTGCGACGGCGATCGCCACGGGTCTCGCCGGCGGCGGCTTGTCGGGAAACGCATATGCCGCCGATGCCAAAGGCGCGTCACCGGCGCCGGCGCTGCAACTGGCGCAAGTGCGCGTCCGGCCCTTGTCCGATTGCGATAGCGGGTATGCGAAAACCGCCAAGCACACCGAGGGCAAATACATCGTCTATGAATGCGTCAACACGCTGCGCTGCGGTGACGGCTTCGTCGCGGAACAATATGAAGTCGTCGGCGAGGGCAATAATATTGTCCAGCGATATCGATGTAAGGCGCTCGACAAGTCGCAAACGCTCAGTGCGGACGTCAACAATTCCTGATCGGAATTGCCGAGCAGGGTTTGCCAATCCATGGGGACGTTATTTGAGTCCAAATCGCAGCCTATAGCGCCGGGCGAAGCCTTCAACAGGATCCGTTTGGCGGCTTCGCCGCCAAACTTTCGCCCCCCGACCGCGAACGCGGTCAAAATATTGGATAGCGCGCCTTCGCGCGCGGACCGGCGCGCAGCAGAGAATCTGGATCATCGGGCGATTAAAATTTATTGTCCGATGATCTAAGCCGCCCGTCGTTTTCTTGCAGTCTTGGCTTTTACGGCTTTGTTCTTTGCGGGCGCTTTGGATTTCGTCTTTGATGGGTTGGCATTCCCGGTAGCGCCCTTGAGCATGCCTTTGAGGAATTGCCCCGTATAAGACGTCGCGACTCTGGCGACGTCTTCCGGCGTTCCCGCCGCGACAATCTCACCGCCGCCATCGCCGCCTTCGGGGCCAAGATCGAGAATCCAGTCGGCCTGTTTGATGACATCGAGGTTGTGCTCGATAATGATCACTGTGTTGCCGCCCTCGGTCAGTTCCTGAATGACCTCCATCAATTTCCGGACGTCTTCGAAATGAAGACCGGTGGTTGGTTCGTCCAGTATATAGAGTGTCCGCCCGGTTGCCCGCTTCGAAAGCTCTTTTGACAGTTTCACCCGCTGAGCTTCGCCGCCGGATAGGGTCGTCGCCTGCTGACCAATATGAATGTAAGAGAGCCCGACGCGATTGAGGGTTTCGAGCTTGTCGCGGATTGACGGTACGGCTTTGAAGAAGATCGCGCCTTCTTCGACGGTCATATCCAGGACATCGGCGATGGACTTGCCCTTAAATTTTACTTCCAGCGTTTCGCGATTATAGCGCGCGCCCTTGCAGACATCGCAGGTGACATAGACGTCCGGCAAAAAGTGCATCTCGATCTTGATGACGCCATCGCCCTGGCAGGCTTCGCAGCGCCCGCCCTTGACGTTGAACGAAAACCGCCCGGGCTTATAGCCGCGCGCTTTGGACTCCGGCAGGCCGGCGAACCAGTCGCGGATCGGCGTGAATGCGCCGGTATACGTCGCAGGGTTTGATCGCGGCGTGCGGCCGATGGGCGATTGGTCGATATCGATGACCTTATCGAAATGTTCCAACCCGGCAATTTTCTTGTGGGCGGCCGGCGCGCCCTTGCTGTTATAAAGACGGCGCGCCGCGGCCTTGTATAAAGTCTCGATGATCAGGGTCGACTTGCCGCCGCCGGAAACGCCGGTGACGCAGGTAAGAAGCCCGATGGGTATCTCTGCGGTGAGGTTTTGCAGATTGTTTTCCGTCGCGCCGGTGATCTTGATGATTTTGCGCTTGTTGAATTTGCGGCGCTCGGCGGGGATGGGGACCGCACGGCGTCCAGCCAGGTAATCGCCGGTCAACGACCTCTTGGAGGATGTGATATTGCGCAGCGTTCCTTGCGCGACAATCTCGCCGCCATGAATGCCGGCGCCCGGCCCGATATCGACGATATGGTCGGCGGCGCGGATCGCTTCTTCGTCATGTTCCACAACGATTACTGAATTGCCGAGATCGCGCAGGCGTCTCAATGTTTCGAGCAGCCGTTCATTGTCACGCTGGTGCAATCCGATCGATGGCTCGTCCAATACATAAAGTACGCCGGTCAGTCCTGAACCGATCTGCGACGCCAGGCGAATGCGCTGGCTCTCGCCGCCGGACAACGTGCCCGAGGCGCGGCCCAGGGTCAGATAATCAAGACCGACATTATTGAGGAAAGTCAGGCGCTCGCGGATCTCTTTCAAAATCCGGGCGGCGATTTCCATTTCCTTTTTGCTCAGCTTTTTTTCCAGGCCTTCAAACCATGCGCCAGCCGCCTTGATCGAATAGGCTGTCGCTTCGGAAATGTGCTTGCCGCCGACTTTGACAGCGAGCGCTTCAGGTTTTAGCCGCTGTCCGTCGCAGGCCTCGCAATTGGTGATCGACTGGAACCGCGCCAAATCCTCGCGCACCCAGCTTGAATCGGTTTCGCGCCAGCGGCGCTCGAGATTGGGTATGACCCCTTCGAAGGGTTTCACGGTTTCAAATTTTCGCGCCCCGTCGGCATAGATGAATTTTACGTCTTCCTCTCCGGTGCCATAGAGCACAACATATTGCGCCTCTTCATCGAGATCTTCGAAGGGTGTGGTCACCTTGAATTTGTAATGCCTGGCCAGCGCTTCGAGGGTTTGCGCGTAATAGGGCGACGTTCCTTTCGACCAGGGGGCAATTGCGCCTTTATTCAGGGGCAGTGACGTGTCCGGCACGACAAGTTCTTCGTCAAACACCATTTCAGTGCCGAGCCCGTCACATACAGGGCAAGCGCCAGCCGGCGCATTGAATGAAAACAAGCGTGGTTCGATCTCGTCAATTGTGAATCCGGAGACCGGACAGGCAAATTTTGCGGAGAAAATGATCCTATTGTCCGCTCCCCCGCTTGCGGGGGAGCTGTCAGGCTGCGCGGCAGCATGACTGAGGGGGGATGCGTCCTGCCCCCTCCGTCGCTTCGCGACACCGCCCCCGTGAACGGGGGTGGAACCTTTTCCATCCGCGTTTTCCGCAATGGCAATGCCGTCAGCGAGTTCCAGCGCAGTCTCAAACGACTCTGCAAGGCGCGATTCAACGCCTTTTTTTACAATGATGCGGTCAACAACCACCTCGATGTCGTGTTTGATTTTCTTATTGAGCGCCGGAACATCGGCGATTTCATGGTACGCGCCATCGACTTTGACGCGCTGAAAGCCCTTTTTCATCAATTCGGCAAATTCTTTACGATATTCACCTTTGCGGCCGCGAATGATCGGCGCCAGCAGGTAAAAACGCGCGCCATCCGGTTCCTTCATCAACCTGTCGACCATTTCGGAAACCGTTTGCGATGTAATCGGCAATCCGGTCGCCGGTGAGTAAGGTACGCCAACACGCGCCCAGAGCAGGCGCATATAGTCGTAAATCTCAGTGACCGTGCCGACGGTCGACCTCGGATTGCGCGATGTTGTCTTCTGTTCGATGGAAATTGCCGGTGAAAGACCTTCAATCTGATCGACATCGGGTTTTTGCATCAATTCAAGGAATTGCCGCGCGTAAGCCGAAAGCGATTCCACATATCGGCGCTGGCCTTCGGCGTATATTGTGTCAAATGCCAGTGACGATTTGCCGGAGCCGGAAAGTCCGGTCATCACGATCAGCTTGTCGCGCGGCACTTCCAGCGTGACATTTTTCAGATTGTGTTCGCGTGCGCCGGCAACGCGGATCGATTTCAAACTCATGGGCGTGTCAGTCTCTTTATATATATGCGGCGATCAGGCCTTCGCTGTTTTGTCTGTTATATCGCCGTTGACAGGAAGAACAAGGTGTGAACATTTGCGCTGAACACCCCGTATTTCCTTTGGGGATAAACATTCGTTGAGCGCGGCGCGAATCCACGCGATGAGCTTCAAGCGCATATTTATTAGGAGATAATCATGGCTGGCAGTGTCAATAAAGTCATTTTGATCGGCAATCTGGGCGCCGATCCCGAAGTCCGCAAGTTTCAGAACGGCGGAGCGGTCTGCAATCTGCGAATTGCAACATCCGAGAACTGGAAAGACAAAAATACGGGCGAAAAACGCGAAAAAACCGAATGGCACTCTGTTGCGATCTTTTCGGAAGGCCTTGTGCGCATTGCTGAGCAATATTTACGCAAAGGGTCGAAGGTTTACATCGAAGGGCAGCTCGAAACACGCAAATGGCAGGACCAGAGCGGCGCTGATCGCTATTCGACGGAAGTTGTTTTGCGCAATTTCAACTCATCAATGGTGATGTTGGATGGCAGAGGCGGCGGTGAACGTTCAAATGAACGCGTTGGGGGCGGAATGTCCGACCAAGGTAGTTCTTCGGGCGGACAAAAATACGAATTGGATGACGACATTCCGTTTTAAAAACGTTTTTGCGTTCGAAAAACGCAAAAACGAATCAAAAAATGCAAAAAAACATACATGCGCGCGTTATGCGTTGCGCATATACAATACTTTTTTAGTAAATTCGGTTATGTTCTGGCTTTCGAATCATGATTCGGAGGTGAACCATGGCGGTCAAACGAAAGACCAAAAGAAAAGCGGCGAAAAGAAAAACCGCAAAGAAGTCAGTAAAGCGTAAAACGACGAAGCGTAAAGCTGCGAAGCGTAAGACGACAAAACGCAAAACAGCCAAGCGTAAGACGGCAAAGCGGAAAACCGCTAAAAAAGCCACTAAACGCAGGGCTACGAAGAAAAAGGCCACTAAGCGGAAAACTGCCAAGCGTAAGACCGCGAAGCGGAAGACTGCGAAGAAAAAGGCCACCAAGCGGAAAACTGCCAAGCGTAAGACCGCGAAGCGGAAAACCGCAAAGAAAGCCACTAAGCGTAAAGCAACCAAGCGCAAAGCGACTAAGCGCAAGACTGCTAAACGTAAAACGGCGCGCAAGAAGAGATAATAAGCGGCTATTTTGGGCCTTAGCGGCTTGAAAAGCAGTTTATTCTGCGTTTGCGCCTCGCGCTTTTGATGTTTTGAAGCATCATTCGCGCATCAGAGGGGCTTTTATCGGCGCAAGAGATTGATTTGGAGCCGGTGAATTGCGGATTAGTTTCCGCGCCAAGACTTTCGAACGCTTAGTTCGGCAAAAAAGAATTCGACGATTGAATTCAGTCAAAGCCCCGGCGCATTTATCGCCGGGGCTTTATTTTTATGTATTGTTTTGCTTCCGTATCGTTGTTTCTGCACAAAATGAAACCGCGAATGCCATCTTTTCGGCGACATTTCGTTGTATGATCGTGAATGCGAAGCAAAAAGAGGATGACTCTCATGCTTTCCTTACGGTGCCCGTTGAAATCCGGCTGTGCGCGAAAAATATTTCGCAGCGCAACAATTTTTATTTTGCTTGGCGCCGTCAGCGCATGTGCGACACCAGGTTCAGCAAATCAGCAATGGGCGGCGCATGGTTATCTGACGCCAGATCCGTCCGGCGAACCGGAACTGATTGGCGTTTTCAGTTCGGTCAAGGAATGCGAAACGGCGGCGGACGCTTGGACAAGCCGGCAAGTGGTAGGCAATCCGGTTTTTGCCGAGTGCTATCCGGTAGACCAGAATTGATGCGGAATGATCGTTTGACGCGGCCGTTTGGCCGAAACCCGGTCTTTGCCGGTTCATTCCCATGCCCAAACAAAAAAGAAACCGCCCTGGCGCATTTCCGAAGTCAAAAGCGAAGCTTTTGACGGGACGCGTTCATCGCTGGCGCGATGAACTTTCGATAAGAAATGCGCCAGGGCGGCTTCGATTTCGTCAGCGGGAACGTTTAAAGCAGAACCCGGTTGGGGAGGAACCTTCCAGCCGGTTCCCGGAGTTTTGCCGGCGCCGAACGCCATTGCAACTAGTCTACATAGAGCGCGGCGTTGAGGCGAACCGCCCGCGAGAGATTATAGAAATTCGGCGATGTTTTCATCACGGCCTGATGAATATCCTCGAACTCCTCCTTACTGGCGTCGCCCTTGATGCGCACGGTGTAATTGAGATTTTCATAGCCCGGCGCGACGTCGTCGCTGAGGCCGAGAAATCCGCGCAGATCGATATCGCCCTCGACCTCAATTTCAAGGCTGTCCAACGCGATGCCGTTCAATGAACATAAGGCCACATAACCGACCATCATGCAGGAATTGAGCGCGGCAAGGAGATATTCCTGGGGATTGGCGAATTGATTGCCGCCGCCCAGCTGTTCCGGCTCGTCAATGTCGATGGTGAATTCGCGGTTCACTTCCTCACCGCTGATAAAGAACGACGATACTGTCGACTGATTATGGGTTCGGCCCTGCCAGGCGCTTTTAACCTTCCAGCTGGTCACGCCATTGGCCGGATCGGCTTTGACGTCATTGATCAGCGCTGTCACGTCATCGACATTGAGGCCATTGATGATTTGCGGTTTTGTTTTGTCTAACATGATTTGATTTCCTTCTCGGTTCAGAATGATTGATTTGATTGGCAAAAAGCAGGTGGTTTCAGCGCCGTGACCGCTTGCGGCAAAGCTGGCTGCGATGAATGGAAGCCTGCACATCGACGCAGCTATTGGGCGCGCAGCCGCCATTGAACTGCGTCAGCTGCGCTTTCAGCGCGTCGGGATCGGAGAGCGCATCTCCGTGCGCGCGCACGACGAGATGCACTTCGGATCCGGGTCCGATTGGCGCCTCGATTCCGGGAAACGGAATCTGGTCTTCGCCTGGCGGCAGTTCGCCATAGGCGATCTCGCCTGCGAAGTTGGCCTGGCCCGCCTGATCGCTCATTCGGCCGCCGGCGAAAAAGACGCCGGCGTCCACCGCCGGATCGCCAAGATCCGCAAGGCCGCATTCGCATGCCGACAGGCATTTTTTCGGACGATTAAACGTCACCCACCACATCGTATAAGGCGCGTCGGCTTCAAGGTCGGCGGTGTTGAAGTTGAATCCGACGCCGTCTTTGGTCCGGATCAAATTTGACGAACCGCTGATCTCGCCAGCCGAAATTAACGGGATAATGCTGCTGACGGTGACTTGATCAGCATGATCCCCGTCGAAATCGTCCTCGGTGACGCCCCGCTTTTGCTTGGCATTCGCTGCGGCGACGATTGAACAAAAGCCTATTGCGCAGGACGCGAGCGCTGCGGCGACTCGCTTAATGCGCGGCCCGGCCGGTGTCGATCTGTTTTGAATATTTACCATTGGTCTCTCCTTTGTTTTCGTTTTGGGGTTGATTGGCGCGGTCAGCAGAACGCCGGCGCCACGCCGGCGATTTTCGTCGCCCCGGCAGGTGTGATTTCCTCAAGCGTCGCGGCGACCTGCGGATGCGTCAGGCCCGACCCCAAAAAGGTCCAGCGCATCGCCTGATGCTGCACTTCGAGAAATTCTGCGCGTTCCTCGTCATTGAGGGTTCGTCCGGCGGCCTGCTCGAATGCGGCGAGATCGAACTTCACCTGTTGCGCCAGACCGCCGTCGATAAAGGCGCCGATCTCGAGATATTCATCGGCAGCGGCGCTTTTCTGGTCGGCGTTTCTTGTTGCCGCGAGCGTATGCGTCATCAGCGTGTCGAGCTGCGCGTGCTGCATCTCTTCCATCCAGTGATGCTTGAGCAGGCTCTTGAACTGCGGGTCCAGCGCGGCGTCATCACGCACGCTTTCGGTGTAGTGCTTCTGGGTCATCCACTCGATTCCGAGGATCGCGAATGAAACGGCGAGGGGATCGTGTTTCAGGACTTCTTCGGCGATCACTTGGGGCGGGCCGATGACGTCGCATTCGACGCCAAAACCGGCGACAAACTCCTCGCGGAAGCGCTTGAAGAGATGAATATGTTTGGCTTCTTCGGTGGCGAATTGCAGAAGCGCGCGGGTGCGATAATCATCGCCGTCCCGTAAATGCGCCTCGGCATGGTCCACGACAAAGGGCAGGATGAATTCTTCGACAAGACCAAAAACATAAAGATACTCATGCCCCCGAATCTGGTTGAGAATCAGCTTTTCTTCGTCTGAAAGAAACGAAAGTCCGCTGACCCGCGCCAGCGATTCCGGCAGGAAAGGCTTGCTGAAATCGAGCTTTTTGTCGCCGCCGATAAGATCTTCCACACGCCAGGTGATCTGCTCAGACCGCGCGAGCGCGTCTTTGTAATTGAATTGTGCCGTCATTTTTCTCTCCATCTGTTGTGAATTCGATGAGCGGACGATCTTGCGGCGTGGTTTGGATGAGCGTTGTAACGGCCGTTGAAATACTGCCTGAAACCGTGGAAATTGGCGCCGACAGCGGAGCCAGTTCGAATAGCGCTGCCTCATCCGCAATAAATTGTTGCGTCATCTCATCGGCCTTCCCTCTCAAACGCCACAAGCAGCGGCGTTGGGTGGAGACTGGGACGAGCCTTGTTTTCTGTTGAGGGCAGTTTGCGCCAAAAAAGATTCGTTTGTGCCAGAAAAGGACCAAGCAATGGGTGAGGTGAACGCAGTAACGATTGACGCCCTGGTCGTCGCAGTGCCCGAAACCTCCGGTTCGGCTCTTTACGGTATGATCGATGTGCTGGCGGCGGCCGGCGATCTCTGGCAGACGCTTGTTGGCGCTGAGCCCGCGCTGAAACGCGTCAGACCCAAAATAGTATCGCTCACGACCGAGCGTTTCAGATGCGGCAACGCCATTCCCGTCATTCCGGATTTGTGCGTTGCCAATCAACCGACGGCGCCAATTATTATATTGCCGGAACTTTGGCTGGGACCGGATGAAGACCTTCATGGGCGCTATAAAGAACTTATGGAGTGGATTCGCCGGTGTTACGCAGGCGGATCATCTATTTATTCAGCGTGCTCCCGCTCGATAATGCTCGCGGAAACCGGCCTGCTGGACGGTCGTGAAGCGACATCTCACTGGGGCTACGAACGCCTTTTTCGCATGCGCTATCCGCAGGTCAGATTTCAACCGGAACCCAATCTCTGCTTTGCTGACCCAGCCGGCCGCATGGTCACCGCCGGAGGTACAAGTTCATGGCACGATTTGGCGATTCATATCATTGCGCGTCACTGTAGCCCGGGAGAGGCGCTGCGCATCGCCAAAGTATACTTGTTGAAATGGCACAGTGAGGGGCAGTTGCCTTATGCGAGCCTTACCAGCCGTACGCCTCATGCAGATTCCGTTGTTCGCAAATGCGAAAAATGGCTCGAAAATCACTTTAACGAACCAGACCCTGTTGCTCGCGTAGTACAGCACGCCGGGATTCCCGAGCGCACCCTGAAACGCCGGTTTAAGTTGGCTACGGGTGCGACCCTGATAGACCATGTGCAGAACTTGCGCATCGAAGGGGCCAAACGCTTGCTGGAGACGAGTGACGTCTCGTTCGATGAGATTACACCGCATGTCGGCTATCAAAATCCCGGTTTTTTTCGTCGCGTGTTCAAACGCAAGACAGGAATGACGCCGGGTCAGTACCGGCGCATGTTCCGATCCTTTGCGGCCGGGCCGGCGATACGGACCTAACTCCACGCGGCGTTGTCCGGTGAATGCGAACACGCCGCTCTCAAACGCAACAAAGACGTTCGGTGGCCTTAATCCGACATACGCTGACAAATCCACGGGGACCATTCAAATCACGGCGTCTGCCAAAAACCGCGCTATCTCGATGATGGCGCGGTTCAGGGGGCTAGGTCACGGACTCATTAAACCGCAACCAAATCCGCATTGAAGCGAGTTGAATGGAAGCGAGGTAGTTATCGTCACGTTTATCATATCGGGTGGCGATGGCTCTGAAGTGCTTTAATTTGCTGAAGAATCTCTCGACGGCATTGCGCTGCTTATACAGAAAGCGACTGAAAGCAGGCGGGTCGAGCCGATTCGGCATCGCCCTGATGTTGCCCCATGCATCC
>JAJFGF010000030.1 GCA_021776245.1 Hyphococcus sp. | reverse complement strand
AACTGGCCTCGTGCAACTGTTCAGGTTGATGGTAATCTACGCGGGAAGGGGCCAAGCCGGCTTACGGTCTTCAAAGACCAGGAATCCAACGGCCTCCTTCCCGCAGCATCTATAGCATGCATCCAATACACAGGAATCCAGCGGCAGCTGGCAAACAGAATGGACTTCTCATCTGGACGCGTTCCCGCCTTCGTCGGAAACTAATGGCGCGTTACTCTGTACTACACAGCGGTAACGAATTCGTTTAACGGGATGGCACGGAAAATTATTTGCAGACGCCAATATCCGAATATGTTATACCGGCCCTAAGAGGCTTAGGCGGAAATACCACTTGCTTTTCTTCAATCTCTTTGATCCGTGCTTGAATTTCCTCCGTTTCTTTTTCGTCCTTGGAGCAGCCAAGTTTATTTTTCTGCTGTCTTAATTCGCTTTGATAATAATTAGCGCATTCGTCTTCCGGATCGATCGTAAAATAACCGCATTTATCCTCAATTTCTCCGTTCAACGTGGGAACCATTAGCTGCATATAATGGCGAATTTCTTTTTCAATCATTTCTCGGAGATATTCCGGAGTAACGAAATACAGCTTTTCCGAATTAAATATTGGCTCATCCTTTTGAGGTGGAAAGGAGCCAAATTCTTCCATATTTCGTTGGATTTCCGGTGGCAGAAATTTTTCTCCAGTTTCAACCTTGGATTTGACAAGACAAAAGCTTGTTGGAGCCCCTCTCGATAACGACGCCGGAACGTCTTTAACATTCAAAATCATGGCAAAAAGCATGTCGCTTTCAACATCTATTTGAGCATTTCGGTTGACCATTTCTTGCAACGCAATCCCGCGGAATGGTTCAGATAACTTTTTGTGATCAGAAGAGTTCGTGGCGGACGTTTTCAATGATTGGCTGCAAAGACTTTGTTCGCCAAACCTGTGCGTTCCGTTCACCATGACACGTAAATAAAATGAAAACGGTGTTGGCTCATTAAACTTGCCGTCTCCCGTAGCCCAACTTCCCGTCCGATTGAAGGTTTCAAAATCCACCGTCTTGTCTTTGATGCTTTGATGATCATTTGAAGCGCAGGCGACACTCATGAGCATTGCTATGAATAAAAAACTCCGATTTAACATTTTTGAACCCCAAACATCATTTAAGCCTCCTCGAACCACTCAGAATGTCAGCACAATTCCTCCAAGGTCAATTTTGGCAGCCGAAATATCTGTTCTAAATAAATCAAGCAAAAAAAGTTTCTCTGGCGAGAAATTTCCAATGGCGTAAATCAAATATGCATCACCCGGCCATAAGCATCCAGCACGCTCTCATGCATCATTTCGCTCAAGGTCGGATGCGGGAAGATTGCATGCATCAAATCTTCCTCGACCGCTTCCATTGATTTGGCGATGCCGAACCCTTGAATCAATTCGGTGACTTCCGCGCCGACCATATGCGCGCCGAGTAACTCGCCGGTTGTCGCGTCAAAGATGGTTTTGACCAGTCCCTCGGGCTCGCCCAGGGCAATTGCCTTGCCATTGCCGTTGAACGGGAACCGCCCGACTTTGATCTTGCGGCCATTTTCTTTGGCCTTTGCTTCCGTCATACCAACAGACGCGACTTGCGGCTGACAATAGGTGCAGCCGGGGATCAGCGAAATATCGAGCGGGTGGACATTTTTCTCGCCCGCGAGTTTTTCAACGCAGATGACCCCTTCATGGGACGCTTTATGCGCAAGCCAGGGCGGGCCGCACAGATCGCCAATGGCGTAAAGGCCCTTAACGCCGGTTTCCATCCATTGATTGATGACCACATGGCCGCGATCCACCTTCGCGCCGACCGCTTCAAGACCGAGATTTTCAGTGTTGCCGACAATGCCGACGGCGAGGACGACGCGTTCGGCTTCGATCACTTGCATCTTGCCGTCTTTCATTTTGACCGTGGCTTTGGCGAGCGCGCCCGACTTGTCGAGCTTTTCAACCGTCGCGCCTGTAATCAGTTTCATCCCCTGTTTTTTAAATTGTTTGGCGGCAAAATTTGAAATCTCTTCATCTTCCACCGGCAGCACCCGGTCGAGCATTTCAACCACAGTGACTTCGGCGCCGAGCGCCCGGTAAAAACTCGCAAACTCAATGCCGATAGCGCCGGAGCCGATGACGAGCAGCGATTTTGGCATGATGTCCGGGATCATGGCTTCCTTCGCGGTCCAGACGAATTTGCCGTCGGGCTCAAGCCCCGCAGCCGGGATGGTGCGCGCCCTTGCGCCGGTCGCGAGGATCACATGTTTGGCTTTGACAATGTCTTCACCACCGGCCTTGGTTTTGACTTTGACGAGCGGCGCTGCGGCGCCCTTTTCGAGGCGCCCGACGCCTTCGATCACCTGAACCTTGTGCTTCTTCATTAAATAAGTGACGCCGCCGGAAAGCTTGTTCGCAATGCCGCGCGAGCGCTTGACCACCGCGTCTATGTCAAAGCCGATATTGTCGGCTTTGAGGCCAAAGCTCTCGGCGTGCTTCATATTGGTGTAGACTTCGGACGTCCTCAACAGCGCCTTGGTGGGGATGCAGCCCCAGTTGAGGCAGACGCCGCCCAGGGCGTCGCGCTCGACAATCGCGGTCTTCATCCCCAGCTGGCTCGCCCGGATCGCAGCCACATAGCCCCCCGGCCCGGACCCGATGATTACCAAATCGACGCTGTGCTCAGCCATGTTTGTTCCTCTTTTCCTGCCTTCATCCTGAGGCATTTTTTGGCCCGTTGAATTGGGGCCCATCCCAATTCAACCCTTCAAGGCTCGCCCATTCGGGCTCGCACCTCAGCAACTGTGTCATGGATAGAACATTTTGCCGTCGCGTAACATGGCGTTGATGGTTTCAATGATGTGCCTGACGACAGCGATGGCGGCGAGTTTGTGTGGTTTTCCTGTGTATTGGATGCATGCTATAGATGCTGCGGGAAGGAGGCCGTTGGATTCCTGGTCTTTGAAGACCGTAAGCCGGCTTGGCCCCTTCCCGCGTAGATTACCATCAACCTGAACAGTTGCACGAGGCCAGTTGCAAT
>JAJFGF010000029.1 GCA_021776245.1 Hyphococcus sp. | reverse complement strand
GCGTTTCCGAGATAAAGTGGTTCCCGGTTTATCGCTCCCGACCGCGAAGGCGGTCAAGATTTTGGTTAGCGCGCCTTCGCGCGCGGGCCGCGAATGCGGTCAAGATTTTGGTTAGCGCGCCTTCGCGCGCGGGCCGCGAATGCGGTCAAGATTTTGGTTAGCGCGCCTTCGCGCGCGGGCCGCGAATGCGGTCAAGATATTGGTTAGCGCGCCTTCGCGCGCGGGCCGCGAATGCGGTCAAGATATTGGTTAGCGCGCCTTCGCGCGCGGGAAACGCCCCAGATTCAAACTTTAGCGCATTTCTTATCGAAAAACCGCGCCACACTTTTTCGAAAATGCGCTAGAGGACGCGAATTAACGGACATTAGAGATTTCAACGCGACTCTGGATAGGGTGTTGGCGTTTTAATACGCTGCAAGGTGAGTTCTGCATGTCTGAGCGCCTCACGGCCATCGGTTTGATGAGCGGTACGTCCCTGGACGGTATTGACGCTGCGATCCTCACGACTGACGGCGCAGATATTGTCGAGGCCGGGCCGGCGATCCATTTGCCCTATAGTCGCGATCTCAAAATCTGGACGCGCCGAGCAATCAAGGCGGCCATGGAGGGGCGCGATGGCGCTGCGGAGATCGGCAAAGCCGCCGGAGAGATTACCCAGGCGCATGTGGAAGCGGTTGAGAGCCTGCTTGAGAAAGCAGGCGTGAAACGAATCAATATTGATGTGATTGGCTTTCACGGCCAGACCATTTTGCATCGCCGGGCGCAAGGGTCGGAAAGTGTGGGGCGCAGCTGGCAAATTGGCGACGGCGAAGTTTTGGCCCGCGAAGCGAAAATTGATGTGGTCGCTGATTTTCGCGCCGCCGATATTGCCGCTGGCGGTGAGGGGGCTCCGTTTTCTCCGATCTATCATCGCGCTTTGGTCACCGCTCTCGAAGACCCGCCCGATTGCGCGGTCGGCGTCATCAATATCGGCGGCGTGGCAAATATCACCTTTGTTCCGAAAGGCGCGCGCGGTATTGATCTTATTGCTTTTGATTGCGGTCCCGGAAATGGTCTTCTCGACGAATGGGTCGCCTTGAAGACAGGCGACGCGATGGATAAGGATGGCGCTCTGGCGCGGGCGGGCGCCATTCATTCAGATATTTTGCGAATGATGCTGCTTGCGCCCTATCTCCGCCGCAAGCCGCCAAAATCCCTCGATCGGTATGATTTCAAGCTCGATCCCATTTTGCGCCTGACGCCTGAAGACGGCGCTGCGACACTCACAGCCTTCACGGCGGCTTGTATCCGCCAATCGGAGAAGTTTTTGCCGGAACTGCCTGGCGAGTGGATCATCTGCGGCGGCGGCAGAAACAATCCGGCGTTAATGGCGGCGCTCAAAGAGGCGCTGGAGGCGCCGGTTCTTACTGCTGAAGAAATGAATTGGCGCGGCGATGATCTTGAGGCGGAGTGTTTTGCCTATCTCGCGGTCCGAAGTCTTAAAAAACTGCCCTTGAGCTATCCGCATACAACGCGCGTTGAGGCGCCGAAATGCGGCGGCGTTTACTATCGCGCGCCAGTGTAACGCAGTTGCCGTGGCCTATTCTGGCCTAAAATGACAGATCAACGCCGACCCAAAAAGTGCGTGGCAGCCCGGGACGCAGGCCCGCGGGCCTGTTGGCGGCGATATAAACTTCGTTGAACATGTTTTCGACTTTGCCCCGAATTTTCACTCCCTCGAAAAGCTCAACATAGGCGGAAAAATCGAACACGGTGTGGGCATCGAGCATTTCTGACGCTGGAATAGCCCCCTGTCCCGCAACTGTTCGGCGTTCCGATTGATAGAGCATCGCGATCTCACCGCCCCATCTTTCGGCTTCGACGCCGGCGGTTAAGAATAATTGGTGGTCGGCGACATAAGGCAGTTCATCGCCAGCGACGACATTGCCCCACGGCCCGAAACCCGATGAAAACGAGGATTGAAATTCAGCCTGAGTCAGCGTGTAGACAGCCGAGAGCGGCAGCGCGAAAGGCGCGTCGATCCATTTCGCAACGTCCACCGCGCCAACCGCTTCAAGGCCGTAGACATTGACGTCGCCGCCATCGAACTGATCGCCGATAGTGCAATTTCCGCCGGTCGATGCTGTGCAGGTTCCAATCAAATTTTGATAATCATTAAAAAAGCCGATCGCCTCAAAGCTGGCGCCGCCATCGGCCCAGCGAAATCCAGCTTCCCAATTGGTCGCCTCCTCTTCGCTCGACTGAGCATTACCGGGCGAAGGCGGAGCAAAGCCGCGATAGACGCCGGCGAGAACGGAAAATTCGTCAGTGACGTCGTAGACGACGCCAACAGCGGGGGATACGGCGGTAACAGAATTCTCACGCGTTGAAAGATTGGCGCCGCTGCGCGTTGGATCGGTGCGGCCAAAATCCTGGCGCATCAAATCGATCATCTCGATCCGCACGCCAAGCGTGGCGTGAAGGCGGTTCCAGTCGATATTATCCTGGAGGAAAATGGCGACGGCTTCGCCGGTTTCAACCCGGTTGGAATCCGATCCCGGCGCATCAACGCTTGTGCGGAAAAGGGCGCCGTTATCAGCGCGGAAATTTTCAAAATTCTGGAAACGATCCACTTCATCTTTATGCCAGCGCACACTGGCTTCCAATGTGTGGTCAATGGCGCCGGTCTGCGTTTTGAACGTTAAGATGCCTTGCACGCCGTTGGCGTAGTATTCGCGCGCGTTATGCCGAAGTTCGAGCGCGTCGTCGGGCCCGACGAAGCCGGGCGCGGCGAGGATATTTTGAAATTCAGCGGCGGATGCATCGGGATCGGCAAGGATTGACGATGTGGAAACGCCCAGGACACGCTCAAGTTTGAACCAGTCGCGTTGAAATTCGGTGCGGTAGGCAATCACATCGAGCATCAGGTCCGGCGTCAGTTCGGCCGAGTAATTTGCCTGAAAGGTTTCATGTTCGCTATTGAATTGATCTTCCTGAGACCCGTTATATCGGCGGTTCGGAGCGACGGCGAAATCGGCGCGGGTGAGACCAAGATAGGTCTCGTTCGATGTTTCGTCCGAACGCTGATATTTCAATTCAAGACTTTGCGGGAACGCCGCGCCGTCTTTGGTGTAAAGACCGGCCTTGATCACATAATCGGATATGTCGAAACCCGTATCGCCGCCCGCGTCGATGCGCTTAAAGCCGTCAGTATTGTACTGAAATGTTTCGATCAAAATACCGGCGTCAAAGGGTCCTGCGTCAGTGCGCCCGCCGGCCCAGGCGTGCAGGCGACGGCCATCATCGCTGCCATACAGAAACTCGGCGCGTGCAGACCATTTTTCCGGAATCGGTGTTGAAAAGAGATTGATGGCGCCGCCAGTTGTGCGCGGCCCATATTTGACAACGCCGGTTCCCTTGGTGACCTCAATTGAACTGATGCGTCCGGCATAGGGGAAATAATAGGCTTCCGGCGCGGCGTAGGGCGCCGGTGCGATCGGAACGCCATCCTCCATCACCGTGATGCGCGCCGATCGGTCGGAGCCGGATCCGCGCAGGCCGATATTGGGGCGCAGGCCGTAGCCGTCTTCTTCTTGAATGTTGACGCCAGGCGCCAGGCGCAATGTGCGTAGAATATCCGCGTAAGAGTGTCTCTCGATGTCTTCGGCATCGATATAGGTAATGGCGCCGGGAACGTTGGCGATGCCGCCTGCGGAAGCGAAGACCGTGATTTCTTCAACCCCTGCGTAAGCGGTTTTAATTTCCTCATAGTCGTCAGCCTTGGCCGTAGAAAATGCCGCCAGTAAAACAGCAAAGCCGGTCGCGCCTAAATTAAGAATTCGCAGCATTATTGATCTCTCCAGCCTGCAACCACCTAGTTGCGAATGATTGTCAATAACAACAGCGCTAACGTTCTTGCGAATGATTGTCAATTACGCAATTGTCGCGCCACCTGTTAAATCGGCAGGAAAGCCGGCTGACGCGCCATGACAAATGCTGACAGGCTGGCTAGAGCGTTTCCGAGATAAAGTGGTTCCCGGTTTATCGCTCCCGACCGCGAAGGCGGTCAAGATTTTGGTTAGCGCGCCTTCGCGCGCGGGCCGCGAATGCGGTCAAGATTTTGGTTAGCGCGCCTTCGCGCGCGGGCCGCGAAT
>JAJFGF010000028.1 GCA_021776245.1 Hyphococcus sp. | reverse complement strand
CCGTCGAAAGATTCTTCAGCAAATTAAAGCACTTCAGAGCCATCGCCACCCGATATGATAAACGTGACGATAACTACCTCGCTTCCATTCAACTCGCTTCAATGCGGATTTGGTTGCGGTTTAATGAGTCCGTGACCTAGCACGACGATGTGCTCGTCCGAAAGCTTCACCGAGCACGGCCTGCGCGCTGCCCATAGTCTTTGGATTCCCAAACCAGTCAATTTATGGGCGTTGAGGTCGAAGACGCGTTGGCGCTTACCGGGAGGATAAATCTGTAAGTTGTAACACACGACCGGCGGTATTGTGCGGTCGGTTCGCTAAGCTTCGCTTTGAGCATGATCCTGAAGTCCGCGTTGCGCGCAGAAGGAGACATTAGAACCTAGGTATTCTGACGCTTATCTTGGGGCCCGTTTCTGCCATTGGCCGAAATTCTTGTGAAAGGCCGAAATGTGCATTTGTAAATCTGAAGGGTGGTTATGCGCAGCGTTACGTATCGTGGCTGGCGTTTTGATTTTTGCTTTTCAAACTTAATACGCCCTGACTTTTTAAATCACCACCGTTTAATCGGCGCGATCTTCTTCGGATTCCACAAGCGACGCTTCTTCCGCACCGGCCCGTTCGGACAGTTGGAATATGGCAGTTGCCGACCAAAGAGCGGCGACAACGCCAATTCCCACCGCGGGCAATCGCCATGCGGAGTAATGGAACGTCGAAAGTGTCAGCCAAGCGGTGCCGAAGGCAATAACAAATACTTCCGAACCGATAAGAGCGGCCGTGGCGAGTGCTTCCGGAAAATCAAACTTCATGACAGCACCCTTCTGAGAATTGGAATGTGAAGGAAGTAAGTGCGCTTGAGAGCCTTACAAGTGCGGTCGATAATCCGGACGAAACTATTTTTTCGCTGATCACCTCACTATTTCGAGGCGGCCAACCCCAACCATCTGGCCGATGCGGCGACAGTCCAGCCCTGCAGGACGAGCGACGCAACGACGACCACGAAGACGATATTGAAAAATTCAGTTTGTACCGGCCCGGGCGTAATGACCGGAAACATGGCGAGAAAAATCGGCACCGCGCCGCGCAGGCCCACCCAACTCAAGTACGTCGTTTCGCGGAAGGAAAAGCGGGCCGGGAGCGCGGCAAGCGCTACGGCGGCAGGCCTTGCAACGAACATCAGCACGGCGGCGATCATTAACGCCGGACCCAGAATATCGACCAGCCGATGCGGCGTCACCAACAACCCCAGCATGAGAAAAAGTGCAATCTGGCTCAACCACTGGAGGCCTTCGCTGAAATGCAGGATTCGTTCTGATGAACGCTGCGATCGATCCGAAATCAGGAGACCGCAGAGATAAATCGCCAGAAAACCGCTTCCGCCAAGAATCGCCGCGCCGGAATAGGTGATGAGCGCGCCGGCCAGCGCCATAGGCGGGTACAATCCGGGTGGCAAATTGATCCAGTCGAGAAGCCGCGTCAGAACTAGCCCGCCGGCGATCCCGAAAATGGCGCCGACGCCGATCTGCAAGGCAAAGAGCGGGAGAAATTCAATGAGCGCATCAGCGCTCAGCGCGCCGCCCCGATTGACCAACGCCGTCATGGCGATCGTAAGAAAGATCGCCATCGGGTCGTTGATCCCGGATTCAAAGACGAGCGTGTTCTTCAGCTTTTCTGGCAGATCGATTTTGCTCTGTTGAATCAGGAGGAATGTGGCGGCAGCGTCGGTCGAACCCACCACCGCGCCCAGGAGGAGGCCAAGCTCGATGGGAACACTCAGAATGATGCTCGCCGCAACGCCGACGATTCCTGCGGTCACAATCACGCCCAGCGTAGCAAGAAGGCCGGAAACGGCGAGAACGCCTTTCAGCGTTTTCAGTCTGGTTTCGAGACCGCCGGCGAAGAGGATGATAGCAAGTGCGATGCTGCCCAGCGCAAACGCCGCTTCAAAATCGTCGAACTGAACGCGGCCCGGTCCGTCCTCACCCGCCAGCATGCCAGCGATGAGCACCAAAAGCAGAATCGGCGCGCCCAGACGCCGTGAGAGCGGAATCAACAGAAATCCAGCAAACACAAGAGCGCTCACAAAGAAAATGCCGCTTTCCATTGCCGTTCTGGATCCTCGTTATTTCAGTCGCAGATTTACAGATCAACATATAAACCAACTCAAAAGGAGTCGCGATGTTGCACAACACCGCTTGCCATAGTGAGTTGAATTTGTATCGGTTCAAATACGTTCAGCGCGCGCAGAATCGGCGTGAGTGCTCGAAAGCGTTTGCCCATTCACTTATTGTTCAAAGATAGTCGATTGGCCGGCTTTTTAACTAGGCGCGACTAATATCTGTTCGCTTCTATCTCTGAATTTCATGAGCGCGGTCAATTCACCCGATTCAGCCATTCAGCCGGGAGTAACGACCGTACGCTTCGGGGCGAATTTCTCTTGTTCTACAAAATTGGCGCTAAGGTCCCCTTTGAGGATTTTGGTTTTGCCCTGATTTCGTGGACACCTAGAATAGGGAGTAATAGCTCCCGGGAGGTGTCAAATGACAAAACCGAAGCCGTACAAGCGCTATAGCGCAGAGTTCAAGAAAGAAGCGATACGAAGGGCGAGTGAAGAAGGAACAACGGACTAGGCTGTCTGTGACGAGTTGGGTATCAGCACCAGGCAGTTCAGACGCTGGCGCGATGAGATTGAGGTTCTGGGCAAGGATGCGTTTCCTGGCAAAGGTCAAACGCGCGATGAAGAGGTGACGGCGCTCAAGCGCGAACTCGCGCTGGTAAAAAAGGAACGCGACTTCCTAAAGGAAGCGGCGGCGTACTTCGCCAAGGAATCGAAGTGAAGTACGCCTGCATCGACCGGCAGCGTCACCGGTATTCGGTTCATATGATGTGTCGTCTTTTGGGTGTGTCGCGCAGCGGTTACTATGCGGCCAAGACACGCCCTGAAAGCATACGATCGAAGCAAGATCGAGTGCTGATGAAGGATATAAAACGCATTCATGCGGTCAGTAAGGGCGTCTACGGCAGTCCCAGAGTCCGGGCGGAACTTCTTGATGAAGGCCAGCGCGTTGGCCGGCACAAAGTGGCGAAACTCATGCGCATGGAACGTTTAAGAGGGTGTCCGAAGCGTCGTTATCGCGTCACAACGAAACAAGACCCTCGTCATCGTGCTGCAACGAACCTGTTGGAACAAAATTTCTCGGCTGCCAAACCCAACCGACGCTGGGTGGCGGACATCACCTACATTCCAACGAACCAGGGCTGGTTGTATCTGGCGGTTGTAATCGATCTCTACTCGCGAAAAATTGTGGGGTGGTCCATGAGCCGTTGGATGTCGCGACGTATTGTTATCAACGCCTTGCAGATGGCTATCGATGCGCGACAACCAACAAGCAATCTGATCCATCATTCAGATCGTGGAGGACAGTACGCCAGTGATGACTTCCGAAATGAACTCGCCAAGCACAATATCGAATGCAGTATGAGCAGTACCGGCAACTGTTACGACAATGCCGTGGCGGAAAGCTTTTTCGGCCTGCTCAAACGGGAGCGTGTAAACCGAACTAAGTACCGCACGCGTGACGAAGCGCGTGCTGATATCTTTGACTACATCAAAGTGTTCTATAACAGAAAACGACGCCATGGGTATCTTGGCAACATCAGTCCAGTAGACCACGAAAAACGGACAACAGGATCTTTAGCAACAGTCCACTGAAGTGGGGCAAAACCATTTTGGCGACATTATCGAAACAATTCGGCATGTCTCCTCCTGCGCCGATGCGGACATCAGTGATGCCGCACCACCGATGCTTTCCTCATAGATTCGGCAGCTTGAGCCCCTGTTCCCGTGCACAATCCCGCGCGATCTCATAGCCCGCATCCGCATGACGCATGACGCCCGTCGCCGGGTCGTTCCATAACACGCGCTCAATGCGCCTTGCGGCGTCGTCAGTGCCGTCGGCGCAGATCACCATGCCGGAATGCTGCGAGAATCCCATGCCGACGCCGCCGCCATGATGGATCGACACCCAGGTCGCGCCGGATGCACAATTCAACAGCGCATTCAAAAGCGGCCAGTCGGAGACGGCATCCGATCCGTCCATCATTGCTTCAGTTTCGCGATTGGGGGAGGCGACGGAACCAGAGTCCAGATGATCGCGGCCGATGACCACCGGCGCCGAGAGTTCGCCGGATTTCACCATCTCATTGAACGCGAGCCCTAACCGGTGACGCTGGCCCAGCCCGACCCAGCAGATGCGCGCCGGCAAACCCTGAAAGGCGATACGTTCGCGCGCCATGTCGAGCCAGTTGTGAAGATGCGGATCATCCGGGATCAGCTCTTTCACCTTCGCGTCTGTTTTATAAATATCTTCCGGGTCGCCGGAGAGCGCCGCCCAGCGAAACGGGCCAATGCCGCGGCAAAAGAGCGGCCGCACATAGGCGGGGACAAAGCCCGGAAAATCGAACGCGTTTTCGAGGCCTTCTTCCCTGGCGACCTGGCGGATATTGTTGCCGTAATCGAGGGTCGGAATATCTGCGTTCCAGAAATCGAGCATCGCCTGAACATGGATCCTGATTGAGGCGCGCGCGGCCGCTTCAACTTCCTTCGGCGCCGTCTCGCGTTTGTCTTTCCATTGCGCCATCGTCCAACCCTTGGGCAAATACCCATTAATCACGTCATGGGCCGATGTTTGATCGGTAACGATATCCGGCCGAATGCCTCTATTGACCATTTCAGGGAAAATATCGGCGGCGTTGCCGAGAAGGCCAACGGATTTTGCCTCGCCGGCCTTTGTCCATTTCTCGATTAGCGCCAGCGCTTCATCGAGGCTTGTGGCTTTGGCATCGACATATTTGGTGCGCAGGCGAAAATCGATGTGGTCTTCATCGCATTCGACAGCGAGACAACAGGCGCCGGCGAGCGCGGCGGCCAGCGGTTGTGCGCCGCCCATGCCGCCAAGCCCGGCAGTCAGGATCCATTTGCCGGTGAGGTCGCCGCCATAATGCTGACGGCCGGCTTCCATGAAGGTTTCATAGGTGCCCTGAACAATTCCCTGGCTGCCGATATAGATCCATGAACCCGCCGTCATCTGCCCGTACATCATCAGGCCTTTGCGATCGAGTTCGTTAAAATGATCCCACGTCGCCCAATGGGGAACGAGATTTGAATTCGCGATCAACACGCGCGGCGCATCTTTATGGGTTTTAAAAACGCCGACGGGCTTTCCCGATTGCACCAGCAGGGTTTCTTCTTCTGAAAGGTTTTTCAGCGTCTCAACGATTTTGTCAAAATCGTTCCAGGTCCGCGCGGCGCGGCCAATCCCGCCATAGACGACAAGCTCGTGGGGATTTTCCGCAACGTCGGGATCAAGATTATTCATCAGCATCCGCATCGGCGCTTCTGTCGTCCACTGCCTGGCGGTGATTTCCGGGCCGCGGGGCGCGCGCACGGTGCGGGTGTTTTTGCGGGGATCGGACATTCAGAGTTCTCCTTCGCGCGCGGCGACGTCAAGGGCGCTTAATATGGTCTTCAACAAGCGCCTCAAAATCTCGGCTTTGCCGTCATCATAGTCCCAGGGCGGGGCTTCGGTCATGTAACAGCGCTGGGCGATTTCCATTTGTATGGTGTGCACCTTGCGGGCCGGATCGCCATAATGGCGCGTGGTCCAGCCGCCCTTAAAGCGGCCATTGAGGATGGAGGAAAAAGCTGAGTCGCTTGAATGGCTTGCGACCATCCGTTCAAGTGCGGGCGAACAGCTCTTGCTGTCATTCGTGCCGATATTGAGGGCCGGCAATTCCCCTTCGAACAGGAACGGGATGGTCGATCTGATCGAGTGGCAATCATACAGCACGGCGACGCCGTGGCGCGCCTGAGCGGCGGCAATCGCCGCCTCAACGCCCTCATGATAGGGCCTGTGGAAGGTTTCGCGCCGCGCGTCGATGTCGTCCGATGTCGGCGCCGCACCGTCGCGCCAGATCGGTCGCCCGTCAAAATCCGTTAATGGGCAAAGCCCGGTCGTGTTCCGGCCGGGATACAGACTGGAATCGTCAGCGCCGCGATTGGCATCGATCACGTAACGATGAAAATTTGCCTTGATCATCGTCGCGCCGGGAATGAGGTCTTTATAAAGCCGGTCCACATGCCAGTCCGTATCGGCAATCGCGAGCCCGCGATCATTAAGACGTGTGCGGATGGCGTCGGGAATGTGCGTTCCCGCATGGGGGACCGACAGGATCAGCGGGCTGTCGCCTTTGGCAATGGAGACCGGCTCCATTAATTGACCTGGTAGCTGACCGGCGTGACGCCGGCGGTCGCTTCGCCGGCGGCGCCCTCGCGGATCAGTTTAGCGGCGGTTTCCAGATCATTCGCCATGAACCGGTCCTCTTTAAGACTTGCAACTTCGGTGCGAAGCCTCGCAATCACGCTTTGCAGCGGCCGGCTGGATTTGAGCGGCTTGCGGAATTCAATGCCTTGCGCCGCAGTCAGCAATTCAATGCCGATGATCTGCATCAGATTGCGGTTCATCGGGCCGAGCCGGCGCGCGGCGTGACACGCCATGGAAACATGGTCTTCCTGATTGCACGAGGTCGGCGTTGAATCGATAGAGCAGGGCGCGGCGCGTTGTTTGTTTTCCGACATCAGCGCGGCGGATGTGACTTCGGCGATCATAAAGCCGGAATTTACCCCGGGCGCCGGGGTTAAAAAGGCGGGCAGGCCATAGGAAAGCGTTGGATCGACCATCAGCGCAATGCGCCGCTGGGAAATGGCGCCGATCTCGGCAATCGCCAGCGCAATCTGGTCGGCGGCGAAGGCGACAGGTTCCGCGTGAAAATTTCCGCCGGAGACAATTGAACCGTCATCGAACACCAGCGGATTATCCGTTGCAGCATTGGATTCGATTTCCAATGTCTTTGCTGTCTGACGCAACAGGTCGATGCACGCGCCCATCACCTGTGGCTGGCACCGGATACAATAGGGATCCTGAACGCGTTCATCATCGGCGCGATGGCTGTCCCGGATTTCTGACCCCTGCATGATGGCGCGCAAATATTGCGCGGCGTCAATCTGACCCTGATGACCGCGCACGGCTTGTATTTCAGGCCGGAAAGGCGCGCCTGACGCCATCGCCGCGTCGGTTGAAAGGGCGCCCGTCACAAGCGCGGACTGCATCGCCCGCCAGGCGTCGAACAGGCCGATCAGCGCGAGCGCCGTAGAAACCTGCGTTCCGTTAATAAGGCCAAGTCCTTCCTTGGCGGCAAGAATAATCGGTTTTATCTCGGCGGCCATCAGGGCGTTTTTCGCCGGCATCCGAATATCGCGGTACCAGGCTTCGCCTTCGCCGATCATCGCCGCGGCCATATGCGCCAGGGGAGCCAGATCGCCCGACGCGCCGACCGAGCCCTGCGCCGGGATCACCGGGACGACGCCGGCGGCAAGCATGCGCTCCAGCTGTGTCACCACCTCCATCCTGACGCCGGAGGCGCCGCGCCCCAGCGAGATCAGCTTCAGCGCCATCACCATACGAACGGTTGGCGCATCGAGCGGATCGCCGACGCCGGAACAATGAGAGAGAATAAGATTGCGCTGCAGGGTCTCAACGTCTTTCGGCGCGATGCGCCTGTTGGCGAGTTTGCCAAAGCCGGTATTGATTCCATAAACCGGCTCGGCCCCCGTGGCGGCCTGGCTGACGATCGCCGCCGACGCATTGATCCCGTCATGACAATCAGTTTTGAGCACGGCCCCGGCGCCGTCCCGGTAAATCGCTTCCAGAGTCTCTAAACGGACCGCGCCGGGTGTTAATTCAAGCGTCATAGGGTTCCCTCAAAAACACGCTTATAGAGCGGGTTATAGCCGATAAAATATGAAAGTTCCGAAGGATGACGGACATTCCAGATCGCAAGATCGGCTGTTGCGCCATTTTCGATGACGCCGCACTCACCTCCGAGGCCCAGCGCCTTTGCGGCATTTCGGGTAACCCCCGCCAGTGCTTCTTCAGGGGTCAGTGAAAATAACGTGCAGGCCATGTTCATCGCCAGCAAAACCGACGTCATTGGCGACGACCCGGGATTGCAATCTGTAGCGATGGCAATCGGCACGCCCGCTTCACGCAGCGCATCGACCGGCGGAAGTTTGGTTTCGCGTAAATAGTAAAACGCGCCGGGCAATAAAGTTGCGACCGTGCCGCTTGCGGCCATATCCGGCGCATCTGCGGGCGCCAGATATTCAAGGTGATCGGCGGAAAGCGCGCCGTAACCCGCCGCGAGTTTCGCGCCGCCAAGATTGGATATTTGTTCTGCATGGAGCTTAACCGGTATACCCAGCGATTTCGCCGCTTCAAAAACACGCGTGATCTGATCCGGCGTAAATCCAATGCCTTCACAAAATCCGTCCACCGCATCGACGAGGTTTTCAGCCCTCGCCGCCGGCAACATCTCAATACAGACATGATCGATATAGTCGTCAGCGCGCCGGTCAAATTCCGGCGGCACAGCATGGGCGCCGAGGAATGTTTTTTTCACGCGAATGGCGCGCTCACCTTCCAGGCGCTTTGCAGCACGAAGCATTTTTAATTCTGATTGCGTATCGAGCCCGTAACCGGATTTGATTTCGATTGTCGTGACGCCTTCGGCGATCAGAGCATCGAGGCGCGGCAATGCGCTTTCAACCAGCGCGTCTTCCGATGCGGCGCGCGTTGCTTTTACGGTGGAGATGATGCCGCCGCCGGCCCGGGCGATTTCTTCATAGGATTTGCCGTTAAGGCGCGCTTCAAATTCCCTGGCGCGATTGCCGCCGAAAACAAGATGCGTATGGCAGTCAATGAGGCCCGGGGTAATCACGCGCCCGCCGCAATCAAGAACGCTGTCAGCTTCGGGCGCCTCAGCTTCCGGACCGGCAAATGTGATCTTGCGGTCACGGATCGCAACTGCGCCATTGGCGATGAGGCCATAAGCCGCCCCGGGAGCCCCGGAAGCCATCGTCGCAATCGCCGCATTCGTCAATAAGCGCGTCTCGCTCATGCGGGAAGCTTTCGACTATTCAAGGGGCTATGGCGCGATCTATACATGTGCCGGAAGCTATCAGGCGCCGGTGCATGATCAACCTCTTTTTCGACAATGCCTTATTGGCGGATGGCTGGGCGCAGAACGTCGAAATTGAGGTCGATGAGCGCGGGGTCATTGCAAAAGTGACGTCTGACGCTGAACCCCCGGGCGGGGCCTGTGACGGCGCGATCGCAATTGCCGGTCTTTCAAATCTTCACAGCCACGCCTTTCAACGGGCCATGGCCGGTCTTGGTGAGCGCATGGGGAGCGCCAATGATGATTTCTGGTCGTGGCGCGAGACCATGTACAAATTTGTGCAGAAAATCGGTCCTGATGATCTCGAGGCGATCGCCGCTGAACTTTACGTGGAAATGCTCGAATCCGGGTTCACGTCGGTCGGTGAGTTTCACTATCTGCACCATCAGCCCGACGGCGCGCCGTATAACGATCCCGCAGAAATGTCTGTCCGGCTTATAGCGGCAGCGCAGGATACCGGCATTGGCCTGACATTGTTGCCGGTTCTATACGCCCAGGGCGATTTTACCGGCGCGCCGCTTGATGACCGCCAGGCGCGATTTGATCATTCGCCGGATGCGTTTGCGCGCCTGATTGAGCGATGCCGGCACCTGGCCGCGTTAACGCCGGGCATGGTGGTCGGCGTTGCGCCCCATTCCCTGCGTGCGGTTCCGCCGGAATTCCTGCCGCTTGCAATCGCAGCGGCGCATGGCGGTCCGATCCATATCCATATCGCCGAACAACAGCGCGAAGTTGACGCCTGTATCGAAAGTTATGGCGCGCGGCCGGTGGACTGGCTGTTCAATCATTGCGACGTCGGCGACCAATGGTGCCTGGTGCACGCAACACACATGACGCCAGGCGAAACCAGACGCCTTGCAAAAAGCGGCGCCGTTGCGGGCATCTGCCCGATCACCGAGGCCAATCTCGGCGACGGCGTTTTTAACGGGACTGATTATTTCGCTGCAGGCGGGCGCTGGGGCGTCGGTTCTGACAGCCACATCCGCATTGACGCCGCTGAAGAACTTCGCAGCTTTGAATACAGCCAGCGCTTGCGGGACCTGAAACGTGTGCGCCTTGCAGCGCCTGGCGCTTCCAATGGGCGCTGCCTTTTCGATCAGGCAGCTGCCGGCGGCGCGAGAGCCCTTGGCCGCCAGAGCGGCGCACTTGCTGAAGGCATGGATTGCGACATCGTCTCATTCCACGGCGATCACCCGCTGTTGATCGGAAAATCCGGCGACGAATGGCTCGATAGCTGGATATTTGCCGGCGACAAGAATTGCGTCGCCGATGTCTGGGCGCGGGGAAGACATGTCGTGTGGGAAGGCAGGCATATAAGCCGCGATGTAGCGCGGCGCGCCTTTGGATCGGTGATGAAACGTCTCGCTGACGCCTGAGCGCGGCGCTCTGCCCCTTTGTGGCGCGGCGCGCAATCAGGCATAACCTGCCCCATGATCCCGGAACTTGGACAATTCGTTCTGATCCTCGCTTTGGCGGCGGCCTTGCTGCAGGCGCTGCTGCCGATGGCGGGCGCGGCGCGCGGCGACAGGGTGCTGACCGCCTCAGCGCGATCAATTGCCATCGCGCAGTTCATCCTGGTCGCGCTCGCCTTTGCGGCGCTTACCTGGGCGCATGCAAATTCTGATTTCTCGGTGCGCAATGTGGTTGAAAATTCCCATACGGCAAAACCGTTTGTCTACAAACTCAGCGGCGTTTGGGGCAACCATGAAGGATCGATGCTGTTATGGGCGTTGATCCTCGCAGGCTATGGCGGCGTTTTGGCGACATTCGCGGCACGCGATGAAACGCTTCAGGCGAGGGCGCTGTCGATCCAGGGCGCCGTCGCTGCAGCCTTTCTCGCATTCATTATTTTCACGTCCAATCCATTTGCGCGGGTTTTTCCGGCGCCGCCTGACGGGCTTGATTTAAACCCGCTGTTGCAGGACCCGGGTCTCGCAATCCATCCGCCATTTCTCTATCTCGGCTATGTGGGTTTTTCGATTACCTTTGCCTACGCCATTGCCGGGCTGATCGCCGGCAAGATTGATCGGGATTGGGCTGCGGCAGTGCGACCCTGGGCGCTTGCCGCGTGGGTCTTTCTGACGATTGGCATCGGTCTGGGAAGCTGGTGGGCTTATTACGAGCTTGGCTGGGGCGGGTTCTGGGCCTGGGATCCCGTCGAGAACGCTTCCTTCATGCCGTGGCTGGCGGGCACCGCGTTCATTCACTCCGTGCGCGTGCTGGAAAAGCGCGATGCTCTTAAAGTCTGGACTGTGCTGCTGGCGATCTCGGCGTTTTCGCTGAGCCTGATCGGCACATTTCTTGTGCGCTCGGGGATTATCACATCGGTTCATTCCTTTGCGGTTGATCCGACGCGCGGGATTTTCATTCTTGTGATTCTTGCGGCGGTGATCGGCGGATCGCTTTTGCTGTTTGCATTGCGTGCGCCGTTACTGAACACAAATGCGCGCTTCGATCCGGTGAGCCGCGAAGGCAGTATCATCGCCAACAATATTTTGTTGAGCGTTGCATGTGTTACGGTTTTCGTTGGCACTTTTTACCCGCTGTTTGTGGAGATCATGAACGGCAACCGGCTTTCGGTCGGCGCCCCTTATTTCAACGCGACATTCCTGCCGCTGATGGCGGTGCTGTTATTGATTATCGCGCCGGCGGCGATGCTGTCCTGGAAGCGCGGCGATATCGGCGAGGCCATGCGCCGCTTATGGCCGGTCGGTATCGTGGCGCTACTGGTTTTTGGGGCTGCGCTTTTTGTGACCTGGCCAAAATATGTTGCGGCGGGCCTGGGCGCCGGACTTGCGTTCTGGGCCGGCGGCGGAGCAGTTTTGGACCTTATTAATCGCAGCCGCGTGCGGGCTGATGGCTTCGCCGGCGCCGTTAAAAATATCGCGGCGCTGCCGCGGCCCTATCTTGGCATGAACACCGCGCATCTGGGCCTCGCGATTGTTGCGATTGGCGTTCTCGGCGCCGGAATTTGGCGCAGCGAACAAGTGCTGTTCATGAATCCCGGCGAGGCGATTAGTATTGGCGGCTATGAGGTGACCTTGAAAACCGTCAATCAGGCGGAAGGCCCAAACTATGTTCTCGAGCGCGCGCATTTTGACGTATCCCGCAATGGCAAATATCTGCGGTCTCTGCCCGCCGAGCGCCGCTTTTATCCAGTGCGCGGGATGCAAACCACGGAAGCGGGCATCTGGACAAGTTTGAAGGGCGATCTTTATCTGGTGATCGGCGAACGCAATGAACAACGCGGCGCTGTAGTCCGCGCCTGGTATAATCCATTTGCGGTCTGGCTGTGGATCGGCGCCGGCGTCATGGCGTTTGGCGGCGTCATCGCCGCTTTGCCGCGCCGCGCACTTAAGGAAAGCATGCAAACAGTGCAGGCGATACCGGAGGCTGCGGAATGATCGCGCGCCGATTGATTTTCATTGCGCCATTTGCAGCCTTTACGGCGCTGGTCACCTATTTTGCGGCGGGGCTGCAACGCGACCCGTCACTCATTCCAACCGTTTTGATTGATCAGCAGATTCCAGAATTCGATATGCCGGCGATTGAGGGTTATGAAGTCGGGTTTTCCTCCGCTGATCTCGGTGGCGAAGTGAGCCTCGTCAATATATTCGGGTCGTGGTGCATCGCTTGCCGCATCGAACATCCGCTGCTGATGGAGCTTGCCGAAGAGGACGCCATCCCGATCATGGCGATCGACTGGAAAGACCCGCCCGGCGCGGGCGCTGCATGGCTTCGCAAATTTGGCGATCCCTATACGCGGATTGGCGACGATTTTGCCGGGCGCGTCGCGATTGATTTTGGCGTCACGGGCGCGCCGGAAACCTTCGTCGTCGATAAAAACGGCCGCATTCGCTACAAACAGATCGGTCCGATCACGCCGCAAATCTGGCGTGAAGATCTGGAACCCATCATCAGGGAGTTACGAAATGAAAGCGCTCAGGGCGATCCTGCTGACAGCGATATTGCCGGGGATAATATTGGGTCAGGCGCTGGCGGTTGAGCCCGACGAAATTCTCGATGATCCGGCGCTCGAAGCCCGGGCGCGCGACATCAGCCGTGAATTGCGCTGCATAACCTGTCAGAGCCAGAGCATTGACGATTCCGATGCGCCCCTGGCGAAAGATTTGCGCCTGATTGTCCGTGAACGGCTTCTTGCCGGCGACACGGATCAGGAAATCATGACCTACATGACCGACCGTTATGGCGATTACGTGCTTCTAAAGCCGGCGCTGCGCGCAGATACGGCGCTTTTGTGGTTCGCGCCTTTGATCGCGTTTGGCGGCGCGCTGGGGGCGGCGTTTTTCTATTTTCGCCAGATTCGGAAAAATCCAAACGATAGTGATTCCAATAAAAACAATCCGTATAGTGAAGATCCGTCAACGGAAAATCCGTTAGCAGAATATCCGTATAACAATAGTCATGATACAGATAATGCGGATAGGATTGACAGCGGCGCGGCCGATCCGGAAATGAAATAGGCAATGTACTGGTTTTTTGTTCTTTTGGTTTCTCTTGGCGTTGTTCGGCTGATAGCGGGGCCGCTTCTGAGGGCGCTGCGTGAAAAAGACGACGGCGCAAGCGCAAATGTTGCAATGCGTGTGGTTGCGCTTGCCGCAATTTGCCTTGCGCCGCTCGCCGCGGCGCTGATCTATCTGGAGGTTGGCGCGCCTGAGAGCCTGTCGCCGAATTTTCAGCTTGCGGTGGATGAAACACCGCCCGATCCCCGCGCCGGGATTGCAGCGCTGCCGGACGAAGAACGCGCAGCAATGATTGAGACCATGGTCTCCGGGCTTGCGGCCCGCCTGGCGGCGGAACCTGACGATCCCGACGGCTGGCGCATGCTGGCGCGTTCCTACGGCATATTGAACCAGCCGGAAGATAGCGCCCGGGCCTATCGTGAGCTGATCGCACGCGATGAAAACGCCAGCAGTGAGGATTGGCGCAATTTTGCGTTGTCTTTGCTGGCCGTCAGCCGCAACGACGAGAATTCCGTCAGTGAAGAGGCGCAAGCCGCTTTGATGCGGCTGTTGTCGATTGATGAAAATGACGGGCTGGCGCTGTTTTATCTGGGCATGGCGGCGCGGGAGCGCGGCGAACGCGATGCGGCGCTGGAGCATTGGCGCAAACTTATTTCAGTCCTGCCTGGGGACGCGCCGATCCTGGCGCAACTCCAGAACCTGATCGATGAAACCGCCGGCGAGGGTGGTTAACGCGGTTGCTTCTTCCGGCGCCGAACGGCGCGATATTTGCTCCCGATAAAACAGTTAATTCATTTGCGGCGGCGCCTGCGGGCAATAATATCCGCCGCATAGTGGGACAGGCAGCGCCAATGGCCGGGAAAGTCTTGTTGAAATCCGTAATTCTAATGGGCATGGGGTTAATCTGGACTGCGGGCGCCGCTCGCGCCGCAACCTTTGACAGCAATAAAATCTCATTTCGGAACATCACCGGCGCTGTTGAAATTGTCACCACCAGCGGCAGCGAGATCGATATCGCCATTCGCCAGGGCATGATTTATCGCCAGGTAAAAGTCTTCGAAAAAGACGGCGTTGTCGTGATCGAAGGCGAGCCCTGGCGCGACGATGAAAATCAAAACTGTTGCGACAATCGCATTCAGCGACAGGTCGATCTCCGCAAGACCAGAAAGACGACCACGGGCAAGCCCGTTGACGAAGATCTTTTCCGGCAATTTCCGACCTATGTGGTTTCGATGCCGCTGGAGGGCGACGTGGAGTTTATCGACGCCCGCATCAAGCTTGATATGGACCGCCTCAACGGCGCCCTGTCTCTGGATGCCTGCTATGTTTACGGGGAAACCGGCGATCTTGATCAGGCCATGGTCAATGTTGTCGATGGCAGCCGCCTTGTGATGGGCAATATTGCAGCCGGGCTTGAACTCGATCTTTCGGGCGACGCTGATGTCATGGCGGGCGATGCGGCGATGGTCGATATCGATATCGCAGGACCCGGCGATGTTATTCTTGGCGCCGTTGACGGTATGTTGGATGTGTCGATTGCAGGCTCGGGCCTTGTGCGCGCGACGCATATAGACGGACCGGTGACCGCGCGGATCGCCGGTTCAGGCGGCCTCTATATAAAAGCGGGCGCCGCAGATCGTTTGCGCGCAACCATTGATGGATCAGGCGGTGTCTTTATCGATGGCGCTGTATCGCAGCCCGATCTGCGCCTTTCGGGGTCTGCTGAAGTCCGCATGAAAAGCGTTACCGGCCGGATCAGGCATCATGGCGGCGGCGGGGTTTATGTCGATGGCGTGTTGGTAGAAGAATAATCGCTGCCGCTCAGCGAGTTTCAATCGCTTTGTAATCCCGCATCGGCTCACCGGTGTAGATCTGGCGCGGCCGGCCGATTTTCTGGTTCGGGTCGCCAATCATTTCCGACCATTGAGCGATCCAGCCGACGGTGCGCGCCACCGCGAAAAGAACGGTGAACATATCGGTCGGGAAGCCGAGCGCGCGCAGCGTAATGCCGGAATAGAAATCGATATTCGGATAGAGTTTTTTCTGGACGAAATATTCGTCTTCGAGCGCAATGCGTTCTAGCTCCATTGCAACCTGCAACAGCGGCTCTTCACGTATGCCGAGGGCGTCCAGCACATCGTGACACGCTTTGCGCATGACTTTCGCGCGGGGGTCGTAGTTTTTGTATACCCGGTGACCGAAGCCCATGAGCCGGAACGGGTCGTTTTTGTCCTTGGCGCGGGCGATAAATTCGGGAATGCGGTCAACGGACCCAATCTCCTCAAGCATCGTCAGCGCTGCTTCATTGGCGCCGCCATGCGCCGGCCCCCAAAGCGATGCGATGCCCGCGGCAATACAGGCAAACGGGTTGGCGCCGGACGAACCCGCAAGCCGCACTGTTGACGTTGATGCGTTCTGCTCATGGTCCATATGCAGGATAAAAATCTTGTCGAGCGCATCGCTCAAGATCGGATTGACTTCATATTCCTCCGCCGGCACCGCAAAGCACATGCGCATGAAATTCGATGTGTAGTCGAGATCATTGCGCGGGAAGATAAACGGCTGGCCGGTGGAATATTTGTACGCCATCGCTGCGATGGTCGGCATTTTTGCAATCATGCGGTGGCTTGCAATGCGGCGTTGATTGGGATCGGCGATGTCAGTTGAATCGTGGTAGAAGGCGGCGAGGGCGCCGACAACGCCAACCATAATCGCCATGGGATGCGCATCGCGCCGGAAACCGTTGTAAAAATTCTTCAGCTGTTCATGCACCATCGTGTGCATGGTGATTGAATATTCAAAATCTTCGAGTTCCTCCCTGGTGGGCAGATGATCTTTCGTGAGCAAATAGGCGACTTCGATAAAGTCTGAATTCTCCGCCAGCTGGTCGATCGGATATCCGCGATAGAGAAGGACGCCTTCATCGCCGTCAATATAAGTGATTTTTGATTCGCAGCTCGCCGTTGAGGTAAAGCCCGGATCAAAAGTAAAAGCGCCGGTATGCTTATAAAGTGCGCGGATATCGAACACGTCCGGTCCGTGGGTCGCCTTGAAAACAGGAAAATCCACGCTCTTTCCGTTATAGTTCAGGGAAACGGAGCCGGCTTCGTTCAAATCGCTTTTCATCTAGTCTGCCTCTTTGTTGCGGTGCACCATTATTATTGTGCGGTGCACATCTAGCCGGTTTACGCAGCGGATTCCAGACCTCTTTCAGCAGATGTGATCAGCGATACGGTCCAGTGCTTCCGCGCGTCCGAGGCCATATAACACCTCGCCGAGCGAGGGCGAAGGACGGCCGGCAGTGAGCGCGGCGCGTACCGGCTGGCCGATTTGGCCAAAACCGACATCTTTGTCGGCGGCGAGCGTCTGAAGCCGTTGATCAAGGGATTCCGGCGTTAACCAAAGTGATTCGTCCTCCAGCGCATCGCGCACAGCAGACAGCATTTCTGCGGCGCCGTCTTTCTTGAGCGGTTTTGCCGCCTTGCCGGTAATTTCAAGAGGCCGCCTTAGAAAAAGATAGGCGCTGGCTTTTTCGATATCTGCAAGGGTCGAACAGCGTGTTTTCAGGAATTTCGCGGACCGCTGGAAACGCGCCATACTATCCGTATCAAGATCAATGCCGGCGCGGACAAGAAATGGCGCCGCCCATTCAGTGAAAGCGTCATCCGGCAATGCGCTTATATAATGCGCATTGATATGATTGAGCTTGTCGAGATCCAGCCGTGACGGCGCTTTGTTAATGGCGCCGAGATCGAACCACTGAAGCGCCTTCTCGCGGGGAATGATTTCATCATCGCCATGTGACCAGCCAAGACGAATGAGATAATTTGTGAGACCCTCCGGCAGATAACCCATATCGCGATAGGCATCGATGCCAAGTGCGCCATGGCGCTTGGAGAGCTTGGCGCCGTCCGGTCCGTGAATGAGCGGCACATGCGCAAAGACCGGCGCGGGCCAGTCTAGCGCCAGATAGATCTGCTGTTGGCGCGCGGCATTATTGAGATGATCATCGCCGCGGACAATATGCGTCACGCCCATATCGTGATCGTCGACAACAACGGCGAGATTATAAGTCGGCCCGCCATCGCTGCGCAGGATGATAAGATCATCAAGCGCTGAATTGGGAAATGAAACCGATCCCTGCACCGCATCCGTAATTTCTGTGACGCCGTTTATCGGCGCCTTGAAACGAATTGCGAATGGTTTGCCAGCAGGCGCGGTCGCCGGGTCGGCGTCGCGCCACGGGCTTTCGAAACGGGCGCCCGAGGCTTTTGCCTTGTCCCGTGCGGCGTCAAGTTCTTCCGGCGTCATATAACAGCGATAGGCTTTCCCCGCGCTGAGGAGTTGTGCGGCGACATCCGCATGACGCGCGCGATTGGCATATTGTGAGACCGGATCGCCATCCCAATCGAGCCCAAGCCATTTTAGTCCGTCCAATATCGCGTCAACCGCCGGTTCATTGTGGCGGGCGCGATCAGTGTCTTCGATCCGCAGCAGGAATTTGCCGCCGCGTCCGCGCGCATAAAGCCAGTTAAAAAGCGCGGTGCGCGCGCCGCCTATATGGAGAAAACCGGTCGGCGAGGGCGCAAACCGGGTAACGACGGTCGAGGGCGCGTGCGGGGCATGAGGCATGGCTTGCGGACCAGCTCCTTTTCGAGTTGCATGGCTAGGGGCCTGGGCCCTTAATTTGGTTGCGTTGGTTAACACAATAATTTCACCGGCGCCTATGTCCCATGACGATTGATGCTGC
>JAJFGF010000027.1 GCA_021776245.1 Hyphococcus sp. | reverse complement strand
CTCCAGCGTACAGTCCGCATCGACATCGTCCGCTTCCCCGTTGTTGTCGAGGTCTAGGTCCGTATCGGAGGATAAATAGTAAATCGTCTCTTTCGTGAATCCTTGGTACGCCAGTGCGCGATACGCGAAGTTGGCATTCGCCTGCGTCGCGCTCCACAGGTTGTTGCCCGAATAGGGACCACCCGCTGCGACCACCACAGCCTTAGCAAAAGACGACGGATTGAACGGACGAAACTTCTGTACGCGATTATTGCCGTCATCCACCACGTATACATTCCCGTCACTATCCACTGCGATGCCGGAGGGATCTTCCGCTCGTCGGGCGAAGTCGGACGGGTTGGAATGGAAAAACTGGCCGGCGTTGTTACCGCGTTCCCCGAACAAGCCAATGACATCTCCTGTCGCCGCGTCCAGAATCCGAACCTGGTCACGCTCGTACACGTAAATGCGTGTCTCACCGTCCACTTCCGCCACGTCCAGGCCAAACGGCTCATTTGCGAAATACAACGCCTGAGGAACACCGGACGGATCAAATACGTGGATGCAGTCGCTCAAGTAATTCGATACATAGATCAATCCAGCACCATCAACAGTCAGACCCTCGGCCCTTCTTCGTTGGTAGAACGATGATTCACCCATTACGACTGGGAAGCTCTCCAAGAACACGCCGTCGGAATCATATTTTTCTACTCTGGATCCGAATAGATCATTTTGTTCGTCCACTTCTGTTTCCGTCAGAATCAGGATATTATCCGCACCATCGACCGCCACAGAAAATCCCCCAGGTAGCGAAACGAGTTCTTGCGTTCCATCAGGTGATAACTTTACGCCAACACCGGCGTATGGAAATACTTCCGGTCTTACGCAAACGATGTTTCCTAGCGAATCCACCGCCACATCTTCCGGCGGGAACGGCAACGGAACCTCTTCCAGAAACGTGCCGCTGGAACTGAACACCTGGATCCGATCATTCCCAGCGTCCGCGACGTACACCTTGGTCAACTGGGACTTTGCAGGAGACTCATAAACCGCGACGCCCGACGGCATGTTAAAACAACCCGCCTCGCTTCCGCTTGACGCCCAACGCTCCGACAATGTTCCGTTTGTCTCATATACTGACAACGTGTTGTTCAGCTTGGCTTGCGAATAGTCTCCTGGATCAGCTACTAAGATTCGGTCGCTGATTAGTGTGAGTACATCTACTCCATTAACATCTTCGTACTCGTCGAGCGGAGGCCCAGAAAGGTCCGGATTGTATCGCTTCAGGCCAACGGGAATGCTCCTCGCGCCACCACCGAGATCAACGTACTGAAATAGTAGGTTTCCGCTCGATTCAACAGTCAGCCCGAAGCGACTTCCAATGATGCCATTAAGATTTAATCCGGAGAGAAGAGTTCCTTCTTGGTCATACTTGCCGATGAACCCATCAACATGGCCAACACTCTCACTTCCAACGAAGACGTTTCCGCCGCGATCAAATGCCAGAGAATGTATATAATTCCCTACACCAACGCTGATATGGAGCTCCGTCAGACCAAGGTTGTCAAATTTGTACAACTCTGAATTGGAAGTTGCATACAGATTGCCGTCTACATCGACTTTCACTACTCCCGACTTCCTCTGTTTGACATCCTGGATAACAATATCCGAACCGAAATCGAACAAGATCGGAGGTTCTATGGTTTCTCCACCAGCCGTAAACCTTTGAATTCGGTCATTGAGTACATCGGCCACGTAAACCGTGCCATCAGGCGCCACGGCAACGCTCGCCGGCCGATCAAACTGACCTATTTTCGACCCTTGGCCGCCCCACTGAGAGATGATCTTTCCGTCCTCGCTGAGCTTCACGATTCGATGGAAGCCTGTGTCCGCGACGTAGATCTCCCCGGTAGGCGATTGGTCAATGCTTCGAGGATCGTTGAAATACCACGGTTGGTGCAAGGATGGCCAGAGACGGTCAAACGCATAACTTGCTCGTAGGTCTGGAACCTCGTCCGTCACCGACACATTATCGACAGCGAAGAATCCGCCACCAGGATCTCCGCCGGTGAAATACATTCGAAATCGAAGCGCAACGTTCGCTTGGCCTGCAGCATATTCCGAAATGTCGAGCCAAACATTCGACTGCCCTGGTCCCGGTGTGCTCAGAAATCCATTGGCTCTTTCATAAATAGTCACCCAATCGTTGACGCTGGTCCGAACATCCAGTGATACAACGAATAGATCAGCGTCTGTGTCAACGGTTCCTCCTCCGTAAGCGATCGAACATTCTAGTTTGACCATTTCTATGTTGGAACAATCAAAATTGGGAGTCACTAGAGATTCGTCCGGATCGCCAAAGTTTTGAAACGCTACTAATTTAGTAAGCGCGAAGTACTCGTCCATGTTATCGAATGATTCACTATCTGGGTTGTTACTCGGACTGATGGCCATCCATGGGTCAGCGCCAACTCCTCCATCAATGACGGTCCAATCGGCTGGTATACCGTTGGAGAAGTCTTCCTCCAGGATTACAGTCTGCGCAGCGGAGTCTAGGCACGCCAGAAGCCCAAAGATGCAAGAAAGCAGAGTGTAGCCGGGACGCGTGGCTGCGCTGACAAGCCAATTAGAACGCGATGGAATGGTATTGCGCCGCCCGCCAAACGATTTGCGGACCAAGTCTAGAAAACGAACCAAATCGTTCATCTTCATCCTAAATACCGCGCCAACGGATTACTCGCCAGCGAATCCGCCGTCGGGACCATCCGGATCATTCCCAGCCCTTCGCCCGCCATCGCTTCCCCTCCATACTTGGGTCATCCTGCGCAGCGCAATCAGGCAATCTAGACGAAAGTGAGCATTCTGTCAATAATTGGAAATCACTCGAGTCTTGCACCGGCGGCTACATCTCGGATACTCACCTTGTTTTACGCCGATTCTCACTGCCACCCCATCCGCCCGAAAATTAGTGCGCAACTTTTCCTGACCCCGTACGACCTAGGAGTGAGGCCTCGATGACGGGGCTCAAAACTGGCGGACGCCTACAAAACAAGGAGAATGACCATGAGCAAAGTAAAGATGATTCTGAGCATGTTGGCCCTGACGATAATTGCCGGAGCCGCGAGCGCATCGGTCAACTACGTGGACAGCGTTGATGCATACGATACCGAGCGGTACACCGCGACGTTCCGGGCCGGAGAGGCCGTCACGCTGGTCGTCGCCGGCGATGGCGATACCGACCTTGACCTCTACATCTACGACGAAAACGGCAACCTCATTGCCTCGGATACGGACTACACGGACTTCTGCGTTACGTCTTGGTGCCCGCGTTGGACCGGCCAGTTCACAATCGTCGTGGAGAACCACGGTAGCGTCTACAACCGGTTCCACATGTACACCCGCTAACCCAGCACTCCCAAACCCTCTGCGCCATGCCGCCGGACTTTACCACAGAGTCCGGCGGCATTGATGTCCTGGCTTGATCAATGCGAGTTATTGACAGAATGCTCACTTTCGTCTAGGTTGCCTGATTGCGCTGCGCAGGATGACCCAAGTATGGAGGGGAAGCGATGGTGGGCGAAGGGCTGGGAATGATCGGGATAGTCTGGACCACGGATTCGCTGACGAGTAATCCCTTGTTGCGGTTACTAAGAAGCAGATGAAAGATGAATGATTTGCTTGGTTCTTTAGACTCGATTCGCAGCTCGTTTGGCGGGCGGTGCAATACCATTCCTTCGCATTCTAATCGGATCGCCAGCGCGGCCACGCCTACCAGCTACGGTTTGCTCTTTTGCATCACTGGGCTCCTGTCGTGTTTCAACGCAGCCGCGCAGTACGTAATCGCTGAAGAGGACTTCACGGAAGACTTCACGAACGGTATCCCGGCCGATTGGTCTGTCGTTGATGGTGGGAACGTTGGTGAAAGCTGGACAGCCATCAGCCCCGCCAACAATCCCGATAACGAATCGTTTGGTAATATGGACGATTATTTCGCATTAGTTCGGATTGAAACTAGCACAATTACGACTCCCAACGATGAATCGCTCGTGACCCCAAATCTAGATTTTTCTAACTCGGATTCCGCATCCCTGGAGTGTTCCGTCAGTTACAATGGTTCAACGGACGGAGACGATACGAACATTGTCATTGTATCGATTGACATCAGCGTCGAAGATACTCCTTGGACTACACTTTACAATCGGCAGATAGGTTATTTTGGGACTCCGGGCGGTGGAGATACGAACGTCTATTTGAATGTCACCGAGTACGCTGCAAAAGAATTTGACGTGCGTTTCAGATTTCGACTACACCAGGATTCATCTTCCACTCATAATGCTTACTTTGCTGTCGACAATGTTGTTGTGACGGATGAAGTAGCCGACACTCAGGTCAAGTACGCATTTGAGCGATTGTGGCCATCGTTAACACAGCCGTGGTACTTCAATAGCCCTCAGAATGCCGCGCAGTCCAATTCCGGAGAAATCTACGTCGCCGATACTGGGTTTAATCGAGTGCTTAAGCTCAATGTTGATGGAAAGATCATCGCGCAGTGGGGGGGGAAGGGTACTGCCGATGGGCGATTTGAAAGGCCGACGAGCGTCTCGGTTGCGCCGGATGACAGCGTTTACATCGCGGACGTCCTGAATGATCGCATTCAACATTTCACACGCGATGGCGATCCAATCCTGCCGCCGATAAGTCATGATTTCGGTTCGGCAATAATCACTCAGTTTATTGAACAAGTCAAAGCTGGCGTGGTTGAAGTTGACCAGATGGGCAATATCTACGCTTCCTCAGAGGGCAAACTGATGAAATACGATTCATCCGGTCAGCTCTTACCCTACACAGCGGTCCTCCCCCCCCCTCCTTCCAACTTTCTGAATTTGTCCTTCTACATCCATTGTCTTGCTACTGACATAGAAGGGGCTCTTTATGTGGGTAGAGCAGTCCCCAGATTTGGTGACTCGTCGATAGTGAAACTAGATTCTGAAGGAAATCTAATTGCCGATCTAGATTTAGGTATCCAAGGTATATACGGAATTTCAGTGGAACGTGAAGGAAACGTGCTTGTTCAGGCCGGAGGAGACGGCCTAATGCGGTTTGCCCCAGATCTAAATGAATTCCCAATCGAACAATTCCCTGATATTGGCGGACGGGATGTTTTGGCCCTCAACGACGATAGGATTCTCGTCGTTAAATCTAGTCGTAATGACGTAACGGACAATTCTCTGACGATATACGAGTCAGACGGCAATGCATCACAGCGCTGGAGTGCGTACGGAACGAACGACGGCGAGTTTGCGGCGCCGTCCGGCATAGCCGTAAGCGCACTTGTTTCGAAGTCCGCAACGCCGAAGGTTTATGTGGCGGATACCGACAATCAACGAATTCAGGTTTTCAACACGGGTGGCGGTTTTCTGAGCGAGATCCCACTTTCGTTTAGCCCGGAAGACGTGGCCGTTGATTTATCGGGAAACATCATCGTGGTTCGCGAGAGTTTTTTCTCGTCAGGTGATAAGGGCGTAAAGTTGTCCCCGGACGGAACGCAAGAGCTGGCAACGTTTCCTGGCGGCTCTTCTGTCGCCGTGGACAATGCGGATAATATTTACGTGCTGGCCGATGAGATAGTCAACAAATTTAATCCAGCAGGAGTCTTAATCGCCAGCTTTACAGTCGCCACCGAAGGCCTATCCAGCGGCAGAGTTGGTGTCGGCGTGGCAGTGGGCGGCGTCGGCAATATCTACGTTGCGAACAATATCAGCGATTGCATTCATGTTTATGATGAATTCGGGGTTCCTCAATCGCTATTTTTCGCGAATGAGCCGATTGGCCTGGACGTCGCAACGGTAGACGGAGAGGACCGCATTTATGTCTACGAACGCGATCAGGTCCGTATTCTCGATGCCGCGACCGGCGATGTCATCGGCCTGTTTGGCGGTCTAGGCAACAGTGCTGGGCAGTTCTTCCATTCTGAAATCGCCGAATTTGCGGGCTTTGTTGAAGATCCTTCGGGCATCGCGGTGGACGCTTTAGGGAATGTATACGTGGTGGACGACGGTAATAACCGTGTGCAGAAGTTCCGTCCGTTCAATCCGTCGTCTTTTGCTAAGGCTGTGGTGGTAGCAGCGGGTGGTCCCTATTCTGGGAACAATTTGTGGAATGCGACGCAAGCGAATGCCAACTTCGCGTACCGCGCATTGGCATACCAAGGATTCACGAAAGAGACGATTTACTATTTGTCGTCGGACACGGACCTCGACCTCGACAACAACGGGGAAGCGGACGATGTCGATGCGGACTGTACGCTGGAGAATCTGCAGTTTGCTCTAGAGGAATGGGCGCCAGCGGATTTGGACGGGTTGCCGACGGAAGACGTGGTGGTCTATGTCATCAACCACGGCGGCGTGGATGCCGTGCGTCTCAGCGGGACAGAGCTGTTGGAAGCCGATACGCTGGACACTTGGTTGTCCACGCTGGAATCGGGTATCTCCGGGACATTGACGGTGATCTACGATGCGTGCGAGTCCGGCACGTTCATGGACAACTTGGGCGGTGGTCGGGTGGCGAAGTCGACGTCAACGCCGCGTGTAGTCCTGACGAGTACGTCACCCGGTGAGAGCGCGCACTTTGTGACACAAGGCAGCATTTCATTTAGCAACTATTTCTGGGAAGGGGTTTTCAACGGGGCGTCAATCGGCGATGCGTTCTCACAGACGCAGACCGCTTTGATGACATCATTACCCCAGACCTCGCATCAAACGCCGATGCTGGACGACACGGGTAACGGTATAGCAGACGAGGCAACGGACGGGGCGCTGTCCTCGGGTCTATTCATCGGGAACGGCACGGTGTTGTTTACCAGTGCGCCGGTGATCGGCGGTTTCGTGAGCCCACAAAACATCTCGGGGATGTCGACGGCGACACTGTGGGCGGACCCGGTGACCGATACGGATGAGGTTGCCCGGGTGTGGGCGGTGCTGCGCCCGCCGGACTTTACATTGTCGGATTCGGAGAACGCGTTAGCGGGGCTGCCGACAGTGGACTTGGTGCACGCGGGCAACAACCGGTACGAGGCGGACTACGAGCAGTTCACGACGCCGGGTACGTACACAGTGCTGATTTACGCCACGGACACGCTGGGGAACACGTCCAAGCCCAAGCTGACGTCGGTGTCGGTGGACAATCCGTTGTCCAAACGTGCCGTAATTGTTGCGGGCGGCGACCCCTCGCAAACGGACTGGCCTGGGATACAAGCGTCGGCCGCGATTGCGTATGAAGCGATGTTGTTCCAGGGCTACGATAAGGATGACATTTATTACATGAGTCCTTCCGCGACGGTGGGTGTGGACGTAAGTCCGTCGGAAAGTAATCTCGCGTTTGCCTTGAGTCTGGGCCAGCATCCGGACACGCAGGATTTTGTGTTGTACCTCGTGGGTCCTGGGGCAGGTGCGGACTTTGTGATAGAGCCGGGCGCTATGCTGGAAGAAGAGCGCGTGATAGACGCGGAGACAGAGCTCAAGCCGTGGCTGGACACGTTGCAGGCAGCGATTCCGGGC
>JAJFGF010000026.1 GCA_021776245.1 Hyphococcus sp. | reverse complement strand
GCCGCCGATATGCCGCGCTCAACAATCAGCCTTACAGCTTCATGCTTGAACTCTTGACTGTGGGTTCGCCGTCTTCCCATGATATCCTCCGGTTCCATCTAAACACCTTATCTCGGCGTCCATCAAACCGGCGGCAGGCCATAGTGCCAGCTAGTGTTCGACTTTGAATTTACGACCAATAGAGGAGTACTAAAGTCGTGGAAAACTATAAATTAACATTTTCGATTAAGCGGCTTTGGATTATTCTAACCGTCGGCATGGTGGTAATGTTCGGCGTGCTTTTGTTTCTCGGCAAGGAAATCTACCATGAGAAACCACCTATCCCGTCTGTGGTAATATCCGTAGACGGAGCAATGATCTATGCCAAAGACAATATTCAAAACGGCCAGAATATCTGGCAATCCATAGGCGGAATGCAGCAAGGTTCGATTTGGGGCCATGGCGGCTATCTTGCGCCCGATTGGAGCGCCGACTGGCTGCACCGGGAAGCCCAAAACCTGATTGCCATTTCAGCAGGCACGGGCACATCCGGCGACATAACCGAGGACGCTCAACACGCCATACATAAGCTTGCCGTGCAGGAAGAAATGCGCCGCAATACTTATGATCCTGCCACCGGCACAATCACAGTGAGCGCAAATCGGGCCCAGGCGATCAAGGCCGTTGAGACGCATTATGTCAGGCTCTATGTCGGCGCGGATCAAGAGGCCCTTAACTTGCGGCGAGACTATGCTTTTCCTCTAAACGCGGTCCTGACCGAAGACGAGGCTCACGACCTCTCGGCCTTTTACTTCTGGACATCGTGGAGCGCCACAACCAATCGGCCCGGCAAGACGATCACCTATACCAGCAACTGGCCGCATGAACCTCTCGTTGGCAACAATCCAACGACTGGCACGTTGATGTGGAGCCTCGCGTCGATCCTTATTCTGCTCGCAGGCATCGGCGCTCTGGTCTGGTATTATGCCAAACAATTTACGGTCTGGGACGCAGACCAGGAACCTGAAACCGGCTTTGCGGAATCAGATATTATGGATACCGCGACGATTACGCCGTCTATGCGCGCGACAGCCAAATATTTCTGGTTGGTCTGCGCCATGTTTGCAGCGCAAGTGTTATTGGGCATCCTAACGGCCCACTATGCGGTCGAAGGACAGGGTCTGTATGGGCTCCCTTTTGTAGATTACCTGCCTTACGCAGTAAGTCGCACTTGGCACACCCAGTTGGCAGTGCTCTGGATCGCCACAGCGTGGTTGGCTACCGGGTTGTATGTCGGGCCAATGGTCGCCGGCAAAGATCCGAAATTTCAAACACTCGGCGTAAATTTTCTATTCGTCAGTCTCTTCATCATTGTTGTCGGCTCGTTCGCCGGCCAATGGGCCGCTGTACATCGGTTCGTTGACAATCTGACAAGCAACTTCTGGTTCGGTCATCAGGGCTACGAGTATGTCGATCTTGGTCGATTCTGGCAGATCTATTTGACTATTGGCCTGTTCCTATGGGTGGCTCTGGTCTTGCGCGCCCTCTGGCCGGTGGTATCCCGTGAAAAAAACCGCTCGCTGATGGCGCTTGTCTTAATATCCGCTGTCGCCATTGGGCTGCTCTATGCTGCTGGCTTGATGTGGGGAGAGCATACCCACATCTCGATCATGGAATATTGGCGCTGGTGGGTCGTGCATTTGTGGGTTGAAGGGATTTTCGAAGTTTTCGCAACTGCGATTATTTCCCTCCTCTTTGTTCGCATGGGATTGCTGCGCAGCCAGACAGCAACCGTCATGGTTTTGTTTGCCACCGTCATCTTTCTGTTTGGCGGCGTGCTGGGCACGTTCCACCATCTCTATTTCAGCGGTACGCCAACATCGGTGATTGCCGTTGGCGCGTCCATTTCCGCCCTCGAAGTTGTGCCGCTCATGGTCGTCGGATTTGAAGCCTATAGCCGCGCAAAAATTGAACACAAGCGCGAGTGGGCGGAGAATTACCGCTGGCCATTCTTGTTTTTTGCCGCAGTCTTGTTTTGGAACCTGGTCGGGGCCGGATTATTCGGCTTCCTGATCAACCCACCGATTGCGCTTTATTATATGCAAGGATTGAACACGACCGCTAATCATGGCCATGCAGCCTTGTTCGGAGTATATGGCATGTTGGGTCTGGGATTGACGCTGTATTGTCTGCGTGGTCTGACGGACGTGCGTCAGTGGAATTTGAAGCTCTTAAAAATTGCGTTCTGGTCGCTCAATATTGGATTGGGCATGATGACGTTCCTGTCGCTCCTGCCCCAGGGCATTTGGCAAACATATGCCAGCATTGAGCATGGATATGTGCACGCACGCTCAGCTGAATTTATGCACAGTCCGGTCATGGAAGGATTGGTATGGATGCGCGTGCCGGGAGATATTGTGTTCAGCGTCGGCGTATTCTGCTTTTGTTATTTCGTATTCAAAGCGACAATAGCCAAACGATCAGCTACGCCAGTAGTTCAGCCTGAACGCTTAAAAACAACCTGACAGGTTCCTGGCAAGGGCTTTTCAGTATGGCCTGCACCCGATTTTTTCACGGATTAGATTTCGTCGCTCAGTCGGTTCGCATCGGTGACTAATGAAAGTGGTGAACCCAGTGCGGTCACGCGTCCGGTCTCGTTGGCAGAGCGTTTCTCCTTACGTCTGCTGTAATGCCGATATCTTCCGTCGGGCTGAAAACAACGCTCAAATCAAAGTGTTTTTCAACAGAATTGGCGATTAAGCTCCATACGCAGCCGCATTTCTCTAGCTTGATTTGGCTCAGTCATTTGGGGATGGACGTCATTTCGTCGCTTTGACATTAAGGCGAATAATCTGATTATCACTGACTGAATAAAAAGCCGAGTTTTAATCAGAACCGAAAGAGCGCGCTACGGGGCGCAACAAGCTTATGATTTCTCAACTAACCAAAGCAGAACGTGAATGGGCCATCATACTGTCAGCCGCTTTGGCGATTGGCGGACTAATCGTCGGCGCAGCAGGCCGGAATGATCTGCTCGGCATTCATGGATTTATGGTGTTTGTCATTGGATTCGGATTACTCTTTTTGATCGTGAAGGATCTTTACCGGCCCGATCCCAGCCCGAAACGCGTGACGCGCTATTTTGACGATCCAACTAAAGCCGGCGTCATCCTCTGCATGTTGTGGGTGATATTCGGAACCTTTATTGGCGATTGGGTCGCCTGGCTTTTGGTTTATCCCGACGCCACGTTTGACGCTGGTTGGTCAAGTTTCGGGCGATTGCGGCCGGTTCACACAACCTCTGTTATTTTCGGTTTCGGCGGCAACGCCCTTATCGCCACATCGTTTCATGTTCTTCAACGCACAACCCGCGCACGGCTGGTTGATCAACTGAGCCCGTGGATTGTCGTTATCGGCTTCAACATATTCTGCCTGCTGGCCGTCTCCGGCTATGTGATGGGGGTTACTGCGTCGAAAGAATATGCTGAGCCGGAATGGTACGCGGATATTTTCCTGACCATAATCTGGGTGCTGTATTTTTCAATCTATTTAAGAACACTAAGGCGGCGCAAGGAGCCACACATTTACGTCGCGAACTGGTACTTTATGGCGTTTATCGTCATCGTCGCCATTCTTCATATTGTGAACAGTCTCGCCGTCCCCGTCTCGCTCGGCCATGCGAAGAGTTATTCTCTGTTTTCAGGCGTTCAGGATGCGATGACCCAATGGTGGTATGGCCACAATGCAGTTGCGTTTTTCCTGACGGCGGGCTTTTTGGGGATGCTTTATTATTACCTGCCCAAACGCGCCGGGCGCCCAATCTTTTCCTATCGCCTGTCAATCATCAGCTTTTGGGGCATCACGTTTTTATATATGTGGGCGGGATCTCACCATCTGCATTACACGGCGTTGCCCCAGTGGGTGCAGACTCTCGGCATGACATTTTCGATTGTTCTCCTTGTGCCGTCATGGGCTTCAGCAGGCAACGCCCTCCTCACGCTACGCGGCGCATGGGACAAGGTCAGGGATGATGCAACCTTGCGGTTCATGATGGTGGCCGCGGTATTTTACGGCCTTTCCACATTCGAAGGCTCTTTTCTCGCCATTCGCCCGGTGAATTCATTATCTCATTACACTGATTGGACTGTTGGCCACGTTCACGCGGGCGCGCTTGGCTGGGTGGCGATGATTACCTTTGGCTCCATCTACACGCTTGTGCCGTGGCTTTGGAACCGCGAGCGCATGTATTCGCCAAGGCTGATCGAGGTTCATTTCTGGCTCGCCCTGACCGGCGCCATCATCTACGTTTTCGCCATGTGGAATTCCGGCATTATTCAGGGATTGATGTGGCGGGCGTATAATGAAAACGGAACGCTCGCCTATTCATTTATTGAATCTGTGGCCGCCATGAAACCATATTATGTCGGGCGCGCTATTGGCGGCTTTTTGTTTTTCGCCGGATCGGTGATTGGATTATATAATATCTGGAAAACAATCCATTCCCCCGACCTTGCACGCGCTGCGGCGCCTGATCTGGCGCCGATCCCCCATGCGGCGGGTTCGCAAACCGTTCCTGCTGCGGAGTAACGCTGATGCTAAACAATCACGCCAAACTTGAACGCAACGCCATCGGTTTTGTCATCGCCATTATCCTGGTCGGATCAATCGGCGGCCTCGTCGAAATTGCGCCCTTATTCACCATTGATGATACAGTAGAGGACGCGCCAGACATGCGCCTTTACACACCGCTCGAACTGGCGGGTCGCAACATCTATATTCGCGAGGGGTGTTATGCTTGTCACTCGCAAATGGTCAGGACGCTGCGGGATGAAGTCGAACGCTACGGGCCATATTCGCTCGCGGTAGAGTCGAAATATGACCACCCCATGCTTTGGGGGTCGAAACGCACTGGCCCGGACCTCGCACGAATTGGAAACAAATATTCCGACCAATGGCACACGGCGCATCTCATTAATCCAAGAGACGTTGTTCCCGAATCCGTCATGCCGCGATATGCTTGGCTCATGCGTTCCGAGCTGCAATATGACGATATGGATCTTCATCTCAAAGCGATGCGGAATGTCGGCGTCCCCTACACCAATGAAATGATCGAAAATGCCGTGGCCGACACATTAAGACAGGCGACACCGGATGCAAACAACGCATTCGATGTGTTTGAACGCTATGGCGATGAAACCAACTTGCGCTATTTTGACGGCGACCGCCGGGCGGTGACGGAAATGGACGCCCTTGTCGCCTATCTCCAAATCCTTGGCCGGCTCACCGATGCCGCAGGCGCAATGCCGCAAGAAACAGCAAAAATATCAGATGAGGAGCCGGGTCAATGACATTCGATCATGAAACGCTGGTCGCCATTTCGAAATCCTATGGCCTCTTTTATATGATCGCCGTCTTTATTGGCGCGACAGTTTATGCGTGTTGGCCGTCAAATCAGGAAAAATTCGACGAGGCCGCGCGCAGCATTCTCGACGATAAGGAAGAAGAATGACCAAAGCTGAACGCGACCCGCATACCGGTCGCATGACGACGGGTCATGAGTGGAACGGCATCACGGAACTAAACACGCCTGTGCCGAAGCCTGTCTGGTTCTTTTTGACGCTGGGCACACTCTGCGCAGTCATCATGTGGATATTGTTCCCAACATGGCCAACCGTTGAGAGTTACACGAAAGGATTGCTTGGCGTTGATCAACGCTCCAGCGTTGAAGAAAGTCTCAAAAACGCCGCCGGTTATCGCGCTGACTGGACGACAACCTTAGAGTCTGCTGATGTTGCCGCACTACAGGCTGATGCGGCCATCATGGCCCATGTGGGTAAAACCGGCCCGCGCCTGTTTGAGGACAACTGCGCCGCATGCCATGGCGTTAACGCGACGGGCGCAAAAGGCTATCCAAACCTGGTTGACGATCAGTGGCTATGGGGCGGCGATCCGGATGCGATCATGGAAACCCTTCGTGTCGGGATTAACGCGCCTCATCAACAAACGCGCAACAGTTTGATGCCGGCTTTCGGGCGTGATGGCATGCTGTCTGTGGAACAACGCCGCCAGGTCGTTAGCTACATCCAGTCTCTTTCCACTTCGCCTGGAGCGGACCTGGAAAAGGTCGCCCCGGGCAAAGAGATCTTCATCGACCACTGCGCGAGCTGTCACGGAGCCGATGGTATGGGGCTCGAGGCCAGCGGCGCCCCCAATCTAACAGATGATTTCTGGATTTATGGCGGCGATATTCAGTCAATCACAGAAACAATCTACAATGGACGCCAGGGCTGGATGCCTCATTGGGAGGGGCGTTTAAGTGTTGCCGACCGCAAATTGCTGACGCTTTACATCCTTGAATTGGGAAAGGATCCCAAATGACCGTTTTCCCGCCGGCACGCAAGGCAACGCCTTGGCGCAATCGCGTCTTTTGGATGGCGTCGGCATGCGTCGCAGTGGGAATTTTTGCCGCTGCGAACGCACATTTGGTTTATGTCGCGTTTCGTTCCCAACCTGATTGCGTCGCGCACACGCAATCGGTCGATCAGGACAACAAAACGTATCGCGCCGCCAAATCAGGATGTTGACCATGATCATGCGACAGAGGTGAATACAGATGACAGACGAAACTCTTGACGATTTCGAGCCGCCTCTAAAGAGAAACTACGCCAGGCATCTTGATATGTCGGCGCCGTTCGGGTGGCTCGCCGCCGGCCTGCGTGATTTCGTCAAATTTCCATTTAGCAGCCTTCTATACGGCTTCGCGGTTTTTCTGGCGTCCGCCGCGATCATTTACGGCCTGCTCCGATTTGATCTTGCTTATATCCTGTTGCCGGCGCTCGCAGGTTTCATGGTTGTAGGCCCAGCGCTCGCCGTCGGGCTTTATGAAAAGAGCCGTTTGATTGAGAAAAACCAGCCCATTTTCTTGAGTGATATTTTTTTCGCCAAATCAAAATCATCGGGACAAGTTCTTTATATCGGCGTGATTTTATTATTGGTGATGATGCTTTGGGTTCGGGCGGCTTTTCTGCTTTACGCCCTATTTTTCGGCATGTTGCCCTTCGCCGGGTTTGAAGAGACCCTCAACGCAATCGTCACTACTCCGCGCGGTTGGGCGTTTCTCGGCGTCGGTAGCGCCGTTGGCGGCCTCTTTGCCGCCTTTTCATTCGCCATAAGCGCCTTTTCGATCCCCATGTTATTGAACGAGCGCCTCGACGCGTTTACCGCCATGGGAACAAGCATGGCGCTTGCCTGGAATAATTCGGCGGTCGCAATTCTTTGGGGTGCGATTGTCGTTGCTCTCTTTGCGTTTAGCCTTGCAACCGGCTTGCTGGGTCTGATTGTTGTGTTTCCGGTCCTCGGTCACGCTGCGTGGCACGCCTATCGTGCAGTCAGCGAGACGCCGCCATTGGGTTAATTTCCATGCCTCTCACCGATCATGAAGTGTCGCTGGCGAGCCCTCCTGGTCCGGACGGGTTGAGACGCACGGAGCTCTCTATCCCGGAGATGCATTGCGGCGGCTGCATGCGCAAAATTGAAAACGCGCTGGGCAGTTTGCCTGGCGTCAAACGGGCGCGCGTTAACCTTTCGACGAAACGCGCCTGCGTGTTCTGGGACGACGAAAGCAGCATTCCCGCCTTCGGTCGGGCGCTCGAACTGGCGGGCTTTGAGGGCCATCTTTCTGGCACAGCGCCAAACAAGAAAGATCAGACACTTAAAGCAATGATCCGGGCGCTTGCCGTCGCCGGCTTTGCAGCGGGCAATATCATGATGTTCTCCGTTGCCGTGTGGGCGGGCGCGAGCGCGGAGGCGCGCCAGTTATTCCACTGGATTTCAGCGGCCATCGCTTTGCCGGCGCTGCTCTATGCTGGCCGGATTTTTTACATCTCGGCATTTCGGGCCCTGAAACAAAACACAACCAATATGGATGTTCCAATTACGGTTGGACTTGCGCTGACATTCGGCATGAGCCTTTACGACACCATCCAAGGCGGCGAACACGCCTATTTTGATGCGGCGGTTACTCTTCTTTTCTTTCTCCTCATCGGCCGAACGCTTGATCACGTTATGCGCGAGCGCGCCCGAACGGCCGTCAACGGCCTTGAAAAGCTCACGCCGCAGGGCGCCAATATTGTCATGGAGGCTGGTGCGCCCGTCTATATACCAGTTTGCGAAATCGAGCCCGGGATGAAAGTCCAGGTGGCTGCCGGCGAGCGCATTCCTGTCGATGGTGTTGTCCAATCGGGTGTTTCAGAGATCGATGTTTCCCTTGTTACCGGTGAAAGCCTGCCGTCGAAAATAACAGCGGGCGCGAATGTCGTCGCTGGCGCGCTAAACTTAAACAGGCCAATCATCATCGAGGCGACGGCGACATCGGACTCTTCCTTCCTGGCGGAAATGATAAGACTGATGGAAAATGCAGAAACAGGCCAGCAGGGATATCGCCGCATCGCCGACCGCATGGCGCAATATTATTCGCCCGTCGTCCATATTGGCGCATTCCTCGCTTTCGCCGTTTGGATGGTGCTGACCCAGGACATGCGTCACGCCCTCACGATCGCCGTCAGCGTATTGATTATCACCTGCCCTTGCGCGCTCGGCCTCGCCGTTCCGATGGTGCAAGTGGTTGCCGCGAAGCGGCTCTTTGAAAACGGCGTTATTGCCAAAGACGGCGCGGCGCTCGAACGCCTGAACGACATCAACACGATCGTCTTTGACAAGACAGGCACACTGACCGAAGGCCGGCCGAAACTGATCAATCGCGAGGAGATCGCGCGTGAACATCTCAAACTCTCAAGCAATATTGCCGCTCATTCACGCCATCCCTATTCTCGAGCGATCGCCATTGCGCAACCGCCAGACGGGTCGCACGCCAATACGTTCGATTATATCACTGAACATGCAGGCGACGGCATGGAAGCCGCCATCGGTGAAAATATTTATCGCTTGGGCCGCGCGGCCTGGGCGCTGAAGGACGGGGACGCCGCTCTTGGCCCCTCGAACGCCGCCAGCGTTGTCCTCTCGTGCAACGGCGAGTCTCTCGCCAGTTTTCGATTTGAGGACCACCTCCGCCCGGCTGCGCGTTTAACGATTGAGCGGTTGCAAGGCGCCGGATACAACGTCGAAATTCTCTCCGGGGACCGGCCGCAGGCGACAGCGCAAGTTGCAGCTGACCTGGGCGTCACTAATTACCAGGGCGGCGTAAGCCCAGCGGAAAAACTAAACCGCCTCAAATCTCTTGAAAAAGCAGGCCAGCACATCCTGATGGTCGGCGACGGCCTTAACGACGCCCCGGCGATCGCAGCGGCGCATGTCTCCATGACGCCTGGCGCCGCTGCAGATGTAGGACGGAACGCAGCTGATTTCATATTTCTGCAAAACGGTCTCGACAGCGTCCTCACAACCATTCTAATCGCCAAGCGGGCGCATGGGCTAGTCAGGCAAAATTTTGCACTGGCGTTAACCTATAATGCGATCGCAGTACCATTCGCCTTCCTCGGCTTTGTGACGCCTCTATTTGCTGCTATCGCCATGTCATTATCTTCTATCATTGTTGTCCTCAATGCGTTGCGATTGTCCGTGTCTTCTCCAACACATCGGCGTAAGTTCAATGCGTGCAATAGCCAGCGCGGCCAGGCAATCACAGCAGCGAGTTAGGCCCATGGAAACATTTTTTTACCTGATCCCTATCTCACTTCTGCTCGGCTTGGGCGGGCTCATGGTTTTTTTCTGGTCGTATGACGACGGCCAGTATGAGGATTTGGACGGCGCGGCAGAACGCATTCTGGAAGATGATGACGATGATGATTATCGAATTCAGTCTTGATGGTCGCCAACCGTCGCATCTCGCGTAGCGCGATCTCAACGATATATCCTTCACCGGAACCTGGTGTTCGCAACGTGGTGCGCTCGGTTTTAGCAAACCTGCGTTGTCCTTAGCGTTTATTAGCTTCTGGTATATCCATAATGCAATTCGCCAAGATGCGGGACTGATACTGTCGCACCGAATGAGATTCTATTTCGAGCACTTGGCGCATTAGCGCCCAAAGAAAGATGAGTCCGCGCTTAGTTACAATATTTTGCATAGGCCTTCAGTATACGGTGCAGATTAGACGCATTAAAGATGATCAAATGATCAAGGCATTCATGGCGGTTTGACCCAATGAGACGCTCGACAAAGCCATTCTGCCAAGAGCTTAGCAGCGCCGTTGGACCATCGCGAATGCCCATGGCGCTGAGCTATTTTTTGAATGCAATTCCGTAAATCGCATCATTGTCCCAGATCACGTGATCCGGCGCCCACAAAATGTGTTGGCGATAGTGTCTTTATAGTTCATTTCCTGATAGATTATTTTTGGCGATGTCATCGACATCGCCAATTTCATTTCAGCGGCGAACGGCATATCGCATGACTACGGCGTCATGCGCCAAATTATACCGTCGCGCTTGACAAACTGATGATAGAGCGCGGCCGCCACATGAACGATCAACAGGTAGAGAATAAGATCTGATGAAAACCCGTGGACGGAGTTGATGAGATCGGCTGCGCTTTCGCTGTCAGCCAGCCAACCGGAAATCTCGACCAAGCCAAAGACTCGCACTGGGTAAGCCACCAGTCCCGCGAGGACAATTCCGGCCGCCGGCGCGAGCAGAAACAGCGCATAGAACGCTTGATGTGTGATGTCGGCGGCCCTTGTCTGCCACGGCGGGTCTGTTTCAACTGGCGCCGGCCTGGGTCTTGTCTTTCGCCAATACCACCTGACGAGGCCCAGCACGACAATCAACAGACCGAGACCGGAATGCAGCTCGATTTCATTTTCCATCACAGCGTCGGGTAATTCTTCGAAATGGCTGAAAAAGAACAGATAAAGCAGGATGAGCGTCATCGACCAGTGCAGAAACTGTGCAACCAGATCATATTTCTTTGGCGAGATATTCACATTCATAATCATTTTACCGTTCCTCTGAGATAGGGCTGGCTTTTGCGTATCGCCAGAAAGCGCAGGCGTTCTTCTCGATCAAGCATATTCAACAACCACGTTTACTCCAGCAACACTTTGTCTTCGGGCGCCGGAATGAAAACGTTCCAGATAAAGCGACGATCAATTTCATCTTTTAAAGCGGTTGCCGCACCTGGTTCTCCGTGTACAATCAATGTCTTCTTTGGCGCTACGGCAAACCCCGAAAGCCAATTCAGAATCGCCGTTTGATCGGCATGCGCCGAAAAACCACCAATCGAGCGGACGTTCGCATTGACGCGTATGTCGTCGCCGAAAATACTGACGCTGGACGCGCCCTCAACGAGCTGGCGACCCAACGTACCTTGCGCCTGATACCCCGTAATCAACACCGTATTTTCGCGCCGCGGGAGACCATGCCGCAAATGATGCAAAATCCTGCCTGCCGTGCACATGCCGCTCGCCGCGATAAAGATCGCGCCTGACCGTATTGAATTCAAGGCGATCGATTCTTCGACGCTTTCCGTAAATTTCAGCATGACCGCCGGTTCCGAACTGGCGCGCCATGCAACGAGTTTCCTCGCCTCTTTGTCGAACAATTCAATATGGCGCGTCGTCAGCTCGGTGACGCGCTGCGCCATTGGTGAATCAAGAAAAATGTTGAGTTTCTTTAGACGCCCAACGCACGTCAGGTGGTGCAGGTAATAAATTAGTTCCTGCGTCCGGCCCACAGCGAATGCCGGTACAATGACGTTCCCCTGTTTTTGCGATATTGTGTCGTTGACGATTTCAACAAGCTCGTCGAGCGATGGCGACAACGCCTTGTGACGCCGGTTGCCATAGGTTGATTCAACGACCAGATAGTCGGCTTGGTCTATCACATATGGATCGCGGATGATGGGCCGGCCGGGCTGACCAAGATCGCCGGAGAAAACGATCTTCCGTTCGATATTCTCGGCCTTAACCCAGATTTCCAGGATCGCGGAACCGAGAATATGTCCGGCATCGCGCATGCGAATTCGGATGTCCTTATGCGGATTAAAAATCTCATCATAGGCGTGTGTTTTGAGCTGGGACAGCGCCCTCTCCGCGTCTGCCACTAAATAAAGCGGCTCGACGTCATGACGGAGCTTTTTGCGCCGCCTGCTCGCGCGCTTTGCATCATTTTCATGAATATACGCACTGTCGCGCAGCATAATTTCAAGCAATTCCGCTGTCGCTTGAGTGCAGTAAATTGGCCCGGCAAATCCGTCCCGACACAGCTTTGGCAATAATCCGCTGTGATCGATATGCGCATGCGTCACAACGACGAAGTCAATTTTCGATGGATTGAAGGGAAATGGCCGTCGGTTCTTGGCGTCGGCGTCGCGCCCGCCCTGAAACATGCCGCAATCCACAAGAAACCGGACGCTTTCGTTTTGCACCAGAAAGCACGAGCCGGTTACCTCCTGCGCGGCGCCGTAGAATGTTATCTTCACCTATTGATCTCCTTTCGGGGCCGAATAAGAAACCGGTGCGCCAGCCACGAAAAAACAATCCACACGCCGGTGCGCAGCGACATCGCAACGATCGTTCGCGATTCATATTCGCCGCCGGCGGCGATATGCACGCCGAAAGCGATAAAGACAGCCGCTGTCGCCCCGGCAATCGCAAGCGCGAGCGCCGCCGCCCATCGGCCGCCTGCCCAAAACCCTGCACCAGCGACGACATAGGCAAATCCCGCCAGGAAATTAAACCAGAGGACGAATGGTACGTATTCGCCCGCCGCCGACCGCGCCGGTTCACTCCAGAACAAGACGGCGCCGCCCTCCTTTATCGTCAATGTACCGAAGAGGATTGCGGCGACGCCGATTATCCGGATCCACAAGGTCGCTTGTTCGTTCGTGCTTGTCATAAAATCACCTTTCATTATCGCGTGCGCTGCTTTTGTCGCCGGCCTGCGGTGCGCACCGCAAAACCGGTCACCCAAACCGGCAAATTTTAAACGCCGGACAAGCTGGCTATTCCGGCCGGGTCTCGCCGTAGAAATCACAAATGGCGAGAACAGCGTCACGCGCATCATCTTCGACGCGAAACAACTCAATATCTTCAGCGGCAATCACGCCCTCTTCGACGAGAAAGTCGAAATTAACGGCGTGGGCCCAAAAATCGCGACCAATCAAGATGATTGGAATGCGTTCAATTTTTCCGGTCTGGACAAGCGTCAGCACTTCGAAGAGCTCATCAAATGTTCCGTAACCGCCTGGAAATACGACGAGCGCTTTGGCGCGCATCAGGAAGTGCATTTTCCGCAGGGCAAAATAGCGGAAGCGAAAGCAAAATTCTTCGCTGATGTAGGGGTTCGGGTGCTGTTCTCTTGGCAAGGTAATGTTGAGGCCAACGCTTCTGGCGCCCGCTTCCATCGCGCCCCGGTTCGCCGCCTCCATAATCCCCGGCCCGCCGCCTGTTACGACAACGAAGTCACGCCGCCCTTCCTGCTGGAACCGCGTTGAGACCAGTTTTGAAAATTCCCGCGCCTCTTCATAATACCGGGCATAAGATAGCTGTTTGCGGGCCTGAACGAGTTCAGCATGCAAACCCTCATCGTCGCCATCTTCACTGACAGCGGCGTTCGCCTCGCTAACTTTTCTTTCTGCGTCCGCCCTGGGGAGGACGCGGGCGCTTCCAAAGACAACAATAGTCGAGCGCACGCCCTGTTGTTGAAGGTGATACTCCGGCTTCATCAGTTCCAGTTGCAGACGAAGCGGTCGAAGTTCCTCTTTTGCGAGAAATTCGAGATCCTCAAAAGCGAGCTTATATGACCCGGTTTTCAAGAGCGAAGCGCGTGCACGGCGTTTTTCGTCAGATGACAGCAAATCTTTATCGTTCATCATTCCAGCCCCCGGCGCATGTAAGCTCTACTCCATTGCGTCATTTCACGATCTCCTTCATTTGCCTGTCGCCGCGCGCCTTATTGCTTATTTCTTTCGGTGTCGCGTCCTGCAAATCAATCCACGGCGCCAGGCCGGCGTCTCCAAACAGCTCATCGACACTCCACCAAATTTCACCAGTTTCGGCGTTCGTCAACGCATGATTGAAGAGCGAATTTAATTCTTCCTGCGCCAGATCGAGTGATCCGGCAGCGTCGAATTCAGAAGGAATAAATGTAAACTGAAAGTGTAGCTGATGTGTGCGGGCAAACTCCGTGACAATAGCGAGCGACGCCCGCGCCTGGTGCATCTGGCTCGTCTCAAAACTGCGAGACACGATCGGAACTGTATTTCGAGGCGTTGGCTTTAATTCTGCAGCAAGCGGACCATTCAGGATAATAAAGAGATTTCCTGGCGTTATCTGCGGGGCCGGTTCATCGCGCCAGAACACTGCAATGAGTGGCGTCAAAACAAACGAAGACACAACGCCGCCGTCAACATGCATTTCCTGGCTTCGCTGACCGTTTGTTTCGACATCGAACATCACAGGCGGAAACACGCCTGGCACGCTGGAGGATGCGAGAAGAACGTCGCGAAAAAGCGCACGCGCCGCTTCTCCGCCAACCTCGGCGATCTCGCCCATATTCCAGAGAACCGCAGCTTGTGCGTCGAGATCCGTCGTCTGCACAAGCAAATAACGCCCTCCCCGCGACTCACGCGCGATCGCATCCACTAATTCCATCGTGACAAACTGATCAACGAGGTCCCTTAGCGGCCTGGCGGAAAATACGCCGGGGCTAAACAACGCGCCAAGCCCGCGCGGGCTCATCAGCGTCCTTGATTGCGCGCCCGTAAAGGCCGCCGTCAACTGTGGATCCCACTCGGCCCCAAGAAACGCGAATGGCGCGATTAACGCGCCGGCGCTGACGCCGGTGACAATCTCAAATCGGGGACGTTCGCCGGCGCGCGCCAAACCGACAAGCAAGCCCGCTCCGAATGCGCCGCGCGCGCCGCCGCCGGAAAGCGAGAGAATGTCAAAGGAACTGTCGGCCGACGCGCTGGCCTGCGCCATCAATTGGGTGACGTTGTTGGAAATCTCAGGATCAGCAGCGTTCAGGCGGGCGGCCGGCGGGAATCCCGGCAACAACGCTTCCGCCGGAGATGGAGGCGGATCGGCGCGCGGCGGCGTTACACATCCGGAAAGCGCCGCAAACGCGACCACCAAAATCAGACGCTTCGGAACGCCGGCGTCAAACATTTTCGTCTCCCATAGCCGCGCCGCTGTGCGCGTGACGCACGGTCTCTGGGCAGACAAACCGCCTGACATGCCCTGCGATGACGCTTTCTTCATCGGTTGGGAGCGCCAAAACATCGACCACGCTGTCGCGGGCGCTGATGCGAGCAGCTTCCGATTGATTTTCGTTATCGTCGATCTTCACGCCAAGCCAGGCGCAAGCTGATGCGATGCGGGCGCGGATTTTTGCAGAATTTTCTCCGATCCCCCCCGTGAATACGAGAACGTCAAGGCCGCCAATGGCTGAGGCGAGTGAGCCGACCTCGCGCGCCGCACGATAGACAAAGAGATCAACCGCCTCTTTTGCGTTGATGTCATTTGAGTCCAACAGCGTGCGCATCTCGCTGCTGACGCCGGAAACGCCCAACAATCCGGATTGACGGCTCAGCAATTCCTCGATCGCGAGCGCATCCATCTTTCGCGCGCGCATCAGGTAAAGGACGACACCGGGATCGAGGTCTCCGCAGCGCTGTCCCATGACCAGCCCGTCAAGCGCCGTAAACCCCATGCTTGTTGCCTGGCTTTTTCGTCCGATCATTGCACACATGCTGGCGCCGTGCCCCAGATGCGCAACGATGACGCGCCCTTCAGCGCGAACCCCTGTATGTTCAGGCAATTCGGCGGCGATATATTCGTAAGACAATCCATGAAATCCATAGCGAATGACGCCGTCATCTGTTAACTCGCGCGGCAATGCGTATAGCTGCGCGATGGCTGGCTGCGTGCGGTGAAACGCAGTATCAAAACACGCGATCTGGGGGATATCCGGCCAGCGCTCGGCGACGCCTCGGACGCCGGTAAGGTTGAGCGGCTGGTGATCCGGCGCCAGCGGGCAAAGCGCTGTCAGCGCATCCAGGATTTTCGGCGTCAAAAGCACCGGTTGTGTAAATTCGCGGCCACCATGAACAACGCGATGTCCGGCTGCGGTGATCTTCAATCCTGAAAACTCCTGAGCGATCCAATTAAGCAACCACCTGATGAGACCATCATGTTTGACCGGCAGGTTTTCATCCACAGGCACAGTCCGTCTCGATCCGGAAACGTCGATTGTCTTGATTACCGGGCGAGCGCCGATACCGCTGATCTCTCCTCTTGCGAGACAGGAAAATCCGCGTTCGTCGGCATAGAGCGCGTATTTGATCGAGGAAGATCCGGTATTCAGCGTCAGAATGGCGCCGGTCACGAACCAATCTCCTGGCGCCAATGAACATAGAGACGCGCCAGTGCGGCCGAGGCAAGACGCGAGAGGACGCCGTCGGCGCGGCTGGTCAGCATGATTGGAACGCGCGCGCCCAGAACAATGCCCGCGGAGTCGGCGCCGGCAAGATAGCTGAGCTGTTTTGCGATCATGTTTCCGGCTTCAATATCCGGCGCGACGAGGATATCCGCAACGCCGGCCACAGGCGATGAAATGCCCTTGGCTTCTGCAGCCTGCGGGCTGATCGCGTTATCGAAAGCGAGCGGCCCGTCAATCACGCCGCCGGTAATTTGATCGCGATCCGCCATCTTGCAGAGCGCCGCCGCGTCTATGGTGGACAAGAGCTTTGACGACACTGTCTCAATGGCCGACAGAACAGCGACTTTCGGCGCAATGATTCCGATTGCGCGCGCGAGATCGATCGCGTTTTGAACGATATCGCGTTTCTCCTCCAGGTTTGGTGCGATGTTGATCGCCGCGTCGGTGATCAAAAGGGGTTTTGGATAAGTCGGGGCGTCAAATCCGAAGACGTGACTGATGCGCCGTTCGGTTCTCAAGCCGTCTTTCGGGTCCAATACAGCGCTCATGACTTCATCAGTATGCAAGGCGCCTTTCATCAGCGCATCGATGCGCCCTTCACGCGCAAGAGCAACCGCGCGCCTTGCAGCCGCATGGCTGTGCGGCGCATCGACGATCTCAAATGTGGCAATATCAATACCCGCCTCATCGGCCGATCGTCTGATCTTTGTCTCCGGCCCGACGAGAGTTGGTTCGATTAATCCCTGGATATGCGCTTCGACGGCGCCTCGCAAAGATCGCTCGTCGCACGGATGTATGACGGCCGTGCGCATGGGGGCGATGTCCTTTGTCGCTTCGACAAGCTGTCGATAGCGCGCGCCGCGTTCATGGATGTGTATTTCCGGCAGCACGGCGCGTGGTCGCCGCACTTTTTGAACAGGCGCGATTACCTCGGCTTCGCCAACAATTATCCTGTCCCCTTCCTGATCGATGCATTCACAGTCAAGAATGATGCGCTTCGTTTCTTCCATTTTTTCGCGCACCGTGACCCGCGCCGTGATTGTATCGCCGATGCCGGCCGGTTTTTTGAAACTCAGTGATTGATTGAGATAAATCGTCCCCGGTCCCGGCAACTCCGTTCCAAGGACCGCCGAAATCAGCGCGCCGCCCCACATGCCATGGGCAATCACTTCGTGGAACCGGCTTGCCTCCGCATATTCCGTATCGAGATGGACAGGATTAACGTCGCCAGATGATACAGCAAACAGGCTGATGTCTTCGGGCTTTAATGTCCGGGAAATTTCCGCTGAATCGCCGATTTTAATTTCATCGAAGGTTCTGTTTTCAATATATTGCAATCTATCCATTCCTGCCTCATGACATGATGTGATATCCGCCATCGATATATGCGATGTTGCCGGCGACGGCGCGCGCTTCATCCGACACGAGAAAAGCAGCCATTGCGCCGACATCTTCAATGGTTACAAGCTGGCCTGACGGCGCGCGTTTCGCCGCTTCGTTGATAATTTCGTCAAAGTGATCGATGCCGGACGCGGCACGCGTGTGAACCGGGCCGGGCGAGAGCGCATTGGCGCGAATATCCTTGGGTCCTAAATCCGCGGCTACGTATTTTACAGTCGCCTCAAGCGCTGCCTTGACTGGTCCCATTACATTATAATGATCGACAACTTTCTCGGCGCCGTAATAGCTGACAGTCAACAGGCTCCCGCCTCTTGTCATCAACGGTTCAGCCAGGCGCGCCATACGGATGAATGAATGAACGGAAACATCCATCGCGCGGGCAAATCCGTCGCGGGAACAATCAACAATTCGACCATTAAGATCTCCCTCGGGGCAATGGGCGATCGAGTGAAGAACGAAATCGAGCCGGCCCCAGGCTGTTTCTATCCGCTCAAATACACGCTCAAGCGCGCCCTCAGTCTCCACGTTGAGCGGTTCGAAAATTGAAGCCTCAACAGACCTGGCGACAGGCTCAACAAATGGTCTCGCTTTGTCGTTCAGATAGGTCAGTGCGAGCGCCGCGCCAGCCCGGTGAAATGAGCGTGCGCAGCCTGCGGCGATCGAGCATTCATTCGCAACGCCGACCACGAGGCCTTTTTTTCCGCTTAAATCCAGCAATTGAAAATCTCGTTCCTATTCGCCATGGACATAGACGCCGGGCGCATCGCATAACGGCGCATAGCCTTTGTCAGCGGCGCCTATTTGGGGCGGATTGACGAACGCACTCGATCGAACAGCGAGCCAGCGGGTCCAATCCATCCACCATGAGCCTTCTTTCTCATGCGTTGCTTTGGCCCAACTGTCCGGATCCATATAACAATCGTCATGACGTGTTGTCCTGATGCGGTTGCGTCGGCCCGCATGGCCCGGTTCTGACACAATGCCCGCATTATGGCCGCCGCTCGTCAGCACGAACGTCACATCCGTGTCCGCAAGCAAATGGATTTTATAAACTGACTTCCACGGGGCGACATGATCCGTCTCAGTACCGACCGCGAAGATCGGCGCGCGGATGTCCGACAGCGCAACGGGCCGATCGCCAACAGCAAACTGTCCCGTCGCCAATTCGTTATTGAGAAAGAGTTGTCTCAGATATTCAGAGTGCATACGATAAGGCATATGCGTAGCGTCGGCGTTCCACGCCATGAGGTCGAATTTGGATCCCCGCTCGCCCATGAGATATTCACGCACGGCGCGCGACCATATGAGGTCATTGGAGCGGAGAATCTGGAACGCACCCGCCATTTGCTTGGCGTCGAGAAAGCCCTGTTCCCACATCATGTCTTCGAGATAGGCCACCTCGCTTTCGTTGATAAACAGCGTCAGCTCACCCGCCTCTGTAAAATCAGTCTGCGCAGCGAGGAGGCTGACGGACGCCAGCCGGTCATCGCCATCGCGGGCCATGGCCGCCGCCGCGATCGAAAGCAGCGTTCCGCCGAGGCAGTAGCCGACGCCGTGGATTTTTTCAGAACCGGTAATCGCCTGAACCGCATTCAGGGCCGCCATCGGGCCAAGCCGGAGATAGTCGTCCATACCGCGCTCGCGGTCTTCCCGGCCCGGATTTTTCCAGGAAATCATAAAGACCGTGAAACCCTGCTCGGTCAGATACTTGACCAGCGAATTTTCCGGGCTCAGGTCAAGGATATAGTATTTCATGATCCAGGCCGGTGTGATCAGGATCGGTTCCGGCCGCACTTTGTCAGTACTTGGCTCATATTGTACGAGCTCAATTAGGTCATTTCGCAGCACCACTTTGCCGGGGGTTACCGCAAGATTACGGCCAACCGTATATTCTTCGCCGTTCGTAGACGTGCTCCCGAGTGCAGAACGCCGCCAATCCTCATAAAAATACTGCGCTCCCCGGACAAAATTCCGCCCTGCTTCATTGATCGCCTTTTCAATCACTTCCGGATTTGTGAAAGGCGAATTCGACGGCGAAAAGGCATCGAGAAGCTGTCGTGTGGCGAATTGAGCGGCGCGTTCATGTTGGGGCGACACGCCGCGGACCCCTGTTACAGCCTTATGCCACCATTGCTGACGCAAAAGAAAACTCTGATATAGCAAACTGAACGGGAGTTTTTTCCAGGCGTCGCTCTTGAAACGGCGGTCTTGCGGCAATGGCTCTATCAGGGGCTCCGTCTGGCCGCCGGATAGAATTGATTTTGTTGCGTATTGCCAGAATTGCGCCGACTTCAGGAATGCATCCTCCCAAAGCGCTAATCGCTTGCCGGGCGCAGCGCCCATGTGAACCGCCCAATCTGACCAGACCGCGAAAAGCGTCGCCGGAGAAAGGCCTGATGTCCTTTTCGCCATTGCGGCCCGCGCTTTTCTGTCCATGACCTCGGCGAATTCAGCTCTGTCACGACTACTCAGTTCACTGTTCGATGACGGGGATGCGGTTTCGACGTGGTCATTGGCGGGCTCAACCGCAGGGCCGCGGAGTTTTCCCGGCTTTTCAACCACGCGGTCCAATAAATCCGACATCCGCTGCTCTCCTTTGTTTTTGGCTGCGACCAGGTCACATCCACTCTGTTGTGAAGTCAATATAGTACGTTTGTACTTAATTCAAGAGCGTGGCTGGCCCAACCAGTTCCGGGACCCATAGACTTGCCGTTTCCATAACCATATTATTGTTATTAATGCTGGCTATCTGACTTCTTCTCACTGCCGTCACGAGGGGCGGCGCTTTGACGCATCGCAATATTCGACAAGATTATTTTATCAACGTTCTTGATTTATTCATACATTCGTACTATTTTATCGTTTGTAATGATGATGGCACTGTAGCCATGAACCGGTCATGCGAAATTGATTTAAGACAAAGCGATGGAGTTGAATGATATGCATTCTACGTGTTGCGCCGCTGACGAACTTTCCGCGGAGCTCGATCAAATATCAGCCGTAACGCCGGGCGCCCTGCAAAATTTCCGCGCCTTGCTGACCAATGGCAAAACGGGTGCGCCGTCGGGCAATCTGGCTCAATCGAAGGCGCTAATAGGTTTGGCGATGGCCGTCGCGCAGCGCTGTGATTGCTGTATTGATCGTCAGGCGCGGTGCGCGGTGATTTCGCGTATCGACCGCGACCAGATCGTCACTGCAATACGCCGCGCGATCCTTATGGCCGATGGTCCTGCTCTTGCCTACGGCGCTCATGCACTGACGACATTTGATCAGCTATCCGCCCAGTCAATCGGCAGATCCCGGCCACCGTGTACTGAGGAGTCGAGGCAGCCGCTGACCGATGAGCCGGAGGCGCAACCCTGTTTCACTGCACGAACAGCAAGCGGATAATGCGATGTCAATGAATGCTCAGGAAATATGGCGTATGGATGCGAAAAGCGTTCGCACAGATAGTATACAGCCGTCCGCCGCCAAGTTGATCGTTTGCGCGTCCCACAAGAGAGAAGTCGCTTATGCCTAGGAAAGTTCTGGCTGGAGCCGTTATCGTCGCCATTGTCGCTCTTGGCGGTTTTTTTCTCATATCCCAGACGGATCGCTTCAATACTGGCGGCGACGGGGCGCTGGTTCTCTATGGTAATGTCGAGATTCGCCAGGTTGAGCTGGCGTTTCGCGTTTCCGGCAAACTCGAAGACGTGATGTTTGAAGAGGGCGACGCAGTGACCGCCGGCGATTTCATCGCCCGCCTCGATGCAACGCCATATTCAGATGCGCTGAAAGTGACGGAGGCTGAAGTTGCAGTGCGCATAGCAGAGCTGAGCCGCCTTGAAGCTGGCCTTCGCCCCGCCGAAATTGATCGCGCGCGCGCGCGGGTCGCCGAATTTGAAGCGGGCGCCAGAATGGCGCAGCAAAATTATGACCGCCGGGCGGTTCTCGTGAAATCCGGCGCCGTTTCGCAGCAGCTGTTCGATGAAAGCGTCGCCGCGCTCGGCGCCGCCAATGAACGGCTGGCGGCGGCGCGCGAAGATCTCGCCATCGCGATCGAAGGCTTCCGCAGCGAAGAAATCGCCGCCGCCAATGCCGCACTTCAGGCGGCCGAGGCGGCCGCCGCATCCGCACGGACGAAAGTCAATGACGCAAGTCTTGTCGCGCCTTCGGACGGAACAATACTCGCCCGCGTCCGCGAGCGCGGATCAATCCTGCAAGCCGGCGAACCGGTTTTGACCATGGCGCTCACACGCCCTGTCTGGATCCGCGCGTATATTGAAGAGCCTGCGCTTGGTCTTGTGGCGCCCGGAACGGTGGCGGAAATCATGACAGACGCCGATCCCGACCGCCCTTATCAGGGCCAGGTCGGATTTGTTTCGCCGGTCGCCGAGTTTACGCCGAAAACCGTAGAAACGCCGGACCTCAGGAGCGATCTCGTTTACCAGGTTCGGATCATCGTCGATGAACCCGATGACGGACTGCGCCAGGGCATGCCCGTCACCGTTCGATTGACGCCGGCGCGAAAATCAGGGTGACGAGCGAGCGGCATGCAGAACGATCCTTTCATCCGTATTGAGAATGTCACCAAGCGTTTTGCATCAAACGCGCCTCCGGCCCTCGATTCGATCGACGGCGAAATCGCCACTGGCCGCATTACCGGTCTTGTCGGACCTGACGGCGCCGGAAAGACAACGCTCATCCGTCTGCTGACCGGTCTCAGCCGTCCGGACGAAGGACGGGTGCTCGTCAATGGCAAAGACGCAACACAATCCCATAACACGCTTCACCGAATGATCGGCTATATGCCGCAAAAATTCGGTCTCTATGAAGATCTGACGGTGCAGGAAAACCTCGACATTTACGCCAATCTGAAAGGCCTGCCGGCGGCGGAGCGGCAGACGACTTTCGCTGAGCTTCTTGAGTTCACAGACCTTGCCCGGTTCACCGGCCGGCTCGCCGGCGCATTGTCGGGCGGCATGAAACAAAAGCTTGGTCTTGCCTGCGCGCTTCTTAAACGGCCGCGCCTCCTTCTTCTCGATGAGCCGTCAGTGGGCGTCGATCCGATCTCCCGGCGCGAGCTGTGGCGCATGGTACAAGGGCTCGTCAATGAAAGCATGGCGGTTGTCTGGTCAACAGCCTATCTGGATGAAGCTGAACGCTGCAATCATGTTCTATTGTTGAACGAAGGGAAATTGTTATTCGCAGGTCCTCCGGCAGAGCTGACGCGCCGCGTTGAGGGCCGCGTCTTCGTCGCAAAGCCCTCTCCTGCAGAGAGGCGCACAGTATTGTCGCGTCTCCTCGGCGATAATCTCGTCAGCGACGCCATCATTCTTGGCGACGCCATTCGCATTCTTGTGCAAGACAAGACTTCTGTTGCTGACGGCGCCCCGCCCCCCGCCGTCGTGGAAGTTGCTGGCGTCCTCGAACCGGTCCCCCCGCGGTTCGAGGACGCATTCGTAGACGCCCTCGGCGGAGGCCCGGAGGGAAGTTCGCCGCTCGCAGACGCCATGACATCGCATACCGACGATGGCAGGCCCGCCGTCGAAGCGCGCGGTTTGACCAAACGGTATGGCGACTTCACAGCGGCGGGCGATATTTCATTTTCGATCAAACGCGGAGAGATTTTCGGCCTGCTTGGTCCTAACGGCGCGGGCAAATCGACGACGTTCAAGATGCTCTGCGGCCTGCTGACGCCTTCCGAAGGGGAAGGCCGGGTCGCCGGGTTCGATCTTCGAACCGCGACGGCGGACGCGCGAGGCCGGCTCGGATACATGGCGCAAAAGTTTTCGCTTTATGGCGAACTATCGGTTGCCCAGAACCTTGAGTTTTTTTCCGGTGTTTACGGATTGAGCAGGAATCGCGCGCGGCAGCGCATTGAGACGATGCTAGAGGTGTTTGATCTTGAGAACTATCGGAGGATTTCGGCAAAAACATTGCCGCTCGGGTTCAAACAGCGACTGGCGCTGGCGGCCGCCCTCCTCCATGAACCGGACGTCCTGTTTCTCGATGAGCCGACCTCGGGCGTTGATCCAATCACACGCCGTGAATTCTGGTCTCACATTAACGCCCTGACTGCGAAAAACGTCGCTGTACTGGTGACAACGCATTTCATGGAGGAAGCTGAATATTGCGATCGCATCAGCCTGATATACCGTGGACGGACGATTTCTGAAGGAACGCCGGATGACCTCAAAAACGCCATCCGCAGCCCCGAAACCGAAGCGCCCACAATGGAAGACGCCTTCATCGAGCTCGTTCGTCGGTCTGATGCGAAGGAGGCCGCATAATGGCTGGTCAAGCTGCGCTCGAGTCAGGCCGGCGCATCATCACGATGGCCCGTAAAGAAACTTTTCAGATCGTGCGCGACCCATCCAGCATCGTAATCGCCTTTGTCTTGCCGCTCCTTTTGTTGTTTCTGTTCGGCTTCGGCGTCTCGCTTGACGCCAACACCGTTCGCATTGGCGTCGTCGTTGAAGATGCAAGGCCCGACGCCCGAAGCCTGTCGCAGTCTTTTCAGGCGTCACGCTATTTCGATGTGACGCTTGCCTTTGATCGCCGCGCTGTCGAGCAAGAACTGGTCGCCGGACGTCTTCGGGGCGTCGTTGTTATTCCATCTGATTTCACCGAGAGACTGCGCCGCAAAGATCCCTCAGCAGTACAGATCATTACGGACGGCTCCCAGCCAAACACCGCTCAATTCGTCGCAAATTACGCCCGTGGCGTTTACGCAGTCTGGCAGAACAAATATCTTCGAGACACGGGACGCGCTCCCCCGGCGAGCATCGAAAGTCAGCCACGCTTCTGGTTCAACGCCGAACTGACAAGCCGGTATAACCTCGTACCGGGCTCGACCGCGGTCGTGATGACGATCATCGGAACATTGCTCACGGCGCTGGTAATTGCGCGCGAATGGGAACGCGGCACGATGGAGGCGGTGCTTGCGACGCCAGTCAGTCGCATTGAATTGCTGCTGTCAAAGATTGTCCCGTATTTCGCTTTGGGCATGAGTTCGCTGGTCCTTTGTGCGCTTGCGGCTGTTTTAATTTTTGGCGTTCCTTTTCGCGGATCTGTTTGGGCGCTTGGCGCTGTCGCCGCCGCATTTCTGCTCCCGGCCCTCGGCCAGGGCTTGTTGATCTCGGCGGCCACAAAAAACCAGTTTGTCGCCTCGCAGCTTGCGCTTTTTACAGGATTCCTCCCTGCAACACTGCTCTCGGGGTTTGTTTTTGAAATCAGCTCAATGCCGGCGCCAATCAGGGCAATCACAACGATCATTCCTGCACGCTATTTCGTTACAAGCCTGCAGACGCTGTTTCTGGCCGGGGACACCTGGTCGCTGCTGTTTCCGGCTATTCGAAACATGGTTGCGGTTGGCGTTCTGTTTCTGGCTTTAACCTATTTCGCAACGCCGAAACGGATTGATTGATATGTGGCGGCGCATTTACTCCCTCATCATAAAGGAACTTCTTGCGATCCTGCGCGATCCCAAGGGCCGTATGACGCTGATCATTCCGCCGGTCCTGCAGCTCGTCATCTTCGCATTTGCCATGACGATGGAAGTCAAGAACGCGGATATCGCGATCGTCAATCTCGACAATGGATATTGGGGGAGCGAAATTGAAGCGCAAATCCGCGCGGCCGCGCCATTTGAAGATGTCTACCGTCTGGAGAGCGTGGCGCAAATTCGCGAGACGATCGACGCGCAACGCGCGCTTGCCGTCGTTCATATCGGCCAGGATTTTTCCCGGCATATTGGCGCCGGCGAGGCCGCCGATGTCCAAATCATTCTGGACGGACGCAAATCGAACAGCGCCCAAATCGTCAATGGATATCTCGCCAACATCATTGCCCGGGTTTCCGCACAGGCACATGGCAGTCCGGTCATTGAGCCGTTGCGCGTGCGAAACTGGTTCAATCCCAATCTCGAATATGACTGGTTCACGGTTCCCGGTCTCATTGCGACGATTACGTTGCTCACCACTATCATCGTGACCGCACTTTCAGTCGCCCGGGAACGCGAGCTTGGCACCTTTGATCAATTGCTTGTCTCCCCCATGCGGCCGCTTGAGATTGTTGTCGGCAAGGCCGCGCCCGGAATGATTTTTGGGTATATACACGGAACGTTTTTCATTTTTGTGGCGGCGGTCATTTTCAAGATCCCCTTCTCTGGATCCCTGCCGCTTCTATATGCAAGCATGTTTTTCTATCTGTCGGCGGTCATTGGAATTGGCCTCTTCATCTCCGCGATCTCAGCGACGCAGCAGCAGGCGATTCTCGGCGCTTTCGTATTCGCATCGCCCGCGGTTCTCCTCTCCGGCTTCATGTCGCCCGTGGAAAACATGCCGAGCTGGATGCAGACCCTGACATTGATCAATCCGTTGCGGCATTTCCTGGTCGTCGCCCAGGGCGTATTCCTCAAGGATCTCCCGGCCCTTGAAGTCGCGCGAAACACCGGCCCGCTCATTCTCATCGCCGCCGTCACCCTGCCGACCGCCGCCTGGTTCTTCCGAAAGAAAACCTCATGACCATCGCTATCCCTAAATGGAGTTTTTGATGATCAGCGAGAACAGCGTTGCGGCAGGCTGTTGTCTCCTTCTGGCATTGGCTGCGGAAGGATGCGCCAGCCTTCAGCAGGCGGGTCCCGATTATACACAGCCTGAAGTAACAGGTCTTACTGAGTGGACCGAATCTTCCAATCGCGTGTCGCCGCTCAATCCGGAGTCGCAGTGGTGGCGGATCTTTGATGATCCCGTACTCGATGGTTTGGTCGTGGAAGCGCTCGCGCAGAACTATGACCTTGCAGCATTGCGCGCCAACCTGCGAAAGGCGCGCGCGCTGCGCAGGAAGGCCGCCGGGCGGCTTCACCCAAGCGTCACGGCCGGCGCTGGCGCTCAACTTTTATCGCGTTCCGAAAACGGCCTTATTCCAGCCAGCGACGCGATCGGACTTGAAGCCGATACGGATCTCTACGACGCCGGGTTTGACGCGGTCTGGGAAGTTGATGTGTTCGGCGGAACACATCGCGCTATCGAGGCCGCCGATGCGCGTCTTGAGGCGTCCACGGAAAATCTTGAAGCGGCGCAATTATCGGCCATAGCGGAAATTGCACGCACCTATATCGAACTCATTGGCTTCGAACGCCAGCGCATCGCGCATAGTCAGATTGTCAATGTACAAAAACAATCAACCCGGCTCGTCGAGTCCCGCCTCACCGTTGGCGCCGCAAGGCAATCTGATCTCGACCGTGCGATATCGCACCTCTTGCGCGCACAGGCCAAGGTCCCGCCGCTCGAAGCCGAAGCGCGCGCCGCTATCTATCGACTTGCCGTTCTTACCGGCGTTCGTCCCGATCAATTGTCAGGAAGGATCGATCTCGCCAATTCAGCGGCCGCCCTGCCGGGCGCCGACACAATCGATATCGGCTCACCTGCAGGCATGCTGCGCGCACGGCCGGATGTGCGTGGCGCGGAACGGCTTCTGGCCGCGGAAACCGCTGATATCGGCGTAGCGGAAGCCGATCTTTTACCGCGATTGACATTGATGGCGACAGCAGGCGTTGAATCCATAGACTTTTCTGACTTGTTTAACGCTGCGAGCTTTGCCGGAAGCGTCGGACCAAGACTTTCATTGCCGATTTTTGGGCGCGGCCGGCTCAAGGCGCAGGTGGACGCCGAGCGTGCTGAGGCCGAAGCCGCATTGGCGCTCTATCGGCAAACAGTCTTGCGCGCGTTGGAAGAGACAGAAAGCGCAATCGCCCGTTATGACCGGGCGCATGATATCGTCGACCGGCTTGGTTCTGCGCGGGCCCATGCGGCTGAAGAGCTGGCCGTTTCAACGGTTCGATATGACGCCGGCGAGGACGGTTATTCCGCCGTGCTTGATTCTGAGCGCAATCTTGCCGAGATCGACATTGAATTGACCGAAGCGAAAAAGTCGCTGCGCACTCACGCAGTTTCGTTGATGAAGGCCGTTGGCGGTGCGCCCTCCGCTGATAGTTCTCGTATTGCTCTGAGTGGATCTTGACGACATGACGTATGCAGGTTTGTTCGATATTCCATTAGCCAGAGTTGGCTTTACCGAAGAGGTGCGTCAATTGTCGGGCCGCCAGATCAAGCCGTCCGCTGAACTGGCGCAATTTGGAATTGCGGCGATCTCAATTCGCGGTATAGCCCATAAGACTTTTCCTCGTTACGCCGGACAGGGTATTCAATAATGACAAGACCAAAAAAACGCCCAATGGATAATGAAAGCGAAAGCTCCGATGCGCGCAGTATCGCGACGCGGCAGCGGCTTGTCGACGCCGCGATCGATCTCTTCGGCAAGTTTGGATATGAAGCGACGTCCACACGCGCCTTAGCCGAAGCGGCGGACGCCAATCTCAGCGCTATTCCTTATCATTTCGGCGCCAAGCAAACGCTGCATCTCGCAGCAGCACAACACATCGCGGACATGATTGCGCGCACCATCGGCCCGGTGATGGAGACCTTCGAACATGAAATTTATGACGACACCCTCTCTCGCGCGCGTGCAATCGCCCTGCTCCAGGAGATATTTACACCGTTCATTGCGATGCTGACGGGTGAACAAAGTGATAAATGGGCGCAATTTATTTTGCGTGAGCAGGCGTCACCCTCCGCTGCGTTCGACATCCTTTATGAGCATGGTTCGGGTCGATTCGTCCGCGCGGTTACACACCTCACGGCAATCGCCGCTCGTGACGAACCAGGCTCCAAACGTGCGCGGCTGCGTGCGCTTTCACTGATTGGTCAAGTGTTCGTGTTTCGAACAGCACGCGCGCTCACGCTGCGTACATTAGAGACCAAAAAACTCGATCAGGGGGATATTGCGCTTCTCACCACGCTTATTCGTGAAAATATTCGCTTGTTAGGCGCGCTATGAACCGATGTGGCCCATGCGCGGAAAAGCGACAATGCGTGAAAACTCGGCCGAAACTTGATATCCATGTTACGTCCGTCCGCAATCAGATGCCGGACGAAATGAGTCCGGACCCTACTCCAAAGAATGGATCAACCATGATCAAAAGATACTCAGGAAAGCTGTTGTTTATATCGCTGCTTGTTCTCGCGTTTAATGGTTGCTCGCCGGAACAAAGCGCAGAACCAGTCGCACCGAAACTGGCGCCCAAAATTCAGGACCTCCTGCGTAAAGAGATGGTCTCCATCAATGACGCCAGCCAGGAAATCTTTGCGGCCCTCATAGCCGGAGATGATGAGCGTGTGGCGCTTCTGGCGCAACAAATTCATGACAGTTTCATCCTGGAACAATCGATGACCGCCGAGGACAAAGCGCATCTTATGGCTGTCGCGCCGAAAGGCTTTCTAGAGATGGACAAGAATTTTCATGAAATTTCTGCTGCGCTAGCCCGGGCGGCGAGCGCCGGAAACAAACCATTGCAACAGCTGCAATTTGGCCGGATGATCGAAGCATGCACCTCTTGCCACGCCCAATATGCGACCGATCAATTTCCGAAGTTCGTCAACTAACAGAAGCGCTTCAACTGTGAGGTGCTTCCGGAAAACTGGACCATCTGAGGTGAGAATTTTCTCACTATTGAAGCGCTCCCCGTCATTGGGGTTTCGTCATTTCATCACATCCACGGCGAGACCCGCTTGACTTTGCAGCGCATACAGCCTGCCTATGCAGCGCTTCAACCCGCTGACCTTGATGCGCCGCGCCTGATTGCGCCCGGCGTCCTCTCGGCGCCCGCGCCTGGTCATTCTCCGGGCTCGCAGATTTTTCTCGTCCGCACCGGGGGCGGTCAGGAATACCTCCTCGCCCACGGCGAATTGGGCGACCAGTTTGAGTGAGGAATATGCCGCGCATTTGATGACGCTGTGCTTCATCCCGTTTGATACGCTGCCTGGCTTGTTTGCCCACCGACGCTCCACCGTTTTATACTGGCCGGAACCAACCGCTGCGCCGGCCAGCAAAAAGGTGAAGCGCGGGTACACAGGAATAGCGTATCCCACTGACTTAACGGGGCTAAGGCATGAATCGCGACAGGCAAATCATGGAAGCAAGAGCGGCGTATCTGCATGACGGCGCGGCGGTTTTGCGCGGCGTACTCGATCAATCATGGATCGAGAAAATGCGAACCGCCGTCAACGAGGTGCTTGCGTCGCCCGGCGAGATTTCTGTCGAATACACGCCCGAAAACAAACAGGGCCGTTATTACGGCGATTTTTTTATATGGCGGCGGCACAACGCTTTTCGCGATCTGGTTTTTAACTCATCATTGCCGCGCCTCGCAGCTGACATCATGGAGAGCAGCCGCGTTGATTTCTTTTACGATCAATTGCTGGTCAAAGAACCAATGACCGCTGAGCCGACGCCGGTGCATCAGGACCTTCCCTACTGGCCAGTGCGCGGCGAACAGATCGTTTCGATCTGGGTTCCGTTCGACCCGGTCACGCCCGAAACCGGTGTTGTTCAATATCTCAAAGGCTCACACAAATGGGGTAAGACATTTGCGCCCGAGGCGTTTTCTGCGGACTCAGGCTTTGCCGATGTTTATGCGAAGATGGACCTCGAGCCGATTAACGAGGTGCGCGACAATCTTGACGACTTTGAGAAAATAACCTGGTCGCTTGAGCCCGGCGATGTCATCATCCACCATCCGCTCACGGTGCATTTCGCGCCGGGAAACCAATCCGCATCAACGCGGCGGCGCGCCCTGGCGCTACGTTACACTGGCGACGACGCGGTCTATGATGCGCGCCCGGGAACGTTCATCACAAACCCGAAGATCGCGGCGGTGTTGCCCAAGATAATGTTGCAGGACGGCGACCCGCTGGAATGCGAATTGTTTCCGTGTGTGATCAGGCCGGACTAAGCTGAGTTTTGCACGCCAGAGATTGCTGGACACTTTCAATCGCAGCGGCAAACGGCGATGGCGTCGATCTCGATCAGAATGTCGTCCCGCCCCCAATCGGCGCCGGGAACGGTTGTTCGCGCGGGCCGGTGAACGCCCAGTCTCTTTTCATAGACATTGTTCATCCCGCTCACATCCGAGGGGTTTTTTAGATAAACGGTCAGCTTGACCACATCGTCAAACCCAACGCCGGCGCTCGTTAACGCCGCCTCAAGATTGTCGAACGCCTGTTCTGTCTGCGCTTCAATATTCGCGTCCGCAAATGCGCCCTTTTCCGCATCGAAGGCGATAATGCCGGATGAAAAAACAAAATCGCCCGCCCGAACAGCGCTTGAATAAGGCCCGAGAGGCGGCGAGGCCTCGGCGTTGAACATTACCGGCGTCGCCTGCGCTATTGCTGCTTCATTCTTCATGCTGGCGCACGCGGAAAGACCGGTGAGGACGATGAGTGCTATAATCTTTTTCGCCGTGAGCATTTTCAATTTTCTTTCCTGCCCGCGCGCCCCGCGCGCAATCTGCTAAACGCGAATCTGGAAGGCCGCTTCAATTTCAACCGCAATGTTGAACGGAAGCGAGTTAACGCCGATGGCAGCGCGCGCATGCAACCCTTTCTCGCCGAAGACCTCCACAAGCAAATCGGAAGCGCCATTGATGACCGTCGGCTGGTCAATGAAATCATCCGTACTGTTCACAAACCCTGTAAGCCGGACCCATTGAACGATCCGGTCAAGGTCGCCGGCGCAAGCCGCTTTCGCCTGCGCCAGAATGCTGATCGCGGTGAGGCGCGCCGCATAGACCCCTTCCTCAATCGTCAGATCACGCCCTAATTTGCCAAAAACGTTGGCGCCCGTTTCCTGTGATGGTCCCTGCCCCGCAACATAAACCATGTCGCCGACAATCCGGTAAGGCGCATAGGTCGCGACAGCCGCCGTCGGCTCAGGAAGGACAACGCCAAGCGCCGCCAGCCTTTGCGCAGCTTTCCCAGGCTTGTCGCCGGCGTTGCTGTGCGAGGCCATGCCGCCCAGCGCCAACCCCGCAACCGCTGCTGCACCAGCTTTTATCAATACTCGGCGGCTCATCCTAGTGGTGCTCCATCCGCCTGGGCCAAAGTCATTTCGCATCCACCTAAATCTCCGCCAAGCCCCTGCATTCGTTCGTTTTAACTTGTTTTAGCAATATATTCATTGCAAACGCAATGGTTTGTGTTATGGTGCCACAATTATGTAGACCGAACAGGAACGATGCGAATGGCGAAACTGGTAAAATTTCCGGACCCGCCGCAACGATTCCGGCGGTTTCCTAAGGACGTCGAAATCAGGAACGCCTTGGATCTTCAAAACTATCTGCCCTATCGCGCGTTTATGCTGACGCTCAATCTTGCCTATCGCGGCAAGATGAAAATCGACAATGCCGATATCAGCGTGCGCGATTGGCGGATTTTATCGTTTCTTGCGTCAACCGGTCCGCACACCAATCGTGAAATCGCCGACGCGATGGGCATGGATAGCGCGACAATTTCCAGAGCCGTTCAATATTTGAAATCTCACGGGTTGATCGAGGCCCGGCGCTCCAAGCGCGACCGCCGTATGTTGCTCATTATGCTGACGCAAAAAGGCGCTGACGCGCACGACTTAATTGCGCCGGAACGAAAAAATTTCTCCGAAGAAGTTGAGTCATGCCTGACGGAAGAGGAGCGCAAGGCGCTCTACAACGCATTCGACAAAATCGACGCTTTTTTTTCGGCGCGCCGCATAGAACATGACGAGTGGGAATGACGACTGTCCCAACCGGACGAGAACGAAAAAGACGCTTAAAGACTAATCCAATGGGGATCTGAGGGAGGTAGAAATGAACAGAACGAAGAAACTTTTAACATTGATGGCCGGCGCATCGGTGCTGCCGTTTGTTTACACCGCACCTGCGCTTGCGCAGGATGAGAGCGCGGACGACAGTAATCGCGATGTAATTATTGTCACAACGCGTAAACGCGAAGAGTCTCTGCAAACGGTGCCGGTCGCCGTCTCTGTCTTTACGACTGACGATATAGAAAGCGCACGCATCACCGATGTTGAAGACATCGCGCTTTTAACGCCCGGCTTCACATTCGCCCCCCTGTTTGGCGGCGGCGCTTCGACGCCGGTCATTCGTGGTCAATCCACGACGATAGGCGAACCCAATGTCGGCTTCTTTATTGACGGCGTTTATCAGTCTTCCCGTACGATAATGGACTCGCTCCTCGGCGACTCCATCGAGCGCGTTGAGGTCGCAAAAGGCCCGCAGAGTGCGCTTTACGGGCGGAACACTTTTGCCGGCGCGGTCAACTTCGTAACAAAAGAGCCGAGCAATGAGTTCGAAGGCACGCTTGAGCTAACTGCTGGCAAGTCAGGCCACTTCGACGGGCGTGCAAATATTAGCGGCCCAATCATCGAAGACAGTCTCTACTTCCGACTGGGCGGACGATTCTTCCGTCGTGATGGCTATTTTACGAATGAACTCACCGGCGATGATCTCGACGACAGACAAACCTACGTGATATCCGGCGCCATAACCGCGACTCCGGCGCCGAATTTTGAAGCGACGCTTCGTGTCGGCTATGAAGACACCGACGATGGCGACGATCCGCTTCGCTTCGCCATGAATAATGCGGCGCCCGCAAATCCAACACCGGCGCCTTTGCCAGACGCGCTGCAATTATTTGTCGGCGAAGTTCCTAATGAACAAACCGGCTTTGCCGTAACGCCCGGTTTTGTTGACAGAGAAAACCTGACGACTTCTCTGTCCATGAATTGGGAGGTCGCGGACGGATACACAATAACATCAATTACGGGTTTCAACGATTTTAATAATGAGTTCGCGACTGACAATGATTACGAAGCGCGAAGCATTCGTTTTTCATCGGGACGAACTGCTCAAGAGGAATTCAGCCAGGAACTGCGAATAACCTCGCCCGGCGATCAGCGTTTCCGGTGGATGCTCGGCGGATACTACTACGATCTGAGCTTAGAGAATAATCTCAATGACCTTTTCGTAGACGGCGCCGCATCGCTTGCCGTTACGCTTTCGCCGACACCCCTTGCTGGACTACTGCCGCTCGGCGCTATCAACACGACAAATGAGAGCACTGAAAGCTTCGCCGTCTTTGGTCAATTAGAATACGATATCACAGATCGCATTGGTTTTGCTTTTGACGGACGCTGGACGACGGAAGAAAAAACGGCGCTGGCGATTGATACGAACCCGATCACAATGGTGCAGTCGACATTTCAGGAAACAGCGAATTTCGACAATTTCGTGCCGCGTTTTACACTCGACTATCAAGCGACCGATGATGTGTTTCTATATGCAAGCGCCGCCAAGGCTGTCAAAACCGGCGGGTTTAACGTTGTCACCGTTGCGGGCGCCATTCTTGACAGTGAGCGCACCTATAATCCGGAAACAAGCTGGAACTATGAGCTCGGCGCGAAAACAACTCTCGCCGATGGTCGCGTCCGGCTAAATCTTGCGGCTTTCTACACCGACTGGAGCGATCAGATTGTGCGTGCGCTCGGCGCCACTTTTGCCGTCCTCAACGCCAACGCTGGTGAGACGTCGGTAAAAGGCGTCGAAGCGGAGCTATTCGCGAACCTCGCGGACGGCCTCGATTTCACGGGCGGATTTGCGTATACAGACTCGGAATATGATAGCTACACATTCGGCGCGCTGGCGGGTCTTGGCGTAAACCCGGTTCTGGATGGGACCCGATTGCAGTTTGTTTCTGAATATACAGCGAACGCGTCGTTGCAATATAGCCGTCCGGTTACGAATGACTTCGACTGGACATCGCGCTTTGACATCTCTTACCAGTCGGATCAAAGCATCGTTCAGACGGCGGACGCTTTCGTCGGCGATGCGACGACGATAAACCTGCGCACAGGAATAGAAAATGATCGCTATGCGCTTTTCGTCTGGGTCGAAAACCTGACAGAAGAGGACTCCGCGGTGACAGGGGCCTTCATTCCAAATCAGGCGACGCGCTTTGACACGGCGGCAAGTCTGGCCATTATGGGACCGCCCGTTGGCTTCCAGGCCTTCAACGGGTTGGTGACATCGCGTAATCCAAGAATCTGGGGTGTTACGGCGCGGTTGAAATTCTAGGATGATGATGCCTTCCAGCCTGAAAAAAAAGAACGCCCGGCGCACCCTCCCTGCCGGGCGTTTCCATTATCGCGTTGTCTGATAGAAAGTCGTTTTCAATGTCGAATACCAAGCAAATGCTCCCTCTGAGCCGGCGAAATTTTGTCCTGGGTTCGAGCGCCGTGATTGGCCTTATTGCATGTGACCGAAAACCACTGATGGATCCGGCGCTCATTGAACGCGCCAAAGCGCTAATTGCAGAGCGGCCTTCTTTCGATCTTCATGCGCATCCCGGCAAGACGTTTATTCGCGGCGCAAAACATCTGGCGCCGGCAATAAAGGCTTTCACCCTTGGCGGCGCCAATGAAAAGCGCGCCGTCGAGGATATGAATGCAGGCGGCATGAATACGGCCGTGTTCTGCGCGGTTTCTGATTTCCAGGTTCTCGATTTCGTTGGCGAAGGGCTTGACGCCAAGCGAGACTTCAATGCCGGAGAAGTCCATGCAAGCTATGTCACGCAGATCGGTTTCCTGACCAAAATGTTCGCCGATGGAATTGCGAAAAAGGTAACCTCCCCCGCCGACATCCTGAAAATAAAACAGGAAGGCGGCGTCGGCGCCATGCTCGGCGTTGAAGGCGGCGATTTTCTGGAAGGCAGCGCCGAGCGCGTGGCCGAAGCCCATGCCGACGGCGTGCGCTGCATCAATCCCCTGCACTATCGCTCCAATGAACTTGGCGACATCATGACGGAATCGCCCGTTCACAACGGGCTGACCGACGCCGGCGCGGCGGTTATCCGCGCCATGAATGCAAATGGCGTTATAATCGACATCGCTCATGCCGGCGAAAGTACGGCATTTGGGGTGTTGGAAACGTCGGATCGCCCGGTCATTTGTTCGCATACGCATATCCGGACAGAATCATTCGACTTTCCGCGCTTCATCAGCCTTGATCTCGCAAAAGAAATTGCCGCCTCTGGCGGCGTTATCGGCGCCTGGCCAGCGGGCATCGGCATTAGCGATCTCGATGGCTTCACCGACCGGGTCTTTGAATTGATCGACGCCGTCGGCGCAGACCATGTCGGCATCGGCACGGATATGGACGCCAATTACAAACCCGTCTGGGATAATTACCGTCAGTTCCCGGATGTCGTCGCAAAAATGCTCGAACGCGGCTTAAGCGACGACGAGGCGGCGAAAATTATCGGCGGCAACGGAATGCGTGTTTTTGAATCCGTAAGCGCGTAACGCCCAAGGGCGAAATAACTCGGACCGCCTTCCAGCAATTCAGTAAACTCGCGATCGACCGTCTTCACCGGTAAATACCCAGGGTCGCGGCGTGCTTTTTCATCCGTCAAAACGCATTCGCGGCTCATAAGATGGGCCGTAAGCCGCGTGGCTTCGCCGTCAGCGAACCATGCTTCGCGCTGTTGGTCATCAAATTGATGACAAAGCTCGCACTGACATCGAAATGACGCGCCGCCGCACGACGAGAATGGCCAGCTTCGACAAACGCATGAACGCGGGTGCGAAGATCAAGTGAATAGCTCTTTGGCATGACGAACCTCCTGACAAGCAGGAATTACGGTTCGCACGCCCAGGGAATCCCAATCGACTCAAATCGAACGCGAAGTGCTCTAGCTTGCCGTCCATCGCTGCGAGCCACGCCCAGCCTGACCGTTATTGGGTTCTGGCGACATTGGCAAACGCGACCTTGAAGCGTTCTACACCGCGGAAATCGTTTTCGATCGCCGTCGCCGCGGCTCCTTTTGGCGCGCCGACGCCGAGACAGACTGGCATCAGCTCGAAAAGACGCGTTTTGCTGAAATGCTTGCCGAACGCCTGAACAAGGCGGCGTGCCGCGTGGTGACGGAAGTCGAAGAGAATCTGACCAACCATCTGTTCCGGGACATTGAACGCCTGCTGACTTTTGCCGCACAAACACCGACACACTGTGTCCAGCCCCAAAACTATGTGCCAATTTTTGATAGAGTCTCGGGAACTGGCGGACGCATGTTAAGCGCCTGATGCGGACGGATGTGATTGTACTGCCTGAGCCATTTTCCGATGACGGTTTTGGCTTGATCAATCGTTGT
>JAJFGF010000025.1 GCA_021776245.1 Hyphococcus sp. | reverse complement strand
CTGAAGCTAAGCTCAATTCTATTTGACGGAGCAGTTTCAATATATCTTCGTCGGAAAACCGTTTCCTTGCCATCCCATAACCTCCACTTCTTCGTAGAATATCACGAAGTTTGTGGACCAGTTATATGGGGGCAGGACAATTTTAGAGGGTGTTTACAAGAGTACAAAGTCACGAAGGAGAAAGATGGTGAATTCAGATCGGATCAAAGGAAAATGGGCGCAACTCAAAGGCTCCGTCAAAGCGAAATGGGGCGACCTTACAGATGATGACCTTGCTGAGATTGAGGGCGAGACAGAAAAACTGATGGGTAAGCTCCAGGAGCGATACGGGATTGAACGCGAAGAAGCCAAGCGCCGTGTCGATGAGTGGAGTAAATCGCTTTAAAGCTGCGGGCAGATGATCAGGTGATCTACAAAGGGACCGAGTTTGCTACAGCGCCATGCTTTATCTGTATTGGTTTCGACCTGATCCGACACCGTCCCGTCCCGGATTTCCGATTCTTCGGAAACCAGATCGGGGTTTGAAATATAAAAGGTTATGACGAATGTCGGCGGAAATCGTGGGGACGCGATAATCTTGTGATGATCAGCATGCCGGACTCCGATGAACGGCGGGGGCGGCTAAAATTCCACAGTCACGATGATCAAGTCCGCAGAGCTTCCTGTGCTTACGTTTTGTCCGCCAAACAATCTTCCGTATAATGGATAGTTTTTTGTTTCAGTGAACAAGTTCAGGAGATAGCCGTCGATCAGCGTGTCCGCGCCGCCGGTCCCGTCCCCCCAAATCGCCGTGCGCGCCGGGTTGGTATAAAGATTATAACCCAACGCCTGCGCGCCGGATATCATGGTCCGGTTCAACTGGTCGCCGCTTAAGCCCGGCCCCATACTGATCTCGTATGAGACCAAAGCGCCAACAACCAGCGCTCCGCATATGACGCTGACATTCCAAGCGGCGTCGAGATTGCCGGCGACGACCGGAATGAAACGGCGCCAAGCAGCGCGAATCGGGTATTGTGACCAAACTGTATTGCTCGCGCCAAAATACAAAATACTTGAATCGGCATTTTGATTTTGATTGTTGTTTTCGCATGATGTTTCCGAAAGTCTGGCGATGAATCGCCAAACGGTTTCCCGTCGCCAGCGCCGCGTTCGACTTCGCATCATGTTCCAGATCATCGGGCGATCAAATGGAATCGCCTGATGATCTAATTTTTATGCTACGCGCCGGCCGACGCGCGAAGGCGCGCTTACTGATATCTCGACCGCCTTCGCGGTCCGCGCGCGAAGGCGCGCTTACTGATATCTCGACCGCCTTCGCGGTCCGCGCGCGAAGGCGCGCTTACTGATATCTCGACCGCCTTCGCGGTCCGCGCGCGAAGGCGCGCTTACTGATACCTCGACCGCCTTCGCGGTCGGGGGCGAAAAACCGGGAGCCACTTTTTCGCCCGGCGCTATAGTGCTCGAAAATCAGACCAACTGCGCAGCCATCAGCTGACAGTTTAGCTTTTGCCGCTCACTCGACCGCAGGTTTTTTAAATTTCACGAAATAATTTTCTTCAAGGCCGTCTACCGCCGGCGCCTCGACCAACTCAAAGCCGACAAATTCGATTTCGGATATAACGCCCGCCTTGCCGAACCGCACATGAGATTTATAGTCCGGCTTGGCCTCGCCCGGCACAATGTCGAACTCTACCAGGATCAGCGATCCATTTGGTTTCAACGCATCATAAATGGTGCGCATGATCGCTTCACGGTCGTCAAAATAATGATAGCTGTCGGCAATAAAGACAACATCGGCGGTGTTCGCCGGCAGCGTCACGGATGTCTCGCGGCCGAGAACAGCCGTGACATTATCAAACCCCAGATCGGCGGCGCGGCGATTGACGAGATCGAGAAACAAAGGCTCGATATCTTCTGCGAAAATGCGCCCGCTTTCGCCGACCGCATCGGCGAATAAAAGTGTGTAAAGCCCGGTGCCGGCGCCGACATCGGCGACAACATCGCCTTCTTTCAAACCAACCGCTGCAACAACCGCTTCGCGGGCGCTGTATAGCTCCCGGCTGCCAACCTCAAGGCGTTCAAGCCAAAGGTCGATATTGGCTTCGCCTTCATAGATTTCCTCGGGGGCGCCCTCTTGCGGCGCGCCGGGCACATCGGACCCGGCCTCATTGGCGGGCGCTGTGCGCTCCGAACAGGCAGCGAGCAAAACTGCCGCAAGCGCCAATAATGGAATGCTCCTGACCATCCCGGTGTCCTTTTATATGGCGGCAAGCCTCGCCGCGCCGCGCCCAATTCGCGAATCCCTTACCCTCACTAACTATCAGATCGCACGCCGCAAACAACGGATAGAGAGGGTTTTTCCCCAGCATTTAACGCTGTGTTCAGCGCTCATGTTCTATTTCTGACCTATGTTTCCGGAGCTTTCCAGCGCCCTGGAATGGGCCACAGCAATCACGCTTTCCCTTGGCGAAAGCTTCACTGACCTCTTTGGCCCGTCCTCGAGGTTTTTCCCGCCCTATCTGGCGGCTGCAATGACGCTCGCCGGCGTTGTTTATTTCGTCAATCGCAAACGCTTGCGCAGCGACGGCGCGCCGGATTTTTGGCGGTCGTTGCTCAATCCCGCGGTCTATTTTTGCCAATCCTCACTGGTCGATCTGAAGGTCGTTTTGGCGAACCGGTTGCTGGCGCCTTTTCTGGCCGTCATCCGCCAGGCCGCCATTGTGATCTCAGCGTCGACGGTTGCTGGCATGATCCTCGGCGCCGGCGCAACTGAAGCAGCCGCATTGGCTGCTGATGCGGCCACGCCGGGCTTTGCAACACTTGCAGCCGTCACATTGCTGATTACCGTCGCGAGTGATTTTACGACCTATTGGATTCATCGCTTCCATCATGAAAGCGCAATCTTCTGGCCGTTTCACAAACTCCACCACAGTGCTGAGCAACTGACCCCGCTCACCGTTTTGCGCAAACACCCGGTCTATGATTTGACCCGGGCGCTCTCAAACGCCTTTATTGTTGGTCCGATGCAGGGCCTTGTCTTTGCGCTATTTGGCGTCACGGACGTCTTTGTCGTTCTCGGCGTCAACGCCGCTTACGCAATCTTCAACTGGACCGGATCAAATTTGCGCCATACAAATTTATGGCTTTCCTACGGACCATTTTGGAGCCGTATTTTCATCAGCCCCGCCCAGCACCAGATCCACCACTCTCTGGCCGTACGCCATCATAACAAAAATCACGGTGAGTTGCTGGCGCTTTGGGACTGGATTTTCGGAACGCTCTACGTGCCGGACGGATATGAAGCGCTGGAATTCGGGGTTGCCGATGAAATGGGCGCGGCCCTGCCGCAGGCTCATCCGACGCTGAAAGACGCTTATCTCGTTCCTTTCAAGGAAGCCGCAGCCGCGATTCACGAAAACGCGGCAAGCGAACCGGCGCAGTCTGAAACGACCGTCGCGCATTGACAGAGCTCCCTATTCGACAGCAGCGATACGATCAGGATCAGCCTTGTCAAAACAGGCCGCCTGCAGGCGCGGTGAATATTCGATCGCGCCTTTTTTGTTCAAGTGATCGGGATCGCGGAATAAAGCGAGGTCGGAATATTCGCTGCGATGATCGACAAACCGGACGCCCGGCTTAGCCGCAAGGCTTTCATAAAATGCAATCGCCTCCGCCCACGCCGCCTGCTGTTGCGCATTCAAAGACCTAATTTCATCGCGATAAAGCGGCGATGTCGGCAGCGCCGCAAGGCAGACTTCGGCGCCGTGCTCAATGAAACGCTCGACCATACGGCGATAGCGCTTCGCCGGACCCGATTGCGACAGATTTTCAATCGGCTGGTGCAGCGCAACGCGTTTACGCGTAAAATCTTCTTGCTCGGCGCGAGACCAGGTCGAAATATCGCCAGGTGAAAGCAAGGCGCCCTGGGATGTGACTTCAATCGTCGAGACCATGCGCCAATCATTCCAGAAATAGGAACGCCATAATTGTAGAAGCTGCGGCCGGTAGCGATCGGAATAGGCTTTTATGAGCGCGCCGCGGGTTTCACCAAAAATTTCCGGATAATCCGCAATGCCCGCATCAAGCCGATAGGGTGCAAATAGATGCGGGTCTGCCTGAATGAGGACCATTTCCGGCGTTTTAACGCGGTCAAGATACCGCGCGGCCTTCCAGTCCATGCGATCGAGATTTTCAGACGGAAAGGCGAGATTTACGACCGGCGTTTGCGCATCGAAACCGCGCGCCACATGGCTGTCGCCAAAGGCGGCATAGGGCGAGTGCGTCGTCGAAAACAGCGCGACATGACGCTCCAGCGTGTCGGCGGGCGCAACCTGGCTGCGGACAAACCACTCGCTGACGCCGGTCAGCAGCGCGAACAGCCCCACACAGGCGGCGAAGAATGCGGCGATCAGGATGCTGGACCGAGGTCGCATATCTTTTAAATGCGAACCCGGTCGAGGTTCTTGTTCGGTCGCGCATTCGAACCCAAAAACCGCGGACACTTTTTGTGAATGCGCTTTAAAATTGGAAATAGATGAATTCATAAGGACCTGTGATCATCAATGAAAAAATCGCCAGCGCTGTCAGGCAACCCAGGCCCGCCATCAAAATCATGTTGCGCCAGAGCGGGACTGCGGCAACGCCGCCGGCATCGCCGGACGGGGGCGTTTCAGGCAGCGCAATGTTTCTAAATCGCTCAAGCAATTCGAGCGCATTTGGCGCGCGCCAGACGAGGACGGCGGCAATGAACAATATCGGATAGGAATAAAGCGCATCGACGGAAAGCACAGATTGCGCGCCGCTGTCAGCGCCGCAAAGCCCTGCAAACATGGCAAAAGCGGCGGTGAAACTTTCTGCGCGGAAGAACACCCATGCGACGCTCACCGCCGCAAATGTCAACACGGTTGCAGCAACCGGTCCCAGTATTTTCTTTCCGTCAGTCGATTTATCCCATGCGTGATTGATGCAAAGATAGGCGCCGTGGAGGCCGCCCCAAACGACAAACGTCCAGGCGGCGCCATGCCACAACCCGCCAAGCAGCATGACAATAAAGAGATTGCGATAGCGCAACAGCCCGCCCTTGCGATTGCCGCCAAGAGGAAAATAAAGATAGTCGCGCAGAAAATTCGATAGGGTGATATGCCAGCGCCGCCAGAAATCAACGATGCCCGTCGCCTTGTAGGGCGAATTAAAATTCATCGGCAGCTTCACGCCAAAAAGAAGCGCAAGGCCAAGCGCCATGTCTGAATAGCCGGAAAAATCAAAATAGATTTGAAAACTATAGGCGAGCACGCCGACCCAGGCTTCGAACGCTAAAATTGCGTGTCCGGCGGCGGCGCCGTCAAACACCTGGTCTGCCAGCGGCGCCAGCCCGTCGGCGACAAGCACCTTTTTGGCAAGACCGATCGAAAAAAGGAAAAACCCGGCAGCAATATCCGCAGAAAGAAATTTCGCAAAGCGTGGGCCCGAAAATTGCGGCGTCAAATCCTTGTGATGAACGATGGGACCGGCGATCAGCTGCGGAAAGAAAGCAACGAACAGGGCATAATCAAGAAAGTCGTATTTTTTAACATCGGTTTTCAGGCAATCCGACAGATAGGCAATCTGCTGAAAGGTAAAAAATGAGATCGCCAGGGGCAGGACAACGCCGTCAACCGTCAAATCGGCGCGTGCGATATCACTGAGGGTTTCGCTGAACAGACCTGCATATTTAAACCAGCCGAGCAATGCGAGATTAAACGCGATCCCAAGCGCCAGAATTACTTTTGATCTCGACTGATTGATGCGGCGGCCGAGGAGGAAATTGACGGCGATCGAGCCGAGGATCAGCAACAGATATTCCGGGGTTTGCCATGAATAAAAAATCAGCGACGCAGCCAGCAACATCAGCGCTGCAAAACGCGGCCCGGCGAATTTATTCACCGCATAGACTGCCGCAATCGTCAGCGGCAAAAATACGAGCAGAAAAATGAGGGAGGAAAACAGCATCGCCTATTCCGCAGCCGGTGTCGGCGTTGTCAGGGGCTTGGCGGCGTCTCCATGTGCAAAACGCGCTGCTGCTTTTTTCAGCGGGCGGAAATACAAAGCGCTGAGCGTCCGCAGTTTTTCGTTTTCTTCGCGCTCAATGCCGAATTCGAATTTTTCACCGTCGATCGGCTGATAGAGCGTGCCGAACAGGCGATCCCAAAAGGGAAAGATGTGCCCGAAATTACAATCATAGTGACGCGGATCGCGGCTGTGATGCAGCTGGTGATGGGCCGGCGACATCAGGATGTTATTCCAGAACGGCCCATAGCTGATCCAGATATGCGAATGGCGAATATTATATCCGAGAAGCCTCCAGAGATAGACGCCAGCTGATATCCCGACGAGCTCCAGCGCCGTGCCCGGTGCGCCGAAAATTAAAACCCAAAAGATAACCGACAGCGCGGCGGCGCCGCCGCCGATGAGGGCGGTGACAACAATTTCCAGCGGGTGACGGCGCAGCGCCGTCAACGGCGTTAGAACTTCCGCGCAGTGATGAACTTTGTGCAGTTCCCATAATACCGGGATTTTGTGTTTGAGATAATGCGCGTAAGTCGCAAAGAAATCCCAGACCAGCATGGCGTAGATGCTGAACAAGGCCAAATGCATAAAGCCGCCATGCGGCGGCGCTTCCATGGCGCCTTGCAGGCCGAGCCCGTCAACGATCGAATATTGCGCAACGCCGATTGTCAGAGCCGCGCCGATGGGCAGGAAATAGAACAGGCCCTGATTAATCAGGATGATCCAGAAATCATGACGCGCCGAAGCGTGCTTATAAATATGCGTGGGAAATAATTCTCGAACGATTTGGCCAAAGGTCACGCCAGCGCCGCTTTTGCGCTGACGCGCGGCAAGCGCGACAGCAGCAATTAAAATGGCGACAGCAATCGGCCATGGACTCAAAAAGCTGTCCGGGGCGAAAAACACCCAGATAGCCGATTGCCAGGCGCTCAGCGCATAGCCTGCTGCTGCATCAATAAAGGCGCTCATGGTCGGTCTCGCCGCCGGTTAACCTGACAGCAAGATTAGGTGGCCGCCCGTAAATATTTTGTGTGGGAAATCGCGGCGAATTGCCCGCCGAAGCCCCGGAATTCGACCCAATCGCGGCAAAATCCCGCAAACAGGGCTGATTGCGCCGTGCTTTCACTAAAATTTTAGCGAGTTGAACAATTGATTGACGCATCTCACCTGTATGACGGCGGCAACGCTATTGATTTCCCCAAGAAATCATTTTCACCTCGGAAATCTAAATGAAAATTCTGGTCCTGATCGTCTTCGGATTTTCCCTGCAAGCCTGCGTTGTGAGCACGGCGGTTGGCATTGCCGGCAATGTTGCCGGAACTGCCGTCAAAACGAGCGGAAAGGTCGCCCGGGCCAGGGTCGGCGCGGGTATCGATGCGGTTGACGCAGACGACAAGGATGAAAAGGACGACAACAAAAAAGACCGCGAAACTGAAGATGACGAGGACCAGGATCAATAAATGTCCGCGCAGATCATCTTTTCAGCCCGCCGAACATTCAGCGCTAAAAACAGACAAAAAAAAACCGCGCCCAGTTTCCTGGAGCGCGGTTTTGAAATCGTCATGAAGGGTCAGATCATCTTTGCAGGCCTGGCGGCGACTTACTCTCCCACGCCTTAAGACGTAGTACCATCAGCGCTGGGGAATTTAACGACCGAGTTCGGGATGGGATCGGGTGGAGGCTCCCCGCCAAAACCACCGGGCCGGCAAAAATGATGAAATGCGAGAGTTCTATTTTCTAACGCTCAGTGCTCGACAACGATCATTTTCCACGCGCACGTTTTTTATCGAAAAACCGGTATCCACTTTTTCGAAAACGTGCGGGGGAACGAATCGTTCGCCGCGCATGAACAAAACTGACTCATAACCTGTTCCGAAGAACAGGCATGAGGACGATCAAACCAATCGAGCAATTAGTACCGGTAAGCTTCACACATTGCTGTGCTTCCACGCCCGGCCTATCAACGTGGTGGTCTACCACGGCTCTCAAGGGAATATTTGTTTCGAGGCTGGTTTCCCGCTTAGATGCTTTCAGCGGTTATCCATTCAATACATAGCTACCCAGCTGCGCCGCTGGCGCGACGACTGGTCCA
>JAJFGF010000024.1 GCA_021776245.1 Hyphococcus sp. | reverse complement strand
TTAAGTTATCTCGCCAGCGGCCAGATGTCGTCTGACATCTCCGGCGGCGTTACCAAAACCTATTCCTATGATGCTGAAGGACGGATGATTGCGGCCTATGAGGGCGGCGTCCTTCAGGCCGCTTATGATTATGACGCTTACGGCCAACAGGTCTCGAAAACCGAAACCGGCGCGACCATCCATATGATCCATGATCCGTTCGGACGGCTCATCGCCGAGCAGGACCCCGCCTGAAGTCCGGGGCATGTGGCGCGACCGGCTGGTCGGCTCATTGCTGAAGATGGCCGGTGAAGCCGGGAGAGGCGCGCGTTAGCTAGCCGCGAAAGCAAAACACTGTTCGCGCGCGGATTTTGGCCAGATCTGATTGACCGGGTTTTCGATCACCGCAAATTGTAGTTTCTGCACCATCTCTTTGTCGCCGAAGATACAACTGAACCTGGCAAAGGCGTTCAAATTCCATGCATCTGGATAAGCATCCAGCATGTCCTGAAACCCAAGTCGCATTTTTTTCCAATCAACTGTTTCGTGGCTCATATAATATGAAATGTCCCCCCGCCGTGACGCAGCCCAATAGGCGCGTGTATAACCTGACATGCCTTCATCTATGGTATCTTCCATAAGGGCGGCGGCAATCTCTTCAGTGACTGCGAAAGCCTTTTGCGGATTTCCACGGGTTTCAGGCGCATATAAATTCGCATCAAAATAGATTTGATAATAGCCAGGAAAAGCACTGCGCGCTTCGTTTAAAACAGCGCGCCATTCTGCCGGTGAACTGTCAGCCAGCAAAGCGTATCGCATTTTTTGCCGATAGGCGTCAGGTTCATTTTTTATCAAATTCCAATGCTGAAAAAGAAATTCTTGTCCCAGTTGGAGCATTTTTTTATACACCGCGCGTTCATTGGGCGCGCCGCTGCCGGATGCGTTTATGCCAATAAGAATCCAAAAACATGCGTTAGACTTTGCGACATAGGGTGTGGGCGAATTCGGATAGGCCTTGATCCACGCGTTGAATTTTTCCTCCGCTTTCGGCAAAATTCCCTGGATGGAGACAATTTGAGTGCTTGAAAACGCGTCGTAGAGAACGCCGAGTTTAAAAAGACCAGATCCGGTGCGGGCGCCGTGGCGATAGATATCAGCTAAACGTTCGATTTCTGCAAAATTTTCTTCAAAGAAAAACCGCCTGATGTCGGCTTTCAGGCTATCTCTAAACATTGGCTCGTTGGCATTGACCGTGATTGGATTTCCATACAGCTGGAATTCAGTGTGTGCGCTTTTCATCGTGACGGCAGGAATAGCCCACGCCTGTTGCGGTGAACTCTCTGTGTTTTCCTCAGGCGCTGTTTGGCGTGAACAAGCGCTCGCCGCAAAGACCCCCAAAATAGTTAACATCAGCAAGGTTTGCCTGGAACGGCCTGGAGAAGTTTTCTTATTCATTCGTAAACCTCCAATTTGCCAAATTAATTCTTTATCAAAGCAATTTTCAATTATTTTTCTAACACCAGACTTGTTTAAGAGCAGGAGAAATATACCGCCGGATGATTGATAAAAAATTAGTGACATTTTGATTAGTAGTATGGGATGTCAGATCTTCTATTAGAATTTTATCAAACTGTCGGGTTGTTCAAGATTCTGGTCTTTGCAACCTATCCGATTATAATCATTTTTCTTTGCCGGAGCGTGCGGCTCAAAATTGTGGGATTGCTGAGCGTCTTTATATGGAGCGGGTTGTTGATTGCGCTGGATGTGCAAGAGCGTCGTGACTTTGATGATGCTGTCGCAACAAATGCTGAGCAAAAAAAACAATTTGAAAACCTGATCACACAACAGAAGTTGACAATATCACACCGCGAAGAAGTCATTCGAAATCAGGCCGTCCATGTCGTCGATCAACATCTCGAACTGAAATATCTATATTGGCAGGCGATCCAGTTTGACCCTAAAATGGCTGACCAGTTTCTTGCCGCCTATATCAGCGGTTCAAATCCAGAAAAGTCGGAGTTTTTCGCAGCCCGGGACGCGAGTAACGTTTTCATCGCTCGCTGGCGACATGAACTGAAGAATGCCAATGACAGCGTCTTTCATCTTATGGCGCCAGATTATCGGCGCATTTTCGAGATTATGAAGAGCTCCGATCCTCAATTATGTACAACCTATCTGAGCGGTAAATGGGCGTTTTATGGCGACGCCTATTTTCCGAAGCTAAGACTTATCGCCAAATTCTACCCGAATCTTTCCGTTCCGGTTGAAGAAATAACCCATGGGTCAAAAGAGGAGGCGCTGGATTTCGGCGTCAAAACGCTTGGCGAAGCGCGGCTAAAAAAATTAATGGCGCGCGAGGGAACGTTCACTGAGGTTTGCGATGAGTTGATCGCGATATTTGAAGACCTTGAACGCGAGCAGACGCCCCAGACCGCCGCTGCAGCGCGATTTTGGATGCAACCTGCTAAATTTTACAACTGATTGCTCCGCAAAACGCATCGCCTGAATACCGGCGGCGATCGGACTGTCGCAGGCCGCTCGACCAGTGACCGCTCGCCAGATCAAAGCATCAGAACAATTTCCAGAATCACCATTAGCGACGATCAGGGCGTGACAGCCTTCGCCTGGTCTCAATGTTGCACGGAAAATGATTGTCGGTGCGTTAGGCTGGCCCGCCAAGCCGTAGCCTGCGCAGCAGGCGAAGGCTGGTGCGGACGGGGGGACTCGAACCCCCACGGGCATTTGCCCGACAGATTTTAAGTCTGTTGCGTCTACCGGTTCCGCCACGTCCGCAAATATACGCAAGCCCGCAAGGAGGAGCCTGCGGGTTCCGGCACGAGCGGCTCTCTAGCGCATTTCCGGAGTGAAAAGCAAAGCTTTTCACGGCGAGCGTTCATTGCTATCGCAATGAACTTCCGGCCAGAAATGCGCTAATTATTATTGCTGGGACGTTTCCGGACGATAAATCGGGAACCACTTTATCTCGGAAACGCCATGGCATTCATCGCGGGCAAGGCAAAGGGCTCCGTTTGCGGCGCTTCAGATCATGCCGTAACGCGTCATCGCATCCTTAAGCGGCCCCAAATGGTCTTCATATTGCCGCCAGCGCCCGATCGATGATGTATACATCGGCTGGCGCGCCTGAGTGATGCTCGCTGTCGAAATCTGCCGCCGGGTTTTATAAAACGCAAAACATTCATTTTCCGGCTGCAGATCGCAATAGGATAATATCCGGCTGATCTGGTTTTGCGGATCACGCGCAAGCTCTTCATATTGAACGTCGAGAAAAGCATCTTCAGGCAACCGCTCGCGCCACGCATTGCGTGCAAACTTAAATGCCGCGAAATATTGCGCGATATCCTTAAAGTCGAAACTCCACGGAATGGAGCCCGAAAAATGCGCCTTAAATGTTGACCAGCCGGCGTCCATGGGATCGCGATCGCAAAATATAATTTTTGCATTAGGCAGGATAATCCGTATCAGGCCAATACTGGCGATCGACCCGATATCCTTGTTGGTGATATGCGGCGCGTCGCCGAACATCTCGTTCATCAACGCAACATATTGCTCACCCATCGCGCGCCATTGGCCGCTATCGCCATCCGCGGCGAAAGCTGCGGCCGTTTCCGGCGCATAATCTTTCAAAGGCCACGACGCGACGCGCAAGGCGGACGCCTCTCCGCCGCCGGTCACGCTCGAATGACTGGCGAGGATTTGTTCCACGAGCGTCGTGCCGGAGCGCGGCGGCCCGACGATGAAAATTGGCGATAAAGATGGATCGCCCGCCCCGGCAAGAGCGGACAATCGCGCCTCGTCAAAGGCGTCGAGTCCGTTTTTGATGATCGCGAGCTGTTTGGCCATATCGTAAGAGGATGACTTGCGCACCAGCCGCGCCGCTTCGGCGAAATGCGGAAACGCCCGATGGGGATAGTTCATTTGATCGAGGATATTGGCGCAGGCATATTGCGCCGAAATCTGGAAACTTGGCCCCAGCCGCGCCGATTCTTTTTGCAGATCGAAAATGACGGCGAGATCCGGGTCATCCCGGCGGAACTTTTTCACCTGGGAAATACGCTCCCAGGCGGCGGTAAATTCCTTTTCAATTTCCCAGGCTTTGCGCAAATGCGGGATCGCATCGTCAAGATCCCCAGCCTGGGCTTCGATACTCCCGGCAGTGAACCAGGCATGGGCGATATCGGGAAAATCACCACACATCTTTTTTGAAAACGCCAGGGCGTCGTCAATGGCGCCCGCCTGGGCGAGCTGGTCGGCGCAAAAAATCTGTGCATCGACACGGTCGGGCCGCGCTTCGCGCCATCGCTGCGCGGCCTGCGCCGCGGAATGGCGATCAGACAGCGTATTCGCAGCATTGGCGATCAGCCGCCAATCATCTGCGTCCGCAAAGTCTCCATCGCCGGCCAGCACCTTGCGGACAATCGCGACTGCCTGCGCAAATTCCTGCTTGCGATAGGCAACGCGGATTTGCTCAACAGAACCATCGGTTTTCTGATCAACATTCGACAACATTCACCGCCAATCCGCCTTCGCTCGTTTCTTTATATTTCCGCGACATATCCAGCCCGGTTTGCCGCATGGTTTCGATCACCTGATCAAGCGACACTTTGTGATCGTTTGCGCCGTGCAAAGCCAGCCGCGCAGCATTGACGGCTTTTACGGCGCCAATCGCATTCCTTTCAATACACGGGATCTGGACAAGTCCGCCGACGGGATCGCAAGTCAGGCCGAGATTATGTTCCATGCCGATTTCCGCCGCATGTTCAACCTGCCCGGGCGTCCCGCCCCAGACCGCCGCAAGCCCCCCGGCCGCCATTGAACAGGCGACGCCGACCTCGCCCTGACATCCCATTTCAGCGCCGGATATTGAGGCGCGTTGTTTATAAAGCATGCCGATGCCCGCTGCGGTCGCCAGGAATATCCTGATATGCGGCAGATTGGCGCCGTTTTCATCGACGCAATAATGTCTGAGGACAGAGGGAATGATGCCGGCGGCGCCGTTGGTCGGCGCCGTTACAACGCGGCCGCCAGCGGCGTTTTCTTCATTCACGGCCATCGCATAGACATTGAGCCAGTCAAAAAGTTGCTCGCGCTCATTGGCGAGCGGCGCCGCGACAAGTTTTTTATATAGCGACGGCGCGCGCCGCGCGACGTCCAGCCCGCCAGGCAATATGCCCTCGGTTTTAAGGCCGCGCTCAATGCAATCGCGCATGGCGAACCAGATTTCATCAAGCAGCTTTTCGGTTTCCGCGCGGGGGCGATGCGCATCTTCGTTCTCGAAGATCACATCATGAATGTTGAGATTTTTTTCACGGCAAAGGGCAAGAAGATCACGCGCCGATGCGAAAAAATACGCGCCATGGCGCGGGCGGGCGATGAGATCATCTTCCGTCGGGATCGCCAGTTGTTTTTCGCTGGCGATAAACCCGCCGCCGACGGAATAATAAATTTGTGAATAGAGCGCCGCACCGTTGTCGTCATAAAGCGTCAGCCGCATTTCATTGGGGTGAATGGTCGGAATGATGTCGCCGCGCAGATCGATATCCTTCGCAGGATCGAACGTAATTTCCGTCCCGCCGCCGAGCGCCAGCCGCTTTTCGGCTTTGACGCGCGCGAAAGCCGCTTCCGCGTCGTCCGGATCGGTGGTCTCCGGCAAAAATCCCATGAGCCCCAGGATCACCGCCTTGTCGGTTCCGTGGCCGACGCCGGTAAGCGCCAGGGAGCCATGAAGATCGGCCTTTACCCGCGCGCCGCCAGTCAAAACGCCGGCGCTTTCCGCTTCGGACAGGAACCGGCCGGCAATGCGCATCGGTCCCACGGTGTGGGATGATGACGGACCAATGCCGATCTTGAAGATGTCGCCGACGCTTAACATGCCCGCCTTCTCGCCAATAAGGCGGGCCGGCGCAAGGGGGCGTTAATCGTCCATCCCCTCGCCCTCATAGACGCGGCGCAATTGCTTTCTATTATAGAGCGATTGGCGCTCTTTGCGGCGCAAGCGGCGCTTAACCAGATCGAGCCGATCAAGCGCCGGCGCGATTTTTCCAGCCAGCGCAACAAGATCGCCATCTTCGCCCGGGCGCAAATCCGCCAGTTGCCGCGACAGGTCCGCGACAAGCCCGCGTTCGGCCGCAAGCTTATCGCCGCGAAAGCGTTCATGGATTAAGCCGAGCCCGTGCCGCGCACTTTGAACAAGAAAATCCGCCATTTCCGGTTCGCCGCGCTGCATTGCCTGTTCCGCCGCGCGCAAGGCGCGCGCAATATCGCCGGCGGCGCGCGTCACATTTTGCGGCGTCTCGCCTTCGGGACAAAATCCGGACCCTAAATGCGCCACATAGGCCGCGATGCCGTCAATAATCGCCGGCGCGGCGGCGCCCTGAAACTCGTCGGCAACGGCGCTGGCGACAAAAGCATGGATCGAGGGCTGCTGCGCGGTCGATCCAAACGACGCCTTGCCGGCGATATCGACGAGCGTCGGGATCGGCACAGGATTGAAGATATTGTCCTCACGCGATTTCGAGAAAATCGACGACGTGACGTCAGCTGTTCCTGGCTCGCCGCTCAATCCTTCCAGAAAGAAATCCGGGTTATCGCGCCCGTCGCGATGACAGGAGTTGCAGGAAAGGCCGCTGCGCGCAGCGGCGCCGCCAAACAGAAACGGGTTTGAAAACGCAGCGCGGCCCAGTTCGATCCGATAGTCAGCGCCGGCGGTTTTTGGCGGCGCAAGGCATTCGCCCGGCGAGTGCGTCAGGAACGCGATATTATCCGTTTCGGAACTATTCCACAGCGCTTGCGACAGCGGACGCTCAGCCTCGCCGGCGCCGGCCGTCGGCTGCACAAAAGCAAAACCAGCCGCTGACAGAGCGGCAATCAAACACTCCCGCCGCTGTCTCATTCACGCGCTGCGTGGCGATCTGCCTCTCGCATGGCAATCAGCCGCGCCAAATCCTCACGCTCTGCACAGCCAAACGCGCACAAGCGATCAAGCGTCGCCAGCTGGCGTTTTGCCTTTTCAAGCTGGCCCAATTCCAGATAAAGCTCGCCCAGATATTCATTGGCGCCAAGATGGTCCGGCGCAAGCGCCAGCGCCGCACTGTAATATTTCCGCGCTTCGTCAAAGCGACCGAGCTTGCGATGGGCAAAGCCGAGATAGTTCAAAATATCGGGATGCGGACCGGCTGTTTTCTGTGCGCTGTAAAGCGTAGCGATCGCCTCGGCAAAGCGTTCCTGATTGATCAGCTTAACAGCATCCACATAATGCGCATCGCCCGCTTCTCGCGGCTCAAAAATAAGTTGCGCAAATTGGCCGCCGCCCGGCGCCGCACTGACGTCTTCACCCGATCCAAGCGCCGCTTCGACGGTCGCAATCGCCTGGGCCGTACGCGCCGCCAGCACATCATCGCAGCCATGGCTCGCGCAATCTTCGGCGATGGTTTGCAGCGCCGCAAGCTGCTCAATCGCGTCGTCGGGCTTGCCGATGTTCACCTGCACCAGCGCGAGCTGTTCGCGCGCTTCAACGAAATCCGGCATTTCTTTAATGGCGCGCTTGAAATAACGCACAGACGCTTTTTCCTTGCCGAGACGCACTTTGGTCACGCCCATGTAATAATTTGCCTCGGGCATTTTTCGCGCGACAGTGAGGACCTCGTTAAATTTTTTCTCGGCGGTTTTGTAATCCCCCGCCTGCAGGGCTTCGAGCCCTTCGCGATAGGATTGCACCGGATCAATCTTTGGGCCGGAGGGCGATGCTGGCAATCCGCCGCTGCTGGCGCCGCCGCCATTGGCCAGGACGGGCGCAAAATTCGGCGCCGTCATGATCAGGGTCGCCGATAAAAGCGCGGCTGTGAGTTTCCGCATGCGCGAATTTGCGCGGGAATCATTGATCATGATTGTCTCCTCCCTAAAACCAGCGCCTAGCATGACATGGATTGCGACGGGCGAAACACCCTCTTTTGGCCTGGGTCACAGATAATTGAAGGGCGTAACCGGGGCGCAGCCCGATTGAAGGCGAGCCCGTTCCTATTTTCTGTCTTCCATTTCCGGCTCAAAGCCGAGCGCCCGCATCGCGGCCGAGACTGCATCGATCGCCGCATCGGCCGTCGCTGCATTTTCGGAGCGCGCCACGATCGTCACACCCTTGATATCGCCATCGATGGGATAGCTGCCGAGGCTGACGCCCTTTAGCGCCGCCTGGATATTGCGCAGTTGATCGGCGATTTTCGATTCCGGCAGGCCGCGCGCGGTCGCCGCGCGCGAATGGATAACGCTCCCATGCTCAATGGCGCCCTCAACGGCGTTGAGCATTGCCTGAAAAATCCGCGGCACGCCGGCCATGACAAAAACATTATCGACTTTAACGCCAGGCGCCCCCGAAACCGGATTATCGATCAGCTCCGCGCCTTCGGGCGTACGCGCCATGCGCGCCCGCGCCGGCGTCATTTCCACATCGCGCGCCTGATAATAGGCGCAGATCATGGCCATCGCCTTTGGGTGCTCAATCACCGGTACGCCGAACGCCGCAGCGATAGCATCAACCGTAATATCGTCATGGGTCGGCCCGATGCCCCCGGAGGTGAAGACATAATCATAAGAGGCGCGCAGGGAATTGAGCGCCGCGGCAATGTCGGCCTCTTCATCGCCGACAAAGCGCGCTTCCTTCAGCGTAACGCCGCGCTGCGTCAGCCAGCCCGCCAGATAATGCATATTGGCGTCGCGGGTGCGTCCCGATAACAGCTCGTCGCCTATGGCGAGGATCGCCGCGGTTTTTTGATTTCCACTCATCGCAGTTATCTGAGGGGTTCCGCATCAGTTTTCAACACCATAGCGCCGGGCGAAAAAGTGGTTGGCAGTTTTTCGCAAAAATCCGGCGTAACAATGAATCAAGATCATCGGCGATTTCATTTAGTCGCCTGATAATCTGATACGCACAAGATCGCCCGTGACCTCGCGGTTCTCATTCATACCGCCAAGGGTCCAGTATGCGCCATTCCAGCGCATCAGCCCGCGATGATCCATGGAGCCGCGCCCGCTGCGGCCAACGCTGATCCATGTTTCGCTTTCAAGATCAAAGGCAAACAAAAGATCCGACGCCTTGGAGGGCGCACCATCATAGCCGATGCCGTCATAATTATAGGGATTGTCGCCGCCGCCATAAAAGAGGATGCGGTTTTTCTCAGCCTCGCCAATCGCCGCCATACGGTAAAGCGGCGCGGCGCCATGGGACGGCAATTTTTTCCAGTGAATTACGGCAGGGTCGCTCTCGTCAATCTCACCGAGCCAGGCTTCGTCAGCACCGCCAAATTGCCGCCGGCCATTTTCATCCTTGCCGATAACCGCAACGCCGTCGGCAATAACAAACTTGCCGCCCGCCGCGCCGCCCGAATGACCAAAGACCGGCGCCCCGGGATAGTCCGTCGCGCGAAACCATTTATCTTCCCATGTATCGAACACCTGAACGAGCGAGACATTGCCGTCATCGTGCCAGCCGGAAACAAGATAGATATATCGACTGGCGTAGGAAAACGCGACCGCATCATCGACGGGCGCCGGCATATCGGCGCGGCGCTGATAATCTTCCGTCGCCGGATTAAACGCAAAAACTTCTGGTGTTGAAACCTCGGTTCCGTCCTCGGTGACGCTGTAGCCGCCGAACAAAAAGATCCGATCATGAAGAAAAACCGCCGTGCTTGCGAGGCGGCCTTCGGCGACCGGCGGCCCGGCGATCTCTTTGCATGTGGCGGCTGGAATCGCGCAGGCGAAAGCGCGGCTCGTTACATCTTCATAAGTCTTGCCTGGCTCGAGCCCGTTAAACGAATAAAACACCGCCCCGCCCTCGCCCGGCGCGATGGAGTCGCCCGGAACCACCGCCACCGCGTTATTGGAATGGGGCGTTGGCAGTGTTGCAACAGTTTCGACTGTGACGAGAGGCGCGGGCTCAGGCGCGCAGGCGGTGAGGAAGAGGGCAAAAGCAAATGTGGCGGGTTTGATCACAATGTTCATAACCCATCTTTACCCGCCCCTGCGCATTAAGGGAATGAAAATGCCGCAAAACATAGCGTAACATTTCAAACCCGTTCTACGCCGCGAGAACCCGCGCGAGTTTTCTGTAAAGATCGTTTGCTTCGACCGGCTTTGACAGAAAGGCGGTTGCGCCGGCGGCGCGGCAGGCGCTGCGTTCAGAGGATTGCGACGCCGCCGACACGACAATGATCGGAATGTCTCTCCATTTTTGATTGCTCGCGCGAATTTTGCGCGTCGCCGTTACGCCGTCCATCACCGGCATCTGAATATCCATCAAGATCAGATCGCATGAATGCGCTGCAACCAGATCAAGCGCTTCCTGTCCGTCCCGCGCGACGAGTGTGTTGGCGACGCGTGCGTGGCGGAGATACGCATTCAAAATCTGGACATTCACTTCATTGTCGTCAACGATCATGACCGTTTTTTCGCAAATGGCGGCGCGGGCCAGTTCAATCACCGGCAACGGCGCATCGTCGCTCGCAATGTCGAGAGGCATCTCGAATTTTGCCGGGACTTTGAGAAAAAATGTCACGCCCTTTCCCACTGCGCTTTTGACCGTTAGGTCACCGCCCATCCTTCTGGCCAGCATTCGCGCCAACATTAACGATAATCTTGCACCTTCCGGAATTGCCGCATCGCTGTCGAGCCGGCGTTTTATCGGTTTGAAATATTTGTCGGCTATCGATTGATCCATACCCTTACCGCCATCATGAACGAGCACCTCGATGCGCCTATATCCGGATTTTCGCGACGAGGAATTGGTGCTGACTTTAATTGAAACAGTTCCACCTTCGGCCTGCTCCACACACTGGCGCACCATACTGACCGTACACTGCCGAAAACGAACCTCGTCATAATTTAGCCGGACATGAGCGCTCCGATCGACAGATAAATCAAGCGTGACGCCTTTTTTCTCTGCGCGCGGCCGGTGAATACGCTCAATGACGCCGATGCATTCCACCAGCGAATGGACATCGGGATCAAGAATCAACTGACCGGATTCGAGCTCCATAATGTCCAGAATGTCGAGCAGCGCCAATTTCAAATTGCTTCCGGACCCAATAATCGTATTGATCGTTTCCTGTATTTTATCCGGCAGCTTGCCCGCATGAATTTCGAGCGTCTGCGCCATCCCCAAAATCTGGTTGAGCGGCGTGCGTAATTGGTGTCCAGCCGCCATGATGACCGCAGACTGTGACTGAAACTTGCTTCGGAATTTATTGCTAACCAGTTGATAGGTCAGAAAGCCCGCAACAAGTCCGCCAATTGAGAAACTAATGACGCCAACCAGTAGAAACATAGCGGTTCCATCAAGATTCTGACCGAAGGACAGCCCGAATAGAATGAGAGGTTTTAGTTAATAATATATACTTATAGTTGTGATTACTGAGATGCGCCCGCTTGGGTTCATTGTCGGTTCGGGGCCAAATTTCCGCTATTTGCGTCCATTGCAGCTATGGCCAAGTCGCCGCAAACTGTGCGGCGCTGCAGCCAGCAAGCACCAGAGTTTTCTCCATGCCTGTTTTTGAGTTCGACTCCGCGATCCTTCGAACGCCCGGCAAGTCGGTGACCGGCGGCTTGCGCGCCGGCGCACCTGATGACCCGGTTTTTGACGGCGTTGCCGCGGAACACACTGCCTATGCGGCAGCACTGCGCGCCGCCGGGGTTGAAACGATCATCCTGCCTGCATTGGAAAAATATCCGGATTCAATTTTTGTCGAGGACCCGGCGCTGGTGTTTGCAAAGGAAGCGATATTGTTGCGTCCGGGCGCGACCAGCCGCCGCGGCGAGGTGAGCGAAATTGCGCCCGCGCTTACAGATTGTTTCGAAACCGTATTTGAGCTGCCTGTGCCGGGCTTTGTTGAAGGCGGCGACATTCTGCAGACCCAGGACAAATTATTGATCGGCCTTTCCGCGCGCACGAATAAGACGGGCGCGGACGCCCTCGTGAAGCTTCTCGCCGATCTTGGCAGGACCGGCGAAATCGTCGCAACCCCGGAGGGCGTTCTTCACTTCAAATCCGACTGTTCGCTGCTCGACGAAGAGACCATTCTGTCAACGGAGCGCCTCGCAGCAAGCGGCGTATTTAAAGGCTTAAATGTCATTAAAACTCCACAGGGCGAAGAGGCGGCGGCGAATGCCCTGCGCATCAATGACATCGTTATGCTCGGCGCCGGGTTTTCTCGCACGGCGGAACTGCTCGATCAGCGCGGATACAATATTGTTCCCCTGAATACGGCGGAGATTGGCAAGATCGACGCCGGGCTTTCATGCATGTCGTTGCGAAGACAGGGATAAAAGTCAGGCCTGATACAGGCTGAATGAAAGCCCCAGCAAGATGATCAAAGCCAGCGCAATGACGTAGATACTGGTCGAGATAAACCATTTGATCCATACCGAAAACCAGTTGGACCGATAAGCCTGCCGCAGGACGAGAAGCGGTTGAAGCGACCCCCAACCAACGGGAAAAATCCAAAGCCAACCGCCGGCGAGGGGAACGCGGCTTATCAAGAGCGCAAGCAGCAGATAGGCGTAAATCGCCGCATGCATGTAAAGGGCGACAATAAAATGATCGTAAACAAAGAATTTGCGCCGGTAGATATATAAAAGCGTCAGCGTCAATCCATAGATCACCGGCGCCAGCAAAAGAAAGCGCGGCAGATTTTGGCGCATCTCCGCATAAAACAGCCGCGGATCGTCTACAACGCGCTGGCCCGCTTCCACCATTTTCCTGACATGCGGGTCAAGCCAGTCTGGCCCGCTGTAATCGAAGTCTTCCCATTTCATTTCCTTGAATGAGCGTTTCCCCTCAGCGGCGCCCGGTTCACCGGCAGGCTGCGCCTCTGCCGGCAAAATGTTCTCCGGCGGCACATTCGCCTCCTCCGCAAGCGACGCGTCGAATTCGTCAAGGCCGTCCTCAATTATCTGGGGCGCATCATCGCCAAGGCTCGCCGCCATTTGCTCTCTAGCCGCATCGAGTTCGTCCCGGGCTGTAGCGATCGCCTCGGGATCGGTTTGCACAGCGTCGTCAATAGCAAGGCGCTCCGGCACATCGATCATCCAGAACGCGGCAAAAAAGAAAAATACACTGGCAAAGAGATAAAGCCTGAACGGCGGCGAATAGCGCACCCGCCTGCCATCGAGAAAGCGCCGCGCAAGAAGGCCCGGCCGCCACAACAGAAGCGCGATTGTGCGCGCCAGCTTTCCGTCAATGGCCAGCGTTTCGACGAACACATCCTGGATCAGGCCGATGACCAGGCGCCGCGGTTCTTTCGCCGCCTGCCCGCATTGATGGCAATAATCGCCTTGCAGCGCCGCCCCGCAATTTTGGCATTCGGTGTTTTCCGGCGCTTTTTTTGAACGGCGTTTTTTTGCAGCCAAATTCCTTTTATCCGCTTGCATTCCTTTGGACGCATCATGTGCAACGGATTTTGGCGCCGCGGGACCAGGCGCAGCGTCGCCCTTATTGCCCGTATCCGCAATCACGGTTTTCTTTTGTTCCGTAGGCGTTCTGCTTTTTGCGGCGTCATCCGACGAACGCGCGCGCCCCGCTGCAGCGGCCGTTTTGTCCGGCCCACTCTTATTTAACGCATCATCTTTTTCAGCCATTGTCGCGCCGCCCCTCGCGCCCGAACAGATCAACAAGTATAGCGTGACCGACGCTACATGTAATCGCCGGCGCTGCACAACAGGTTGCGCCTAAAAGCCGCCGCTGCGCAAGTTTTCCTTGCCAGCGCCGGTGATGCGCGTGAAGGTCGTGGCATGAATCAGTCAACTGAACAATCCGCCGGCGCCGGGGAAGACCGAAAAATCGGTTTTTGGCGATGCTGGTCCATGAGCGTCGGCGTCATGATCGGCTCCGGCATATTTATGTTGCCCGCAGTGCTTGCGCCCTTCGGATCGATCAGCTTTGTCGGCTGGCTGTTCACCAGTCTCGGCGCAATCTTTATTGCCATGACGCTTGGACGACTGTCGAGCCGCACTGACGAAAGCGGCGGCTTTTATGTTTATGTCAAAGACGCTTTTGGTCCGCTGTCGGGGTTTTTAATGGCCTGGAGCTATTGGCTCAGCGTTATTTTCGCCGTCGCCGCTATCGGCATTGCGTTTGCCGGCTATGCGGGCGCGATCGTTCCGTTTTTCAACGACAATAATGTCGCGCAAGCCGCGCTTGCAATTCTGTTGATCGGGGTTTTGACTGGCGTCAATCTCAAAGGGATCGCTGAAGCCGCTTTGCTTCAGCTGATCATGACCCTGACAAAAATCGTTCCACTGCTGGTGATTATCGCACTCGCCATTTTTGCGGGCGACATCGCAAACATCCCGCCTTTTAATCCGCAGGCGCTGCCCGCGCCGCAAGCGCTGGCGACCACGGCGCTGTTGACCATGTGGGCGTTTCTGGGGATTGAAGCCTGCGTTATTCCCGCAGGCGAAGTAATCGACGCCAAACGCACGGTCCCCCGCGCCGTTATTACCGCAACCCTGATGGTCGCTGCGCTTTATATTGCATCAACGGCAGCCGTCATGATGCTGATACCGGCTGATGCGCTGGCGCGGTCGGAAAGCCCTTTTTCTGACGCAGCCGCGATGCTTGGCCCAATTGGCGGTCCGATGATCGCCATTGGCGCATTGATTTCAACCGCAGGCTCCATGAACGGCAATATTTTGCTCTCCGGTCAAATGTGCGCGGCGCCGGCCCGCGACAATTACCTGCCTGCATTTTTAGCGCGCACCAATCGCGGTCACGCGCCGACATTTGCACTGATCATCTCTTCCGGGCTCGCCGCTCTTTTGTTGCTTCTTAACTACAGCGGGGGACTTGTGAAGACATTCACTTTTCTGATCTCGATTTCGACGCTGGCGACGCTGACGCCCTATGCCATGTCAGCGCTGGCTGAGTTACGCCATTCTATTCGCAATGCCCGCGCCTGGGCGTTAATCGCCGTTGTCGCTTTTGCATATATTATTATCGCTATTGCCGGCGCTGGCGATAATACGCTGTTTTGGGGCGCGATCTTGATCCTCGTCGGTGTTCCGGTGTTTTATGGCGGGCAAATCGCGCGGCAAAAAGAAAGCTAATCGGCTTTGGCACAGCAGAAAACAGAAACCGGCCTGCCCCCATGGGTCTATGTGGATGACAACTTTCTTGCACTTGAAGGTGAGAAACTATTCAGGCCATGCTGGCAGATAATCTGCCATGAAAGCGATATCGCGGAAACGGGCGCCTATGCGACCTTAAATTTTATGGGCGCGCTGGTGCTTGTTGTGCGTGGTGATGACGGCAAGGCGCGCGCTTTCAGGAATATATGCCGCCATCGCGCGGCGCGCCTGCTGGACGAATCCTTTGGTCAATGCAAATCGCGCATCACTTGCCCCTATCATGCCTGGACCTATGATTTAAAAGGCGCATTGATCGGCGTTCCCCGCCGCGAAACCTATGATCAATTTGAAAATAGCGACTACGGCCTGACACCATTGGAGATTGGGATCTGCGGCGGTTTTATCTTCGCAGCGCTCGGCGACGGCGCACCCGCCTTTGACGACTTCATCGCACCGATCAAAAGTGAATTTGAAATCTATCAGACGCAAGGCATGCGTGCACTTGGGCGCATCAGCTTACGAGCGCGCGACGTAAATTGGAAAATCGCTGTTGAAAATTATGTAGACGCGATGCATCTGCCGATCGCCCATAAGGGGCTCGACGGGCTTGTCGGCGACAACTACACGCTCAATATTGAACCCGGCGCCTATCACATTACCGCCGACCTTCGCGATGTTTCCGGCCAGTCGCTGTCAGCGCAGGCCTACCGAAAATTTCTGCCCGATACGCCGCACCTGCCGGAAGCGCGGCAGCGCGCCTGGACCTATAAACTGATGTGGCCCAATCTCGCTTTTGATATTTATCCCGACCAGATTGATTTCATGCAGTTCATTCCGCTCACGTCCGGGCGCACCTTGCTGAGGGAAATATCTTACGCCCTGCCAGATGAGCGCCGGGAAATGCGCGCAGCGCGTTATTTAAACTGGCGCGTCAATCGCACCGTCAATGTCGAAGACAAGGACGTTATCGAACGGGTGCAGGCGGGCCTTCAATCGTGTGACTATCAGCCGGGCCCGATCTCGCGGTCTGAAATCTGCCTGCGCGATTTTGCTGAAAAGATACGCGCAGCGATGCCGATATGCCGGGAGCCATCACGGCCATCATCGGATGTGATCCGCAAGCAGATAGCGTCGTAATTCATGCTGGTGCGCAGCGCCGGAAAAGCGCTAGGCGCCCTCAAGAACGAAGGGGCGTAAATTCTCTGTGACCTCTCGGGCATCAAAAGCATGGGGATCATCGTCAGGTTTTTCCCCACGGTGCATCGTCACGAATGCGACCGCAGAATAACGGGTGATTTCGCGGATATAGGAATCATACGGATAGCCCCAACCGAAACCATATGCGTAATACGGAAAGTGGTAATAGGCGCGCCGTCTTCCGGTAAAATAATAATACCGTCCATAAAAGGCGGGATAATAAGTCGTGCTTGAATAGCTCGTTTTGGTTTCCGTATCGCTTTCAATCATAACAAAATAGTCGAACCCCTGCCCAAGCGTCAGCTCGGCAGCGCGATAAAGGAGGAAGTTCTCGACGGTTTCTCTGGATGTCGAAGAATTTCCACGAAATGTAATGCGATAGCGGTTATCTTCGATGCGTTGCTCGGAAAAACCGTAGCCGCCATTTGCGGGACCGTAAGGCGTTGATGTCGCACAGGCAGCCAATGCGCCTGCGGTCGCCAAAATCATCCCAAGTTTTCGCAACATTTCCGGGCCCTTTCCTACCAATCAATCGCACTTAATCGCGACGGGCGCGCAACGGCTTTGATATGAGTCAATAATCAGCCAATTCTCTCCAACACTGACGTCAGCCACCGGCAGGCGGTGCGGTAACTTCCACCGTCGTGCAGCGTTATCACGGTGCACGCCACCCCTTCCCGATCATCCTTGCGCGGCGCTGTCACTGTCTCTCGTCCCTCGTGCGCTGATCGATTACCTCGCATCGGCTACCGGCGGTCCGATTTATTACGCCGACCGTGACATGAAGCTCTCCCATACGGGAATGAAGATCAGCGTGTCCGATTGGGACGCCTTCATCGGTCACGCTGTAGAGACGATGGCCGCTCTGGCGATTCCGGCGCGTGAACAGAGTGAGATCGCGGACTTTGTGTCCACTTTAAAAAGCGACATTATCGAATAGCGGCGCCTGACGCATAAGCGTCAGGACTTGATCCTTTAAGATGCACATTTGCGAGCCTTAAAGCGCCGCTATTATCCCTTTGAGTTTTTCCTGAACCTCTACCGCGATGTCGCCAAGGCCCGGGTTATTGACGGCCGACATGGAGGCGATGGGATCGATGGCGGCGACTTCTATTTCGCCCTGCGGCGTTTCCTGAACCACGATATTGCAGGGAAGCATCGCGCCGATCTTGTCTTCAGCCAAAAGCGCCTGATGAGCAAACCCGGGATTGCAGGCGCCAAGGATGCGATAAGGGCGAAAATCCACGCCCAGTTTCTTTTTCAACGTTGCAGCGACGTCGATCTCGGTGAGAACGCCAAAGCCTTCATCGGCCAGGGCCGCGGTGATTTTCTCAACGGCGTCGTCAAATGAATCGTCAATCGTTTTCGAAAAATAATATGACATTCCAGTGATGTTTCCTTCTTTTCATGGACAAATGCGCATTCAGGCGCGCCGTCTTTCGCGCTCAACACATCGTTTAAACGCTGGGAGGTGCCGGTTTTGCGATGCGTCCCGGAGGTTGCTTAAAACCTCACGGATTCTTGGATCATCAGTATGGTCAAGCAGTCGATCGTACATTGCTGCATTCACCAACTCCCCGTTGACCGCTTCTTCACAGGCTTGAAGTAAAGAATCCGGCGCTTTCACCCTTCCGGCCCAGTCATTCAGCGGCGGTTCAACGCCTAACCGCTCGAACTGGCGGTGTAGCGCAAGAGCGTGCCGGGCTTCCGCTTCGACAATATTTACAAACGGACGAACAGGGCCGAATTTTTCAATGATTTTTTGATAGGTCGCGAGGGCCTTGTATTCATCCTGGATGGCCTCGGACAACGCCCTAATCGTTCTTTCATTTGCCATTTTTTAAATCCGTTTCCTGCGCAGCAATGTCTTCTTTTGAGAAGAGATAGTCCCGCAATTCCTTTTCAAAGTCTTTATTGTTGCGACGAATCCATTCAAGGATCATCGCAGCGTGTTCCATTTCTTCTCGCATGTTATGAAGCAGGATATTTTTTAAAGCCGCATCTTCACAGTCGTCGGCGCGCTGACGATACCAGTCTACTGCCTCCAATTCTTCGGTCAGTGAAACAATCGCCTGATGTAGGGCCAGCGTTTCTTTGGTCAACCTTTTACGAGGCGCGTGGAGCAATTCGTTTGACATAATTTTCTACCTGTTTAATCGCAATTTCTAACTATTCGCCGCCTTGTTTGGTTGGCGGCCCGTGCTGCCTATCCGCCGCTGCCCCAAGCGCGGTGAGCGCTATGATAATCCGGGAAAGCATCGCACCATCAGCGTCGCCCATGCCTTCTTCTTCTGCGACGAGCAATTCGCGCATGTCATATTCCCAACCCTGCAGCAGTGCAATTTTTTCTGGTCCGGCAAGGCGCTCGGAATTCAGAATGGATTCCTGTGTATTGGATGCATGCTATAGATGCTGCGGGAAGGAGGCCGTTGGATTCCTGGTCTTTGAAGACCGTAAGCCGGCTTGGCCCCTTCCCGCGTAGATTACCATCAACCTGAACAGTTGCACGAGGCCAGTTGCAAT
>JAJFGF010000023.1 GCA_021776245.1 Hyphococcus sp. | reverse complement strand
AAGTCGATATGCGCTTTGGAGATATCGCATCCAATGTAACAAGGGTGTATGGTCATGGCGCCTGTCCCTGTGATGCGAGGTCCGGCGGTCACCGGCCTCGTGCAACTGTTCAGGTTGATATGTCTCAGCAGGAAGGGGCCTTGCCGGACTGCGGTCTCATTAAGGACCAGGGATGACACGGCCTCCTTCCTGTCTGTGACTATAGCAAATCATCTACACACAGGGATGACAGCCAAAAGGCTGTCACTTCCCCCAAAGCTTTGCAACACGCCGGTCGCGGCCGCAGCTGGTGCGGTAGAATTTGTAGCGGATGGGGTTTTTCTTGTAATAGTCCTGATGATAGTCCTCGGCGACCCAGAAGCGGTCAAGGGCGCGGATCGGCGTTACGGTGGGTTTGCCCAGTTCTTTGTCCGCTTCGGCCTTTGACGCTTCTGCTGCTTGCCGTTGGGCGTCACTGTTATAAAAAATTGCCGTCGCGTAAGCATGTCCGCGGTCGCAAAATTGTCCGCCGTCATCAAGCGGGTCTACATGGCGGAAAAAATAATCGACGAGTTCCCGATAGGAAATCACTTCTGGATCAAAAGGAATACGTGCAACCTCCAGATGACCTTCATGATTGCGATAGGTGGGGTTTTGCAAACTCCCGCCAGAATAACCGGATTGAACGTCTCCAACGCCGTCTAGTTTTTCAAAATCAGATTCAACGCACCAAAAACAGCCGCCGGCAAAAACAGCGGTTTCCACTGATGGCGCCGCGTCCTCAGATGTCTGGTGCGTCGTTTCCTGTGACAGGGCAGCGAGGGAGGTCAGGCCTGCCATAGCCGCGATGGCGCCCATTACCAGCTTATTCTTCATAGTGCCGCTCCTTGAATTGACCGGATATATGGGCGTTTCTGCGCCCTTTTGGCCAGCGCTGAAAGTGCCGGCTCACCTCATTGTTATGGGAAATGCGTCATTCACAAGGGCGCCCGAATGATTGCGGATCATCCCAAAAACCGCTTATTAAAGCGCTTGTAGTTACTGAATGGGAGGGGTTTGATGCGCAAACGATACGACCAGATTATGACGCTCGCGGCCGCCGCTTTATTGGCCGGCTGCAGTCAGCCCGGACAAACATCACAAGAAACCCAGGAAAACACGGAAATGACTGAACGCGACCCGTTCGCCGCCGCGCGCGCCATCACGCCCCCGGAAATTGAAAAACGCCCCGTTGAGACCACACAGCATGGGATAACCCGCGTTGATAATTATGCGTGGCTGCGCGATCCCGAATGGCAGGAAGTTTTGCGCGATCCGTCAACGCTGGATGCGGATATCCGCGCCATGGTTGAAGCCGAAAATGACTATTACAAAAAGCTGACCGATGATCTCGACCCTCTGCGCAAAAAACTGTTCAGCGAAATGCGCGGCCGCATCAAGGAAGACGATTCCACCGTGCCGGCAAAAGACGGCGACTGGAAATATTGGGTGAAGTTTCGCGAGGGCGGCGAGTATCCGATTTTTGTACGCGCGCCTGCGGCGGGCGGCGATGAGGAAATCTTGCTCGATGGCGACAACGAAAGTGAGGGCTCGGAATTTTTTAGCATTGGCGACGTCGCCCACAGCCCCGATCATCAGTTGATTGCGACGGCAATCGACCGGCTGGGCTCGGAATATTATTCGATCCGGGTGCGCAATATTGAAACAGGCAAGGAATATGACGAGACCATTGAAAGCGCCGACGGAGCCGGCGCCGTGTGGAATGCCGCATCAACCGCTTTTTACTATGTGGAGCGCGACGACAATCAGCGTCCCAAACGCGTTAAGCTGCATGTTCTCGGGTCAGATCCCGCTGCGGATCGACTGATCTACGAAGAAGCCGATGACGGCTTTTTCCTCGATATCGCAAAAAGCCAAAGCGGCGATTATATTTTCATTCAGTCGGGCAGTCATACCTCAAGCGAAGTGCGGTATCTGCGCGCGGATGATGTTGAAGCAGCGCCGGTTCTCATTGAAGCGCGCGCTGATCACATTGAATATTCGGTAGATCATCATGGCGGTGATTTTTATATTCTGACAAACGCTGACGACGCTGTTGACTTCAAGATTGTCAAAGCGCCCGTTGCAACGCCGGGCCGGGACAGCTGGTCGGACTGGATCGCCCATGAGGCCGGCGTTTATATAACGGCCTTTACACCCTACAAGGATTACCTCGTGCGCCTTGAGCGGCGAAACGCCTTACCGCGCATCGTCATCTCGACGTATGGAGGCGACGAGCATGTGGTTGATTTCGATGAAGCTGCGTACAGTCTCGGGCTTCGGTCCGGCTATGAATATGACACAAGCAATCTGCGTTATGTTTATGAATCGCCTTCAACACCGGAACAGACTTTCGATTACAGCATGGAAGCGCGCACACGCACGCTGATGAAGACACAGGAAGTCCCGAGCGGACATGATGCGTCACTTTATGCCGTCGAGCGGATTGCCACCGTCGCGGATGACGGCGCCGAGATTCCCGTCACAATTTTACGTTTGAAATCAACGCCTAAGGATGGCTCTGCGCCCGCGCTGCTCTATGGATACGGGTCCTATGGCGCGAACATGTCAGCGAGCTTTTCAACAACGCTGTTGCCGCTCGTTGATCGCGGCGTCATTTATGCGCTGGCGCATATTCGCGGCGGATCGTCGAAAGGGCGGCAATGGTATCTGGACGGCAAGCGCGATAAGAAAATGAATAGTTTTACTGACTTTACCGCCGCCGCCGATACGTTGATAGCCAAAGGCTATTCGTCCGAGAAAAAGATTGTCATCTATGGCGGCAGCGCCGGCGGGCTTTTGGTGGGCGCCGCAGTTAATCTGCGTCCGGAACTCTTCGCCGGCGTGATTGCGGCGGTGCCGTTCGTCGATGTCATCAACACGATTTCCGATGCGGAACTGCCTTTGACGCCGCCCGAATGGGATGAGTGGGGTAATCCGATTACCAGCGCTGAGGAATATGGCTGGATCGCATCCTATTCGCCCTATGATAATATCGCATCGGCAAGCTATCCGCCGATCATGGCGACCGGCGGCCTGACGGATTATCGCGTCACCTATTGGGAGCCCGCAAAATGGATCGCGCGGCTGCGTGATGAAGCGCGGGGCGGACCATTCGTCCTGCGTATGAATATGGGCGCCGGACATGGCGGGTCAGCAGCACGGTTTGAGCGCCTTGAGGAGCGTGCGCATCTATATGCTTTTGCTTTGCGGGCGTGGGGCATCGAAGACGCCGAACCCGTCAGCCACGGGGAGTAGGTCATTACGTCATCCCGTTGAACGAATTTGTACAATGGGGTGACGAAAAAATTGACGCTGCATTATTTCGCTTTGCTGGGGAGGAAACCGCTTTGTTCAAAATAGATACAAGTGCGCCAGTCATGGTCACCGGCGCCACCGGATTTGTCGCCGGCTGGCTCGTCAAGAGCCTGCTGGAAGCGGGCGTTACCGTGCATGCGCCGGTGCGCGATCCCGCCAATCTGGCGAAGCTGAAATATCTTGAGGCCATTGCCGAAAAGTCGCCGGGCGACCTCAAATATTTTAAAGCGGATCTTCTTGACGACGGTTCCTACGCGGAAGCTATCAAGGGCTGCGCAATTGTCTGGCACACGGCATCGCCCTTCACAACCAATGTCAAAGACCCGCAAAAAGAACTTGTCGATCCGGCGCAGCTGGGGACACGCAATGTTCTGGAAGAAGCGAACCGAACGCCCAGCATCCAACGTGTCGTCCTGACAAGCTCTTGCGCGGCGATCTATGGGGACAATGCGGATGTCGCGAAAGCGCCCGGCGGGGTTCTGACTGAAGACATCTGGAACACAACGTCATCGCTGACACATCAGGCTTATTCCTTTTCGAAAACCGTTGCTGAAAAAGAAGCCTGGAAAATCGCAGATGCGCAAAGCCGCTGGGACCTTGTGGTTGTAAACCCGTCGCTTGTGGTCGGGCCGGGCGTCAATCCCCATGCGACTTCCGAGAGTTTCAGCCTGGTCAAACAGTTCGGCGACGGCACGCTGAAATCCGGCGCGCCGCGCATTGGATTCGGCGCTGTTGATGTGCGTGATCTCGCGCAGGCGCATATTGCCGCCGGATTTACTGTTGACGCAGAAGGCCGCCATATCATTTCCGGGCATGAGACCAACCTTTTGGAAATGGCGATGACGCTGCTTGAAAAATACGGTGATGATTATCCAATCCCGCGCAAAGCGATGCCGAAATGGCTGATCTGGCTGGTCGGCCCGGTTGTCAACAAAACCCTGACCCGAAAAGTGGTCTCACTCAATGTGGACGTTCCCTGGCGTGCCGATAATTCAAAGGGCATCCGCGCGCTGGGCATGCATTACCGACCATTGGCAGAATCGATGACCGATATGTTCCAGCAGATGATAGACAATGGTTATTTTAAAAAGCGCTGATTAATCCCGCCGCGGCTTTGCGTTCGCTTTGCTGCGTCTTTTCTTTTTGCCGGGGCGCTTTGCCGATTTCGACTTTGATTTGGTATTGGACCGCGCGCCCTTGCCAGGTTTTTTGCCCTTGCGTTTGGGCAGACCGGGCAGGGGATCGCTTAACATGTCAAAGCGCAATCCGCCGGTGAGCGGCGTTGCTTCCGCAAGGCGGACGCGCACATGCTGGCCAAGGCGGTAAACGCCGCCGGTGGTTTCACCGATGATTGAGTGCAGCGCCTCTTCAAAGCGGAAACGTTCCTGACCGATCAACCGCATCGGGATAAAACCGTCGGCGCCGGTCTCATCGAGCATGACAAAAAGGCCGAATTTGGTAACGCCGCGAATCCGCGCACTAAACGCCGCGCCTTCGCGATTAGCGAGATATCCTGCAAGGTAGCGATCGGTGGCTTCGCGCTCCGCCGCCATGGCGCGCCGCTCAAGATCGGAAATCTGGCTGGCAATATCGGATAGCGCCTTTGCTTCCTGATCCGTTTGTCCGCCCTCGCCAAGCTTGCAGCCGCGAATGAGCGCGCGGTGGACGGTAAGATCCGCATAACGCCGGATTGGCGAGGTGAAATGCGCATAACGCGGCAAATTCAATCCGAAATGGCCGAGATTTTCTGTGTCATAGATCGCCTGGCGCTGGGAGCGAAGAACGACTTCGGAAACCATTTCCTTTTGGTCGCGCTCTTCTGCGATTTTCAGGAGCTGATTGAAATTCGCCGGGCGCACAGACCCGCCTTTGGCAAGCGTATAATCGAGGGTCCCAAGATACTCCCTGATCGCCTCAAGTTTTTCCGGATCCGGTTGATCATGAACGCGGTAAATCCGTTCCGTATGCGTGCGCTCCAGCGTTTCCGCAGCGGCGACATTGGCGAGGATCATAAATTCCTCGATCACGCGATGGGCGTCAAAGCGCTCACGCAGAATGATCTTCTCGACGTCGCCGGCCTTGTTCAAGATGATTTTGCGTTCCGGCAGGTCAAGATCGAGGGGCGCGCGTTTGGTGCGCTCGCTCCAGCGGGCGTGAAATGCGGCGTAGAGATTTTCGATTGCGCGCCTGATTACCGGATCGGCCGCACCGCCTTCGCTGATCGCTTGCGCGTCTTCATAGGAAAGCTTTGCCGCCGAACGCATAACGCCGCGCAAAAAGCGGTGACTTTTTTTAACGCCGCCCTCGGTCAAAAACATTTCAACCGCAAGACAGGGCCGGTCTTCGCCCACGCGCAGGGAACAGAGATCGTTAGACAATCGCTGCGGCAGCATCGGCACGACACGGTCGGGGAGATAGGTGGAGTTGCCGCGTTTTACCGCTTCTTTGTCGAGCGCGCTGTCCGGGCGCACGAAGTAACTGACATCGGCGATGGCGACGATGACGCGATAACCGCCCTTATTGTCCGGGTCTGGATCGGGCTCGGCGAAACACGCATCGTCATGATCTTTTGCATCGGCGGGATCGATTGTGAAAAGCGGCGTGTCGCGCAAATCTGTGCGATTTCCAGGCGGCGGCAGCTTTGCTTTATCCGCATCATTGATTACATCGGGGGGAAAATCTGTGGGAATTTGATGATTAGCGAGGGCAATTGTCGAATACGCGCCCTTATCGTCAATATGGCCGGCAATCGACCGGATGCGTCCTTTTTGGGGGCCATAGCCGCGCGCATTTTTAGTCTCGACCCAGACCAAATCGCCGTCTTTGGCGCCGGCCTCATCGCCGCGATTGATTGTGAAATGATTGCGCGCGCGCCGCTCAACGGGTTTTGCAATCCCGCCCGCATGATTTTTTTGATAGACCGCGAGAAAGCGGTGTGCGCCTTTGCCGATCGCCTTGATGATATTGGCGTCATAGCAGCCGTCGCCGGCAGGAATAAGCCGCGCCAGGAGCCGGTCGCCAACGCCTGGCGGCGGTTTTTGTTTTGCAGCGCGCCGCGCGGAAATGCGGATCATCGGCGGTTCGTCATCGCCGCCCCAGCCCGCCGGCATGCATAAAAGGTCACCGTCATCATCGACGGACATCACATCAATAGGCGCGACCGGCGGCAGGTCACCCGCTTTCATGACGCGTTTTCCAGCTTTCAGATCGATTGATCCGTCCGCTTCCATTTCTTTGAGCAGATTGCGCAGATCACGGCGCGCATCGCCTTTGACGCCAAAGGCGCGGGCAATATCACGGCGCGCCGTCTCGCCGGGGTTTTGTTCGAGATAGGCGATAATGTCTTTTTTGGAAGGAAGTCCCGCGGGTTTGGCGTGCGCGGGGCCGCGTTTATTTTTGGGCAAATTGTGCTTTCAAATCTTTGTGGCTGATAACAAACCGTCTTGTAGAGTGTTTCCGGGATAAAGTGGATACCGGTTTATCGTCCGGAAACGCCCCAACTATAAAAATCAGCGCATTTCCAGCCAAGGCGGTATTAGGCCGCGGAACGCGTTATTTTTATTGCTTAGCTGTTCCGGGATTATCGCCGGGCTGATTCATCGGACGTATTCCAATGATCCCTGACGATTGAGCGCCATATAATTGGCGCAGCTGCATAATACAAGACTAAGTGTTAATATTTTTTGGTCCAAATTTGCTTGCGGTTATTTTTCCGTCTTTCCGGGGCTGCGCGACGCATGGCGGCGCGAGTTGGTTCAACGGAATGACCGGGTCTCGGCATATCCCGCTAATTTCCAACTGACAATGGGTCGCGCGGCTCGCCGTCAACGATGATTTCATAGTGAAGGATCACCGCCGTTGCATTGCCAGTCTTTCCGGTGCGCCCAATCACGTCGCCCTGATGCACCTTGTGGCCCTCATGGATTTCTGAGTCATAAGATGACAAATGCCCATAGCGGGTTTTAACGCGTGCATTGTGTTGGATCAAAACTGTTTTTCCGTAACCGCTGATCGTTCCTATCGCTTCAATGATTCCCGCGCCCGCGGCATAAACTGGATGGGGATGGCGCGTGGAAAGATCGATACCTGCATGAGTTCCGGCGCGATCATGGCGCGGACCAAAACCCGAGGACAGGCACCCGCGAACCGGCGCGCGCGCAAGCGTCGCGCCGGAAACGCGCGTAGTCGGTTGAAATCCCAATATGTGTTTATTTCGGCCGATCGCCGGTGCATTGGCTATGTGGTCACCGTCACAAAGATGAAGTGTTTTCGAAAACACACTCGATGACGTTGCATTGGGCGGCGCCTCTACTGTCGAAGGCGCGGTGGCGCAGGCCGCAAGGCCAGCGGCGGCAAAGGCGATAATTGTCAGCCGCACAATACGCATCGCAACCCGCCAATTATTTTACGTGCGCAAGTTGATTTAAAAATATGGTAAAGTTGAGGCCGGCGCCGTGCGTTCGCGCCGGCCGATGTAACATTCGCGTGACCTGATCAGCCGCCGCCGCCGATCATGGTCATTACCCCAAACGCATCCGGGCGATGCCGGATTTGCTCAGTGAAATATCGAATTGAAGCGTTGTTCTCTTAACTGCCCACGCTTAGCGGATCGCGCCTTTTGCCCTGCACAAGGATTTCATAGTGAAGGTGAACGGCCGTCGCATTGCCGGTGTCGCCGGTATAGCCGATGAGATCGCCGCGGCGCACGCGGGTTCCGGCAGTCAGGCCGCGCGCATAGGACGAAAGATGCGCATAGCGGGTTTTGACGTCGTTCCTGTGGCGGATCAACACCGTGCGGCCATAGGCAGTGCGCATTCCAATATTTTCAATGATGCCGTCGCCGCTGGCGTAAATCGGCGCCGGTGTTTTGGTGAAAAGGTCTACGCCGTGATGAAAACTACTGGCGCCGCCGCGGCGCGGTCCGAACCCTGACGAAACGCAAGACTGCACCGGCGCCCGTGCAATGGCGACGCCGGAAACGCTGGCCACAGGATCGAAATTGACGATTTTTCGCGTCGCGTCCACCGTGGGCGCATTGCTCACATGACCGGGGCAGACCTCAAGCGCTGCCGTTATCCTGCTCGGCTGCGGCGCCTGTTTTTGTGCATGGCGAGGCGCGGGGCGGGCGCTTTCTTGCGGCGCGGTCACGCAGGACGCAAGCGCCATGGCGGCGGCCAGGGCAATGAAACGGCTGTTACGCATAGGACCAGCACAACTGTTACGAACAAATTTCGCCCGCAAAATAATCGGTATTTTATAGCGATGCGTTAAACCAATCGTCGCGATTGTTGCGACTTGGAGTAAAATGCCGATAACCTAAATCGGCATTTTGCTGCTTGTTATTGTTTTGTCGTATGATTTTGCGAAGTTTGGCGGCGAAGCCGCCAAACCGGCCCGTCGATAGCGTCGCTATCGGCTTCGCATCATGCTTCTGTAACATTCCCGATTTGGGATATTGTGGACAGTTGATTGATGGGAACCACCAACTCCGCAATGACAATCAAGAATTCGGCCATTACTCCGCCGGTCCTGCGAGTTCCTTCATGATCACCACCCAGTGATTGAGGCCTTCGTAAAACGACGTCACCGGGATACGCTCATTCAGGCCGTGGGCGAACATGTCCGCCTCGTTCATGAAGATCGCCGACATGGCGAGCGTCGGCACGCCGGCTTTTCTGAAATGCATGCCGTCGGTGCCGCCGGATTCCATATAGGCGCCGATATGCAAATCGGGATAACGCGCGTGAACGGCTTTGGTCAGCGCCGCCGTCACGTCATCGCGCATTTCGCTGACCGGACTTTCGGTTGGTTCATCAAGCACTTTAAATTCCAGCGCATCATTGCCAACGACATCAATAAGCGTTGCCTTGACCTGATCCACGGAAACGCCCGGAAAGATCCGGCAGTTGACGGTTGCGGTTGCGCTTTGCGGTAATGCGTTTTCCGCGTGGCCCGCTGACAGCATGGTCGCAATGCAGGTGGTTTTGATCGTGCCCACATAGGAAGGTTCGCGCGCGATGCGGCGCGCGGCGCGTTTGCTTTTCGGGTTTTCTGCAAAATCGATCATCGCTTTGCCAAGATCGCCGCCCAGCGCCGTTCCAAGAGATGCAAAATTGGCGCGGGTGATCGAATTTGACATCACCGGAAACTCAAATCCCTGAATTTCCTTCAGCGCGTCAGCGAGATCATAGATCGCATTGTCATCGGCGCGCGGGCGCGAGGAATGGCCGCCCGCATTGCGTACCGTAACCTCAAATGTCGCATAAGTTTTTTCCGCCGCCTGCACGCCAAAGCCGAGGGCGCGACCATCCTTCGTTAGCCTGCCGCCGCCCGCATCGGAATTAAGTGCAAACTCCGCATCGGTCAGATCCTTGCGGTCATAGGCGAGCATTTTTGTTGTCGTCATGCCGGTTTCTTCGTCGCCGGAAAACGCCAGCACAAGGTCGCGCGTCGGCGTAAAGCCCTCTTTTTTGAGGCGAATGAAACTTTGCGTCAGGTTCATGACGCCGTATTTATTGTCGTCCACGCCGCGGCCAAAAAAGTATCCGTCTTTTTCGGTCAGGGAGAAAGGGTCGAGCTCCCAATCTTCAGGCCTGGCGTCTACCACATCCATATGACCGAGAAAGAGGATAGGTTTCTTCCCCGATGACCCGTCGCCGCGATAGCGCACCACAAGGCCGGCAGTTTCACCCAGGGGGAGAATGTTAATATCCTCATCGGCAAAACCGGCGGCTTTTAATTCGCCCGCAAGGTAGGCCGCCATTTCGGGAACTTTGCCATGCCCTTCCGCCGTGCGCATGGAAATGATCGTGCGATAGATTTCCAGCGCCTTTGCCTCATCAGCGTTGCGCGCCTCATCGGTCGTTTGCGCGAAGCCCGGCGCCATGCCGGCTGTGAAAACTGATGCGGCGCAAAATGATGCGGCGAGAAGTGTTTTGGTGCGTTTCATGAAAATCCCCTGATCAATTGGGTCCCCGTTGCCGGGACCTTATGGTGCTGCGGGCGACGGGGCAAGGAAGGGGGCCGGAGGCATAACCGCCTGATTTTGCTGGCCTTGACCGTCGGCTGAGCAGGCGCACTACGATACGAAAATGCTTTCAGCGCTACTCCGCCGCGGCTTTTACCGTTTTCTTCTTCGCAGTTTTCCTGGGGGCGGTTTTCTTTTTCGCAGTCATTTTCTTTGCTGGCGCTTTCTTCGCTGCTTTCTTTTTCGGCGCTTTTTTCTTGGTCGCCTTTTTCTTCTTCGCCGGTTTTTTCTCTTTGGCGACGATCAGTTCCAGCGCCTGTTCCAGCGTCACGTCAGCGGGCTCAATGCCGCGCGGCAGCGTCGCGTTGGTCTTCTGGTGTTTCACATAAGGTCCAAAGCGGCCGTCCAAAACATTGACGGGATCACCGGTTTCCGGATGCGCGCCGAGTTCTTTCAGGGCTTTGGCCGCCTGTCGGCCGCGGGGATTGGCTATTTTTTCTGCGATCAAGGTGACGGCGCGGTTGAGCCCGACTTCGAAAACTTCTTCGATGGCCGGAAGGTTTGCGTAAGTCTTGCCATGTTTCACGAACGGGCCAAAGCGGCCGAGACCGGCCTCGATCATCACCCCGTCTTCCGGGTGTGCGCCGACTTCGCGGGGCAGGGATAACAACATCAGCGCTTTTTCCAAATCGACGTCGTCAACTTTCCAGGTCTTCGGAACGCCGGTGCGTTTCGGCTTTTCCTTCGAGCCTTTTTCAACTTCGCCGAGCTGCACATAGGGACCAAAGCGGCCGATTTTCAGCCACACTTCCAGATTGCTGTCGGGGTCTACGCCCAGCACCTTGTCGCTGGTTTCAGGAGCATCATCGCCATTGGTCAGGGCCGACAACTGGCGCGTGTGGCTGCAGTCCGGATAGTTTGAGCAGCCGATAAAGGCGCCAAATCGGCCGGTTTTAAGCGACAGCCTTCCGTCATCGCAGGAAGGGCAGGCGCGCGGGTCCGATCCATCTTCTTTTTTTGGAAAAATCAACGGGCCAAGGGATTCATTCAGGGCATCGAGCACTTCTGAAATCCGCAACTCGCCGGTATCTTCGACGGCGGCGTGAAACTCGGTCCAGAAATTTTTGAGAAAGACTTTCCAGTCCGCATCGCCGTTGGAAATTTCATCGAGTGTTTCTTCAAGATCGGCGGTAAAATCATATTCCACATATTTGCGGAAATAATTTTCAAGAAACGCAACGACGATTCGGCCTTTGGAATCCGGGATGAACCGGTTTTTGTCCATCGTCACATAGCCGCGATCGCGCAGGGTGGTGAGCGTTGACGCATAGGTCGATGGCCGGCCAATGCCGAGTTCTTCGAGCCGTTTCACAAGGCTCGCTTCTGAATAGCGCGGCGGCGGCTGGGTAAAGTGTTGATCGGCTTTCGCTTCGCTGACATCGGCGCCGGCGCCGACGGAAAGTTTCGGCAAGACGCCGCCGCCGTCTTCGGCGTCCGCATCGTCGCGGCCTTCTTCGTAGAGTTTTAAAAACCCGTCGAACAAAATCACCGATCCATTGGCGCGCAAGCCGGTTTTCTTGTCGGATGAAACAAGATTGATGACCGTATTTTCAAGCCGCGCCGATTCCATCTGGCTCGCCATGGTGCGTTTCCAGATCAGCTCATAGAGACGGCGCTGGTCTTCGCCGAGACCTTTGATTTTGTCCGGCGACCGCGAAAACGACGTGGGACGGATACATTCATGGGCTTCCTGGGCGTTTTTCGCCTTGCTCTTATACATGCGCGGGCTTGCCGGCACATATTTGTCGCCGAAATTGGCGCCAATGGCGCCGCGCGCATCTTGAATCGCTTCGGGCGCCATATCGACGCCGTCGGTACGCATATAAGTAATAAGACCCGTGGTCTCGCCGCCTATATCGATCCCTTCATAAAGGTTTTGCGCGGTGCGCATGGTGCGCTGCGCATTAAAGCCGAGTTTGCGCGCTGCCTCCTGTTGCAGGGTCGACGTGGTAAAGGGCGGCGGCGGGTTGCGCCTGGCGGGTTTTGCCTCAACCGCATCGACGGTAAAGCTCGCGTTTTCAACCGCGCGCTTTGCCGCCATGGCGGCGGCTTCATTGGCAAGCGTGAATTTTTTAAGCTTCTCGCCTTCATGGAGAACAAGCCGGGTTTCGAAAGCTGCGCTGCCGCCGGACGCCGCTTGCGCCGCGACGGTCCAGTATTCTTCCGGAATGAATGTTTCAATTTCCAATTCGCGCACGCAGATAATGCGCAGCGCGACGGATTGTACGCGGCCCGCCGAGCGGGCGCCGGGCAGCTTGCGCCACAACACCGGCGACAGCGTAAAGCCCACAAGATAATCAAGAGCGCGGCGCGCCAGATAGGCGTCAACCAGCGCTTCGTCGATCTGCCGCGGATGCGCCATGGCCTCCTGAACGGCGGATTTCGTAATCGCGTTAAACGCAACGCGGTCGATCTTGACGCCTTTCAAAGCCTTTTTTTCGTTAAGCGCTTCCACGAGATGCCAGGAAATGGCTTCGCCTTCGCGATCGGGGTCCGTGGCGAGCACCAGCCGGTCGGCGCCTTTTACAGCCGCGGCGATCTCGTTCATGCGTTTTTTCGAGCCGGGGTCGAGCTCCCATATCATCTTGAAGTCATTGTCCGGATCGACCGATCCGTTCTTTGACGGCAGGTCTCTGATATGCCCGTAAGAGGCGAGCACCTTGAACCCGGCGCCGAGATACTTGTTTATGGTCTTCGCCTTGGAGGGAGACTCAACAATGACAACTTGCATGCGGGGCGCTGACCTTGGCCAAGATGGCGGTGACTGGATTCAGGGGCGGTCTAATGCGGCGCGCGCGGCCCCTCTGTCAACCGCGGCAGAAATTGTTACAACCGTTAGGAGTTTCTTTACCTCTATGTAACCTATAGTTGTTTCCTTGAAAAATGGCGGAAAATTGGGCCGGGGAGAGCCTGAAGCCGCAAATCTCCGGGAGGGATCCATGGCGACCACAGAACGTAGTAAAGCCCCCGAAGCGCCCAGCGCCGCCTGCCTGACGGCCGGCTATATCGAAGATATGGTTGGGGAAATGGAACAACTCGCCGCTGGCGAAGGCCTGGCGGCCCTGAGCTTCCTTCTGGCCCGCGCCAAGGAAGAGGCCCGCCGCGCCGCTGAGGGGTGATGGGCGCTTAACCTACCAATTGTTATCCCGGACAAGCTGCAACGAAAGTTGCAGCGCGGATCCTGGACCCAGGGCGCCCATATCCGCCGCCGCAACATTTGACATTCAGCACCATGGGTCCTGTGTACTGCGCACCGCTTCGCGCTGCGCAGTACACGGGATGACACGGCAAATAGGTGTTCGGGTTTCACTCACCTAACGAAAACTTCCCGCTTTCGTGTTCCACGGCCTCGCCCGATAAAACGAGATTGAGGGGGGCGTCAGCGACTGCGGGCGCAGCAACTACAATCCTAATTCTTACCGCCGGATAGCTGCTGGTCAGCAATCAACCTGATTTTAGCGATGTCATCTGCGCCAAACGCACGTTTTGGAATCCATCTCGACCCTGTAGGGCGGACATAAATGACGAGCGCGTTTTTGGTTTCGCGAAACTTCCTGACCTGACTCCAGGGCGTCGAAATTTTGTTTCCGGCGGCATCGCACAGTGAAATTTGAGAAGCGCTTATTTCAATCGTTACTTTTCGTTGTTCCGAACTTAATCGCAGAAAGATGACTGTATGGATCACAACAATAATCGGGAATGAAAATACTGGAACAAACAACGCAAAACCAACTGCTTTGATCAGCTTCTCGATCGAAATATTCACACCAAAATAGAGCAAGGCGAGGATATATCCGACGCCGAGAATTAAGCCAATAAGGAATCCTAACTTGAGACCCGCGCCCGTACTGAACACCCAGTTGATGTGGTCGCCCAAATTGATTTTAGTGGAACCCACTATTGTTGACGTCATTTGTTCAATACCCATCCATCACAAAATATTTCTACATGAATGTAGTGCGGTTAGCTATGCGTATACTAACCGAGCGAAAACTTCCCGCCTTCATGTTCCACGGCCTCACCCGAAAGCACCAGATCCAGCAACGCATCGGCGACGGGACCGGCGGCGCCATCGACCTCACGCAGGATTTCATCGCGGTGGAGCGGCGTGAAGCTCAAAATTTCCAAAAGCTGCATGCGCAAGTCAGTCATGTCGGCGTCTTGATGATCAGCAGGCGGACGGGCGCCGCCGGCGTCGAGAAAGCCGCCGCGCTCATTCACTGGCCGGCGGATTTGCGTGTCCAGCACCTCCAGAATGTCGTTGGCGCTTTGGATCAGCGTTGCGCCATCTCGGATCAGGCGATTAGCGCCTGCTGATCGCGGATCGAGCGGCGATCCGGGCGCTGCAAAAACTTCGCGTCCCTGTTCCAGCGCATAACGCACGGTAATCATGGTGCCGGACCGGGCTGCGGCTTCGACGACGACGACGCCGCGCGACAGGCCGGATATGAGCCGGTTGCGTCTGGGAAAGTCCTTCGCTGTTGGCTGATAGCCCATGGGACATTCGGAAATCACCGCGCCGTCTTTTGCGATCTGCTCTGTGAGCTCTTTATGTTCGGGCGGGTAGATCACATCGACGCCGCCGGCGACGACAGCAATTGTGCCGGTCTCGAGTGACGCCTGGTGCGCGGCGCCGTCGATGCCCCGGGCGAGCCCCGAGACAATGATGAATCCGGCCTGCCCAAGTTCAGCGGCGAGGACGCGCGCAAACTTGCGGCCCGCGCCGGATGCGTTGCGCGCGCCGATGATGGCGACAGCGGGTTTTTCAAAAAGTGCGGTGTCGCCGCAGACATAAATCAGCGGCGGGGCGCCGGGGATTTCCGCCAGCATTGCCGGATAGTCAGGCTCGCATGCAGCAATCAGTCTCGCGCCGCACCGCTCGGCGTGAAGAAGCTCTTGTTCGAGGCGTCCGCGATCAGCCGCTTCCAACAGCGCTTTGCCGCCGCCGCCGCGGCCAAAATCGGGAAGGGCGGCAAGCGCTGCATCCGCGGCGCCGTATTTTGCAATCAATTGCTGAAAACTAATCGGGCCGATATTAGGCGTACGGATCAGTTGCAGCCAGTCAAGACGCTCGCGCTCATCAAGCAGCCGCACCGGTCTCGTCTTTCTTTTGGCCTATTTTTGTTTCGACACCGTCAAGCAGGCGCTGGATGTTTTCCTTGTGGCGGATGTAAATTAAAGCCGCCATGAATGTTGCGGCAATCGCAAAAGCAGGTTTGCCATAGGCAAAGAGAACGAAGGGCGCGGCGGCGGCCGCAACCAGCGCCGAGAGTGACGAATATTTTGTGAAGGAAGCGGTGCCAAACCACACGGCGCCGGCAAAAAGCCCGGCGGGAAGATAAAGCGCAAACAGCGTTCCCATGAATGTCGCAACGCCTTTGCCGCCCTTAAAACTCAGCCATGCGGGATAGCAATGACCGAGAAAGGCGGCGGCGGCGGCGATTTCCGGCCGCCAGTTCAGATAATAAGCGATGCCGACAGCGATCGCGCCCTTGCCGCCGTCAAGCAGCAGCGTTGCCAGCGCCAGATCCTTGCGGCCCGTGCGCAATACATTGGTTGCGCCGATATTGCCGGAACCGATTTCGCGAATATCGCCAAGCCCGGCCATTTTGGTGAGCACCAGACCAAACGGAACCGCGCCGAGGAGATAGCCAAGGATTGCCGCGAGCACGAATGTCATAAGCCGGTCCCTGTTTTTGATTGGTCGCATGATTTTGCGAAGTTTGACAGCGAAGCCGCCAAACGGGCCCGTCGAAAAATTCTTTTTCGACTTCGCACCATGCTCTAGACCACGCCATATTTGATCATGCTCTCAGCCATGGAGATGCTCATTTCCTGAAGCGAGCGCGGCTGCCAGCCGAGAACAGATTTGATCCGCGCATTATCATAATCGCGGCGCCGGCCGAGGCCCGGCACGATCTGTTTCAGCGCCGGGTTGAAATGCTGCATCAATTTTGGGACCCAGTTCGGCAATTCGCCGGTGGGAATTTTATAGCCGTCGTCGCGAAAACGCGCGTCGAGAATTTTCGCGACTTCAACCATCCAGGCAAATTCGATTGCGCAGATAAATCTCTTGCCCGCCGCTTCCGGCGTCGTCATCGCCGCAAGATGCGCGCTCGCGACATCGCGCACGTCAACGCAGGAAAACCCGATGCGCGGACAGGCGGGCATGGCGCGGCTCATCAATTGCCGAACGAGTTCGCCCGAGGTGCCGGAATCCGCGTTGAGGATCGGGCCGAGAATGGCGCCGGGATTGATGACAGCGAGCTCCATGCCGCCGCCGTCGCTTTTGACGAAATCCCAGGCGGCGCGCTCGGCGATGGTTTTCGATTTCTCGTAGGCGCCGATCTCGGGGCTGACGGTGATCGACCAGTCATCCTCGGTAAAGATATGTTTTGTATCGCGCGGATGTCCGGCGGAAATGGCCGCGACCGACGATGTCATGACAGTCCGTCGAACGCCTGCCTTCGCGGCGGCGCGCAAAACACGCAGGGCGCCGTCCCGGGCGGGAACAATCAGATCATCTTCATGTTTGGGCTGGCCGATGATGAAGGGCGAGGCGACATGCTGAACATAATCGCAGCCGGCGACAGCCTCGGCCCAGCCATCGTCGCTGGTGAGATCGCATTGATGGAGCGTGAGGCGATCATCCGCGCCCACATGCCGGGCGACGCTTTCGCGGACTTCGGACTCACGCCCTGGTGAGCGCAGCGTACCGCGCACATTATGGCCTTCCGCCAAAAGCTGGATCACCGTGTGCAACCCGACAAATCCGGTTGCTCCACTGACAAGGACTGTATGTGTTGTCATGGGCGCCTCCTGTTAAGTCGTCAAAAGCGCATCGAGCGCCGCCATGCGCGCTGCGACGCCGTAAAATACCTGGCGCAGGATCAATGAGCGATCTTTATCGTCGGCCAGCGCGCCGTCGATTTCAACGCCGCGGTTCATCGGGCCCGGATGCATGATCTTCGCGCCCGGTTTGGCGAGTTTCAGCTTCTCATAGGTCAGGCCGAATGCACTGAAATAGCCCTGCGCGGCGTCGCGGCCGCCGGTTTCCATGCGTTCGAACTGCATCCGCAGGCCCATAACGATGTCGGCGCCGTCGAGGCCCTCGCGGAGAGTTTGGCAGCGCGCAATATTGGCGTGTTGATCACCCGCCGGCATCAATTCCGATGGGCCGACAAATCGCACATTTGCGCCGAGCCGGGAAAACAAGCGCGCGTCGGAACCGGCGACGCGGGAATGTTTCACGTCGCCGCAGATTGCAATGGTCAACCCTTCAAGCGCGCCAAACGAATAACGAATTGTCGCCGCGTCGAGAAGCGCCTGGGTCGGGTGTTCGTTCATACCGTCGCCGCCATTAACAATGGCGCAGGATAAAAGCGCATCAAGGGTTTGATGGAGGCCCGGTTCCTTTGCCCGCACGATCATCACATCGGCGCCCATGGCGGCGAGCGTCTGCGCCGTATCAACGAGGCTTTCGCCTTTATGGACGGATGACGCGTTGACCGGGACATTAACGACGTCAGCGCCGAGTTTTTTACCCGCAAGATCAAAGGAAAGATTGGTGCGGGTGGAATCCTCGAAAAAAAGATTGATCTGGGTCTTGCCCGCGAGGCGCGGCGGCGCCGGTTCGCCGCGCGTCAAAAAGCCTGCGTAATATTTGGTGAGATCGAGAAGATGCGCGATATCGCCGTCGCTCAGATCATCGATGCTGATCAGGCGGCGCGCGGTAAAGCCGCCTTTGGGCGGGACTGGTCGGGCGGGTCGTGTCATCAAGGCCGGAGCTTTAGCCGCCCCGGCTTTATCGGGCAAGCGGGCGGAGGGCTGGAAAGCGGGATTCGAGTAGAGGTTTCGGGTGATCCAGCGGTTTTGCGCGCCGACGCCGCAGGGCCGGCGCCGGCCCATTTTCGCGATCGGTTGATTGTACAGTAAATTCGCATTTGGCGGGGAAAAATCCGGATAAAAACACCCGGACAGTTTCGAATGCGCCTAGGCGCACCCTGCTGTCGAAACGTCAGCGTAATCGCCGCAGCGGAGCCATGAGCTGACTGACCGGACGAGGCCTGACGGGCCGACGATATCAAGGGCGCCTTTTTTAATCGCTGATTTATAGGTTTGATGCCCCAGCCAAACATCTGTCATTGTACGCACCGTCGTTTTGAAAAAAATATCGACATCGCGACCGGGGTCTTTGACGCAAACATCCACATGACCGTCGTCAACGACGAGCCACCAAATACGTTCCTTCCGCATATCTTCAAACTCGAAGCGCAATACAATTGCAGAACCCGGCAATTTCTCAATTGCTATCGTCCGCTCAAGATAAAGCATCAATAATTCGACATCGTAGTCTTCATCGACCAGATCATCCTTCGCATAACGCATGCCCCATTCTCCGAGCGCCTGAAGGATAGGACCGAGGGCGTCGCAAGAACCCGCAGGGAAATATTCGTGTCCGCGTTGACCGGGAATTTTGCGTTTCACGATGAGCCCGTATGCCGCAAGGGTCTTCAGGCGCTCCGTCAACAGCGCCGGAGAAATTGTTCCAAGGCCGCGCTGAAGTTGCGAAAACCGCCTGCCGCCATTGAGCAATTCGCGTATAATAAGCAGCGTCCAGCGATCCCCCAGGATTTCGGTTGCCTTGGCGATGGGGCAAAATTGTCCGTATTGCATGGGTCCTGCTTTCTTGCTTTCCCTGGATCATCGGGCGAACCGAAGGAATCGCCCGATGGTCTATTTTCTTTGCCGCGCGCCGGATACTGCGAAAAACCGGTTTTCACTTTTTCGCCCGGCGCACTAGCAGCTTCAATTTCTGAAGCAGGATACTTCAAAACCTGTAGCGCTCAACTTCAGAATCTGAAGTATTTAATCTCGCGCGCGCCTCCTATCCGAAAATGGTCAAGCAACCACAACGGAAGGAGCCCATATCATGACCAGTTTCGAAATCTTCGATGAAAACAGCGCGCCGCCGGCGGCGCGCGGCGCATTGAGCGCCATCGCCAAGAAAGCGGGATTTGTTCCCCGAATTTTTGGTCTTTTTGCGGCCTCGCATGTGGCCGTTCATGCGCTCGTCGCCTTAAGCGCTGCGTTTCAGGCAAGCGCGTTTACGGCGCGTGAACGCGAAATCATTTCAATGGCGACCAGTGCGGAAAACCAATGCGTCTATTGCGTCGCCGGGCATACGGCTTTTTCGCGCATAGCGGGATTTTCCGATGATGACCTTCAAGCCATGCGCGAAGGGGCAAGTCTCAGCGATCCGCGCGAAGATGCGCTGTATCGGTTTACGCGAGAGGTTGCCGCTGCGAGGGGCGGCATATCGCCAATCGCGCTTGAGCGTTTTTTCGCGGCGGGGTTTGGCAAGCCGCAAATATTCGATCTCCTGATCGGCGTCGCTGAAAAAACGATGACGAATTTCGCCAGCAAAATTGCCCGGCTCGAAATCGATGAGCAATTTGCCGGCTTTGCATGGACGCCGCCGAACACCGGTGCGCGCTTTTTAACCAACGCTGTCTAAAGGAGATTAAAATGACAAATGAAGCATCACAAACCGAACAATTCGCCGGACAGGTTGTATCCGACGTCGCCGCCGCGCTTTCCGGCGTCATGACGAGCCTCGGGAATAAACTCGGACTATATAAAGCCATGGCGGGCGCGGGTGCGATTTCGCCGATTGAACTGGCGAATAAAAAAAATCTTGAGGTTCGCTATGTGCTTGAGTGGCTGAACAATCAGGTGGCTGGGGGCTATGTGTCATATGACCCTGCTGCAGAAACCTACGAATTGCCGGATGCGCATATTCCGGTCCTTGCAGATGAAGACAGCCCTGTCTTTCTGGTTCCCGCGCTCGAAGTCGCTGCGTCGCTGTGGCATGACGAAGATAAGCTGGAGAACGCCTTTCGAACGGGCGACGGAATCGCCTGGTCCGATCACAATGAACGGTTGTTTTGCGGATCGGAAGCCCTGTTCAAGCCGGGCTATAAGGCCAACCTCGTTAATGAATGGATCAGCGCTTTCGACGGCCTGAACGCTCAACTCGAAAAGGGTGCAAAAGTCGCAGACATAGGCTGCGGCCATGGCGCTTCGGCCATTGTTCTCGCCGAGGCTTTTCCCAGGTCGAAAATTTATGGTTTCGACAACCACATTCGCTCTGTTGAAGTGGCGCGTAAACGCGCGAGAGAATCAGACGCCGGCGGAAATCTGCATTTCGACGTCGCTACGGCGAAAAACTTCTCCGGTACTGATTTTGATCTCATCTGTTACATGGATTGCCTTCACGATATGGGCGATCCGCTGGGCGCCGCCCGCCACGCCTATGGCGCATTAAAGAGCGGCGGGCGCGTATTGCTTGTCGAGCCGGCCGCTGAGGACCGTGTTGAGGACAACATCAATCCAGTCAGCAGGCTTTACTACGCCGCCTCAACTGGCGTTTGCACGCCATGCTCGCGCAGTCAGGAAATAGGCGCAGCCCTGGGGGCGCAGGCTGGTCCGAAACGGCTTTCCGAACTCCTGTCGAAAGCCGGCTTCGAAAAGACGCGCGTCGCGGCGCGCACGCCGTTCAACATCATCCTCGAGGCGCGCAAAGCGTAACTTTTCTCTTGATCTGCTTCTCATTCGGTCCAGGTCGTTCCGCGCATCGCGCCTAATGACCTGGGCGGATGAAATTCTTCCGCCAATGCCAGAGCATTTCCGAGCGAAGCGGGAACCGGTTCGCGTGAAGGAAATGCGACCAGGCCGTCGCTTGGAGCCGGCCCGCGATTCAGTTAAGGTCGGAACGGCTCTAATCCAACGATCACCGGATCGCGACGGCGCGGCGACCGCCGGTTAGCATTCAAAAAAAGACACGACCCTGAATTCGGGAAATCATGATTTTTTTGCCGGCGCCTTCATCAGCCACATCACGCCGGCCCCGATGATCACAACGTCAATCAGAAACATGATCGGCAGTGCGAAGGGGCCGCCATTGGAAATGTAGTTTGAACCGCCCAGAGCAAGACCGGCGGCGCAGGCGATGATCGCGGCAATGATCGCGTTGCGGCTGTGGCTTTTTGAGCCGTCATTTGTGTCGCGGCGCACATAAAAGCCGATGACCGTATAAATAACGCCAAATGCAGCCAGCGGCAGCGCCAGGCCCGGCGCCGCGCCCAGCATCGCGACGAGAAGATGGAAAATGCCGGTCACCATCAACAACGCGATGATGAGCATGCGAAGATTTTGTCGCTTCATGACCTGAGCCCCCTGATTCTGTCGATGGCGCCCTGCAGTATAAACGTCGCGGCCATTTCGTCGATCTTTTCCGCGCGTTTTGCCCGGCTTGTATCAAGGGCGATAAGATCGCGCTCCATTGCGACTGTAGAGAGCCGCTCGTCCCAGAGCGCAATGGGCAAAGGCAGGACCCGCGCGAGATTGCGGGCAAAGGCGCGCGTTGACTGGGCGCGCGGGCCTTCGCTGGCGTCCATATTAAGCGGCAGGCCGATGATAATTCCGGAGATCGTGCGGGTCGCGGCGAGCGCCGCCAGCCTTTCCGCATCCGCCATGAATTTTTTGCGGCGGATGGTTTCAACCGGCGTCGCCACCATGCGCGCGGGATCGCAGACCGCAACGCCAATGGTCTTGTCGCCAAGGTCGAGGCCAAAAAGTGCGCCGGAGGCGCCGAAAGCCGCCGCCTGTTGTTCAAACGTCTCGGACATGGCTCAATAGTAGCATCATTCGTCAAGGGCGGTCGATTACGAAGATCGCCATAGGTGGTTCATGGGCGGCTCGACGTTTTTTGCCAGATTGCTGGTTGTCGCGTTTTTGCTGATGGTTGCCGGCATCATGGTCACCGCCGCGGTGCTGCATTCGCGGCCGCCATCGGAAAAGATCGAAATTACCATCACCCAGATTGACGCGGTGCAATTTCGCATTGCGTGGCAATCCCGGCGGCGGCGCGATGCGCTGATTTTTGAGGCGCTTCCGGATAACTATCGCGGACGTCGCTGGCATATCGAAACGCCGGGCTTTGAAATTACCAATGACAAAAAAGCGGCGCGCCTGGTGCGCGTTGACGGCAAGCCGTTTAGCGATGCTGAGATCATCATGACGGCGGATGGCGTTCGTCTGCCCAAGGAGTATCAACCGGTCGCCGCCTATGGCGCCGGCGGCGCGCTGGTCTATACCGGCCATTTCCATCCGCTGAATGAAGAGGGCGGCCGCGTTGATGCGTCATTCAATTTTGTTGCAGCGAAGGGCGGCGAAGTTGTGGCTTTTGGCAGCCGCGCCAAAGCGTTGGCGGATTGGCAAAGCCCGCTTAATCATCCAGCGTTCATTTATTACGGGCCGTTGCGTCCCATTGAAACGGATCACGTCTTCGCACTGATCGATCCAGCCGCGCCGCGCTGGATCGCCAATGAATTTGGCCGCCTGACGCCGCGCGCCTTTGACTATTTCGCAAGTGCTTTTGGGCCCCGTTCGGATGCCGGCGCTGCGACAAAGTCCAATTTGTTTTTGGCCGCACGACTTGGCGGGGATCAGGGCCGTCTGAGCTATGCGGGTGACGCGCTGCCCGGGCAGTTTCAAATTACGCTTGAGGGCGGGGCGTGGGAGGAGCGATCGGTGCGCGGTGAGGATATTTTTCGGCGCTCAACCCTTCATGAGGCGTTTCATCTTTGGCAAACGGCAGCCGCGCCGCCAGGCGCCGACGAAAATGCGGGCTGGATCCATGAGGGCGGCGCTGACGCGGTCGCCGTTGATGCGATGCTTGCGCTCGGCTTTTGGAACATTGATGAGCTGGCGGCATTCGGAGCGGCGGCGCGCGACGATTGCGCCGCCGGCCTGAACGCGGGGTCTTTATCGAGCGCCCATGCGCGCGGCGCGTTTCCGGCGTTATATGCCTGCGGTTATCTCATCGCTGAGGCGGTTGTCCGCGCGGACGGTTCGACCGCGACGGCGTTCTGGCGGGATTTTATGAAAACAGCTGCAGCGGAAGGCGGCTATTCAGAGCCGCTTTTCTTTGATTTTGTCGCTGCACGCACCGGTGACGCTGACTTTGCCCGCGCCGTTAAATATTTCGTGCAAACCCCGCATGCGGACCCGTCCCGGGAGATTGACCGGATGCTGGCCGCAGCATCTCGTGGGCTGTGAGCCCTTGCGACTGACCCACTTGCGCCGACCTACTTGCGTCTGGCGAGGCGCATTGATAGGCCTTCGCGACTCGCGAATTCAGCAACAATCGATGAGGGCCCGCTATGGCCATAGATAAAGACACTGTCCGCAAGGTTGCGCGCCTGGCCCGCATCGCCGAGCCGGAAGACCGCCTTGAGCCGCTGGCGAAGGAACTCTCCGGCATCCTTGGCTGGATCGAGCAATTAAACGAAGTCGATGTGGAAGGTGTTGAGGCGATGGCCTCCACCGTCGATGTTTCCCTGCCTTTGCGCGAGGACCGGTTACAGGAAGGCGACACGGGAGGCGGCCAGCCCGACAATGTTGTCGCCAATGCGCCGAAAACCGAAGACCACTTTTTCGTCGTGCCGAGGGTCGTGGAATAAATGACTGACATCTCAGACCTTACACTCGCCAAGCTCCGCGACGCCCTGAAGGAAAAGAAAATCTCCGCCGCCGAAGCAACGGATGATTATCTGTCGCGTCTTGAGGCCGCCTCGGAATTAAACGCTGTCATCACATTGACAGCGGATAAAGCCCGCGACATGGCCAAAGCCTCGGATGCGCGTCTCGCAAAAGGCGAGGGCGGCGCCCTTGAAGGCGCGCCCCTCGGCATCAAGGATCTTTTCTGCACCAAAGGCGTTTTAACAACAGCGGGCTCGCATATTCTCGATGGCTTTACGCCGCGCTATGAATCGACCGTCACGAGCAATCTTTGGCGCGACGGCGCGGTGATGCTCGGCAAGCTCAATATGGACGAGTTCGCCATGGGTTCGTCGAATGAAACGAGTTTTTACGGGCCGGTGGTTAATCCATGGCGGCGCGAAGGCGACAAGACACCGCTGACGCCTGGCGGTTCTTCCGGCGGTTCGGCTGCATCGGTTGCGGGCCATCTTTGCGCGGCGGCGACAGCGACCGATACAGGCGGCTCTATTCGCCAGCCTGCGTCGTTAACCGCAACGGTCGGCGTTAAACCCACTTATGGGCGCTGCTCGCGCTGGGGCATTGTCGCTTTCGCGTCTTCTCTCGATCAGGCCGGGCCGATTGCCCGCGATACGCGCGACGCCGCGATCATGTTGAAGAGCATGGCCGGGCATGATCCGAAAGATTCAACGTCGATTGACAGGCCAGTTCCCGATTATGAGGCGGCGCTCGGCCAGTCGGTCAAAGGACTAAGGATTGGGGTGCCGAAAGAATACCGCCTTGACGGCATGCCGGCGGAAATCGAAATGCTTTGGCGCCAGGGCATTTCCTGGATGAAGGATGCGGGCTGCGAGATTGTCGATATCTCCCTGCCGCTGACGAAATATGCATTGCCCGTCTATTATATTGTCGCGCCGGCGGAAGCATCGTCAAACCTTGCCCGCTATGACGGCGTTAAATTCGGTCATCGTGCAAAAGACTTTGATGATATCACGTCGATGTATGAAAACTCGCGGGCCGAAGGCTTTGGCGATGAAGTCAAACGCCGGATATTAATCGGCACCTATGTGCTTTCTGCAGGCTATTACGACGCTTATTATCTGCGCGCGCAGAAAGTCCGTAAAAAGATTTTCGATGAATTTACGCGGGCCTATGAAAAGGTTGATTTGATCCTGACGCCGTCAGCGCCGTCGGCTGCGTTTGGCCTGGGCGAGAAAACCGCAGATCCCGTGCAGATGTACTTGAATGACGTTTTCACGGTTACAGCCAATCTGGCGGGATTGCCCGGCGCGTCGGTGCCCGCCGGGCTCGACGCCCAGGGCCTGCCGCTGGGCTTGCAGCTTTTGGCGCGGCCTTTTGATGAAGAAACCATGTTCAAGGGCATGTATGCGCTGGAACAGGCGGCGGGCTTTACCGCGCGCCCTGATGAATGGTGGGCGTAGTCACAGGCGCGAAATGAGCGCGCCTTCACGTTCCAGAACATGCTTCCCGCGATCATAAATGCGCTCAAGCGAATTCCATGGCGCATAAGGGAACAAATGATGGATCAAATGATAATTGTGAAAGTTATATAGCCAGGTGAATAGACGCCCTTTTATTGTATGCGGGGCCGCGAAAATGCGTGTGGTCGTTAACTCGTCTCCGTTCTCCAATATGTGATGCGGCGCCCATCCGAAGAAAAAGACGACGCCTGCAAAAGTATTGATGGCGGGGATGACCCAAAGGAAAATCACTTCGGCCCAGTAGCCCATCACGCATAAAGCAATTGCGATGCTATATGGGATCGCCAGTTCGATGACGGCCTGCGTCAGGTATCGTTTGGGCTGTGCGTGCATATGTGCGGTCTTGAAGGCATGATAGGTTGCGTAAAAATAAAAAATATATGAGCGGGCGACGGCGATAAAAAGATTAGGCGTTTTTGCCACATAATAATCAACATCGCGTTTTGGATCATTGGTGTGTTGATGATGAATATGGTGCACATGCTCATGCATGGCGTAAGAATGCAGCGGGCACATAAATTCAATGCGGCCGATCACCCTGTTTAACCAGCGAAATCTTTTGTCGCCGCCATGGACGTTTTTATGAACGCATTCATGCGCGGTCGTATAACCTTGTAACATCCAAAATGAATTGAAGATCGCGCCGAGCCAAAGCGGTATCAGGCCGGCGAATGCGAGATAGGTTGTGATGACGATTGCAGTCAGCACAAATCCGGCGAATGCTATCGTTTCCCAACAGATTCCTTTGCGTTCCGATAATGCAAAGAGTTTCAAATCGCGCAGGTTGTTAATGTCAGTGCTATGCATGAGAGATTCTGGGTCGCGAGACTGGCCGAATGACCACAGGGTAACATAGCCAGGGCGAACAAACAAAAATCCGGGAGCGCGTATCTTTTCGTCGAACCAGACCACGGTTTTTTTGCGCGGAATAGTGTTCGACAGTGTGGGATATCACTATATGTTAGTGATTTGCGCTGCCCAATAGGCGCCTGAGTGCTAAATGACCCGCAGCTTTCGTGAAATCACCTATACGGCGCCATTGGCGACGCCAATTGAAACCGAAGCGTTTCTGGCGAGCGATGAAGGCGATTGGCGCATCATCGTCATCCCGGGAACGCCATGCAACAAACATCTCTTTACGCGGTTTCTAAGGACGGCGCCCCGCGGCATTGAAGTGGTCGTGATTGGGCGGCCCGGATTCGGCAAAAACCATCGCGAAGCCTATACAAGCTGGGATGATCAGATCGCTGCGATCAAACCATTTTTGCCGGGGGGCGGGTTTGGAGATAAAGAAGTCGTCACGATGGGAATTTCCTATGGCGGCGAGCTTGCACTGAAAGCGGCGCTCGATTTTCCCGGCGAAGTTCACGGCGTTGTCACGGTAGCGGCGCTGATCGACGAGCCTCATGATTATGCGCTGACCCTTGAAAAGCTCGGCGGCGCGGCCGGCGTTGAAGATTTTGTGCCCGGTCGCTGGCATCGGGTGCGCGAGGAAATCGCCGGCCGCCGCGACCAGATCGGCCCGTTGCTGGAACAACTCAAGACGTTAAACGTCCCAGTCGAAGTGCTGCATGGGGATTTTGATGCTTTGGTGCCGAAATCAAATGCAGAAAAGCTGATGCAATATTTAGGGCCGCAAACCGGGTTTGATCTGGTGCCCGGCGGCACCCATTATCTGGAGCTGCAATATCCGCGGCGGCTTTATGCGGCAGTCAGGCGGGTGATCGAACGTTCCAAGACGTAAACAGGTTGCGCGGGCCGCCGCTGGCGGGGTAAACCGCGTGAAAAATCTGGAAGACATGAAATGACCGAAACGCGAAAATTGCTGCAGGGACAAACCGGCGACTGGGAAGTCGTGGTCGGGCTTGAGGTCCATGCGCAGGTCTCATCGAAATCGAAACTGTTTTCCGGCGCGTCCGCGGAATATGGCGCCGGGCCGAACGAAAATGTATCGCTCGTCGATGCGGCGATGCCGGGCATGCTGCCGGTGATCAACAAATATTGCGTCGAGCAGGCAATCCGCACGGGGCTTGGCCTCAACGCCAAAATCAATTTGTGGTCGCGCTTTGACCGCAAGAATTATTTCTATCCGGATTTGCCGCAAGGCTATCAGATTTCGCAATATAAAGATCCGATCGTCGGTGAAGGCGAGATCGAGGTTGAACTCGACGGCGGCGAAACGATAAATGTGGGCATCGAACGCCTGCATCTGGAACAGGACGCGGGAAAGTCGATTCACGATCTTGCGCCGAATGCATCTTATGTGGATCTGAATCGCTCCGGCGTTGCGCTGATGGAGATCGTGTCAAAGCCGGAATTGCGATCCGCTGAAGAGGGCGCGGCGTATTTTTCCAAGATCCGCACCATCGTGCGTTATCTCGGCACCTGCGACGGCAATATTGAAGAAGGCTCCATGCGCGCCGACGTCAATGTCTCGGTGCGTCGGCCGGGCGAGGAATTGGGCACGCGCACGGAAACCAAAAATGTCAATTCGATCCGCTTCACAAAACAGGTGATCGACTTTGAAGCGCGCCGGCAAATCGAGATCCTCGAAGCCGGCGGAACCATTGATCAGGAAACATTATTGTTCGATCCGAAAACCGGCAAGACGCGGTCGATGCGCTCAAAAGAAGACGCCCATGATTATCGCTATTTCCCGGACCCGGATTTGTTGCCGCTGGAATTCGATCAGGCCTGGGTCGATGAAATCAAGGCCAGCCTGCCGGAGCTGCCGGATGCGAAAAAGCACCGCTTTATGGATCAATATGGGCTGTCGCCTTATGATGCGCTGGTTTTGGCGGCAGACAAGGCGAAAGCCGCCTTTTTCGAACAAGTCGCGAAGGACCGCGACGGCAAACTTGCCGCAAACTGGGTGACCGGCGATTTGTTCGGCGCGCTCAACAAAGCAGGCAAAGAGATTGCCGGCAGTCCGATCAGCGCCGATCAGTTGGGGCGCCTGATTGATCTCATCACGGACAAAACGATTTCCGGCAAGATCGCCAAGGATGTTTTCGCGCTGATGTTTGACGGCGAAGAAACCGGCGATCCGGCGGAGATCGTCGAAAAGCGCGGGTTAAAACAGGTGACGGATACCGGCGCGATTGAAAAAGTGGTTGATGAAATCATCGCCGCCAATCCGCAGCAGGTCGCGCAGGTCAAAGACAAACCCAAAACCATGGGCTGGTTTGTCGGCCAGGTGATGAAGGCGAGCCAGGGCAAAGCAAACCCGCAGGCGGTCAATGAGATCCTCAAGAAGAAGCTGGGCGTTGAATAATAAGATGACCGACAAACCGAAAAACATTATCAAAGCACAAGATCAGGCCGCTTCCGCGTTTTCGTTTCGCCATCCGCTGGGCGACAAGTCCGAAATTACCATGACCATGCTGGCGCGGGCCGCGGGCCTTGGCCGAGTCGGCGTCAATCTCGGCCGCGTGCCGCCGGGCAAGGAAGCCTTTGTCTATCACCGCCATCACAATGACGAGGAATGGGTTTATATCCTCGAAGGGAAGGCGGTTTCCGATATTGAGGAAAAAAAGGAAGAGGTCGGTCCGGGCGATTTCATCGCTTATCCCGCCGGTACTGCGCATAATCTAATGAATACCGGCGATGCTGATCTTGTCTATCTGATGGGCGGCGACCAGAGTGCGGTTGAAGTGGCGGATTTTCCACGTCATGGAAAACGGCTGATCCGCGCGGGCGAGCGCCATGAATTTGTCGATGAGAAAGCACTGGAGCCCTTTGTTCCGGACATTAAGCCCGCCAGCAGTGAAAATTCCTAGACCACTGCGGGAAGGAGCGGATAAAAGCGCTGCCAACGATCGATCAACGCGCCGATCAAATAGTGGGAGAGACACATGACCAAAAAACACGACAGTATTCTCGGCACAATCGGCAACACGCCGGTGATCCGGATCAATAAGCTGGGGCCCAAAGGCGTCAATCTATATGTCAAATCAGAAGCGTTTAATCCGCTTGGCTCGGTCAAGGACCGGCTGGCGCTTGGCGTTATTGAGGCGGCGGAAAAATCGGGCGATTTAAAACCCGGACAAACTGTCATTGAAGCGACGAGCGGCAATACCGGCATCGGTCTTGCGATGGTCTGTGCGGCAAAAGGCTATCCGCTGGTCGTCACCATGGCGGAGAGTTTCTCTGTCGAGCGACGAAAGCTGATGCGCTTTCTCGGCGCCAAGGTGATTTTGACGCCGGCGCCGATGAAAGGCACCGGCATGGTCGAAAAAGCAAAAGAGCTTGCGGAAAAGCATGGCTGGTTCCTGACCCGTCAGTTTGAAAATGAAGCAAACCCGGACATGCATGAGCGCACGACGGCGCGTGAAATCATGGACGCCTTCAAGGGAGAAAAGCTTGACTATTGGGTGACCGGTTTTGGCACCGGCGGCACGCTGACCGGCGTTTCGAGGGTTCTCAAAAAAGAAAGCCCGGATACCAAAATTATTGTCTGCGAACCGCCTGATGCGGCAATGCTCTCAAGCGGCGCTGAACAGGAGCGCAATCCCGACGGCAGCCCGTCAGCCTCGCACCCGGCATGGACGCCGCATCCGATCCAGGGCTGGAGCCCGGATTTCATTCCAAAAATTACGTCGGAAGCCGTGGACGCCGGCGTCATTCACAAAATCATCAAAACGCCGCCCGCCGAAGGCATGAAATGGTCAAGAGATCTCGCCCAGAAAGAGGGCATCTTTGTGGGTATTTCTGCGGGGGCGACTTTCGCCGCTGCGATGGAAGTCGCCAATAACGCACCCGAGGGAACAACGATTCTCGCGATGCTGCCGGACACCGGGGAGCGCTATCTTTCAACGCCGCTGTTTGGCGATATCGAAGCGGAAATGAGCGCAGAGGAGATAGAGGTCTCGCGCTCAACGGACGGGTATCAGCTCTAAGAGCGTTTTCAGCGGCCAAAGCGCTCCGGGCGCGGCTTGCCGCGGACGGCTCGCGGGAAATTGAAGAATTCCGTCGGGGCGCGGCGCCGGGAATGCGGCAAAGGCCGCAGACAAAAGCGTGCGTTTGTCTTATGATCGGGTTCGGGCAGGGCGGAATGGAGGAGACCATGAACAGATCATTACTGTTTATCGGGGTTTTGGCGCTGGGCGCATGTGCGTCGGCAAGTACGGCCGAAAGTAAGACCTCGGAACGCGCCGCCGAGCGCCTGGCGGAATTTGACCGCACCGGCGAAATCACCAATTGCCTCAGCACCAGGCAAATCAATTCGATCACGGCGGTCGATGAATACAATTTTCTCGTCCGGGTCGGCTCGAATAAATATTATCTGAACAAGGTTTCCCGCTGCAGCGGCGCGGCCAGCAGCTTCAATCGTCTTCAATATACTCTCCACGGCGCCCAGCTTTGCCGCAATGAAATTATCCGGGTCGTCGATAACTCATCGGGCTTTACGGTTGGGTCCTGCGGTCTCGGCGGTTTTGAACGTCTGACCAAAAAGGTCGAAAAAGCCGAATAATATTGGCCTAGCAAGGGCTTTCACGCTTGCGTGATGGCAGTTTACACAGGGCAAACTGTGCTATTTTGCACTTTCGGGGACGACATTGATGAGGATTATTGCTCATGCACTCAATTAAGAAACTCGCTGTGCTCGCGATTGCCGCTGCGATGCTGGCGCCCGGCGCCATGGCCGGGAACGACCGTGCGGCCAAGATGCTGGCCGGTTATGAAAAAACCGGCGACACAATGAATTGCATTCGTCTTTCCATGGTAAGGGATTCTGATCCCCTCGATGATTTTGCGATCCTGTTCAAGATTCGCGGCGGTGCGGTTTATCTCAATGAGTTGAACGGACGTTGCACAGGGCTCGAGCGCCAGCGACGATTCAGTTACACGACGCCGCAAGCGCAAATTTGCCAGGGCGATATTATCAACGTTACTGATAGTTTCGGCAACTTTCGCGGTTCTTGCAGCCTCGGCAGTTTCCAACAATTGTCGCCGATATCCGTTGATACGGCGTCTAACTAAATCGGCATGAAATCAGTTCCGGCTCTGGTCAGTTTTTCTGACCGGAGCTTTTTTGTGTGAGTCTGAAACGATCGATCATTGTTTCCGGCTGACGCTAAACAGTTGAACAATCGCCAATTCGAGACGCAGGGCGGCGCAGCTGCGCCGTAAAGTGACGCCTTGCGCCGGGGCGCAGAAAAAGCCGCTGAAACGAAGAGCGCTTGCCGAACGCGAAAAGGACCGGTAAAATTTATCCGGCTAAAATAACAGTATACAGAGTAAACAAAAGGCGCCGGTTAACAAATCGTTTTTAAAATGTAAATGAATGGCTAATTCCGAATTAACGGGATCTTAGCTTGCGGCCTATCATCCTGTTCATGGTTAATCCGCCCAAATTGTTTTGGCGGAGGCCATGTAAGGGGTCGCAAATGACGATGACAATGAGTGTCGAATCACTCGGTGCCGCAGAACCAATCATGAGCAGCGAAGAAATGTATCGGCTGGGACTGGAAGCATCGACGGGCGGGGAATTGCGTGAACTGGATTTGGTCACCGCGCACAAATGGTTCAATCTGGCAGCCATGCAAGGCAGCCTTGAAGCGCGCGCCTATCGCGCAGAGCTTGCCAATGAAATGTCGCCTGAGGAAATCGCTGAAGCGCAACGCCAGGCGCGTGAATATCTTACTACGCATCGCGCAGCGCTTCACGCCTGATTTATTCAGATTTCAAGTCTAAGGGCGGCGGTCAGCGCTTTCGCGTTTATGGCGCCGCTGGCGCTTAAAACATGCACCGCATTTTGCCGGAACGGCAGTTTCTGGATTTCGGCAAGATTGTCGAAATCAGGGCGGGTGACGCCGCGCAGCGCCCGGCGCTGACGATCCGACATGTCCCTCCATAAAAGACGGCGTTCGGCGCGAAACCGCGCCTGCTCCTTCAGCGCCATTGACCGATAGATCGCCGGCGTTGCCGCCTCAATCTCGCGCGACTGGGACAATCGCAGGGAATTTTCAAAGAAATCCGCAGCCATCTGATCGATGATCGCCTTTTCATAATCCGCCAGCACCTGCCAGCTGATGTCAGAAGGGGCTGCGCTTACGCCCGGCTCGCCGGCATTTACGCGCAGCGATCCAAACAGCGCCAAAGAGAAAATAACCCCGAAGAGAAGCGGCCTGCGCACCCAATTACCCCACATGACAGAGGCTGGACCCTAGCAAACAGGCGTTTCGCGCCGTTGAAGAGGACCGTTGCAATTTGCGGCTATCTGATTAACCAGGAATTCGGTGGTATTTAGAGGAGCGCGGTCTTGCAAAGGGTCTGCGCTTGCCTTAGACGACCGGATTTCCAGCGACAGCCCTTTTCGGGCTGGCGCTTACAGATGATGACAGAGGTTACCCATGGCCGTTCCCAAGAGTAAAATCACCCCGTCGCGCCGCGGCATGCGCCGCAGCCACGACAAGCTGGCGAGCGCCACCTATATCGAAGACAAAGATTCCGGCGAGCTTCGCCGTCCCCACCATATCGACCTGAAAACCGGTAAATATCGGGGCCGTCAGGTGCTGGAGCCGAGCGACGATTAAGCCAGGCCCGGCCCAAATTTGAATTGTGAACGCCGTCTTCCCAGCAGCCCGAATCGGAAATTCGTATCCTATCTCCGGATGGGCCATAACGAATTTCAGATTTAAAGGGCTGCTGGAAATTATTGAATCCAGTGAGGTTTCTGGATTTGAAATTTCTTCGACACTTGCCGCTCTTGTAAGAGGAATTTCAAATCCACCTCACTTGGGGGCGGCGTTTGCTTTTTCGGCGCCCATGGGGTTAGGTTTTCCCCAGCTGTGGGGCGGGGTGAAGGACCAAATGGGCATGTTTCCAAAGCTGGCCGGGATCGGCCTGGGCGTCTCGATGCTGGCGGGGTGCGTTGTTTATCCTGATGAGGCTGTGTTTGCCGCCTGCGATGCAGAAGCGGGCGCGTGCTACGACTATTGTGAGCAATTTGCCGACGCTGCTGATGATTACGAAGCGTGCCACGCCGATTGTGAAACCGGCGCCAGCCAATGCTTCGCCGATGCTGACGCCCAATATCAATATGCCCGGGCAAGTTACGGCGCCGGCTATAGCCGCTATGGCGCGGCGCCATATTATGGGCGTTACGGATACTGGTATCCCAATTCAGGCTATTTCTTCGGCTATGGCGTTTACAGCGGCGGCAATTATCGTGCGCCCTATTACTATCAATACTCACCCTATTACGGGCCCCATCGCGGCCGCCGGCATCCGCGCGGCGACCATCGCGGCAATAACGCCAATCCGCCGCCCCAGGGTTCGCCGCCGCCTCAGGGTTCGCCGCCGCCGCCACCGCCGCCGAATGGCGAGCCGGCGCGGCCGCGACCGACAAAGCGAACAACGCCGCGAAACCGCGAAGACCAGCGTCACAGAAAAGACAAATAAGATTCCCTGTTTGTTGCGGGATCGAACCGCAAGGTTGGCGGCGAAGCGCCAAACGGGCCCGTTGAAGGCGTTTTCGCCTTCAACGTCTGATCACGCTCCGGCTTGCACTCGCCGTTCGGCGGGCTATAGAGGCTGCGAACGCTAAATGCGAACGGAGCCCCTTGATGACGGCGATTGTCGATATTTTTGCCCGCGAAATCCTCGATAGCCGCGGTAATCCGACAGTTGAAGTTGATGTCACGCTGGAAGACGGATCCATGGGCCGCGCGGCGGTTCCTTCCGGCGCTTCGACCGGCGCGCATGAAGCTCATGAATTACGCGATGGCGGCGCCCGCTATGGCGGCAAGGGCGTCGAAAAAGCGGTTGAGGCCGTCAATGGCGAGATCTTTGACGCGCTCTCGGGCTTTGAAGCCGAAGAGCAGACGCATATCGACGAAACGCTGATTGCGCTTGACGGCACAGAAAACAAAAAACGTCTTGGCGCCAATGCAATCCTTGGCGTTTCACTGGCTGCTGCAAAAGCTGCGGCTGACGCATCGGCGCTGCCGCTCTATCGATATGTGGGCGGCGTATCGGCGCGCATGTTGCCAGCCCCGATGATGAATATCATCAATGGCGGCGCCCATGCGGATAACCCCATCGATATTCAGGAATTCATGATTATGCCGCTCGGCGCAGATTGTTTTGCTGACGCCTTGCGTATGGGCGCTGAAGTTTTTCATAGCCTAAAGAAAAGCCTGCAAGACGCCGGACACAATACCAATGTCGGCGATGAAGGCGGTTTTGCGCCGAACTTGAGCTCCGCCGACGATGCGCTTGGCTTTATCATGAAGGCGGTCGAAAAAGCGGGCTACAAACCGGGCGACGATATTTTTATCGCGCTCGACGCCGCCTCGACGGAGTTTTACGCGAACGGCAAATACCAGCTTGCAGGCGAAGGCAAGTCGCTCGACGCTGGCGCGATGGCCGATTATTTTGCTGATCTTGTTGTGCGTTACCCAATCATTTCCATCGAAGACGGCATGGCCGAGGATGACTGGGACGGCTGGAAGGTAATGACTGATTTAATCGGCGATAAATGCCAGCTTGTTGGCGATGACCTGTTTGTTACCAATGAGATGCGTCTTGGCCGCGGCATTGCCGAGGGCTGCGCCAATTCAATTCTGGTCAAGGTCAATCAAATCGGTACGCTGACGGAAACGCTGAACGCAGTCGAAGCGGCGCATCGCGCACGCTATACGGCAGTGATGTCGCATCGTTCAGGCGAGACCGAAGACGTCACCATCGCCGATCTTGCTGTTGCGACGAATTGCGGACAGATCAAGACGGGCTCGCTCGCACGCTCAGATCGCACTGCGAAATATAACCAGCTCCTTCGGATTGAGCAGGAACTCGGCGATACCGCCCGCTATGCCGGCCGCAGCGTCATTCCGGGCTGATCGGTGAGCGCGCCCTTCATCCGTGCGGCGACGAAAGCGGATCAGGATGACATCCGCGCGCTTATTTTCGCAATTCTCAATGAGTATGACCTGGAGCCCGATCCCAGGAGCATCGACCAGGACCTGTTTGACATTGAGGGGTATTATCGCGACGGCGTTTTTGACGTGCTGGTCTCCGGCGACGGGGATATCATGGGCACGATGGGCTTGAAGCCGACGCGCGACGGCGTTTGTGAATTACGCAAGATGTATCTGAAATCGAATTATCGCGGCCGCGGCCATGGCAAGCGCCTTTTGAAACACGCCATCGCCAGCGCCAGGGGGCTTGGCATGACCCGCATCGAACTTGAAACGGCGCGCATCCTTGAAGAGGCAATCGGCCTTTATGAGAAATTCGGTTTTGCCGAGATCGAGCACGACAACATGGAAAAGCGCTGCGATCATGCGCTGGCGCTGGATCTGAAAGATTAAAAAAACCCGCCGGCCATCAAGTCTTGAGGCCGGCGGGTTTTCATCAATCAAAAATCAGATCGATTAGTTGACAGGCCAGTTCGCCCAGTTTGAGCAATGGCCGCCAAGATCAGTGCCGGTGACTTCACGATGCGCGCTGGTATGCGCAGCATTCATTGACGCCTTCGGCGCGATAATAATCTTGCCGTTTTTGTTGATGAAGCCATTGCCAAAATGACCTTGGCTCAAGCCATGGCCCATTTCGTGGAGCGCAACACTTTCGAGGTCAATGCCGCCATCGCCGATCACATCATTTGGATTATCCGTCCACGGGAAATTCGTATTGTAATAAATTTCGCGGAACGCCGCATCGGCAACACCATTGTTGTCGATATCGGTGCTGTTCCCGGCGCCGTCGATAAAGCGGAAAGTGAAGGTAACGCCCAAAATCCCGGCGCCGCCGCCCGGCCCGCCAATCGCGTCAAAGAATGACGGCGGCAGGAAACCATAATGGCCAACATCGGCGGCGACAATGGCCCCGTTTCCGCCATAGCCCAGGATATTTTGTACAATACCCAAATCAACGCCTGAATCGCCCAAGTCATTGACAGGAATGGTTGAGCACTGAACGCCGTCCCAGGTCGCGTTCACAGAATGGAAAGCGGCAATATCGGTTCCAGCAGGGATTGTCGGAATCGGTTCACCTTCCATGCCGCTGACAGCGTGCAGCGTATCGACGTCATCAACGATCATCTGGATTTCTTGCAAACCGGTGCGGCGTGGATCGAACGGTACAAAGTCAAATGCAAGCTGCTTGTTGCCGGTATTTTTGAAAATGATCGTCTGACCCATTTGCTCACTTTCGGCGTCAGTGATGTATTCCATATAGTCGATCTCAATATTCTTGCCGAGACTGGCCATATGCGCATTCACCTGATCGGCAAAAGCATCGAGATCCACAGCATATGCATTTGCCGCCATGGCGCATGCGCCCGCCGCTGTCGCCATCATCAATTTTTTGAAGTTCATTTAGGTCTCCTCCGAAGTTCAACTAATTGGCGGAAAGAGCCGTACCCGCTGACTCGAATATTGTTCCCCCAAAACGAACGGAGATCGTACAGTTATGGTTAACGATCGAAAATAGCAGCGGTGTATTTTGAAATGTTTGACCAAAAACACCAGTCGGCATGACAGTTTATGTTATCCGGGGACGCGTGGGGCGCGCCAGGTGAGTGTATGGCTGTGCTTTAATCATCCGGCGCGGGAAAATTATTTACTTTTCATTAACTACTTTTGCGCGAGGTGAGTCGCAGGAGAAAACCTCGCTACTATGTTGCGTTCCCGCTTCCTTTTCGATGCTGTTTTTCCGGCGCTGGTGATGTGCTGGGCGGCGGTGCTTGTTTACAGCGCAATCGCCAGCGACACGGGTTATCATGCGCTTTTTACGCTGGAAGCCGAAGTGCAGGCGAAGGCCGCTGAGGTTGAAGCCTTGCGCGCGCGGCGCCGCGCCCTGGAAAAACGCGCTGATCTGTTAAATTCGCGTTCCCTCGATCCGGACCTTGCTGATGAACGCATCCGCGCGATCCTCGGCTATACGCGCCCCGGCGATACGGTCCTGTCGCGGCGCGAACTTGACCGCATTTTGGAAGCGGCGCCTGCGGCGGAAGACTAGGTCACATACCCATAAAGGGGATTTTCTTTGAAATCGAACAGTGATTCATTTTCTTCAGTGATGGAGGAAAGAATGGCGCGTTTTGATTTGACAGATTTTGAGTGGTCGGTGATTCAGCCTTTGCTGCCGAACAAGCCACGCGGCGTGGCGCGGGTAGATGATCGTCGGGTTTTAAACGGAATCTTCTGGCGCTTGCGCA
>JAJFGF010000022.1 GCA_021776245.1 Hyphococcus sp. | reverse complement strand
AAAGCAGATGTGTTCGATTATATCGAGCGCTTCTACAATCCAAAACGAAGGCATTCAACAATCGGCTATGTCAGCCCAATTGCATTCGAGGAAAAGATGTCGTTAGCTTAACCAGGCGTCCATCAAACCGGCGGCAGGCCAACCTATTGTTTCGGCAAATCCGCACCCCCTTAAGTTGCGGTTGGCTCGTCTTTTCCAGAGTGCTAAACCCAATGCGATTGGAGCCTCCCCCGTAGAGAAGTTGCGGTTGGCTCGTCTTTTCCAGAGTGCTAAACCGAAAGCCCATTAGCAAAATCAAGCGGGTAAGTTGCGGTTGGCTCGTCTTTTCCAGAGTGCTAAACCGGCATTACGCATGTCCAGACCTCTCTCCAAGTTGCGGTTGGCTCGTCTTTTCCAGAGTGCTAAACCGTCTCCCGGCAACACGGTTGCATCAAGATAGTTGCGGTTGGCTCGTCTTTTCCAGAGTGCTAAACCCCGCGCGCGGTCGCGGCCCTCGCCAATATCGTTGCGGTTGGCTCGTCTTTTCCAGAGTGCTAAACCCTCGCTGCAAACGTCGCGCGCTCGGCTTTCGTTGCGGTTGGCTCGTCTTTTCCAGAGTGCTAAACCGCATGGCGCGCATCTTGATCGCATTCTGGAGTTGCGGTTGGCTCGTCTTTTCCAGAGTGCTAAACCGCGGCTCGGTTAGTAGATGAGTTCTGCAAAGTTGCGGTTGGCTCGTCTTTTCCAGAGTGCTAAACCAGCTGCACACTTAAGATGCTGAAATAAAAGGATGTTTTTGATTTTTTCACAGTCGAAAACATCCTTTTTCACTAAAACATGACCAATTGCTCAGGGTTTTGCAGGGAATCACCCCGCCGCCTGCCCCGCAAACACACTATATTCTCATATTGCTTGTCTGTGAATTGAAGAATATCGACTTTTCCTTCGGGCGGCATAGCAGCCTCAACTTTGCGGACAATCGCCTGCACGGCATCCTTGCCGTTTGTGTGCTTCACATAGACGGAATATTGCGCCATCTCAAAACCGTTATCGAGCAAGAAACTGCGAAACTGAGTATAGTCACGCCGCTCCTCCGGCATTGTCGTTGGTAAGTCGAATAAGACCATAACCCACATAAATTTATACCCGCTAAAATGCGATAGAGCTTGCCGCGACATCGGCGTTATCCGCCAGCAGTGCGCATGAGAGGAAGTGGCGGACCAGGCAGGCCCAGGCTTTTGCGCTCACCGAGAAAAACATGGGCAAGCGACTGAGCCAACCAGTCCATACAAATCTGCATTGGGCTGGCGCCGTTGGGTCCCTGAAGATCCATGGTCAGAACAGCAACAATGGCTGCCTTTCGATCCTTGTCGAGGTCAAAATTTTCTGTAACGTCAAGTTCGCTGGATAGGGTGCGCACCTTATAATCAACCCACGGACGAAACGGTTCCATAAGATCATCCGCGAGCCGCAGGGCATTACCACGACTTTGATGTTGGAGAGATAATGACGGATGAAGACCCGCCGCAAGAATAGATCGAGCTGTGGCGGCGCGCAGAATTGTATAGCCGTAATTCAAGGCGGCGTTGATTCCGTCTTGGTCTCTGTCGCGCTTGAAATCATCGCCCATCAAACGCGGCCAATACCGCCGGGCTGCTTGCGCTTCCAAATTTTCGCTGTCGCCGGATTTCACCCGGCGCGCCATCGCGCGCAAATCAGCGCCATCCACCCCACAGCCTTCAAGGACATCCGCCTGGGCGTCGATCTTCGCTTTAATGAGCTGCGCCCATAATCGCTTTAAGAGAGGTTTGTTCGAAGCCGCCTGCGCCTGCATCCGCAGGCCTTGCGAAAAATGCCCTGAGACAGGCCAAATGACTGATGCAGGTGACTGGTTCGCCCCGCAAATGATTATTGGAACATTAGCCTCTGACAGGCGTGTGCAAATATTGACCGACAGGCTTGCGCCATATCCGCGAATAATAAGCGCGGTCATATCTTCGATGGCGACTTGCCCCGCCGGCTCGCCATTAATCTTAACGGATAAAAACCCGCGCGACGCGCTAAGGTGAGCCCCCTCAGATGTGATTTCCACCACACGGTTTTGCATCTACTTCCCACATGAATACTTGCATGTGAGTCAAGCAATATTTGCGCCGCTACATTATGTGTATACTTTCATTACGCCCGATGGACTTATTGTCACCCGTTTTGCATTGGCTTTTTGGAGAGCAGAGGTCGCCATCTTTATGTCTGAAATTTCCTTTTTTGAAATTCGATCAGAGGCATTCGATTCAAAATGTTCATGCATATGGATGCTATTACCGGAAAATTTCCGCACTTGAATAATTTTTGCAACATCATCCCTATCAACAATTTTGAGAAAATCCCCTTTGCGGAGGCGCATAATCAATTTTTGCCCATCAAAGCCGATTAAATTACGCCACCACTCCCAATTTTTTGTCTCGTTTTTCTTCTGGTATGCTTCAAAAGTTGAAATAATCCGGCTCTCCCATTTGCCTTTTTCATTCAGCCAAATATCGTAACAATAATTACCGCCTGTACTATAGGCTTTATATCCACCTTTCCCAATCGGCTGAACGCTCTCACGCTTAAATACTCTTAGTCGACTAACGACAGGTTTTTGTTCATACCCCCATGATGTAATCACGTTTTTAATTTCTTTTTCCGTCAAACCTACTATGCGATGATTAAGTTCGCGTCGAATGTTCTCATCGACGACTGTCCAGCTTTTCGTGTTTGCCGCGTCGAGCTCTTTTGAAGTAAGTATGTCAATAGGCACGTACTTACGAACCATAGGAGCTGTTCTCGGCGGCAATTTTTTTTCGTGGATTATGGACATAGCGCTATCTTGCAACATCGCGTCCTGAATACCATGATCTGGTTTATGGCTGACAATGATATCGCGAACAGAATTTGCAACATCATCGCGAAATCCGGCCCAAGGTTCTGCGACGCCTGCCATCAGGCGTTCATCGAACTTTTCTTCATTTTTCCTGGCTTGCCTTGCTGCCCGCTGCAGCATTCCGATGTCAGTACAGGCAACAACGATCGCGTCGATGGCGTGATGGCGGTGGTCGTGACGGTTTTTCTTTTGCGCCTCAGAAATCTCTTCATTGTGGCCGTGCAAAACACTGTCGAGGCCCCATTGCCAACGTAAATCGGCTGTCAACCGCCCAGGGATGACCCAGACATTGCTGGCTTTCCCGCCCGGATAAATCGCGCTCAGATAGCCCTTAGCAAGGCGTGAAATATATTGCGTGTCAGTCAGTTGACGCGCAAGAAAACCGCCCTCTTCTTTTTCATAGCGCTCCATGGCGTCCGGCCCAAAGCGCCAGGTTTTATTGGGCGGTAATTCCGCTGCGCGCTTGGAAATTTCTTCCCAGTCATAACTGTCCGGGGAGGTATGAAATTTCTCGTACGGCGTTTGATTTCCCTTGTCGCGATTTGCCTCGCGCATGCAGAGTACCTTATTGGAATAGCTGTCATCAAGAGTGCGTGAGAACGGCAAGATATGATCGACTTCCACCTTGTCGGTGAACAAATCAGAAAGCGGGATGTGTTTCCCTGTATAGGCGCAGCACTTACCCAGTGCTTCGAGTTCTTCATAGAGCCGCAAACGCATGCGGTTGTTATAATTGTCGACGACGCCGCATTCAGCTAAAATTTTACGCCGCTTTTCATTCGCATCCTGATTGTCTTTCTGGCGCTTGTCTAATTCTCCTTTGCCTTTAGCCGACAAAGGAAGGTCACGCGCCAGTTCAATGACAATCTGTCCCGGCGGGCCAAAGCGTTTGAGCAAATCATTGACTACAGATCGAATTTGATTGAGCGCCACATGGACAGTCGGGTTGGCAATTTTGCCGTAGCGCTTTTCGTCCAGGTCCTTGGGTTCGCCTGTTCCGAATGCAACATGGCGCTCAAGGATATAGCCGTAATAAGGCAAGGCTTTATCAAAAACCTCGCCCGTGTCGAAATTGCTGTGACTGGGAAATCCCGCCAAAGTTACAGCCTCAGAATAAACAGTTACGCCCGCTTCAAGGTGTGGCTGGATTTTATCCAGAGCTAGCTTACTTAGGCTGCCATATCCGGAGACAAGCGGACAATCGGCGACGCCAAAAGCCTGATCTACATCAAGTCTGTGAACATCTTGCAGGTAGGCAACAAGAATATCCTCTTTTTCCTCATTGATCAGGCGGTCGATAATTTCATCCTGGGTTTGAAGATCGAGATCAAACCAACCCTCGCCCCAGCGGTTTTTGTGCTTCATCTTGGCCGCGGTCGTATCGCCTTGCAGGTCGGGACGCTTGGCGCTTTCAGTATTAAAAGTGGTGCGATCTGAAAGTTTGAGTATTTTTTTTCGTATCTCCGTAAATTTGACAGTGCCTTTTTCATTCCTGGGATGAAGAAGCCTATTCACAACTTTGTCGCGTTGCTCTTTTGATAACTCTTTTTGCACTTCACCAGGATAACCAATACGCAATGCGTTTACTTCCTGAAAAATACGCGACCGTTGCGAGGATGGAAGGGCTTTAGCGGCGCGTTCTTCTGTTGGAATGAGTGTACATTTACCAACGGGCGGCGATTTAAGTGGGTGTTGCCATTCGATGGTGTCGCGCAGGCGATTGTGCGCCGTATTCGTCAAAATATCGGGATGATAAGCCTTTTGTTCATTCCAGATTTCGTCGAACTCATCCAGAATAAGCTCGCGGGTGGGATAGTAATCATACTGCCATTTTGCCCCTTCGCCGGATTTGCGCACCCGTGCGAGCGGTTGTGCATGGCGGGCGCCTTTTTTCGCTGTCTGGTTATGCACAGCCGCCTCTAATCGCGGGCGACCGAAAAGCTCTCCTAATGTGCGAGCGCCCATAGTTTCAAGTTTTTCCTTCGTACGCCGTGTCGCTTCATAAACTTTGCCGCTTTCACTGTCGGCGCGGTCTGTTTTGCGGTTGGATTTAAAACCCCGGCGCTGATGCAGGTGAAAAATCGCACGGCCCAGCTGATGGAGTGAGATTTGTTCGTCCAGCGCTCGGGTGCGTAAAATCCAGGGGTCAGTATCGGTCAGCGGCACACCCTTTCCACCCTCCAACGCCTTGCGGGCGCTTTCATCATCCGGCATCAAGCCGAATTCAATCAGCTCGCGCATCAATCGCGCGCGGCGGCGTAAATAGCGATCACGATTTTTGCGTGCGCCGCGAGGCTCCCGGCGTTTGACGGCATTCGACTGCTTGTCTTTTGGGTTACGCCCATCAGAGAAAATTCGAACGCCGCTGTCTCTTAAGCCAACCGGCGCCCACGCCCCATCAATTTGCTCGAGCTTGAGTGCAGCCCAGCCCAGCGAATTCGTTCCTAAATCAATGCCCAGGCGCCACGTCATAATTTTCCTCCTAGCAATCGAGAATCATATCCCGCAGCCTCTACCGGTTTGGGCCCGCTAGACCTGCGGCCGGCGTACGAATTAGGGTTTGTAACTCCCCGTAAGCAATAATCTGCCAACCACCGGGGCAACAGCACCTGAGATCATTGCTGCAGCCTCACTATACCGGGCCATATCAACAATGAATTCAACAACGCCCGAATACCGCTGGCTTTCACAATTTGGGAAGATGACATAGGCCCCGTCGCATGCCAATACTTCATCAAAGGAGTCTTCACGAATTACATCGGTTTGATTCTGCTGTTGTGCTTTTTTGTTTTACGCCGTAAAATGGTCTTTGCATTTTAGCACTCTGGAAAAGGCGGGCTTTCCGTTAACAAGGATTAAGTCCACAAAATGCTTTTAGAGGCAGCCAGTCCTTCGGGGCTGGCTGCCTTTAATAATTTCGGGCCGTCATTTAGACTGTTCGCAACCCAACACGAGAGCGCCAAGCGAAAAGTCGAAACTGGTTTTCGCCCGCTGCTCGCGATTTTTATTTTATCGCGCATTCGAACCCAAAAACCGCGTGCACTTTTTGTGAATGCGCTCAGATTAAAGTAATTTCGCCACATGCCGATCAATCGACGCCGGCGTATCCTGCGGACCGAAGCGCGCTGTAACATTGCCGTCGCGGTCAACAAGGAACTTCGTAAAATTCCACTTGATGCTGCGCGAACCGGCAAACCCGGGTTTCTTTCCCTTGATCCATTTATACAAAGGATGGGCGCCGGCGCCATTCACGTCGACTTTTTGAAACATCGGAAAGGTGACGTCAAAACTGGTGGAGCAGAAATTGGCGATCTCCGCGGCATCGCCGGGCTCCTGCGCCCCGAACTGATTGCAGGGAAAACCCAAAACCACAAAACCCTGATCGGCATATTTGCGGTGGAGCGCTTCAAGCCCGTCATATTGCGGCGTAAATCCGCATTTACTGGCGACATTGACGACAAGCAACACTTTGCCTTTGTAATCGCTGATGGCGGCGTCAGAACCATCGAGATGTTTGACGTCAAAATCGTAAATTGTGGCGGGCATGAGGGTTCCTTAAAAAGTTGCAGGCTCGCAATGCCAACAGGTTTCCATAAAATCTGAACCTATCGGGCTGCCCGGCGGAATTTCCGGCGCCGGATTTGCGGATGGGGAGGCGCCTGCCGGCCGGTTCAGATGCGCATTGATTCGCGATGACAGCCAGGCATTGTGATTGCGGTAATCCGGGCGCGCGCCGAAAAAGCCCGGCGACAGCCGATTCGTGAGCGCGCGCAATTTGGCGTCCACATGAGCGCGCACCGTCGGCGCTGCGTCCTCGTTCAACGATAATTCAATCAGCGAAGAAACGAAACGGTTCCGCAATGTTCGCGCAATTTCCCGATGGCTGACTTCGGGCGGATCGGCGAAAACTTTCGTCTCAATTACAGTGAGCATTTCCTCAAAGCCAAGGGCGGTTTGATTGCGCCGCCTGAATTCCACAAGACGTGCGGCGCGCGCGGGGTGCAGCAATGCGTTTAGCGTAATTGTCGCCGCGCTGTCCGCCGCAGCGGTAACGTCAAAGACCGGTTCGGTTCTGCCTGCAAAAGTTTCGCCGCCGCCCGCCAGGGCGCCAAATCCGCCCAAAGGCGGCGTCAGCTGATTGACCAGCGCATCGGGCAAGGCAAGCGCCGCCGGATCCAGGGTTTCAACAAGCGCCGCAAGGGCGCGGCGCTGTTCGACATCATCAACGGGAATCCCGACCGACAACACATCGCCGCTTAACTTATAGGAAAACTCAAATCCGCCGATCAGTTTCGCGGCGGCTGCCGTCTGATAACGGTGATAGAGATAGATGGGCACGATCACCTGACGCAGCTGCGCGATGGGTTGCCCGTTCCTGATTGACCGGCTGCTGAATCTGTCGAGTGCGATTTTGCGCACCGCCATTGTTTCGACGAGCGCATCCACAGCATCCCCGCCATTATCCCAGACACTGGCGTAAGGGTGGGCGGTTCCAACAGAACGCGCTTCACGGTCGCCGACAAAGCGAAGACCGCGCCCATAGCCGTCGCGTAATATGGTGTCGAGTTCCTGATCTTCATTGGCGCCGTCCGGAAACTCCGCATAGAGCCATGTCGCGGCAAGTACGTCCCAGGCGCCAACGCCAACGTCATAAGCATCAGACAAATCCAGGCTGCCCGTTTCTGTCACGGTCACATAAGGCGCAGGGTAATCCATGACCGATGCACGGTCATTCGACGAGGCTGCGAAGTTGTGCGCAAAACCGAGCGTGTGGCCCACTTCGTGTGCGGCAAGCTGCCTGATACGCGCAAGCGCGAGATCAACCGGATCATTGGCGGCGCCTGTTCCGGAAACGGAAGCCCCTGCAAGGCCCTCAAAAATCATCCTGTCCTGACGCACGCGCTGACTGCCAAGGATCACGCTCGCCTTGATCATCTCGCCGGTGCGCGGATCATGCACGCCGCCGCCATAAGACCAGCCGCGGGTTTGTCGATGCGTCCACTGAATAACATTATAGCGGATATCGCGGGGATGGGCGCCTTCGGGCAGTAACTCAACCCGATAAGCATTTTCAAATCCCGCCGCGTCGAATGCATCAGCCCACCATGACGCGCCGTCGATCAATGCGTTTCGAATCCGCGCCGGCGCGCCTGAATCCACATAGAATACGATCGGTTTTTTTGCCGGGCTTTTTGGCAGCGCCGGATCTTCCTTCTCAAGGCGAAATCGGCGCGCAAAGGCTTGCTTGACATTTTCCTCAAGCGGCGCCGAGAAATCGTAATATTGAACATCAATGGCGCCGGCACGCTGATCAAAAGGCCGCGTCGCATAGCCATCCACCGGCAGACGCGCCAATGAGTGATGCTGGATAAGCGTGATCGCGCGGCCATCAGCGGCGGTCGCATTGACTTCATCGCCAGGCTCATTGCTGGTGAACGTCAGGAGGGTGTCGAATTCTACATTGTCCGGAAAAACCAGTACAGCGCCGGGGTCAGAAAAACTCCGGTCAGACGCAATGGCATAGTCGCCGCCTTTGGGATGTGCTTTCAACGCCGCACGAACATCCAGCGCATCGCGGCCGAGAAAACCTTCGAGGTCAACCAGTAAAGCGCCGCCTGGCCCTTCGGCGATGATGTCGCCGGCCCACAGCACAGAGCGCGCAAATGATTCCCGTACGGCTTTTTTCTCAAGCGCGTTATCTGCGCTTGCGCGATAGTTCCAGTTTTCCTGTTCGGCAATCAGCTTTCCGCCAACCCGGCGGAAGGCCACAAGCGAACCGCTGTCAAATAATCCGCGATCAAGGCCAATCGGGTTTGACCCGAGACCGGATGTCAATCCGGCGGCGTAAATGGCGCGCAGCGACAGTCCTTCATCATCCGGCGCTGGAAATTCCGCAAGAATTTTTCCGCTTTTTGCGCCGATATAGATCGGTACGAACCCGTCCTTGCGCTCAAGATTCGCGACCGCGTCATTCCAGTCCACGCTGGCTTCCGCCTTGCCGGCGCTCGCATCCCCCGCGTCAACTTTGTCGGTTTTGCCGCCGCCAGAACAGGCGACAATCATCATGGCCGCAAGAGTGGTGAAAAAAATCCGGATCACGCGCATAAATACCCCGCTTTCGTGGGGAAACTGCCGGATTTCTTGGTAGAAATCAAAGGTCTGGCGGGAACCGGCGGCGCCAGCCAGCTGCAACGCGCCGTTGCGCCCGAATATCCGAAACCTATAGTAGCGGATCAACGCGCAGCCGCAGCAATCAGCAGAGCCTTGCCATCGTGAAATTCGTCGGAACAAAAGACTATATCGCCACAGAAGACCTGAAAGTTGCCGTGAATGCGGCCGTCACGCTGCAGCGCCCGCTCCTCATCAAGGGCGAGCCGGGAACCGGCAAGACGGTGCTGGCGATTGAAGTCGCCAAAGCGCTCGGCGCCCCGCTTCTGGAATGGCACATTAAATCGACAACCAAGGCCCATCAGGGGCTCTACGAATATGACGCCGTCGCCCGCTTGCGTGATGGACAGCTGGGCGAAGAACGCGCCCGCGATGTGCGCAATTACATCAAGCGCGGCAAATTATGGGAGGCGTTTACAGCCGACCAGCGGCCGATCTTGCTGATTGATGAAATTGACAAAGCCGATATCGAGTTTCCAAACGATCTGTTGCAGGAACTCGATCGCATGGAGTTCTTCGTCTATGAGACCGGAGAGACCATTAAGGCGGAAAACCGCCCTATCGTCATCATCACGTCCAACAACGAAAAAGAACTGCCGGATGCGTTTTTGCGGCGCTGCTTTTTCCATTACATTAAATTTCCAGACGCCGACACCATGACGGAAATCGTCAATGTTCACTATCCCGACATCAAAAAACGCCTGGTGTCTGACGCCCTCAAACTTTTCTACGAAGTCCGGGATGTGCCGGGCCTCAAGAAAAAACCGTCAACATCGGAATTGCTGGACTGGCTGAAGCTGCTTTTGTCGGAAGATGTGCCCGAAGAAATTCTGTCAGAACGCGATCCACGAAAGGCCATTCCGCCGTTACATGGCGCCCTGCTGAAAAATGAGCAGGACGTGCATCTGTTTGAGCGACTTGCCTTTCTCGCGCGGCGCGAGGGCGTTTAAGGCGCCTTGCGTATTGTAACACATACAATTCCCGCTAACGGGCTGAACCATTTTATTCGCGACAGCGGCGATATAAGTGCGCCCGCCGTGATTTTGTTGCATGGCTTTCCCGACAGCAGCGCCGTCTGGCGTCAAATGACGCCGCGCCTCGTCGCCGAGGGCATTCGGGTGATTGCACCGGACTTACGCGGTTTCGGCGCAACCGATATGGCGCCGCGCAAAGCGGACTATGAAATCAATGTCGGTGCGATCCCCGACATGCTTGAGATTATGCAAGCGCTTGATATCGAACGCGCTCACCTTGTTGGTCATGATTTCGGCTCGCCGGTCGCGTGGGGTCTTGCGGCGCGTCATCCAGACCTCTTCGTCACGCTTACGGCGATTTCCGTCGGCCATGTGCGCGCGTTTTTAAAAGCCGGCCCTGAGCAGCTTCGAATGAGCTGGTATATTTTATTTCACCAACTGCGCGGCATTTGCGAGGCCGCATATCGATTTAACAGCTGGGGATTGTTTCGCCGCCATTGGTCGCCCCATGGCGACATCGACGCGGTCATCGCCAATCTATCTCGACCTGGCCGCCTCACCGCCGGCCTTGATTGGTACCGCGCCAATATCTCACTCGCCAGAATGATCCGACAGCCCGGCTTTGGCGCTTTCGGCGATGAGATTGTACGCATCCCAACGCTCGGCATCTGGAGCGGCGGCGAGAAATACCTGAGCGAAAAGCAAATGATCGGCTCGGCTGAATATGTCAAAGCCCCGTGGCGCTATGAGCGTATCGAGGACGCGAGCCACTGGATCCCCTATGATGCGCCCGAAAAACTCTCCTCATTGCTTATCGAACATTGGCAAACCCATCAGGGCTCGGACTGAATATTCTTCACGATGAAATCGTCAATCAGCGCCTGCGTTGTTTCATGCATGCCCCGCGTATTATAGCTGGTCTTGGTGATGACCACGACCAGATCATGGTCCGGCATAATAATCACGCGGTTGCCGCCATTGCCGCTCATATAGGCAACCGGATGCGACACATCGTTCACTTCATATCGCGATAACCACCAGAGATATCCATATTCAGTCGTGTCATCGACTTTCGCGCGCGGCTGCAACGACGCCGTTATCCATGCAGCCGGCAGAATTTGTTGTCCATTCCATTCGCCGTCATTTAGAAAAAGCTGGCCCAGACGCGCGAGCGTTGTTGACGTCAACTCAAGACCGCCGCTGGCCATCACATCTCCGGCGCCGGTTCGCGGCCATGTCACATCGTCAAACCCCAGCGGCGTAAACAAGCGGCGCTGGGCATAAGCCTCAAGATCTTCATCGACGGCGCGGCCGGCAATCAATCCAACGAGATTGGCACCCGCCGTACAATAGGAAAATGCGCGTCCAAAAGGTTGTCGTTCGGGCGGCGTCGCCCAACTTGGAAAACCCCGTAGTGGAAGATCGAAATAGAACTTCGCCATATCCTCAACCAGATACATGCGCTCTTCATTGCCGCGCGAGAACTGATTCCAGTCGTCACATTCAAGCGGCGAACTCATGGTCATGATGTCTTCAATCTTGATGGCGTGTTTTCGCTTGTCCGGATTGGCGAAGGGATGTTTGTCACGGAAGAATTTTATGATCGGTTCATTGACGCTTTTTATGTCGCCATCGGCAATGGCGGCGCCGATCAGCATGGAGTTGATGGTTTTCGTAGCGCTGCGCGTATTGTGCCGCGTCTCCGCAGACGCGCCGTTGAAATATCCCTCATAAATCAGGTCTCCCCCACCCAAAATCATGATGCTCGTCACACGCTGGTAGTCACCCTTCTCAACTGCAGCTTCCAGCTCGCTGGCTATTTCTCCTGACCACTGCAGTTTCTCCTCCGCAGCGGCGGCGGCAGCCATCGATAACGCTGTGGCCAGAACAGAAACAAGAATGCGCATGTAGTGGACTCCCTGAATGACAAAACTCGATTGAAATTCTGCGGGCATTGCCCATTAATGTCGTCTGAAGATTGGTGAAATTTGCTGAAACTAGAGGGTTCAGGCGGCTGCGCCGACCCTTTGCGACGAAAAGGCGCCCTTTCATGCACTATCGCGTCGATGATCTGGTGGTTGATCTCAGCCATCGACGCATCACCAGGAATGGCGAAGTCCTGACATTGCCGGATCTGTCCTGGCGGGTTTTTGCAGCGCTTTTGGATAAAGCGCCCGAACCGGTCAGTTTCAGCGACCTCGCCTCGATCGCATGGCAGCGCGATCACGTCAGCGCCGACACGCTCTCTCAGCGCATTAAACTCTTGCGTCAGGCCCTCGGCGATGACCCCGCAGCGCCACGGTATATCGCGACGGAAAGAGGCGTCGGATACCGATTGGCCGTCGCGCCGGAAATTGCTGCGCCGCGCGTTGCCCGATACGACAAGAAAACAGGATGGCTCCCCTGGGCTGTCATTGTGACCATTTCTGTCGCTATCTTTATTTCCGCGACATTCTCAACGCCGCGATCGCCAACACCGCCTGACGCCGCGATCAATGCATCAGCCATTTCGGTCAACGACCTTATGGATCAAGGAAGCGTCTATCTTGCGCGCGGATCTTATGGCGACAATGAAAATGCCTTGCGACTGTTCAGGCAGGCGCTGGACGAGGAGCCTCAAAATGTTCGCGCGATGATCGGCGTGAGTTTTGCGCTTTCCCATCGTGCAACAAAATATGATTTTGGTTCGCAAGCAGCCATAGACGCACAAACACTGGCTGAACGGGCGGTGGACGTCTCGCCGCGAAGCGCGGCTGCCTGGCACGCCCTGGGTTTTGCAAACGATGCGCAAGGTCGCATATCGGAGGCCTTGCGCGCATATCAGCAAGCCATTGCCATTGACCCAGGTGAAGTCAGCGCGGTCGCAAGCGCCGCCTATTTGCTGCAAATACAGGGGCGATTTCACGAAGCATTATTGTTGGAAAGACAGGCGCTGGACAATGGGGCGCCAACGCTGTTTTCCTATCTGCAGATCGCCTCCGCGCTCCAACTCGCCGGGTTTGATGACGATTCAGATGCGTGGCTGAAAAGGGCTGAGACGTTAACGCCCGATAATTTGCTGCTGAAAGACAGTCAGGCCGAACATTATCTTACGAACGGCGACTTTGCGCGCGCCGCCGACATTGCAACACCCGGCTTGAATTCCGACCGCCGCGCTGCGCTGGACGCCCGCTACGGCGAAGCCATGCTGGCGCTCAACAGAATTGATGAAGCGAGAACAGCATTTCGCGCGGCCAGAGAGCGCGATGAGAATGATACAACCGGGGCGTTTGAACTTGCCGCACTTGAATATCGCCTGGGAGAACGGCAAGCCGCCGGCCCAGCCGACGACCCGCTCATTATTGACCTTGGAAAGGACAGGCGCGCAGGCGATCAATGGCCGGAAACCGCGGTTTCCGGCGCCTATATCTATGCGGGCGCCGGCGACGATGCTGGCGCAATCGAACTTTTACGTGAAGCCTATGGGCTCGGTTATCGAAACCACCGCCGCCTTGAAAATTCTCCATTCTTTGCAGCGATGCGCGCCAAACCAGCGTTTTCGGCGCTGCTGGCGGATATGCAAGCGGATGCGGCGGCCCAAAAATTGTTGATCAGAAGTGATCGACGATTGTCGTCCTTCCTGACATCCGCGCCCGGGGCCGCCCTTCCAAAGCCTGAAAAAAGCCCGTAAGCTTGCCCCCAATCGCATTGCGTAGAGGGGTTTCGGGGATGGAAGGTTTTTGGGGCGCGCTCCCTATCATCTTTATTGTTTTGTATTTTTTGCTGCGCAATATGGCGAACAGCCAGCGCCATGCAGAGCTCGTCAATAAATTCTCAAAAATTCAAAAAAAGCGCCGGAGCCGCATCATCGCGATAGTCCATCGCCAGGAACCCATGGGCCTTCTTGGCATTCCAATGCTGCGCTATATCGACCTGAATGACGCCGAAGAAGTCCTTGACGCCATTCGCAAAACCCCGCCGAATAAACCTTTGGAATTTATTCTGCATACGCCGGGCGGCCTGGTTTTGCCCGCCCTGCAGATTGCCCGGGCGATCAAAGCCCATCCCGGCAAGAAAACCGTCTTTGTACCGCATTATGCGATGTCCGGCGGCACGCTGATCGCCCTTGCTGCTGATGAAATCGTTCTGAGCGAGCATGCGGTGCTCGGCCCGATTGACCCGCAGATCGGCGGACTGCCGGCCGCCTCCGTTGTCCGCGTCACACAGGACAAACCGATACAGGCGACGGAAGATTATACGCTCATCCTCGCCGATGTGGGGGCCATGGCGATCAGTCAGCTTGAAAAGGCGGCGCGTGAATTGCTCGCCGGCACGGTCTCGGAAAACGCCGCGATCGCCGTCGCAGAACAGCTTTCCTCGGGACGCTGGACCCATGATTATCCAATCGCCCATGGCGAAGCGCGCGAGCTTGGCCTCAATGTTTCGAACAAAATGCCGAAAGAGATCATGGAGCTGATGGCGCTGTTCCCGGATACGGTGCGGCGCAGCCCCAGCGTGCGATATATAGAAGACGAACCAAGCGCGATTACGGAAAACCCCCATCGTGTCACCATGACCGGCTATCAGCCGCAACCGGGATCGCGCAGTTTCAGCTATGGCCCCTGGGACCCGAAGGAACTGAAGACCGAACACCCAAAGAATCAAGAGCGCAAACCGCTCTGGCGCAGGCTGTGGTAACGCCAAACCCGTTATTCTACTTCAACCCCAGTGCGGCAATCTCGATCCGCGCCGCGGCGCCGTAAAGCGTTGACGCCTTACCGTTGGTTTTTGCGGCATTGAGGCCGGAAAAAGCGCCAAGCGCTTTATCCAGCTGTTCCGATGCCGTGGCGACGGCATCAGCTTCGGCCCCGGGCGCGGGCTCAGCGCTTGCGAGAATTTCCTTTGCCGCAACCAAAAATCCGTAGGCGTCCTGATATTCATGCGGCTTTTTGACAGCGCCGTTCTTTTTAACGCCAATCGCGAATTCATCACCCGCGGTCGTCACAATTCCGGAAATCGCCAACAGCCGTGTCGCGATGCTGACATCAGGCGTATGATTTGCGATTTCCGAATTGACCGCTGCAAAGGCGCCCTCAACATCGCCGCCTGCGGCGGCTGCTGATGCGACAGCCTCAAGAGGCCCCGCAAAACCGGTCGCGCCGCGCGCTGCAAATGCCGGCTCCAGATCTTTGTATAATTCGTTTTCGGGATGCTTGGCGTGCATCAGCGCCTGGTCGGTCTCTCCGGCTTCGTAGAGTTCGGCAAAAGCGGCCAAATGACCGCGGACGAGACCGAGGCGGCGAATATATTCCACGTCATCGCTTGCGGGGTCTGCTGACGCCGAGCCGCCCTCGCTTTCACCTTCACCGCTTTTGTTCTTGTCTTTGTCGTCGGCCACGCTTGCAGCGGCGCCCTCGCCTTCGGCGCTCTCTCCTTCACCTTCAGCCAAGGCGGAAAACGCCAATGCGCTGGCGATGGTCAATGTTGATAGTCCTGTCAAAAGTTTATGCCGCCGCGTCATCTTGCGCCTCCGAAACTGTTGGCTTCATGGTAAAAGACTGGGCGGATTTTGCAAATCATTCTTAACAGGGCCCCATGCTGCTTCAGATTGCCGATATTTTGCAAGACCATGACTGTGCCGCCATCAGGGACGCCGTCGCCGATCCGGACCTGTGGCGGGACGGCAAGGAAACGGCCAGGGGCGGGGCCCGCGCCGCGAAATCCAATGAGCAGGCTGACCGGTCGGCCGCGCCGGTCAAAGGGGTCACGGCAAAAATAGAAAAAGCGCTGCGCGCCCATTCGGTTTTTTGCGCGGCGGCGCAGCCGGCCGCCTTCGGGCGGATGATGGTCAATCGTTATCAGGGCGGAATGGCCTATGGCGATCATGTGGACGCCGCCTATATTGACGGGCTGCGCACGGATTTGTCCTTCACTGTCTTTTTGAACGATCCGGAAAGTTACGAGGGCGGGGCGCTGGTGATCGACAATGCCGGGCACGAAGATGCGATAAAGGGACCGGCCGGCAGCGTCGTTCTCTATCCTTCAACAGCGGTGCATCGCGTCGAGGCGGTGACAAAGGGGACAAGGCTCGCCTGCATCGGCTGGCTGAAAAGCCGCGTCAAACTACCGATCCATCGCCAGCTGATCTTTGACGTCGAAACGTCGCTGGCGGAACTGCGCGAGAGCGGCGCGCCGCAAGTGACGCTAGCGCGGCTCACCAATCTCCGGAATAATCTCCTGCGGACTTTTGGCGATTAGCGAGACAATTGCTGTCGAAATGTTGGATCGCCGCGCGTCCTGGTTATGGTGGCGGTGAACGCCGCGCAAATGCGTCTGGAACAGAATGGGAGATCCCGATGAAAGTGATGCTGCTGGCTAACGAAGCGCCGGAAGATTTCGCGCTGCGAGACAACAAGGAAAAATTCGACGCCTATATGGGCGAATGGTACGCCTTTGGCGGCGCGCTCCGGGAAGCCGGCGCCATGGGCGAAAGCGCAGCGCTTGAGGCGCCGTCCGCCGCGACGGTCATTTCCGTCAGAGACGGCGTGCGCAAAGTCGAAGACGGGCCCTTTCCGGATACAAAGGAGCAGCTCGGCGGATTTTGCATCATTGATGTCGCCGACATGGATCGCGCCGTCGAATGGGCGGCGAGATGTCCCGCGGCGAAAAACGGATATGTTGACGTTCGCCCGGTGCCCTATCTCGAAGAGGGGGATGCATCATGAAATATCTGTTTCTCCTCCACGACGATGAAGATAACTGGGATAGCATGGAAGAAACCAGGAAGAATGAAATCTTCGGTTCTTATATGGCGTATACGGAAGCTCTCAGGAAATCAGGCGCCTATATTGCCGGCGCGCCGCTCAACCATTCGCGCGAGGCAAAACGCGTTCGCGCATCAGGCGTCCATGACGGGCCGTTTGCCGACGGCAAGGAACAGCTTGGCGGGTTTTACATGGTCGAGGCAAAAAACCTCGATGATGCGCTGGACTGGGCGGCGCGCTGTCCTTGCGCAAGTTTTGGACATGTGGAAGTGCGCCCGGTCTGGAATATCGGGGAATAGAGTGGACGATGCGCGGGCGATTGCGGAAGAAACCGCCCGCGCCTCTTACGGCCGTCTGCTGGCCTGGCTGTCATCACGCACCCGCGACGTCGCCGCGGCTGAAGATGCGCTCGCCGATGCATTTCGCGCCGCCCTGGAAACCTGGCCGGTAAAAGGCGTTCCCGACGCGCCCGAAGCCTGGCTGTTGACGGCTGCGCGGCGAAAACTGATCGATCATTCGCGCCGCCGCAAAACACAGACCGACGCGTTGCCGGCTCTTTCGCTGGTCGCGGAAGAAGCGGAAGCCGCAACGCAGAGCGATGCGACATTTCCGGATGAACGGCTGAAACTTTTGTTTATCTGCGCCCACCCGGCGATCGATTCAACGATCAGAACCCCGCTTATGCTGCAGACGGTTCTTGGCCTTGACGCCGCCCGTATCGCTTCGGCCTTTCTATTGTCGCCAGCGGCCATGAGCGGCCGGCTGGTGCGCGCCAAGCGGAAGATAAAAACTGCCGGCATACCATTCGATCCCCCCGGCGTTGAGGAATTACCTTCACGGCTCTCGGCAGTTCTAGATGCGATTTACGCCGCCTTCGGCGCCGGCTGGGATGAAGCCGACGGCGCCGAGGCGGATATGATGGATTTAACCCGTGAGGCGATTTATCTCGCCCGGCTTGTCACCACATTGTTGCCCGATGAAGCCGAAGCCTGGGGGTTGTTGTCCTTGATGCTCCACGCTGAATCCAGAAAAGCCGCACGCCGTATTGGCGGCGCCTATGTGGCGCTAAAGGACCAGGACGCTGCACTGTGGGATCGCGGATTTGTCGAGGCTGCCGAAACTGCTTTGGGCCATGCCTGGACCTTTCGCCGGGTCGGACCCTATCAGATCGAGGCCGCGATCCAGTCCGCGCATGCTGCATCAATTTTACACCAGCGCGACACCACCGAAGATATCGTCTCGCTATACGCGCAATTGACAGAACTCTCGCCTTCAGTCGGCGCACAAGTCAGCTATGCGGCAGCGCTCGCGGCGGCCAAACGCCCGAAAGAGGCATTGGAAATTCTCGATGGCATCGCCGCCGCCTATGCCGACCGCTATCAGCCTTACTGGGCGGTGCGCGCGCATATCTTAAGCACCGCCGGCGAAACGAACGCAGCCATTGCCTGTTATGAGCGCGCAATCGGCCTCACAAGCGGTGCCGCCGTGCGGGAGTTTTTGATTGGTCAGCGAACAGCAGCTGAAGAGAATAGTTAGGCTGCTGTGTCCTGTGAACGATATGGAATATGTCGGGCTGTTGATTGAATTCGAGGTCGAAACAATTGTTTCAACATTGAATTCAATCAATTGCCCGCCGATACTTCTTTGAATGGTGATCTAAAACCAATAACTCTTGCCCAGGCGTTGAACCATCAACGGCGTATTCGACGGTTTGAGATCAATGCGCCATTCAAGCGGCTCACCGATCACTGCCGATGCAGATTGTTCTTCAATGACATAACCGGGCGCTTCGATGCGCACCCAGAGCCGGGCGCTTTCAGTTTGCGCCGGAACACCGGCCTCGATCATCAAGCGATCGCCCTGACGCTTTATTGACCCGCCGGTTGAACGGAAGAGACTCCATGTTTCCCTGGTGTCTTCATTGTGAAGCCGGCCTCGGATAGCGCCGCGCCGGATCATGCCTGCAATATCATCGGGCACGCCATTGGCAAAACTGATCGTCAGATAGAGATCGTATTTTGCTGCATCCGGAGTTTCCTGCACCGGCGCCGTCTGCGCTTGCGCTGACAATAGCCCTTGTGGCGAAAAACTCGCAGTGATCAGGCGCGGCGTGATGGACGCCTCGCCCGGCGGCGCCGGTTCTACGGCCGCAAGATTATTGGCAATGGACTCGATGCTGGCGGCATAATCGCCCGGCACAGCCGTCACCAACACCGCCAGCAAACCGAAGCCCTGGGCAAATGCGCCCTGGCGTGTGATCGGTTGAAAATAGAAAACCGATCCGGCGCCGAGCGCCGTCAGGCCAATAACGACCATCCATAATGGAATATCGGTAAATCCCAGCAATCCGCCCAGGGCAACCGCCCACTGGTTAATGGTGAACAATGCTGACATTTCACCCTGTTGCTGGAAATCCGTAACCAGGGCTGCGACAATGCCGGCGGCGGCGGCAAGGATCAGCCCCAACATATCGGCGGCTTTAAATTCTCCGGGCGCTTTAAAGCCGCGCTTTGCACCATAGGCCATCGTCTATCTCCCAATTTCTGCAGCGCCGTTCCGGTAAGGGCTCAATCGCCGGACGGCTCTGTTTAACGGTTCCGTCGCATTTCCCTGACGCGAACCGGCGTCCGCTTCGCTTGGAAACGCGCCAATGCCCGCGCGTAATATTAATCATATTTTTCAGCGCGGTTTAAGCGGCGCCAATCGGGAGGCGATCACTTTTCCGGGTGTGGCGGGCGTGGCCCGCCAAAATCAACGTCGAACAGATGTTCGAGGCTCGACAGGGAAAGCCCTTTCTTCACAAAGTCATAGGGCGTGACGTTCACAGCTTTAATGACCATGCGCTCGATTTGCAGGCCCTCGCCGATTTCAGCCGGCGTCACATCAATGTCGATAAGGTTGACGCAGCATAAATCCTGCTCGAATGCGCCGATGGTCTTCAAGCCCCCGCCGCAGGCCCAGCCCAGCGCAATCCGGTTGACCCCCTCATGGGCGACCACTAGCGCGGAGCGCCAGTCCTCAAGCAGGACTAGGTCATCGAAAGCGCGGATGATTCTGCGTTCGGCGCCGGCAAAAGCCTCGCCCTCGGGCAGGAATAGGGCGCCGGGCTCATGGGCGTCGTCAAATGAATAAGCCAGCCGCGCGGCCAATTCCTCGCGGGTTTTTGCTTTGATCCAGCCGCTTTTCAGCTCTTCGAGCCCCCGGGCAACTTCAAGTTCCGGAGGCGATTCATTCCCCGCGAGAATAATTTCAGCGGTTTCCCGCGTTCGGGGCAAACCGGAACATACAGCAATATCAAAGTGGATATGCTGCAGCGCGTCGCGCGCCGCTTCCGCCTGACGCCGCCCCTCATCGGTCAGGGGCACCTCGCGCGGATCCGTAATATCCGGTTTGAAATAGTCCACATGACCGTGCCGCATCAAATAGATGCGCCGTCTGCCCGCGCCTTTTGCCATCATCGTCCTGCTATAGGTGAAACCTGGTTGACCTCTACGCGATAACCAAAAGACATCGCCAGCGCCAGCAATCGCCCAAATATTTGCCGGCGCAGGGTCGCCTCGACCGCGGCCAGGTGATAAAGTCACTCCGGTCGAGATGGGGTATTGGGTGTTAGAGGGGTAGCAAAGGCGATGGCGTTGCGTTCGCCCATTTTCTTTGCCGGCGCTTTTTTGCTGCTGGCGATTGCATATCTGGCTTATTTCAACGTCGCGCTGCGCACAGATCCCGCCGCGGCGGAGAGCCGTTTCAACCTGTTGCTGGAGGCCGATGCGCCTAGGCGCGCGGCGGCGCATGGCGAACGGGCGCTGGCGATGCGCATCAATAATGGTGAAAGCGCCGATACCCTTGCGGAATTCAAAGCCCGTATCGCCAGGGCGCAGATTGGCCGCGACAATTTCAAACGCGGCGTCGATCTGCTTGGCGATGCGCTTGCGTCAGATTGGGCGCAAGATCTCGATATCCGTGAGCGTATCCGTTTGCAGGACGAACGCGCCAGAGCGGAGATTTTGGCCGGCGATCTCGAAGGCGCCGTTGCCGTTTACGCCTCCTTTATTGAACTGGCGGGCGACGCTGCATCGCGCGGCGCCGCCGATAACCCCGACAGTCTGGATGCGTTTTATGCGGAACAGGTCGCAGACGTCCGACCGCTTTTTACAAAAACGCTGAACCACGCCAGCCCATATGAAGCTTTGGCGAGGGGGCGGGAGGCGCAACTGGCGACAGCAAACCAGATGGCCTCTCTCGGATCGTTTTACGCCATGCGCGACGAAGGCGCTTACGCCGCCGCAGCCTTGCTGTCCGCGGCGTATCATATCCGTAAAGCCGTGCTGGGCGGCGATCATCAGGATACTGTGCAATTAACGCTTATTCTCGGCCCGGTATTTGCCGAAATGGGCCGTCTTGACGATGCTGAAAACCTCTATCTCGACGCTTTTCACGCACAGGAACGCGCGAAGGGTTCCAACAGCCCCGACCTCAGCCTTTACATCAAACTCCTTGCGGGCATCTACGAGCAGCAAGGCCGCATGACCGAAGCCCAGGCGCTTTACGAACATATGCGCAGCCTTTTTCAAGACGCCTTTGGCGATCAGCGCTATGCGGTAAACCGCGAACGCGATCGCCGCACCGATGTCAACCGCCCGGTCTCGCAATATTTCCTCCTTGAGCCTGATTATGCGCCAACCGACCTCGTTTCCGCAGCGCAATATTCGATCCCGATCAGCAAAGCGCCAAGTGTCGACGAAATGAAATTGCGCCTTGCCGCCGATGAAGGCGCAGACCCGCGTGAAGCGAATCTGCCGGCGCGGCTGGCGCAACTCGTGTCTCTTTGCCGGTCAGAATCGGGCGACAGCATTTCGTTGCGATCCGGTTATCGTTCATACGAAACGCAAAGAATCCTGTATCAGCGAAATGGCCGTCGCGGCACAGTAACGCCGCCCGGCATGTCCGAACATCAGACCGGTCTCGGCGCGGATATCGACGTTAATAATCGATTCATGCGGCCAACTGATCGCAGTTATCAGTGCTTTGAAGAAAACGCTTTTCGTTTTGGTTTCATCCTGTCTTATCCTCCCGGCAATGATTATTTGCCCGGTGAGGACAGTCATGAACCCTGGCATTGGCGCTATGTGGGCGTTCAAACCGCCCATCTTTATCGCGAAGCGGGCCCGCACCAGAAACCGCAGGAATTTCTCGCTGCACTGCCTTGCTACCAGGAACGGGCGGCGAGCGGTTATTTCCCTGCCGCAGGCGAGCCCGATATCTGCCTTGGGCAGCCGCCGCTGCTCACTGCTGCGGCGAGCGCAGAAGAAACGCCTCAACCCCCTGGCGAAAAAGACAATTCGGCCCGTATCTTGAATGATGCCGCCGGAAATGGGCGAACGCAACGCTAATTAGCGCTGCCGCCGCCTGCGGTCTGGATGGGATAATGACAAGCACGCTTGAATTGGCGCCGCGCGCGCGCATCGTCTGCGTTTGCAGCGATGAAAAGGCGCTTGCGGAATTAACCACGAGTTTTCGCGCCGCCGGATATCTCCTGCAATCAGCCGATTTGGCGAAGCATGCGGACCTCGCGCTTGTGGATCTTCGCGGCAAGAAAATAGCCGGCAAAAAAGCCGTCGCGATAGCAAATTTACTGCGCCGGAAGTCGCCGGAATGTTCCCTGTTTTTCATTGTTGATCCGGACCTCGCATTGCCAGGTCGAAACGCATTGAAACGCCATGGCGAGATCGTCTGTTTGACCGACGCTGCAGGGCCGCTCATTGAGCGCTGCCGCAATATGATCCGCTTACGAAATATTGCTGAAGAGACCGGCGAACGTCTAAAGAGCCTTGCCGCCCTGAGCCGGCTCGTTGAATTTCCGTCGATCGCCACGTCAGACGCGCGCCCGCATGTTTTGATCGCCGGCCATCCGGGCGGGCCTGCACTGTCGGTGATCAATGCGATCAATCATATTGCCGAACAAAGCGTTTGCGTTTTGTCGGTGGGTCAGACAATGCGCGCCCTTGAACATGGTTCGTTTGACTGCGCCATTTTTCTGCCGTCCGACGAAAATGATCCGCTGTTCAGCCTCGCGCGCGCTCTGCGCCGCCACCCGCAGCACAGCACACTGCCGATTATTCATGTGGCCGACGATCCGTCGCTCGCCGCCCTGTTCGCCGGCAAGGGCGCAAGGGAATTTGCATTGAGCGCCCATATCCCCGACGATCTGGCCGGCAAGGTGCAGCTATTGACGCGCCGGGCCAGACTGACCCGAACCATGCGCGACTTTTTACAGGCTTGTACCGGCGACGGTGTCCGTGACGCGCCGTCAGGGGCGTTCACCCCAACTTTTCTTGCTGAACATGGCGGACGGCTTTGCGCCCGCGCCGACCAAACCTCCCGGCCGATGTCCACCGTCATCATCCAGTTATCGGTGGACAAGGAGAGCGCCGATAATGTCGAGCCGGGGCGCCGCGCGCTTCATCAGGCGACGCGTTTAATCAACCGCGTGACACGCGCTGAAGACGTCGTTGCGCGCATTGCACCGACCACTTTTTTGATATTGATGCCGTCTACCAACGAAGCCGCCGCTGCCGACGTTGCATTGCGAATCGAAGGCGTTCTCGAAAGCACGGCTTTTCGAGGCGCCAAAGACAGCGATCTTTTTTCCGTCCGTGCGCAAACAGCGGCTTGCGCGCGTCCCCAGGGTCATTGTATCGAGGAAACACTTGCAGTTTCTTTGCGCCGGTTGCGTCAAGCCGTCGCTGAGAACGCTAACCAGCCTCGTTGGCAATTTCCGAAATAATTTCGGCAATTTTGCGCGCGCCTTTAAGACGCGCTTTTTCCCCCGGCCAAGCTTGACGAAAAACAAATTTTTGATCGGGCCGCAGTTTTGCATCATATGGCGATTGCGAAATAAACGCGACCAGCCCTGCGACATTGGCGAACTGGTCGTTGCGGAACATAATGACCGCGCCTTTCGGGCCGGCGTCAATTTTTGCAATACCGGCCTGGCGGCAAATTCCTTTGATCGCGACGATTTGCAGCAAATGGTCAACTTCCGGCGGCATCGGTCCAAACCGGTCCACCAGCTCGGCGGCAAACGCGTCTATTTCCTCGCTGGTCTGCACATCGCCGAGACGCCGGTAAAGCGCCATGCGGACATCGAGATCGGCGACATAGGTTTCCGGTATCAACACTGATGTTCCGATATTGATCTGCGGCGACCAGGCCTCTTCCGCCGCGGCGCCGCCTTCACGCAGTTCCGCGACCGCCTCTTCGAGCATATGCTGGTAGAGCTCAACGCCGACTTCCTTGACCTGCCCGGATTGTTCCTCACCGAGCAGATTGCCGGCGCCGCGAATATCGAGATCATGCGACGCAAGCGTAAAGCCCGCGCCCAGCGTATCGAGCGACTGCATCACTTTAAGCCGCCGCTCGGCGCCCGGCGTCAACGCTTTGCGCGGGCTGGTCGTCAAATAGGCATAGGCCCGTTGTTTTGACCGCCCCACGCGCCCTCGCAATTGATAAAGCTGTGACAGGCCGAACATGTCCGCATGATGAATAAGCATCGTATTGGCGGTCGGAATATCAAGACCGGATTCGATAATCGTCGTGGAGACGAGGACGTCAAATTTGCCTTCATAATAGGCCGTCATAATGTCTTCGAGCTCTCCGGCGCTCATTTGACCGTGAGCGATCTTGTATTTGAGTTCCGGCAGCTCTCCGGTCAGGAATTCTGCAATCCCGTTAAGGTCGGCAATGCGCGGTGCGACATAAAAACTTTGCCCGCCGCGATAGTGTTCACGAAGGAGCGTTTCGCGCGCCACAACGGGATCAAACGGTCCGACCGTGGTGCGCACCGCAAGCCGGTCAACGGGCGGTGTTGCAATCAGCGACAGATCGCGAATGCCGCTCATTGCAAGTTGCAGCGTGCGCGGGATTGGCGTCGCGGTCAGCGTCAATACATGCGTGTCCGCGCGGAATTCCTTGAGGCGCTCTTTATGCTTGACGCCGAAATGTTGTTCTTCATCAACGATGACAAGGCCAAGGTCGCGAAACTTGATGGTTTTGGCGAGCAACGCATGGGTGCCGATCACAATATCGACCTGGCCGCTTGCGACGCCGTCCCGCACGGCCTTTGCGTCGCTGGCGCCGACCATACGCGACAGCTGTCCGACCTTAACGGGAAACCCCTTAAATCGCGTCACAAAATTTTTGTAATGCTGACGGACAAGCAAAGTCGTTGGCGCCACCACAGCGACCTGCCTTCCCGTCATGGCCGCAATAAACGCCGCGCGCAGTGCGACCTCGGTCTTACCAAAACCGACATCACCGCATATCAGGCGGTCCATGGGCTGGCCCCTGGCAAGGTCTTCGACCACATCGGCGATGGCGTTTTCCTGATCTTCCGTTTCCGCGAAAGGAAAGCGCGCACAAAATTCGTCATAGCTCCCTGACGGAGCGCCCATAATTTCCGCTGTGCGCATTGCACGCTTTGCCGCGATCGCAATGAGTTGCTCGGCCAGCATGCGGATACGCGCGCGCATTTTTGCCTTTCGGCCCTGCCACGCCGCGCCGCCCAGCTTGTCAAGCTGTGCGTTTGGATCGTCTGATCCAAAACGCGATAAAAGATCGATGTTTTCAACCGGCAGAAAAAGCTTGTCGCCGCCATGATAAACAAGCTTCAGACAGTCATGCGGCGCCCCCTGCACTTCAAGCGTTTTTAATCCTTCATAGCGCGCAATGCCGTGCTCTACGTGTACAACAAGATCGCCCACCGAAAGGCTTGAGGCTTCGGTCAGGAAGTTTTCGGCGCGCTTGCGCCGGGTTCGGCGGACCAGCCGGTCGCCAAGGATGTCCTGTTCGGAAATAAAAGCGACATCCGCTGTCTCAAAACCGCTTTCAAGGCCGAGGACGGCGGTCAATATCGGCGCGTCAAACCGCTTTACGCCATTCCAGTCTTCGGCATGTCTGATCTCGCCGCACCCATGGTCGCCGAGCACTGTTCGCATCCGATCCGCCGACCCTTCTGACCAGCAGGCGACGATCGGTTGCTTGCCTGCGTCTCGCAAGCTCGCGGTATGCTGTATTACGGCATCGAAGACATTGGAATTATCCGCCGCCCGTTCCGCCGCAAAACTGCGCCCGACTTTGGCGCCAAGGTCAAAGGCGCGCGTTCCTTCCGGGGGGGCAAAAGGTGAAAACGGCCGCAAATTCGCATTGCCAAGCCGCGTTCGCCATTCGTCCGTTGTCAGATAGAGCGCTTCGGGTTTCAGCGGACGATAGGCCGGAGCCGAAAATTCACTTTGCCGGGGTTTTCGTTGTTCGGCGTCTTCGGCGCGCGCTTCATAATGATCGTTGACGGATGCAATGCGCGCTTCAACGGCTTCTTCACTGAGGTGATCGGTGAAAATCAATGTGTCGCCAAGAAAATCGAACAGCGTGTCCGTATCTTCATAAAACAGCGGCAGCCAGTGCTCGGCGCCTGCATGGCTGCGCCCGGCGCTGATCGCTTCATAGAGCGGGTCGTCGCCCGCAGCGCCAAATGCAGCGAGAAATCCAGACCGGAACCGTGAGATCGATTGCTCCGTCAGGAGAATTTCACTCGCCGCCGCCAGATCAAAACAGGTGAGTTGCTTTGTCGTGCGTTGGGTTGCTGCATCGAAAGAGCGCACGCTCTCCAGCGTATCGCCAAAAAAGTCGAGGCGGACGGGTTCATCGGCGCCCGGCGGGAAAATATCAACGAGCCCGCCGCGCACGGCAAATTCTCCCGGCTCGCGCACTGTCGACGACCGCGCATAACCATTGGCTGCAAGATAGATCGAGAGATTGTCCATCGAATAGGAGGTGCCTGCGGCGAGCGACAAAGCGGCGTCGTCGATGGCGTCTTTCGGCGGCGTCCGCTGGGTCGCCGCATTGATCGACGTCACCAGAATAAGCGCGCCCGGCGCGGCGGCGCTGAGGGCGACGAGCGCCGCCATTCGCCGGGAAGCAACAGCGCCCGTAGGCGAGACCCGGTCATAAGGAAGACAATCCCAGGCAGGAAATTCCACGACGGGAATATCCGGCGCGAAAAATCTCAAGGACTGGATCATCGCCGCGGCGCGGCCGCCATCGCGGGCGATATGCGCAACCAGCCTGTTTCCGTCACGAGCGGCTGCCGCGACCGCCATGGCGTCGGCGCCTTCCGGCGCCCCATAGACCGGCAAATGGCCGGTCATCGTCCACGCCGCTTCAGCGTTTACTTTTGCAACACCCGAAACCATTTTTGTGACGGCGTCCGCCATGGATATCCTCAACGCAAAACGCGCGGCCGCCTGAATTGACGGTCGCGTTGCTGGTGAGGTTTAGGGTGTGTGACCGCCGCGGGCAACCGCCTTACTGCTTCGGTCGCGTCATCCATAAGACAAGACCGATCACTGTCCAGCCTGCGAGCAAGCCCCATTCATGGGGCCAGCTCAACGCCGATGGCGATGGCGGCAAATATAACAGAATCAGCCCGGCGCCGAGGACCAGTGCGAGTATGCCGGAGACGATACCGCCCGGCGCCCGAAAGGGACGCTCCAGCGCCGGCTCTTTCAGCCGCAACGCAACGAAAGCGGCGGCGACAAAAACATAGGCGATGACGATGCCGAACCCGCCGGCATTGACGACCCAGACCAGCGCACTGCGGCCAAGCAAGGGCGCGAATGCAGAAATCCCGCCGATCACCGCAATCGCGACCCATGGGGTTCTAAACCGCGGGTGGACGGCGCTCAGAAAACCCGGCAGCTGGCCGGATCGCGCCATGGCGAAAAGCGCGCGGCTGCCGCCAATCAAAAACGCGTTCCAGCTGGTCAATATGCCGCCGACCCCCGCAATGATCACAAAAGCGGCGGCGTTTTTTGATTGCCACCACGCGCCAGCGGCATCCGCCGTCGCAATATTGACGGTCGCCGGATCGAGCGGCGCCAACCCAACAGCAAAAACAATCAAAAGATAGAATAGAACCGCCGCGATGATGGAATAAACCAGCGCTCTGCCAATATCGCGCATGGCGCCGCCGATTTCCTCCGCCGACTGCGGGATGACGTCAAAGCCGACAAACAGGAACGGCACCATGATGATCACGGAAAAAACACCGGCAAACCCGAACCATATCGGCGTATTGTCAGGGATGAGAGCAGGATGAAAAATACCCCCGGTAAGGAGAACGGCGCCCGCCGCCAATAGCAGCAAAACGACCGCCGCCTGCACGCGCACCGCCAGCCGTATGCCGATAATATTGAGGATGGTGATGACAATCGCCGCAACGGCGCCGAGCGCCGCTTCGCTTGCATGGACGGTGTAATCGGCCACGTCCCAAAGCGGATAGATCTTAAATTCCGGAACAAGATAGGTAACGGCAACCGGCAATGCGATTGCTTCGAATGCGACAACCGCCACATAGCCGAAGATGATTGACCATGTGCAAATGAACGACGCAACAGCGCCGAACGCGCGTTCTGTGTAGGCGTGTTCGCCGCCGGCAAAGGGCAAGGCCGAGGCGAGCTCCGCATAGGTCAGGCCAATAACAATAATGGCGACGGCGCCGATGACAAAGGCAAGTGTTGCGCCGCCGACGCCCGCTTGAGAAATCCATGTCCCCGCAAGAATAACCCACCCCCAGCCAATCATTGCGCCAAACCCGAGAACTGCGGCGTCAAACCGGCTGAGGACGCGCTTGAGTTGGGTATCAGCCATGGCGACGCGTCCTGTTCAGAAATTCTTGCCGGATAGCAAAAAGGCGGGCAGCATAAAATATTCTGATGCGTCACTAACCGCAACGCAATAACGCGTGACCGCCGTCAACCGGCAATCACGCGAAGGGAGCTTTGATTTATGGACGGCGCCGCAGGGGCCTTAGGCGCGCGGCAGTTTCTTTGGCATTAACACCCACAGCACCACAGCAACGAGCAACAGCGCCGGTACGTCGCCAATAAGATGCCCATGTTCATGAGCGTCACCAAGCGCCTGCACGGCCATAATGCCGGCATGGACGATGCTGGACCAGATCGTAAAAAAGATCAGGCTGCGATGTTCAGACGGGTTTCTCGACGCTGCGATCAAAAACAGACCGAGCACCGCGTAAACGCCGGCGATCATCTGAAGATAATACATCCCCTCGCCCCCATGCCACACCCAGCCGGACGGCCAGACCATGCCGATTGGATAGACGAGCATGAATATTACGCCGAACACGATAAGGGCGAGCTTTAGATATTTTTCTTTTCCTGTCGTAGCCATTTTATTTTCTCCTTATATTGTGTTCTAAGCGACCGAAGCGGTTTCGAGTTTAGCGTCCACTTGTCTCTGAGGCGCCCGCGTGACCATAATCTCCGGGGCGTTGCGTAGCGTTTGAATAATCACACAGCTATGTTCTGCCGCATTCAAAAGCGCGTCCAGCAATGCATCCTGAACCGGCGCTTGTGTGTCGAGATCAACATTCATCCGAATGTTTTGAAAGCCCACCGGTACGCTGTCGTCGAAACGCAAAGTGCCATGGACATCCATTTCCGCCTCCACGATCACTTCGAGCTTTGTCAAAATAATGCCAAGGCGATTTGCGATAATACGAATGCAGCTGTCGAGGCACGACGCAACCGCCGCACACAAAATATCGCCAGGCACCGGAAAATCGCTCTCACCGCCGACCGCCGTATGAACGCCGACAGCATAGGCTTCACTGGCGTTATGCGGAATAACTTCTGTGTAGAGCGCTTTTGACGCCGGCACATTGGCTGACGTCGTTCTGGCGCCGTCAATAATGCGCGCTTTTGCCGGCGCCTCCAGATAGACCTGCCGGAGCAATTCCTGACGCTCGCCCATATTAACGACCGGCTGGTTCTCGACGGCCTCATTAAAGATTGATCCTGAATTTATCATCATTTTCTCCTGTTGGTTTTGACAGGGAAACGATTAGGCGGCGGGGCTCTGGGACTATACTGCGCGCCCGGTAGCCGCACGCTATTGATTTCGGTAGTATTGAGCTACGCAATCCGTAGCAAACCTCACGGGGAAGATTTCCCATGAATGAAACCGGCAGCCTGTGTCCTTCAATCAAGGCGGCAGACATCATCGGCGATAAATGGGTATTGCTCATTCTTCGTGAGATGTTCCTTGGGGCAACCCGCTATAATGACTTTCAGCGAGCGCTGCCGCGCATCTCGCCAACCATATTAAGCAAACGGCTGAAACAGCTTGAGGCAAACGGCCTCATCATCAAAAAAGCAACGGCAGGCCAGAAGACGTCGGAATACCGTCTGACCAGGTGCGGACGGGAATTGGCGCCTTTAACCGATCAGATGGCCAAATGGGGCTTGCGATGGGCCCGGCGGCGGTTGAGCGAGGAGGATTTTGAAGTTGGCAGTTTTATGTGGGACTTCCACAGGACGCTGAAGATTGACGAGCTTCCCGATGGCGAAATCGTCTTTTGCGTAAATTTTCTCGATCAATCGGAAAACAAAATCTGGTGGGCCGTCGTCAATGACAAAGTCGTGGATTTATGCACCGAAGACCCGGGCAAGGATGTGGATCTATTTGTGACCGGTAATCTCACGAACCTCGTTGCGGTCTGGATGGGTGACGTGGAAATATCGGCGGCCATCAAGTCAGGCTCGGTGATTCTGACCGGCGCTTCTTATCTCACCAAATCCGCGTCCCGGTGGTTTCCAAAGTCCCGCTATGCGGATGTGCGGCCAGCGCAGAAATAAGCTTATGCCGAACCATGAATCATCGCCGCGACATTAAAGGCTTTGATTTTCTCAAATACAGGACCTTCTACGGACTGTGGCGCCGGGCGCTTGCCCGTCGCCCAATCATAGAGGTCCCGATCCTCAAGCTTTAACAGCGCTTCAAACGCGTCGAGGTCTGCCGCATTCATTTCCGGTAAATGCATTTTGGCAAATCCGCCAATTAACAAATCCGCTTCCTTAAACCCACGATAACTCGCCCGGTAGAGAAGTTTTTTACGCCGCATATCGAGATCTGTTGTCAATTTGAACCTGCCGCCAAAAAAACGGCCGCCAAGGTGAGCAATATATTGCCAATGTGAATTCGCCGAAGCCCCCAGAAATTTCCTATAGCGCTTAAGCCATAAATCGTCACACCGTAAATCACAAACCAGAGTGGCGGTGTCGTGCCATGCCACGTAAAACCAAAGGTAAGAATGCCTGTCGCCGCCCAGATAACAGACGGCAGATGAAATACGGCCCGGAGAACACGCCGCGTCGCGACAGGTTTTAGAACTCCCTCATTTATGCGTTCGCTATAGAGCGGCCGCAAAATTTTTGTCTCGCCGAGCCATGAATGACCGGCGGCGCTTGCCAGCGCCGCGAGCGTGGAAACAAGAAGCACAAAATTCATGGGGCCGCCTCTTTGTTTGGACCGTCTGCAAGCGCCGATGGCGCGCCTTTGGGAAGCGGCTCATCATAGCCGAAAGTCTCGAAATCAACGGCGTATTTTTCCCTGACCATCTTTGCGATATCTTGTGTATAATATTGATCCATATGCGCATCCGCATTGGTGACGTGGTGCCGCCGCGTCAACAAATCCGCCGACGCTGCATATAGACGGTTTATTATTTCCGGCATTTCATCGCTCAGGCGCTCGAATTTTATGATTTTGTCGAGTGAAATTTTGTCGGCGTAAATATTGTCATGCTGGACGCGCCAATGAGGGTTCATTGCTGCGCTTTCCTGAGCGCAAACCCGTTCAACAAATTCTTCAAAGCTAATCTCAACCTGGTCGCGGGCGAGCCCAAGATTCTTGTGAACACGCCAGAACTTGCGATCGTATTTAATGTTTTCGAATTTATCGCGAAAACAGGACAGCAGGCGGACGTAAGGATTGCGCACAACTGCAAACCGAAAATAACTGTTTCCCCGAAGCTCGTTTTCGCCGAAACCTTCAATATCGCTCGGTTGAAGCAAAGGCCCGGTCCATCGCCGGTTTGTGTGATAGCCCGGCGGCGGTTCGCCGCCCGCCTCCAGGGTCTGCAATGTTTTGCGCAAAGTTAAATTTGCGGCTTTTTCGTTCTTCACAAAAATGAATTTGTGACGCGGAGAAATAAATAGTGACTGATTGAAACGCCGCCGTTGCGCAAAGCTGTCACCGTAGTCATTTGCACGCAGGCAGAAACCCAGGTGCTTAGTTAATCGCGAGGTCGTTGCTGCTATCTTCACGAAATTAAATCATCACCGGGACACAGGCCGAGCATCATCGGATTCGCCTTTTCAATAAACGGGCCCTTGCCATTTGCGCCGCCAAATAGCAATCCTATCCAATTCGGCGCTAAAACCCCATCGGATAGCAGTGATTGCGAGCAAATCTTTTGGCGGATTATTCCCCACGCCGTTCATTTCGGACAGAATTCGCAGTAAAGACGCTTCATGCGGCCCTCGATCCTTAACCCCCTGTTTGCTGATGTGACGGTTCTCGCCGGTGTGGGGCCAAAGATCGCGGCGTTGATCGGGCGCGCGGCTGGTTCGCGTATTGTCGATCTGATTTTGACGCCGCCGATCAGCATCATCGACAGATCTTCCCGGCCGAAAATTCTCGAAGCGCAGCTCGGACAACTGGCAACCTTTGAATTGACAGTTGATCGCCATGATCCACCGCCAAAAGGCCGCCGCCTTCCCTATAAGGTGATCTGTTCTGACGACACAGGCTTCGTCACGCTTGTGTTTTTTCATGGCCGTCCGGACTATCTGCAAAAGGCGCTGCCCGAAGGCAAAAGACGGCTGGTGTCCGGCAAGATCGAAGATTTCAAAGGCGGCCTTCAGATCACCCATCCGGATTATATCGTTGATCCGGATAAGCCCGAAGAAATGCCGGTCTTTGAAGCGGTTTATCCGTTAACGGCAGGGCTGTCGGCCGCAGTAATGCGCAAAGCCGTTCGGCAGGCGATTGGCCGCGCGCCGGATTTGCCGGAATGGCAGGATGCCGCATGGATGGAGGCGCGTCATTGGTCGCCCTGGAAATCGTCGCTTGATGATCTGCACGCGCCGCAATCGCAAAACGATCTTTCACTATTAAGTCCATCACGCATGCGCCTTGCCTATGACGAGCTACTCGCCAATCAGCTTGCGCTGCTCCTGATCCGCAATGCACGGGTGAAAGCAAAAGGCCGCGCGATCAAGGATAATGGAAGACTGGCGGCGAAAGCCAGGGCGGCCCTGCCGTTTGAATTTACTGATGCGCAAAGCCACGCTCTGAAAGAAATATTCGACGATATGCGGGCGCCGGATCGCATGGTGCGCCTTCTCCAGGGGGACGTCGGGTCCGGCAAAACGGTTGTTGCATTATTTGCAATACTTGCGAGCGTTGAAGCCGGAGCCCAGGCCGCCCTGATGGCGCCAACGGAAATTCTCGCGCGCCAGCATCTGGAAACGCTTAGCCCTTTCACAGCCGCTGCAGGCGTCCGGATGGAGATCCTTACTGGTCGCGACAAAGGCGCGAGCCGCGCCGAAAAACTGCAACGCATCAAAGACGGCGACGTCGATATCGTGATCGGCACCCATGCAATTTTTCAGGAAAGTGTCGAATTCAACGATCTGGCGCTGGTGGTGATCGACGAGCAACACCGATTTGGCGTGCACCAGCGCATGACGCTGACCCAGAAAGGCGTAAAACCGGACCTTCTGGTCATGACAGCAACGCCAATCCCACGGACGCTGGCGCTTACCGCCTATGGCGATATGGACGTTAGCCAAATCACCGAAAAGCCGCCTGGCCGCAAGCCGGTTGATACGAGAACCATCCCCCTGACCCGGCTTGCGGATGTGATAGCAGGCGTCAAGCGCGCCGCCGAAAAGGGCGAACAGGCCTACTGGGTCTGCCCCCTCGTGGAAGAGTCCGACCTTATTGATCTCACCGCGGCTGAAGACCGGTTTGAAACCTTAAAGGCGATATTGGGCGATCGTGTCGGCATTGTTCACGGACGCATGTCCGGACCGGAAAAAGATGCGGTCATGGAACGATTTTACAATCGCGACCTTGCCGTTTTGATTGCGACAACCGTGATCGAAGTTGGCGTTAATGCGCCAAACGCAACCATCATGATCATCGAACATGCTGAGCGTTTTGGTCTCGCCCAACTTCATCAATTGCGCGGACGCGTCGGCCGCAGCGACAAGGCGTCAAGTTGCATCCTGCTTTATCGGGCGCCGCTTGGGGAAACAGCCAAAGCGCGGCTTCAGATATTGCGTGAAACCGAAGACGGTTTTTTGATCGCTGAAGAAGATTTGCGCCTGCGCGGCGCCGGTGATCTTCTTGGCGCGGCGCAATCAGGCTTTCCTGCATTCAGGCTCGCTGATCTTGCCGTACACGGTGAGTTGCTTGCTGCGGCGCGGGACGATGCAAAACTCATCATTGAACGCGATCAGAAACTGGAAACGCCGCGCGGCACGGCGCTGAGAACGCTTTTATATCTTTTCAGCAGAGATGACGCCGTCAGGCTTTTGAGCGCAGGCTAATGCTTATGGGCGCCAAACAGACGTTTTCGCAGCGGTTCACGCTGCGCTTTTGCGGCCATTTCTTCGAGTTTCTTCACAGCCTCATCCGGGCCGGCAAATTCCGGAACGACGAGGCCAAGTGAGAGTACAGTTTTTGCCGCATCTTCGACGCTCATGCTCAAAACCCGGATATCGCTGCGGGGAATGAACAGCAAAAATCCCGATGTCGGATTGGGAACAGTCGGCACGAATAAAGCGGTCAGCTCTTCACCCTGATCGTCGAGCATTATCTTTATCTCGCCTTTAGCCTCACCGATGACGAACGCCATAACCCACGCCCCTGCCCGCGGATATTCGATCAGCGCGACTTCCTTGAATGACCGCTCGGACTGTTGCAGCGCTGTCGTGAAGACGTTCTTCAGAAAACCAAAGACGCTGCGCACAACAGGCACAGATTCAAAAAGCCGTTCACCAGCGCGGATGAAAGAACGTCCGAAAAAGTTCTTGGCCAGCGCGCCCAGCAACACGACCGCGACAAAGGCGACGAACACGCCGACGCCCGGCAGAAGCTCAACAATCCGCTCGATCACACTGTCGCCGACAGGAAGGGTTCTCTTAACGAAAGCATCGAGCTTCGCCATTGGCCCCGTAACGAACCAGTAAATGAGGGCGATCGTAATGCTGATCGGCGCAACAACGACGACGCCCGCGAGGAAGCTCGACCACAGGCCGCCGAAAAAGCTCTGCCGGCTCGGCTTGATCAGTGGCGTATCGCCAGCCAGATGGGGCCGATCCGCACCAGTTTCACTTGCCGGATTTTCGTTTTCGTCGGTCATATTACCATCGCTATTGCCGTCCGGGGCATAATCCTTATAGCGTTAAACATCAATTTTGCCCGATCCCTGTAAACAAATTAACAATTGCGGCAATCGTCAAAAAAGGCTCGCGGATCAATATGGTGGCCCGGTCCGGCGAATAAAAGGCCGCATGGGGGCAAACAAGGGAGTTTTTGTGGTTTCCTGGCGAACAAGCTTTAGCTTTGCAGCCCTCGCAATCGCTGTCCTATTGGCGGCCGCCGCGGTAATGTTCCAGGACAATATCACGCTGTTTTCGCTCAATCCGCGAACCCCATTTCAAACCGACACGCCGCCGCCGCCGCCAGCCTATGGCGCACGAGGCGCGTGGGCGCTTTGGCCAGACGATCTTGCCGCCGGCGAGGCCGATGTTTTTTACGTTCATTCCACCACCTTTGCCTCAAGCAAGCGCTGGAATGCACCGCTTACGGATAACATTGCGGACGCCGCCCTGCGTCAGGCAGCGGCGCCAAATGAAGCTGGTCCCTTTATGCGGATTGGCGCGGTCTACGGCCCGCGCTATCGTCAGGCGACTTTATTTTCTTCATTTACCCACAAATTTGATGGCCTCGCGGCGCGCGAACTCGCCTATAAGGATGTTGAAAGCGCATTCCTCCATTTTCTCGCCGTGCGACCGGCCAACCGGCCTTTCATTCTCGCAGGCTACGGTCAAGGCGGACTGCATGTACTTGGTCTGCTGCAATATCATGTCGCGGCCAATGAGGGTTTACGCCGCCATCTGGCGGCCGCTTACATCATTCGCCAGGGCGTGCCTGTTTCAATCTTCGACCAGGCGCTGCGGACTATACCCCCTTGCGCATCACAAACCGCCGTGCGTTGCGTTATTTCCTACATAGACCTTGAGTCAGGTTTTGAAAAAGAAGCGGAACGCTTTCGCCAGCGAGCGCTCATCTGGAACGCCGCCGGCGCGCTCACCTCCCTGCCCAATGCCAAGATTTTGTGCGTCAATCCGATCAGCTGGACGATTTCCGATCAATCGGCCGATCCCAATGAGCACCTTGGCGCCGCATCCGCCACCGGGTTGCGGATGAGAGAAACACCGCCGCCGATTGCTGCGGCGACCGGCGCCCAATGCCGGGACGGCATTCTCGCGGTCGATTCGCCGCAGCAGAAATTCCTCCAGCGCCGCCATTGGTTCGGCGATCATTGGCGGCCTCAGGATTTTAACCTTTTCTACCATGACCTCGCGGCAGACGCCGCCAGGCGGGTCGAAAATCTGAATATGCGGCTTGCATCGGAAGCGGTTGATCTCAGCGCCAGTCCTGACGATAACGGCCCGAAATGAATTTCGGCTGCAGACTGTGCAGCGTCATGGGGTGAGTTTAGTCATGAAACCGGTTCGTAAAGTCGTCATTCCCGTTGCAGGTCATGGGACCCGCGTATTGCCTGCAACGAAATCCATTCCGAAGGAACTGTTGCCGGTCGTCGACCGGCCATTGATTGACTATGTGGTCAATGAGGCTTTCGAAGCCGGGATCGAGCATGTCGTTCTCGTCACCGGCCGTGGCAAAGGCGCCATTGATGATTATTTCGATCACGCGTTCGAGCTGGAAGCCGGGCTTGAGGCAAAAAAGAAAACAGCCATTCTTGACAGCGTGCTCAAAACCATCCCGACGGCAGGCGCGCTTTCTTATACACGCCAACAAAGGCCGCTTGGGCTTGGTCATGCTGTCTGGTGCGCGCGCGACATCATCGGCAACGAGCCCTTTGCCGTTTCCCTGCCCGATGTCATCATTGACGGAACGCCCGGCGCCCTCGCCCAGATGGTCGCGGAATATGAAAAAACCGGCGGCAATATCATCGCGGTCGAAGAAGTCGCGAAAAATGAAACCAATAAATACGGGATTGTTGCGCCGAAAGGCGATCGCTCCGGAAGCCTGTTTGAAATGTCAGGCATGGTGGAAAAACCGGCCCCCGCCGAAGCGCCGTCCAATCTCGCGATTACCGGCCGCTACATTTTGCAGCCGGAAATTTTTGACCTTCTGGAAAAAACCCCGTGCGGCGCCGGCGGCGAAATCCAACTGACCGACGCCATGGACGCTTTGATGAAGGCGCAGCCGTTCTTTGCCTATGAATATGAAGGCGTCAGCCATGATTGCGGCGACAAGCTGGGCTGGCTTAAAGCAAATGTTTCGCTCGCACTGAAACACCCGGAATTTTCGAAAGCGTTTGCCGGGTTTTTGAAAACCACGAGTTAAATGCCGCTAATCGGCATATCCATGCAGCGATGATCGCGCCTTTGCGATCTGGTCCAGCGCAATGATGTCCCTCAGGAACGCTTCAAACTGTTTGAGCGGGATCATATTCGGACCATCGGATGGCGCCTTGTCCGGATCAGGATGGGTCTCGGCAAAGACGCCCGCAACCCCGACAGCAACCGCGGCGCGCGCCAGCGTCGGTGCAAATTCGCGCTGACCGCCGGAAGTCGCGCCGGCGCCGCCCGGTGTTTGGACAGAATGCGTTATATCAAAGATCACCGGGCATCGGGTTTCCCGCGCCATAATCGGAATGCTGCGAAAATCGCTCACCAGTGTATTATACCCAAAGCTGGCGCCGCGCTCCGTAAGCAAAATTTTGTTATTGCCCGCCTCGCGCACTTTCGCGACGACATTCGCCATATCCCACGGCGCCAGAAACTGACCCTTTTTGATTTTAATCGCGCGTCCCGTGTTTGCAGCAGCGACGAGTAAATCAGTTTGACGACAGAGAAATGCGGGAATTTGCAGAATATCGACGGCTTCAGCGACGGGCGCACATTGAGCGGATTCATGAACATCAGTGACGACCGGCAATCCCAGCGCCTCGCCAATCTCGGCGAAAACCGGCAACGCCGCCGCCAAACCCAATCCTCGTGCCGAGCCGCCGCTGGTCCGGTTCGCCTTGTCAAAGGATGATTTGTAAACCAGGGGCACGCCGAGCCGGACGCCGATTTCTTTTAACGCCGACGCGCATTCAAAGGCGTGATCGCGGCTTTCCATGACGCAGGGGCCGGCAAACACAGTCAGCGGCAGTCGATTGCCAATAGCCAGTTCCACCCCTTTTTTCGCAATTTTAACAATATTTTCGTCAGCGGACATCAGGCGCTCCCGTGGCGTTTTCGGCGAATAGGCTTTAAATGGCCCGCGCCTCGCTTGGGGGCAAGTACCGCCAATAGCCGGAGACCCGATGACGACCCCAGTGGACATCGCACGCGAAGTTATCGCCCTGGAAATAGCCGGGCTCACCGCACTCAAAAATTCCCTGAATGGCGGATTTTCCGCTGTCGCAAGCCTGCTCGGCGCGGCTGACGGACGAATCATTGTCACCGGCATGGGCAAATCGGGTCACGTCGCGCGCAAAATCGCTTCGACATTTTCGTCAACCGGGGCGCCTGCGAGTTTCGTTCATCCCGGTGAGGCCAGCCATGGCGATCTCGGCATGATTTCGTCCCAGGACGTTATTCTGGCGCTGTCAAAGTCGGGCGAGACAGCTGAATTGCGCGATCTCCTCGCCTATGCAGCGCGATTTACGATCCCGGTCACGGCAATCACTTGCGTTGAAGGATCGACGCTCGCCAAGGCGGCCGCTGCTGCACTGGTCTTGCCGCAATCCAAAGAAGCCTGTGGTGAAACCCGCGCCCCAACAACATCAACAACCATGATGATGGCGGCCGGCGATGCGCTTGCCGTTGCATTATTGCGCAATCGCGGATTTACCGCCGATGACTTTCAAGGTTTTCATCCAGGCGGTAATCTTGGCGCTGCATTGCGCCGGGTCACGGATTTAATGCACGGGCCTGAAAAGTTGCCTTTGGTCAATTTGTCGGCGCCGCTGCCCAATGTCGTCAAATCGATCACTTCCGGCGGTTTTGGCTGCGCCGGCGTTATCAATAATAGTGGGGATTTGATGGGCATTATCACTGATGGCGATCTTCGCCGTCAATTTGAAGTTGACCTGGCGAAGAAAACCGCCGCTGATGTGATGACCAAATCGCCAAGAACCGCAACGCCGGACGCACTTGCGGGCGATATTCTTGCATTGATGAGCCGTGATAAAATCACCGCTTTATTCGTTGTTGAAAAGAAACGGCCGATCGGGCTCGTGCATGTGCACGATTGTTTATCGATTGGGGTTCTTTAACGCGTAATCCGCCGTTAATTACGAAGCATTGAACAGGCTAAGTTTAGCGACGGCTCAAGAAACCGCGCAACAGAGCTGATGGCCGCGCCTTCCTGGCATTACCCTCAGCTGCCGGATCGATTTCTTTTTCATCAGTGTCCAGAGAAGTTTTGTCGCCGGTTGCGGTTGCATCATCGTCGTGGTCAGCGTGGCTTTGCGCGTAATTTGCGCGCTCTACTTGCGCTGTCAACTGGCGCATCTCATCAGCCATATCCTGCATCGAGGCGACGGTCATTTGCGCCTCGTTCCGCGCCCGTTTTGCCGTGGATGCCGCCCGCATCGCCATAATGCACAGCGCGAGGGAGGCAACGAAGAAAATACCACTCAGAGTCAGAACGCCGATCTGTGTGATAAAAAACTCATCCGCCACAAGCCAACCAAGCCCTGATGACGCAAGAACCTGTTCCAAACTCATAAAATTCCCCTGACGCAACAAAGGCGAATTCATAACGGCTCCGACCGATCCGGTCCAGCCGCCCGGGTGCATCAAAACCTTGAATAAAACTCGGTTCATCGTTTGTTGGATTAGGATATGCGAATAGCGGACGCCGGAGCCTTGCACGCAGCAAGCGAATTCTGGATCAGCGCGCCAGGCCCGGCTTTTCCAGACTGCCGGCGCACCTGCTTCTCGGAGGTCTCCATGACGCAATACGCGCAATCAGCGCCTGATCGGCCAACCTGTGACAGTCTGCAACGGAACAGCAGTGTTGCCGAAAACCCCGCCAACCCAGCCTTTTGCCGGCGGCGCCCGCATTGAGGCGCACATTTTGCGCCTTATCTTTAAAAAAAGCTGGCGATGTTTGACAAAAATCATATCTACAAAACGACGCCATGTGATGGAACGTGTCTGCGATGAACACGAACGTTACTGCACAGAACTTCGATACGGTGCTGGCCGGAACGCCATTTTTCTTCCGGCTGGTTTGCCGCCGCCTCATCCATGTCAAATTCGCCGCCCTGACCTTTGTCCTTCCTGACGGCAGATCGCTGACGTTCAGAGGCGAAGACGAGCAGGATGCTGCAGCGACAATTATCATAAAGGATTTTTCCTTCGCAAAGCGGGCCGTCTTCGGCGGCGATATCGGGTTTTTTGAAAGCTATGCGGACGACCAATGGGAAACGCCGGATTTGGCGGCATGTCTTTATGTTTTTGCGCGTAACGCGGATTACCTGCAGTCGGTATTTCGCGCCGCGCCGCTTCTCGATTTCCTGAATAATCTGCGTCACGCCGTCAACAAAAACACGCGCGCAGGATCAAAGCGCAATATCATGGCGCATTACGACCTCGGAAACAGCTTTTATGAAAAATGGCTGGATCCGACGATGACTTATTCTTCGGCGCGTTTTCCGCCATCCACAACCGACCTTGCGGCTGCACAAATCAACAAATATCGCAGCCTTGCAAAATCAATAGAGTTGAAACCTGGAGAATCGGTGCTCGAAATAGGATCGGGATGGGGCGGTTTTGCAGAATTTGCAGCAAAAGAGGTTGGCGCCAAGGTCACCGGTCTTACCTTGTCGCCATCGCAATATGAATACGCACGCAAAAGAATTTTTGACGCCGGCCTCAACGAAAAAGTTGAGTTTCGTATACAAGACTACCGGGATGTAAGGGAGACATTCGACAAGATTGTTTCTATCGAGATGTTTGAGGCCGTCGGTAAGCAATATTGGCAGACCTATTTTAACAAAGTCCGCGATGTGCTTAAGCCGGGCGGCGTCGCAGGCTTGCAGATCATCACGATTGCGGACCGGTTTTTTGACCGCTATTCACAATCAACCGATTTTATCCAGCGCTATGTGTTTCCCGGCGGCGTGCTCCCAAGCCCGTCAATATTAAAATCCCATATGGAAAAAGCAGGATTGTCCCTACAATCTGTAAGTGAATTTGGACAGGACTATGCCCGCACACTCCATAAGTGGCACCAGGACTTTCTTGTCGCCTGGGACGACATCCGTTCGCTTGGCTTTGACGATCAGTTCAAAAAACTTTGGCAGTTTTATCTCGCTTATTGCGAGGCCGGATTTAAAGCCGGCACCACCGATGTTTGTCAGCTTGCTGCGGGAAGGTCCTAAGCAACGGTTTTCGTTACTTCAACCAGACGCTGATCTTTGATCACCAGCACACGGTCCATCCGTTTTGCCAGCCGATGATCATGGGTCGCAACCAGCGCAGCCAATCCTTCGTCGCGCACCAGCTTTAATAACGCATCAAAGACCACATCGGACGTTTTCGGATCAAGATTACCGGTTGGTTCATCGGCCAGCAATATATCAGGGTTGTTTGCTAACGCGCGGGCAATAGCGGTTCGCTGTTGTTCACCGCCCGACAATTGGCCGGGCTGGTGCGTGAGACGCTCGCCAAGGCCGAGCGTCGTCAGCAATCTCTCAGCTTCTTCTTCGGCTTTCTTTCGCTTCACGCCGGCGATCAAGGGCGGCAGCATCACATTACCGATCGCCGAAAATTCCGGCAGCAAATGGTGAAACTGATAAACAAAGCCAAGCGTGTCGCGTCGAATACGCGTGCGCGCGGCGTCATTGAGTTGCGACGTCGCAATGCCGGCAATATGCACCTCGCCCTCTGAGGGCTGTTCAAGAAGCCCTGCAATATGCAGCAATGAGGACTTGCCGGACCCGGACGGACCGAGCAGCGCTATGGTCTCGCCACGCGCGAGTTTGAAATCAATTTTTTCGACGATTACAAGATCGCCATAGCGGCGTGCGATATTTTCAAGATGCAGCGCTGTTGTATTACTCGGCTTCATCGGAATGCCACCACTCGCGGAACGAGAGCGCTTTTCCGCTTTCGCCAAACTGAACAACGAAGATCCCGTCAAGATGAACGCGGACGCCGCTCCCTGCCCTGGTAAAGGCGCAACTCCAATGCGCCGCGCCCAATTGCGCCGTCACATAAAGAACCCGCGCGCCGAAATCCACACCCTGCTGATTGACGACGGCGGCGCCAAAGGCGCCAGATATTTCATCAGTTCCTTTTTTGGGATCTTCAAACGGTGTCCAATAGTAAAGCGCATCATTTTCAAAAAGCGCCGAAAACTGTTGCGCGTCTCGCGCCTGCCATGCAGCCCCATATTCGCGCAGCCAGGATTCGAATTCTTCTTCCGTAAGGTTCATTTCTCGCCCCTATTCATATCGCAGCGCCTCGACAGGATCGAGCCTTGCTGCACGCCACGCCGGATAGATTGTCGATATAAAAGACATAAAAAGCGACCAGCCGGCAATTGTAGCAACTTCGCCAAGCTGCATTTCCGCAGGGATCTGCTGGAAGAAATAAATCTCCGCATTAAAGAGGTCAGTTCCAAACAGCGCTGACAGGCCCTTCTCGATGGCGTCGATATAGGTCACGAAGAGCGCGCCCAGGACAACCCCGGTCAGCGTTCCCAAAACGCCGATCAAAGCGCCCGAGATAAAGAAAATCCGCATCACTGATCCTTGCGTCGCGCCCATGGTGCGCAGAACTGCGATATCGCCGGTCTTGTCTTTGACCAGCATCACAAGGCCGGTAATAATATTGAGGGCGGCAATCGCGACAATCAGCAACAGGATCAGACGCATCACATTGCGTTCGATTTTGAGCGCTTCAAAATACGGCCCGATAATCCGCGTCCAGTCAGTCATTGATCGATCCTCGGCGATTGCCTCAATTGCCGGGACATAGAGATTGAGCCGGTCGGGATCTTCGACGCGCACTTCTATCTGTTTGTTCGCGCCAGACGCGGAAAAGAACACTTGCGCCTGTTCCAGAGGCATGAAGATGATCGTCGAATCGTATTGCGAGTTATCGACTTCGAAAATGGCGCCGACAATATAGGTTTTTGAGCGCACCGGTATGCGCCCGAAGGCGGTTTCAGACCCGCCGCCGGTAATCAAAGTAACCCCATTGCCGGCGCTGACGCCGAGCGCCCGGGCAAGCCGTGACCCAATCAAGATTTCACTGCCGCCATTTTTGCCAACGCCAAAACCGTCAATCGATCCGCCGACAATTTGTTCGGCGCCGGTAATCGAACTGAGCTCGAGAAGGTCATCGCGGCGCATGGCGCGCACCAAAACCGCCTCTTCGCCCGCCGAGGTTGTTGCATAAACCGGCGCCTGGATCAGGGGCGCAGCGCCCGTGACACCCGGCACGCCTGCAATTTTTGCAATCAAATCGTCGACCGGGTCTTCCGCACTGCCCATTTGAACAAAAACATGGCCGTTCAATCCCAGCATTTGTTCAAGCAGTTTGGCGCGAAAGCCCTGCATAACCGACATGACAATGATCAGCACCGCGACGGCAAGCGAAATGCCGCCAAACGCGATGATCGAGATCAGCGAAACGCCTTTCCCCGATCGCGTCGCGCCAAGATAACGGCGCGCGACCATCCATTCGAAAAAATTGAACGGCGGCGTCGCCGCGCCAGTCCTGCTTTTCATTGAATTCCTGCGGCGGATTGCATGATCGGTGCTAGCTTAGTTTGGCGGAAAGGCAAAATAACGGCAAAAGTTGTAAATTTTCCGAAATTTCAGAAATGCCCATTAAACCGCTCAATTTATGAATAGCGAAGCTCAGCTTTCACCGCATTGGCGATGGTTTCAACCACTTTTCCAACCGCCATTGTCTCGCGCAGCCCATCAGCGCGGCGCTTAAATTCGACCTCGCCTTTTTCGAGACCGCGCGGGCCGACAATGACCTGATAAGGCAGGCCGATCAAATCCATGCGCGCAAATTTCTCGCCAGCCCGCGCCCGGGTTTCATCATAAAGAACTTCGACGCCGGCTGCAGCAAGCCCGTCATAAATCTCCTGACAGGCCTTATCGGCCGCGTTATCGCCGGGCTTTAGATTAATGACGCCTGCATGGAATGGCGCCACCGCCATTGGCCATTTGCAACCGTCATCGTCATGATACGCCTCAATAAGCGCGCCCACGAGCCGGGAGACGCCGACACCGTAAGAACCCATTTGCACCGGCACGTCCCTGCCCTCAGGGCCGGCAACCAGCGCTTTCATCGGCGCCGAGTATTTATCGCCAAAGAAGAAAATATGACCGACTTCAATGCCGCGCGCTGCGAGCCGGTCATTGGCGGCAACGGTTTTTTCAAATTCGGCTGCGTCGTGAATTTCATCGGTCGCCGCATAGAGTGAGGTAAACTGATCAATAATCGGTTGTAGGTCGCCGTCGAAATCGATGTCCTTTTTGGGGCAATCCATATCGATAAGCCCTTTATCGCAAAAGACTGCGCTCTCGCCGGTTTCCGCCAAAACGATAAATTCGTGACTGAGATCACCGCCAATCGGTCCGGTGTCCGCGCGCATCGGAATTGACTTCAGCCCCATGCGGGCAAAGGTGCGCAAATAAGCGACAAACATCTTGTTGTAGCTCTGCCGCGCCGTTGCCTCGTCCACGTCAAATGAATAGGTATCTTTCATCAGAAATTCGCGACCGCGCATCACGCCAAAGCGCGGGCGGATTTCATCGCGAAACTTCCACTGTATATGATACAGCATTTTCGGCAGGTCCTTATAGGACCGAACGCCTGCGCGAAAAATCTCGGTGATCATTTCCTCATTGGTCGGACCAAACAGCATGTCACGGTCGGCGCGGTCCTTGATCCGCAGCATTTCCTTGCCATATGCCTCATAGCGGCCGCTTTCACGCCAGAGATTGGCCGGCTGGATGGTCGGCATCAGCATTTCAACGGCGCCGGCGCGATTCTGCTCCTCGCGGACAATCTGTTCGATCTTTTTGAGCACGCGAAAGCCAAGGGGCAGCCAGGCGTAAATGCCCGCCCCCTGCTGGCGCACCATCCCGGCGCGGAGCATCAGCTGGTGGGAGACAATCTGGGCGTCCGAAGGCGTTTCCTTCAGGACAGGCAGGTAAAAACGACTCAGGCGCATGGGTCCACGAATGACAACTTCGCCGAGCTTTCTAGAGCGTTTTCAGCGAAAGTGAACCCGGTTTCGCGGTTCGGGTGAGGCGCGGATCAGCGCGCCGAACGCGACCGACATAAACTTAGAGCGGTTAATCCAAATCGGAGATCGGATAATCCGCTCTGAGAGGGCCTGCGGAAAATGTCTGCCGGGCCCGCCTGACCCCTATTCGCCGCAATCCTGAAAGGCCGAAGACAGCGTCCTGCCGGTTTTCGGATCAGCCTTAAGCCGTGCAAACACTTGCCCGGTCTGCGGCGTCTCGGCAATTGCGACATCGACAAGCGGCCTAACGTCATCACCTGCCTTACGCCAATGATTGAGGTCCAGCGCAACGGCATCGCCGTCGGCGAGCGCCGCCAGATCTGCCGCAACCGGACATTTGGCAGGCTTTAATACGATTGACGTCGCGAGACTTGCGCCCGCCCAATAAACAATCGCAAGCGCGATCAGAAAAATACGCATGATTAATTCGCCCCTATGCAAAAGGCGCCGGAATTTAAAATCCGGGCGCCCTTTTCGTTCAGTTTCAGATCAAAGCGTTTCAACACGTGCCGGCTCGCCCAGCCGCGCGTCTGATTGCGTCGAAAAACGATCACATGATTTTCAAATGAGCCGACCGCATCACCATCGGTGCGGATCAGCGCGCCGCTATTGCCAGCGAGAAAATAGGTGGTCTGAGCCGCACAAGGGCCCGGGCGAACGATGATCGTCTTGGCCCGCGCCAGCCCCGCGCCGATCCCCGCAGCTGATGCGACAAACAAAACAGCCGAAATTGGCTCAAAAAAGCGGCGCCCGCATCCCATAGGGGTCGCCGGTGCATTCTTTGTGCCCCGTTAACCCTGAACACGCAGCGTGGCGGTCGCCACAATTAACGCTCTTATTGGGATGGAAAAGTTGGTGCGGTCGAGAAGACTCGAACTTCCACGGGTTGCCCCACAGCGACCTCAACGCTGCGCGTCTACCAATTCCGCCACGACCGCATCCAGTCGGCGAGCGGCGGGAATAGCAAATGGCTGCTATCCTGTGAAGCCCGAAAATCAGAGGAATTAGGGACCCTCAGGCGAGAGCTTTTGCCTTGCCGATCAGCCCGACGCCGATGTCTTCGCCGCGCAATACGACGCGGCCTTGAGCGATTTTGCGGCCATTGACGAGGATTTCCAGCGGTTCCGTCTCCGCGTCCGAGGGGCATGACTGCGCCCCGGCCCTTGCGCAGAAGCTGGCACAGGGGCAGCGCCGCCTGCCCGATCAGCATGGTCAATTCAACTTCGATCTTGTCCACAGGCGCCATAACAGGCCACAACCCCTCAAGAGTAAGCAATTAAAGAGAGTGCCGCCCATTGGTAAGCGCGCCGTTAAAGTCAGAAAACGCCGTCACCAGGATTCGGTCGCAAAAGCCGACTGAATGGGCGGTTTCGTCCCGTTATGTGGATTACGAGGAAGCCGTCGCGTTTATGGAACGCCGGGTCGCCGCAATCCGCGCTGGCGAGGCGCAAGAGCTGGTCTGGCTTCTGGAACATCCGCCGCTTTATACGGCCGGCTCCAGCGCGCGCGCCAAAGATCTCTTGATGGCTGACCGCTTTCCGGTGTTCAAAAGCTCGCGCGGCGGTCAATACACCTATCACGGACCCGGCCAGCGGGTCGCCTATGTGATGCTCGATCTGGAACAACGCGGGAAAGACATACGCACTTTTGTACGGGCGCTCGAAGAATGGACCATCGCAACGCTTGATGCCTTTAGTATCAAGGGCGAACGCCGCGACGGCCGGGTCGGGGTCTGGGTCGATCGCAGCGAGCCGGGCGGACCATGCCGCGAAGACAAAATCGCCGCGATCGGCGTACGCATCCGCCGCTGGGTCAGCTTTCACGGCATATCGCTCAATGTTGAACCGGATCTGACGCATTTTACCGGCATCACCCCATGCGGCATTGACGAGACGGGTCTCGGCGTCACGAGCCTGGTTGACCTTGGTTATCCCGTGACAATGGCGGATGCGGACAGTGCGTTAAGATCGGCATTTGGTCAGATCTTCGGACCGAGCATCGACGCTGACGCGCCGTCATTTTGAAGCGTTTTTTTCCCGGCTTTAAGCCGCGAACCCCTCGAACGCGTTAAAGCAATTTAATCTATTTGCCTGGAAATCGAAGGTTTCACCGGCGTATTTGGCAACTTTTTGCCGCTTTTATAGGCTATAGGGGGCTATGGTAACAACGAGCGGTACACGTAAGCTATGACGAAGACCAAGACGCCAACGACCGATTTTCTATTCCCCATGGCCGGCGCCATCGCCTTGGCGTTTCTCGCGCCCGGACTGGCCCAAGATGCGCAGACCAATGCAATTATCGAAGAGGCGCCGCTGGATCTTGTCCAGGCGCAGCGCGCCCAGCCGCAGGGTCTTCAGACGGAAATTGATCAACAAATGGCGGCGCCTGGCGATGCGCTGACGGCAATCGTCGTTGATGGCGTAGTCACCTATGTGCCCTCCGAGCTGGTCACCGAAGACCCTGCCCCGGTTAATCCTGATGAGATGGCCGACATGCTCAATTCCCGGCAACAACTCAAACAAACCTATACGCTCAAGCGCACGATCAACGGCGAAGTCATTGAAAGCGAAAAACGAACCGTTACTTTCGACCGGAACAGACCCTATCGCGAAACTGAAGCCGGCACGACAACCGTCGAAGCCTTAAAGGCCGCGTTCGACGGCGAGCTGCTGACGCGGATTGAAGCTTTTGAAGAAGCAAAACTTGATTTTACAATCGCCGATGCCGATCGCAATGAAATCATGACGCAGGATGAATTTGTAAATCTCGTGGATACATGGCGGCAAAATGACGCCAGAACCGCCGATGCGCCGACCAAGGAAATTGCGCGACAGCGCCAATATGACGCCTTTCTTTCGGAAATTAATCCGCAGGCTGCAGAATCACAGAGCGATCAATATGCGCGTGAAAAATTTGCATTTATGGCCGGCGCCGCCGAATCGATTTCCCGCGAAGTTTATATTCGAGAATATCTGCTCGACTTTGACACCATGGATGCAAACAAAGACACGCTGTTGCGCAGCGATGAATTGATGCGGTTCCGGGCGCTCAATCGCGGTGAAAAATTCAGCCAGTAAAGATTACAACAGGCTCAAAAACCGGGCGACGGCGTTAAAATCGGCGGCCAGCCTCTGTGTCCGCGCCTTCGCTTCGGCGTCAACACCCCAGCGACCCTCCTGAAAATTTTCATCAACACGCGATGCATCAAAAACCGCCTGTGGTTCAAAGCCGCCTTTCCACATTGCCATTGCCAGCACTGCCGAACCGGTAATTTCCGTCGCCGTTTTGATCCCGTGCAGCACCGGCGGCGTTTGGTCTTCTAGATGATTGCGAACTGCATTGATCGCTGCGCCCGATTGGGCAACGGCGACGATGCCCTTTGTCGTGACAAGCCGGGCGCCGCATGTCGCCTCCAGCCATTCCACATAAGGATCCCATGCGGCGCCTTGCCGCTCAACCAACGCCATTGGCGCATCGGCGCGGTAACAAACAAGATCGGTGTTCAAGAACGTCAAAATCTCTTCAATCGGATTACCACCCGCAGCAGCAGTGCTATCAATCGAACCCGCCAATAAAGCGGTCAGCGGCATATGATGGCGCTTGATATATTCGCCTTGTGCGTCCCATTCCGCGGCAATTGCGGCGCCAAGGAACTCTGTTGGCGCCATCAGCATATTGCGCCCGGCGGTTTTCGCAACGCGGCCGTCAAGCAAAATCGCGTAACCTTTGTCCCGATTTTCAACCGCAACGTTTTTATAAAACCGTTTGAGTTTCGTTTTCTCTGTCGTCACCGCAAATCATCCGGCCACTCGGAAACCGCATCCCTGTCAAAAGAAAAGAATTTCCATGTTTCCCGCATATGCCCCGCAAGCGGCGCCGTCAGCGTTGTTTTGCGTCCGGTTTTTGGGTGCGGAAATGTCATGGAGCGGCAGAACAAGTGCATTTTATCCGAAACGCCTTCAAGATGCGCCGCCGCACCGCCATATTTACCGTCGCCGACAATCGGGCAGCCAATCGCCGCCGCATGTACGCGCAATTGATGGGTTCGCCCCGTTACCGGCCGCAGTGCAAGAAACGCAACGCGCCCGCCTGCATCGTCAAGGGTTTGATAATCGGTAATCGCTTTTTTGGCGTCTTCGCCTTCGGCGGGAACAACGCGTTCAACATCACCGCCTTCCAGACGCACCATGCGTTTGGCGATTGGCATTGAGATCGTCCCCTCGCGCGGACGCGGCGCCCCGGCTGTCAGCCCCCAATAGGTTTTTTCAACATCATGGCGCTTAAAGGCGGCCCCGAGCTTTTGGGCGGCGGTTCTTGTTTTCGCGAGCAGTAAAAGACCGCCAGTATCCTTGTCGAGGCGATGCACAAGCCGTGGGCGAACGCCGTCCTTTTCAAGCGACGCGAGCATACCATCGATATGGCGCACGGTTTTAGCGCCGCCCTGGACGGCCATGCCAAAAGGCTTGTTGAGGGCCATGATGGCGTCATCTTCAAACAGGATCAGTTTTTTGAGCGCCGCAGCATCATCGGCATTGAAATGCTGTACGGGCTTTTGCACGTTTGCGTTTTCCTGCAAAGGCGGAATGCGGATTTCTTCACCGGCTTCAAGGCGGCGGTTTGCTTTGACACGGCCGCCGCTGACGCGCACTTGCCCCTTGCGCAGGAATTTTTCAAGCTCCCCATGGCGCACTGCGGGGAAATGCGTTTTGAACCAGCGGTCAAGACGCATGCCCGCTTCATCGGGCGCGACTGATTTCATCTGTACGCCGCTCATGTCAGTTGCCGGCCAAGACCGATCCCGGAAAGCAGGCCAAAGATCGAAAGCAACACTGATGCGAAAACATAGGCGCCGGCGACAAGCATATCTCGATCGCGATAGATCGTGATCGCGTCAAGCGAAAATGTCGAAAACGTCGTAAAGGCGCCGAGCATTCCAACGGTTAAAAACGCGCGCAGCGCCGGCGAATTCGGCTCGCGTGTTGATAGCCAGACGATTACCAGTCCCATCACAAATGAGCCGCTGATATTCGCCGCCAAGGTGCCCCACGGAAAATTCGGCCCGAGCATGTGAAGCGACAGGCGCGAAACGCCGTGGCGGGCCATCGCGCCAAGCGCGCCGCCCGCTGCGACCGCCAACCAGATCACTCCACCACTCATATGTCAGCCTTTCTGAACGGCATCAGCATTAAGCGGAAAAACCCCTTATCTTCAACACCTTCGACGCCGATTTTCATGTCCGGAGCACGCATTGTCAGGGATCTCGACCGAAAAAGCGGATCCCACAGGCTGAAGATTGTCGCATAGTTTGAATCCGTATCCGCCTTGACAGCATGGTGGTGCACCCAGTGAATGGACGGCGTCACGATCAGGCGCGAAAGCAGCCCCTCAAATACGGGCGGTATACGCAGATTTGAGTGGTGAAATATCGCCGCGCAAAGCACGAGCGCTTCAAAAATAATGACGGTCGATAAAGGCGTCGCTAACAGCGCAATCGGGATCAATCGCAACGAAGCGGATAAAACAACTTCACCAAAATGAAAGCGCACGGCGCTTGTGGTGTCCAGAAACTCGTCGCGATGATGGACTTCATGCAAGCGCCACATCGCCGGAATGCGGTGATAGGCGCGGTGCAGCCAATAAGTCCAGAGATCAAGGAGTATCAGCGTGACGAGAAGAGCGGCAGTCCCTGCGGCGCCGGAATTCATTGAGTCAGGCCGCGTCCAGATCAGGTGATTAGCGCCCCACTCCGTCAAAGGCACAACGATCAGAGGAGACGCGATCAAAACAAGCAACCACATGCCGCCATTACGCAGCATGCGCGCAGTTGATTTTGGCGGCGCCGCCGCCCGTGAGACCCGTTCTGCAATGAAGAAGACGACGAACCAAACGCCGACAATCATCGTTTTTGCCGCCAACAGCGTTTCCAGGGTCATTCGGTCCGACCGCCCTGCATCAAACAGTTGCCATGGCGGTCATTCGCAAGTTCGCCCCGATCATTTGTCATTGCGATCCCGCACTCCACGCCTCTTGCGCGCCCAAAATTCGAGGCGCTTCGCGATTTCCTTGTCAAATCCGAATTGAGACGGCTGATAAAACGCTCTGCGCTCCATTTCCGGAGGAAAATAATCGAGGCCCGCAAAGCCATCATCCGTATCATGATCATAAACATATCCGTCGGAATAGCCGAGCGATTTCATGAGTTTTGTCGGCGCATTCATGGCGTGGGGCGGCGGCGCCAGGGAGCCGGTTTCATGAGCCGCAGCCTTGGCTTTTTTGAACGCCACATGGGAGCGATTTGATTTCGGGGCTGTCGCCAAATAAGCGACCAGCTGTCCGATGGCGATTTCGCCTTCCGGTTGGCCCAAAAACTCATAGGCGTCTTTTGCCGCAATCGCGATCGGCAACGCCTGCGGGTCCGCATTGCCGATATCTTCTGACGCAATCACAACAAGCCGGCGCAATATGAATTTTGGATCTTCGCCGCCGACGATCATCCGCGCCGCCCAGTAAAGCGCCGCATCGGCGTCTGATCCGCGGATTGATTTCTGCAGGGCGCTCGCAAGGTTATAATGGGACTCCTGACCCTTGTCGTAGATTGGCGCACGCCGCTGCACGAGTTCGCCAAGATCTTTCGCTTCAATCAGTGACCGATCTTCCGGCTCGGCGAATAATTCTTCGGCGAGATTAAGCGCAAAGCGGCCGTCGCCATCAGCCATCACCCGCAGCGCAGCGCGCGCATCCGGCGTCAGCGGCAGTGAACGCCCCTCTTCCCGTTCAGCACGTTCAAGGAGTTTTTCCAATGCGTCCTCATCAAGTCTTTTCAGCGTGAAGACTTGCGCCCGGGACAACAATGCAGCGTTCAGTTCGAATGACGGATTTTCAGTTGTGGCGCCGATCAGCGTGATCACGCCTTGTTCTACATGGGGCAGAAAGCCGTCTTGCTGGGCTTTGTTGAAACGATGGATTTCATCGACAAACAAAAGCGTACCTTTGCCCGCCGCCCTTCGCGCCTTGGCCCGTTCAAAGACTTTGCGCAGATCGGCGACGCCGGAAAAAATCGCCGATATCTGCTCAAAGTCGAGCGCTGCTTCATTGGCGAGGAGCCGCGCAATTGTCGTCTTACCGACCCCCGGCGGGCCCCAAAGAATCAGCGACGAAAGCCTCCCCGCCTGCAGCATCCGGCTGAGCGGCGCGCCGTTTCCCAGAAGGTGATCCTGGCCGACAACTTCATCAAGGGACGCCGGTCGCAATCGATCGGCGAGGGGTCGAGGCGCGGCGGCGTCAAGGCCAGCGCTTGTAAACAAATCAGTCATTGCGGCGAGAACCTATCAGCTTACAGCGCGAAGGTCAGCTGCGAGACGGCAGCTGCGCGGCTGGTGTCAAAGCCCGGCCTGCGCGGGTTGGGTTAGCGCCCGACGCGCCAGGGCACGATCCGTCCTCCAGTATCGACTTCCAGCTCCCAGCTGGTCGCGGGTTTTGCAAGTTCCCGTTCGAGCTCCGCCGCGTTATTGACGGTTTTGCCATTGACCGACAGGACTTTGTGGCCCGGCCTTAATCCTCTGCGCGCCGCGAATGATCGCGGCTGGATTTCAGTGACGACAACGCCCTTTGACAGCGGGTCAAGACCAAGCTCTTCGCTGTAGCGCGGGGAAAGATTGTCGACGGTCACGCCGCTTAAGGGCTGGCGTCCTTCAAGCGCACGGGGATCGCGCGCCGGCGTTTCGGGCGGCAGCGAAAGGACGACTTTCGCTGTTCGATTTTTGCCGTTGCGCACATAGACAACATCGGCAACATCCGCGTCGCTTTTGACGCCGACGCGATACTGCAATGTCTGGGCGTCAAACACCGGCTGGCCATCGACTTCAAGAATGACATCGCCGGGCTTGATGCCGGCGCGGTCCGCCGGGCCTTGCGCCCATATGTCGTCAATGATAGCGCCCGCAGGCCGGTCGAGCTTTAGCGCCGCCGCCATGTCCGCTGTCACAGTGCTGGTTGACGCGCCGATCCAGGGCCGCACCAGCGCGCTGCCGTCAATTGCGGATTTGATGACCTGTTGCACCAGCCGCGACGGGATCGCAAAACCAATACCGTTGGACCCGCCGGAGCGCGAATAAATCGCCGTATTGACGCCCACAAGACGTCCGTCGGAATCAACCAGCGCGCCGCCGGAATTTCCGGGATTAATAGCCGCGTCCGTTTGAATGAAGAACTGATAATCGGTGACCGAAACAGCCGTGCGCGCCAGCGCCGAAATAATACCATTAGTCACAGTCTGACCGACGCCAAACGGGTTTCCGATCGCCAGAACAATATCGCCAACTTGCGCTGAATCGGAATTCGCAAATGTCAGATAGGGCAACGCCTCACCCGTATCAATGCGCAACACGGCAAGATCCGTTTGCGGATCGGCGAGGACAAGCTCGGCGTTAAATTCTCGCCTGTCATTTAAGACAACTTTGATTTCACTCATGCCGTTAATGACGTGATTATTAGTCACGATCACGCCATCCGGACTGACGATGACGCCGGAGCCCAGTGAGTTTTGCACCCGCTCCCGGGGCGCGTCAAAATTGCCGCCAAAAAAACGCTCAAAGAATGGGTCACCGGCAAATGGGCTTCGTTGCTGCACGACACGGCGCGAATAAACATTGACGACAGCGGGCGCGGCGCGCTCCACCACCGGCGCAAAAGATAGTTTCACCTCTGTCATCGTTTGCGGAGTCACGCGCGGCGACGCGGCGATTGCCGCGCCTTGCATTTCTGTTTCAGACGCGTCTGTTGCAGGCGTTTCTTCGGCCGGCGCCGGCTGCGCGCAAGCCGCAGACAATGCGGTGCAGAGCATGGCGAGACTTGCAAGCGAATTACGAAGCATGGGAATCCTCCGACAAAAAAGAACACGCAGGATTATAATCCCGCGTGTTCTCAATTCAATGCAACGATCTATTACCGGACGGCAATGTGGCTGGCGCATTTCCGAAGTTAAAAGCGAAGCTTCTAATGGGGAGCGTTCATCGCTACGCGATGAACTTCCGATAAGAAATGCGCCCAAATATGACTCCGGGCGTTTCCGGACGATAAACCGGGAACCACTTTATCCCGGAAACGCCCTGAGGTTTATTCCTCGTCGTCTGCCTCGACGCCAATAACGGGACCTGAATCCTGACCTTTGGCGTCTTCGTCGCGATCAACAAATTCGATCACGGCCAGCGGCGCATTGTCGCCATAGCGAAAACCCGCCTTCATGATCCGAATATAACCGCCCTCACGCTCCGCATAACGCGGACCCAGCGTCTCAAACAGCTTCTTGGCCATATCCTTGTCGCGAATTCTGGCGATTGCCAGGCGGCGAAGGTTCAACGCGCGTTTTTCATCTTTTTCTGCGTGTTTGGCCATGGTCACGAGTTTTTCAACAATCGGCCGCAGCTCTTTGGCCTTGGGCAAGGTGGTTGTGATTTGCTCATGCTTGATCAGCGCGGACGCCATATTGGCAAACATCGCTTTGCGATGTTCATGGGTCCGGTTCAGTTTGCGGTGCGCCATCCCGTGTCGCATGGCTTCATCTCCTCAGGCCGGCGTCTCGCCGGTCTTGTTTATATCTTTACTCGTCGAATTTTTTCGCCAAATCTTCGATATTGTCCGGCGGCCAGTCCGGCACATCCATGCCAAGATGTAGTCCCAGCGCCGCCAGCACTTCCTTGATCTCGTTCAGGGACTTGCGGCCAAAGTTCGGTGTACGCAGCATTTCCGCTTCGGTCTTTTGAATCAAATCGCCGATATAAACGATGTTATCATTTTTCAGGCAATTTGCAGAGCGAACAGAAAGTTCCAGCTCGTCGACCTTGCGCAGGAGCGCAGGGTTAAACGGCAACTCTTCGCGGGCGTCTACGCCAACATCTTTTGCCGGCTCGTCAAAATTGACAAACACTTGAAGCTGATCCTGCAGGATGCGCGCTGCATAAGCCACAGAGTCTTCCGGCGATACAGAACCGTCAGTTTCGATTTCCATCACCAGTTTGTCGTAATCAAGGACTTGACCTTCGCGGGTATTTTCCACGCGATAGGCGACACGATTGACCGGTGAATAGAGGCTGTCAACGGGAATAAGGCCGATCGGCGCGTCTTCCGGGCGGTTTTGCTCAGCTTGCGTGTAACCCTTGCCGGTGTTCACGGTCAGCTCCATGCGCAGCGATGCGCCTTCGTCAAGGTGACAGATCACATGATCCTTGTTCAGGATATCAACCGAAGACGTCTCTTCGATATCGCCTGCGGTCACGAGGCCCGGCGTATCCTTTTTCAGAACAAGCCGCTTCGGTCCGTCCACATGCATGCGGATGGCAACCTGTTTGACGTTGAGCACAATGTCGGTCACGTCTTCACGCACGCCCGGAATTGATGAAAATTCATGGACGACGCCGTCAACCTGAATTGACGTTACTGCGGCGCCCTGCAGCGACGACATCAAAATCCGGCGCACTGAATTGCCAAGCGTCAGCCCAAAGCCGCGCTCCAGCGGTTGGGCGACAATTGTCGCTTTACGCTGCGGGTCGGAGCCCGGAATAACTTCAAGTTTCGACGGCCGGATCAGTTCCAGCCAGTTTTTCTCAAGAACAGTCGTTGAATCCATGGGGAGGATCGCTCTCATTAAGGTGGTTAATTAAACGCGGCGGCGCTTGCGCGGGCGGCAGCCATTGTGGGGGATCGGCGTAACATCGCGGATCATCGAAACTGTCAAACCAGCGGACTGCAGCGCCCGCAAAGCGCTTTCGCGCCCCGAGCCCGGACCGCGCACTTCGACATTTACTGTTTGCATGCCGTGCTCCATCGCTTTTTTCGCAGCGTCTTCAGCTGCGAGCTGTGCGGCGTATGGGGTCGACTTGCGTGAGCCCTTAAAACCCATGCCGCCGGCGGAAGACCAGGAGATCGCATTTCCCTGTTCGTCGGTGACGGTGATCATGGTGTTGTTAAACGATGCGTTCACATGAACGACGCCGGAAGAAATATTCTTCCGTTCACGACGTTTAACGCGGGGCGCCGGTGATTTTGCCATTACGAAATGTCCTTACTTCTTCTTGCCGGCGATCGGCTTGGCCGGGCCTTTGCGCGTGCGCGCATTTGTGTGTGTGCGCTGGCCGCGAACCGGCAGGCCGCGACGATGGCGCAGGCCGCGATAACAAGCCTGGTCCATCAGGCGCTTTATATTGACGGCGGCTTCGCGGCGAAGATCGCCTTCGACCATATAGTCGGCGTCAATTGTCTCGCGAATCTGCAGGACTTCGGCGTCAGACAATTCATTGACCCTGCGACTGTCGGCGATACCGACTTTTTCACATATTTCGGCGGCCTTTGTCGGGCCGATGCCGTGAATGTAACGCAGCGCAATTGTAACGCGCTTGTTTGTTGGAATATTGACGCCTGCAATACGGGCCACGATCTAATCCTTTTCCTTTTCTCCGCCCTGAATTTGACCGGCCGGGCAAGCCATTATCCATGCAACGAAGCCCGCGACGGCGCGATTAATCCCGTGCCGAGCGAGCTGTGCCTCCAGTGGGCGGAGAGCGCGTAGATATAGCTCTCGCGGCCCCGCCGTCAACCACTTTCCGGACCTAATTTTTGGGCCCAAAATCGTCCAAAATTGCGTCGATCTGGGCGGAAACCGCCGCGACTGACCCCATACCATCCACCTCCTTCAACTTATCCTGAGCCGCATAAAACGGGATCAAGGGGGCTGTCAGGTCTTTATAGACCTGGAGCCGGTATTTGAAGGTCTCTTCATTGTCGTCTTTGCGGGGTTCGTCGCCCCGCGCCCTGGTCTCTGCGATTCGTTTTTTGAGACGGTCCAAAAGCGCCGTTTCGTCGACTTTAAGCTCAATCACGACATCAACCGCGCGCTCCTTTTTTTGCAGCATGGCGTCCAGCATCTCCGCCTGAACGTCGGTGCGCGGGAATCCGTCGAGGAGAAACCCTCCTGCGCAATCTTCAGCCTCAATCCGTTCTTCGACGATCGCGGCTACAATATCGTCCGAGACAAGATTGCCGGCGTCCATCACCTCTTTGGCCTTTTTGCCAACCGGCGTCTGGGCGGCAACCGCTGCGCGCAACATATCTCCGGTCGATAGCTGTGGAATATTGTAGCGCTCAACAATATGGGCCGCCTGGGTGCCCTTCCCGGCGCCCGGCGGTCCAAGAAATATCAAGATCATCGACGCCCTCCGCGGAGCTTCGACTTTTTGATCAGACTTTCATATTGCTGCGCGACAAGATGGCCCTGGATCTGAGAGACGGTATCCAGCGTCACCGAGACAACAATCAAGAGAGACGTGCCGCCAATATAGACCGGAATGGACTGGCTATAACTCGCCTTCAAAATCTCCGGAAGGATGCAGACAAAGGTCAGATATAAAGCGCCGACCATGGTCAGTCGCGTCAGCACGTAATCGAGATATTCTGCGGTCCGCGCGCCCGGGCGATAGCCCTGGATAAATCCGCCATATTTTTTGAGATTGTCAGCGACTTCCTCGGGCTTAAAAACAACCGAGGCATAGATAAACGTAAAGCCAATAATCAGCGACGCATATAACGCAATATAAAGCGGCTTTTGCGGCGCAAACCAAAAGCCCACGGTCTGCAGCCAGTCCGGCGAGCCCTCGCCAATGGCGGAGATCGCTGTTGCCGGAAGCAGCAGCAAAGAGGAGGCAAAAATCGGCGGGATCACGCCGGAAACGTTTAACTTAAGCGGCAGATGAGATTTTTCGCCCTGCGTCATGCGCTGACCGACCTGACGGCGCGGATACTGAACAATGATACGCCGCTGGGATCGTTCCATGAAGACGACAAAGGCAATCAACCCTAACGCCAGAAGTGCAATGATGACAATGACGCCGCCGCCGACGCCGGCGCCGGTGCGGCCCTGATCAAGAAGGCCGGCAATCGCCCGCGGCAATTCCGCGACAATGCCTGCAAAAATGATCAGCGATACGCCATTGCCGACGCCGCGCGACGTGATCTGCTCGCCCAGCCACAACAAGAACATGACGCCGCCGACGAGCGTTACAACCGTCGATAACAAGAAAAACGGGCCGGGATCGATAACAGTACCGGTCTGCGCCTGAAGGCTGACAGCAATGAAATATCCCTGCATCGTTGCAAGAAACACCGTCAGATATCGCGTATACTGATTGATCTGGCGGCGGCCCTGCTCGCCTTCTTTCTTGATCGCTTCAAGCGACGGAATGACCGCAGACATCAGCTGCATGATAATCGACGCCGAGATATAAGGCATAATGTTGAGCGCGAATATCGCCATACGCTCAACTGCGCCGCCGGCAAAAATATTAAGCGTGCCGAGAAGGCCGCCCTGCTGGCTCTGAAATCCACGGGCGAATGCTTCGGGATCGATTCCCGGCAACGGAACAAATGTGCCGAGCCGGTAAACGATCAGCGCACCCAGCGTAAACAACAGCCGTTTTTTTAGCTCATCGGCCTTTGCAAAGGAGGCTAGATTGATGTTTGAGGCAAATTGTTCCGCTGCGGATGTCATTTGGCCATTTCACCTGAGCTGGAGGGATAAGATAGTCGCCATGTGGCGGTAGCGGGTCTCGTCCGCAACCCCGCCACAGCCCTATTTTTCGCCCTTAACCGTTACTGCGCCGCCCACCTTTTCAACGGCGGCTCTTGCGCCCGCAGAAGCATGCGCGACTTCAATATCAAGTTTAGCCTTAAGCGCGCCGACGCCGAGAAGGCGGATCCCGTCACGAGAACGGCGTACGACCCCCGCTTCAACCAGCACGGCTGCGTCAATTTTCTTTTTGGCGTCAAGCTTGCCGGCGTCGATCGCAGCCTGCAGACGGCCGACATTGATCTCAACATATTTTGAGGCGTTCGGCGTATTGAAACCGCGCTTGGGCAAACGCATATAAAGCGGCATCTGCCCGCCTTCGTAAGCGCGGATGCCGGAAACGCCGGAACGGGATTTTTGTCCCTTGACGCCGCGTCCGCCGGTTTTGCCCTTGCCGGAACCAATACCGCGGCCAACACGCGTGCGATTCTTGCGTGCGCCTTTATTGTCTGAGAGTTCGTTGAGTTTCATTTTATTCCTCGACTTTCGACAGCCATAATCTCGATTAAGCCGGCCGCCTCGCCTGATGCGCCCGCTGATCGGGCTGTTGATATGAGCGTTTCCGCCTTTTGGTTATTCTTCTACGATCTCGACCATATGAGAAATTTTGCGAATCATGCCGCGCACTGACGGCGTATCTTCGAGTTCGCGCACGCGGCCGATTTTGTTCAGGCCAAGGCCAACCAGCGTCGCGCGTTGATCTTGCGCGCGCCGGATCGGGCTGCCCGTTTGCCGGACCTTGAGCATTTTCTTCGCTGCCATTGTTGGCTCCCTTACGCCGCGTCTGCCGCGTTTGCTTCGCCGCCGCCGGTGCGGCGCGCGAGAATATCCGATACTTTTTTGCCGCGTTTTGCGGCCATCGACCGCGGGCTCACCTGATGCTGCAGCGCATTCACGGTCGCACGAACCATATTATATGGATTCGACGAACCGAGCGATTTTGCAACAACATCCTGAACGCCAAGCGTTTCAAAGATTGCACGCATTGGACCGCCAGCGATGATGCCGGTTCCCGGAGGCGCTGCGCGTAACACGACTTTACCTGCGCCCCAGCGTCCTTGCGCATCGTGATGCAGCGTCCGGCCTTCACGCAACGGCACTCGAATGAGGTTTCGCTTGGCCTCTTGCGCGGCTTTACGGATCGCTTCGGGCACTTCGCGGGCTTTGCCCTTGCCAAAACCGACACGGCCTTTTTGATCGCCAACAACAACCAAAGCTGCAAAGCCAAAGTTCTTGCCGCCTTTAACGACTTTTGCGACCCGGTTGATAGCTACGAGCTTATCGACGAATTCGTCGCGCTCTTCGCGTTCACCCCGGCCTCGACCGCGTCCACGTCTGTCATCACGCGCCATGAAGCAATACTCCCTTAGAATTTCAATCCGGCGTCGCGCGCGGCGTCAGCAAGCGCCTTTACGCGGCCGTGATACATATAACTGCCGCGGTCAAACACGACATTTTCAACGCCGGCCTTAATCGCCCGTTCCGCGACTGCTTTACCGACTTTCGCCGCAGCGTCCTTATCGGAACCTTTTGCAGCGTCCTTATTCATTTCCTTATCGAGCGACGACGCTGAAGCCAGCGTCTTGCCCTGCGCATCATCGATTACCTGCGCCGAAATATTTTTCGACGACCGGAAAATCGAAAGCCGCGGACGGCCTTTCGATACGCGTGCAATCTTGCGCCTGTTTCGGCCGGCGCGGGACTGTTGTTTCGTTCTCTTTTGGTCAGCCATGACCTGTTATCCTTTTAACGAAGAGTTACTTCTTCTTGCCTTCCTTACGGAAGATATATTCATCAGCGTATTTCACGCCTTTGCCTTTATATGGCTCCGGCGGACGGTATGCGCGAATTTCTGCGGCGGTCTGTCCAACCTTTTGCTTGTCGATGCCGGAAATGACGATTTCCGTCGGCTTTGTCGTGACGATTTTGACGCCGTCCGGCGCAGGATGGTCGACGTCATGGCTAAATCCCAATGCGAGGCTGAGAACATTGCCCTTCATCTGCGCACGATAACCAACGCCAACGAGGTGCAGCGTTTTCGTAAACTCGTTCGCCACGCCATCGACCATATTCGCGATCTGCGTGCGGCTCATACCCCACATAGACCGGGCCGGCTTGGAATTATCGACCGGCGTCACCGACAATTTATCGCCGTCAAGCGCAACTGAACACAGATCGCTGACAACGAAATTCAATTCGCCTTTCGGGCCCTTTGCCCTCACCGCCTGGCCGTCAACCGTTACGGTGACGCCGCCGGGCACTGCAATCGCTTTTTTACCGATGCGGGACATAATCCTCGCTCCTGATCTTAATAAACCTCGCAGAGCACTTCGCCGCCAACATTGGCGTCGCGCGCTGCTGCGTCGGACATGACGCCTTTGGGCGTCGAGACAATTGAAATACCCAATCCGTTTCGTACGGACGGCAAATCATTCACGGACGAATATACGCGGCGCCCAGGTTTCGATATGCGCTTGATCTTTTGAATGACCGGAGCGCCTTCGAAATATTTAAGCTCGACTTCAAATGACGGTTTTTCACCGTCTTTTTCGATACGAGCGTAACCGCGGATATAGCCTTCGTTTTCAAGCACATCGAGCACCCAGCCGCGTAGCTTCGAGACGGGCGCAACCATGGTTGAATGCCGGCGCATTTGCGCATTGCGGATGCGTGTAATCAAATCACCGATAGGATCGTTGATAGCCATTTTCGTTCGGCTCCCTTACCAGCTAGACTTCACGAGGCCCGGAATCTTTCCATCCGAACCCATTTCGCGCAATGCAATCCGCGACATTTTCAACTTGCGATAATATCCGCGTGGGCGGCCGGTTACGAGGCAGCGATTGCGGATACGCGTCGTTGAAGAGTTGCGCGGCAATTCAGCAAGTTTAAGCGCGGCCACAAAGCGATCTTCGCCGGGCTTTTCCTTGTCGTTGATAATTTCCTTGAGTCGATTGCGTTTTGACTCAAACTTTTTCGCCATGCGGCGGCGTTTGAGATCGCGTTCGACCATTGATTTCTTCGCCATTGTTTCTCCTTCTCAAGCCGGTTTCCGGTATGCGGACCTGACTCAAATCTGGCCTTTACTGATTAACCTATTTCCGAAACGGGAAATTGAACTCACGCAAGAGTTCCCGCGCCTCATCGTCATTATTCGCCGAGGTGCACACGATAATGTCCATTCCCCGAATCTTGTCGACCTTGTCGTAATCGATCTCCGGAAACACGATTTGTTCCTTCAATCCCATCGCGAAATTACCGCGACCGTCGAAACTTTTTGGACTCAAGCCGCGAAAGTCCCGTACGCGCGGAAGCGCAATCGTGACCAGGCGGTCGAGAAACTCATACATCCGGTTCTTGCGCAGCGTAACTTTGACGCCTATCGCCATGCCTTCGCGCAGCTTGAAGCCGGCGATCGATTTGGACGCCTTTGTAACGACCGGTTTTTGACCGGCGATACGCATTAAATCTTCAAACGCTGCGTCAACGGCCTTGCGGTCGTTGACGGCGTCGCCAACACCAATATTGATTACAACCTTCTCGATGGAAGGCGTCATCATCGCGTTCTTGTACCCGAACTTCTCGTTCAGCTTGCCGCGCATTTCATCGCGGTAGAGCTTTTTGAGACGCGGTTCGTAATTTGTTGCTTCAGCCATCGATAACCTCGCCGGACGCCTTTGCAATCCGTGTTTTCTTGCCGTCTTCAATTTTGAAACCTACGCGCGTCGGCTTGCCCGTTGACGGATCGCGCAGCGCAACATTGGAAACATGGATCGACGCTTCACGAGAAATGATTCCACCCTGCTCGGACTGTGTCTGCCGCTGGTGCTTCTTGATCATATTAACGCCGCGAACAATCACACGGTTTTCCGCCGGCATTACGGTCACGACTTCGCCTTCCGCGCCGCGATCTTTGCCCGCGAGCACGATAACCTTGTCGCCTTTTTTGATCTTCGCCGCCATTACAGCACCTCCGGGGCGAGCGACACGATCTTCATATGGCGCGAGGCGCGCAATTCGCGCGTCACCGGGCCAAAGATACGAGTGCCGATCGGCTCTTTGTTATTGTTGACCAGGACGGCGGCATTGCGATCAAAGCGGATCACCGAGCCGTCACGGCGGATGATGTCTTTCGCCGTGCGAACAACCACTGCCTTCATTACCTGGCCTTTTTTTACACGACCGCGCGGGATCGCCTCCTTAATGGAGACAACAATAATATCGCCGACACCGGCATATTTGCGCTTCGCGCCGCCAAGCACTTTGATGCACTGAACGCGCTTGGCGCCGGAATTATCCGCAACGTCCAAATTTGTTTGCATCTGGATCATAACGATCCTCCTGATGGGCTGCGCCCGTTAAACATCCAACTCAAAGCAGCGCGATACGCTGCAAAACTTTTAGGCCTTCGAACCAGCGCCAATCACTTCCCAGCGTTTCAGTTTCGATTTCGGCGCGCATTCCTGTATTTGAACGAGATCGCCGACTTTGTATTTGTTCTCTTCGTCATGCGCGTGAAATTTGTTGGTCCGGCGCATGGTTTTCTTGAGCAGCGGGTGCGTAAAAACGCGCTCGATGCGTACGATCACCGTCTTGTCGCCCTTGTCGCTGACCACAGCGCCCTGCATGATCCTTTTAGGCATTGCTCGGCCTCTTTTCCTTAGCTTGCATTCGCCCGGCTGTTTTCGCCGAGCACTGTTTTGATCCGCGCAATATCGCGCCGCACTTCGCAAATCCGCGATGTTTTCTCCAGCTGGCCGGACGCCTTTTGGAACCGCAGATTGAACTGTTCTTTTTTGAGCTGCAGGAGTTTGTCCTTCAGCTCGTCCGACGTCATGTCGCGTACTTCACTGGCATTCATTGCGTCCGCTCCCTACTCGCCAATGCGCGTTATAATGCGCGTCTTAATCGGCAATTTGGCCGCGCCAAGCGCCAAGGCTTCACGCGCGACTTCGTCAGTGACGCCGTCGATCTCAAACATAATCCGGCCGGGCTTGACTTTGGCCGCCCAGAACTCGACCGATCCCTTACCTTTACCCATACGCACTTCGGTCGGCTTTTTCGAAACCGGCACATCCGGAAAAATCCGAATCCATACACGGCCCGCACGTTTCATGGCGCGCGTGATCGCACGGCGCGTCGCCTCGATCTGACGCGCTGTCACACGCTCAGGTTCGAGCGCTTTGAGCCCATGTGAACCGAAATTCAAATCAGTGCCGCCTTTGGCGACGCCCCTGATCCGGCCTTTATGCTGTTTGCGGAACTTGGTCCGTTTAGGTTGCAGCATTTGTCAAAAGTCTCCCGACTTAAAAATCGTTACTGGCGTTGTTGCGGACGCGACTGGCCTACGCCGCCGGTCTGCATTTCAATCAGCCGTTTTTCCTGACCCATGGGATCGTGTTCCATGATCTCGCCTTTGAAGATCCATACTTTGATGCCGATGGCGCCATAGGTGGTGCGCGCCGTTGCAACGCCATAATCAATATCAGCGCGCAATGTGTGGAGCGGCACGCGGCCCTCGCGATACCATTCCGTCCGCGCAATCTCCGCGCCGCCAAGACGGCCCGCTACATTCACGCGAATTCCCAGAGCGCCCATACGTTGCGCGGTCTGCATGGCGCGTTTCATCGCCCGGCGAAACGCAACACGGCGTTCGAGCTGCTGGGCGATGTTTTCCGCCACCAATGTCGAGTCGATCTCCGGCTTGCGGATCTCAACAATATTAAGAACCGTTTCCGACGATGAGAGTTTGGTCAGCTCGAGGCGCAGTTTTTCGATATCGGCGCCTTTTTTGCCAATCACCACGCCCGGACGCGCTGTATAAATCGTCACCCGGCATTTCTTGTGCGGACGTTCAATGACGATACGCGACACGCCGGCCTGTTGCAGGCGCTTGTGCAGATATTTTCTTATGGCCAAATCTTCGTGCAAAAGATCGCCATACGCGCCCCTTGTCGCAAACCAGCGCGAATCCCAGGTGCGATTGATCCCTAAGCGAAGGCCAATAGGGTTTACTTTCTGACCCATCAGGCGGCCTCCTCAACTTCTTTGACCACAATGGTGATTTCCGAAAACGGTTTTAGAATTTTGCCGGTGCGGCCGCGCGCGCGGGCGCGCCAGCGTTTCATGACAATGTTTTTGCCGACAAAGGCTTTGTCCACAACGAGCGAGTCGATGTCGAGATCATGATTGTTCTCAGCGTTTGCAACGGCGCTCTCAAGAACCTTCTTGACGTGCTGGGCGATACGTTTGCGTGAAAACGTCAATTCCGCCATCGCCTTTTCAACCTTCATGCCGCGAATTGACTGTGCGACAAGATTGAGTTTCTGCGGCGATGTACGCAGCATCCGGCCTTTGGCCATCGCTGCGTTTTCGTCGATCCGGCGCTCGTTTTTCTTCTGACCCATGATTAGTTCCTCCGCGCCTTTTTATCAGCGCCGTGGCCGTAATAGGTCCGGGTCGGTGAAAATTCGCCGAGCTTGTGGCCAACCATGTCCTCTGAGACACGAACGGGTATGAACTTCTTGCCGTTGTAGACGTTGAACGTGAGCCCAACGAATTGCGGCAGAATGGTCGAGCGGCGCGACCATGTCTTGACGCCGCCTTTGTGCTTGCCGTCCTGAGCTTCTTCCGCTTTCTTTAAAAGATAGCGATCGACGAACGGACCTTTCCAAACGGAACGTGGCATAATTTTCTCCAGCGCCCTTATCAGCGTTTCTTCTTGCGCGCATGACGCGAGCGAAGAATGAGTTTGTTTGATTGCTTTTTCTTATTGCGGGTTTTGGCGCCTTTAGTCGGACGGCCCCAAGGGGTGACAGGGTGACGACCGCCGGACGTACGGCCTTCGCCGCCGCCATGCGGGTGATCAACAGGGTTCATCACAACACCGCGCACGGATGGACGCTTGCCTTTGTGGCGGTTGCGACCGGCCTTGCCGATATTTTCGTTCATATGATCTGGATTGGAGACAGCGCCGACAGTCGCCATGCACTCGCCGGAGGTCAGGCGAACTTCGCCGGACTGCAAGCGAATTTGCGCCATGCCGGCGTCGCGGCCGACCAGCTGCGCATAGGCCCCGGCGGAACGCGCAATCTGTCCGCCCTTGCCCGGCTTCATTTCAATATTGTGGATAATCGTTCCAACGGGAATCGATTTTAACGGCATCGCGTTGCCAGGCTTCACATCGACTTTCACACCGGCAATGATTTTGTCGCCGGCTTTTAAACGCTGCGGCGCCAGGATATAGGACTGCTCGCCATCGAGATATTTGATCAGCGCGATAAAGGCTGTCCGATTTGGATCATATTCCAAACGTTCAACTTTGGCTTCAATGTCGAACTTGCGACGTTTGAAATCGACAATCCGATAGGTCTTTTTCGCACCGCCGCCGCGACGACGCATCGTAATGCGGCCCATATTGTTGCGGCCGGCCTTAGCTGAAAGTCCCTCGGTCAGCGACTTGACCGGCTTACCCTTCCACAACTCGCTGCGGTCCACCAACACAAGCTGGCGGCGCGACGGCGTCGTTGGATTGAATTTTCTTAGAGCCATTATTCTCAAACCCGTCCGTTAAAGTCCTGTCGTGACATCAATCGAGTGACCTTCTTCAAGGGTCACAATTGCTTTCTTCTCCGTTGAGCGCGTGTAGGAGCGACCCTTGAATTGCTTGTTTTTGCCTTTGACGCGCAACGTGTTCACGGCCTTAACCTTGACTTTGAACAGCGCCTCAACGGCTTGCGTAATCTCCGGCTTGGTCGCTGTCAGCGCTACTTTGAAAACAACCTGATTGTTTTCCGATGCGATCGTCGCCTTTTCGGTGATGACCGGCGACTTGATCGTGTCGTAGTGCGCTTCGTGACCGCCCTCTGGATTTTGTTTCTTGCTCATTTGAGGCGAGCCTCCAACCCTTCAACGGCTGCTTTTGTCAGCACGAGTTTCCTGGCGCGAAGAATGTCATAAACATTGGCGCCCATAACCGGCATCAGATCTATGCCGACAATATTGCGTGCCGCGCGGCCGAAAGCGTCATCGATTTCGGCGTCAACAATTAAAGCATTCGCAATGTCGAGTTTCGCAAAAGCGTCGACCACAGCTTTGGTCTTTGCGTCTTTGATTTTCGCTTCATCCAGGATGATCAAGGCGCCGTCCGCTTGCTTGGACGAGAGCGCATGTTTCAACGCCAAACGGCGTACTTTTTTTGGCAGGTCAATTGCGTGACTGCGTGGGCGCGGGCCGTGGGCTTTGCCGCCGCCGCGAAACTGGGGCGCAGCACGATTGCCGTGACGAGCGCCGCCGCCGCCTTTTTGATTGCCAAATTTCTTCGATGTCGCAGTAACTTCGCCACGCTCTTTTGCGTGATGCGTGCCTTGCTGGCGTTTTGCCAGTTGATAAACAACACAGCGGTGCAGGATGTCCGCGCGCGGCTCCAGACCGAAAATCGCATCGTCGAGATCGATGGCGGCGGCCTTCTTGCCGCCCATGCTGAGGACGTCAATTTTCATTATGCGTCCCCTTCTGTTTTTGCTTCTTCTTGCGGTTCAGCCCCAGACCCTTCAGCTGGCGCCGCCTTTTCAGCCGCAGCGCTTTTTAGCGCCGCAGGAAGAGGCGCGCCCTCAGGAAACGGCCGTTTGACGGCGTCCTTGATTAAAACCCAGCCGCCCTTTGGACCAGGCACCGCGCCTTTGATCAAAATCAGGCCGCGATCGGCATCCGTACGGACAACGTCAAGATTTTGGGTCGTCACGCGCGTTGCGCCCATATGCCCGGCCATCTTCTTACCTTTGAAGACTTTGCCCGGATCCTGGCACTGGCCCGTGGAACCATGGGAACGGTGCGAGATCGACACGCCATGCGTGGCGCGCAAACCGCCGAAATTGTGGCGCTTCATCGCGCCGGCAAAACCTTTACCGATCGACGTGCCCGTGACGTCAACTTTTTGGCCCGCGAGGAAATGGTCCGCGGAAAGCTCCGCGCCCACGTCAACAAGATTGTCTTCCGAAACCCGAAACTCGGCAATCTTTGCTTTTGGTTCGACATTAATCTTGGAAAACTGGCCGCGCTCGGCACGGTTTACGCGCTTGGCTTTCTTGGCGCCGACGCCAAGCTGGACCGCCGTATAGCCGTTCTTGTCGGCTGTACGCTGACCGATGACCTGGCAGGCGTCCATCTGCATGACCGTTACCGGCACATGCGTGCCGTCCTCGGAATAAATCCGGGTCATGCCCATTTTTTTTGCAATTAATCCGGTTCGCATCTCTAAGGGCTCCTAGGCGCCAAGCTTAATTTCAACATCGACGCCGGCCGAGAGGTCGAGTTTCATCAACGCATCAACCGTTTGCGGCGTCGGGTCGACAATATCGAGCATGCGCTTGTGAGTGCGCATTTCAAATTGCTCGCGGCTTTTTTTGTTTACGTGCGGCGAACGGTTAACCGTGTAACGCTCAATACGCGTCGGCAGCGGAATCGGCCCGCGCACATTCGCGCCCGTGCGTTTTGCCGTATTGACGATTTCAATCGTCGAAGCGTCGAGCACACGATGATCAAACGCTTTTAGCCTGATGCGGATATTTTGTTGCATGGGTCTAACGCTTCGCCTGTTTAAAATTCATTTTCTTCAATCAAGTGAGTCGAAAACGCGGACCGGCATGGCGCCGATCCGCGTTTCTATTCGATGTCCTATTCGATAATCTTGGCCACAATGCCGGCCCCGACAGTGCGTCCGCCTTCACGGATAGCAAAGCGAAGCTTTTCTTCCATTGCGATCGGCACGATCAATTCGACATTAACTTCAACATTGTCGCCTGGCATGACCATTTCCGTACCTTCTTTCAACGTCACAACGCCGGTCACGTCGGTGGTGCGGAAATAAAACTGAGGACGATAATTGCCAAAGAACGGCGTATGACGACCGCCTTCGTCTTTCGTCAAAATATAGGCCTCAGCCACGAATTTCGTGTGCGGCGTCACAGAACCCGGCTTGCACAAAACCTGACCGCGCTCAACGCCTTCACGTTCAATACCGCGCAACAGAACGCCAACATTGTCACCCGCCTCTCCGCGATCAAGCAGTTTGCGGAACATCTCAACGCCCGTGCAGGTCGTTTTCTTCGTATCTTTGATGCCAATGATTTCCAGTTCATCGCCGACATTGACCACACCGCGCTCAACACGGCCGGTCACAACAGTGCCGCGACCAGAAATCGAGAACACGTCCTCGATCGGCAGAAGGAATGGCAGATCAACCGGGCGCTCCGGTGTCGGGATATATTCGTCAACGGCCTTCATCAATTCCCTAATGGAGTTTTCGCCGATTTCCGGATCACGGTCCTCAAGAGCGGCCAGTGCCGAACCCTTGATAATCGGAATATCGTCACCCGGAAAATCATAAGACGAGAGAAGCTCACGAACTTCCATTTCAACAAGCTCAAGCAATTCCTCGTCATCGACCTGGTCGACTTTGTTGAGATAAACAACAATAGCAGGAACGCCGACCTGACGGGCGAGCAGAATGTGCTCGCGCGTTTGCGGCATAGGTCCATCGGCTGCATTCACAACCAGGATCGCGCCGTCCATCTGCGCAGCGCCGGTGATCATGTTTTTTACATAGTCAGCGTGACCCGGGCAATCGACGTGAGCGTAGTGGCGGGCGTCGGTTTCATATTCCACATGCGCCGTCGAAATCGTAATGCCGCGCGCTTTTTCTTCCGGCGCTGCGTCAATCTGATCATAAGCCTTGAAGTCACCAAAATACTTGGTGATCGCCGCCGTCAGCGTCGTTTTACCATGATCAACATGGCCAATTGTGCCAACATTGGCGTGCGGTTTATTGCGTTCAAACTTTTCTTTCGACATTTCACTTTTCTCCGTCTTTTGACGACTGTCGTTAAACTCGCCGCCCGCCAGCCGGGCGCCTCACTCAAATTACCGGCTAGCCGGCCAACTTCGCTCTTACTTCGTCTTCAACTGCTTTTGGTACGCGATCGTAATGATCAAACTGCATCGTGTATTGAGCGCGTCCCTGGGTCGCTGATCGAAGATTGTTCACATAGCCGAACATATTCGCCAGCGGCACCATTGCGTTCACAACATTTGCGTTGCCGCGCATTTCCTGATCCTGAATCTGCCCGCGACGGGAATTCAAGTCGCCAATAACCGTGCCGGTATATTCTTCCGGCGTTACAACTTCGACTTTCATGATCGGCTCAAGAAGCGCCAAACCAAGTTCGGTCTTGTTTTCGCGCATCGCTGCACGCGACGCGATCTCGAATGCGAGCACTGAAGAGTCAACATCATGGAATGCGCCGTCATAGAGCTCGACTTTAAAATCGAGAATCGGGAAGCCAACCAGAAGACCGGTCTCACGAATCGATTTGAGACCTTTTTCCACGCCCGGAATATATTCCTTCGGAATGGCGCCGCCGACAATTTTGCTTTCAAATTCGTAACCGAAGCCCGGATCCTGCGGGATCACGCGCATCTTAATCCGCGCAAATTGACCCGAACCACCGGACTGTTTCTTGTGCGTGTAGTCAATGTCAGCTTCACGCGTAATCGTTTCGCGATAGGCGACCTGCGGCTGGCCGATATTGGCCTCAACCTTGAATTCACGCTTCATGCGATCAACGAGGATGTCGAGGTGCAACTCGCCCATGCCTTTGATAATCGTTTGTCCCGACTCTTCATCAGTTGCGACGCGGAATGACGGATCCTCGGCGGCAAGACGCTGCAGCGCAAGACCCATTTTTTCCTGATCGGCTTTGGTCTTCGGCTCAACCGCAAGCTCGATAACCGGATCCGGAAATTCCATCCGCTCAAGCACAACAGGTTTGGCGGCGTCGCAAAGCGTATCGCCCGTTGTTGTGTCTTTCAGGCCAACAATCGCAATGATGTCGCCGGCAAAGGCTTCCTTTATTTCTTCACGGCTGTTTGAGTGCATCTGAAGCATTCGCCCGGCGCGCTCTTTTTTGCCTTTCACAGTGTTCAAAACCTGTGTGCCTGCTTCCAGCTTGCCGGAGTAAATTCGGCAAAAGGTCAATGATCCAACGAACGGGTCGTTCATCACCTTGAACGCCAGCATCGACAGAGGTTCATCATCTGACGACTTGCGGACTACCTCTACGTCGGAGTCGGGAAGATGACCCTTGATTGCGGGAACCTCTACGGGGCTCGGCAAATAGTCGACAACCGCGTCGAGCATCGGCTGAACGCCCTTGTTCTTGAAAGCCGAACCGCAAAGAACCGGATGGAATTCAACAGCGCAGGTGCCCTTGCGAATAAGACGCTTGATAGTGTCGTTATCCGGCTCGTTGCCTTCGAGGTAAGCTTCAAGCGCTTCTTCATCGAGTTCGACAACCGCCTCGATCATCTTCTCGCGATACTCGACTGCTTTGTCCGCGAGATCAGCCGGAATGTCCGCTTCATGAAATTTAGCGCCCAGGGACTCTTCTTCCCAAATGATCGCTTTCATCTTGAGGAGATCAACAACGCCTTTGAAATTATTCTCAGCGCCGATCGGCAGCTGTAAAATTACGGTCTTGGCCGCCAGGCGGTTGTGGATCGTGTCCACGGAGTAATAAAAGTCCGCGCCGATCTTATCCATCTTGTTGATGAAGAACATCCGCGGCACATTATATTTGTCGCCCTGACGCCAAACCGTTTCGGTTTGCGGCTCAACACCGGCATTAGCATCTAAAAGCGCAACGGCGCCATCAAGCACACGCAGCGACCGCTCGACTTCGATCGTAAAGTCAACGTGGCCCGGCGTGTCGATAATGTTCAGGCGTTTATCGTTCCAGTGACAGGTTGTAGCGGCGGACGTGATCGTAATGCCGCGTTCCTGCTCCTGCTCCATCCAGTCCATCGTTGCAGCGCCGTCATGGACTTCGCCGATCTTATGGCTTTTGCCTGTATAATAAAGAACCCGCTCCGTCGTCGTGGTTTTTCCGGCGTCGATATGCGCCATGATTCCAAAGTTGCGGTAGTCTTCAATTTTATGTGTGCGCGCCATGACTGCGGGCCCTTACTCGTTATTCTTCTGTTACCAGCGATAATGTGAGAACGCCCGATTGGCTTCCGCCATTCGGTGTGTGTCTTCACGTTTTTTGACGGCGGCGCCGCGGTTTTGCGCAGCGTCCATAATTTCGTTCGACAGCTTGTCGACCATCGTTGTTTCGTTGCGGTTGCGTGCGGCGTTGATGATCCAGCGCATCGCCAGCGCCACCTTGCGATCGGGACGAACTTCGACCGGCACCTGATAGGTGGCGCCGCCAACCCGGCGTGACCGCACTTCGAGCGCCGGCGTTACATTTTCCAGCGCCTCTTTGAAAAGGTCGATCGGCGGGCGGCGCAGCTTTTCTTCGATGCGGTCGAGCGCGCCATAAACAATTTTTTCAGCCGCGGGCTTTTTCCCGTGGACCATGACGTAGTTCATAAATTTCGAAACGGTCTTGTCGCCGAATTTTGGATCCGGATGAACGACGCGTTTTTCTGCGCTGTGACGGCGTGACATATTTCTCTACCCTATTTCGGACGCTTGGCGCCGTATTTCGAGCGGCGCTGCTTGCGGTCTTTAACGCCCTGCGTATCGAGCACGCCGCGAATGACATGATAACGAACGCCCGGAAGGTCCTTAACGCGGCCGCCGCGGATCAGCACAACAGAGTGCTCCTGAAGATTGTGGCCTTCGCCAGGGATGTAGCCGATCACCTCAAATCCGTTAGTCAACCTGATCTTTGCGACTTTACGGAGCGCCGAGTTCGGCTTCTTCGGCGTTGTCGTATAGACGCGCGTGCACACGCCCCGCTTTTGCGGATTGGCCTGAAGCGCCGGCACCTTGTTAATGGTGCGTTTCGGCTTCCGCGGCTTGCGGATCAGTTGTTGAATCGTCGGCATTGCGTCTCCAACCTTCGTCGTCTCTGGCCCTGTCGTTTTTGGCCGTCACGCTGAACGCGCGCAAAAATTTAACCCTTGCGTCCGGGAAATACGCACCCACGACACAAACGAACGGGCCCCGTTTGGAGGAACACCGTTCGATGAAAACCTACCTATAGTCGGCTAAAATTGGCTGCGTTTCAGGATCATTCCTGCGAATGACATGACGGCCAGCCTTCCAGCGGCGCGAGACATAGCTTTGCGAGTTGCTTGGGTCAATAGAAATCCCGAGTATTTTTCACATTTCAAAGGCCATTCCAGGCTGATTTTCCGCCGATGAGTTGCGTCCAATTTTCACGCAATTTTGGAGCATAATTGCGCCACACGCGGCAGGCATGCGTTTTCGGCTAAAACCCGGCTGCGCAAGGCATTTTTTCTTCCTCCCGAGCCAGATCCACGATTCCCTGCGATCGCGACCTTGTTAATCCGGCATTTGGCCCGCGAGCGCTAAAAGTGAAAAATGGTTCGGGAGCGTAGTCGAATCACGCCTTTTGGGAGACAAAAAGCTTGGGCTGCTAGCTGGCCGAGCGGGGTATGGCGTCAACATGGCCTATTCAATCGCCATCTTTTCGGAGATTCCGGTTTATCGCATCAAGGATGGATATTTGAGCGATCCCCTTTGGGTGCGCGATCTGTCATCCCAGATATCGGTCACGAGCAAATGCAGGCTGATTGCGCCGGTTCTTACCACACAGCCCCCGGACAATCTGGCGCCCCTCCCTGAGACGATCGACGTGCGATCCGCCGACGCACTGTCAACATCTGGTCAAGCCGCAGAACTGGTCGCGAAATGCGATGTTGTCCAGGTTCCCGGCAATTTGCCCTTCTGGAAAGCCGGCCGTGCGCGCTGGTTGTTGCGCGCGGCCAATCGACAAGGCGCTGTCGGCATTTTGGGAATTTCCAGCAATCGCGCAAAAACGATGATCCTCAATGCCAAATCAAAGCCTCTCAGTCCTGTTCGACTCATCAAAGGGCATTTACAGGCCGCGGGCATTATCGCGTCCCAAATCTACCTGGCGGGAATGAGCGACGGATTATTGCTCGTCGGCGAAGGTCTGAAATCACTTCTTGCCGCGCGTGGAAAGAATATTCACATCGGAACAGCAAGCTGGATATCCCAGAGCGATATTATTCCTCAAACTCTGCTTGAGGCAAAAATCAGCGATTTCGCGACTTGCGGCGTTTTGAAATTTTGCATCGCTGCGCGTCTCGAGCGCATGAAGGGCGTCCATATTGCGCTCGACGCGCTCAAACTCGTCCACGCAAAACTTGGCGGCAATACACCGACTTTAACCATACTCGGCGCTGGACCGGAACTGCACAATCTCCAGGCCCAGGTTGCCAGAAATGGTATGGGCGCCTGGGTATCTTTCCTGGGGACACGGCAATATCCAGAGGAATTTTTTGGCGAAATCGAACAACATCATGTCATGCTGCTGTCAAATCTTAATGACGAACAGCCGCGCCTCGTATTTGACGCCGGCGCGCGCGGCATGGCGGTGCTCTGTCCAGATTCGGTTTCCTATCGGGGCATCGGGATGCCACAGCTTCTTTGCTATAAGCGCGGCGACTCGAAATCGCTGGCTGACGCGATCACAAATCTCGGTGACCGCGAAGTACTGTCGAGAGCGGCAAAGGCCTCTTGGGACCTTGCTCAGAATTACACCATAGACAAAATGCACGAATTGCGGGCCGTCTGGATTTCCGATTTGCTCGAAAAAAGTCATCGGGCCATCAAGAGGCGCTAATCAGCACATTGAAATTAGCGCTGTCCTGTACAAAAGCCTTGGCTCGCGATCCAGTCAAAACTGGCGCATACTTGCGAACGCGTCGTGTAATGCTCACAACCGAAATTTAGTTTTGTAGCGTGCAATAGGAGATGGATCTTGCAGGCGACGACACTCAGCCCAAAGCAAATCGCAGCCGCCCTGTCCAGCCTTTATGGCCGCCCGGTCAACTGCGATGAAGTAAATCCTCTGATTGACAAAGGGCCCGTCCAAAATCCAGCCGACCAAACCAGCAAATTTATCGCGCCGGCGCCACAGGGCGGAAATTGTTTTGTGCTGACATCGTCTCCCGGCAACCCCGATATTGTAGCGCGTGGCGTTCGAAATATTGAAACGTTTCATGCACGGCTTTCGCCAAGCGCAAGCAAAAAACTCGTGAAACCCTATGCAAGCGGCTATGTCGAAGGAGTCAGCTACGCCCTTTGGCCGGTGTTACGGCCTTTAGGCCGAAACCGATTAGTTCAGTCATTCCAAAAACGCCGTTTAACGCCAAAAATTATGAACTGGCTTTACGATATTGCAGCGACGACACGATCGGTGAACGCCGATAAAGCGCATGTTAAAACCAATTTCGTTGAACCGTTGACGGCTGCTGCAAACCATCAAGGGTTGAGCGCAAAAATTCGAAAAACAGCCGGGGAGGCAATTGCGAAAATTAATTCGGGAGCACTGCAACCAGCCAATTGCGTGCAACATGGCGATTTCTGGCTCGGAAACATTATGCTTGCCGGCGCCGACACGCCGGGCCGGCCGGAATTTGTTGTCATTGATTGGGGGGGTGCGAACGCGTCCGGCTTTCCCTTTTTCGACCTCGCGAAGATGGCATTGTCGTTGAATATCCCAAAGGCTCAATCGGTGCGGGAATTTAGTCGCCATTGTGCTTTGTTTAAATGCGACCAGGACGATTCACTTGCCTATTTTGTCAGTGCGATCGGCTCACTCAGCCAAAATCTTGAATATTTTCCGGAAGAAAAATTTATCGAGATGTCGCAATCATTGTTTGACTACATTCATTCTCTGACTGCCAAACAATAGAGGGGTTTTCCACAATAAAAAGGCGGCCCTTAAATCATCGGGCGAATAGATGGAATCGACCGATGATCTAAATTATTGGCTGCGCGACGGATTTTGCGAAAAACCGGTAACCACTTTTTCGCCTGGCGCTACAGGCCGCCTTTTTTAACTCAATGATATTTGCTGTGGCCTATTCGGCGGCGTCCTGACTGACGGTCTCTTCGCCGCCGCTCATTTCTGCGGCCTCAATCTCCGCAGCGCCAGCTGCAGCGAGCGCATCCGGCGTCGCCTCAATGGCTACGGCTTGAGATGCAGCGGCGCGTTTTGCGCGCTCGTCAATAAGAATCTGATCGCGGCGCTCGGCCTCAACCTGATGACGAGACATCATCCCGCCCGTACCCGCCGGTATGAGGCGGCCGACGATGACGTTTTCTTTCAGGCCGTCGAGTGTATCAACTTTACCGTTGACCGCAGCATCCGTGAGGACACGCGTTGTTTCCTGGAATGAGGCCGCGGAAATGAACGAGCGCGTTTGCAGCGACGCCTTGGTAATGCCGAGCAATACCGGCACGCCCTTTGCTGGCGTTTTACCCTGATCTGCGAGCTTTGCGTTAGCTTCTTCGAATTCGAGCCGGTCAATGTGCTCTTCTTTCAAATACAGGGATTCGCCGGTATCCGTGACTTCGATCTTTTGCAGCATCTGGCGAACGATCACTTCAATGTGCTTGTCGTTAATCGGCACGCCCTGGAGGCGGTAAACTTCCTGAATCTCGTTAATCAGATAATCGGCAAGCGCTTCGATCCCCAAAATAGCGAGAATGTCATGCGGCGCAGGATTGCCGTCCATCAGATATTCGCCCTTGGCGATAAAATCACCGTTTTGGACCGCAATATGTTTGCCTTTCGGGACGAGATAATCAGAAGGCTCGAGGCTTTCATCGGTTGGAATAATCCGGATACGACGTTTGTTTTTGTAATCGCGCCCGAACTCAACCTTGCCGTCTACGTCAGCGATGATCGCGTGATCCTTGGGGCGACGCGCCTCAAAGAGTTCCGCCACACGCGGCAGACCACCCGTAATATCGCGCGTCTTTGCGCCTTCAGTCGGGATACGCGCAACGGGATCGCCCGGCGCAATATCTTCGCCGTCTTCAACAGACAGCACGGCGTCCACCGGCAGTGTGTAACGGGACTCGCTGCCCGAAGCCAACGTGAATGGCTCGCCGGCATTGTTCATAATTCCGATCGACGGTTTCAAGTCGGCGGCGCGAGGATTTGAACGCCAATCGATGACGACGCGGCTCGCGATGCCGGTCGCTTCGTCAGCCACAACCTGCATGGAAAAACCCTCCTGCAGATCTTCAAATTTCACCTTACCGGCGACTTCAGTCAGAATCGGAATGGTATATGGATCCCAATCCGCCAAACGCATCCCGCGCGTAACTCTGACGCCGTCATCAACACGAAGCTTAGCGCCATATGACACTTTGTAGGATGCATGTTCCTTGCCGTCGCTATCAACAATCTTGACCAGCGTGTTCCGGCCCATGACGATCAGATCGCCGCTGGAGTTTTTGACAACATTTCGGCCTTCAAGTTTGACGGTCCCTTCGTGACTCGCCTCGATAAAGGAAGTGTCGCCAACCTGGGCTGTGCCGCCAACGTGGAACGTTCGCATCGTCAGCTGCGTGCCTGGTTCGCCAATTGACTGGGCCGCAATGACGCCAACCGCTTCGCCAATGTTGACTGCGCTACCGCGGGCAAGGTCACGTCCGTAACAGGCTGCGCAAACGCCGACTTTGGCCTCACAGGTCAGAACCGAACGCACGCGAATTTGCTGAATGCCTGAACCTTCGATTTCTTCGGCCTGCGCTTCATCAGTCTGGTCGCCGGCTTTGCCGAGGAGTTCGCCGCTTTCAGGATGAACCGCATCTTCTAATAGCGTCCGTCCGAGAATGCGCTGTGACAATGGTACAACAATATCACCGCCCTGAACGACGGCGTCCATCGTGATTCCCTCTTTCGTTCCGCAGTCCACTTGCCGAACGATGCAATCCTGCGCCACGTCGACAAGACGACGCGTCAAATAACCGGAGTTCGCTGTCTTAAGCGCCGTATCAGCGAGGCCCTTCCGGGCGCCGTGGGTGGAGTTAAAGTATTCAAGCACCGTCAAACCTTCTTTGAAGTTCGACGTGATTGGCGTTTCGATAATTTCGCCTGACGGCTTGGCCATCAAACCGCGCATGGCGCCAAGCTGACGCATCTGCGTGGGCGAGCCCCGCGCGCCGGAATGGGACATCATATAGACGGAATTGGGTTCCATCTGGCGTTTCGTTTCCGGGTCAAATTTCGTTTCCGAAATTTCCGCCATCATCGCATCGGCAATTTTGTCAGTGCATTTCGCCCAGGCGTCGATGACTTTGTTATATTTTTCGCCGCGCGTAATCAGGCCTTCAGCATATTGCTGCTCAAACTCACCAGCAAGACCACGGGTTTCTTCAACCAGCGTATATTTCGCATCAGGAATGACCATGTCATCCTTGCCAAACGAAATACCGGCCTTACAGGCTTCTTTGAAGCCAAGGCCCATAATGTGGTCGGCGAAAATAACCGTCTTCTTCTGCCCACAGTGACGATAAACAATATCGATCAAGCCCTGGACAGTTTTCTTTGTCAGGAGTTGGTTCACAACCGAAAACGGCACATTGGAATCACGCGGTAAAACTTGCGCAACCTTCATTCGTCCTGGCGTTGTTTCGACAATTTCGCGGATCGGCTCACCGTCTTCGTCAACGGTTTCCCATCGCGCTTTGATCTTCGCGTGCATCGAGACAACACCCGCTTCGAGCGCATGTTCGATCTCATCAAGCGATCCAAACACCATCCCCTCGCCCGGTTCGCCGTCTTTTTCGATGGTGATGTAGTAGAGACCAAGAACAATGTCCTGTGACGGCACAATAATCGGCTTGCCGTTCGCAGGCGACAAAATGTTATTGGTCGACATCATCAGAACGCGCGCTTCAAGCTGCGCTTCGAGCGACAATGGAACATGGACGGCCATTTGATCGCCGTCAAAGTCCGCGTTAAATGCCGTGCACACCAGCGGGTGAAGCTGGATTGCTTTGCCTTCGATCAATTTGGGTTCGAACGCCTGGACGCCAAGCCGGTGAAGGGTCGGCGCGCGGTTCAACAAGACCGGATGCTCGCGAATGACTTCGTCGAGAATGTCCCAGACCTCGGGACGTTCTTTTTCGACCAGCTTTTTTGCCTGCTTGACAGTTGCAGAAAGACCTTTGGCGTCAAGCCGTGAATAGATGAACGGCTTAAACAGTTCCAGCGCCATTTTCTTTGGCAGCCCGCATTCATGAAGTTTCAGTTCCGGGCCGACAACGATAACCGAACGGCCTGAATAATCGACCCGCTTACCGAGAAGGTTCTGACGGAAGCGGCCCTGCTTGCCTTTGAGCATATCGGACAGGGATTTCAGCGGGCGTTTGTTGGTGCCTGTGATGACCCGGCCTCGTCGGCCGTTGTCGAACAGCGCATCAACAGATTCCTGCAGCATGCGTTTTTCGTTACGGACAATAATATCCGGAGCGCGCAGCTCAATCAGGCGCTTGAGGCGGTTGTTGCGGTTGATCACACGGCGATAGAGATCGTTGAGATCGGAAGTCGCGAAGCGGCCGCCATCAAGCGGCACCAGCGGACGCAGTTCCGGCGGTATCACCGGCACGACTGTCATGATCATCCATTCCGGGCGGTTGCCGGAATCGATAAACGCATTGATCAACTTGAGGCGCTTGGCAAGTTTCTTTGGCTTTAGTTCGGTCGTCGCTTCAGCAATTTCGACTTTGAGCTGCTCGGCGATCTGATCAAGGTCGAGCGAAACCAGAATTTCGCGGATCGCTTCCGCGCCGATGCCTGCCGTAAAGCTGTCTTCACCATATTCTTCCTGCGCCTGCAGATATTCATCTTCGGTCAACATCTGATGCGGCGTCAGCGGCGTCAGGCCCGGTTCAATGACAATATATTGTTCGAAATAGAGCACGCGCTCGACATCTTTGAGCGTCATGTCCAGCATCAGCGAAATACGCGACGGCAATGATTTTAAAAACCAGATATGCGCAACCGGCGCTGCAAGCTCGATATGGCCCATGCGATCACGGCGCACTTTGGTGAGTGTCACCTCAACACCGCATTTTTCACAGGTGATGCCTTTATACTTCATGCGCTTATATTTGCCGCACAGGCATTCATAGTCTTTGACCGGGCCAAAGATGCGCGCGCAGAACAGGCCATCGCGCTCCGGCTTGAACGTCCGGTAGTTAATGGTTTCCGGCTTTTTGATCTCACCAAACGACCAGGAGAGAATTTTCTCCGGGCTCGCCAGTGAAATACGGATCTGATTGAACGTTTGCGCAGGTGCAATCGGATTGAATACGTTCAGCAGTTCCTGGGACATAAGCGCCTCTCAATCGGTTGCGGATGATCAGTCCGCGAATAATCAGTTAATTTGCGAAAACAGACAGGCGGCGCGCCGCCTATCCGTTCTGCAATTCTACATTCAGGCCAAGCGAACGAATCTCTTTGACGAGCACGTTGAAACTTTCCGGGATGCCAGCCTCAAAGCTGTCATCGCCGCGCACAATCGCCTCATAGACTTTGGTGCGGCCCGCAACGTCGTCCGACTTCACGGTCAGCATTTCCTGCAGCGTGTAGGCGGCGCCATAGGCTTCGAGCGCCCAGACTTCCATTTCGCCGAAACGCTGACCGCCAAACTGCGCCTTGCCGCCCAAGGGCTGCTGAGTAACCAGCGAATAGGGACCGATGGAACGGGCGTGGATTTTGTCATCGACGAGGTGGTGAAGTTTCAGCAGATATTTGTAACCCACCGTCACCATACGCTTGAAGGTCTCGCCGGTACGGCCGTCATAAAGCCTCACCTGACCGGTCTCTTCGAGCCCGGCCTTTTTCAGCATCTCGACGATCTCGTTTTCGCGAGCCCCGTCAAAAACCGGGGTCGCCGCCGGAACGCCGCGAATAAGGTTGCCGCCCAGCTCTTTCAGCTCTTCATTGGAGCGCGGCAGCACCTGATCTTCGCCATAGACATCTCTGATCTTGTCGATCAAATCGTCACGGGTTGCGGCGCCGGTTTCCCATTGCTCCATAATCTCGCCAATTTGCCGGCCGAGACCGCGGCACGCCCAACCAAGGTGGGTTTCGAGAATTTGACCGACATTCATCCGCGACGGCACGCCAAGCGGGTTGAGCACAATATCAACCGGCGTTCCGTCTTCAAGAAACGGCATGTCTTCCATCGGCGCGATTTTAGAAATCACACCCTTGTTGCCATGACGGCCGGCCATCTTGTCGCCGGGCTGAAGCTTACGCTTCACGGCTACAAAAACCTTGACCATCTTCATGACGCCCGGCGGCAATTCATCACCGCGCTTGAGCTTGTCGACTTTGTCGTCAAAGCGTGCTTCGAGGCGGGCTTTCGATGCGTCAAACTGTTTTTTGAGCGCCTCGATCTCGGCCATTACGGCTTCGTCAGCAATGCCGATCTTCCACCACTGGCCTTTGGTAAGCTGTTGCTCGAGCACATCCTCAGTGATCGAACCACTCTCAAAACCTTTCGGTCCCGATGTCGCGTTTTTACCTAACAGCGCCGGCTGTAATCGGCCATAAATGTTCCGCTCAAGGATTGCGAGTTCGTCATCGCGGTCTTTTGCGAGACGTTCGACTTCTTCGCGTTCGATAGCGATCGCGCGTTCGTCTTTGTCGACGCCGTGACGGTTAAAGACACGCACCTCGACGACTGTCCCCGCAACGCCTGGCGGCAGTTTGAGCGACGTATCGCGTACATCCGAAGCTTTTTCACCAAAAATTGCACGCAGAAGTTTTTCTTCCGGCGTCATCGGGCTTTCACCCTTTGGCGTGATCTTGCCAACCAGTATATCGCCCGGATGGACTTCAGCGCCGATCGCGACAATCCCGGCCTCATCGAGGTTGCGCAAGGCTTCTTCAGAAACGTTGGGAATATCCCGCGTAATCTCTTCGGGGCCCAGCTTGGTGTCGCGCGCCATGACTTCAAATTCCTCAATATGAATTGAGGTGAACACGTCATCGCGCACAATGCGTTCGGAAATCAGAATCGAGTCTTCGAAATTATAGCCATTCCACGGCATGAACGCGACAAGCACATTCTTGCCCAGAGCCAACTCGCCAAGATCCGTGGACGGACCATCCGCAACAATGTCGCCTTCTCGCAAAATATCGCCAATTTTGACGAGCGGACGCTGGTTGATGCAGGTGTTCTGATTAGACCGCTGGAACTTGCGAAGATTATAAATATCAACGCCAGGTTTGGTCGGATCGTTTTCTTCGGTTGCACGAATAACGATCCGCTGGGCGTCGACCTGTTCGACAACGCCGGGACGGCGCGCCGCCAAGGCAGCGCCGGAATCGCGCGCAACAATTGCTTCCATGCCAGTGCCGACAAACGGCGCCTCAGCTTGCAACAGCGGCACAGCCTGACGCTGCATGTTCGATCCCATCAGCGCGCGGTTGGCGTCGTCATTTTCGAGGAACGGGATCAGCGCCGCAGCAACCGACACAAGCTGTTTCGGCGATACGTCAATATAGGCGACATCCTCACGCGGCACCAATGTCGCGTCGCCGCCAACGCGGCAGTTGACGAATTCATTGGCGAGCCTGCCATTGTCGTCAATTTCAGCATTTGCCTGCGCAATCGCATAACGCTGCTCTTCCATTGCAGAAAGATAGATGACTTCGTCGGTCACCCGGCAGTCAACAACCTTGCGGTAGGGGCTTTCGATGAAGCCGTATTTATTGACCTGCGCATGCGTCGCCAGTGAGTTGATGAGACCGATATTCGGTCCTTCGGGCGTTTCAATCGGGCAGATGCGGCCATAATGCGTCGGATGAACGTCGCGAACCTCAAATCCTGCGCGCTCTCGCGTCAGACCGCCGGGACCAAGCGCCGAAAGGCGGCGTTTGTGGGTAATTTCAGAAAGCGGGTTCGTTTGATCCATAAACTGCGAAAGCTGAGACGAACCAAAAAATTCCCGCACCGCTGCTGCCGCCGGTTTGGCGTTGATCAGATCATGCGGCATCAGCGTATCGAGCTCGGCTGACGACATGCGCTCCTTGATGGCGCGTTCCATGCGCAACAGACCGATACGATACTGATTTTCCATCAGTTCGCCGACAGAGCGCACCCGGCGATTGCCGAGATTGTCGATATCATCGATATCGCCGCGGCCGTCACGCAAATTAACCAGCGTGCTGAGAACTTCGAGAATATCTTCTTTACGCAATGTGCGCAGTGAATCGTCCGTCTCCATGCCGAGGCGGATATTCATTTTGACCCGGCCGACTGACGACAAATCATAGCGTTCCGGATCAAAGAACAGCGAGTAGAACAAGCCTTCAGCGGTTTCCAGCGTCGGCGGCTCGCCAGGGCGCATGACTCGATAGATATCGATCAGCGCCATATCGCGATTGCTGTTTTTGTCGACGGCAAGCGAGTTACGGACATAGGCGCCGATATTGATGTGGTCGACATCGATCGTGTCGAAGGCGTCAATGCCGATCTCTTCAAAAAGCTCCAGCGTTTTGTCGGTAATTTCCTCGCCGGCCTCACCATAAATCTCGCCGGTGTCGAAATTGACAAGATCAGATGAGAAATAGCGGCCCATCATTTCTTCGTCTGACAAAAGAAGTTGTTTCAAACCCTCTTCAGCAAGCTTTTTGGCGCCGCGCGCTGAGAGTTTCGCGCCGGTCTCAACAACGACTTCGCCGTTCTTGGCATTGATGAGATCGCGCTCGATCTTTACGCCTTTCCAGCGCTCGGGGTTGTAGGGCATGGTCCAGCCCTTTTTGGTCCTTTTGTGCGGAACGCGATCATAAAACTCGTCGAGGATCTCTTCCTGATCCATGCCCAGCGCATAAAGCAGCGTTGTCGCCGGCAATTTGCGGCGCCGGTCAATGCGCACATTGACGATGTCTTTGACGTCAAATTCGAAATCCAGCCAGGAACCACGATAGGGAATGATCCGCGCTGCAAATAAGAGTTTGCCTGATGCGTGTGATTTACCCTTGTCGTGATCGAAAAACACGCCGGGCGAGCGATGCATCTGCGAGACGATGACGCGCTCTGTGCCGTTTACGACAAAAGTGCCGTTGTCGGTCATGAGCGGCATATCGCCCATGTAGACTTCCTGCTCTTTGATATCCTTAACGGATTTGGCGCCGGTCTCTTCGTCGACTTCAAATACGATCAGCCGCAGCGTCACCTTCAGCGGCGCGGCGTAGGTCATGTCGCGTTGCTGACATTCCTCGACATCATATTTGGGATTTTCAAATTCATAAGACACATATTCCAGTGTCGCAGTTTCAGTAAAATCCGAGATCGGGAAGACCGAGCGGAATACCGCTTCGATGCCTTCGAGTTTACGATCTGCAGATTTGACAAACCGCTGCAGGAATTGCTCGTAAGAATCCTTTTGCACCTGGATCAGGTTCGGCATGGGCGCCGCATCGCCAATGCGGCCGAAATTTTTGCGAATGCGTTTCTTCTCTACGAAGGATTGCGCCATCTTTTCCTCACAACGGAAGTCAATTGTTCCAGCGCACACACGTTTTGCTTGACGCATGCGCAAATACGCCCACCGGCCGGACTATGTTCGACCGCGGGTCGCGGGTGATTTAAATTTTGATCTCGATTAACCGAAGCACGTCGCCGCAAAACCTTTAGCCGCCGACGGAAAGCCGTCGGCGGCGAAGGGAGTTAATAAGCACGCTCGCCGGCTCTCGCAAGCCCTAACAGCGAAAAAACGCGCCCTCTCCAGACCAAAATGACCCGGCTTATTTAAGTTCGACTTTAGCGCCGGCGTCTTCCAGCTTTTTCTTGATTTCCTCGGCTTCAGCCTTCGACGCGGCTTCTTTAACCGCTTTGCCGCCGGCTTCGACAAGATCTTTGGCCTCTTTCAGGCCAAGACCTGTAATCGCACGTACTTCCTTGATTACATTGATCTTCTTTTCGCCTGCCGCAACCAGAATGACGTCAAATTCGGTCTTTTCTTCAGCCGCTTCGCCGCCGCCGGCGCCAGGCGCCGCGGCAACGGCAACTGCGCCCGCTGCGGGCTCGATGCCGTATTCGTCTTTCAGAATTTCCTTCAGTTCAGCCGCTTCGAGAAGCGTCAGCCCTACAATTTGTTCTGCCAGTTTTTTTAGATCAGCCATGGTCTTGGTTCCTAATGTGTTGATTTGGTTCAAAATTTGGCGGGCCTAGGCCGCCTCGCGTTCCTCGAGAGTGGTCAAAATGCCGGCGATATTGGCCGCCGGAGCGCCAATGGCGCTGACAATATTTGAGGCAGGAGAGGTAATCGCCAAAACAATGGAGCCCAGAAGCTCTTCGCGTGACGGCATCGACGCGAGCGCCGTTACTGCCTTTTGGTCGAGAATCTCGTCGCCCATTGTCCCGCCAAGAATGACCAGCTTGTCATTGCCCTTGGCGAATTTCGCGACAGCTTTCGCCGCCGAAACAGGGTCTTCGGAGTACGCAAGCGCGGTTGGCCCATTAAAAAGATCAGTGATCTTCTCGCTCGGCTTTCCGGTGATGGCGATTTTGGCGAGGCGGTTCTTAACTACTTTAAAGTTGGCGCCAGCCTGACGAAGCTCACCCCTCAGCGACTCCATTTCAGAGACTGAAAGGCCGCCATTGGCGACCACCACGACTGCGTTCGCGTCGAACACGCCGCCGATCCACTCAACTGTCTCCGCCTTTTGGGTTCTGTCCATGAGGCAGTCCCTTCAAGTTTTGTAGAGCGGGCCATTTTCACCATGAAAAAGACCAGCCATACAGGCTTCGAATACGCATTTTCAACGCTGGAAACCAAAAAGGCTCCCGCGCAAAAACGCAAAGAGCCTGCCCTAGAAGGTCTGACGGACAGGTGGGCCGCAAAAGGGCCCAGCCGATCCTTTTCCCTCTGCCTATGCGGGAGATTAAGTAGGAAACCTACACCCGCAGTCTCGGACAGGTCGCCGCCGCCAATCAAGATTGGCAGCCGCGAAGGCGGCGTCTTACCGGGTTTTTAGAAGAATGCAAGAAGCGTAGGCAATAAATCGCCGCGATCGCCCTCGCCTCCCCGCCGCAGGCTCAAAAGTAACGCGTCAGCCGCAGCGTCACAACGTCATCATCGCGGAACGCATTAGCGACATTTGAGGGATCGACATTGAAAAAAAGCCGTGTTTCAAGCTCCGCGGTCCAGTTCTGACCAATCCGGCGCTCGGCTTCGATGAACATGCCCATGGTCTGATCGTCAGCATCAACGGATATGCCGACAAGCGCGGACGCATCCTGGGCGTCATTAAAGCCAAGACGCGCGCCGGCAAAAACGTCATTATTACCGACAGCAACCGGGGCCGCTGAAGCAAGACCGAAACTTTCAGCAACAAAGCCTTCGTCGCGGCCGTCATATTGATACTCCGCCAAAAGCCCCAGATCCGCACTGGCCCCGAATATCTGATAAAGCGTGTATTCAAATCCCGCGACGCTCGCGAAAAACGTGTCGCCATGACCTTCGCGGACAATGGCTTCGACTTTCCAGAGCCAGGCGTCTTTTGTGTATTGCAGGTCGATCGCCCCTTGCGTGATTTTATCATAAACCGGCTGCAAATTCATTCCACCGGGGGCGATTGCAAAGCGCGGCTCTCTTGAAGTGCCGTGGAAAATTGAAACGCCGAAATCCCAATTGCCGATGTAATGTGAATAGCGCGCCGCATAATCGACAGCCCCGCGCCGGGCGCCGCGTTCAAATATCGCATTATCCGTATCGACGATCTGCCCAAACCGAAGGCGGCCTTCGACACCGGGAAATGTTCGGTCGCGAAAGCCGGACATGACAAAAAAGTCAAGCGTTCCCCAGTCATTTAAGACTGTAAGGTTTAGCATCGGCTGGCCAAGCTTGTCCTCCTCGTCAATATCCTCAACGCCATCTGTCTGATTGATGATATCCACGAGGTGACGCGATTCCGTTCGCCCCCAGAATACTTTCGCGGCGCCGACCGTCAAAGACCAATTATGATCGGAATTAAACCGATAATAGCCTTCCCTTAAATCCACATGCGTGCGCTCATCGTCCTTCGCATCAAGGCGAAAGAATGGGATGAATACGAGTTGGTGCTTGCGGTCGTCAGTCTCCCAGCGAAGCTCAGGCGTAAACGCCAGCGAGGGCTGCCAGTCATTCAGCTGACCGGAAAACATAGCATCGTCCGGAAAATACCTGACGTCGCCTGACAATTCTGCGTCAAATTCCCACTCTCCCGCCGCCGCCGGCAAGATTCCAATGGCAGCCGCTAGAAATGACAGCACAAGAACTTTCACTGCACCCCGCATATACATCACAGCGTCTAACGCAACCGCGTTAATATGCCTTGCTGGAAATCGTTTTTATCAAGGCCGGTCTTGAATTGGAAATTACTATAGACAAGATCGGTTTCCTTATTGGTTCTGTGATTGACCATCGAAAGCCTGTGGGCGCGCCAGACACCATTATATTCGCGATAGTCCGACAGCGTCAGCGTTTTTAAGAGCTCGCCGCGACGATCATAAAACTCAAGTTTTCGCGCCTGAAACGCTGTCTGGTCAATCCATGATTTTTGCTTCGTGTACCCCGATTTTTCATAGCGCGGAAAACGTTCAACCACATCCATCATCATGCCGTCGAGTTCTTCTTCGCCCACATAGGCATATGTGAATTTGTTGAGCTCTGTTAGGGTAAAATCTTCGAATGCAAACTCCGATCCGACAAAGGGGCCGGATTTGTTTGCAGAAGAAATCCGCTTCACACGCTTAAGCGCCGGAAGATAAAGCCACTGATCATCGGGATCGAGAATATTTGCATGAGACAATAGCGCCGTTCCCTCAACATCGCGCGGCGAATTGAAAATCACCAGCGATTTATCGCCAACAGTCTCGTCTTCCTTTTCAAGCGTTGAAAAAGAAAGGCTGCGTTCGGATGTCTGGCCGGCGGCGTTGCGCAACATCATAGTGGCGTCGACTTTGCTGTCGCCAAAACCGGCGTCGGTGCGATCGCTCCGCGCAGCGATTTCATAACCCATTTGAGATTCCGGCGTATCGCCTTTTGCAGCCGGGTCGGCTTCAAACACCGGCGCACTTTGCGCCAATGCGCCAAAAGAAAAAGCCGAAGCATTGATCAGGACAGCAGCCAGCGCCGCCCTAAGCGGTTTGACTGAATGTATGACGGACATAATTGTCTCCTTTATCATCAATCTTTTCACCGGAAAATCGCGCTAATGTTAAGAGCAACGCCGGCAGGAATAGAAAATCAAGAATGAGTGCAAAACCAATCGTCATCGCCGTGAGAAGACCCATCTCCATATTGATCTTGAAGGCCGATAATGTCAGCACCGAAAAGCCCGCGCCGAGGATCACCGTATTGACAATGATCGCAACGCCGACGGTTTCAAATGCGTAACGAATGGAATCCGCGCATGAGAGCCCTTTCTCGCGGCGCGCACGCATGAATTTCGTCAAAAAATGCACGGTATCGTCAATGACGATGCCGATAGAAATGGCGGCAATAGCGGCAACCGAAAATCCGATTTCTCCGAACAAAATCGCCCACGCGCCAAATGCGGCAAGAATAGGCATTGCATTAGGAACAAGACTGATCAGCCCCATCCGAATACTGCGCAAAGCAAGGATCATGACGACAGCGATGGCGATCATCGCAAAACTTGTACCACCAATCATGCTCTCGACATTGCGCTGGGCAATGAACGTGAACATTACCTGGGCGCCAGTGGGTGGCGCTTTCAATTCCGGCGCATTTTCTTCAAACCATACAGTCGATTGCTTCAGAAACTCACGCACGCGCTTGGTGGTGACATAGCCCTCAAGTGTCGCCGTCACACGGGTCGCAGATTTGTCAATATTAATCCTGTCATTGAGATCAAGTCCGAAAGGCAAAGACATCTCGTAAAGAAGCAGATATTGCGCGGCGAGATCGCGGTCGTCGGGCAACCGATAAAATGCCGGGTCGTCCGCATTCAGATTTTTGTTGAGCCGCTTCATAATATCGGTGAAGGAATAAACATGCACGACATTAGGCTGCGCCCGCAGCCACTCGGTATAATCGTCAAGTTTTGCCAAAAACTCCGGATTGCTGATTCCGCCCGTTTCGCCGGCGGGCACCGACCATTCGATCGGATAGAAACCGAAATGCTCAATCGCCTTATCTGTCTCCGCGCGAAATTCTATGCGCGGCGCAAAATATTCACGCCATTGGTCGCTGAGATTAAGCGTTGGAATGAACGCTATCAGCGCCGCCGTTGCGAATCCCGTCGCAATCAGAAAAAACCGCGGATTATCGATCACAAAATTGGCAAACCCAAGCATCAGCCCGCCGCGGGTTTGCCCGACCGCGCGCGGTTTTACGCGGATCGGCGCGAGGCTTAACAAAGCCGGCAAGAGTGTAACCGACAGGATAAAGGCGGCGAAAATGCCTATCGCGGTTATCGTTCCGAGGTCCTGAAATGGCGGCGAATCGGAAAATCGCAGCGACAGGAAGCCGACGACTGTAGTGATCGACGTGACTGCAACCGCAAGAAAGTTAATACGGATCGCTTCAATGATTGCGGCAATTTTTTCAAGACCGTCGCGCATCGCCGAACGCATAGCGATTAATATGTGGACTGAATCAGCAATCGCCAAAGTCAGGATTATGATCGGTGCGCTGGGACTTGGGCCTGCGAGCTTGATGCCGATATAGCCGGCAAATCCCATGGCGATCATTGACGAGAGAATGATGATCAGGAGAGTCGCCAAAGTCGCCGTCACTGAACGCACCGCGATTGCCGTTGTGATCAATATGATTACGAACATAATCGGCACCAGAAAACCAAAATCATTAATGCTGGCTTCCGAAAAAGCATTGTTCAACATCGACGTGCCGGTCAGGTGTACATCGAGATGCGGAAATTTCTCAACGATCTCCGCCTTTAACGCCCGCGCATAGGTGACCGCTTCAGGCACTTCGGAAAGCGAGATTTCCGGATATTGAAGGACGACGTTGACCGCGGTTGCGCCGCCATCTGATGTAACCAGCTGATCACGCAAAAGCGGTTCACCAAGCGCGATGTCGCGTTTGTCCGCAAGTTCCTCAGATGAAAGACTGCGCGCGTCAACGACAAGGTCCTCAACGATCAGATCGTCTTCTGTGGCATAGGTATGCGAAAAATTACTGATGGAATCGACGCGCAGCGCAAAAGGCACCTGCCAGCCGCGTTCAGTTAGATATTCAACGGCGGCAAGCGTATCGTTCGTAAAGACGCCGCCTTCATCTTTTGGAACCAGCACGAAAAGAAGATTGTCATTCTTGGTGTATGTCGCCTGAAATTCTTCAAACGCCTGAAGCTCCGGATTCTGTTTCGAGAAAAACGTTCGGTAGTTGTTCGAAAACTCTAATTTTGACGCCTGCGTTCCGATCGCGACCGAGCCGGCGATAGCGACAATAATCACCAACCAGCGCAGGCTTACCATTGTTCGCGCCAGTGCGGTCGAAAAGACGTCCAGCATATTCATTGCTCTTGCCATTAGAATACTCCTCATCACGGCGCGTTGCCGGTATTCATTTGCCGCTTAACCTGCAGCGACACTATAGACGTCTCAATTCAACGAAGTTCGACGAATGACTTTGCCTTGGCGATTTGCATCGGGATGTTTCAACGCCGCGATGACCGTATTGAATACGTTGAGCATTTCGGCGCGACTAGCGCCGTTGCGCGCGAGCGCGCCAACGCCAAGCATATTCGCGACAAGAAGCGCAGCGCCGTCTTTCGGCGTAATAGCCGGATTTAACTCGCCGCGTTCCGCAGCCTGTGTCAGCGCAATTTCTTCAGCGCCCCTGATCTCTTCCAAATAGGCGTTGACGCGATATGCTATGATTTTGTTTTGATGACCGACCTCAAGCGCAATATTGCAGATGAGACAACCCGCATTGCGATCAGCCATTTGCCCAATGCAGAAATCTGAAACTTCCTGAATAGCGTCAATAGGGCTGCGTTCGGGATCGCTGAGCACGCGCAAAAAAAGATCTTTACGTTCTTTTTGATAGGCTTCGAGCGCAGCAAGGAAGATCTCCAGCTTACCGCCAAAGGCATTATACAAAGCATATCGATTAAGGCCGGTTGCCTGCACAACCTCTTCGATCGACGCATCCTCATATCCCAGCCGCCAGAAAACTTCCTTTGCGGCTGAAATCGCAGGACTCAAATCCATTTCGGGTCGCGGCATTGTTTTAGGCCATTTCAGAATGCGCGTTCTGGATTTAGAACACCAATTCTGAAAACACAAGCCCGGTGGACAGGAACGTGATCACCAAAACGCGATCCATGCCCAAAAATCTCCACCGATACGCCATAGGCGGGAACGGTTCAGCTGTCCCTGGATACGCAATTTGAAAGATTGCTCCCCCTCAAATCACCGCTTCACTTTACCGAACAGGTCGATCAGCTCGTTGAATTTTTCACGCTGATCCTCGGCGGTTCCAGCTGCTATAGCGGATTCCACGCAAGACCCTGCGTGATCGGCGAGGATTGCATCTTCAACTTTTGAAAGCGCCGCTTTCACGGCCTGCACCTGATGAAGAACGTCTATGCAATAACGGTCTTCTTCCAGCATCCGCGCCACGCCGCGCACCTGGCCTTCAATGCGTTTAAGGCGTGTGACAGTTTTTTTCGAATGCGTCATAATTCTCGCAATATTGACCTATACCCTACGGGGGTATAGATAGGGCGCGGTAAAGGATTGGTCAATCTGCATGGCGATAGGTTCTTTCAAGACTCTGTTATTTGCGTTTCTCGCCTTGTTTCTCGGGGCGGGTCAGGCCGTCTGCGCTTCCATGATGCCGGCGGTCAGCAGTGCTGGTATTGCCGCGAGCGCGCATCATCAGACAATGTCCGATGCACAAGGCGGCGCCGCGCATGATCATCATCAGCAATCTGGCCATGATGGTTCGGCGCATAGGGCGCCTAAAAACAACGACTGCGAGTATTGCGCTGCGGCGCATAAATATAAAGCGCTGACAAAATCGGAGCAGAGTGTTTCGATTGCCTTGGCCGCAGTCGTAAAGGTAATCGACAATGACGCCCTGCCCTCGAACCCGCATTCGGGATATGCGCAAAAGAAGCGATTTGTGCGCCTGTGGCGAGATCAGCGCGCGCAGACTCCTGTATCATTAAAAATCCGCCTCCTGATTTGATTGTCTTGATCTTCCTGCGCTGTATTTGAGCGCGGACCAGATGCTCTGCGCATGAATGCAATCAGTTGCGCAATGAGCGATCCCAACAAAGTTCGGTTAGACGCCAACACGCAAGTTTCATTCAGGCGTCGCGGCGATCAACGATAAACGAAAAATCAATTCGCCAGTTCAGAGAATGTTTTATGTTTAGCAGACGAAGACTTTTTAGTAACGCCGCCGGCGCCGGACTAGCGTTTGGCGCATCGACATTGTTGCCGGCCTGGGCGCGCAGCGCCGCTTTGAACAACATGGCCGGATTGACGGATATCTCAGGCAATGAGTTTCACCTTCGCGCCGGCAAGGCAAAACACGTTATCGACGGCAAACCCGGTCGCGCAATCACGATCAACGGACAATTACCCGCCCCGCTCCTGCGCTGGCGCGAAGGCGAAGACATTACGCTACACCTGACCAATGATCTTGATGTTGATACATCGATCCACTGGCACGGCATTTTGCTGCCGCCCGAAATGGACGGCGTTCCAGGCGTTTCTTTTGCAGGCGTTAAACCCGGTGAAACCTTCACCTATCGGTTTCCGTTAAAGCAGGCCGGCACCTATTGGTATCATTCACATTCCGGATTCCAGGAACAATCAGGACATTACGGGCCGATCATTATTGAACCGAAAGGCGACGATACTATCGCGTTCGACCGTGATTATGTGATTGTTCTGTCGGACTGGACTTTCGATAATCCGGCGCGCGTCTTTGCAAAGCTCAAAAAGAATTCTGAAGTCTATAATTACCAAAGACGCACGCTAATCGATTTCTTCAAGGATTCCAGCGACCGCAACTTCGACGACACATTCCGGGATCGCGCGATGTGGGGAAATATGCGCATGGACCCCCGTGACATCGCTGACGTCACAGCTTCCACCTATACCTATCTGGTGAATGGCCACGGGCCGCACGACAATTGGACAGGCCTCTTTAATCCTGGTGAACGCGTTCGCCTGCGCATCATCAATGCCTCGGCAATGACAATTTTTAATTTTCGTCTTCCCGAATTGCCGATGACCGTCGTCCAGGCCGACGGTTTGAATGTTCAACCGGTGGAGACCGACGAGATCCAAATCGGCGTTGCTGAAACCTATGATGTCGTTGTCGAGCCGATTGAAAACAAAGCCTACACAATCATGTCTGAATCGATTGACCGAAGCGGTTATGCCCGCGCAACGCTGGCGCCGCGCGACGGAATGCACGCCCCTGTCCCGCCGCTACGGCCAACGCCGACGCTTACCATGCGCGATATGGCGATGGCGGGCCATGGCGGACACAGGTCTGGCGACGACATGACGGCAAGCGGCAATGAACCAGCGATGGATCAAAGCGCGCATCACGCAATGAACCGAGGCGCAATGGGAGAGGCTGCCGCGCCTGCCTCATCCGATGCCAGGCACAACAACAATGGCGGCGGAGGCGCCGCAATATCCGCCGGCGCGACGCAATCTCATAATCATAAACGCGGCGCCGGTGTTGATATGGTCGCCGAAATCCCCACAAACCGATTGTCGGATCGCGGCCTCGGCCTTGAAAATGAACCCCATCGGGTTCTCGTCTATACCGACCTCAAGGCGCTTGAGATGAAACCCGATATGCGGGCGCCCGAACGCGAAATGGAGCTGCATCTCACCGGCAATATGCATCGCTATATGTGGTCTTTCGACGGCGAGAAGTTTTCCGATGTCGACGAACCGATCATGCTCGACGAAGGCGAACGCATGCGCCTTACGCTAGTCAATGACACAATGATGACGCATCCAATTCATTTGCATGGGATGTTCTTCGACGTCGTCACTGGCGACCGTCATCACCCGCCGCGTAAACACACAATCGTCGTTAAACCAGGAGAAAAACTATCGGTCGACATAACAGCGGATGCTGTTGGCGATTGGGCGTTTCATTGCCATCTGCTCTATCACATGGCGGCTGGCATGATGCGCGTGGTGTCAGTTCGCCCGAAGGGCATGAAGCCCATGCAGGATGGAAATCACAAAATGCATCATGGAGAAAAATCATGATGCTGAAAAAATTATTGCTCACTCCATTGCTCGTCATAGGCGCCGCGATATCCGCCAGCAACACAGTCGCGCAAGGCGTCTACGCGCAGGACGAAATCCGCGAGCACTTGCAAGAGCATCATGGCGGCGGAACGCTCACCTTTATTGAGGCGGAACGGCTTGAATTTCGATCCAATGACGGCGATCCTTTGTTTTTATGGGATGCCCAAGGCTGGTACGGCGGCGATAAAAACAAGCTGTGGCTTAAAACCGAAAGCGAATATGATTTTGTCGCCGACGCATTTGAAGAGGCGGAAATCCAGGCGTTATGGAGCCGGGCAATCAGCCGCTATTTCGATTTTCAGGCAGGCCTGCGCCATGATTTTGCGCCAGGCGATGATCGCACCTTTGGGGTAATCGGTCTCCAGGGGCTAACGCCCTATTTATTTGAAATCGACGCCGCGGCGTTTATATCCGATGACGGTGATATTTCAGCGCGCATAGAAGCTGAATATGAGTTTTTGATTACGCAAATACTCATCCTTCAACCCCGCACGGAACTGAATTTCGCGGTACAGGATGTTCCATCCGCAGGCGTCGGTTCGGGTCTGTCCACTGCCGAAGTTGGCGCAAGGCTGCGATATGAAATTCGCCGGGAATTTGCGCCCTATATTGGCGTTTCCTGGGAACGCGCAATTGGGGCCACCGCCGATATGAAACGCAGCGCCGGCGACGACGCGGGCGCTGTGTCATTCGTGGCGGGATTGCGGTTGTGGTTTTAGAGCTTTTTTTTACTTTCGGCGCGATCGCTGAAAACAACGGGACGGAAATCCATGGAAAACCTTATTGAGCCAAATTTGCATCCGCTGTTCGTTCACTTCGTCATCGCGTTTCTGATGACGAGCCCGATCCTCTTGCTCGCAGCATCTGCAGCTTCCGCTGAGTCTCGGCGGGGACAATCGATTCAGGCGGCGGGCGACTGGATGCTTTTTCTAGGCGTTGTGTTTGCGCTACTCGCTGTGGCTGCTGGTTTACAGGCCTATTACTCTGTCGCCCATGACGCGCCATCGCACGCAGCGATGACCACTCATCGAAACATGGCCCTTGCGACTGTCGCCATTATTGCCGTGTTTGCATTGTGGCGCTGGTCGGCGAGGTCATCCAGGCCATCATCAATGTTCAGCATTCTTTTTCTGATCGCAATATTCGCGTTGGGCGCCACAGCGTGGAAAGGCGGCCAGCTGGTCTATCACTATGGGCTTGGCGTCTCGAGCCTGCCGGCTGTCACAGGCGACGGGCATGATCATGATCATGGCGCAATCGCCGGCGCCGACACTGCGCCCAATGACGAAAATGAAAATAGTGAAAACCATGATGACGGCCACGACCATGTCGTCGCCGGCGCTCCTGATTCGTCAACTGCCGCTTCGGTCGATGCAATGCCAATCGATTATCCGGAAACGCCCGAAGGCGTCGTTGACGCCTTTGCCGGCGCCCTTCGGGCCGGCGATGAAGCCGCCGTCAGAAATTTTCTGGTCCCGAATGTCGTTATTGCAGAAGGCGGCGGCGCGGAACGCTCGGTCGATGAATATGCAGGTCACCATATGCCCGCCGATATGGCGTTTACGGCGGCAGTCGATTGGAGCCAAAAGAATCGCGACTCTATTGTTGAAAGCGAAATGGCGACGATCATTACCGAATCGCAAATTCATGGTTCATTCAACGAAAAAACAATTCATTCGCGCATGATGGAAACCATGGTGCTCGTCAATTCGGACGGCAAATGGCGCATTACGCACATTCACTGGTCATCGGCCCCGATTACGGGAGATCACGAGCATTAATGCCATTGGCAGCGGCGCTGTGGATCATATGTAGCAACGGTGGGCGGACAGAATCAGTTTATCTTTTACTTGAATCCGCATAGTTTGACTTTCTATGTAACAGTATATGCCGCAAGCTGTAACCGTAACAGTAGATTTCCGCTCATCATTCAGCGCTGACTGATACGTATTTTGGTTTATCCGTCACGCCACGGAGGGATAAACTATGCAAACAAATACCCCATACATCATCATGGCGCTGTCGCTATTGCTCAATGGAAGCTGCGCAAGCCACACTATTCGCGCATCGCAATTTGACCCCGTTGGCAATGCCGGCCAACCGCTTGAACATGGAACGCTATCGATCGCGGGCCGCGCAGGTTTATCCTCCGATGGGACCGGTTATCCGGCACTCGAATGTCGTGGCGGCGATCTCGCAGAAGTCGAATTCCGCCGCAATGTCGGTCAGACTGTCCTTACGCTCTTAACACTCGGCATCGTGTCGCCAGCGACGCTCTATTTCTATTGCGAAAAACAGGAAATACCGCCGCCCTGCGACTGCGAAACCGGCGACGGACTTTAGGGATTTCGCGCCATGCCCAATGACGATGCAATGCTGGATTGGATTCCACAGGCAGTGCCGTGGAAAAACTTCCATGAAACACTTACGGCGCCGATCAAGGGCGTCTACAATGTCTGGTATCCCGCGGATCTGCCGCGCTATGGCGCTGACACAATAAATCGGTGTACACACCAAATTCAGCGCGCGCTGACCGAAGCTAAAGTCAGCGGCATTACAGCGCGCGCGGTCGGCCGCGGCTGGTCATTATCAGACGTTCCCGCGACGAACGGGGCGCTTATTGACGTGTCACGTCTGAGCGGCATGAAGCCGATACGCCAGAACCAACTTGACCCAGCCTATCCCGGCGACGCCGATGCGCGCGAAGGACTGTGGCTGATCCAGGCCGGCGCCTATATTTCGGAGATCAATCGCATGATCGAAAGTGATCGCTTCGAAAGATCTTTGCCGACTTCAGGCGCCGCCAACGGGCAAACGATCGTCGGCGCCACCGCAACAGGCACTCACGGCTCGGCCCTTGGTGTCAGCGCATTGCACGACCAAATTGTGGCCATTCACCTTTTGGCGGGTGACAGTAATCAGTTTTGGCTGGAGCGCGCCTCTTACCCTGTGCTCAAACCATCGCTGGCTGCGGCTCTCGGGGCCGCCGTCATCCGCGATGACGCTCTTTTTAATGCGGTCGTGGTTGGGTTGGGCGCCTTCGGCATCATCCACAATGTGATAATTGAAACACGTCCGCGATTTCTGCTTGAGTCCGTAAATATTGACAGCGACGGGACTGGCGCCAAACTGACTCTCGACGCGGCCATGCGCAATGTCATTGAAACGCTGGATTTTGACGGTCACCCTGCTTTGCAATCGGCAACCGGGCTGCAGCCTTATTTTTTCCAGCCAATTATCGATCCCAATTCAAACCCGCCGGAAGTGCTGGTGACGTTGATGTACGAAAAGCCGTGGACCACCGGTTATCAACCTGACTACAACATGGCGGCGTCGAAGTTCGGACCCGGTTTTGATTTCCTGTCAGTAATTGGACAGTTGCTTGACATATATCAGGATGGCGTACCGCTTTTTGCACAGATTGCAATTGCCGCGCTGTTTGACACGAACTCGCGCACTGGCAGTTGGGGTGAAATGTTCGGCTACAAAACGCCGCGTACGAAAGTCGCCTCAGGCACGGTCGCGGTGCCGCTTAATCGTGCTCTGGAAACACTTGATCAGTTGATTGGCATCAACAATGCGATCGGTCCGACGCCGGTTGTCTTTGGTTGTCGCTATGTGAAGAAATCTCCGGCGCTGCTCGCCATGAATCGATTCGACACCACATTTGTCGTCAGCATTGACGGCATTTTTAATAATACGACACTGCAATTCTTTGATCAAATTCCGCAAAAGATGGAGCAAGCGGGCATTCCGTTCACACAGCATTGGGGCAAGACCAACGGATATACGCCGGCACGCGTGCAAAATGCCTATGGCGCCGACTTGACGGCCTGGACTGATGCGCGCCACCAACTTCTGCCGGACCCGGGTGATCGCGCATTATTTACAAACGACTATATGATCCAACGCGGAATAGACGCCTGAAGAACAATTGCGTCACCTCATTTTGCAGAACTGAGGCAATCTCTCTGCATGCTTCAATTGCATGCGGCAGATATTTATCATTGCCCGCGAACGGCGGTTCAACGCGAAATGGCTGCGTGACAATCTTCATCCGTGCACCTCTTATATAAAGCAGTTACTGGACCAGCCTCCAATTGAATTCGTTATCAATATGTTAACGGCGACCGCAGTATTATGCGTCAAAATGAGCATAATCGATGGAATTGACCGGACCAAATATCGCTAGCCCGCGGTCGAAGGACGTTGCGCGATCGCAACTGATGCAAATCGTCGGGCGAAGTTACCATCTCGTCGAGCGCAATCTGATTGCGATCAGCGTTTGCGGCGCTGTGGGCATGCCGCTCTATTATTTCATTTGGCACGATATTTTTCCGCAGCCCTATGAGAACCTGACCATGCGTCTTATCGGGGCCGGGATGTGTCTGCCGTTTCTGCTCAAGGATTTTTGGTCGGAAAAACTGCAGAAATTCGCTCCCATATTCTGGTATGCAACAGTCCTCTACGTGCTGCCGTTCTTTTTTACGTTCATGACGTTGAAGAACGATTTTTCCGCTGTATGGCTGGCGTCTTTTATTGCAGCGCTGCTTTTGCTTGTATTTCTGGTCGACTGGCTAAACCTGATATTTCTTTCGATGCTCGGCATGTTGCTCGCCTGGACCGTTTTTGCTGCGACTGGCGGCGCAGTCAGCGATCCTTCAGTCTACTTGCAGTTGATGCCGATTGTTATTTTCGTTTTGATAGTCGGCACGATATTCAGCTATCGCAGTGAAATGTTGAAGCAGGAGCGCCTGGACGCCATGCGGACGGCTGGTCGAAATTTGTCACATGAACTCAGATCGCCTCTCTTAGGGATTAGAACCAGTGCGATGAGCCTCGCGCAGTATTTGCCATTGCTGCTTCAGACATATGAATTAGCTGAAGAAGGCGGATTGCCGGTGGGGGAAATTCCACCAGCTCACCGTAGCGCTCTGCGCCATAGCCTTGTCCGCTTACAAGAAGAGACGGTGCATGCAAATACGGTCGTTGAGATGCTCCTGCGCAACTCAGGCGGCGTGCCCATTGACCCAGCGGAGTTCAACGTGGTTTCGATGGCTGAATGTGTAAAAAGAGCGCTCAAACGCTATCCATTCAAGTCTGAAAAAGAACGCAAGCTTGTAAAAGTTCAGCTGACTTCTGATTTCACGTTCTACGGATCAGAAAGCGCAATGATATACGTAATCCTGTCGCTGCTGAAAACACTTTTAATTTCCCGCGACAAACAAGGTAAAGGCGAAGTGCTTCTGGAGCTGACAAAAATGTCGCAACAAAACCAGCTTCGCTTCCTTATTATTGGCGGCGGAAAGCCCATCAACCGCAACTATTCACATTTCTTTGATGGGTCCTCGGTGCTTGATTCCGAAAGCGGAACAGGCCCCGCGCTGGAATTTGTCAGACGCGCGGTTGAGGCCTTTTCAGGCGCCTTGGCTATTGAAGCCGTTCGCGGTGAGCACACTGAGATTGTAATAAGTCTGCCGTCGCCTGTCGCGTCGATGGCGGCGGAATAATGGCAATTGTAGTGATGCCTGCGATGACACGGCGACTCCGCCAGCTTGGCCTGAATGTACGGATAGGACTAAAGCGCATATGCGATTGTTAGTGAGAAAGTCGATAATATGAAAAAACTTGCTGGTTGGAGTAAATTCATCTCGCGCATCCTTTTGTTGGCTTTCGCCGCTCATGGATCTGGCGTTCAGGCAAATGACTTAGTCTCGGGCGCGCAGTTGGACCGCGGACAAATGATAGCCAAGGAAGCTGCGGAGCGCGATGCAGGGTTTAATGACTTTTCGGCTGAGGTCGAGATGATCCTGACCAATCAGAACGGGACGGAAAGTCGCCGTCATTTTCGCGTCAGTGTCCTTGAGGTCGCAAATGACGGCGACAAAAGTCTAATGGTTTTTAATCGCCCGCGTGACGTCGATGGAACGGCGCTGCTGACATTCTCGCATAAGTCGGAGAATGATGATCAATGGATCTATCTGCCGGCGCTGAAACGGGTCAAGCGTATTAGCGCAACGAACAGATCTGGCCCCTTTGTCGGCAGCGAATTCGCGTATGAAGACATGGTTTGGCCGGAAATCGAGAAATATAGTTGCCGTTGGCTTCGTGATGAAAATATCGACGGGTCGGCTGCACATGTGATCGAAAGAACGCCGATTTACAAAAATTCCGGATATTCCCGCCAATTGGTCTGGTACGACAAAGAGGAACTAAGAATTATCAAGATCGAATTTTTTGATCGCAAAGGCGAACCATTGAAGGTGCTGACCGTGAAAGGCTATCAACGCTACAAAGGCAAATTCTGGCGCGCTTCTGAGATGCACATGATGAACACGCAGAATGGCAAAAGCACGCGGCTGACCTGGAAACATTATAGTTTTGAAGATGAATTATCCGACAGCGCGTTCCAAATTGGGAAACTTGAACGCCTTCGCTAAGCAGGTCGGAATTTGTTAACCAGTTTCTATGGCCCAACACCGCACGCGACGCCATTAGTCAAATATTTCCAATCGTAAGGTCTTTATTAAACGCGATCCGCTAAAATGCCGTCGATAACCGGCGGTAGGCGATTGCGCTTTAAACATGACTGTTTCAGCAAACGATACGCACGAAAGTGGGTTGAACGCGTCCGCTGGCTCGCTCGGCGCAGCGGCCGGCTTTGACGCGCACGAACGGCTCGAACGCATCAGAAGCCTGCTAGCGCAAAGCAGAAAAATCCTTTTTCTTGAGCCCGCCGTCTCTCTACTGATCATCACCGCCCTCTGGAACCAAATTAGCGGTCTGCAAGCCGGACTTTGGTTAACGCTCATTTGGATTGCAGCCTTGTTGCGCGGGATGCTGAGCCTGCATGTCGCGAAGTCTGTTCCAACCGACGTGAAATTGCAGGAATGGAATTTGGCCACAACCGGCGCGACCGGCTTGATGGGCGTCATCTGGGCGAGCGGGCTGTTTTTCATCTGGCCAAACGAATCAGGACAGCATGCAGTGCTGCTTATTGCAGCTATTGCGACCGTGACCAGCATCGTGACCATGTCCGCGGCCCGATTTCTGCCAGCCGCCATAATTTATATTATTCTAACACTGTTAACTGCGCTTGCCGGCGTATCGCTCGGTCACGGTGTTGAGTTGGCGATGTCGCTATCTGTCGCGACGATCCTGGCTTCGGGGATGATAGTCCTCGCCAGTCACGCGCAACGTTTATTTGCGGCGCAAGCGCAACTGCGCATTCAACTCGACGCGGCTTCCGATGCTGCTGCGGCAGCCAGACAGGCTCAATCTGAATTTATTGCCAATATGAGTCACGAACTTCGCACGCCGCTGAACGCAATCAACGGTTTTTCAGGAATTATGAAGGACCAGGTCTGCGGCCCGATCGGCAATGACGAATATTTGAGTTATGTGCGAGACATCCACGACAATGGCAAACGGCTGCTTGAAATTGTGAACGACATTCTGGAAATGTCGAAACTGGAAACCGGCGACATGACTCTGGATGAGGAAATTCTGAACGTCGATACGGCAGTCAATTCGGCCCTCAATCTGGTCAGAGATAATGCTGAGAAGGCCGGCGTTACACTTAGTATTATAAAGGCCCCGGACGGACCAAACGAATTAATTATGGACCGTCGGGTCCTGAAACAGATATTGGCCAATCTATTATCAAATGCTGTTAAGTTCACCCCCCTCGGGGGAAAAGTCACGGTTCAGATCAAATACTCCGCTAACCGGAATTTCTTGCTGATCGTCCGCGATAACGGCATCGGTATGGCGGCCGAAGACATTCCCATTGCGCTGGCGCCGTTCGGCCAGGCAGACGCCACACTTTCCCGCCGTTTTGAGGGGACCGGTCTCGGCCTGCCGCTTGTTAAGGCGCTGGTTCAACTTCATGGCGGAGAATTCCGACTGGAGAGTGAGCCAAGTGTTGGAACCACCGCAGTCGTATTTTTTCCGGCAAGTTTCATTCACTCATAGGACGGCGCGATAAGGGCAGGGCATTGTATAGTAAATGAGTATCATTCCGAACAATAGCGCCGCTGCATCTGCGAAAACAAATTGGGGCGAGCCGCCGCAATTGACTAGAAGTATCGAGCGATTTCTAACCCAATCGAGCCAAAAGCGCGCGCAGGGCAATCCTGAACCAGCGGTTGACGCCATCGAACTTGGTTCCAATGATTATCTGTGTCTTCACGGCCACCCCGCCATCACAGAAGCGCAAATCGCCACTCTGAAAGGCGGCGGCGACGATATTTATATGTCCGCGGCGTTTTTGAGCGAATCCACAATGCAACGGTCGATTGAACTAAAGATTGCCGCGTTCCTCGGGGCAGAAGATGCAGTCTTATGCCAATCCGGCTGGTGTGCAAATGTCGGCTTGATGCAAGCGATCACCGATCAGGACACTCATGTTTACATGGATCAATTCGCTCATGCCGCGATGTGGGATGGCGCGCAAAGCACTGGCGCGGCAGTACACCCATTTCGAAACAATGATCCGCGGCATCTTGAGCGGCTGATAAAACAACACGGCGTCGGCGTTGTTGTCGTATCCGCGGCCTATCCGGGAAATGGCGTGACATGCCCGCTTGTGGATATGACCGACGTAGCAGTGCAGCACAAATGCGAATTAGTCGTCGACGAGTCTCATACGATAGGCATTTATGGACGCCAGGGCGCAGGATTGGTTTCCGCCCTCGGACTCGCGGACAAGGTCAACTACAGGAGCTTCAGCCTTTCGAAGGCGCTGGTGACGCGCGCCGGCATGGTCACCGGACCCGCCAGAATTATGGACTTTTTTCGATACGAGGCGCGCCCCGCGATATTCAGCTCGGCGGTTCTGCAATATGAAATCGCCGGCCTCGGCGCAGCGCTGAACGTGATCCAGGAGGAAGATTGGCGACGCGAGCGCCTGCGTGGCAATATCCGATCATTGCGCACGCAGCTGGCGGGCTCGGATTTTGACGTGTCGCCAGACGGTTCACAGATAATCCCCATTTTTACCGGCTCGGCGCCGGATGCCGCCGAGTTATGCGCGGCGCTTGAACGCGCTGGCCTTCTTGGCACAGTCATTAGGTTTCCAGAAAACTCCGACCACGCCTCTTTTGTTCGCCTGCTGGTGAATTCCTCTTTGACTGAAGAAGACATTCAGCAAGCCGTTGCAATATGCACGCGCGTCCGTGATGCGCTGCTAAGAGTAAAGAGGGCGTAAACAGAGAAAGATGCGCGGATTAAACACAGACATCGGACTATTTTCGCGGCCATGGGATAGAGCTGTGTCTACCCTGAATCATTTTCGCGCAGATTTGCGGAACGCGGCATTATGATGTCCTTCAACAAAATAATCGAAATATACACCAGGGCTCTGTTGCAATATCGTTGGCCGGTCGTGATCGCCAGTGTCCTTATCTGTGGGGCAATTGGTATCGGGGCTCTGCAATTACGCACTACGCCCGACAACCGTGTCTTCTTCGGGCCCGCCAACCCGGAATTGACATATTTTGAGGCGCTTGAAGCAACCTATCGGCAAAGTAATGATGTCCTTATCGCTGTGGCGCCCAAATCCGGCGACATATTCACGCCCGAGCGATTGGAACTCATCCGCGCGACAACGGAGTCCCTTTGGTTGACGCCGAACGCTACGCGCGTGGACTCCATTACAAACTACCAACACTCCGAGTCGATTGGGGACGAGCTCATCATCGCGGATTTGGTGCCCGAAGGGACTGCGCTAGACAACGAACATGCGGCCCGGATTCGCGATATTGCCCTTTCCGAGCCGGCTCTTTCGGGGCTTCTTATCTCAACCGACGGCAGGGTTGCCGGGATTGCCGTAAATTTTCGACTTGAATCCAAAGAGCCTGAAGGCATTAGAGAGATCGTTTCGTCTCTGCGAAGCTTTCGGTCTGAACTCGAGCGGGAAAATACCGATATCAACCTTCATATGACCGGCAACATCATGTTGATGTCTGCCTTTGACGAGGCAAGTCAGCGCGACCTCAGAACACTCGTTCCGCTGATGTTTGTCGCCATTGTGGTTCTTATGACATTGTTGGTTCGTTCGTTCGCGGGCGTCGCGTCAATAATGCTGCTCGCAATCATGTCTTCGGCAGTTGCAATGGGCGTAGCGGGTTGGTTGGGTGTGGTCATCAATGCCGGATCTTCGTCAGCGCCGCTCATAATATTGACCATGGCGCTTGCCTATGGCGTACATCTTGTCACCAAATTTCTGAGTGATTTCGGATTGGGATGGTCCAAGAATGAAGCCATTGGCAATTCGTTGGAATTCAATCTTTCTCCTGTAGCGCTTACCAGCGTGACCAGCGTCATCGGGTTTCTCAGCATGAATGGCAGTGACGCACCGCCATTTCATGACTTAGGCAACATTGTCGCTGGCGGCGTTAGCGTTGCTTTTGTGCTCTCATTCACGTTCCTGCCCGCCTTTTTGGCGATCATGAAAATCAATAAGCCGAAAAGACGAATACACGGTCAGAAACTCGTAATATGGCTTGGTAGTTTTGTGGTGTCGAACCGCAGATCAGTTTTCTGGTCAATGCTGGCGGTAATGGGCGTTTTAGCGACCGGCATTTCGCGCATCGAATTGAACGACGATTGGGTCGGTTATTTCGATGAGCGCTACGAATTCAACGGCGATACCGAATTTATCCTGAATAACCTGACCGGGATTGATATTCTTGAATATTCGATTCCGAGCGGCGGCGAGGACGGCATATTCGAGCCCGACTATTTGCAACACCTGGAACGATTCACAAACTGGCTGCGCAGCCAACCAGAAGTCGTCAATGTTCAGTCATTGAGCGACGTTATGAAGCGTTTAAACAGGGACCTAAATGGCGGCGGTCCCGACGCGTATAGTCTTCCCGATAATCGTCAATTGGCGGCGCAATACTTGCTGTTATATGAGCTCTCATTGCCAAATGGCCTTGATCTGAATGACCGCATTGTTGTTGATCGTTCAGCAACGCGCGTCACTGTAATTTTGAATCATAACGGACATAATTTGCCGTCGAAAGAATTGCAGCCTGTGGCTCATCGAATTGATGCATGGCTGGCAAAAAACAGCAGGGACGGGCTTGCCACACAAGGCTCCGGGCTTTCGCTAATGTTCGCCCACCTTTCAGAAAATAACATCCGGGCAATGGTTTCAAGCACTGCAATTGCTCTGTTTTTGATTTCCGGCATCCTTGTTTTCGCGTTACGCAGCGTGAAGATCGGCATTGCAAGCCTTTTCCCGAATTTTGTGCCGGCAATTTTAGGATTCGGCCTTTGGGGTTTTACCGTTGGCGAAGCCGGCGTACCCGTTTCGGTGGTTGGCGCGATGACCTTTGGCATCGTTGTTGACGACACCATCCACTTTCTTTCCAAATATTTGTATGGCAGGCGAGAGCTCGGCAAAGCGCCGCAGGAGGCAATTCTGTATGCCTTCCGCTCGATCGGAACAGCCCTGCTGGTCACGACGCTGGTGTTGGTGGTCGGCTTTTTTGTGTTGGCGTTCTCAGGCTTTAAGGTGACGGGCACACTCGGCCTGTTAACCGCCATCATACTTGCTTTTGCGCTGGTAGCAGATTTTCTGTTTTTGCCCAGTTTGCTACTTCAGTTTGACCGGGCGACGAAGGACGTGGCGGGTGACGTGGCTGTGCTCCGTAGAGCAACCCGCTTCACAGAACTCCCTGCCCTGTCCGCCCGGGTCGGGAAATATCTTGAACGCGTCGAGCATGGCCATCCTCTGCGCGGCAAAGCGCCCAGTGAAGGCGCGATCGAACTTTGGAGCAATGATTACCTGTCGCTTTCCGGGCATCCAAAAATCGTACGTGCTCAGATAAACGTCCTGCAGGACAATCATGGAAGGCCAACGACCTCGGCAGCGCACTTGAATCCAGAATCCTATCTTCAAGAGGTCGAAGGAGAAATCGCGGAATTCCTGGACATTGAAGACGTGGTGCTTTGCCAGTCCGGATGGTGCGCAAATGTTGATCTTCTGCGGCTGATCGCCGATGCGGATACGCCGATCTATCTCGATATCTCCGTTCACGCATCACTGTGGGACGGCGCGCGGGCGTCGGGCGCGCCGATTCATCCATTCCGGCATAACAAGCCCCAAAGCTTTGAGAAACTGGCGGCGCGTTTTGGTCCAGGAATCGTTGTTGTGGATGCCGTCTACAGCGCGGAGGGCAGTGTTTGCCCACTGGCGGAAATTACCGATATTGCAGAACGCTTTAACTGCATAACCGTAGTCGACGAGAGTCATTCACTGGGCACATACGGACTCAAAGGCGAAGGACTCATTGCCAGCCTGGATCTCGGCGACAGAAACCATTTTCGCACTGCGAGCCTCTCGAAGGCATTTGCGACGCGCGCTGGGTTTGTCGCCGGACCAGCGCGTGTGATGAATTTTTTTCGCAATCAGTCGCCGTCAATGATACACAGCTCTGCACTTTTGCAACATGAATTGGCTGGTTTGTCTGCGACGTTAAACGTTATAAAAAGAGAATCATGGCGTCGGGACAGGATGTGGAAAAACGCAAAATTTCTGCGCCGGCAGTTGAGCGAACTTGGATACAATGTCGACAACAGCAACTCACAAGTGATCGCCCTGGAGGCCGGGCCGGAATCCAGCAGCATGAAACTGCGAGACGCGCTAGAAGAGAGAGGCATATTCGGCGCCGTCTTCTGTTCGCCGGCCACCCCGCAAAATCGTTCGCTTTTGCGCCTGTCTGTCAACTGCGCCCTGGATGAGGAGGCGCTGGAACGGATCGTCGAAGTCTGCGCTGAAATACGGCAGGAAGTGGAGCTCGAATCCTGGCCGTCAACCAAGCGAAAACAAAATCGGAATCGCCACAGTCAGCAGACAATCGAGGATATAATCCATAAAAAGGCCTCGTAGCGCTCAAATCACGTCGCAAACAAATGGCTCCTGCGCCGCGAAATCACCGCCATTTCGCGGTGTATGAATCTTTGAGATAATCGACTGCACTCCAGAGATCAGCGCAGACTGTTACCAAATCGCAGATTTATCGCTGTTCCAAAGGCGAAATAAGTCACGCCCAAAGCATGAAATCTATGATCCTGATCAATTCCGATGGTAGATGGCGCATTATACATATCCATTGATCATTGGCGCCAATCACAGGAGATCACGACCACTAATCTCAACCGGCATCATATCTCAATTGTTGCGCTTTAGCGAAACTGGTCAGGAGGATAAAATGTCGATCATCAATAAGTTACTTTTCAGTTTCCAATTCACGGGCGTATTTGTTTCTGCGTTTTTTTTGGCTTCGTGTTCAACGATTGCGCCGCCGGTCACTGACACAACTGCAAGCAAAGTCGCCGCGACCGAGTCATCCGCCGGATCCGATGCTGAATTGTCTGTCATGCGTGACGAATGCAAGGCAATGCATGAAGAGATGAAAGCGAAAATGAAAGAAGGCGGCAAGATGTCAGAGGACGGTCATATGGCGATGCCTGCCGAAATGAAAAAGAAGCATCAAAAATGTATGGAGACGATGCCTGAGTTGAAAGGGAAAATGCAGGCGCATTGCAAAGAGATGACGAAGGAGGCCGCGAGCGACGGCATGCATAAACGCTGCAAGATGATGGCGGACGAAGTTCCGGTCGGCGGCGACGCTGGAGAGGAAAAATGAAAATCGTTCCAGTCGGTCATGCACTGTCAGTGTTTTTCGCGATCACATTTATGCTTTGCGTTATCTGGGGTTTGTTGACGCCCCAAAGCATGCACATGCACCAGGCATGGGCGCCTTTGCTCCCAGGCTTCCACTGGATTTCATTTCCTGGATTTTTGATCGGGTTAGCTGAAGCCTATCTTTACGGCTGGTATGCGGCACTCTTGTTCGTCCCCCTCTACAACCTCTTCAACAGGGAACGAATGTGACCCTGGCCGGTCAGATCAACATAAGCTGGTTCTGCGATTTGATGGCGCCATTGCAAGGTCATCGCCGGTAAACTGCAGCATGTTCAGCTCACCATCTAAACACTACGCCAGTCGCTGAGCACTGCGGCCATTATTTATCGACATCGAAATTTCTACAGCGACACATCCAAATAGCTTCTGGTTTTGTCGCTTTAGAGCATTTCGCATTCAATTGAATCCGTATCCAGCGGCGGCGAAGTAGTTTTTGCATTCTTGTGGGGAGTACAGGCTGCAGATGTCGCCGATGGCTTGCCAGAGTTTGTCGATTGAGCGGACGCCGACCTTCTTGAGAT
>JAJFGF010000021.1 GCA_021776245.1 Hyphococcus sp. | reverse complement strand
CACTGGGGCCACGACTGGGTCGACCTCTGCATCGTGATTTCGAATCCTTGGTGGGCGCCTACGAAAGTTTTTGCACTTCCCATTTGCATGCGGCTGTATTGCAACAAACGTAACCGTTCACGATGTTTTGTCGCTGAAGTGCATGAGATCCCTTTAGCGTTTCCATCGGAGCGTGGAGAACGGTGGGGACTTGGATTCGCAGGAGTGGCAGACCGAGGCCTGGGCTTAAGAGCTGTTTTCGAAAGCAACCAGAGATGGTCCTGCGATATTTTGGAAGTACGAAGTGACCGATGCATGCAAAAAGTTAAAGACCGATTTGCCTTGGTGCGCACAAGTCGCGATCGTCGTCCAAATGCGCTCCAACCAACGTTGACCGGCTTCGCTGCGAGAGCCTTGGGTGATGCGGCGGTCAATGACCACGAAGCGAATCGCTTGTTCGGCTAAGTTATTCGTCGGTTCAATTCCTGACGTCGTCACGAATCGCAAATAGCTCTCGCCATGCTTGCGGAATCGATTGGCTAAGTTCCGAGCTTCGCTCGCAGCCGGAACGCGATACGTTGCTTGCCGTTGGACTTCCGCCGATGTTTCCTGCAAGCGACGAGCAAAACCGGCTTCCGTCATCTTGTCGCGGCGATGGATCACGCCGAACATGTCTCGTATCGATTGCAGGACTCGTTTTCCGTAAGCACGATTCTTCGACGCGGGATGCTTCACCAGGAACTTCACGTCACGAATGAGATGAGCCAAGCAGAATTGCACGAGAACTCCAAAGTCTCCCATGTATTTGCGATAGGCGCTCAAGTAATCGCAACCGAGAACACCGTCGAATTCTTCTCCCAACACTTCCACTAAAACGGAAGACGCTCGTGAAGGATCAATCTTGAAGAGCGTGAAGGTGGCGGCGCGAAAGCACCAAGTCCACATCCGCTTGCCGTTATCCTTGTGCCCCGTTTCGTCCACGTTGGGTCGTGTAACATTCTTTCTGTAAAAACACAGGCGGTCCGGCGTAGCGTAGCGAAGCCGGATCGCCCGTGGTGGGCCCTCTTGAAAAGTGTGGGCCAATGTTGATCTTCTTCTCGCAGAACTTGACTTTTGCGAAAGGAGACCCCCATGACCCACGAAGACCAATCTACCCGTTTCGAGGATTTGCTCCAACTGCTCAGCGAGCATGGTTTCGAAGGAATGGCCGAGGCGATCGAGATTCTCATGAACGAGGCGATGAAGCTGGAGCGATCCGAGGTGCTGGGCGCGACGCCGTATCAGCGTAGCGCGTCTCGGCGAGGCCATGCGAACGGCTTCAAGCCGAAGACGGTCAACAGCCGCCTGGGTCGCTTGAACCTGAAGGTCCCGCAGACGCGAGACGTGGAGTTTATCCCTCGGCGTTGGAGCGAGGCGAACGCAGTGAGCGGGCGTTGAAGCTCGCGGTGGCCGAGATGTATGTTCAAGGAGTGTCCACGAGAAAGGTGGCCGAAATCACCCAGGAGTTGTGCGGACTGGACGTGAGCAGCAGCCAGGTGAGTCGAGCGGCGAAGCTTCTCGATGAAGAGTTGGAGGCTTGGCGCGAACGCCCGTTGGGTAAAGTTCGGTGCGTGATCTTGGATGCTCGCTATGAGAAAGTTCGTCACGTTGTTCATTACATTGCGGCAGCGTGCGAGACTGCGCCGTCTTGGTTGCGATCGGAGTTCTGGAAAATGGTCAGCGAAGCGTCTTGGGGGTGAGTGTGTCGCTGTCCGAGGCGGAAGTTCACTGGCGAGATTTCCTGAAAACGTTGATCGCTCGAGGCCTTCACGGAATTCAATTAATCGTGTCGGATGATCACTCGGGACTGAAGCAGGCTCGCAAGGCGTGCTTTCCGGGGATCGCTTGGCAGCGTTGCCAGTTTCATCTGATGCAAAACGCGATGCACTACGCGCCGAAAATTTCCATGCGTTCGGAGGCCACGCAAGATCTTCGCAACGTGTTCAATGCGCCCGACCGCCACGAAGCGGACCGCCTGCTTTCGCAACTGGTGAAGAAATACGAAAGCATCGCGCCAGACTTTTCGACTTGGATGGAGAGCAACGCGCCGGAAGGACTCACGGTGTTCGAACTGCCGCCAAGTCACTGGCGCCGTTTGCGCACCACGAACATGCTGGAGCGATTGAATCAAGAAATCAAGCGTCGAACTCGCGTCGCGACGTTGTTCCCCAATGAAGCGTCGTTACTACGGTTGGTCAGCGCGGTTCTCAGTGAAACCAGTGAAGACTGGGAGACCGGCAAGATCTATCTCACGATGTAAACCAACGCGGCCGCCAAACGGAACACGGAGAAAGGCTAGCGGGGTTCCAAGGGGGCGGCAATGAGCCCCCTGGTCTGCGTGAACGCAAAGAAGAAACGCGGCGAAGCCGCTCCGCCAATTACTAACCACCGAGAAGAAAATCAACGGAAATTACAGAACAAAGGTTGCTCAATCGTCGGTGAGGGCGACGATCGAATATTGCTGGTTGCGGTGGTAGTAGAGCGATGTGGAGGTGGGGGGTTGAAAACGCAAAACCGGTTCGTCGATGTAGCTGGCGTAAATGTAGT
>JAJFGF010000003.1 GCA_021776245.1 Hyphococcus sp. | reverse complement strand
GGTCCGGTCGCTTTGCAGAAAGCTCGCTCGTACATGCCCGCCGAGAACCTCGTCGCTTTTAGCCCGGACGCTTGGCGGTCTTGATCGCCAGGCGAAAAAACCGCTTCGCGAAACACCGAGCGTTTCACACATCCAGGATATGCGCGCCAAAGAGAGCCTTGATCCGCTGATTGATGTCAACCGCATCATGATGGACGGGCTCACCGGCAAAACCGCTGAAGCGTGATCAAGTGTAAATTTTCTTGTCGGCTTTAGATTCATTTATGGATCAAATGCCATTACGCAGCACAGTTGCGTGCCGGGCAATATGTGCCGCACCCGGCAAATATTGCCGGGTCAATATTTCCGCCGGGGGCGGATAATCCGTTTACGACTGATTAGGCTTACCTGAAAAACTGCATGCTTTATGGGCTATGCCCCCGGTTGTTAATGGTTCTTATCAAAGTATGAATCGGCGTGCGTTTTGCTTCTTATTGGGCGTCCGTGCGTGATGATTTTCGCGGACCGGCGAAAAAATCGCCGTTCATAACCCCAGAAAGGGAGCTGACCCATGGTCAACAATGTCAATACGAATCCGGGCGCCCTTGTCGCCCTGCAAAACCTCACCCGCATTACCGGCAACATTCAGGAAGTGCAGCGCCGCGTTTCGACCGGCTTGCAGGTCTCCAGCGCGAAAGATAATCCTGCCCTGTTCTCACTGGCGCAGCAGCAGCGCGCGGAACTGGGGTCCATTGAATCCGTGCAACAAGCGCTACGGATTGGGGTTTCCACAACCGATGTGGCGCTCGCAGCGGCAAGGCAGCGGGCGTCACAGGCAGCGTTACATAATGCTGACGCCGCAGAAGCCAAAAGAGCCGATCAGCGGGAAATGGTGCGCGGCATTCTGGAACGCGCAGTCTGCGCCAATACGCGGCTGTCCATCACCCGCGGCGATAGCGCCGGCGCGTATGTCTATCGGGCGATCGACGTTGATTCCGGCGACATCGTGAGGGAATGGCCGCCGGAATAAATGATTCAGCTATTGGAAGAAAACGGCGTCGCGGCGGGGCGTGCCGCCGAGGCGCTCGCAGGCCTGACGGTGAACGAAGAGGCCTGATCAGAGGACGCCTCTGAAACTGCCCGGCGGACGCGGACCTTTATCCCGGCGCCGGGCTTTTTTTTGACTTGCAGCGCTCATTGGACTAGCCCGAACGCAATCTGGATTGGGCTCAATTACAATGAATATCACTGATCTTATGACCCGCCTTGGCGTCGATGAAAGCGCCTATGCGTCAGGCGGCCTTGTGGTCGATACGCCGATTGACGGCTCGGAGATCGGGCGCGTTGCCCCCGACAGCGCCGAAACCGTAGAAGCCAAAATCGCCGGAGCGCAGGACGCGTTCCTTGCCTGGCGCGCTGTCCCGGCGCCGCGGCGCGGTGAGCTTGTACGCCGTCTTGGTGAAGAGCTGCGGGCGCATAAGCACGATCTCGGCCGGTTAGTGACAATTGAAAGCGGCAAGATCCTTTCCGAAGGCCTCGGTGAAGTCCAGGAGATGATCGATATCTGCGATTTTGCCGTCGGCCTGTCGCGTCAGCTTTATGGTCTGACGATTGCCTCTGAACGTCCCGGCCATCACATGCGCGAGACCTGGCATCCGCTTGGCGTTGTCGGGATTATTTCAGCGTTCAATTTCCCGGTCGCGGTGTGGTCGTGGAATGCAGCGCTGGCGCTTATATGCGGCGACCCGTGCATCTGGAAGCCGTCTGAAAAAACCCCGCTGACGGCGGTCGCGGTGCAGGCGCTGTTTGATAAAGCCGCGGCGAAATTCGGCGATGCGCCGGAGGGCCTCTCCCAGATTGTCATCGGCGGTCGCGACGCCGGCGAACAGCTTGTGAATGATCGGCGCATTGCGCTTTTATCGGCGACCGGATCGACGCGCATGGGCCGCGAGGTTGGCCCGCAGCTTGCCGGGCGGTTTGGCCGCTCTTTGCTTGAACTCGGCGGTAATAATGCTGGGATTGTAACGCCCTCTGCCGATCTCGATCTTGCCTTGCGCGCGGTTTGTTTTTCGGCGGCGGGCACTGCCGGACAGCGTTGCACGAGCCTGCGCCGATTATTTGTTCATGAGAAAATATATCGCAGTCTCGTGCCCAAACTAAAGAAAGCCTATGCGAGCCTTTCTGTGGGCGATCCCCTTGAAGACGGGACATTGATTGGCCCACTGATCGATCAGGGTTCCTTTGAACGCATGCATTACGCGCTGGATCGCGCCAAAGCCCAGGGCGGCCAGGTCAGCGGCGGCGAGCATGTGGGCGAGGCGGGCTATTATGTGCGCCCGGCGCTGGCCGAAATGGAAAGCCATGATGGCATTGTCTTGGCGGAAACTTTTGCACCGATCCTCTATGTTTTTAAGTATAGCGACCTTGATGAAGCGATCGCGCTTCAGAACAGCGCGGCCCAGGGACTTTCGTCCTGCATCTTTACCCGCGATGTTCTTGAGGCGGAGCGTTTTCTCTCAGCGACCGGTTCCGATTGCGGCATCGCGAATGTCAATATTGGCCCATCAGGCGCCGAGATTGGCGGCGCCTTTGGCGGCGAAAAGGAAACCGGCGGCGGCCGTGAAAGCGGCTCCGACGCCTGGAAGGCGTATATGCGACGCCAGACCCAGACGATTAACTATTCAACCGAGCTGCCCCTGGCCCAGGGCGTCAAATTCGACGTTTAACCCGGTCGCGATCTTAACCATATCGCGCTAGTCTTTGCTCATGACCGGCTCCAGTCTCATTCTGCTAGGCGTCACGATCCTGCTTGCGGGGGGCGCCATCGGCGTTACCGCGATGCTGTCGCGCGAAAACCGGGGAGGCTTTGTCTACGCCCAACTTGTTTTGATGGCCGGCATCTATGTGGGCTTTGCGATCATCGCCCTTGACGCTGCGGATTTTGTCAGCCGCGCGGCTTTGTCACCGCTGCTCATTGAAAGTCTGATCGCGATCGCTTTTGTCGGCGGCGGGCTTGGGGTGCTTGCGTCGGATCGGCAATGGCTGCTCGGCGTGATGATCCTTGTCCATGGCGGCTTGGACCTCGCTCATTTGCTCATGGGAACACCTTACAGCCCGGCGGCTTATGAGTTTTTATGCATCATTTATGACGGGATCGTCGGCGTCGCCGCAATCTGGCTGCTTTCCGATAAGCCTTCTGAAGCCTGACCGCTCCGGCCCTGTACTTTATTTCCTATCATGCTAGAGCCGCTTTTTTTGCGCCTAGAATTGGAGCCCCGCCCCATGGATCACGGAAAGAACGAGTTCGCCAGTAATGAAAGCCTGAAGGCCCGCCGCGATTTGGCCTGCCCAGCGGGCCTGCCCTCAAAATCCGGCATCTACGCCGCGAGGGCGCAAGGCGCCGAGCTGTGGGACGTTGAAGGCAAACGCTATATCGATTTCATCGGCGGCATTGGCGTTTTAAATGTCGGTCATGCGCATCCGAAAGTCGTCGCGGCGATCAAGAAGCAAAGCGAAGAATTCATCCATACAGCATTCGGTATCGCTCAATATGAAAGCTATATTGAGGTCTGCGAAAAGCTCAACACGCTGGCCCCCGGCGAAACCCCGAAGAAGACAGCGCTCTTCAATTCCGGCGCTGAAGCGGTTGAAAACTCCGTCAAATTCGCGCGGCAGATTTCCGGTCGCCCTGGCGTTATCGCTTTTGAAGGCGCCTTTCACGGCCGCACGCTGTTGGCGACAACGCTCACCGGCAAGGCAAAACCCTATAAGGTTGGCTTTGGACCTTACGTTCCGGCGATCTTTCACGCGCCCTATCCGGATCGCTATCACGGCGTTTCCGTCGAAAGCGCCCTTGACGGCCTCGAGCACATTTTCAAAACCACGATCAACGCCAATGAAGTTGCGGCGATGATTATCGAGCCTGTGCAGGGCGAGGGCGGGTTTAACCCCGCGCCGCCGGAGTTTCTCAAAGCCTTACGGGCAAAATGTGACGAACACGGGATTTTGCTGATTGCCGATGAAATTCAGTCCGGCATGGGCCGGACCGGCAAATATTTCGCCTTCGATCATGCAGGCGTCGAACCGGATTTCATTTGCGTCGCCAAATCAATTGCTGCGGGCCTGCCGCTCTCGGCGCTGACCGGCAAGGCCGACCTGATGGACAAAGTGGTTGCCGGCTCCATGGGCTCCACCTACGGCGGTAACCCGGTTGCCTGCGCTGCTGCGCGCGCGGTCTTTCAGATTATTGAAGAAGAAGGATTGCTTGCCCGCGCCGAAGAAATCGGCGCCAGGACGGAAGCGCGCTGGAAGGAACTGCAGGACGGCGTCGCCAAAGGCGTCATGGGTGACGTGCGCCGGGTTGGCGGCATGTGCGCCGTGGAATTCGTCAAAGACGGCGACGCGTCACAACCCAATGGAGATGTTGCCGCGAAGATTTTGGTTGAGGCGCGTGCGCGTGGCCTGATCATGACGACCGCTGGCGCCTATGCGCAGTGCCTTCGAAGCCTCGTGCCGCTGGTGATCTCCGATGAGATGCTTGACGAAGGGCTCGATATTTTCGCCGATGCAACCGAGGCAGTGTTGAAGGGTTAGTTGCGCCGCATCTTTCCCTGATCAGCCTCTGACTAATTTAGCGATCTCAACGCCTCCACAAGCCCGCGCATGTCGTCGGCATTGTTATAAAGGGCCGGCGTCACGCGGATGCAATCTCCCGCATCCGGGCCCGTGCGCCGTACGGTGAATACGCGATGATCGCTGACCAGTTTTTTGACCATCGCATTATTTTCTTCGGTCGTGACGCGGCCCTTAAAGCGAAACGACGTCATCGCGGCGACCATTGTGGGATCGTCCGGCGTTAGAATGTCGATGCCCGGAATGTCACGCGCCTCGCTGACCCAGAGGTTTCGCAAATAGCGCAGGCGCGCTTCTTTCTCGCGAATGCCGATCCGTTCATGAAAAATCAGCGCATCAGGGATTGTCAGATGCGCCGCGAAATTTAGAGTGCCCGTGTGCGCCCGCGCATTGATATCGTCATCATCGCCGGGCTCATTCATGAAGCGCTCGATATCGCGAATGCGGTTCCTGCGAATGTAAATAAGGCCGCAGCCGATTGGCGCGCCGATCCATTTATGGAGATTAAACCCGGCAAAATCCGCATCAAAATCAGCGAGGTCGAAATCAATCTGACCCAGCGCATGAGCTGAATCCAAAATAACATCGATGCCGCGCGATCTGGCAAGCGCCGAGATCTCTTTCACCGGATGAATAAGTCCGGTCCAATTATTGACATGAGTGACGAGCGCCATGCGAATATTTGGGTTATCATCAAATGCCTGCGCGTATGCGGCCACGACATTTTCGCGTCTTGCCGGCTCAGGGATTGTGATCTTGATGACCTCCACGCCGCGCCGGGTTTCAAGCCATTGCATCGCCGATTTCATCGCGCTGTAGTCAAGATCGGCGTATAGCACTGCATCGCCGGGATTTAGCTTGTGGTAACCGCCAATCAATATTTGCAGCGCTTCGCTGGCGCCGCGCACCAGCTTTATTTCATCGCTTGATACTTTAAGAAAATCAGCAACGCTGTTCGTGACTTTTTGAAGGTCATCATTGAGGGCGCCCCGTGCATAATAGGTATTTTCACGGTTCACGCGCTCCGTGTGCCCGAGATAGGCATTCATCACCGGCTGGGCCATGATACCCCAATAACCGTTTTCCAGATTATTGATGGCGGATGTGACGGAAAATTGAGCGGCGATCTTTGCCCAATAGGATTGATTTGCGGCCAGGGCGTTCGGCGCCAGGTCAGGCCGCGATGGCAGGGGCGGCGCTTCTTTTGCGTAAGCGGCGCCGGCGACGCTCGCGCCGGCCGTCAATGTCAGAAACCTGCGGCGCGAGGGGCTTAGTGTCATGATTGAGCGTTACGCGCTTTCTTTGCGCCAGACGCTGCCCCTGCGCAGGGCGTCGGCTACCTTGCCGGTGCGTTTGCCTTTGTTCCCGTGGGCGGCCCAGAAGCTTTCGTCGAAGGCCGGCGCCGGGTTGCGGTAAATAACACCAAGCGGCATGGGATAGCCCTCTTTGGGGAGGGTCAGGAGCATTTGCGCAATAGCCGGACTGGTTTCGTCATGAACGAAAACTTCTGATTCCGAAGCGCCATTTTCACCGACTTCGACAACTTCCATGCCCAGCGTCAGCGGATTGAGCTTCAGGCCTTTGGCGCCATTGGCAAACAGCAACGGTTTTCCATGTTCTACATGAAGTTGCGTTTCTTTAGCCTGTTTCTTGTTCACGAAATCGTCGAACACGTCTTTATTGTAAACGATGCAGTTCTGAAAGATCTCAACAAAACTGGCGCCTTTAAAATCCCGCGCGGCTTTGAGAACCGGCGAAAGGTTTTTGGCGTCCGTATCGACGCCGCGGGCGATGAACCGAGCGCCTGCGCCAAGCGCAAAGGCGCCGGCGGAAAGCGGCGCATCGATGGAGCCGCCGGGGCTGGATGGCGAGCGGGTGCCGACGCGGCTGGTCGGCGAATATTGGCCCTTGGTGAGGCCGTAAATCTCGTTGTTGAAAAGTAAGATCTGCAAATTCACATTGCGGCGCAGGACATGCAGCAAATGATTGCCGCCGATTGACATGCCGTCGCCGTCGCCGGTGACGACCCACACGTCAAGTTCGGGATTGGCGAGCTTCAGCCCCGTCGCGAAAGTCGGCGCGCGGCCGTGTATCGTGTGAAAGCCATAGGCATTCATGTAATAGGGAAAGCGCGAGGAACAGCCGATGCCCGAGACAAAAACCGTCTGGTCCGGATCAGCCTGCACATCCGCAAGGGTCTTTTGCACGCATTTCAAAATCGCATAGTCGCCGCAGCCGGGGCACCAGCGCACTTCCTGATCGGTGGCGAAATCTTTTGCTGTAAGAGGTGCGTTCATGACCTACTCCGCCGCCTTGATTTTGGCCTTGGCCGGATAATTCGTGGTTATAGAATCAAGGATTTCGGTGATCTTGAAGGGTTGGCCGGAAACCTTGTTGAGCTGAATAAGTTTGACCCCCAGCTTATCGCGCAACAACGTTGCGCATTGGCCCATATTCATTTCCGGCATGATGATCCTGTCGTAACAACCGAGAAGCCGTCCGAGATTTTTCGGCAGCGGGCTAAGATAGCGCAAATGGATTTGCGCCACATCAAGGCCTTGTTCGCGGGCATCATGGACAGCACGCCAGATCGCGCCATGGGTCGAGCCCCAGCCAACAACAACGACCGGACCTTTGGTGTTTCCCTGTTCCACATCTTGATCCGGGATGAAGTCGGCGACCGCTGCAACCTTGCGCGCGCGCAATTCGCTCATCGCCTGATGGTTTTCAGCTTCGTAGGAAATGTCGCCGGTTTCGATGTCCTTTTCGAGGCCGCCGATCCGATACGTGAGGCCCTTCATGCCAGGCGCAACCCATGGGCGGCCAAGGCTTGACGGGTCGCGGTTCCAGATCGCCCGCTTTCGTTCTGTTTCATCGTTCTGCGCTGCGGGCGGTGTGTTCGAAAGGATTGGTTCAAAATCTTGCATGTCGGGCAGCGCCCAGGGGCCGGCGGCGTTGGCGATATAACCGTCAGTCAACAAAAACACCGGTGTCATATGACGAATGGCGATGCGGGTTGCCTCGATCGCTGCATCAAAGCAGTCGCCGGGACCGGCGGTGGCGATGACGGGCAGGGGCGAGTCGGCGTTACGACCATAAATGGCCTGATAGAGATCGGACTGTTCTGTCTTGGTGGGGAGGCCCGTGGACGGACCGCCGCGCTGCGAATTGACAATCACCAAAGGCAGCTCTGCGGACATGGCAAGGCCTATGGCTTCGGTTTTGAGCGCAATGCCCGGCCCAGATGACGAGGTCACGCCAATGGCGCCGCCGAACGAAGCGCCGATTGCGGCGCAACAGGCGGCGATTTCATCTTCGGCCTGAAATGTGGCAACGCCGAGATCAGTCATGCGCGACAGATGGTGCAGGATCGGCGAAGCAGGCGTAATCGGATAAGAACAAAAGATCACTTCACGGTCAGCGAGCTCGCCTGCTGCGGCGAGCCCAAGCGACAAAGCCTCAGCGCCGGTGATAGAGCGATAGTCGCCGGTCGCCATGGGCGCTTCGCCGATGACGAATTGCGGTATTTCGGCTGATAGTTCCGCAGTTTCCGCAAAAGCGTGACCGGCGTTGAGTGCAGCGAGATTGCCGGCTAAAACTTCCGGCGGTTTTTTGGCGAATTTGGTCGTCGCCCAATCCTCAATCGGTTGGCGCGAGCGTCCGAACATCCATAGGATGGCGCCAAGGGCCCAGAAGTTTTTGCACTGCTCCGCATCGCTTCTGGAAAGACCGTGCGGCTTTACCGCCTCCAGCGTTTGCGTGGACATCGCGATTTCAACGGTTTGAAAATCATCAAGCTCGCCGGTTTTGCGCGGGTCAGCGGCGATATTGGCCTTGGCGAAATTGCGGTCATTAAAGGCGTCGGTGTTGACGAGGATCAGCGCGCCTTTTTGCAACAAGGGCAGATTAACCTTCAACGCTGCCGGGTTGAGCGCCACCAGTACGTCGGGCGCGTCGCCGGCGGTTGAAATGCGCCTGGCCCCGAGATTGATCTGAAAGGCTGAAACCCCAAAGGTCGTGCCGACCGGCGCCCTGATTTCGGCTGGAAAGTCCGGGAAGGTCGAAAAATCCGATCCCGCAAGCGCAGTCGATTCAGCAAATTGTGACCCTAAAAGCTGGACGCCGTCGCCGCTGTCGCCGGCAAATCTGACGACGATTGACTGGTTCTCAGGAATAATTTGTCCCATGGGTACGCGCCCACCTGCATTATGGCCGACTAGCATGGCAAAACCGCCAGTAAAAACAAGCTTGTGCCCAGCAAATTCGGCGCCGCCGGATGAAATCTGGCGGCTCATATCCCAACGACTGAGGTGAAAAACAAGTCTTTTTGCCTGTGGCCTCTCGTCTTGGTGATGAATGGCCGGATTTGGAACCGGCGTGTGCGCGTTTTCGTAATCCCCCATTCGGGAAATCTGGCGTGCTCAGCGGCTATGAACTTTGTCAATCGCCCGCTATGTAGGCGCACATCGCGCCCAAGCGGCGCGTGAAAGCTGACGCCAGGTTTCGCCTGCCAGGAGAATGACTGAAGATGAAGTTTTTTGTTGATACCGCCAATGTTGATGAAATCCGGGAATTGGTCCCGACCGGCCTTGTGGACGGGGTGACCACCAATCCGAGCCTGGTCATGAAATCAGGCCGCGATTTTCGCGAAGTGGTGGCTGAAATCTGCAGCTTTATCGACGGACCGGTCAGCGCCGAAGTAACGGCCATTGAAGCGCAGCAGATGATCACAGAAGGCAAATCCCTGGCCCGGATCGCCGACAATGTGACGGTCAAACTACCGCTGACTTTGGAAGGATTGATCGCATGCAAGGCGCTCACGGGCGAGGGGATCAAAACCAATGTCACCTTGTGCTTTTCCGCCAATCAGGCGCTGCTCGCCGCCAAAGCGGGCGCTACATTCATTTCGCCGTTCATCGGCCGGCTCGACGATATCAATCTTGACGGTATGGAGTTGATCCGTGAGATCCGCGTCATTTATGACAATTATGATTTCCGTACGGAGATTTTGGCGGCGTCGATCCGATCCGCAAACCACGTCAAAGACGCGGCGCTTGCCGGCGCCGATGTGGCGACGGTCCCGCCGGGCGTTATCAAATCCCTCGTCAAACACCCGCTGACCGACAAGGGCCTTGAGGCGTTTTTATCCGACTGGGCGAAGACCGGTCAAAAAATACTGTAAGCGCGATGCTTGAGCTGCGGCCCAATTGCGAACGGTGCGATGCGGATCTGCCGCCGGGCGCAGATGCGCGTATTTGCACATTTGAATGCACGTTCTGCCCGGCTTGCGTGGACGGCCCCTTAGGTGGCGTTTGTCCCAATTGTGGCGGGAATTTTGAAAGGCGTCCAATTCGCCCGGCGGCGCTGCTTGAAAAATTCCCGGCTTCATCAGAAAGAGTATTGAAGGGCTGAATTGGAAAGGGCCCCGGGCCGATGGAAATTAACGGCGTTGCCCATGTGATCCTGACTGCAGGCGACTTTGAGCGATCCACCGCCTTTTATCGAAAACTTCTGCCATTTCTCGGGCTGACTCTGGTGATGGATAATAACCAATTTTTGTACGGCGTTGGCGCGCGTACGGCGCTCGGCGTCAGACCTCCGGCAACGGAATATGAAGGCGGAAAATTTGAACAGGAACGCATTGGCCTTCACCATCTTTGCTTTCGCGCAAAAAACCGGAAAAGCGTCGATGAAGCTCATGCCTGGTTAATGAAACACGGCGCCGTCATCGTGCATAAGCCTGAAGATGGTCCCTGGGCGCCGGGATATTATTCCATTTTATTCGAAGACCCGGACGGCGTGCGTCTTGAAATCAATTATGTGCCCGGTAAAGGCTTGTTCGATGTCAGCGGCAAGCTGGAAAGTTATTGAATATTCTATGATTAATAACGACAATTTTGTCTTCTCGCCGCCTGAAGCGCCCAAGGTTGCCGTGCATGGCGGCGGTTTGTTCCCGGTGCGGCGGATTTTCTGCATCGGCCGGAATTATGCCGACCATGTCAGGGAGATGGGCGGCGATCCCAAAGAGACGCCGCCGGTGTTTTTTACCAAACCCGCCGATGCCGTCGTCGAGAGCGGCGCCGTCATTCCTTATCCGCAAGCAACCGAAAATCTCCATTACGAAGGCGAGCTCGTTGTCGCCCTGCATGGAGGCGGCGGTGACCTCGATACGCGGGAGAAAGCAGGGGCGCTTATTTTCGGAACGGCTTGCGGTTGCGATTTAACCCGCCGCGACCATCAGGCGGCGGCGAAAAAGGCCGGCGCCCCCTGGGATACGGCGAAAGGCTTTGATCATTCGGCGCCGATTGGCGCGATCGGCCGTTATCAGCATTTTCCGCCCGACAGCTTTGACAATGCGCGTCTCGTCACGACTGTAAACGGTGAAAAACGCCAGGATGCGGCGCTGAGCGAGATGATCTGGTCCGCGCCCGAAATCATCATCGCGCTTTCACAGCAGTTTGAATTAAAGGCGGGCGATCTTATCTTTACCGGCACGCCGGAGGGCATCGGACCGCTCAAACCCGGCGACAAGGTTGAAATCATGATCGGCAGTTTGCCGGGCCTGTCCTTTTCGATCGCTAGCCAACAATGAAACGGCGCCGATGATGATGACATTCGAAGAAGAGCAGCATTTCTCGAAGCCGCTGCTGAATGCGCTTCTACTGTTGATGGCGGCATTTGTGCTGATCATGTTTTTCGCAATTGGCGTTGAGAGTGAAGAAGGTAGGCAAGCTGTGTTTGCAACTTTTGCCTTTTCCTTTCTGTTTATGGCATTCTTTTTCACCCTAAAACTCAACACAACGGTGACCGGCGAAGGCATTCACGTAAAAACGATCTATGTGCTCTCTCGACTCATTCGTTTTGACGACATCGCCGGCATCGAAGATGTTCAATACCGGCCCATCAGAGATTATGGCGGCTGGGGAATTCGCTTCGGTCGCAACGGTATGGCCTACAATATGAGTGGTGATCGCGGCGTTGCGCTCAAATTGACAAATGGCAAACGCGTGTTGATTGGCTCTCAACGCAGCGCTGAACTGGCGGCGGCAATTAATTCTGGGCGTGGACTGAAATGAATCCTGACGAAAAATCACAACGCTACACCGAAATCGCCAAAGAGATTGCAGCGGTGCTGGATGGCGAAACCAATCTGGTTTCGCGCATGGCGACGGTCTCCAACATTTTGCATCACGCCTTCGATCATTACTACTGGACCGGGTTTTATCTGGTGGATGAGGAAAAGCCGGACGAATTAACGATTGGGCCTTATCAGGGAACGCTCGGCTGTTTGCGCATTCCTTTCGATAAAGGCGTTTGTGGCGCCGCTGCGGCGACACGTGAAACCCGGATTGTCGATGATGTGCACGCCTTTCCCGGCCACATCGCCTGCGACGCGCGGTCAAAGTCAGAAATTGTGGTGCCGGTCTTCGGCAAGTCAGGTAATCTGATCGCTGTTTTTGATGTGGATAGCGACAAGAAAGCGATGTTCGACGCTGCGGATAAAGCTGGGCTTGAGAAAATATTATGTGATAATTTCTCCTGAAGCCGCCGGAGTATTGAGGTGAGTAAATTATCTGACCTGCCGCCGCATATGAAACTGTTTGCGCGGCTGCTGGACGAGGTCAAATCGGATTACCGGCCGCCGCTGCCGGAAATTCATGACGTGCCTGTCGCGTTTTACCTTGACGATGATTGGCTTGCGCGGGAACGGTTCGAACTTTTCGCGGGTTATCCGATCATCGTCGGTCATGAGACAATGCTGACGCAGGCTGGGGAACATTTTACCCACGACCATCTCGGCAAGCCGTTGCTTATAGTGCGGGGGCGCGATGATCATATCCGCGCCTTTTATAATGTTTGCCGGCATCGCGGCATGCGCCTTGCGCAAAACACTGAAGTGATGCGCAAACCGTCTTTTGTCTGTCCATACCATCATTGGGCTTATGATCTCGACGGCTCGTTGAAAAATGTGCCGCTGTCGGAAAGTTTTGATGGTGTTAATCTGTCTTGCCGGGGCTTGAAGGAGGTCCCTTGCGAGATTCGCCACGGTTTTATCTGGGTCCAAATTGGTGAAACAAAGCCGTTGGACCTCAATAGTCATCTGGGCGAAATCGATGCGGACCTTGATGCGTTCGGGACCGGCGACCAGCATGTTTTCCGGCAGACGACGACGACGAAAAAAGCCAATTGGAAACTGATTGTTGAAGCGTTTCAGGACGGCTATCATGTTGTGCGGCTGCACCAAAAGTCCGTTGGTCCGCTATTCATGGACGCGCGCGCCAGCATGGATCGCGTTGGCAATAATCTTCGCGCGGCTGTTGCGCGTGCATTTTTTCCGGAAATTCTTAATGCGCCGCCGGAGAAATGGGATGACCGTAATCATGTGTCATTCGCCCATTATATTTTTCCAAACACGATCATCGTCTTTCATCCCGACTACATCAGTCATATGGGATTGTTCCCGCAGGGCGTTGACGAGACAGTTGTGGTGCACACCTGTCTTATCCCAAAAGAACCGGAAACCGAAAAAGAACGCGACCATTGGGAACGCGCGTTCGACATAATCGAAAATGGCGTCTTCCAGGCGGAGGATTTTTTCGTTTGCGAGAATGCGCAAATCGGCATGGCGTCCGGCGCCAATGAGACGCTTCTGTTAGGCGCCCAGGAATACGGCATCGCATTGTTCCACGATATTTTGCGGGACGAAATGGGGCCGTTTCGCCAATCGCCAAGTTAGGATGACACTTCTAATCCCCTGTGATAGCTTTTTAAAAATAAGAGCTTACGGCATGTTTTAACGCCGTTTTCTGGCCAACAGGAGGGTCGGCAATGAAACAGATGCAGGGGCTCGACGCCGCTTTTGTGGCTTTCGAACAACCTAACGCGCCGATCCATATTGGCTCGACCTTGATCTATGATCCGTCCACCGCGCCGGATCAGTTTGTCCGCTTCAAGGATATTTTGAAATTCATCAAAAACCGGCTGCAGCTCGCGCCTGTGATGCGCAGGCGGATGGTGCGCGTGCCGTTTGGCATCGACTACCCGTACTGGATAGAAGACCCAAGATTTGATCTTGAATATCATGTGCGTCATGTGGCCCTGCCCAAACCTGGCGATTGGCGGCAACTTTGTATTCTTGCAGCGCGCAATTTCGCGCGGCCGCTCGATCTGACGCGGCCGCCCTGGGAGTTTCTGGTTGTCGAAGGTCTCGATAATATCGAAGGCGCACCAAAAGGATCTTATGCGCTTTTGACAAAAGTCCATCACGCCGCGATCGACGGCGCCTCCGGTGTCGATATCATGCACGCACTGCACACGATCACGCCGGAAGTGGACGACATTCCAAATCCAGACCCATGGAAACCGGAACGCATGCCGAGCCAGGTCGGCATGTTTGCACGCGGCTATGCGCGCGCCTTCACCAACCCGTGGCGGCAGGCAAGCGCCGCAATCAAATCAGCGCCTGGCATGGCGCGCGTCGCCAAAGGCGCCTTGAAGGGCGACTATAACTTTGCCGATACAATGAATACGCCGCGCACGCGGTTTAACGGCACGATTTCGCCGCATCGGGTAATCGATGGCGCTGAGTTCAAACTCTCCCACATCAAATCCATGCGCGTGCTTTGCGAGGGCGCAACCGTCAATGATGTAGTCCTATCAATTGTTGGCGGCGCCATGCGCAGCTATCTCGACGCAAAACATGAATTGCCGGAAGACACGCTTTCCGCCATGGCGCCGATTTCTGTGCGCGATGAAAAAGAAAAAAACACCATGGGAAATCAGGTGTCGGCGATGCGCGTGCCCCTTGGTACGCAACTCGGGAGCGCTGGCGAGCGGGTTGTCTTTGTGACCGCGGAAACCAAAAAATCGAAAGCGATGACCAATGCGCTTGGCGCGCGGCAGATGACGGAAATGTCGAAACTTTCTCCCGCGCTTTTCATGGGCCTTGGCGCGAGAGCCTATAGTCAGTGGGGCCTCGCCAATCGGGTGAAACCGATTTTCAATACAGTAGTGACGAACGTCCCGGGTCCGCCTGTACCCATTTATTCCGGCGGTTCAAAGCTTGTCGCGATCTATGGCAATCTTTGTTTGCTGGACGGGGTCGGGTTGGGCCATGTTGTGCAGAGCTATGTGGATCAGCTGACGATCGGCGTCACGGCCTGCCGCGCGGCCTTACCGGACCCTGAATTCTACATAGAGTGTCTGCAAACGTCGTTTGACGAACATATGGCGGCGCTTAAAGAGCAAGACAGCGAAGCTGCGTAATGCGTGATTAAGAAAAGTGGATACCGGTTTTCTGGTTCGATCACGCGACAAACAAGAATCTGACAAACAAGAATCTGGAGCAGGATCTTATACAAACAAAAATGATCCTGCTATAGGCGCTTGTGGGATCGCACGACGCGCCCCATCTTTTCCCCTGATCGTTGAGTAAAGGAACGCCCCCATGGCCCAGGCAGATTTTGCGATGGAACATCACGACGCCAAACCGCCATCCTGGCTTTGGACTTTGGCCGAGGGCAGAGCCGTTTTCGAACTCGGCTCTTTTTACTGGCTGCGTCTTTTGATGCGCTATCTGCCAAAAGGCGATGGTCACCCGGTTGTCGTGCTGCCGGGTTTCTTGGCGAGCGATACATCAACGCGGCCTCTGCGCGGTCTTCTCAAAGACCTTGATTATGCGCCTTATGCATGGGGCCTGGGACGCAATCTTCGATTTGACGAGGCGCGTGAAGCGGAGATGCATGCGCTGATCGAAGAAACCTTTGCAAAGCATAAGCGCAAAATCTCAATCATTGGATGGAGTCTTGGCGGCGTTTTCGCTCGTGAGATTGCGAAAGAGGCGCCGGATATCGTGCGCAGTGTAATTTCGCTCGGCAGCCCGATTTCATCGAACCGCAATTATTCGAATGCGCGCCGGCTGTACGATCATATCAACGGTCCGCCTGAAGAACTGCAAACGGATCGCATGGCGCAATTGCATGTCCCGCCGCCGGTGCCCACAACGTCGATCTATTCCAAAACGGACGGCATCGTCGCCTGGCGGGGATCAATTCAGGATAGCGACCCGAGCAACCTTCAAACAGAAAATATCGAAGTGCCGGCGAGTCATTGCGGCCTTGGCGTGAATCCGCTGGTGATGTATTTGATCGCCGACCGTCTGGCGCAGGCGGAAGGGGCGTGGGCGCCGTTTGACCGGTCCGGCTTCAAGAGCGTTCTATTCGGCGCGCCATAATCTGCGGCCATGATTTGTCAGTCGTCATTGCCGCGCTGATCGACGCGCAGTTCTGATTTTGCGCTTTCAATAATTCTTCGCAGCCGGATTGGATCGTCAAGATTGGGCAGTGTGATAACGCCGACGCCGGTGCCGCGCAGGACCAGCTTTCCGTAGCTCAAGAGCCGTCCCCACACTGTTTGATGCAGTGTGATTTCCTCAATCTTGTTGAGGCTGACTTCCTGAGTGTGGCGCGATACGAGACCCGTCTTATAGACAAACCGAAAGGTTGTGACCGCAATTTCGGTTGTTATGAGAATGATGATATGATTGAGCAGGATCAGCGACCCGGCGGCGGCGGCGATGATCGAAGACCACCAGCCCACTCTCAGTTCCTCAAAAGGGACTCCGTTGGCGAACTGGATAAAGAAAAACATCGCCAGCGGCGCTGCGCCGAGCGAAAACCAGAATACCGGGAAAAAGCTATAGGTCCAATTGAAGTTCGCGCGGTGAAGGATCTCTTCCCCGCCCGCCAGTGTTTTTTCTACATAACTCGCCATAATAGCCAATCCCCGATTTTGCCCGCCGCTTCCCCTACCATATAGGCCATCTTTTCTGAGGCCAAAACGTTGAATGCGTTGAATTACGCCAATTTGCGCGATAAGAGGCGGCGCTGTTTCCCCGCTGCAACGATTCTGACACCCCCAGGAGCCCCAATACCCTATGGCGAAATATCAATATATCTACTTCATGTCCGGTCTCACCAAGCAGTTTTCGGGCGGCAAAAAGATACTGGAAGACATTCATTTGCAGTTTTATCCCGACGCCAAGATCGGGATCGTGGGCGTTAATGGCTCGGGTAAATCGACGCTTTTGAAGATTATGGCCGGCGTTGATCAGGAGTTTGGCGGTGAGGCCTATGTGGCGGACGGGGCCAGGGTCGGTTATCTGGCGCAAGAGCCTGAGCTCGACAATTCAAAAACGGTTTTTGAAAATGTCATGGAAGGCGTCGGCTCGGTAAAATCAAAAATCGACGCGTTCAATGCGGTCTCCATGGAGCTGGGCGAGAATTACACCGACGCGCTGATGGAGAAAATGTCGAAACTCCAGGAGGAGATCGACGCGGCGGACGGCTGGGACATCGACAGCAAAATCGAAATGGCAATGGACGCACTGCGCTGTCCGCCGGGCGATTGGGCCGTCGACAAACTCTCCGGCGGTGAAAAACGCCGTGTCGCTTTGGCGCAGCTTCTTTTGTCGAAACCGGACCTCCTGCTGCTTGACGAACCCACCAACCATCTCGATGCGGAATCCGTCGCCTGGCTCGAACATCATCTGCGCGATTTTCCGGGCGCCGTCGTGCTCGTCACCCATGACCGTTATTTCCTCGATAATGTCACCGGCTGGATTCTCGAGCTCGATCGTGGTCGCGGTATTCCCTATGAAGGCAATTATTCATCCTGGGTCGATCAGAAACGAAAACGCCTGGAACAGGAACAGCGCGAGGAAGGTAACCGTAAAAAGACGCTCGACCGTGAGGTTGACTGGATCAGAGCAAGTCCGAAAGCGCGCCAGGCAAAGTCGAAGGCGCGGATTAACGCCTATGACGATTTGCTCAACAAAGCGTCGAAAGAAGAGATCAACACAGCGCAAATTCAAATTCCGCCGGGACCGCGCCTTGGCGGCGTGGTGATCGAAGCCGAAAATCTCAAAAAAGGTTTTGGCGACAAGCTGTTGTTCGACAATCTGTCGTTTCAGTTGCCGCCCGGCGGCATTGTCGGCGTTATCGGTCCGAATGGCGCAGGCAAGACGACGCTGTTCCGGATGCTGACGGATCAGGATACGCCCGACGAAGGAACATTGCGGATCGGCGAGACGGTCAAGATGGGCTATGTGGACCAAAGCCGGGAGGATCTCGACGGCGCCAAGAACGTCTGGGAGGAAATCTCGGGCGGGCTTGACGTTATCCAGCTCGGCAAACGTGAGATTGCTTCGCGCGCATATGTTGGGTGGTTCAACTTTAAGGGCGGAGATCAGCAGAAAAAAGTTGGTAATTTGTCAGGCGGCGAACGCAACCGCGTTCAACTGGCGAAAATGCTAACCGAGGGCGCCAATCTTCTCCTTCTCGATGAGCCGACCAATGATCTCGATGTTGATACGTTGCGTGAATTAGAACGCGCCCTCGAAGATTTCGCCGGTTGCGCTGTGATTATTTCGCACGATCGCTGGTTTCTCGATCGTATTGCAACCCATATTCTGGCGTTTGAAGGCGACAGCCACGTAGAATGGTTCGAAGGTAATTTCGAAGATTACATGGAAGACAAAAAACGCCGCCTTGGCGCAGATGCAGATGTGCCCAAACGCATCAAATACCGGGCGCTGACGCGCTAGATTTTGGTCTGCGCAAATCTGAGTAAGCGCTTACGCGCAATATGATTGTGTTGATACTGCGTGATACCAGGCGCAGGCGGCCAATGTTCCGCTGCGCCTGGTCGTATTTGAGAAGCGGGCGATACTGCGCTACAATATTCCGAGCGCTGTCTTCAAGCGTGGAGCAGGGTACCGATGCGAAAAAGCGCCTATCTTCAGCGCCTGCAATCTGACTTGCAAAGATGGACGCGCGCCGGCTGGATTAGCGACACGCTGTCAGAAACACTATTCGACGATGCTCAGCAGCAGGACTATCGGACCGCGCGTTCCAGCCCGATACTTCCCGGTCTCGCAACATTAACGATCGTTCTCGGGCTACTGACGGTTATTGCGGCAAATTGGTCCAGCTATTCGGGCCTCGTCCGGCTGTTGCTCTTTTTTGCACTCTTTGGCGGCGCGACACTGGGCGCGGGAGAAGCGCGGGCGCGCGGATTTCAATTGGTCTCAAACTTGTCGGCGACAATTGCGGCTGCAATGGCAGGCGGGGGGCTAGTTATCATCGGCCAGCTCTATCACACGAGCGCCACAACAGCCGGCTTTCTCAGCGTCTGGACGATATTTGCGGTTGCAGTCGCGGTTTTGCTGCGTGCGCCGCTGGCAGCCGCCTTAGCGGCTTTTCTCGCAATTTTTTGGACCGTGTTTCATTTTACCGAAATCCATCAGGGGCAATGGTGGAATGAGCCGGGACAGTTATTTTATGGTCCCTATTGGGCGATCGTAATTTTTGCGGGGGTTACTTTACAGGCTTCCGTCAGCCGGTCTCTCGCGATCGTTCACATCGTCTTTATCGGCGCGATGATCTGGATAACGCCGACATTTGCGGACTGGGTAGCCGATGAATCGGGCGCCGGTTCAACCGCGCTTCTGAAAATGGCTGCTATCTGGCTGACTATTGCGGCGGCTTTCGAAGCGGTTGCACGGAATTCACATATTTGGGCGACGCGGACGGCTGCAGGGTGGGCGGTATGGACCGCATCCGCCTTTCTTGTGGGTGCGGCGGCGTTTGAACGATATCAACCCAAATTCTTCGGTAAGATCGGCCTCGCCATTTTCGCATTGGCGGCATTTAGCGCATTGGCCGCCTATGGGGCCGCCCCCGGCAGGCGATGGATGCGCGGCGCCGGGGTCGCCGGGTTTATCGCTGTTTCCCTTATCTTCTTCACGATGGCGGATAATTTGCTGGCTGCAGGCCTGGCCATGATCATATTCGGTGTTGCCTTGATCGGGCTTTTGATAATCACCAACCGCATGTTGCGGCGTGCAGCCGCAGCCGCCGCCGCTGGGACGAAAGGCGCGCCGGCATGAATGTGACCATTGGCGCAATGCCGGGATTTCGATGGCGGGCCCTTCTGGCGTATTTGCTGATTGGCGGTTTTCTGCTCTTTTCCGTCTACAAGAGTGAGGCGGCGCGCGCCGGCGGCG
>JAJFGF010000020.1 GCA_021776245.1 Hyphococcus sp. | reverse complement strand
GGTGTTGACCGATGTTTCATCGATAAACACCAGGCGATGCGCTTCGCGGGCCATGCGGGGCTGACGCCAGACCTTCCATAAAAGACGCCCCGCCCTGACGTCAGCGCGTTCGGATTCCTGCGCCAGAAGCGTTTTTTTTATAGGTGAAGCCAGCGTCGCGCAGCAGCCGGGAAATCGACGCCAGATGCACCGTGAGGTCAAACGCGTCTTTGAGATCGGCGACGAGTTCTTCAAGCGTGATGTCGGGCTGGGCTTCAACCTGCTTGATCAGATATGCCCGAAAGGGGTGCAGCTTGCTGTGTTGCGCGCCGCCGCGTGGCTTCGCCGTCAGCGACCCACGCTTCGCGCTGTTGGTCATCAAATTGATGACAAAGCTCGCACTGACATCGAAATGACGCGCCGCCGCACGACGAGAATGGCCAGCTTCGACAAACGCATGAACGCGGGTGCGAAGATCAAGTGAATAGCTCTTTGGCATGGCGAACCTCCTGACAAGCAGGAATCACACTTCGCAAGCCCAGGGAATCCCTGTCGACTCTATTCAAACGCGAAATGCTCTAGTAGACTAATAGTCTACATCCGGGTCGCCGCCCTCAAAAGCATCATAAAAATGCTTTCTGCAAAGCGGGATATAGCGTTCATTGCCGCCAATCTCGATTTTTTTGCCGCTCGATATTGCATTACCGTCCTCGTCAATACGCAAATTCATCGTTGCTTTGCGCCCGCAGCGGCAAATCGTTTTCAATTCCCGTATTTCATCGGCAACCGCGAGAAGGCGCGCACTTCCTTCGAAAAGCCGGCCGCGAAAATCTGTGCGTAATCCGTAGCAAACGACAGGAATGTTGAGGTCATCAACAATCCGCGCCAGCTGCCTGACCTGAGCCTCATTCAAAAATTGCGCCTCATCGAGAAATACGCAGGCAATCGGTCTTGATGCGATTTCATTTTTTACTGATTGGAAAAGATCTGTTGCAGCTGAAAACATAAAGGCGTCGCTGCGCAGACCGATCCGGGACGCGATTACGCCGGACGCCTCACGATTGTCGATTTCTGCTGTGAATTCTATCGTGCTCATGCCGCGCTCACGATAGTTAAAACTCGCTTGCAGAAGCGTTGTCGATTTCCCCGCATTCATCGCCGCATAATTAAAATGAAGTTTCGCCATCGTCAGATCATTTCGCTCAGCTGTCCGTCATTTTCAAATTCGTAGGGCCCGGCCATGATAATGTGATTGTCCGCACGCCATTCAATCGCAAGGTCGCCCCCATCAAGCGTTATGGTCGCTTTGCGGCCTGTAAGGCGGCGGCGGTGCGCGGCGACGAGGGCTGCGCAGGCGGCCGAACCGCAGGCCTTTGTTATGCCAACGCCCCGTTCCCAAACGCGCAATCGAATGGCGCTTTTACTTGTGACCTGGGCGACCGAAACATTCGCCCGTTCCGGAAACAAAGGATGGTTTTCCACCAATGGTCCGAACCGATCCAGGGCTTGTGCGTCAACATCGTCAACAAAAAAAATACAATGTGGATTGCCGACATTGACCGCAGAGGGACCCCATAACACTGGCTTATCGATCGGCCCGAGTTTGATGTCGATAAACCGGGTGTCGTCCATTTGTTCAGCTAGCGGAATAGCGCGCCATGCAAATTTCGGCTCGCCCATGTCGACCGCAATGCGGCTTGCGCCGATGCGCCAGGCATGCAGATCTCCCCCGCCGGTTTTGAAGTTAACTTCATCACTTTCGGCTTCGTCCATTAACAGCGAGCCGACGCAGCGGGCGGCGTTTCCACATGCGTTTACTTCTGATCCGTCGGCGTTCCAAACGCCCATAAAGACGCCGTCAACGCCTTTGCGGTGCTCGATCGTGATGACCTGGTCGCATCCGGGCCCGGTTTTCGGATCGGCGATTAGCCGGGCTGATTCATTGGTAATTTTCGCGCCGGTTTCACGAGTGTCGAGAATGACGAATTCATTTCCGAGACCGTTCATTTTGCGATAGGCGTGATTGGCGAGACCCGTCATGTCACTCGTGTAAAGATTTCACCGCTGCTGTGCGGTTTTGCATCAATGTTTATGCAGCGAGCTGCCGAAGGACATAATGCAAAATGCCGCCATGGCGATAATAATCGAGCTCATCTGTCGTGTCGATCCGCACCAGAACATCGATATCCTTTGTCTCGCCGCTGGAAAATTTGATGGTCGCTTTTGCAGTTGAGCGCGGGGTGATGCCAGCGACATTTTGAATGGTGATTTCTTCGTCGCCGGTAATGCCGAGTGATGACCAACTGTCGCCTTCGGTAAATTGCAGCGGCAGAACGCCCATGCCGATAAGATTTGACCGGTGTATGCGTTCAAAACTTTGTGCAATGACGGCCTTTACGCCAAGTAGAATTGTGCCTTTCGCCGCCCAGTCCCGCGAAGATCCAGTGCCATATTGTTCGCCGGCCATGACGACCAGAGATTTTCCGGCGTCCTTATATTTCATCGCCGCATCATAGATCGGCATGATTGCGCCGCCAGGTCCTTTGGTGACCCCGCCTTCGGTGCCGGGCGCCATCTGGTTCTTGATGCGAATATTTGCAAATGTGCCGCGCATCATCACATCGTGATTCCCGCGCCTCGAGCCGTAAGAGTTAAATTCCGCAACCGGCACTTGATGGGATTTTAGATATTCTCCTGCGGGACTGTCGCCCTTGATTGCGCCTGCCGGCGAGATGTGGTCGGTCGTGATCGAGTCGCCGAAAAGCGCGAGGATGGCGGCGCCGTCAATCGGCTCAAGAGGTTTTGGCTCACGTGTCATGCCCTCAAAATAAGGTGGATTGGCCACATAAGTTGATGTCGGCCAAGCATAAGTCTGGCCGTCGCCGGCATTGATGGCTTGCCATTTCTCGTCGCCCTTGAAGACATCGGCGTAACGTGACGCAAACATTTGCGCTGTCACATGCTCGCGGACAACCTCTGCGATTTCATGATTGGTGGGCCAGATATCCTTGAGGAATACATCCCCACCATCGGCATCCATGCCGAGAGGATCAGTCGTCAGATTGATATTCATTGAACCCGCAAGCGCATAGGCGACAACGAGCGGCGGCGAGGCAAGATAATTTGCGCGAACATCTTGGGAGATGCGGCCTTCAAAATTACGATTGCCGGAAAGTACGGATGCAACCGCTAAATCATGCTCATTAACGGCGGCGCCGATTGCTTCGGGCAGAGGTCCGGAATTGCCGATACAGGTCGTACAGCCATAACCCACCAAATTAAATCCAAGCGCATCAAGGTCTTCAGTGAGACCCGCCCTATCAAGATAGTCGGTGACGACCTGGCTTCCTGGCGCCAGTGATGTTTTGACCCACGGCTTAACGGTAAGCCCGCGCGCGCGCGCATTGCGCGCCACCAGACCGGCGGCCACCAGGACCGATGGATTTGATGTGTTTGTACAGGATGTAATCGCGGCAATCGTTACATCGCCATGGCCGAGGTCAAATTCCTCACCCTTTACCGGCACGCGCTTTTGCGCCTCACCTGCTTTGCCGTATTCCTTATCGAGCGCGGCGGAAAAACCGTCCGGCGCATTTTTTAGCTCAATGCGATCCTGCGGTCGTTTTGGTCCGGCAAGAGATGGCGTTACTGCCGACAGATCGAGGTCGAGCGTATCAGTGAACACGGGATCGGGCGTTCCGCTGTCGCGCCACATGCCTTGTTCTTTTGCATAAGCTTCAACCAGGGCAATGCGGTCGTCTGATCGGCCGGTAGCTTTGAGATAGCGTAAGGTTTCCGCGTCGATCGGGAAAAAGCCGCAGGTTGCGCCATATTCAGGCGCCATATTTGAGATCGTCGCCTGATCTTCGAGGGTCAGATGATCGAGGCCGGGCCCAAAAAATTCGACGAATTTTCCGACAACGCCTTTTTTGCGCAACATTTCAACGATGGTCAGGACAAGGTCAGTAGCGGTTGCGCCTTCCGGCATTCTGCCTGTCAGCTTAAAGCCGATGACCTCTGGTATGAGCATGGAGATTGGCTGCCCGAGCATCGCAGCCTCGGCCTCAATGCCGCCGACGCCCCAACCGAGTACAGATAAACCGTTGACCATTGTGGTATGGCTGTCGGTGCCCACCAGGGTGTCGGGATAGGCGAATGTCTCGCCGTTAGAATCTGCAGTCCAGACCGTTTGCGCCAGATATTCGAGATTCACCTGGTGGCAAATGCCGGTGCCCGGCGGCACCACACGAAAATTATCGAATGCGCCTTGGCCCCATTTCAGGAATTTGTAGCGCTCGCCATTACGTTCATATTCGCGGTCAACGTTTTTCTTGAATGCGTCGGGTCCGCCAAAATAGTCCACCATCACCGAATGATCGATAACCAGATCAACAGGCGCCAGCGGATTGATTTTTTCAGGATCTTCGCCAAGTTTTGCCATGGCGTCGCGCATGGCGGCGAGATCGACTACGGCAGGTACGCCGGTGAAATCCTGCATCAGGACGCGCGCCGGCCGGTATGCAATCTCGCGTGTAGATTTTCCGTCCTTCAACCACTCGGCAAATGCCTTGATATCATCGACCGTTACAGACCTGTCATCTTCAAAGCGCAGCAGGTTTTCCAGGAGGACCTTCAGCGAATGGGGAAGACGTGAAATTTCGCCAATCTGGGTTTCAGCCTCTTTGAGACTGTAATAGGCATATGTCTTGCCGCCCGCATTGAGCGTTTTTTTGGTTTTCAGCGAATCGCGTCCGGGTATCATCAAATCCCTCCGGTTGGAAAATATTCAAGAATTTCCGGGCCGTTATGGCGCATGGGATGGTCTGTTGCAATTCACTCTTTCGCCTTGGTGGTGACTGATTTAGAACGATGATTGACCGGGCCCGTCCCGGGGTAACCGATTCGAAGGAGCGCCATTTCGATGTTTCGTCCGCCGTTGTCTTTAGCCGCCGCCGCTGTCGCTGCTTTTATCGCTGCGCTTGCCGCTGGAATTACTGTCTCGAGCGCCGCCGCAGAACCACAGGCGGTCGCCACCTATAAGGATTGGAGCGTTTTCGTCCGCGATGTGGATAGCGAGAAAATTTGCTTCGCGGCGACGGAGGCCAAGGACAAGTCCCCTAAATCCGTCAATCACGGCGACATATTTTTTCTTGTTTCAAGCTGGAAATCGGGCGCGGCGACCAATCAGCCGAGCCTGATGACGGGTTATGCGCTAAACGCGGCGCCGGAACCGACCTTGCGTATCGGGTCGGACAAATGGGAAATGTTTGCCTCCGAAAATGAAGCTTTCATCGAATTGAGCTCAGAAGAGGAGCGTCTTGTCCGCGCTATGCGCCGCGGCGCAGATATGCGCATCAGCGCCGTTTCACAACGCGGCACGGCGACGAGTTATATCATCTCCCTTCGCGGCATCTCCGCGGCGCTTGACCGCGTTTCGTCAGAATGCCGATAAGGCGTTAAAGCTATTCGCAGGCGTTCAGGATCAAAAAAGTATCGAATTTTTCAGAGACGCAAAATGTGTCGGGCGCTTCCGGCGCGTCCCTGAAGTGATCGGACTGCTGTCGCCCATTGCCGGCTCAGATTCTCGGCGTATATTTTTCGCGCATGGTCACGAGTTCTTCGGCGATCGTCGGATGAAGTGCGACGGTTTCGTCAAATTGCTGTTTCGTCACGCCGGCTTTGACGGCAATTGCAACGCACTGGATCATTTCAGCGGCGCCGTCTCCAACGATATGACAACCGATGACCCGATCACTATCGCCGTCGACAACAAGTTTCATCAGCACGCGCTCTTCTGAACCAGATAACATGTTTTTCATGGCGCGGAAATTAGTCTTGTAAATGTCGATATTCTTAAATTCATGCCGCGCCTCATGTTCGGCATAACCGACTGTGCCTACTGGAGGCTGGGAGAACACGGCCTTCGGAATGAAAGTATAATCCATCTTGGTCGGGTTGTTGTTGAAACAGGTTTCCGCAAATGCAGCGCCTTCACGAATCGCCACCGGCGTTAAGGCGATGCGGTCAGTGACATCGCCTACGGCATAAATGTTGTCGACAGATGATTTAGAGTATTCATCGACCTTTACCGCGCCTTTTTGGTCGAGGGCGACACCGACGTTTTCCAATCCGATGCCATCTGTCGCAGGCTTCCTGCCGACGGCCCAAAATACCATATTCGTATCGATATGCGTTCCATTAGTCAGATGCACACGTTTATTGTCACCATCAAATTGTTCGATTTTCTCGAATTTCGTTTGGGTGACGACGCGGATGCCCTGGCGTTTTAATTCTGAATGAACCTGTACCGAAATATCGGTGTCGAAATAGCGCAAAATATCTTCACCGCGATAGACAAGACATACATCGCAACCCAGACCCTTAAAAATACATGCAAATTCGATCGCGATATAACCGCCCCCCGCGACGACGACATGTTTGGGCAGCTTATCCAGATGAAAAGCATCGTTTGAGGTGACGCCTAAATCGTGCCCTGGAATTGATGAATCTGTCCATGGCGCGCCGCCGGTCGCAACAAGGATTTTTCCCGCGGTGACGTCGCGCCCTTCGGCCTCCAGATGAACCGTGTGTTCGTCTTTTAGCGTCGCACGGGACTGAAAAATATCTGCCCCGGCATTTTTGAGATTTCTTATGTAAATGCCGTTGAGGCGATCGATTTCATTGTCTTTGTTTTCGATCAGCGTGTTCCAATTGAATGATACGCCGTTTGCGCTCCAGCCATATCCCTTTGCATCGTTAAAGCCGCGGCCAAATTCGCTGGCGTAAACCAGAAACTTTTTCGGCACGCAGCCACGGATGACGCAAGTGCCGCCAACGCGGTATTCTTCTGCGACGCCGACTTTTGCACCGTAATTTGCAGCAAGGCGTGAAGCGCGCACGCCGCCAGAACCGGCGCCGATGGTAAAAAGGTCGTAGTCAAATTCTGTCATGAAGCTCTCTAACTATTATCTTTGAAATGACGGCGTTTATTCTTCCGGCAAAAATCCGATGCCGGTTTCGAACCGTTTATCGTTAAATTCGAGAACTTCCAGCTGAAATGTATTCAAAAATTCGCGATATATCGCTTCGAAAACTGGCTCGAGTTTTCCGGCATAATCAAGCGGGGCCCGGATTCGCGGCTGTTGTGCGACAAAAATGTCAAAACCGTCGCCAGTCACTTCGAGGGACAGGGCGGTGCGTAGCCACAGCGCGCCGGAATCTTCTTGATTTCTAACCGTCAGCGCGATGCCAAACTGCACGGGTTCCAAGGCGATGACCTCGCGTTTGCGATAGCTGAAAGCCTGCTCGCCGTAATCCTTGCGAGGATCAAAGGCGCCGTGTGGCGGCACGGCAGTGACGCATTTTCGGCTGCAACCAAGATATTCGGGAAATCCGGCAATAATCGTTTCGCCCAACCCTTTGCAACGCATCAAGTTTTCGAACGCCGCGGCGCCATAGATTTTGATCGCCTCCTGCAGTTTTTCAAATCGCGATTGCGTCATGCGTTTCTTTCCAACCTGTTTGAATTTGCAGTATCATGTCTAGGCTATCGCCGTGACAGGCAAAGCGCAAAGGGAGCGCTGCAGATTTTGGTTTCAGCCTGGTTCGATCGATACGCCGTCAGCATCGCCATAGATAATGAGATCGGCGATATTGCAAAAGAGGCCGGTTTCCACAACGCCCGGGATCCCTGCCAGCGATTTATCCAGAAGCGCCGGAGATTCGATCCGTTCAAGGGCGCAATCAATGATCAAATTGCCGCCATCAGAAAATATTGGCGCGCCCTCTGCTGCGCGCAAGTCTAGTTTCGGGCTTTCATAGCCCTGCTCAAACAGGACCTCCCGTAGTCGTTTGACAGTTAGCGCCCAAGCAAAAGGATCTATTTCAACCGGTAACGGAAATGCGCCGAGCGTGACGACGCGTTTTGATTTGTCGGCAATGACAATAAATTTTCGAGCAGCGCTGGCGATAATTTTTTCACGCAGCAATGCGCCGCCGCCGCCCTTGATCAAATTCAGTTGTGGATCGGCTTCATCGGCGCCGTCGACGGCAAGATCGATGATTGTCGTTTCATCAGGCGTGATGAGTTCGATGCCGACAGCCCGCGCCTGGCGGCTGGTTTCCTCCGACGTCGGAATACCGCGCAAAGTCCAACCTTCTTTGATGCGCGCGCCCATGATTTCGACGAAATATTTCGCGGTCGAGCCGGTGCCAAGACCCAGCGTCATGCCACGCTCCACATGCGTCGCAGCTTGTTCTGCCGCAAGCCTTTTGCCGGCCTCCTTATCCATGGGACGTTCCTATTTGGCGTTTTTTCGGGTTTTGCCAAGGCGAGCGGCCCAGCCTTTGACTGCCGCCTGCTTGCTGCGCGCTACTGCGAGATCGCCGCCTTCGACATCTTTTGTGATGACGGAACCTGATCCGACATACGCGCCATCTCCAATAGTCACCGGCGCTACAAGTGAAGTGTTCGATCCGATGAAAGCGGATTTTCCAATGGTCGTTTTGTGTTTTGCGTATCCGTCATAATTGCAGGTGATGGTTCCGGCGCCGATATTCGCGCCTGCGCCGATTTCCGCATCGCCAATATACGTAAGATGACTGACTTTTGCGCCATCGCCGATGATGGCGGCTTTAATCTCTACAAAATTTCCGACTTTTGCGTTTGCCTGAAGATTGGCGCCGGGACGTAATCTTGCAAATGGGCCAACGACGGCGCTTTCGGCGACCTTCGCGCCTTCCAAATGTGAAAACGCCTTGATCTCGACTTTGTCGGCGATGCAAACGCCGGGGCCAAAAACGACATTAGGGCCGATTGAAACGTCCTCGCCAATGATTGTGTCATGCGAGAAATAGACAGTGGATGGATCGGCAAGCGTTGCGCCATCTACCATCACTTTGCGCCGCATGCGTTCTTGAAAAATGGTTTCGGCTTGCGCCAGTTCAACACGGGAATTGACGCCATGGACTTCGTCGGCGTCGGCTTGCGCGATGGCGCATCTTTTTCCATCCGCATGGGCGAGAGCAACAATGTCTGTCAGGTAAAATTCGCTTTTGGCGTTATTGTTGTTGATATCTCTTAGGCGCGTCTTAAGGAACGCTGCGTCTATCGCCATGACGCCTGAATTACATAAGGTAATTTCAAGTTCAGCAGGTGAAGCGTCTTTGGCCTCGATGATCGATGTAAGCGCGCCGCCCGAATCGCGAATGAGCCTTCCATACGAAGCCGGCTCATCGGGCGTAAAGCCGAGGACAGCGACAGCAGCGCCATTGGCAATTTCATCGCTCAGATTGCGCAAAGTCCCGGGTGTCACCAGCGGCGTATCTGCGTAAAGCACAAGAACCGCACCGGAAAATCCGTCAAGCGCTGGCAAAGCTTGTTCAACTGCATGCGCTGTCCCCTTCGGAGGAGATTGGATCGCGACGGTAATCATCGGCGCCAATGATTTAGCAAAGTCGCCGACCGTCGGCGCGTGGTCTCCTATCACGACTACCATGCGCTCGGGCGCCAGTGCGCGCGCTGCATCGATGACATGAGCGATCAATGCCTTGGCGCCGATTTCATGAAGCACTTTCGGGCGCGCCGATTTCATGCGTGTGCCATGGCCAGCGGCGAGGATGATTGCAGCGATGCCAATATTCGTCATTCTGGTTCCGTCATTATGAGGCTTTAACCCCAGCTTTATCGTGGTTCTTTGCTTGCTCTATCACAGGCGCTGCAAAGCAGACTATGCACGGTTGGCGCGATTCGCGCAGATTTCGCGAGCCGCAATAACAAGTTTTCAGCAACAAGAAGGCGCGAAAATGGCGGCTAGATTGAGTGGTGAGGCGGTTTTATTCGATCTCGACGGTACTTTGGTCGATACCGCGGCTGATCTGGCGGCCTCGATGAATCACGCCTTGGCTGGCTGCGGGCTCGCACCGGTTCCTGCTGGGGAAGTGCGTAGTCTGGTGGGTCGCGGCGCGCGGCGCATGCTGATGCGTGGATACAAGGTTTCTGCAGGCCGGGAGGCAGATGAAAAAGAACTCGATGCGGCGCTGGCGCGTTTTCTGACACATTATCAAGCTAATATCGCGGTCGAGTCTCGTCCGTTTGCTGGCGTTATCGAAATGATCGAGGGGTTGCGAGCCGACGGCGCGCGCATCGCAATCTGCACGAATAAGCGTGAGGCGATGGCCCGGTTACTGATTGAAACACTTGGGATTGCACCGCTTTTTGATACGATCGTCGGCGCTGATACAACAACTGCGCCGAAACCCGATGCGGCGCCGGTATTGCTGTGTATGACCCGATTATCCGCTGAGCGCGGCATTTTTATTGGTGATAGCGATACAGACATCAAAGCGTCTGCTGCTGCCCGTATGCCGTGCCTGATGGCGGATTTCGGTTACGGACCGCTGACTCTTGCGTATCAAGCATCGGCTGTATTTTCTGACTATCGCGCGGCCGCCGAATTGGTCAGGGTCGCGTTGAATCTGCGCTAGCCAGCTTCTGCAACACAGCGCGTTGGCATGCCATTGACCATGTTGCTGCGCAAATCTGTACGCGCTGAACGCATGGTCGACACGAATCCTTCTTCTTTCATTTCTACGTCGACGTCGAAACCGCGTTTACGCCAGAACTCCTGGATTTTTGTCGCCAGGCGGTTCGCACCGTCGCCATCGCAAAGATCAGCCATCGATAACTCCGATCTAGTTTTGAACGTTTCCACGAAGGAACAATATAAGGTAGGCTGATTTTTTCAAGACTTTTTTGATGAATTATATACCGCACAGTTTACCAAAAAATCTTGTGATTTTCTCACATTAGAGCGCGGCTGCACAATTTTATTGCGCGGTAAGGGGAAAAATAATAAGTAAAACTAATAATTCTGGGAGATTTTATGGCTGCCAATCCGGAACCGGCAATCGCCCGGTCTATCGGTGAGCGAATCAAACAGGCCCGAAAATCCCATGGGTTGAGCCAGGCGGACCTGGCGCGCCGTCTTGGCGTCAGCCAACCGGCCATCGCCAATTGGGAAAGCGGCATCCATGATCCGCGTCGCCTCATGTTAGCCAAGCTGGCTGAGGTGCTCGAAGCGCCGCTCGAATGGCTTGCGGCGGGCGATCGTTCGGTGGTTGAAAGTGATAAGCATGCGGGGGCGGCGTATATTCGCCGGCCGCTACAACATGTTCCGGTCATCAGCTTTCGCGCGGCGGCGCTTTTAGCCCAAGATATGAGCGCTGATCCGCATGGCATGGCCGAAGATTATATTCCGGTGACCGCGGGATCGTCGAAACTGTTTGCTGTTTTCTTAAACGATCAGGCTGTCAATCTTGCCTTTTTGCCGGACACACTGGTGGTCGTTGATTATTCGGACCGTCTGCCGGGTGACGGTGATTTTTGTCTCGCGCATGTCCGAGAAACGCCGACATTGCGCCGCTGGCGGGCGCTGCCGGCGCGCCTCGAACCTTTTTCCAGTGAGCCCGGACACGAAACAATTGCGATGACGCCCGATATTACGATTATCGGCTGTGTTCGCGTATCGATCCGTATTCACTGAATTGTCGCTGCGAAAAGTAATGGCGCCTTCGCTAATCAGGCTGCGCTGCGTGAATATTTTTCGATGATGTCGGGCAACGCCTTGTGGGCCGCACGAAATTGTTTGCTCGCAGCTTCGATCAGCGAGACAAGTTCCGGCATCGGCGCCTTGTCATTGGCGCGTCCCTCGATTGCGCCGCATGCATCGGCAAGCCTTTGAGCGCCAATATTCAAACTCATAGATTTCAATGCATGCGCTGCCTTGGCGACGGTCGTTTGATCATCGGTCCTCGGGCTGTCAATCAATTTGGTCATGGCTTCACGTGAGTGACGTTGAAATAATTTCAATGCGCGAGTTGGGAGGTCCGCGCCGCTGCTTTGCATCGTCAACAATTGGTCAAGAACAGCGACGTCAAAAAACGCAGCCTCGCTTGATTGCAGATGCGCGGAGGCAGGCGCTGCAGCGTCCGGCGTCCGACGCTTAAGCTCGCTATTCATCTTCGGCGCCGTTGGGCGGGCGCATCTAACACCTGGGCCGAGATGCGTCGCGATCTCTGCGGCCAGCGCCCGTAGCGTGAAGGGTTTGGTGAGATAGCCGCTCATGCCCGATTCGCGCCATTCGGTTTCGTCATTCGTGACGTGGGCGGAAAGCGCAACGATCGGAATGGGCTTCCGCCCTAGTTTCCTTTCGCGCATTCTGATTGCGCGAGTTGCTTCAAACCCGTCCATTTTCGGCATGGAACAATCCATCAGGATCAAGTCAAACGCATTGTTTCCCGCCGCCGATAGGGCTTCCTCGCCATTTGTGACGAGCGTCACGTCGAGATTGAGGTAAAGCAGCGCCTCCTTAACCACTTCGCGGTTTACGGCGCCGTCATCGGCGGCAAGAACGCGCTGACCAGCGAAAGTTTCAAGCGGCGCCATATCCGGTTCGGCGTAGTTGAGCGCAGATTTGCCCCTGAGTTTGTTGTCGCGGATGCGTTCGATCAGTTTCATTACCTCGGCGCGCGCGAGCGGCGATGTAAGAACGTCCTCCGCTGCGCGCGTGTCCAGAAGATCATCCAGCGACGCTTCGCCAAGCGCGCAAACGCAAACGCGTGTAAGATTCCAGTTTGCGGGCGCGACATCAAGGGATTTGGCTGCTGCTTCAAAGAACGCAGGTGTAGCAAATATCATATCCGCGCCTTCGATACTGTCGGCGTTAAATTCATCTGCGCCGATTATTCTCGCCGCGAGCCCGGTTTCTTCTAAATACCGCGCCAGCAATTTTGGCGTGGCGGCGCCGTCAACGGCGATGAGGGCGGTTTTGCCGGCCGGGAACGTGACAATTGGCGCAGGCTGCTCAACAGCTTTTGTTGGAAGGTTGAAATGAAATTTTGATCCCTTTCCGCCGGCGCTCGATACGCCGATCGACCCAAACATCGCCTCGACGAGACGTTTGCAAATTGCAAGACCGAGCCCCGTACCGCCGTAAAGCCGGGTTGTGGTTTGATCCGCCTGCGCGAAGGCTTCGAAGATTGTCGATAATTTCTCGTCCGCGATACCGACGCCAGTATCGGCGACAACGAATTCAATGATGCTGGCGCCATGCGCCGGAACGGCATATTTCACCGAAATGACGACATGTCCCTTTTCTGTAAATTTAATTGCGTTGCTGACAAGGTTGGAAACGACCTGGCGAATGCGCACAGGATCTCCGACAATGCATTCGGGAACATTAGGGGCGATATAGACGGCAAGATCGAGGCCCTTGGACGCCGCGCGTTCCCAGAACAGCCCGACAATGTCATCAACTATTTCTGAGGGGCGCACTGGAATAGACTCAACCTCCAATCGTCCTGCTTCGATTTTTGAAAAGTCCAGAATGTCATTGATAATCGCGAGCAGGTTCTGCCCGGATTTCGCAATGATGTCAGCATAGCGTTTTTGCCTGAACGGCAGACGGGAATTGCTGAGGAGATTGGCCATGGCGATCACCCCATTCATCGGGGTACGGATTTCATGGCTCATCGTCGCGATAAACTCGGATTTCGCCTTGTCTATCGCTTCCGCGGTTTCCTTGGTTTGCTTGACCTCCATGGCGCGCTTTTGAACGAGCTGTTTTAACTCGTTTTGATTGGCCTGGAGCTTGACATCATGTTCCTGCAATTGGTCAAGCAGCTCATTAAACGTATCAACGAGCTGTTTTGTCTCGTCATTAACAGAACTGGCGGCGCGCACGCTGAAGTCGCCGGACTGACGGATCATGGTCATGGTTTCAGCAAGATTATGAAGCGGATTTGTGATTGTGCGCTGAATTTTTATGGCGATGAGAACGCCAATGCCGCCGGCAAATATTGCGGCGACCAAGACGTCAAAGATAACCAGGCCAAGCCCCCCGGATAGTTCCCCCGCCTGTGCGTGAACGGTCAGGACTGCAATTTGCTTTCCTTCCACGGTGACAGGGACCGAGGTCGTTGTTGATTTTGACGTCAAGAAACTGACTACGGAAGGGAATGCATCCTTGTTGCTTTTTTTGTCGCCATAGAGCGCCTGCCGGTTGCCGAACTCGGCAAGCAACGCGCCGTCGAGGTCGTTTACGAAAACATAAATCACCGACGGGATGTCGGCGATCGGCTGTAAAGCCTCCGCGATTTCCCGGCGTTCGCCAGCGGCGACTGGCCCGGCAATCCCGGCGGCGTAAACGCCCGCCGAGGCCATTAGCTCGGCATATTCATCGGCTCGGTATTGGGCAGTTTCGCGCCAGACGGATGAAGACGTAACGATTGTCACAGCGCCAAAAACGGCTACCGCGACGAGGGTCGTTAAGCGGTTGCGCAACGGCTTGGCGCGCTTTGACGCCATCGGGTCCCCCCTTTCAAATCAATCAATGCCGCAATCGTGCCAGTAATTGCTTGCCAATTGATTTCCTTAACATCGCGCAAGCACTTCTTAATAAAATTCAGGGTAATTTGGCGCCGGGTTTTGCCGCGACGCCACGCCCAAAATCGGGGAGATATGAGGCCATGTCTACGACTGGACGCATCATTCTGGCTGAGGATGACCCGGTCATGCGCGAGCTTGCCTGCGCCAAGCTTTCCCAGGCCGGCTATTGCGTAGCCGCTGCTGAAGACGGCGCAGCCGCGCTGGCCCTGTTGCGGCGAGATGGGGCGGACCTAGTTATTTCCGATCTCAACATGCCGGAGATGGACGGATTTACATTAACAGAAACAATCCGCGCTGACGATCAAATCAGTGAAACGCCGATTATTGTGATCACGTCAAGCGATCACGAGGCGGCCGTAGATCGCGCTTTTGCCGCGGGCGCCACATCCTTCCTCGCCAAACCTGTTAACTGGCCGTTGTTTAATCATGCGGTTCGCTTCGTATTGCGGTCGGCGAATGATCAAAAAGACCTTCGCGCCGCCCGCGACAAGGCTGAGGCGGGCGAAAAATTTAAAGACAGCGTAATGTCGGTGATGAGCCATGAATTGCGAACGCCGTTGAACGCAATTATCGGTTTTGGGCAGCTGATTTCGGAATCGTTTGAAAAAAACAGAGATAGTCTTTATAAGGAATATTCGGACTATATTGTGGATGGCGGAAAGCGTTTGTTGAATTCAATTTCCGACATGCTGCTGGCCTCGGATGCCCGATCGGGACCAATTCAACTGAACGAAGCGGATGTAACCGTTAGCGTGCTGATAGACGATGCGTTGCTGGCGGAAAAACCGACAATTAACAGTGCGGGTGCTGAAATTAAAGTAAGTCTGCAGGAACCTGATCTTGAATTATGTTGTGACGGCGTATTGATGTCGCGGGCCCTTGCCAAGTTGATTGGCAACGCAGTTAAATTTTCACCAAGCGGCGTGAAAATTATTATTGGCGCTGCGTTGGTTGGAAACGGCGATTTGGCGATATTGGTCAAAGACAATGGCCCGGGCATAACACCCGAAAAACTAAAAACTGCCATTAGGCCATTCTCTCAATCCGATATGTCAGCGCGGCGTTCGACGGAAGGCTTGGGGCTTGGGCTTTTGTTGGTTCAGGCGATTACGGACGCCCATGGCGGCGTGTTCAAGCTTGAAAGCGAATTAGGAAAAGGCACGCGCGCCTTGTTATTGACGCCCGCATCCCGCATCAACGGTAAAACTGGAAAGGGCGCCAATCAGGCGGCCTGAATTGAAATGATTGACGCGAATTGCCCGCCAAGGCACAAGCCTTCGCAAATCGTCATTTTTAATGTCACTACAGATTAAGAAACGGGCGCGTAGCTCAGTGGTAGAGCACTACGTTCACATCGTAGGGGTCGCTGGTTCGAACCCAGCCGCGCCCACCATTTTGTATAAGCCGCCAGGAGCCCGGACGATCTGCAGAGCAAATGCCGCGGACAAAATTCGAGGCGCAGCGGCAGGGCAATCATCGAAAGGATTGCGTCACTCGTTTGGCGTCGCAATCAATGCACCGGTTTCAAGATTGACATGAGCAGCAGTAAGCCCATCGGACAGGGGCTTTAGATGGTCAATGTAGCGCAGCGCAGCGCGCTCTGGCGTTTTTCTGACGGGCTCCCGCGCCTGGACGCTGCTGAAAGTCGCGATGGGTCTTTTGGCGCGGTGAAACGCAAGACATTCGTCATGCCAGTCGAGGCCGCAATGGGCCAACATACGACGCACTTCTTTTTCAAATTCAGCGATAAGATTTTCATATTGAAATAACGGGAATTCCGCTTTGAGTGTTTTCTCCCAATGGTCGATGAGGCGCGCATAATCGCCATAAAAATGCGCAATGTTTTTTAGCTGATAGGAAAAAGGCCATTGTTTGTTGAATGGATGCCTATAGATGGAAAATCCCGTTTCAACCGGATTGCGTCTGGTATGAATGATTTTACCTTCCGGAAACAGCGCTTGAATAAGTCCGGCGTGACGGAAATTAATCGGCTGCTTATCAACCATGAAACCTGCTGCTTCATCGGCCGGAAAATAGGAAAAATAGAGATCACGCCACGATTGCAGCTGATCTGTTGGCGCGTCGGCCAGCGTCTTCGCGCCGGTTTGGTTTGCCCAGGCCAAGGCTCGATTGGCGACTTCCGGCAGGCTTGATAATTCACCAATGCTGAAAACATCCGGATGGGCCGCCAGAATGCTCTCGGTTAGCGTCGTGCCGGAACGCGGCATGCCGACGATAAAAATCGGCTTATAGGGCGCGGGTTTGAATTGCCGTTTTTCAGCGGGCCTCTGAAAGAATGAAATGATTTGGTCTGTTTCTCGCGTGCACTGAACCCTGCTAAATTCGCCGCCAGCCACCATGCGCACATTTTTTTCGCCAATTTCATTGCCGCGTTGCAGCGCTGAAATTGCTTCGTCGGTCATGTCTCGACGGTCGTAAATTTTGGCGAGAGAAAGGAGCAGCTCATAAGATTGATCAGGGGACGTTGAAATATTTGCGACGAGAGTGTTCATTGCCGCAACGTGCTCGTCGCTCATATTTCCGCGGCGCAAGGTGCAAAATTGCGAATAGGCGGGTGAGAATTGCGGGCTGACTTCGATCACCTTGCCGCAAAGATCTTCGGACGCTTTAAGATCGCCGACGAAGTATTTCAGGCGGCTCAACGCAAACAGACCCGTTGGCGAATGGGGATCGATGGCCAGGGCTTTGTCGATCGCCGCACCGGCCTCCTCATATTTTTGTGCTGCAGTGCAGTGCCGGCCATAGGCCGTCAGTGTTTCCGGTGAATGTGGGTCGAGCTCGACGACCGCCTCAAAAGCGCTGCAGGCTTCATTGGTGTAACCAAGATCAAAAAGCAGGTTACTGAGATCAGTTAGTGAGGACTTGTCGGCAGATCTGGCGAATTTCCATATCGCGGTCAATTTGCTGATAGCGACCCCGTCGCGCTCCAGGCCTGCGATGCGAAGCGCCAGCTCTAATGTCGCGGGATCTTGCGGCGCGGCGCGAAATGCTGCTTGAGCGGCGCGCTTTGCCTGGGCGATATTGTTCACCAACAGCATCGCACGCCCAAAGCCGGCAAGGGCAGCGACATTTTGTTGATCAAGCTGATAGGCGCGCTGAAAGGCGGCCGCCGCGGCTTGCCCATCGTTTCGAAGGAGCTCTATCGCGCCAAGGCGTGTTGAAAGATCGCTTGAGCCAGGTCTGGCGCTGACTGTCGTTCGCAGATGGTCAGCCGCCAAATCGAACTGCCTGTTCTTTTCCAGAATCGCCGCCAGATTAAGCCGGAAAATCGGCTCTACCGGATCGACGGCGATCGCACGTTCAATTAGCCGGATTGCGCCATCTCGATCCTTTTCCTGTTCATGGATCAATCCAAGCAGATGTAGCGCTTCAGGGTCGTCGGGCGAAAGTTCTAGCGCCGCTTCATATTTTTGGCGGGCGGCGGAAATATCACCGGATTGTTGAGCGGCGACGCCCTCGTCAATTAAACTGGTGACGGCGATAGGTTGCGGCATGAGTTCTGGTCCATCAGAAATGATAGGTCATTGCCACATCCTTGCTTTGCTGAACAGGAAGGATGAAAGGCTGCGGATGTAAAAGGCCGTCGCGACAAGAATGAGCGCTGCGCCCCGCTCTAACGTCAGGAGGGAGCTTGTCAGTGCGTATGGCAGGCATTGAGCGGTCAATCGACGCGTTTTGGCGTGTTTTGAAGTGGGCGCGCCGACCCAGCTCAGGCTTAAAACAAGGGCCTCGGCGCCCTTCGATCAGTTTTAATCTCACATTAAGGGTTTTGGTTAACTTTACAGGCGCCCATAAAGCGATTTGTTGCGATGCAGCGCGAACACAATCGAGCGCGTCTGTTTTGTTGTTGTAATTTTGTAACGGTTCCCTTTTTGCAGCAGCGAAGAGGTCAATGCCGACTGGACGTCCAATCATCCACAGGCAAAATAGGAAAATTGGCCATCGCCTCAGAAATTGGCCATCTGACGCCCCGCAGGGAGGGGCATACAAGGGGTCTCAGGAATGAACAAAAGGAATTCAAACGCCGCGCTTTCGAAGATTTTGATGGCGGGTGTTGCATTCGGCGCGCTAAGCGGCGGCGCCGCATTGGCGCAATCTGACGAGATCATCGTTACAGCCACCAAGCGTCCGCAGACGCTGCAGGAAGTGCCGATTGCGGTAAGCGTTGTGAGCGCCGACACGATTGAAAAATCCAATGTCAGGGATCTGATTGATATTCAGACAAGCGTGCCTTCCCTGCGCGTGACGCAACTGCAAAACGCATCTCAGACGAACTTCGTTATTCGCGGCTTCGGCAACGGCGCCAACAATCCGGGTATTGAAAGTTCGGTTGGTGTCTTTATTGATGGCGTATACCGTTCTCGTTCAGCGGCGGCGATCCTCGACCTGCCGACCCTTGAGCGCGTTGAAATCCTGCGTGGTCCGCAGTCGACCTTGTTCGGTAAGAACGTGTCAGCCGGCGCAATCAGTATTACGACCAAGAGTCCGCAATTTGAATGGGGCGGCAGCGTTGAAGCCACCTACGGTAATTTTGATCAGATCAACTTCAAGGGTTCGCTGACCGGACCGATTTCCGACACGCTGGCCTTCCGGGTTTCGGGCAGCACCAATAATCGTGACGGGTATTACACCAATATTGTCGACGGGACTGATCAGAATGAACGCGATCGCTGGGCGGTTCGCGGACAGCTCCTTTGGGAGCCTTCAGATACGATGTCATTCCGATTGATCGGCGACTACAACAAGCTTGACGAAAATTGCTGTGGCGCCATTCAGGTCATCAACGGCCCGGCGACACAATTGATTGGCGCTCCGGCGCCATTCGGTTTGGGCGCCCCCATCAGCCCTGCCGGCGATCCTTTTGCCCGTCAGGTTGCGTTGGATACCGACACGTTTAACATGCTTGAGGGCAAGGGCGTCTCGCTACAGGCCGATTGGGATCTGGGCGGCGTCGCGCTGACATCGATTACGTCTTATCGCGAGCAATCCGACAACACGGATACCGATGTTGATTTCAGCGGCGCTGATCTGGCGACAAATCCGCAGGATCGAAACTATCAAACCTTTACCCAGGAACTTCGTCTGGCGTCAGTTGGCGACAACCGCTTTGACTGGATGATTGGCGGCTTTTATTTCGATGAGAGCGTAGCGTTTCAGCGCGATGTAATCTTCGGCTCTGAAATCCGCCAGTTTGTTGATCTGCAACTGGCAGGTTTTGGCACTGACCTACTGACGGTAGAAGGCGCTTCACAGGTTGCTCAGGCCTTAACGACCGGACCAGGCGCGCTGTTCCCGGAGTTTCTTCCAATGAGCGGCGCAGCGGGCGCACTTGCCTTTGGCTCTTCTTTTGCGCCGGGTACGGGTGTCGAAGGGACCTATACGCTGGATGACACTTCATTTTCAGTTTTTGGCCAGTTTGATTATGACATCACTGATCGCCTGACGATTTCAGGCGGTATCGCTTACCTTGACGACAGCAAAGAAGCGACAGGCATCAGCAATCTGACCGATGCGTTCTCCAACTTGAATCTTTCGGATTTTGCAACCACTGGCGGCTCGTTTGTGGCGGCTAGTGTTTTTGGCGGTTCGATCCCCGGCGCTTTTGGCGGGCCGATTGCTTTCGATCCATCCAACCCCGTTCCATTCCTGACTGCAGCGGGGACATGGGCGTTCGTCGATCCGGTGGCGTTCGGCGCGGCACAGGCTGCCGCCGTCGGTACTGCAAACTTCCTGTTGGCCGGAGATCCAACTCTAAATCCACTGCTGCCGCTGACTGGCCTCGGTATTGTTCAGTTCTTTGATCCGCAAGTGAACTTTCCAAATGGGGCGGATCCGCTCGATAATGGCATGCTGGACGACAACAAAGTTACCTACACAGCGCGTCTGGCTTATGATGTGACGGACAATCTCAACGCCTACTTCACCTATGCAACGGGCTGGAAAGCGGGCGCGTTTAATCTGTCTTCGGATTCGCGTGCGCCGGACCCCGTTACCGGGTTCGGCCGCACGGCGGCGCCGGAAGAGGTAAGGCTGTTCGAACTTGGCTTTAAAGCCAGTTTCGACGGCGGCTTTATCAATATCGCGCTGTTTGATCAGGAAATCGAAGGTTTCCAGTCAAACGTCTTTAATGGCACCGGGTTCGATCTCGCCAATGCCGGTAAGCAATCAAGCCGCGGGTTTGAAGTCGATTCATCATACGCACCGTGGGATCCGCTGACCCTGACTTTCGGGATCACCTATCTCGATCCGCAATATGATTCCTTCACAATGGCGGGTTGCACGCCTTTTGATGTTGTCAATTGCAGCATGGGTGAAGCGTTCCGCGATCTCTCCGGCACGCGCGTGCCAGGCGTTCATGAAATCAGCATTTCAACGTCAGCGACGTGGACCCATGATTTCAGCGACACAATGAGCGGTTTTGCGCGTGTGGAATATCTGCATGAGTCCGATGTGCCGCTGATTGAAAACATCCCGGCGAGCATCACGCGCGCCGTTAATCTGATGAATGTCAGTGTCGGTCTTGAGACGGAAAGCGGCTTTGAAGTTATTGGCTGGGCGCGCAACGTGACTAATGACGAATATTTCCTGCAGGGCTTCCCGACGGTTGTTCAGTCGGGCAGTGTTTCTGCCTACACAAACGCACCGCGCACCTACGGTATTACGGTACGCAAATCTTTCTAACGCCCGGACGCGTCAGAGGGGACCTTATGGAAGCGGGCGGCCTTCGGGCCGCCTGTTTTCTTTTGGGCGGTCGATATCCCGGACAGCATGGATTTTCGATAAAATTGCATCTTTCCGTTTCATGCGATCTCAAAATGTTTTGCCCAAATTTAAACGGCTGGGCGAAAACAAGGGACGGGCGATGGGATTCGGCAAACAACAAGCCGTGGCGCGCATTGGCGGCGACCGTCTGGCTGCGGTAACCGGCTCCGCCAACATTACGGCAGCGCCTGAATTGGCGTCTGCGAAACCAATGATGCGGCGTGATAGCATTGAGCCCGACCTCTCAAAGATGCGCAAAAACCGGATTGAAGAAACCCCGGAACAACACAAAAAACGCATGGCGGCAAAAACTGTCAATTTTGGCGCGACCTTCCTTGCACGGATTATCATTATCGGCGCCGCGGCGTATTTCGGATATCAGACATTTGAGTCGACAGGCGTCTTTCCACGCGGTGTTGGGGCCGGCATCTTCGTGATGGTCGGTGATTTCGGCCGCGTCTTGTTAAAGGCGATGGAACCGGGATCGAAATAGGCCGGTTCTTATTATTGATCAGCACCCGGGGGCAGCACGAAGATCATCCACAATATGTCTGAGCGCCTTTTCTTTGTCGAGTGTCCATGGTTTCCAGCCGCAATCTTGATACTGTTCATCGCCGCTGACCGCTTATTATTCGTCCACCTCAGACGTAAAATGTGCTGTAACAGCGCTTAATCAATGGCTTGGGGCGACGGCGTGAAATGCGCCAAATCACTTGTGTTACCTGCGGCCTCCGCTTTTTGTGAATGAAGGTGCGGCCGCCCGGGCCTTGATTCGCCGCAAAGAGGCCTTATTTCGGCCTCAACGCCGCACGGGAAAATGGAGAGAAAAATGGGCGCTGTTGAAATCACATTGGTCGGCTTTATTGCCGTGATGGCCGGAATTGCAGGTTCTTGCATGCTCACTTTCGCGCTCAAGAAGTCCGGTGTGTCCAGAGCCGACAGCGCCGTAAAATCACTCAGTTCTTCGCAGCGCGGGTAACGCCCTCGGATAGACTTACGACCTCATATCCGCTGGCCTTCGCGCCGACCAAAAAACGCTCAAGGCTATATATTGTCGCGTCAAGGCGCGCGTCGCGGTTTTCCTCCTCGCCGTCATGGAAGACCACAATTGCGCCGGGATAAAGATTTTCCAGCAATTGGTCCGTATAGCGACCGGCGGCGCGCCGGTCTTTTTCGCGATTGGAGGAATTTGTTGCGCCGCCTGCATCCCAGGCGATAAAACTCGCCAAAACATAACGCCGCTCGCTGCCAAGCGCTGCGAGTGGCCGGTCATATCGCAGCCGTGTGAGTGTAGGGTCCATGACGCCTGCGCGATAGGCGGCGTGCGGCGGCCGGAAATAGCGCGGCGCCGCGTCGCCATAGACGCTCAGCGCGGCGTCAGCGCGCGCGAAGTCTTTGTCAAATTCCTTGCGCGACAGGCGAAAAGCTGGCCGGTCAAAACGCATATGGTGGCCGATGTCATGGCCCTGCGCCGCGAGCGTTTCAATCGCCGCCTCGCGTCCGGCGATTTGGTCCGTGTGGATGAAAAATGTTGCATGGGTTTTGTGGCGTTTTAGAAGATCGACAATCTCAATGGTGCGTGAGGACGGCGCATCATCAATTGTCAGCACTACAAATTTGTTGTCCGCCCGCGCCGGCAGGCGCAAAACCGCCTTTGACAGGATGCGTTCCGTAACCGGAACCATGTGGCGTTGAATGGGACCGCAATAAATGCGCACCAGCGCGCCAGCGATGAGCATAGCGACAAGCGCAACGGCTATCCGGCGGAAGGTCATGATGTCAGGCTAGGGTATTCTTACCCATAGGTCATTAGGAATGAAGGGCGGAAGAAAAGGTCCGCCCTTCACCCTGTTAGCGCCAGCGAACCGGCGTTCCCGGGCGCGGCATCGCAACGATTTGCTGGTCGTCGCGATAGACAATGTCGCCGGGATAATCGGTGACAATCTGCCCTGTCGGCAGATCGCATTCCGCGAGCAGCCAGCGCAGAGCGTGGGAGTGCGCAATGGCGTTACGCGCGTTATCGCGATACCAGCAGATGCCTGCATAGGGACGCTGCGAGCGCCGGGTGACGACGCCGAAACGATCCGGCACCGGCAGATAGGCGCGGAACCAGTCGATTTCGTCTGCAATGGCGTCGCGCAAATATTGCGGGGCGCCTCTATTGTCCCGAAACCAATAGGCCGGGCCGAACAACCCGCGATCTGCCCGCGCCGCGCAAGAGGCGCGCGGCGTAACAAACCGGACATACATGAGAACATACTCCGTCGCGGCGGAAGCGCGCGTTCGGGTGCAATGCGCAATTGCGCGTGCACGCGAAAGGCTCAGCGTCCGTCGTTATTCAGTACAAAATGAAAGAGGCGCACCGGTTCGCGGCGTTTCCTCCCGGTGTTCCGCGCCTTACCGGCGCGTCTCGCACAGGCAGGGCGGAGGAAGCTTGAATATCATCTGTCTCATGACGATCCTCCGTTAAACAGGAGCGGGGAGATAGTCTCGTCTATCGCGGGTGTCAAGAAATATCTGGTGACGTGCAACGGCGCATCACCTATGAACCAGCTTCCAAAACGCCAATCACAGGAGGCTGACATGAAAAAACATAACCCCATGCAAGGCCTTCACTGCTTTCGAGGAAGGGTTCGGTCCACAGTCCGAAACCATGTCGAAGCGGCGTAAGGGCTTCCCGTCTGAAACTAATGTGAAGCGCGGCTATCGCACCATCAAGGGCGGCGACGTCGAACTGAATGAAAAGCTTGGACGCAATGATTTGTGCCCCTGCGGTTCTGCGAGGCGGTTTCAAGAAATGCTGTCTCAGGTCGGGCCGTTATGACGGCGCCAATCGCGGAGAGTATTTTTAGGTAGCGCCCCAATGTGTCGGTCGGCCGTGCATCGCTACGGCCGACTTCACAGCCTCACTGACAAGCCAAACACTCGTCATAATCGGTCGGCGCGGCGGCCTGCATCATCGCATCAACGCCGCCGGCGTCCGCAATTTCAGCGCCCGCATCATTGGCGGCTTTTGTGCCATTGGCGAAGCCCGCGCGCTGCACCGATTTTGAGCGGCAATAATAAAGCGACTTGACGCCTTTTTCCCATGCGGTCCAGTGCAGCATGTGAAGATCCCATTTGTCGACATCACCGGGAATGAAAACATTCACCGACTGGCCCTGACAGATATAGGGCGAGCGGTCGGCGGCGAGGTCGATCACCCAGCGCTGGTCGATTTCGAACGCGGTTTTGAAAACGTCCTTTTCATCAGCACTCAGGACTTCAAGATGCTGAACTGAGCCTTCATGCTCAAGAATCGAGGTCCAGATATCATCCGTATCATGATTTTTATCGGCAAGGATTTTTTGCAGCGCGACATTCTTCACGGTGAAGGAGCCCGAAAGGGTCTTGTGAGTGTAGACATTGGCGGGGATCGGCTCGATGCAGGGGCTTGCGCCGCCGCAGATGATCGAGATTGAGGCCGTCGGCGCAATCGCCATTTTGTGGCTGAAGCGCTGCTTGATGCCGGCGTCAACAGCATCGGGGCAGGCGCCGCGTTCTTCGGCAAGGGTCACGGAAGCTGCGTCTGCGCCCATGCGGATGTGCTTAAACAGCCGCGTATTCCAGGATTTCGCCATAGCGCTTTCGAACGGGATATTCATCTGCTGCAGGAAGGAGTGAAAGCCCATCAGGCCGAGGCCGACAGAGCGCTCGCGTTTTGCGGAATAGACCGCTTTTGCCATCGCTGGCGGCGCGCGGTCGATAAAATCCTGCAATACATTGTCGAGGAAGCGCATGACGTCTTCAACGAATTGCGGCTCGTCTTTCCATTCGAAATATTTTTCCGCATTGATCGATGAAAGACAGCACACAGCGGTGCGGTCATTATCGAGATGATCCTTGCCGGTGTGCAGCATGATCTCGGAGCATAAATTTGAGGTTGATACTTTGAGGCCGAGATCGCGCTGATGTTTCGCCATTTGGCGGTTGACCGTGTCAGTGAACAACAGATACGGCTCGCCAGTCTGCAGGCGAATCTCAAGAATTTTCTGCCAAAGCTTCCGGGCGCTTACCTTGCGCAAGACGTCGTTTGTTTTCGGCGAGCGCAAGCCAAACTCTTCGTCCGCCGCGACCGCTTCCATAAACTCGTCAGTAATATTAATCCCGTGATGGAGATTGAGGCTCTTGCGGTTAAAGTCGCCGGACGGTTTGCGGATTTCGAGAAACTCCTCGATTTCCGGGTGATGAACGTCAAGGTAACAGGCCGCAGAGCCGCGCCGCAGGGAACCTTGCGAAATCGCCAGGGTCAGAGAATCCATGACGCGGATGAACGGGATGATGCCGGACGTGGCGCCCGCATGTTTGACCTTTTCGCCGATCGACCTGACACCGCCCCAGTAAGTGCCGATGCCGCCGCCATTGGAAGCCCGTGCGACAGTATCATTCCAGGTGCCGACAATACCGTCGAGCGAATCGCCGACTCCATTCAAAAAGCAGGAGATTGGCAATCCACGATCGGCGCCGCCATTGGAAAGAACCGGCGTCGCCGGCATGAACCACAATTTGGAGATATAGTCGTAAATCCGCTGGGCATGATCGGCATTGTCGCCATAAGTGCGCGCAACGCGGGCGAACATATCTTGAAAGCCTTCGCCGGGCAGGAGGTAGCGATCCTCCATGGTCTTTTTGCCAAATTCGGTAAACAGCGAATCGCGCGACCGGTCGATCTTGATATCTCGGACGACTTTCAGTTCAGGCTTTTTCAGGCCAAGATTCTTGGGATCAGGGGTTTGCGGCGCTTGCACCGGGCTGTCCGCGGCGGATAGTTCTACGTTTTCCAACTCTTTAGCGGCATCAAACAACGACATGTTTCCCCGTCCCTTTACTTGTTTCGCCCACATCAAAAGGCGCGCAAAAACCCCTTGGCCGGATTGCCCAAAAAGGACCGCATCCAGCGCGGTTTTATTATTCTTTTGTGAATCGCCAACGTCCTCTGTCGGCACAAGATATAGTGATAGACCTCGTCTCCAACGTCAATATGAAGTTGGTCCATGGGCAAAAGTTTTTCGTTAATGAGGAATTAATGGGGCGCACTTTGTGCGCCGTAAAAATTAATTGCCGGGCGGTTTTTTAAAGCTCAAACGGCGTCGTTTCGATCCCGGTTTGCGGTCCTCTTCAGCGGCAAATTTTTTCGCAAAAGCATCGGTGCGCCATTCTTTCGGCGCGGTTGTGAAGCCCGCGTCAACAAACGTCAAAGACGAATCGCACCGGCGCCATTGGTGAAAATCACCATCTTCCGCAGAAAAACCTGCGTTGTCTGCGCGGGGCTGATTCGCACCGCGATGATCATGCCGCGATGCATTTTCACGCCGGCCGCCGACCCGGGCGCGAAAGACATCGACAGCGTCTTCTATCCGGCGCACCACATCGGCGGGGCGGGGCGCCTCATTTGCTGTAAACCCGCCACGCAACGCGTCCAGGGCCTCCTCGCGGGCCTTGGCGGCGGCGCCAGCCGCAATCGGTCCGCCGACAAGCGAAACCAGCAATCCAACAATGACGTAGAGCGCCCCCCCGAACAGGATCAGCGCCAGCGCCCACGGATATTGGGCGATAGCAGGCAGCACAATCGGCTCGGCAGGTTCAGGTTTGGGAACATATTTGACGTAGACATATGCTGCGGCAAACAACCCGCCAACTATTGCGCCGCCCAAGAACACCGGCGCAGGCGGCGGATTTCGTCTGACGCTGGAAAGGAAGCCTTTGAAAAGGCGCCGCGCATCATCGCCGCCGCCGGTCAGGAAGCCGATTTGTCGAAAATAAGCGCTCGCCTCAAGCGCCGTCAGATGGGCCCTTGAGAGGTCGACGACCGCATCGGCAGGATCGCCGCGCCGGTCCATCGCGGCGCGAAAGCCTGTAAGCGCATTGTCAAATTCCCGCGATGTATTGGCAATAGCATCGCCAAGCTGTTCAGCTTCACGGCGTATTTTTCGGTTGTCGCCATTGCCGAAGACGCGGACGAGCGCTGCGACGCCAAACGCGACGCCCAGCCCTGCAGCGGCGATTGTAAGAAACGTTCGCGACAGGACAAAAGCATCTGCTGCCGGCATGCCTGCGGGTAGCGCCCCTGCATCGCCGCGTATCGCGTTATAAAAAAGCCAGGCGGAAACGCCGAACCAGAAAAGGCCAATGACGACACGCAAGGCTTGAACACTCAACGTGATTTCTGCGTCACCGCGATTGGCCATGCGCCCCATCAGGGCTCTCTTTTGTTCGCGTAATTCGTCTGTGCGCCGCACCATCGCGCGCGCCGATTCGTCCAGGAGCGTACTTAGGGCGAGGCCGTGCGATCCATTATATTGGGCGCCGTCGGCTGAGCTTTGATCATCGGGGAACAAAACCTTCGTGGGATCTGTCGGCGCTGGCCGTTCAGCCGGCGTGTGCGCAGCCTTGATCGTTTGCCGCCCAAAAAGACCGGACCATGCGGCGCCGACACGCCGGCCAATGCCGCCAATCAGGCTTTTCATCTGTTCGATGCGCTTCATCCCGTTCATTCCCGAGGCCCCAAACCACGCGCGACGGAGCTATCCTAGAACAAAATAGCGGCGAGGGTAATCCTGCAGAAACTGGAGAAATGGGGCTGATATTGTTGGGACCGCAGATCCTATAGCCAATTTTCTTACGAAAAGGGCTTTAACGCAGGCTAATTGAGGGGCAGGCTGGTGCGATCGACAATCCGGCCATTTCGAACGACTTCGATGATCGATAAAGTGTTGGCGATGTCGTCAAGGGGATTTTTCTCAAGCACCACCAGATCCGCGACAAGACCTGGCTTGATCGCGCCCCATTCGCCTTCTTCACCCACAAGGCGTGCTGCATTGGTCGTTGCTGTCGCCAAGGCTTCGCGCTCACTCAGGCCAGCGGATACATAAAATGCTATTTCTTCGTGTAGGGCGTAGCCGGCAAAACGATATGGGTTGCCCGTGTCTGTGCCAGCGATAATAACGCCGCCAAGGTCGTTGAATTTTTTTAGATGCGTACGCACGCGGTCAAGCGTTGCATTCCATTCCGGCGTACTGCCGAACATCTCTTTCATGACCGGCGCCGATAGCCAGCCGCGCTCGCTTTCTGAAAGCACTGCGTCCAAGGGTGGTTCGCTGAGCAAATCCATATTATCGGCATATTTCGCCCACCCCTCAAACATCGCCGCTGTTGGTATGACAATAAATCCTTCATCCACCATGCGTTGCTCTAAATCGTCGGGAAGCTCTCCCTCTTCGGGCGTGACGACATGGACAACGCCGGCAGCGCCGCCAGTGAGGCAAGCTTCCAATTCGTCGAGTGAGGAAATATGACAAAGGACCGGCGATTCATACGGCGCTGCCATTTCGACGGCTGCCGCGATCATTGCGGGCGTCATTTGCGGATGATTGTCGCCGAATTTCGAAGGCCCGGATTCGACCGTTAGCTTTATCGCGTCCGCCCCCCAGGCCGCGACGCGGGCGACCTCGGTCCTTACATCATCGGGCGTGTCGACCAGTGTCGTCGCGCGCAGGGGCGCCAAATCAATCGGTCCGTCCTCAGGCGCCTGAGCGACGATTTCTGCAATTTTATCCTGCAATTCAGCTGAATAGATCGTCGTCGTCGGATGTGAACCAGTCATGGTCATCAGCGAGCCGACTGCCAGAAGCCGTGGGCCGGAAAGCTCGCCAGCGTTCATGCGGGCGCGCAAATCATCAATGCGATCTGGCCACGCTTGAGAGGAGCCCAGATTAAGAATGGTTGTATTACCGAAAAAAAGATGGCGACCCAAAACTTCTGTGGTGTCATCTTCGCCAGACGCCAGAATGCCATTGCCGAAATGGCTGTGCATGTCAGCAAGGCCAGGAATAATGTATCGTCCCTGCGCATCATATATTTTTTTGGCGTTATACCGGTCGTCAAGGTCCGGTCCGGCTGCAATGATTTTACCATTCGCGATAACGATATCTTCAATGCGCGGCGCGGTTTTCCGATCCGGATGAATGACGACGCCGCCGGTGATCAACAGATCGGCGTCCTCACCTGTTTCAGCAACATCGTCGCAGGCTGCCAAAAGCATCAGCGCTGTGAGTATGAATAACCGCATCGTCTGTTCCCCCAAACTGATTCAATTGTTTGCGCCGATCCTATACCATCCATATTGCAGCGCCAACTGCAGATCGACATTGGCCCATGCTGCATGGGCGCCTAGAAAGTATCCCGACGTAACCGGAGGTTTCCAGTTGAACTATTCAGCCCTGATCGACAGCGCCAACTTCAACGAGAATGGATTGTCCGTGGCTATCACTGAGGACTGGATGCAGGGGCGTACGACTTATGGCGGACTTGCCGCCGCGTTATGCCTTGAAACGGCATTGCGCACATTTCCAGACTTGCCCCCGCTGCGCTCGGCTATGGTGTCATTTATTGGTCCGGCCGGCGCCGCCGTTGAGGGGCGCGCAAAGATCCTGCGCCAGGGAAAGTCGGTTACATTTGTTGAAGCCGATCTGATTGCCGAAAGGGGAATTGCGACCCGCTGCATTTTTGTTTTTGGCGGCGACCGGCAATCGGCGTTCAACAAATCATTTTCACCGCGGCCCGCCCTTCCCGGCCCGGAGGATTGCCCAGAATACATTCCCGACGGCCATGGCCCCTCGTTTCTGGAACATTTCGATCGTCTGCTTGCGAAGGGCGCTCGCCCGATGACGGGCGCGACTGAGCATGATCATTTTATCTGGGCGCGTCATCGGGATGAACGTGCGACGGGCGTGCCCGCCTTTTTGGCGTTGGCCGACATGCCGCCGCCAGCTGTGTTGCCGATGTTCACCGGACCGGCGCCGCTAAGTTCTATGACATGGCAGGTGAATTTTTTGACGGAAAATCCGATGACACACAATCGCTGGTGGCTGCTTGAATCCCGCGCCGACTATGCCGGCGATGGTTATACAAGCCAGGACATGCTGATCTGGAATCATGGCGGCGACCTTGTACTCGCGGGACGCCAGAGCGTAGCCATTTTCATCTGATGGATGTCTCGTTATCGGCGCTTTTATCGAGCGCAAGGTTTAATATTTCCTGCCAAGGATCGCGTCGAAAGAAATCGCGCCCGGACCGCGAGCAAGGACAAGCAGGAGGGGCGCCGTCCAGAGAAGATGCACAGACCAATTGCCATTGAGTTTCAAAAGTTCTTCCGGGTATACGTAAAACTGGATAAAGGCGGTCATCAGTAAAAGGCCAAGCGCGCCGGCCCGGCTCATCAATCCAAACACCAGCATCAGCGGCAGGAAAAACTCACCGATCGCGGCAAGATACGTCATCGCCGGTGCGATCGGCGCGGGGATGCCATAGACATTTTCAAAGAGAAAAAATTTCTTTTCAATCACATTCCAGAACTGCCATTTGACGCCAAAGATTTCGCCGCCGGCGAGTTTGCTTTGCCCGGACCGCCAGAAATCAATCGCGCCGGCGAAACGCGCGACCAATGCGATGACTGCGTAAGGAATCGCTTCGCCCATCCGGGCGAAAGTCTGATAGAGCTGTGTCATGATCACAGTCCCCTTTTTTTGATTTACGCTGTTCCAGTGATGATGTTGAAGTCAAACAATTGCGCGAAAAAATCTTGCGGATTGAATTCGGGATCGGCATTTGATCCGGCCGATAATGCGTCAGCGATCGCGGCGCCGTGATGCAGTGAGGCGAGGGCGGCATAGGCGCTGCGTGTCAGACTGTGCACTTTAACATCTCGGTGTGGACGGGCGACGAGCACATTTTCACTGCCTGACAAGCGCAATTTTTCTTGCGATAATTCAGATTGATGATGGCGCCAGATCGACGCCACGGGATAGGGTGACGATAACAGGCGCAAAGAGGGGTGCAGTTCCGTCGTCAATGTTTCAAAATTGTCGCCAGCCGCCGCAATCACGTCCGCCGTTTGCATCGGTGCAGCGTCGCTGGCGTGGTAGGCTTCAAGCCATGCAATCTCAAGGCGCGCAACATCAGCGAGATAGGGGTAATCTTGCACCGGTTCAAATGATTGAAGAAATGTCGGTAAAGCATCGCCATAGCGAGCGATAAGCGGTGAGACAGGCGGATGGTGGTGAAAATATTCATGGGCGACGTGCTTAAAAAACACATCGCCCACCAAGCTTTTAATAACCGGGAATTTGTCGCCAAGGGCGCGTGACAGACTGCTCCGGACGTTGTTTCGATAGACGGCAAATCCAGCGTCATTATCTTTGCCGGCGCCATTACTACTGATGTCGGAAAAAATTGGCGGCGTTGAATTGGGCGCCTCTAGTGAAAGAGCTTGCGCAAAGGTGTTAAAAAAGTTCCGGTCAGAGGCTGACATGGGCGGCCTCGTGATTTGGGGCTGCGGCAGCGGCCATCCAACGCGCAGCTTTCGCTGCTTCAGCGCGTAATTCACTGAAGGGCGGTATGTTGGTGTCCCATTCAATCAGGGTTGGCCTGGCGCCCGCCCGTGCGATGAAGGTGCGATAAAGGGCGCCGACTTCTTCAATGACCGGCGAGCCGTGATCGTCAATGCGTAATTTCGCGCCGCTTGCATCGTCCACAGCGTGTCCTGCGAGATGTATTTCCGCAACGAAACCGGGGTCAATCTCATCAAGATAGGCGTCGGCGTCAAAGCCAAGATTTGAGGCGCTGACAAAGACATTGTTGATATCGAGGAGCAAAGCGCAGCCGGTCTTTCGCGCCAGGGCGTTGAGAAACGCCGGCTCGCTCCGGTCGCCGGGCATCGCAAGATATTGCGAGGGGTTTTCAATCAAAATGCGCCTGCCAAGCGCTTCCTGTGTTTCATCCACATGGTCGCAGATGCGGGCAAAAGATTCTTCAGTTAGCGGCGGCGCAATGAGATCGTTGTAATAGACTCCATCGTGACTGCACCATGCGAGATGTTCAGAGACAAGCGCCGGTTCAAACCGGTCGATAACCTGACGCAGTCGTTTAAGATGTTCTTGATCAACAGGGTCGGCGCCGCCAAGAGAAAGGCATACACCGTGTACGGATAATGGAAAGGCCTCCCTGATGGCTGAAAGCCATGCATGAGGCGGGCCGCCCGCGCCCATAAAGTTCTCAGCATGTATTTCGAAAAAACTGATGGGTCCCATAAAGGCGCCCGCTCGCTCTCTCGCGTTCTTGGGGGAAAGAACGTCGCGATAGTGAGCGGGCTTTAATCCGACGCCGACGCTTTGCGCCGGTATCGGAAAATTATGGCTGTCTTTCGTCAAAGCCTGACATCAGGCTCAAGCGTCAGGGAGATCGCGGTCAAGCTCGTCAAGACTGCCGACGCGCCCGTCCGGCAGTTCTATGCTGTCGCAAGTGCCAGCGGGCACCAGTGTCCAGGCATTGCCCTGATAATCGACGGTTGAAGTGCCCTCGCAGGACGTGCCCGGGCCGGCAGCGCAATCATTTTCGCCGGCAAGCGAAACGCCATAACATTTATCCATACCCGCCTTCGCGGCATGCGCCGGAACCGCTGTCGTCAGAGCGGCGGCGGCTGTCAGCGCGCTGGCGATGGCGGCATTCGTCCAGATCTTTTTAGTCATAGAATGAAACTCCCTTGTCGTTTGGTTCAGCAGCTTTTGTGCTGGGCTTAATAATGCACAGAACCTAGCGCCGCCAATCCCGCCCGCAATTCAAAGATTGTCACGACAAGGTGATGATACCGAGAAGGCAGGGGCGAGGCTGGCAGAATGCGATTGCCGGCGCCTCAGGGTCGCTCAAGGGCTTCGCGTTTCATTTCGAGGGTCAGCCATGCGTCTTCGGCCTCCGCCAAGCTGGATTCAACACCAGCAAGCGCGTTTGCCGTTTTGTCGAACTCAGCCGGATCGCGTGCAAAAAATGAGGCGTCTGCGAGCGCCGCTTTTAGTACTGCGATCTTTTCCTGCATTGCGGCGATCTCTCCCGGAAGATTTTCCAGGGCGTATTTTTCCTTGTAGGAAAGCTTTTGTCTCGCTGGCGCGGCAGGCGCTGTTTTTCGCTCAAGCGGCGGCTCTTTTGGTGCGGGCGGTTTATCTCCGGCGGGCGTTTTTTCTAATCCCGGGGCGCTTCCGCGTTGCGCAACCATATCGTCGTATCCGCCCGAATAGCGCCGCCAGCAACCGGGCCTTTCCGGGTCGGTTGTAATCACGCCGGTGACAATGTGATCGAGAAAACTGCGGTCGTGGCTGACGAGCAATAATGTGCCTTCATATGAAGCAAGAAGGTCTTCCAGAAGATCGAGCGTTTCCAGATCAAGGTCATTGGTTGGTTCATCAAGAACCAGTAAATTGGATGATTTGGCGAGCGCTGCCGCGAGCGCGAGACGGCCGCGCTCACCGCCCGAAAGCGCACTTACCGGCGTGCGCCATTGTTCCGGCGCAAACAGGAAATCCTGCAAATAACTCGCGACATGGCGTTTCGCGCCATTGATTGTCACCCAGTCGCCGCCTCGATCGGCGACAGCGTCAGCAAGACGCATATCGGGCTTCAAACTCGCGCGGCGCTGATCGAGAGAAATCACTTCAAGATTAGTCCCGAGAGTAACCGAGCCTTCATCCGGGGAAAGTTCGCCAATCAACATGTTGACAAGCGTTGTTTTGCCCGCGCCGTTGGGGCCGACAAATCCGACTCGTTCGCCACGCGCAATCTTCGCCGAAAACCGGTCTATAATCTTCTTTCCGTTAAAAGACTTAGAGACATGATCGGCAGTGATCACGCGTTTTCCCGATGTTTCGCCCTCTGAAACTGAAAATTTCACTTTCCCTGGCGGCCGGCGCGCCTCACGCAAGTTTTTACGCATCGATTGTAACTCGGCGACGCGCCGCATGTTTCGCTTGCGCCGCGCTGTCACGCCATAGCGCATCCAATGTTCCTCGGCGGCGATTTTCCGGCCAAGTTTGTGATGGGCGGTTTCCTCTTCTTCCAGAAATTTGTCGCGCCAAGATTCATAGGCGGCAAAGCCTTGATTGAGCGCGTGCGTTTTGCCGCGATCGATCCACACTGTTTGCGTCGTCACTTTTTCAAGAAAGCGGCGGTCATGGCTAATCACGACGAGCGCTGATTTTGCTGCGGTGAGTTTCGCCTCAAGCCAGGTGATGATCGGCAGGTCGAGATGGTTCGTTGGTTCATCGAGCAAGAGGATATCCGGCGCCGCCGCGAGCGCCTGAGCAAGCGCGGCGCGGCGCAGTTCGCCGCCGGATAAATTATCGGGCCGGGCGTCAGCGCTAAGGTCAAGTTCGGCCATTAACAGGGATGCCGCGAATTTATCATTATCCGGTCTAAACCCTGCGCAGACATAATCGCCGATTGTTTCAAAGCCCGACGCATCGGGTTCCTGGGCGAGATATTTGACGGTTGCGCCAGGATGGATGAAGCGCTCGCCGTCATCGGGCTCCACATCGCCGGCGGCGATCTTCAGCAACGTCGACTTGCCTGAACCATTGCGTCCCACAAGAGCAATTCGCGCGCCGGGCGCGACGCTGAGGTCAGCGCCCTCGAACAGAGGGGCGCCGCCAAAAGTGAGAGTGACGCCGGAAAGGGAAAGAAGCAAAGCCGCCATAGGCGGACTTATCCCCAATACCGCAAAACCAGCAACAGAGATTTTCCGACATTTTTGCTTTGAATTGCGCGCTGGCTATGCCGCGGCCTGAAAAGCGCCGAACCAGCGCCGCTTATTTTTTTGGCCTCACATCTCACGTCAGGATAGATCGGTAAGAAACGCGGCGATATCTTCGTGCGCCTGTTTGCTCTCGATCAGCGACCAATGCATGTGAAAAAGATGAAACATGCCGTCGAAAACGCGTAATGAAACCCGTACGCCGCGTCGCCGGGCGTTTTCTGAAAGACGCGCGGCATCGCCAAGGCAAACTTCGCGCGTGCCTGCGTGGACTAATAGGGGCGGCAAACCTTCAAAGTCGCCATAGATAGGCGACACGCGCGGATCTTTGAGGTCCATGCCCGGCGCATAATACTCAAATAACTGGCGTATCCCTCTTCCGCCTTGAGATTTGATCAGCGGATCAAAACCTTCGACGGTGATATGAGTGTCACTGGATCCGGCGCCGTCGAGCACCGGCGAAATAAATACGGCGCCGGCCGGCAGTTTCAGGTTTTCGCGCCGCCAGCGCATCAGATTCGACAGGATAACAGCGCCGCCAGCGGAGTCGCCAAACAAAAAAATCCGCCGATTTTCATTTTTCGCGATGAGCGCGCGATAGACTGTATCAACTTGATCAAGAACGACTGGAAAATGCGCCTCCGGCAACAAGGAGTAATCAACGCCTATGGCTTCTATCCCGCTGAGTTCGCAGGTCGGCAAAATCATCGATGCATTAACACGCGGCGAGCCTGCCACAAACGCCCCGCCATGGACATATAAAATGAGATCATGATCAGGGCGCGTTGAACGCGTTTCATAATGCAAGCAGGGAACCTCAGAAATCTCAAGGTCGGACAGACGATATTCAAAATCGATTTCCTGCAGCGCTTTTAGCCACGATTCATGTGCGAAATGCCGGGCAATGCCGCGCGTGAGCGGATTGCGCCAGGAATCGAGCGTTGGGTAACTGCGGAGAGCCGAGAGGCGCTTCTTCGCATTGTCGCTGATCGCGTCGCCCGATCGCTTTGCGAGTAACGACATAAAACGCCCTTTAAACTAGTTGCCAGCGCCGCAGGGGTCGCCAGCTGGAATGCGCAAGATGAGCGGATGGGAGAAATATCTGGTTAATGCGCAACCACGAACTGAGAAAAATTAAGAGTTCTGGCCATTTTACCGGCGCAAAATTCGGTTCGGCGGAAAATTAACGGAGTCTCAAAAAACCTTAAGACTTTGTGCGCCCCAAAGACGGACGCCGCATCGATCATTGCGCTAAGAAGTGCACCCAAGTTTCGGCAAATTGCCACGTGCGAATAGGATTCGTAAGCACAAGGCGTGATTCCATATTCGGGGATTATCGGTTCTGTGGGTGATACCCAATAACCCGAAGAAGAAAAGAATCGATAATTGGGGGGGGATGGATACTTCTGCTTAGGCGCAAAAGTGGAAATAAAATTGCATGCTAGTGAGCCGCGGTTATTGGCAATGAACTACCGGATTCAATATCGGTCAATCAGAGCATTATTGGCGGTGACTTCAACTGATTGATGCCGAATAATCCGCCGAGACTAGTAAACGCCTCCGATCACTCCAACTGGGCAGGCCAGTTCCACCACACAGTCGCCGATTGCGCTTTTCATCTGACAGTCTGTACAGAAACTATTAATTATACAATTCCAATCCTCGATTCGGCGCTGGACTTATATTGATCTTAAGGCCGGGAAGATCGGGGTCGTCTTGCCAAATCGGATCTATTTCGCTGTAGCGACTGTCGCTTGTGCCGAATTCATTCACCGCATACGAGACTCCGTTCGCGTGAAAAACGACCGTAAGACCAATTCAAGTCCAGCGCCGCCCGGCGGGCTGAATTTAACCCGATGATCGTGATATCGCCAGTGCCGAGCACCGGGTCGGATTCCACGTTGATATATCTCTGAAACCGGCCGTACGGCGACATAAAACGCTGCCACAGATTTACAACCGGAACGTCATGATTTCCGGGTATCACAAGAATATCTGCTGTAATTGCCGCCAAAAAGTCGCTCGCCGCTTCAAACTCACACCGCCGGCCGCTTTGCGTTAAATCGCCTGTTACAACTACGATGCCTGGACGCCTGTCGTTGAGATCGCCGATAAGCGCACCCAGAGCTGTCTCGCTGGCAGCGCCGAAATGCAGGTCGGATATGTGAGCGATCATGGCCATTCTGTCATCTCCCTTTTTTTGGAGAACGCCCGTTTTCACTTTTTGTTTCACGCGCGGAACTAAACTGCGCAAACCGGATTGGTGTTGGCAAGCGGCGAAACGCCCGGAGAAGATCATAAGGGACAGGGTAATGACACAAAAGGAAATCACAAGCGCGCTGTTGTGCTTTGCCTTTTTAGCGACAGGCGCGTGCGGACGCAGTGAAAATGCCAGCGCGGAGCCCACTAACGAACCGGGCGCCGGCGAATATGCAGAGGACGCTGCGGCCGCAGCAGGCGATACATTGGAAGACGCAGGCGAAGTAATCGCCGGGGGCGTCGAGGACGCCGCTGATGCTATTGGCGTAGCCATCGACAAAGAGACTGACGAATTCAACGCGCTTGGGCTTACGGTGCGCAATATTCTCGACGAAGAAGTGCGAACGCGTCACGGCAAAATAGCGGCGCGAATGGAGGACCTCTTATTTACGGCTGACGGCCAGCCGGCAATGGCGGTGTTGAAAGAAGGGGGAATCTTCGGCGTTGAGGACGACATGGTTATTGTCACAGTTCAGCGCTTGATCGTTTCTGAAGATAATTCAGGAGAGGTTGCAGTTGAAATTACGCTTTCCGACGAAGAAATAGAGACGTTGGGCGATGGCGTAACATTTTTGCCGGCAGATTTTTCCGCACAGGGGGACATGAACACTTCCCTTTTGAGCGCTCGTAAAATGCTTGCGGCGGCGGTGTTCAACGCTGACAATCAGAAGATTGCCGATATTTATGACTTTATCCTCGATCAGCAATGGAGGATTGACCAGGTTGTCGTTTCCGCCGGCGGATTGGACGCTATAGGCGATCATTTGACAGCAGCGTCCTGGGATATGTTTGCGCTTACGGATGATATGACGGCGCTGCAAACGACAGCGCTGGCGACGGATTTCGACGCTCAACCGCGATTTCGGTATGACCAGCTCATCCAAAACTGAGAGACAGAGCGCCTCTGCGGATATCCGCAAGCTGACTTTTACTGGCAATTGACAACGCTCGTGGATATAAGCGCCGCAAAACCTATATTGACGAGCAATATTTTCCATGCACGCAAACTTGATCAAAGCCCTGCAGGATTTGCGCGCAAGCTATTGGTTTATCCCCAGCTGCATGGCGCTTGCCGCGTTCGCCCTTTCCTTTTTCATGCAGTGGCTCGACGCCCGATACGGTGCCGCCTGGTTGCGCGACTTTGACTGGCTGACGGCAACGCGCACCGAAGGAGCGCGATCCGTACTAACCGTCATCGCCGGCTCTATTATCGGCGTTGCCGGCGTCACCTTTTCGATCACGATGGTGGCCGTATCCTATGCAAGCGCAAATTTTGGTCCACGGCTTGTCGGTAATTTCATGCGCGACCGGGGCAATCAAATTACACTCGGAACCTTCATCGCCACATTTGTCTATTGTCTGATGGCGCTTCGCACCGTGAGAGGCGCAGCTGACGACAGCGCCGGCCAGTCATTTGACGCCTTTGTGCCTCATCTTTCCATTCTTGTTGCTCTTTTTCTGGCGCTGGCATCAATCAGTGTACTGATTTACTTTATACACCATGTTCCAGAGACAATTAATGTCGGCAATATCGCAGCCAAAATAGGCGAACAATTGCGAAACGGCATACTCAATACATTTCCGAATCTTGACGAAATAGAACCTTCGAAAAAATCCGCCAAACTTTCCTGGAGTCAGGCTGAAAAAGAATTTCTTCATACGAAAGTTGACGCTGATCGCGACGGTTATGTCCAGGCGCTTGATGAAGCGCAACTGGGCGAGATTGCAGGAAGCGAGGATCTGTTGATCCGTGTTCAATTCAGGCCAGGCGATTTCGTGACGCTTCAAGACGCCATTCTTGATGTTTGGGCGGAGAATGAAATTGGAGACGACATTATCAGAAATCTGCAGGCTTGCTACGCAATCGGTCAGCAACGGACGGCGAATCAAAACATTCTGTTCCTCGTGGATGAGCTCGTTGAGATTATTGCAAGAGCGCTTTCTCCTGGAATCAATGACCCGTTCACCGCCATTACATGCTTCAACTGGCTGAAAGTTTGCCTCGTTTGCTTTGCGCTCCGAGAAGAAAAACAAAGGAGGCCGGCGGCGTCGGACCCCGTGCAGCTGTACCCGGTCGACTTCGAGCGTTTTGTGTCAGCGATTTTCGATCAAAGCCGGCAATATGTTTGCCGCGACCGAAATGTTTCGATCCACGTCATCACAGTTTTAACCGAAACCGCCGCCCTAATTCCCGAAGGACCACGCCGGCACTCTTTGATAACGCAAATGCAAAAGCTGGCAAATGCCTGCGCAGAAAACATGCGCAATCATGAAGGGGGAGCGGATGTCGCTGCACGATATGAGGACGCGTTGAGAATGCTTTCAGATCCGTGCGGACATGAAAAATATCGCGGCAGCCAAAAATGGTTTGGCAGCGGCGGCTAGCCTGGAGGCGTGAGGAAGCAACACCGTTCTATCTTCCACATTCGCGGCGCTTGAACCCAGAAAACCCGCAAAGAGGCTCGATTACCATGTACAACCGGATTTTCATCTGTATCGCCGCAATTTTATGCAGCTTTGCATTGACCGTCTCCGCGTCTGCACAGGCCGATGCGCAGACTGATCCGGAACCGCTCATTGAAGCGACAACGGCGGCGCCAACCGACGCAGAGATAGCTGAACGGATCAGCGAAATATTCGAGCAAATTGAAGCGCTCGACAATGTCAGTGTGAATGTGGAGGCCGGGGTTGTGACGCTTGACGGCACAACCCTGACAGCTGACGCCGCCGCACGAGCGGAGGCGCTGGCAAGCCGCGTCGAAGGCGTGGTCACTGTAGAAAATGAAATCGACAGGGATGTTTCTGTGTCCACCCGCATAACGCCTGCGCTCGATCAAATTGAGAAATATATCGGCGATCTTGTCAGGCTGGCGCCGCTTATCGCTCTTGCAGCGATCCTTTTTGTTGCCATAGCGGCCCTCGGCTGGCTGCTGGCCAGCTGGAATTTCCTGTGGCGTCGCATCACGCCGAACGGGTTTATTGCGGAACTTGTCGCGTCAACAATCCGCGGCGTGTTCGTCCTTTTTGCCGCGATTGCGGCGCTGAGCCTGCTTGATGCGACCGCATTGTTGGGCGCATTTTTGGGCGCCGCCGGGGTTCTGGGCCTCGCCGTCGGGTTTGCCGTTCGCGATACGATCGAAAATTATATTTCCTCCATCATGCTTTCGCTGCGCCAGCCTTTTCGTCCCAATGATCATGTGATCATCGATGATCAGGAGGGATATGTCATACGCCTGACCTCGCGCGCAACAATTTTGATGACGCCGCAAGGCAACCACTTACGCATTCCGAACGCATCGGTTTTCAAGGCCGTGATCTTGAATTACTCACGAAACCCCGAGCGTCGCTTTGAATTTGAGCTTGGTGTGGACGCAGATGACGATCCGATCGCTGCAATTGATACGGGCATTAAGGCGATCAGCTCACTTCAGTTTGTGCTCAAGGAGCCAGCGCCGCTGGCTTTCATAAAAGAAGTCGGCGATTCTAACATCGTGATATTTTTTGCGGCATGGATTGATCAGCAAACGGCGGATTTCTCAAAATCACGCTCCGTTGCTTTATCTACGGCCAAAGACTCTCTTGAAGAGGCAGGGTTTGCGTTACCCGAACCGATCTATCGTTTACGGTTCGACGCGTCGGCAACGCCCTTTCTCAAAGGGTTGAGCGGATCAACGGCAGATGCTCAGGCTGTCGATGAACCAGATACGGCGCGCGCAAAAAAACAAGCTCGAACGATTGTCGATCCAGCCGATGTGGCGCCCGATCCGCACCTTGCCCAAAAAATTGAAGAGGAACGGCGAGAACGGCCGGACGATGACCTGCTCACCGACACCGCACCAGTGGAGTAGTTTAACTTTCCATCAGGAGCAGCCCCCACCGTCGACATTACGACGCTGAAATCACCAATACGCTCGAGCATACCATTCCGAGCCCGCAGCGCCGTTGTCGTGCGCTTAAACCGGCCGCACGGAACTGCGCGCCTTCGTTGGTGTTTGCTTCTTGAGCCCCGGGAACAATGGGTTGAATTATGGCTTTGTCGAACTTCTGAGCGACAGGTGCTCACCATGTGGGCGGCCTTAAAATCATATCGGACTGCGCATTTTATCTTGTAGACGCGCCTTCCAACAAGAAACACATGCGAGAGATGTGTATCGATCTGCTGAATTGGCACGCCGCCGAAATTTTCTGGTGATGAAAGAAAGTCGACAACGGCTTTTTGAGAATCACAAATCATATTCGCATCGAATGTCCGAAAAGTCAGTGCGCCATTAAAAATGGTATATCCGAATGTCTCAGCATGAACCGGGTGAACCCGCCCAGCAGCACCTCCCGCCAACGACTATGAGAATAAGCCCCCATGACGATTAGGTCCGCGTTTTTGCTTTTTGCATGACCGAGCAACACTTCTTCCGCCTGGTCATGCTTCTCCAGTCTTGGATGCATATGGATAGTGTGAACGCCGTGAAGCTTTAGAAACGCCGCCACACTCTGCGGCGGCTCAGCGTCCCAGGCCAAAT
>JAJFGF010000019.1 GCA_021776245.1 Hyphococcus sp. | reverse complement strand
AGTAAGGGCGCTAATATCCAGTGCGGCGCTCCCGCCGAAAAAAAACCAACGGCCAGCGTGTTGAACCCCAGCAACATCGCCGGCACGTAAAAAATCTTGATGAGTGTCATAAAATTACCCCTTACTCGCGGCCTCATGATTACTGTTTTTCGGCCGCCACGCTTGAATAAACGGCCGGCAGGTTGCGGAAAGCGATACGCCTCGACCGTCAAAGAGAGGGAAAGCACCAAGTCGTGCGTAAAACTCCTTTTGTTGGGCGCCGCATCTCCAAAATTGCGTGGAAAGGAACTGAATAGGTGCAGCCTGGGATTGATCACGGAGTTGGGCATGACGGCGGCAATGATCGTGCGCTCATGCCCTCGGGCTGGCTCACAGGCATTTATTTCTCGATCGAATGGGCCATTGGTCTCGCGACCGGATTGATCACCGTTACCCCCGACGCATTCCATACATTTTCTATTTCTCAACGCTACAAATCGATACGGCCTGCATCGATTATCCCGGAGCTGAGAATATTAATCCACAACTACACATGAAAGGACGTGAATGATGATACGCAGAAATAACGGACAGCTTTTGGCGATATTGCTGACAGCAATGATATTCACTTTATCGACTGCCTCAGCGCAACACTCGCATGATAAAAAAGAACATGAACACCAAGCGGCGTCTGCCGAAGGCGCCCAAAACATGAGCATGGATGGACACAAGATGGTGGACGGCATGCCGCATTTCATGAGGGAGGGTGCGCATGTCGACGCCGTTAAGCAGACGCTCACCCGATACGCAGCCGCCGCAGCTCAAAGCAACATAGACGGAATGTCTGACCATGTCGTTCAGACTGACGAATTCACTATCGTTGAGGGCTCTCACCCGAACTGGGGCTGGGTTGATTATCGAGACAATCATCTCAAGCCTGAGTTCGACTCGGCGGATTTTGAACTTAAATCATACGCCTATGATGAGTTTCGCGTTTCAGCGACGCCAATGTTCGCTTACGTGACATTCAAGATAGCCTTAGAGGCAACGGTCAAGGGCGAAGAAATTTCCCGCGAACGCATGGGCACGGCGATTTTAATCAAAACGGCCGATGGATGGCGAATACGTCACCTGCATACGTCCTAGTCTTGCAGCATTGGCATAAGCAGCTGTCGCAATCTTCGCCCGGCCGGCTCGCGATTGGGGCGGTCATTGTTGTTATGGGATTGTGGGCGGCCTGCTATCCGCTCATTACCACAGGTTTATCCTATGCGCCGCATCTCACTTTCGCAGCGATTCGCGCCACGATCGCCGGCGCGGCGCTGCTTATGGTGGCAGGATTGGTCCGTGCACCCATGCCGCGCGGGCGCAAGATTTGGGGGTGGCTTTGCGTTACGGGCTTTGGAGCAACAACGCTCGGTTATTTTGGCATGTTTCACGCCGCTGAATTCGTTGCACCCGGATTTGCGACAGTGATTGCCAATTCGCAGCCGCTGATCGCAGCTGTGCTGGCTCATGCGATTCTGAAAGAGCGGCTAGGCTCGCGCGCCTATATTGGCCTTGCCGTCGGCTTTCTGGGTGTCGTCACTGTCGCAACACCTGGTCTTATTTCAGGTGACAGAGCATCTACCGCAATGGGCGTCGCCTATGTCCTGGTTGCAGCATTTGGCGTTAGTATCGGCAATGTTGCAATCAAGCGTATTGCCGGCGCACTAGACCCTTCCGTCGCCATGGGTTGGCAACTCATAATTGGCGCAGTGCCCTTGGCGCTTTTGGCTTTGTTAACTGAGAATCCTCTTACTATTTCCTGGACGCCGGAGTTCATCGCTAGCCTTTTGGGACTCAGCCTGTTTGGGACAGCGCTGGCCTTTTGGTTATGGCAAAGCGCGTTGAATGTTATGAAACTATCTCACGCAAATGCGTTCAGTTTCCTTGTCCCGTTTGCTGGTATTCTTCTTGGCGCCCTGTTTTTTAGCGAGGCAATCACACTGCCAGCTGTCGCTGGCGCCATGCTCGCAGTGGTCGGCGTACGCTTTGTTTTGGCGCCGGCTTGATGATTGGAGTTTACGATCGCATTTCTAGTCAGCACATGGGACAGCGTTGAAGATTCAGTTTCGTTCTCGCTCTCGTCAGGTCGCCCATCTGAAAGAAGAAAAAGTCATGCCGGATCCAAATTCATCAAAAGAAATACGCACCTATGCGCCACCACTTTCCTTTAAGGCGCTGACGCCGCTTTATGATCTCGTAATATCGGTGTTGACGCGAGAAAATAAATGGCGCCAAGCGTTTGCCCGGGAGATTGCCCCCCTCCCCAACGACAATATTGTCGATATCGGCAGCGGGACCGGAAGCCTTGCACCGATACTTCACAAGATGGCGCCGCTTTCCCATTATCTTGGAATTGATCCAGACGCGGATGCCGCGAACCGGGCAAAAAAAAAGAACGCACAGGCAGGATCAAACGCGCAATTTAAAGTTGGTTTCTTTTCCGCGAACCACATCGCAACAGATGCGCCGCCCAATAAGATCATTAGCAGCTTTGTTTTTCATCAAGTGCCTCTGCTAGAGAAAAAGCGGATCATCAAGGACATTTTTGACGTGTTGCCGCAGGATGGCGCGGTCTACATTGCTGACTATGGTTACCAAAGATCAGCCCTCATGCGCGTGCTATTTCGCCTAACTGTTCAGACTTTAGATGGCATCGAAGATACGCAGCCGAACGCCGAAGGGATCATTCCAAAAATTCTGGAGTATTCCGGTTTTGACAAAATCTCCGAGGTCTCAACAACGCCAACACTTACCGGATCGATTTCAATTTATTCCGCAAAAAGCCGTAACGAAAGATAGACTTCAAAATGGCAATGACAACAAATTATCAAAAAGAAAGCCTCACCCTCATCGGAACGATCGCGATGGGAACCGGCGTAATGATCGGCGCGGGGATTTTTGCGCTAACCGGCCAAGTTGCGGAATTCGCCGGAGCGCTTTTTCCACTCGCTTTCATCATTGCCGCGATCGTCAGCGGATTTAGCGCGTATAGCTATATCAAGGTTTCAAATAAATATCCGTCAGCTGGCGGGATCGCAATGATCCTCAAAAAAGCTTATGGGCCAACTACAATTACCGGCGCCGCAGCGCTGATGATGGCGATATCAATGGTGATTAATGAAAGTCTGGTGGCGCGGACATTCGGCACATATACGCTCCAACTCTTCGACACAGACGGCGGCGGCATTCTCGTTCCTTTACTCGCGGTGGCGCTGATCATATTTGCATTCCTGGTCAATATTGCCGGCAATCAGGTGATCGGAAATATTTCCAAAATTACCGCTGCGTTAAAAATAGGCGGAATATTGATCTTCGCCTTCGCAATCCTTTTGGCTGCTGGATTCTCAGTGGCGCCAGAGTCTTCAGGCGTCGCCGTGGAAACCTCTCTAACCGGGTTTATTGCTGGCGTGGCGCTCGCCATCCTTGCATTTAAAGGGTTTACAACGATCACCAATAGCGGCGGCGAAGTGAAGAATCCGAACAAAAATGTCGGCCGGGCAATCATGGGCTCACTAGCAATCTGTCTCGTGGTTTACTTAACGGTTGTTTGGGCGGTCGGATCGACACTCAGTGTTGAAGAAATCATCAAGACAAAAAACTATTCGCTCGCAGAAGCGGCCCGCCCAGCATTTGGCACACTAGGCGTATGGTTCACTGTCGCGATAGCCATCATCGCAACTGCATCAGGACTTTTTGCAAGCATCTTTGCCGTTTCGCGCATGTTGGCGATGCTCACCGACATGAATCTGATCCCGCATAAGCATTTCGGCATGCCGGGCAATATCCAAAAACACACACTAGTCTACACCGTTGTGTTGGCGGCGTTTCTTGCAGCGTTTTTCGATCTCAGCCGCATCGCTTCGCTCGGTGCGATCTTCTATTTGGTAATGGATATCGTCATCCACTGGGGCGTGTATCGTCATTTGCGTGAAGACGTCGGTGCTCAGTCGTCGATACTGATAACGGCGATTGTACTGGACGCCACAGCACTTGGCGTTTTCGTCGTCATGAAGGGAATGGCGGACCCAGTCATTATTATAATAGCGGTGATTTCGATCATCATAATTGCCGCCTTCGAGAAATTCTATCTCGGTAAGCATCGGACAGACGAGACATCAGACCATGATCACAATCATGCTGGAGCAGAAACTCATTGATGCAACTTTGCGCGCCACACATTGATTAAAAAGCGCGACAATTGAGGATATCTGATAGCTTTCTTTCAGAAATTTTCCGACAGACATGAAGCCTGATACAGTTAAATCAAAACCAGATCGGATGAAGTCGCGTGATTAATAAAACCGCTGCTTAATCCCAAGCGCTGAATCTGTCTTCGTGATCGACGCTGAGGCGTCGCGCCCGGCGCCAGTAAGCGCTCTGATCGCGTCGATTGTTTCCGGAATCACAATCGCCTGATTATCAACCATATAGGCATAGAAGGCTTCATTTCCCTGAACCGTTACAAGGTCCTCCCAAAGGGCGACTTCATAGAGATTGTCGTGGGCCCTGCCGATGTCCGCCATGAGTTCCTTGATGCTGTTGAGCGCAGACAACCCTTCGCTCATTCGCACGAAGGCAATACGCGACGACAAGCGAAAGGCGTCCAGAACCTCGTCTCGGCTGGCGGCGCGAACGAACTCCACGTTCCAGAAATGTAGATGCGCGAGCGTCTCCGGAACCTTTACAGCCATGGTAATTACATCGAGCTCGGGATCAACACTTTGCGCGTCGGGACCCTGATGGCTCGGTATGTGGTACTCGGGCACTAGCGTGTTCATGATCCCGCCTTCGTGACTCTCCCAGGGATCAGTAGCACGCCGCAGGAGGGTTCCTCGCGCGCGCTTCATCAATAGCCCCGCTCGTTTGAGCGCCGAGAGCGTGCGAACGATGGAGGTCGTATTGCAGGACACGACGCGCGTGGAGTCCCGACCAATGGCGCTTTCAAATGTCGACTCAGCAACGAAGGAATGGCCGGCGGCTTCGTGGGATTCGCCTCCCTGAACGATGAATTTCAAGCCGCGCGCGCGATAGTGCGCGGCGTTCCTTGCCGCGACGCGCTTCGGCGTGCAATCGACAACAATGTCCGCGTCATCGAGGAGCGCATCAAGACCGCCGGCGACGTCGAGTCCCACCTCGCGCATCGGCCCTGCCCGGTCTTTCAGAGCAGCATAGAGCCGATAGCCCTTCTTCTGGGCAACATGCAATCGCCAATCATTGGTGATGTCGGCGACCCCTGCGAGCTCCATGTCGTCTTGCGCGCCAACCGCGTCGGCCACGCGCTTTCCGATTACGCCATACCCGTTCAGGGCGACGCGAATTTTCTTGTCAGGCATATTTCCTACTCCTGCGGTTGACCGAACGCCTCCAACTTCCGGGACTTTGCAGATACAACATTCTGCGGCTCGCTCCTCGTGAAGGCTTCGATATTATCGACTGTCGTATTGACGATGCGGGCGACAGCTTCATGCGTATTGAAGGCCGAGTGCGGCGTAATGATCACATTGCGCATCCGCAGTAGAATATGATCGGCGACAAGGTTGCGCAGATCATGCTGGTCGCAATAGATCGAGCAGATCAGTTCCGCTTCTTCACGGATTAACGGCTCGTCCGGCAAAACGTCGAGCCCGGCGCCGGCGACTTTGCCGCTTGTCAGCGCTTGAAGGAGCGCGCGCGTGTCGATGATTTCTCCGCGGGCCGTATTGATAATAACGACCCCGTCTTTCATCCGCGCAAACGCATCGGTTGACAGGAGATGATGCGTCCGGGGGGTTGCCGGGACATGTAATGTGATTACATCAGAGGCTGAAAAAAGATCGTCGAAGTCGACATATTGGTAGCCGAACTCCTCAGCAAATACTTCGTCTGGACACACATCGACGGCGATCACTTTCATGCCAAATCCATTTGCAATGCGAATGACGTGACGACCGATATTGCCGGTCCCAATGACGCCGAGCGTCTTGCCTTCGAGATCAAAGCCACGCAGCCCTTCCGGTGAGAAGGGGCCGTTGCGCGCGCGCTCGACGGCCTCGACGAGACGATGGCTCAGCGCGAGCAAAAGAGCGAAGACGTGTTCGGCGACGGTGTTCTCGCCATAGTTCGGCACATTGCAAACAGTGACGCCCTGTTCAACGCAAAAGGCCATGTCGATATGATCAAAGCCAGTCGAGCGCGTGGCGATCAATTTCAGCGCAGGAAGACGCTCCAGTATCGCGCGATTGAGATTTGAGTAGATGAAGGTCGAGACAGCTTCAACGTCGGAAAACGAAGGCGCATTGTTTTCTTGCAACGCCTCTTTTACGAAGCGCAAATCATGACCGGTCTTCAAACGTTCGAAGGCCGACGCTTCGCGTTTTTCTGTTTCAAAGACCGCAATGCGCATAGAGTGATGAAACCTTTTTCTTGCTAGACCGTTTGGTTGACGATTCGCTTTTTGCCGCCGCCTCTCTCCAGCTCAGCCGCAGCGACATGCTGTTTAACTGTAACAAAGCTGTCCGGACTGACAGAGATCGAGTCGATCCCGCATTCCACGAGAAAGCGGGCGAACTCGGGATGATCGCTCGGCGCTTGACCGCAAAGGCCCACTTTAGCACCGACCTTACGGGCTTCTTTTATGACTTTTCGGATCATCCATTTAACGGCTGGGTCCTGTTCGTCGAACAGTTCCGCAAGATCTTCGGAATCCCGGTCAACGCCGAGCGTGAGCTGCGTCAGATCGTTAGAGCCGATCGAGAATCCGTCAAACCGTTCGGCGAACGCATGCGCTAGAATGACATTAGATGGAATCTCGCACATGACGTAGACCTGAAGACCGTTGGCGCCGCGCTGCAGTCCGTTCTCGGTCATCACTTCGAGAACCCGGTCCGCTTCCTTAATTGACCGGCAGAAGGGAATCATCACCACGACATTGGTGAAGCCCATCTCGTCGCGCAACCGGCGAATGGCTCGGCATTCGAGTGCAAAACCATCGCGATAGCGGGGCGAATAATAGCGTGAAGCGCCCCGAAAGCCGATCATGGGATTGGCCTCGTTCGGCTCGAATTCCGCACCGCCGATGAGGCCCGCATATTCGTTGGTCTTGAAATCGCTCATGCGCACGATGACCGGCTTGGGGTGGAAGGCGGCGGCGATGCGCGCAAGCCCGCGCGCCAAGCGGTCCACAAAAAAGTCGGCTTTGTTTTCGTATCCTCGCGTGAGGTCAGTGATTGTGTCACGGAGACTTTGATTCGTAAGCGCATTAAAATGCGCAAGCGCCATCGGATGGATTTTGACGTGGTTCGAAACCACAAACTCCATACGCGCCAGCCCAACGCCGTCAACCGGCAGCCGCCACCAGCGAAAGGCGGCGGCTGGGTTGGCGAGATTGAACATGACTTGCGTCCGCGTCGACGGGATGTCGGCGACGTTTAGCTCCTCGACATCAAACTCCGCGGCGCCCTCATAGACAAAACCTTCCTCCCCCTCCGCGCAGGAAACGGTAACTTCCTGCTCATCGTGCAAAACGTGAGTTGCGTCGCGGGCGCCAACAATAGCTGGCAGCCCGAGTTCGCGACTGACGATCGCGGCGTGCGAGGTGCGCCCGCCATGATCTGTCACAACAGCCGCCGCGCGCTTCATAATCGGCACCCAATCAGGGTCCGTGTTTTCCGTTACGAGGACGGCGCCGTCAACAAAGCGCGCGATTTCGTGCACGTCGCGAATGAGGCAGACCGGCCCGCAGACAATCGCGCCGCCGACGCTGAGGCCGTTCACAAGCGTGCGGCCTTTCGAACTGATATGATAGCTCTTATGCGCACCCGCACGCACGCGCGATTCCACCGTTTCTGGCCGAGCCTGAACAATGAATATCTCATCGGAGCGACCGTCCTTCGCCCACTCAATGTCCATCGCCATGCCGTAATGCTGCTCGATCTCGCAGGCCCAACGGGCGAGTTGTAGGATTTCGTCATCCGCGAGCACGAAGGCTTGACGCTCCGCTTGAGAGGTCGGGACAGTGCGCGTTGGATGCTCTCCGGCGGTCGTATAGACCATCCGGATCGCTTTTTCGCCCTGCTTCTTGTGCACGATAGGCTTTAGCGCATCGTCAGAAAGCAACGGTTTGAATATCTGGTATTCGTCTGGATCAACGGCGCCCTGCACAACGGTTTCGCCGAGGCCCCAAGCGGCGTTAATCAGCACGATGCCGTCGAACCCTGTCTCGGTGTCGATCGAGAACATGACGCCCGAGCCCGCGAGATCTGAGCGCACCATTTGCTGCACACCGATCGAGAGCGCGACTTTTAGGTGATCGAATTCCTTGACGTCGCGATAACTGATGGCTCTGTCGGTGAACAAGGAGGCGTAGCAGCGCTTACACGATTGTAGAAGCGCCTTTTCGCCGCGAATGTTGAGAAATGTCTCCTGCTGGCCAGCGAAGCTTGCGTCCGGAAGATCTTCCGCAGTCGCGCTTGAACGGACAGCGACGTCGGCGTCAGCCTCGCCGATGCGATCACAGAGCTGGCGATAAGCTTCGCCAATGGCGCCGGCGAGATCTTCAGGCCAGTCCGCCATGAGAAATCTCGCGCGAATTGCGCTTCCTGTTTCCGCCAACGACGCTTTCCCCGCCTTGAACTCGGCCAGCCGTTGCGCAATGGCGTCATTCAAATTGTTCACGTCCACAAAACGCCAATAGGCGTTGGCAGTTGTCGCGAAGCCCGGCGGCACGCGTATGCCGCGGGCGGCAAGATTGCACACCATCTCGCCAAGGGAGGCATTCTTGCCGCCAACCCTCGGCACGTCGGAGCGTCCGAGATTGTCGAACCAAATCACCTGTTGAGCATCCTCGGTCATACGATTCTCCTTGGCGGCGCCCGCGTATGCGGCGCATACAAGCCGACGCCGCAGGCTGCATCATTGCCCCACGCTGGCGCGTACAAATTCGTCCTGGACGCCGATCTCCGCCACACAAAACAATATTGCATCCACGCCCAATGTTGCTTTGATCTCAGTCAAGGCGCAGGCTCGACTCGGTCGGGATTTACTGCAGGAACAAACGCCTCCGTGCAGAACGTCGAAAGCTGATCGAATTGACCGGAACTGGCGAAATTTCTCGTCGAGGACGTCATTCGCTTGATTTCAGGCAAGCCAGTCGGCTGTTCGGCGGTCAATAAGATCGCCGCCGCTGCAGAGACTGGGTGTTCGGCAAATAACAATCAAAACTGTTGAAAACAAAGTGATGCGCAAATTTGCAGCTTGGGTTTAGAATGGCAAAGCGAACGGCCTGCGATTGATGCATATCAACGCCGCCCTCGCTGGTTGTAATTAAACTGCGCCTCATCGGCGACTTATCGGCTAATTACGCGAATGACATCTGCAAATGCGTTCGATTCGTGAATCTGCGAAAAAAATGCATTTTGGAAAGCGCTGGCAGTATTTGCGAACGTTTCGCAACTATCAGGCACGCTACCGTATCAAAGAGTAATTTTCGCCCGATCGGCGCTCACAAAGCGTACAGGCGACATCCATGCCACTGAATGAAGAAATAAGCCAAGAGTCAAAAAACTCACACACGCATAGCTCGAAATATAATCGCGTCGTCGCATGCATTGATGCGTTCCGAGATTCATGGAAAGTCGTTCCGTATGGCGTCATCGTCGCAAATGCGTTCGACGCTGAATTGACGCTGATGCATGTCATCGAGACGAACGCGAATTTTGGAACGCCGGCTGATCCGATTGCATCAAGTCTGTTGCGTCGGGAAGCCGTCATGAAAATGAATAGGCTCGCAAAAAACTGGAAAAACGACGTCAGTGAAATCGAAGCGGAAGTCCTCGAAGGACATCCCGGCGAGCAAATCTGTATTTGGGCGAAAGACCACGAAGTTGATTTAACAGTTATTTGCGCAAGGCAAGATCGGGCCATATGCGACTGGGATGTTGGCGATACGGCGCGGCGTGTTATGGATTGCGTCACCGGCTCCGTTATGCTGATTCCAGAAAGCATTACCGACGGCGACGCCAATTGCCGCAGAATTATTGCGCCGCTGGACGGGTCTTCCCGTGCGGAAAGCGCTCTCCAGATCGCCCTGCGGCTGGCGGAAACGCAAGATGGGGAACTTATTCTCGTACATGCAATACCGGAGCCGCATTTTACGCATATCGGACCGCTCGAACCGGAAGATGTGGAGCTGCGGAGCCGGATTGTGCGTCGTAATGAACTGGCGGGGCGCACATATCTGGACCGAATTTGTCACCGGATCAGTGACAGCGTCATCCCAGTCAGATCCGTCATTCTTTCCGGCGGTGATCCGCGCCATCTAATTGCGCGCGCTATACAAAATGAGCGCGCAGACATGGTTGTCATAGCGTCGCATGGATGTAGCGGCCATGCGGATATGCCCGCGGGCAGCGTCGCCAGTCACCTTATGACACACACGTCAATACCCCTTTTTATTGTCCGTACATCAATGGTCACGCATGGGGGCGGTGTCGGCGTCGATAACGGCGCCGACATGAGCCTTCGCTTGCCAATGCGTGAAGTGGCCTGAAAATGTCGCTAGCGCGTCCACACACCGCCACTCTGTCGGCGGTTGCGGAGGAGTTGCGCGAAAATCATCAAACGAGCCCGCATCCGCCCAAAGCAATTTCCTCATGGTCGAATCTTTCGGCTATGCCAAGCTGGCTTCATGATTTACGGGAGCAGTGCGCATGCGCCGATCCGGAAGCAGCAAAAGCCGCGGAATGGCTCTTGGACAATTATTTTCAGGTTGAACGCGCCATTCGACAAATTCGTGAGGACTTGCCGCACGCCTTTTACAGAAGATTGGTAAGCCTTCAAGGCCCTGACCAGAGAGGACTGCCGCGCGTATATTCCCTAGCGCATGGACTGCTTGAAGCAACCCATCTCCAGCTCTCTTTAAGCGCCGCCATTGAATTTACGAACGCCTATCAAAAAACTTCCTCCCTTTCGACAGCCGAGCTTTGGGCGTTTCCAACAATGCTGCGTCTTGCATGCTTTGAAATTCTCGCGACTGCGGCAAGCAGTTTGTTTTCCGCCCTGTCTCCGCCCTTTGAGCCGAGCGCGACAGCAGCTGAGTTAGAGTCGATTGATCCGACAGAACGCTTTGCGCGAGCGCTTGCAAGCTTGCAAATTATCGCCGCAACGCCTTGGAAGAATTTTTTCGATCAAACGAGCCATGTGGAAGCGATTCTTCTGCACGATCCTGCAAAACTTTATCCGAAAATGGATTTCGAGACGCGTGATCGTTACCGGAAAGCGGTTGAAGCCATTGCCCGCGGCGCCCGGCTTTCTGAACCAGCCGTGGCGGAGAAAATTATCGAAACTGCGGCAAGCGCACATGGCGACAAACGATGTGGTCATGTGGGCTATTGGTTGATCGACGACGGTCGTCTTACCGTCGAGAACCTGGTGGATTTCCACCCAACGCTCTCAACTGTCATCGGTCGTTGGTTGCTTCGGCATGCAGGTTCACTTTATGCGGCGGCGTTTGTTGTCGTTGTCGGCGCTTCATTGATGGTTCCGGCATTATATCTGTGGCGCGAAAACGCCAGTGCAATAGTCTGGTTCATCGGCGTCATATTAACTTTCATTCCAGCAACGATCCTCAGTGCAACAATCGTCAACTGGGCGTCCACACTGTTAGCGCCGCCGCGACTTCTTCCAAAACTTGAATTCATGAACGAGATTCCGGCGGAATACAGCACCGCCGTCGTCATGCCCGTCATTGTCGGGAGCGCGAAAGAGGCACACGCGATAATAGAGCGGCTTGAAATGCACTGGCTGACAAACGCCAATTCAGGTCTTCGGTTTGTTCTCCTTAGCGACCACACAGATGCGCCCTGTGAGACAACGCCCGCGGATCAACGCATCGAGCAGCTGCTAGTCGATGGCATTCGGCGCCTCAATTCAGAACATGGCGTGAATGGCGGCGGTCCTTTTCACCTTCTCCATCGCTGTCGCAGCTACAATCCTGGCGAAGACTGCTGGATGGCGTGGGAAAGAAAACGCGGTAAACTCGAAGAGTTCAATAATCTCGTTCTTACGGGCGACAAAGGCGGTTTCATTCTTGAAGAAGGTGAAACGCGTTCACTACGGTCCATTCGATTTGTGATCACCGTTGACGCCGACACTATCTTGCCCATGGAGTCGGCAAGGCGTCTTGTTGGCGTAATCGCTCATCCGCTCAATCAAGTTGAATTCGATCCTGTTACGGGTCGCGTCAGCGCCGGCTACACGGTCATTCAACCCCGGATTGAAATCTCACCGGAAAGCGGCCCGTCATCACATTTCTTGAAATATTTTGCCGGCGATACAGCCATCGATATATACAGTCGCGCAGTGTCAGACGTCTATCAGGACTTGTTTGGGTCCGCCGTTTTTGTCGGCAAAGGAATTTACGAGGTCAGATCCTTTTACCGATCTCTTGAAAATCGCATCCCTGACAACACGCTGTTAAGCCATGACCTCTTTGAAGGAGCGCATGGACGCGCCGCGCTCGCTTCCGATATTGTTCTCTATGACGGATTTCCGGCGACTTATTTGGATTATGTTCGGCGTTGGCATCGTTGGATCCGCGGTGACTGGCAGTTATTGCCTTGGCTAACGCGTCAAGTTTCCGGCGCCAACAAAATCGTCCGGACCAACCAGTTGTCCTTGCTCAACCGTTGGAAGATTCTCGACAATATTCGCCGCAGCGTTATCCCGCTCGCGCTTGTAGCGCTTGTGACGACAGGATGGCTTGTCTTGCCAGGCAGTCCCTGGATGTGGACTTTTCTGACAGTCCTGGCGCCGGGCGCTTATCTCGTCACCGATCTAGTTACTGGTTTAAGCCGCTTGCGCCGCCCGGCAGCCACTCAAAACATGATGCGTCAGTTCGCCAATCACACAGGCCGATGGGCGCTTGCCGTTGCGTTTCTTCTATATGAGGCAACGACGTCCTTGGATGCGATTACGCGAACGCTGTGGCGCCTTTTCGTTTCCCGGCGCAAGCTTCTCGAATGGACATCGGCGGCGCATGCAACTGAAAAATATGCCGCAACCTCTGGACGCCTTTCGACCTGGCGCGCGATGTGGACTGCGCCAGTATTATCGCTCGCCCTCACTTTCGCGCTGATCCTCTCCCGACCGAACGCTTTGGCGTCGGCGGCGCCTCTTTTACTGCTTTGGTTCGCCTCGCCTGAGATCGCAATTTGGATCAGCCGCCGCTACAAACCCAAGCGCGAACAACTTAACGCCGACGCACGCGCCTTTCTCCGGCAAGTCGCCAGAAAGACCTGGTTCTTTTTTGAAATATTTGTTGGGCCGGACGACAACTGGCTGCCGCCGGATAATTTTCAGGAAGATCCGGAAGCGAAGATCGGCCATCGAACCTCGCCGACAAATATTGGAATGCTTTTTGTCTCTTCGCTCACCGCATGGGATTTTGGCTATTTGGGATCGCCGGATTTTGGCGTTCGCATCGAGAACGGACTTGATACGCTTGATAAGCTCGACCGCTATCGCGGCCACCTTCTGAATTGGTATGACACGCGCAATCTCAAACCACTTGAGCCTCGATATGTTTCAACTGTTGATAGCGGCAATATCGCCATATGCCTAATCACGCTGAAGGAAGGTTTACTTGAAGCGGCGAACGCACCGGCGCTGCGCGCCAATCAATGGCGTGGGATCGGCGATACTTTCGACATGCTGGCGGGTGCGTTGGCTATGTCGGCGTCGAAAGCGGCGCAAGGCGAAACGCTCCGATCAAAAATCTCTGATTTGCGTGAACGCATCGACATGGCCCAGCGTCGCCCGCAAAAATGGCGATCGACATTAATTGATCTTTCCGAAAAACTTTGGCCGGATCTGGAAGAAGAGATTGCGCAGGCGCTTCGGTCGCCGAATACGCCGTCGCTCCAGAATCTGCGGGAAATCAATGTCTGGCTCGAGCGGTTCAATCACGATCTCAATAGACTGCAATGGGATTTTGAGTTCCTATTTCCCTGGGTTTCACTAACAACCGCAGCGCCGCGGCCCCATGCAGAACTTGCAAATCGAATTGACGACCTCCTGCCCCCAACAATGGCGTTGATTGATGCGCCAAAAAACTGCGCCGAGGCGGCGGCATTTCTGAATGAACGGATGCAAAGCGGGAAATCAAGGCACACACCAGAACCTTGGATTGACGATTTAGCGGCGGCGATTAAGCGCGGCAGCCGGCGCCAAAAAGAACTGCGCCTGCGATTGCTTGAAAGTGCCCGGCGCGCTGAGGCGATGGCGTTCGAAATGGATTTTCGATTGCTTTACGACCAGGAGATAAAATTATTCAATATCGGATACAATGTCAGCTCGGACCGGATTGATCCGCACCATTATGATTTGCTTGCGACGGAAGCGCGTCTAGCGAGCTACTTCGCGATCGCAAAGGGCGACGTTCCCCCAGAACATTGGCGTCATCTCGGGCGCCCCGTAACTCGGCATGACGGTGAGCTTTCCCTTTTGTCGTGGAATGGATCAATGTTTGAGTATCTGATGCCGGCGATTTGGCTGAAGAATGGCGAAGGAACATTGCTCGACCAGGCGGAGAAAACCGCTGTTTCCGTTCAACAAAAATACGCTGAAAAGCTCGACGTGCCATGGGGCGTCTCTGAGTCCGGTTTTGCAGCGCGCGATGCAGCGCAACATTATCAATATCGCGCCTTTGGCGTGCCGGGGCTGGGGATGCGACGCGATCTTGCGCAGGATATTGTTATTGCACCTTATGCTTCCGCGCTTGCGCTCGCGGCGCATCCTGTCGCCGCTGTGAAGAATCTGCAGCGACTCGATAAGCTCAGCCTTTTAAGTCATTATGGCTTTTTCGAAGCTGCGGATTATACGCCTGAGCGCGCCCGCAACCGCTCTTTCCTGACCGTGCGCGCATTTATGGCGCACCATCAGGGAATGATCCTCGCTGCCATCGGAAACGCTCTGCATACGGACATATTGGTGAACCGATTCTCGAAGAATATGAGAATGCGTACAGCATCGCTTTTGCTTCAGGAACGAACGCCCTGGGAGCTTCCGCCCGAGCCTGTCCTTGAGGAAGAGCCGGTTTTGCCCAAACATGAATCTCGAACAACGCCAATATATCACTCGTGGAAGCCGCAGATTGACGGTACGGTCAAGCAAATGCACTTGCTTGGAAATGGCCGATTGGCGAGCTGGATTACAGAGTCTGGCGGTGGAGCGATATGGTGGCGGCGCCATGCTTTAACCCGGTGGCGCCCCGACCCAACCTGCGACGCAGATGGTCTTTGGGTCTATGTGCGCGACAAAGACGACGACTTAATGTGGTCCATTGGCCAACAGCCTTCCGGCGTCGTTTCCCATGACGCCCATATTCTGTTTCATCCGCACATGGTCGAATTCCATCGCCGCGATAACGGCGTCGCAATTCGAATGGAAGTTGGCGTCGCCGCCGGGGACGATCTTGAAATTCGGCTTCTGACAGTTACAAACGAAACCGATCGCAAGCGCACATTAGAATTTACGAGCTGTGGGGAAGTCGCCTTGGCGCCGCCGCTTGATGATGAGCGGCACCCCGCATTCAGCAAGCTTTTTGTCGGCAGCGAATATTTGAACGACATAAACGGACTATTGTTCACGCGCCGGCCGCAACATCCAAAAGAACAACCGCCGACATTGCTTCACCGCATGGTGTTCGATGACAACGGCCCGGTAATGACAAGTTACGAAGCCAATCGCAGCGCCTTTCTCGGTCGCGGTGGAACAGCGCGCACGCCGAAGGGGATTACACACGGCCTAACCAACACTTGCGGCTGGACGCTTGACCCTATCATGGCCCTTCAGGGGCAGCTTGAGTTTGCGCCCAGACAGCAACGTCGGTTCGCGCTCGTCACCGTCGCGGCCGGATCGCCGGAGTCGGTCCTGGAAATTGTCGAGCGTTATACCACGATTTCGTCACTCGAGTGGGCGCTCGACGATGCAAGTCGCGAGGCCGCGCAGGAAGCCCATCATCTGGACCTTAAGCCGGCACAACTTCCCGTAGCACAGTCGCTGTCGTCGCTAATTTTTGATCCACACCCTTCGCTTCGTGCTGCGCCGTCGGCGCGTTTTGCGAACAGGCTGGGCCAACCGCGCCTTTGGTCGCTTGGTATTTCCGGCGACCACCCGATCCTGTTGGTGCACACCGATGATACGAGCGATACAGATTTATTGCGGTCGCTTGTGCGGGCGCATGATTTATGGCGCCGGCGATTGTTTCGTGTGGATCTGGTTCTTATGCGTCTGGGCGCTTCCGGCTATGTAGAGCCGGTGCGCGAACGCGTCTTAACGCTTTTTCGTGAAATCGGCGCGAATGAAATATTAGGTCGAGATGGCGGTATTCATCTGGTGTTTGCCGATCAGATTTCGATGGAAGACAAGCGCCTGCTTGAATGCACGGCGAGCGTTATGCTTGATGAATCAAAAGGCGCCCTCGCGCCGCAATTGGCGGCGATGCGAGAAACTCATCCGCGACCGCCGAAATTCGAGCCTGTCGGCGCCTTCACGCCAGCGCCAAAATCGGCGGCTGCGTCGGAACCCCTGCTGGAATTCGAAAATGGTATTGGCGGCTTCTTCGATCATGGTCGAGAATATGTCGTTCATCTAAGATCCGGGGAACGCACGCCGGCGCCATGGTGCAACATTCTTGCAAATGATCAATTCGGCTGTTTAACAACAGAAGCTGGCGGAGGGTTTACCTGGGCGGTCAACAGCGGTGAGAACCGACTGACTCCGTGGACCAATGATCCGGTCTGCGATCCTCCATCGGAAGCCCTTTATTTACGCGATGAGGCAACCGCTGAAATCTGGACGCCAACGCCGGCGCCGGCGGGCGATGACGCGGCGTGCCAGATTCATTTTGGCGCGGGTTATACAAGCTGGGTAAAAAACAGCTGCGGCCTGACGCAGGAACTGACCATTTTTGTCGCACCAAACGAGCCGGTAAAATTCGTGCGGCTGCGGCTGCAGAACGCTCAAGATCAGGCGCGCCGGATAACAGCAACCTATTATGCCGAATGGCAGCTCGGCACCATGCGCAGCACCCATCGACCACATGTTATCTGCAATTACGACGCAGAGCACCATGCGCTGCTGGCGCGTAATCGCTGGAATCCCGAGTTTGGCGAACGCGTCGCTTTTTTGGCGTCAAATCGCCCGTCCCACAGTTTGACAACAGATCGGCGCGATTTTCTCGGCAGAAACGGCGACCTAAGTCGCCCTGCCGGGCTGCGCCAATGGGATCTTGGCAACCGTATCAACTCCGCCGGCGATCCGTGCGCCGCTTTTCAAGTGCACATCGACATCCCCGCGCGCGGCGCGGCAGAAGTCATTTTCATGCTGGGCCAGGGCGCTGACGAAGACGATGTGAAATCAATAATCCGCAAATGGCGCGATCCAAAGGAGCTCGAAGGCACGCTCGAAACCGTACGCGCGCAATGGAATGATCGACTGACGACGGTTCAGACAAAAACGCCTGATCCCGCATTTGATATCATGGTCAACAGATGGCTGTTATATCAAACCATGTCGTCGCGCATCATGGCGCGCGCCGGATTCTATCAGGCAGGCGGCGCAATCGGTTTTCGCGATCAGCTGCAGGACGTTTTGGCCTTGCTAATTGTAGACCCCACTCGGGCGCGGGCGCATATCCTGGAATGCGCAACCCGGCAATTCGAAGAAGGTGATGTTCTGCACTGGTGGCATCCGCCAGCGGGCCGCGGCGTGCGCACGCGATGCTCTGACGATCTTCTATGGCTTCCTTACGCTGCAGGGCAATATGTCAAAGCAACAGGCGATCTATCGATTATGAAGGAGGAGACGCCATTTCTAATAGCCTCCCCGCTTTCGCCCGAAGAAGGCGATCGATATGCGCTGTTTGAAACGAGCGCAACAAGTTACCCGTTGTTCGAACACTGCGCCCGCGCGCTTGAGCGTGGTATGACAAAGGGGCCAAAGGGCCTGCCGCTCATCGGCGCTGGTGACTGGAATGACGGCATGAACCGTGTCGGCGCTCGCGGCCGCGGCGAAAGCGTCTGGCTTGCCTGGTTCGGAATCGCGACGATGACTGGTTTTGCAGATTTGGCAGACCAACTGGATCGGCATCATTTAGCGAACAAATGGAAAAAGCGCGCTGACGAATTGCGAAAAACGGTGAACGATGTTGCCTGGGATGGCGAATGGTATGTTCGCGCATTTGATGACGAAGGTCATCCCTGGGGGTCGAAAAGTTGTGACGAAGATCGCATCGATTCCATTGCTCAGTCCTGGTCTGTTTTATCAGGCAACACGTCGGAGCACGCGCGAGCAGCTGTACAATCCGCTATTCGCGAACTTGTGCGCGACGATCAGCGACTGGTGCGACTTCTATGGCCGCCAATTTACGAAACGCCTCGAGACCCTGGATACATAAAGGCGTATCCTCCAGGCATTCGAGAAAATGGCGGTCAATACACGCATGCCGCCGCCTGGTTAGGATTGGCCCTTGCCGAATTGGGCGACGGCGATAACGCATGGCGGATTTTCAACATCATCAATCCGATCCGGAGCACGGCGACGCGCAAAAGCGCGGAGCGCTATCGTGATGAACCTTATGCCCTTGCCGCGGACGTGGCCAGTGTACCGCCGCATGTCGGTCGCGGCGGCTGGAGCTGGTATACAGGCGCCGCCGCATGGACATGGCGTCTTGGAATTGAAGGGATTTTGGGACTAAGAATGCAATACGGCGCGCTCGAGATCAAACCGTCATTGCCGAAATCGTGGGGTTCTGCTTTTGCGGAAATCAAAAAGCCTGGCGGTGTGCTTTCAATACAGATTGAGGACCCGGACCGATTGGGCGCGGGGCCGGTAGAACTGACGGTAAACGGTGAGCCGACAAAAGGATCAATCGTTGATTTTCCGACCGATGGATCAACACACCATATATGCGCGACCATAATGCGATCCCAGCACGCGCAACATGAAACAGTATTCACGACTTCCCGGACATGAATGACAGAACTGCAGCAGATTCTAACCAAATACAAAAATAGATGATGGCTTCGGTACGGCGTATTCACAATCCGGCATTGTGATTTGCAGAAAGCCGTCCCCACCGAAAACTCGATTCCAGCCTATTTTCCGACAACAACAGTTGTGCGAATTTTCGGTGGGCCCGCCCGACGTCATTGGCGTCGGTAATCGAAGAGCAGATCAAGAGTCGGAAAAAAGCATTCTCTGATGAGTGTAATCTGCGAAATAGGTCTGTTGGCAGCGCCCGATAAAGCGCATTGACCAGTGTCAGACTCACCATTCAAATACGCGTTGTGTTTCATCAAGCGTGTCGCGGCAAGATCCTCCCGCATCAATAGCATGCCAGTTTTCCGGCTCCACGGTGTTTTCAAGCTGTCGTTTCAACACACGCACCGTTGCGTCGGATGCGTCGTTCAGGCGACCGGAGATTCGATCGATCAATACATCATGGCTAGCCGACAACCATAGGCCATCGAAAGGAACATGAGCTTTTTCGGCAACATCCGCGGCCGCCCGCCGAAATTCCGGATTGAGAAATGTTGCGTCAACAATTACAGGTTGACCAGCGCGCAACAATCGGCCCGCATCCTTGAGCAATTGACGATAGACCACGCGGGCGTCATCGTCTGAGTAGTTTTCGTCGCGCAGCCGATCTTCCGGCGCCCGCCCTGAAAGCCGTTTTCTTACGACGTCGCTTCGCAATATAACCGCGCCACACCGCCCATTGAAATGTAACGCCACGCCACGCGCGAGCGTCGATTTTCCCGTTCCCGAAAAACCGCCTATCGCAATCAGGCGCGGGACATTTTCCCCGATGAGATATTCAAGAGCAAGATCAAAATAGCGATCCGCGAGCCATTTTGACTCATCGGGCTGAGAGGGCAGGCTGAGAACCATCGCCCGCACGCCAGCGCGCATTGATTGAAACAAACGCAGGAGACGTACGCCAGAATAATCGCGTGTCGCGCCTAGATATCGGTTTAACAACATATTCGCCAAGTCGCTTCGATCGTGATAAATGAGGTCCATCAACGCAAATGACAGGTCATAGAGAATATCGATATTTGACAAATCATCATTGAATTCTATGGCGTCAAAAGGCGTCGGCTTTCCGCGAAACATACAAATATTCGCGAGATGTAAATCTCCGTGACAATGACGCACCCATCCGTGACGTCGGCGAGCCTCCAAAAATTTGGCGGAATGTTCAAATTCAGAAAAAGCGATATTAGTCCAGCGCGCGACGTCACGCTCGCGCGCTGGACCGATATCGTTCTCACGCAGCGACGTAGCAATCTGATCGATTGTTGCGCCAACCCCGCCACCGGCGCGAGATAACGAGACCATGTCAGCGCCAAGGTGGAATTTTGCGATCTTGTCTGCGAGCCTCGCTATCGTCGAGCCGTCCAACGCCCGGCGCGCCAGCAGCGCATCAAATTGCTGATCGGCGTCAAAGCGCACCATTTCAACGGCCCACTCAACGATCTCTCCTTTCGCATCCCAGCCCATTTTATCTTCACTGCAATAAATCGGTACGACTCCCAAATACATTTCCGGCGCCGTTCGGCGGTTAACGCTGACTTCATTTTCACAAGATTTTTTGCGTAATTCGATAGTCGAAAAGTCAACAAAATCATATCGGATTGCGCGCTTTATTTTGTATACGCGCCTGCCAACGAGAAACACATGTGAGAGATGGGTATCGATCTGCTGAATTGGCACGCCGCCGAAATTTTCTGGTGTTGAAAGAAAGTCGACAACGGCTTTTTGAGATTCACAAATCATATTCGCATCGAATGTCCGGATAGTCAGTGCGTCATTAACAGTGGTATGTCCGAATGTCTCAGCATGAACCGGGTGAAACCGCCCAGCACTACCTCACGCCAACGACTATGAGAATAGGCGCCCATGACGATCAAATCCGCAGTTTTGCTTTTTGCATGACCGAGCAACACTTCTTCCGCCTGGTCATGCTTCTCCAGTCTTGGATGCATATGGATAGTGTGAACGCCGTGAAGCTTTAGAAACGCCGCCACACTCTGCGGCGGCTCAGCGTCCCAGGCCAAAT
>JAJFGF010000018.1 GCA_021776245.1 Hyphococcus sp. | reverse complement strand
CTGAAGCTAAGCTCAATTCTATTTGACGGAGCAGTTTCAATATATCTTCGTCGGAAAACCGTTTCCTTGCCATCCCATAACCTCCACTTCTTCGTAGAATATCACGAAGTTTGTGGACCAGTTATATGGGGGCAGGACAATATGAATATATTTTGAAATCTCACGGCGGCGCTACCGGTAAATTCGTTTCCGCGGTGAACGGCCCCTTGGGCGAGCGTACAGAAATTGTCTGGGGTGCCGCAGGGAATGGCCGGCCAACCCAGAAAAAAGTCAAAGTCTCAAACGATCCACTAGTCTGGGACGTCACCGATTATGGCTATACGGGCGAGCACTTCACCAGCCGCACCATTGATCCCGGCGGCGTCAATTCCATCACAAGTTTTGGTTACGATTCGGTCGGAAACACGACAAGCGTTACTGATCCGAACAGCAATGTCACGACGATTGCCTTTGACAACATGCGGCGGTTGACCCAGTTGACCCAACCGCTCGGCGCGATCACCCAACTGAAATATGACACAGACGGCAAGGTGACAAAATCATGCGCGGCGCTGGCGGCGACGCCGGGCGATTGTAATACGAGTCCTGCGAATTTCTCGGTGTCGCGCTACGCCTATACGCCGACCTTTAAGGTCGGACAGGTAACCGATCCCGACAACAAAATTACCACCTATCAATATAATTTGCGCGACGAGCTTTACCGCAAGACCGATGCGGAAAGCCGCATCGAACAAACCGACTATGACGCTGCAGGGCAGGTGATCCGCATTCATCGCGCCGTCGGCACGCCGCTGCAACAGATCTATCGCGAAGCGACTTATAACGGCGCGTCGCAGCGATTGGCTTGGGTCAAAGACGCAAATGGCAATGAAACAGCCTACACCTATGACGCCTTCGGCCGTCTCGCGAAAACCTGTTTTCCAGCCAGCGGCGCTTCTCCGCAGCTCGCTTCGACCACCGATTGTGAGACTTATAAATATGATGACAACGGCAACCAGACCGTCAAGGTCACCCGTCGAGGGTTTAATGGCGGCGGCACCCCGACGGAACAGATTGACTTTACGTACAACGCATCAAACCAGCTGACCGAACGTTTGGTTCCGGGTTCCGGCGGCGACAGTAAATATGTCATGGCTTATGATCTGGCCGGGCGCCAGACCTCAGCGCTGCATTGGGGGGGTGCGCTCACTTATGAATTCGACCGTGCCGGCCGTCTGACCAAGCAGGAACATGCGGGCCAGTTGCCCATCATTTACAATTATGATGCAGCAGGCAATCAGACAAAACTGACCCATCCTGACGGCTTTGTTGTAGATTATACCTATGATGCGCTAAATCGTGTGACGGCAGCGAAAGACGGTACGCGCACGCTCGCCAGTGTCGCCTATGATCGTCGATCGCTGCGCCAATCAGTCACCTATGATAACGGAACCTCCGCGCAATATGGCTACACGGCACGTGGCGATCTCACCTGCCATGATTGGAATCTGACGGGCACGGCGCCGACCGTTTGTAACACCGGCGCACCAGAAATCGCCTATGATTTCGCCTATAATGGCGTTGGCCAGATGACCAGCCGGACGATCTCGGATTCTCTACTTTACTGGTCGCCAACCACCAATGAAAGTGACGCCTATGCGCGCAACAGCCTCAATCAATATACGGATGTTGACGGCAACAGCGTTGTTCATGACGGTAATGGCAATACGACGACCGATCATCGCGGACGCACATACGTCTATGATGCGGAAAACGTGTTGCAGTCTGTCACTGACGGCGCCACGTCTCTTGGCGTTTATGCTTACTACGCCGACGGCAATCGGCGCGTTAAGGCACTGCCCACCGGCAATACGCGACACTATTTCGACGGCGACCAGGAGATCGCCGAATATGACGGCGCCTGGCCGATCAGTACGGGAACATTACAGCGCCGCTATGTGCGTTTGCCGGGGAGCGTAGACGAACCGTTCCTAATGATCGACTTTACGATCAACGGATCATGCACCAACAGTTCTTACGCCGCCTGCGAGCGCTGGGCGCATCAAAACCGCTTGGGCAGTGTGGTTGCGGTAACGGATTCAGCAGGTACCATCGTCGAACGCCATACCTATTCCCCATACGGAGAATCCGGCGGGTCGCCTTCCGGTTTCCCCTTCCGTTTCACCGGACAAAAGCTCGATGCTGAAACCGGCCTCTATTACTACAAGGCCCGCTATTATGACCCTGAGGTTGGTCGTTTCCTCCAGACCGATCCTGTCGGCTACGAAGATCAGATGAATCTGTATGCGTATTGTGGGAATGACCCTGTCGGTTGTACGGACCCGAGTGGTCAAATAGGTTGGGCTGCGGGACTGAGGTTGGCGGCAAGTGCTACCTTGGCCGGTATTTCCGCAGATGTGGCCATCCCTGACCCGTCTGATCTAGCGGTTGTGAAATGGGTATTCTATGCTGGAGCTGCCACTGCGGCGGTAGTAACGTTGGCAGTGCTTAATGAGGGAATAGATGAAGGTGCAACACCGGGGCGGGAGACAAAAGGTCGAACCACACAGAAAGAGAAGACAGGAGGGCAGGCAGCAGCCGACAAAGATTTTGATGGAGAAGTAGATCCCGATACTGTTCAGGATCGGGGGGATGGGCGTCGCACGGGGACTACACCAGACGGAAAGCCAATCGCTGTTTACCCGTCAAGTGACGGTCGCCCCACCGTTGAAATTCAAGACGGAAAAGACCGAACTAAGTATCGCTATAATGAAGACGAATCGCCACCACCGGAAGAGCCAGAAGATGAATGAATTTGTTCGAATGAAAGGTGTTTGGGATGATATTTGTCCATTCCAAATAACCTCAATCATTGACGATCGCGATGGCCTAGTTTTGTCGATCGAAGACAATCGCACTGGAGAGCAAAAAGGTCGGTTCCGCTTTACCGCTCACCGTGCCTATCGAAACTTCAATGAAGCTGATTTACACGGTTACTGGCTTGAACTTGGCGGAGTAAAGCAAGCAGGGCTTTATGTTGCCGAGAAATCTGATTTATTGAATTGGGCAGAAGAACGTTGCGGTTACGATAAGCTCCCATCTGAGATCAGGCATTACATGGTTGTGTCCGCCGAAGATGTATTGGAAGTTTTGAGTTTTGAGCCGCCTGAATTTGACGTGGTTTAGTAGGTTTGGAATTGGCGGTAAAATATAGCGAAACACTGAAATGGTCCATAAAGTTTTATCTGTCCCTACTGTTTACTCGATTCTGACATACTCATGGTGTAATCCGCCGAGATGAGGGCGCGCATAAATGCGCCCCGTTGAACGAATCCGTAATTATAATATTGGGCATAGGTGTATCCCGTCAGCGATCATGAGACCGATTGAGGGATTTTGTTAGCGGAGGATTTTGGTTCATCGTAGCTCTGAGGAGGAGCGAAGATGAGACACAAATCCGGATCTGAAGGATCGGCCGAAAAGACAGTCAAAGACAT
>JAJFGF010000017.1 GCA_021776245.1 Hyphococcus sp. | reverse complement strand
ACCGCATTCGCGGCCCGCGCGCGAAGGCGCGCTAACCAATATCTTGACCGCATTCGCGGCCCGCGCGCGAAGGCGCGCTAACCAATATCTTGACCGCATTCGCGGTCGGGGCGTCTAGAACAAGGCGGCGGCGTGCGCGATCAGAATGACGGAAAGGACGATTCCGGTTAAATATGTGCCGATAGCGCCGATCGATTTCAGGAGGTTCGCCTCATAAACGCTGCCGCCAGTCAAAATACCGATCGCGTGGACGTAGCGGGACGCCACAGCTGTGAACATGAGTGCAGCGATCCACGGTGGCATGAGCGGAAAGCGAAGACCGAGGGCGAGGATCATCAAGGACAGCATCGGGACATATTCAATGCAATTGCCATGGGCGCGGATGGCCTTTCGAAGCGCGCTATTGGGGTCTGCTTCCGCTTCGTTCTGCGTCACCGTCACCGAGCGCCGCGTCCGCGAAACATTGGCGCCCAGGAAAAACACCAAAAGACCCAAGACACCGACAGATAAAAGGGCATAGGCCATGGGGGGAGTCCATTAATTTGCTGGCTACGCCTTAAGGGGCTTCGAGGATGTAAACAAGGGACCAAGGATTCCTTCCCGGCAACACAGCGAAAGCCTGACGCTGAGCCCGTTGAGCGGCGCATAATGCGCGCATCATTTGGCGCCCTCATCGGCATCTGTTGATTTCCCGCTTGATCGCGTCCGCCATGTCGTAGAATAGAAGATTGCATCTTCGATCTGAGGCTCTGGCATGGTGTTTTTTGAGTTCTTTATTCGCGCCGCCGGCGTTACGGGTCTTTTGGTCCTTTGCGGGATCGCATTGCGCGATGCGCGCGACATCGCGGCGGTGCGGTTTGGCGCGTTGACAGCGCTGGCGATTGCCAGTGCGCTTATAATCCATACAGCGGCGGGAATGGCGCCGCCATTGCAGCTTCGTGCTTTCTTATTGCCCATCAGTTCAAGCCTGATCATCTTTGTCTGGTGGTTCAGCCGTTCGCTTTTCGACGATGAATTCAAGCTCGGCTATCTCGAATGGGGCGTTGCAGCGGCCTGGGTTTTTCTCGGCCTGATAAACTACGCTGATTTTGTTGCGAGCTCGCCGGTTTCGGCAGGCTGGGCTGATCTACTCCGCTCGATTATTTCATATGCGCTGGTTGCGCATATTGTTTATGTCGCGATCAGCGAAAAAAACATGGATCTGGTTGAGGGAAGGCGCCGGGCGAGGATATTTTTTGCAGCTGCGCTGCTCGCTCTGTATCTGTTGAACAAGGCCGGTGAAAATATATATGGCTATCACGCGATGCCGCTGTGGTTTACCTCTCTTCAATATGGGGTGTTGCTGGTTTTTGTCGCCTTATGTTTGTTTTCCGCGATTGGCGTTAACAAAAATTCGTGGATTTTCGACAGCCGAAACGCCAGGGCGCAGGCAAAACCATTTGACGCGCCGCCCGACCTGGATGCGGGCGCAAAAGCGCTGCATCAACGGCTCAATCACGCCATGAACGTGGAACAGGCGTTTCTTGACCCCGAATTGTCGATCGGAATGCTTGCGGCGCGGATCAATGCGAGTGAACACAGCCTGCGCGCGCTCATCAACCGGTCGCTGGGTCACAAAAACTTTCGGACGTTCCTCAACGCCTATCGCCTCAAAGCGGCCATGGATGCGCTGGCGGACAAAGCCCGCGCCGAAACGCCTGTGACGACGATCGCGCTGGACGCCGGATTTGCGTCGCTTGCGTCATTCAACCGGTTTTTCAAAAACGCGACAAATCAATCGCCAAGCGTATATCGAAAGCGCGCTTTATCGGATGGCGGCGATGATAAGCGGTAGAAATTGTCCTCATTTTCGAATTTGAGAAGCATGACATTGCACTTTACGGCAGTTTTGGCGCTGCAGCCGAATGATGTTGCGGCAAAGCGGGGTCGGAATGAGCGATAAAGTGCTCGAAGGGCTGAGTTCTTTCGGCCTGTTTGGGATATTCATGGCGGCAATCGTCCTGTTCCGGAAAGGACAGGTGCGAACGCCTTATTTTTTCCTCAGCCTTGCAGTTTTTGCCATCTATCAGGCTGCTTATGAGATCGGCCGGCGCTGGGATATCCCGTTTTTTGAACCATCCGCCTGGAACTGGTCCGCAAAAATCTATGCGCTTGCGGCGCTCTTGATCATTATCGCCATTGTGCCGGTGATTGACCGGCAGTCTGTGGGACTCACATTACGCCGTGCGCAAGGCGCATGGCAGGGGTGGCTGGCGGTGATCATGTTGATGGCGGCGTTCACCTTCGCCGCGGGACAGTTTCCACCGGAACGATTTGACGGCGACTGGGACGCGCTGGCGTTTCAGCTCACCATGCCGGGACTGGAAGAAGAACTTTTCTTCCGCGGTCTCTTGCTCTTGTTGATCGACAGGACATTCGAGACGTCAAGCAGGGTATTCGGCGCGCCGTTCGGTTGGGGTGCTCTTTTAACCTCAATCATGTTTGGTCTCGCCCATGGCGTCGGCTTCAGCGACGGTGTGTTCTCCTTCGGTCTCGCCCATGCGGGTTACACCTTTTTGGGCGCTCTCGTGCTGGTTTGGTTGCGGGCAAAAACAGGGAACCTGTTAGCGCCAGTCCTTGTTCACAGTTTTGGCAATTCCATTTTCTATGTGATGTGACGCTGCGATCCAGATGCTATGAAGCGGCGGGGCCGCGACTGTCCAGCCGCCTTATTGCCCCGCAAGTTCCAATAGCGGCCGCTGACGCGCGGCGCGAATGCCCGGAAGAATGCCGCCGAACAGGCCGATCACCAGCGCCATGACAATCGCCGAGACAATGATTGCCGGAGACAGATCGAATTTGAAAACCAGCTGCGTGAAGCCCGAGCCAAGCGTTGACGTGGTCCGTCCCTGAAAAAACACGAATGCCAGCAAAAGGCCGAGAACCGCGCCGAACGCCGACAGCATCAGCGCTTCGATCAGCATGCCGGCAAAGGCGGCAATTCCGGAAAAGCCAATAATGCGCAGCGTTGCAATTTCGCTCGCGCGCCATCCGCCGCTGGAGGCGTCGCGAGCGCTTCGGTCAATCTGAAGCGATTTCAAAAGCTCGGATGTGTCGTCCAAAATACACCGATTATTGGTCCCCGGTAAATCTAGCGAGCCCCGCGCGGTTGTGCAATGCGGCAAAGCCCTTCCGGCATTCGCCGCCCGGGGGAGACCGCATCTGGAATTACCGGCGCGGCTTTTCGAGATTTCGCAAAACCCATCCCTGACGACGCGATGTCAAACGCCTGAAACCGTTGCACGGCGCTTCCTTTCCGGCTGAGCAAGAAACATCAAGAACCGCCTCTGGAAACAGGGTATGAATTTGCGCCTATGGCGCAAAAGCAAGACATCTATCGCCTGCTCGGCGATGTACTGGGAGAGCTCGAATTCGATCAATCGCTTGATGTGCTGTCGGGAAAGATTGGCTGGTCAAAATTTCATCTGCATCGCCGTTTTCGACGGTTCATGGGCGAAACGCCCAAACAATATGTTTTGCGCCTGCGTCTTGAAAGCGCTGCCGCGCTGTTGTCGGCGGATGACGCGTCTGTGCTTTCAATTGCTTTGCTTGCGGGGTTTAAAAGTCATGAAGTTTTCGTCCGCGCCTTCAGGCGCAAATATGGATGCTCGCCGACACATTATCGCGCCGAAGCATTCGCAGGGATGCCGAAGTCCGAACGCGCAACTCATCGAAATCTGGTGCGCAAGGTCGGTCCCTGCATCCGCCAGTTTTATGTTCCATCGATAGAACCATCCGGGAGACAAAAGATGCCAATGTCGGCCATCATCCGCAAAGACGTCGAGGCGCAACCGATCTTGTATATCCAGCGCCGCATAGTTCGCACAGAGCTTCAGCCATTATATGCGGAATGCTTTCCCAAAATATTCGGCCATGCCATGAAAGCGGGGCTCGCCATGGCCGGCCAGCCGCTTGCGCGATATGTTTCGACTGGCGCCGGGCTGTGGACGATTGATTGCGCGATACCCATGGCCGAGCCGGCGCCAGGCGGCGGCGAGATCGAAGCCGGATTTTTGAAGGCCGGCCCTGCGGCGTTTGCGGTTCATTCGGGCGCCTATGAGCAATTACCGGAAACAAACGCGGCGATCGCGAAGTGGATAGAAGACAACGGCTATCGATGCGACGGCGCCCCCTGGGAGTCCTACGTAACCGACCCCGCGGAATATCCTGATGTCGCTGACTGGAAGACCGAAGTTTTCTGGCCGCTCGCTGAGTAGCGGCCATGGCGTGCAAGGCGTCAATGCTTGTGTGCAGAGCGCCGAAAACCTCAATTTTCCGGGGCGTCAGGCGCATCGTCATTCACTCACGAGCATGTATAGGGAAGGGGCAAAGGCGTAGGCCGATCAATATCTTCCGCCGTCAATTTGCTTGAGAGCGTTGCAAAAGCAGTGCTATCAAAATGCGGGTAAATCAAAAAAGGCGCGAGCTGATGCAAACTTCCTTCAGCGTCATAGGGATCGAGCACAGCATTTGCGTTTTCGGACCGTCCCAAAAGCATTTCGGCCAACCAGTTTGCGGCGACTCTTGGCGGTGTAAGATTTCGTATTTCCGTCGCTAAAAACTCCGCCTCATCCTGATTGCCTTCGGCGCACGCTTGGCGCATTGCTGCGAGTTTTTTGTTGTGAGCGGCTAGTTCGCCTGCGGCAATCTGCGGCAGGAGTTTTTTCGCCTCGTCGTTTTTGCCGACCCAAAGGAGCGCGCGATGCGCGTGATATTGAACAAATGCATTTTCCGGCGCCAGTTCCAGCGACCGCCACGCCTGTTGTTCCGCCATTTCAAAATCCCACGCCCACATCAAGTTTGGAATTGTGCGCGTAAAATATAGTGAGGTTTGGTCCGCCAGTGCTGCAAGTTCCCGGGCAGCGGCGCGTGCGACTTCATATTCTCCAACATAGGCGGCGACACGCAACCTCAATACCCAGGCGTATGCATCTCGTGGGCGCTGCTGCACATAGTTGCCCAGAAGTCGGTGAGCGGTCCGATATTCCAGTCGATGGGCATAAAATGTCGCCGTATAAAGCTGCGCGGCAATTTCATCCGCAGCGGATTCGATCGCTGCATTGATGCGGTCTTCAAACCGCTGGGACGCTTCCTGCGTCGCGAGAATAGACTCTTCTTCACCCGGCGGAAATATATAAGTCGATCTTTCAAACCAGTATCGCGCCGCCTGCCAATGGGCTTCGGAAAAATTGGGGTCCAGCGCTCTTGCACGTTCATATTCCTCATATGATCGCCGCCGGTATTCAGGTTTTCCTGTGATATATTGTTGCCTGAGATAATGGTGGCCTGCGAGCAGAGCTTCATAGGCTTCAACCGATCGCGTTCCCGCCTCCACCATTTGTTCAAGGCGGCCGGGCTCCATAACAACGCGAAGTGATTGGGCTATCTGGAGGGCGATATCTTCCTGAATGCCAATAATCTCAGCATTTGTGCGATCATAAGATTGCGACCAGACACTTTGCCGGTCACTGGCGCGAACTAAACGCGCGGTTATTCGGACCCGGCTTTCGCTGCGCCTCACTGATCCTTCAAGAATGTGGGCCGCATTCAGCGTCCGGACATCCTGATTTGATTCCTTTCCAACGATGACTCGAAGTCCAGGCGCCTTTGCAAGAGTAGAGCTCAATTCTTCGGTTAATCCGCCGACAAACCATGCTTCGGCGGTTTCACCGGACAGATCCTCAAAAGGCAAAACCGCGATGGATCTTGGGTCGAGCTGGTTGGGCGTCGCGCCGCCATTGTAGGTCACATCGACCGCCTCACCATCGCCAGTTTCAAGAGAATCTCTCATACTGAAAAGCAGCATTACCGCCAAAGCAAAAAGCAGCGTAATCCCAACAACCATCTGCCCAATTGGAGTCGGACGTGATCTCACTGCGCGACCGCTGTTTTCAGCTTTGGCCGCAAAGGCGGTTTCAACGTCTGATGCTGCCTCCCGATCAGTATGGGACAATCCCTGTTGTTCGGCGCCTTGCGCTGGAATTGCTTTGACCGGCAGCAAAAACCGGTAGCCGCGCCCATGCACAGTTTCAATAAATTGCGGATTGCGCGCGGGCTCGGCCAAAGCTTTGCGGAGTTCCTTCATCGCAGTCGTCAGAACCGCGTCCGTCACCGAGCGGCCGTCCCAGACGATTTCAATCAGTTCGTCCTTGGTCCAGAGCTTCTCCGGGCGCTGCATTAAGGCGCATAACAGGCGAAACGCCTTTTGGCCTACATGCTTGGCTTCATCGTCAAGCCAAATGCGGCCCTCGACGACATCCACCTTAAGTGGAGGCGCGACCAGATAGCCGATGTCGCCATCATTATTCGAATTGTCGCCCATGATTCAAAAATACCAAGAATTCTACGCGTTTCCCAGCCTCATAACTCGCTCATAACTCGCTTTTGAGGTTTTTGGTGATCGGCTCGAGCCCACAATTCGCGCCATGTTGCGGCGCAGCACGCGCCTTCATGAATGAAGCTCATAAACAAATCAGCGCATTCTCATGATCCCGAGACCGTTTTCCGCAATTTTCCGCCGCGACGCGCCACGGTGCGTTTGCCAAATGCGACTTAGTAATCCTGACCGATCGCTTTTGCAGAGGCAGCGCAACAAAACCGAAGCAACCCATTGGTGCGGGACATAATAAGGAGAACGAAAATGAGCAAGAATAATTACTTCTTCGTCGAGGTCCTGCTGTTCGTAGCGGCGATTTCGTGTGTAGCGCTCGGCGTTTCATCGATTGTGGTGTGACGTCGCTTAGGAGATAGCCGCCGGCGCCTCTCCCCCGGCCCGGCGGCTATCTTTTCCAAAATCAACCCCGAGAAACGTAAATCAAAAATGCGGCCCTCAACGCCGCATACAGGAAAGGTCTAACTCATGTCTTTTGCAGAATATATCTGGCTCGATGGAGCGGAACCGGTCAGTCAACTTCGCTCAAAAATGCGATTTGTCGAACTATCCAACAATCAGCCGAGCGTTGAAGATTTTCCAAGCTGGAGCTTTGACGGCTCCTCAACCAACCAGGCGACGGGTTCCGAATCTGATTGCCTCTTGACACCCGTTGCTTTCGTCCGCGATCCCCTGCGGTCGGAATCTGATTTCCTCGTTATGTGCGAGGTTTTCAATGCAGATGGCTCGGCCCACGAAACAAATAACCGGGCGCGGTTACGGCAAATTCTAGCCGCCGGCGCCGAAGCCCATGAACCCTGGGCCGGATTTGAACAGGAATACACGTTGTTCCGTGACGGCCGGCCACTCGGGTTTCCCGAGTTTGGTTACCCGGGCCCCCAAGGTCCCTATTATTGCAGCGTCGGCGCCGACCGATCCTTCGGACGCACCATCGCTGAAGACCATGCAAAACACTGCTCGGCAGCAGGCCTTCTTTATTATGGGCTCAATGCAGAAGTGATGCCTGGCCAGTGGGAGTTTCAAATGGGCTATCGTGGCAGTGAAGGCGACGATCCCTCCCTCCTAAATGTCTCTGACCACATGTGGATCGCGCGTTGGCTGCTTCACCGTATCGCTGAAGAGCACGGCGTTCGTGTGTCCATCGACAACAAGCCAATGAAAGGCGACTGGAACGGCGCCGGCATGCACACGAATTTCTCAACCAACCGCACACGCGCAGCCAATGGCGGACTTGCAGAGATTTTCCAGGCCGTTCATCGCCTTGAGCAAAAGCATGATGAACATATCGCGCTTTACGGCTATGGCCTGGCCGAACGGCTCACCGGCGAACATGAAACATGTTCGATCAGTGAGTTTAGGTCTGGCACCGCAGACCGGGGCGCCTCTATCAGGATCCCCCTGCCAGTCGAACAGAAAGGCAGCGGTTACTTTGAAGACCGCCGCCCCGGCGCAAACTCAGATCCATATCTGGTCGCAGCCCGCATCGCCGCGACGGTTTGCAAAGTCGATGACAGCGTACTTTTGCCGTCACAATCAGACAACGCGTCTGCATCAAAAGCCGCTGCATAAAACCCGGCCTGGCGCGCTCCGCTATTGGGGTGCGCCAGACATTCAAAAAAAGGGCTTCATCATGAGTACCATCTCAAGCACACTCATCGCGGCGGCTGTCATAACACTGACGCCAACGCCCTCATCCGCAAGTGATCTCCCTGCAAGCGATACGCATTTTGTACTGAACTCACTATTTCTTCTCGTCTGTGGCGCTCTCGTCATGTTTATGGCTGCAGGCTTTACAATGCTTGAGGCCGGCTCGGTCAGAGCAAAATCGGTTGCTGTCATCCTGACGAAAAATATCAGCCTTTACGCGATCGCGGGCGTTATGTTTTGCCTGGTGGGATATAATCTGATGTTTTCCGGCGAGGCCGGCGGCGTTCTCGGCAAGCTTTCAATCTGGACGCAAAATGATACTGCAGCGCAAGCAGGTGACTTTGCGCGAGGATATGCATCAAACTCATTCTGGTTTTTCCAAATGGTGTTTGTCGCCACCGCGGCGTCGATTGTTTCCGGCGCGCTGGCTGAGCGGATTAAACTGTTTCCGTTTCTCTTGTTTTCCGCATTACTCACAGGATTGGTGTATCCAATCGTGGGTTGCTGGACATGGGGCGGCGGATGGCTGGCCGGAATGGGGTTTTCCGATTTCGCCGGCTCAACGATCGTTCACTCAGTTGGCGGATGGGCGGCGCTTGCCGGCGCTATCTTGCTGGGCCCGCGCCGCGGCCGCTTTGACCCCGACGGAACCGCAAAGCAAATACCCGGCGCCTCCGCGCCGCAAGTCGCCCTTGGCGCTATGATTTTATGGTTTGGCTGGTTTGGTTTTAATGGCGGTTCGCAGCTTTCCTTTTCGTCAGCTGAAGACGCAATTGCTGTCGCCAATATATTCGCCAACACAAATGCAGCGGCGGCTGGCGGCGTTATTGTCGCGCTGATCGCCACGCGCATTATTCGCGGCAAACCCGACCTCGTTCTCACGCTCAACGGCGCGCTGGCAGGTCTGGTCACGATCACGGCGGAACCCGCTGCGCCGTCGATTAGCGGCGCCGTCTTGATTGGCGCTAGCGGCGGCCTCGTGATGATTGCCGGCGCGCGCCTGCTTGAAAGGTTTCGCATCGATGATGTGGTGGGCGCTATTCCCGTCCACCTCGTCGCAGGTATTTGGGGAACGGTGATTGCCAGTTTTTCAAATGAAGCGGCATCGGTGTGGATACAATTGACCGGCGTCATCGCTGTTGGCGCATTTGTCTTTTCCGCGAGTTTCGGCATCTGGCTGCTGATGCGCGTAACAATTGGTATTCGCCTTCGCTCGTTTGCGGAAGACAAGGGCGGCGACATCTCGGAAATGGGCGTGCGCGCTTATAATCTTGGCATGGACGAGCCCAATTCCCTCGCGACCCTCGCGCAAGCCTCCGCATAGCCCAGTTTTTTGAAGGCGCGCGGTAATTCATGCGCGCCTTCATTCTGCCAACAATTTACAAAGGTGATTTATGACTGCCCCCCAGGCCATTCGTGCAACTAACAAAAAAAACTGTCCGCCGCTGCAATCCACAAAACGCAAAAGCCGCGCGCCCAATCAAACGGTTAAGTCGGCGCCGGGCGTTAACGCCGCGGAACCGAAAGAACAAATCGAAAAGGTTTTTCGGGCGCTAGACCGGCGCAATGCCGGCGTTGTTTCCGCGCAGGCCATCATAGATACGCTCAAGAAAAATGGCATTTTGATCGATGACCCAAGAATTCGCCATTCCATCCTAAAATTAAACTCGCATACTGGTCCGGTCACACTGGCTCAGATTGCGGATATTTTTGACGCGAATTTTTCGTTGATCGAATGCGCTGTTAAAGACCGGTATATCGTCCCACAATTTTCAGCGTTCACCGGCGAGATAAACAACATCTTCGATGAATGTATGCAAGTGAAAGACGGAGCGGTCGCAGATTATATCCCGCAGCTAGCACGCATCGATCCTGAGCAATTCGCTGTCGCCATCACGACTACAGATGGTCAACGCGCCGCCTATGGCGACTTTGATACGCCTTATTGCGTTCAGTCATCATGCAAGCCGGTCAATTATGCGATGGCGCTGGAACAGCATGGCGAAGAGTTTGTTCACGGGCATGTCGGACGCGAACCAAGCGGGCGAGGATTTAACGAGCTTGCCCTCAACCCAAAAGGCCTACCGCATAATCCGATGATCAATGCTGGCGCGATCATGTCATGTTCTATGATTGACCCGGAAATGCCGCTCGCCGATCGCTTCGATCATGTCGTGCAGATTTGGACGAAGTTAAGCGGGGGAAGCCCGCCCGGTTTTAACAATTCTGTATTCCTGTCTGAAAAAGCCACTGCCGACCGCAATTTCGCGCTTGCCTATTTCATGCAGGAAAAACGCGCCTTTCCGAAAAACACCAACATGCTTGAGGCTTTGGATTTTTATTTTCAGGCTTGTTCCATTGAAGTCACGGCGCGGCAGATGTCGGTCGTCGCGGCGACGCTGGCAAATTCAGGTGTTTGCCCGATGACAAATGAGCGCATCTTTTCAAACGACACGGTCAAGAATTGCCTGTCGCTGATGTATTCATGCGGCATGTATGATTTTTCAGGCGAGTTTGCTTTCACCATCGGACTGCCGGCGAAATCAGGCGTTTCGGGCGCGCTGATGGTGGTGATCCCGCAAGTCATGGGTTTTGCAATCTGGTCGCCGCGTCTCGACGAGCTCGGCAACAGCGTGCGCGGCGTAGAGTTTTGCCGCAAGCTGGTCGAACGGTTTAGCTTCCATAATTATGACAACATTTCGAACCACGCCACGAAAAAAGACCCGACAAAAAGAGAGGCGCAACAGCGCAGCGATCAGACCTACCAGTTAATCAACGCCGCCAGCCTCGGCGATATCAATGAGATATCGAGACTTGTGGCTCATGGCGCTGAAGTTAACGCCGCCGATTATGACGGCAGAACGCCGTTGCACCTGGCGGCAGCGGAGGGAAGATTGGAAGCTGTTGATTATTTGTTGTTGAGGCAAGCTGAGCCCACGGCGAAGGATCGTTGGGGCGCAACCCCTATCGATGATGCCAAGCGTCACCGACACCCTGACGTTGAAAAGAGATTGAGGGCACGGCGAGCCGGCTTATGCGCGGCCACTTAGGCGGCATCGCGCGAAGAAAGGAAGCGGTCACCATGAAAATGATACTAAAGTTCAAATCGGATGCCGAAATTCGGCGAATCGGCAATGGACTACTTAACCGCTCTTTGCCGAAACAGGAATGGACGCATGTGGCGCACTGCGCCGCGACGATATATCTGCAACTCGAGCGACCTGAATTAGATTTGCCCAAGGAACTTCCGGGAATCATCAAGGCTTACAACATTGCCACAGGTGTAGTGAACTCAGAATATAGCGGATATCATGAGACGATCACGCAGTTCTATCTGATTGTCATCGACAGTTTTCTGGGTGAGCTCGATCAGAAGCGATCTTTAGTTGATGTTGTAAACAAATTTATCCAATCCGAATTTGGCCAACGCGATTTTCCTCTTACATACTACTCAAAAGAGAGGCTGTTTTCTGCCGAAGCGAGGCGTACATTTTTTTCACCGGACTTGATGCCCATGGAAATATTAGCTTGTCGAGCATTGATCTCCCTTGGTGATGCGTAGCGCGCTGGCAGCCAGTGACGGTTTTCCGGCACACTATCGGGCCATAGCGCTGGAAGAATAGAGACGCTTATTCGAAGCTGTCTGCTGTTTTCCGTCAGTATCGCCGTATGCTGATAATGGGCGCCGTTCAATTACAATCGTTATTGCGAAGCAAACCCGCAATGACTCGTTCTATCTTGCGCGAAAGATGTGATGTTCGATCACATGCATGCCGGCGTCGGCGAGCGTCTTTAATCCAATAAACATAATCAGGTTCAGCGCGCCAGGCGCGCCGCCAAAGATAATCGTCAGATGCATCGGAACGATCCTGAGATAGGGATAAAACATCAATGATCCGAGATTGGGCTTTTTCGATTTGAAATCGCGCGCCGCATTATATCGCAGCGAAAAAAGATGTGAGGCGACAAACCCGGCGACCGCGAACGCTGTGAGAATATTATCAATCAGCGTCGGCGGCGGCATGTCGATCATTTTCGACATCGAAAACAAAAAGCCCATATAGACCAGATGAAAAAAGCCATAGTGAATCGCAAAGAAGATTGCCGTTGATTGCGCCCCCGCGGGCGTTTCGGGAACGGGCCGGTCGTTCATCGTCATGCCTTCGGTTGAAAATTCCGTCAGATTCCATATGCGCCAGAAATTGGCGACGCCGATGAAAACGCTCTGCCACCAATAGATCCACATGATTTCGCTGACCGGCCATTGCTGCACAATCGCAAAGGCCATGGTCAGCATATTGCCCGCAACGATCCCCCACAGGGACGCATCGTTCAAACTTTCGGCGGGCGCTGGAATGTTGGTTTGCATCAATGCCCCGGCAGATGGATAGGGCCCGCAGAGTGCGTTAAGATGGTGGATGATTGGTAAAATTAATCACCGTCAAACAATTGACCCGGCATTTCCGAACCAGGCGCGCAAGGATTCCAGCGCGAAAAAATCAATCACGGCGAGAAAGACAATGGCGAAGAAGCCGCCCAATACAAAACGCAGGCGCACTTCTTTTTCTTCCGGTGTTTTAAAAGCGCTGATTGCGATGCCCATATAAATGAGTGCGCCAAAGGCCAGCCCGCCGATCGCGCCCCAGCGCGCCAGTTCAAACAGTTCCTGCGAATCGACGGCGCCGCGACCGGCGGCCTGAAACCAGATAAAGACAGCGAAAAATACAGCGCACATGATCATCGCGAAAAAGCCGGCAAAAACCATGTTCGAAAAGAGGAAAGAGGGCAGCGGGCCGAGCTTTGAAACAGCGTTGATCAGCGGCCGTTCTTTGATAGACATAGCGAGCCCCATTCCGGGCAGCCCGTTCTTGGGTAATGTTGTCCAGGGCAAGCCCGTCTTGTAGTCTATGCGCCGCGACGAGCGCCGCGTTCGGCTTAATTGGGAATTACAAATCCCTTATTTAATATAGTATGGAAAAACTGTTGTTCAATAATGTCGCGTTGGTTGTGTAATAACAGGTGAGCACGGTCATGGGCGAGGACATTAAAATGACAAGCGCCGGAAAAATTCGATGGGCCACCGAAGCGGACTTTGATCAGCTCGGTGAGGTGATGTTTGATGCGGTGCGAAATGGACGCAGCGCCTATAGCGAAGCGCAACGCGCCGCCTGGGCGCCGGAACCGAGGCACGGAGACGAGTGGGCGGAACGTCTTTGTGGGCATTCGATTGTTCTTCAGGCGGTGGGGCCGCAAATCATTGGTTTCATGAGTTTGGCGCCGGACGGCTATATTGATTTGGCGTTTATCCGGCCTGCTGCGCAAAAATCGGGATTATTCAGAACGCTTTACCACGAGATTGAGCGCAAGGCGATTAACGACAATGCAGAGCGGCTCTGGACGTATGCAAGTCTTATGGCGCAACCGGGTTTTTCCGCCATGGGGTTTGCGATTGTCAAAAATGAACGCGTTGAAATCTCCGGGCATTGGTTTGACCGATTTGAAATGGAAAAACGGTTGAAGGGCAAGGGCGTTTGAATATCAAATGAGGGCGGGAGTCAGCCCGCTGCTTTTTCACTTTGGTAAAATTGCGCCCGGGGCAAAAATGCGCCCGGCTCCAGTCCTTCGGCGCCAAATTGCAGGTCGGCTTCTTGGGGTCGCGGCGGGCTTTTGCAGTTCCTATGGCTATGCCGAGCCGGGAAGCGCGGGCGGCGCGTTGGCGTAAATGTCTCTGACGATTGCCGATATGTTGACGCCAGTGCGGTTTCGGCATTGAGACAAAATGCTAAAACCCAGATCGGCATTTTCGTAGAAACTGAGATCGCGCGCGGCGCCGTCGCCGGCGCGTTTATTTAATCCGGACATGTAACCGAGCGCCCATTCTTCGACGCGCTGCAAAAGCAGCTTGCGTCCATTATTATCGCGGTCGTCATATAACCGGATGTACGTCGCGCAGGGAAAGTCGCCAACGCCGACGACGCTGTCTTGTCTTGCAGATACAGATGATACGCTAAGTGCAGTGGATGCAGCCGCGATAAGCAACAATGCGGCGTTGTTGACATATGTCATGCTGCGCCTCCCGGGTAGGGCGGCAGTCTAGACCCTGGCGTGATCGCGCGCAACGAATGCGCACTCGGCATGCCTTATGGCCGCCGGCCCTCGTCGCAGAGCCGCAAACGCCCGTTGCGCATTGGCTCCGAGCCAACTGTGGAACACGAATGGTATTGCGCCAAGAGAAGCCAACGCACCCAAGCCGTCTTTACGTCCCTCGATTCAGATTGTGAGGCTACCAAGGTTTGCAAAGATTATTGGCGCCGTCGCCCAGCCCTCTTCTAATCGCATCCCTGAGATCGAGATCGGCGCCGGACGCACTGGAGCCGTCGCCTTTGATCAATCGCCAATATTTGCGTCCGGAAAACTCATCTTCATGCGGACCGCTCAAAAATCGCCGTCTTTCTTTTGACTCAGGGCTGTATCCGTTCAGAACGCATGATAAATCATGAAACGCCTCCGGCTCCTGAACGTATGTCGCGTGATTTCTGTTGGTGCAAATGAATGAGAACAGGGATTTGGAAGCCAGCGCCGACATGTCTATTGTGGTGTGGTCGCGGATTTTGCTGTCATTGAAAATCGCTCGGCCCAGGGTTTTGTGGTTCAGCCCAACGCGTGCTTTTGGGTCGATGCTGTTTTTCGAAAAGAATTTCCGAATGAAACTCGAACACTTTAAGGCCTTGTCGTCGCTGTTTGCATAAATCGTGACCCGCGGCGTTAGCGATCCGGTTTGTTCCAGCCATTCTGAAAACAGGCTGCGATCCAAATCGGCGCCGGCAAAGACTACATTTGTAAATGGTCTTGTTTTCTCGCCGGCATTGTCAGCCGCCATAATCGCCAGCGCTTGCGTGGTTATCCGTGTGCCAAGAGAATGCACAATCAGATGCACCTGCGTATCTTCGTTTACCGATTTTTGTACGAGATGTAAAAACCTGACAAGAGAGTCGATGCTGAGATCCGCATCGTCCTGATCCAATAGATAATGCTGGCCTTTTGCATTTGACGGCCAGGAATAAGAAAATACCGGACCTTGAAACTCCATATCATATTTAATCTGGGCGGTGCGATATAACGCGCCTTCGAAAGGGACGTTAAAGCCGTGGACATAGACAATTGCGTGATTTTTACCGGGATCAAACGCATCCAACATCTCTTGCGTTGCGTCCCTGAATTCTTGCTCATTGAGTTTGCCGATGTCCCATATGGTGAATTGTTTTTGTCTATGCCTTGGTTGCGGTCTTTTGCCGGCCGTCGTGTAGGGATTCAATTCCAGGATATTATCTTCAAGCCGCTTTTTAGCGTCGGGAATGGTGATAACCGCCAGCCCTGTATGGCAAACTGTTTCGCGGTCTTTGAGTTCCGATATGGTCGGCCCGCTATCGGAAAGCATTTGCGAAGGTTCGCAAGCAGGATCGGGACGCACGCCAAATATATGTCCATAGGTCTCGCCGGCGGCGGCTGTGTTTAATTCCTCTTCGCTTATCAAAAGTTCCCGATTGGTGCCGAATAACACAGGCACGCAAGCAAATTCAGATCCGCTAATTGCGCTCTCGTCTTTGCATTGTGTGATAGGGTCGTCATCAACACTTACATCTTCCACCATTGCCGGCGGGCACTGTGATGTTATCGGAACGCTGCCTCCATCCCAGCAATCCTTGTATTGAACGCTTGGCGGCGCATCGTAATCCGGCGAAGGGCCAGTTGCGCAGGATGCAAGACAGGATGATGCGATGAGCACGCAGATTGTTCGGGCAGAATGGCGCATTGTTTTGTCCCCGGCTTTAGGGCGTCAGTCTAGTCGCGGTGGTGAATATGCGCAACGAATGAGCAAGGCTGGGGCGCGTAGGTCGAGGCGCATGGAAGATATATAAGGTCATTCAATGCGCTTTATGTACATTTCGCTCGTTATGCTTGTGGGCCGTAGTCGCCGCCGCCGGCAATCTGCGCCCATTGCCGGACATGGGGCGGTTCATCGTCGAGCCATCTCGCCTTGCCATGATCGATGACGAGGATCTCTTCCCATTTGGCGCCGACGGCGCCTTTACCCGCATGGGGTTCAACCAGCCACAAGCCGTCATGGGCCGGATGATCTGAAGTATTGGACTGATTCCACAGGGGCGATTTTGCGCCAAGCGGGCTTTTCGCAAGATTTTCATTCAAGCCAAACCAGCCAAGCGCGACGGCGTCGAACCCTTTGATGCGCCAGGCAAACGGAAGATTGGGTATTTTCACAGCGCGGTGGCCGAGCACTTCGCCGGGATGTTTTCCATGGGCGGGCTCATAGTCGAGCGATTGAAATTTTTTGAGCACGTCATCGGCGATCGCCTTGAACGTCCGCCCTTCATTCACAGCGTCGCAGATAGAGGTGCGAAATTCCGCAAGGTTCGCCATCATCTCACGATGGGTTGCATTTTCGCCATAACAAAATGAATAGGACGTATCGACCAGATAACCGTCGCAGATTGGCGATGCATCCATGATCACGCTGTCGCCAAAGCCAAGCATTTTCTTTTTTGGAAAGAAATTTCCAATTTTCCAGTCGCCGGGGAGGGCGCATCGCTCGCCAAACAAAACCACCGGCAAGTGAAAGAAGGAGGTAAAGCCTGCCGCTCGATAGCGCAGGACAAGTTTGCGGGCGATCTCTTTTTCAGTTTGACCTTCCTCTAATTCGGCGGCTGTTGTTTCGAGAATCGAAAATGAAAGACGCTGCAAGTCCCTAAAGCGCGTCAGCATCGCGTCGGTGAAACCTTTGGTCTTTACCAGCAAAATTGCGCCTCTTGTTCGATGATTGATGCCGATGCAACTTAGTGAAAGCTGCGCCGCATAGCCAGTCAGCAAGGTTCCTGTCCGGCAGAAAAAAGCCCGGCGATAGGCTTAAAGATTTGCCGTCGGCTCATGTTGCGCAGGAAAACGGGAGCGCCGATTAATGAAAACTGCTGATTTTCTGCTTGCCAGCGGGGTATCTTTCAGGTCGAAATCTGTATGGCGCCGTTAATCACCGGAGTAATTTTCCCATGAGAGAACTTGCTGTTTTAACCTTCGTCACATTGGACGGGGTGATGCAGGCCCCGAAAATGCCCGAGGAAGACACATCCGGCGAGTTTGACGGCGGCGGTTGGGCTGATCCTTACTGGGACGACGTGATGGAAATGGTCGGTAAAGAGGCAATGGCTGTTCCCTACGATGTTTTGTTCGGGCGCCGCACCTATGATGTTTTCGCCGCCCATGCGGCAGGCGATCATCCCATGCATAATTTCAACAAGATCGTCGCGACGTCCGAACCGGAGACCCTCAGCTGGAATAATTCTACGGCGATTACCGGCGATATTGCCGCGGAAGTCGCCCAACTGAAACAACAGGACGGGCTGCTTTTGCAAGTGCACGGCAGCTGCCAACTCGTTCAGACGCTTTTATCGCACGACCTTGTGGATGAACTGCGTCTTTGGACGTTTCCTGTGGTGCTTGGCGCCGGCAAACGCTTGTTCGGAAGCGGCGCAACGCCTGCAAATTTCGAGCTTGTGAAAACCGACAGCACATCGAACGGCGTCGTCATGGGCATATACCGGCGTAAATCTTGAGTGCGTTTGCATATGCGGGGCGGCGCCATGTCCCAGGCTCAATAGCCTTAAATATACGCTTAAAAACAGGCGCTTAGCGCCAATCCGTCCTTGGGTGTGCGCGGGATCACAGGTCCGGCCGGTGGCCCTGGTTAATTTGCGTTTACCGAGATTCAACACGAACCAAACCAACCGAGGACAAGGACATGACACATCACAAAGCATCCACCGGATCAAAAAACACAATGCGACGCACGCTGATGGGCGGCGCAGTTGTTTCATCTCTTTTGATCGCTTCACTGGCGCCCGCCAGCGCCGGCTGCCTTTCCTATGGCAATTTGCAATATAATCCGCAGTATACCTATCAACAGTCGCCGCCGCAGACTCAAGCGACGCCGAACCAGAATAGCGGCTTCTCAATCAGGCGCGCTTCCCTTGGGACACAATTGCGCTGGACGCCGAGAATCGATGCTGAAAGCGGCATCAAAATGCAACTGCAATATGGGCGAAACAAATCCCGGGATACATTTGCGGGAACAAATCGCCACGGGAATATCGCTCCCACCGCCGAGGAATTTCGCCGGCGCCCAAACATCAACGCGCCAGCGCAACCACAAGGATACGTCAATCGATTCGGCGGTGTGCGGATTAGCGGCGCAAGCAGCAATCAAAACCTGCAATGGGGCCAGGGCCTCAATAATATTCAGCCCAACCTCAATACGTCAAATCAGGTCGCGCGCGTCAATGTGAATGGCTATGTGCCTAACCGTTTGAGCCAGATCCCAAACCTCAACGGCCGTCTCGGCCGGCCGGCGGAAAAAAGCGGCATCCAAAGAGGTGACGTGCTCATCTATGTGACGCCGAGTTTCCGGCCCATCAATGAAAGGTAGTCCTGATAGATACATCTCTCCATCGTCCCCCAACCGCCTTCGCGGTCAAGCGTTGAGTAACCGCGCCTTCGCGCGCGGGAGCGCCGTCTTTATCCTGCGCCCTTCAGGATAGAGGCGGCGTTTATTTTTGGGGCGGCGGATCGCAATTCGCTCACCTCACCCCAACGCATTCGCAATAAAAATCGCGATCAACGCAATCGGCGCGACGAAGCGAATGAGAAACTGCCAGACCTTAAAACGCTTGCCGTCAAGCGATAGTTCTTTGGCGACGAGAGGCGCGGCGATGCGCCAGCCAACGAAGAGGGCGATCAACAGGCCGCTGAGCGGGATCAGCACATTGGCGACGATATAATCGGTCACATCAAAGATGGTTTTTTTATCGAACAGGTCGATAAAATCGAGCGGATAATAACCGGAAAGAAGGCTGTAGGAAAGCGCAGCGCCGATGCCCGCCGCCCATATGACAAGGCCGCAAATCACGGTGACCACAGGACGGGTAAAGCCGGGTTTTTCTTCGAGCCACGAGACGATGGGCTCCAGCATGCCGATGGTTGATGTGAGGCCCGCTGTTGCAATGAGAAAGAAAAAGAGCGCGCCAAAAATCACGCCGCCCGGCACCGATCCAAAAGCAATCGGCATGGTTACGAATAAAAGCCCTGGTCCGTGACCGGCGTCCAGACCGGCGGCAAAGAGGATTGGGAAAATCGCTAATCCCGCAAGGATCGCAACCATTGTATCGGCGCCGGCGATGATGATTCCGGCGCGGGGAATTGAAATCGAGGATGGCAGGTAGGCGCCATAGGTGATCATGGCGCCGACGCCGACCGCAACGGAAAAGAACGCCTGACCCACGGCCATCAACACCGTTTCGCCGGTGACTTTCGTAAAATCGACGGAGAACATGAACTTTAAACCGCCGGCGAAATCCGCCGTGGCCGCCGCATAAAGAACGAGCGCGATGAGCGACGTGAATAAAGCGGGCATCAAAAGTTTTACCGCTTTTTCAAGGCCGCCATGTAATCCTCTGGCGACGATGAAGGTCGTCAACATCATGAAAACTGCGTGCCAGAAAAGCGTTGAAACCGGCGCGCCGGAAAGGCCCTCAAAGGCCGCCGCCGATTGACTGCCGGTCATGCCCTCGAATACGCCGCGGATCGCCATCACCATATAGGCAAGACTCCAGCCGGCGACGATCGAGTAATAGGAAAGGCCGAGCGCAGGGATGATGAGCGCAAGCCAGCCGACGCTCATCCAGCCGCGCGATAAATTTCCGGCCTTGATTAAATCGCGCATGGTTGTGACCGCGCTTTTGCGGCCCAGACGGCCAAGCGTCAGTTCCGCCATTAACAGCGGCGCGACAAACAGAACGATGCACAACAAATAGATAAAGATGAAGGCGCCGCCGCCATTGATGCCGGTGATATAAGGAAAGCGCCAGACATTGCCGAGGCCGACGGCGCATCCGATCGATGCAAACAAAAATGCCCGGTTGGTGGACCAGGTTTCGTGCAAAGGAGTTTCGCTCGGACTATCTGTGCTCATTGTGTTGAAACCTTTACGGGCTGAAGCCTTCATTGCCAACCAGCTTTTGCTGCGGTGCGTTTTGGCGGCCGATTGAATTCAATCGACGGCATAACAGGCGTTTGCCTGTGGACCCTTAAGTAAATTCAGGATGACGGTGGAGGAAGCAGAGCTTTGATAATCAATAATGTCTGATCAAAGGCGCGTGTTCCCGGCGCAATCAATTCCACATGGCCGGTATCTTTAATCTCGCAATATGTCGCCGCATCGCCGGCCGCTTTCGCCTTTACTGTGTAGTTCCTGCCAAGGACGGGCGGGGCGATCGGGTCGCGATCGCCATTGATGCAGATTTGCGTGGCGCCGCATGGCAAGAGTTCCGCCGGCGATGTGTCCGCAAAGACATTGGGGCGCGTTTTGCTCGGTGCGCCGGTGAGTTTATCCATGATCAATGAGAGACAATCTTCTTCGGTGACGGGCGCGGTCGCTTCGAGGTCCGCAAGGCCGCCCGTATTAATGACGCTGCGGATTGGCACAGGATTATCTGTTCTGAGTGGGCTGGTTGCGGGAAGGCGCGCGCGCGCAGCCAGCCACAAAGCAAGGTGTCCGCCGGCGGAGTGGCCAAAAGCAATAATGGTGTTTGTATCCAGATTATATTCAGCGGCGTGATATCGCAGCGCGTCGGCGGCCGCCGCGACATCGAGAAAAGTGCCGGGATACCCGCCGCCGGTTTCATCAACGCCGCGATATTCAATATTCCAAACCGCAAAACCGTTAAGCCGCAATTCTTCCGCTGCATAATTCATCAAAGTGCGGTCGGCGATTTTCTTTTGCCAACACCCGCCATGCACCATGAGGACAGTTGGATGCGGACCGGCGTTTTCCGGCAGCCAAAGATCGGCGAGGTCGGTTTTTCCTTTGCCGAATCTTATTTCACAGGTGGGATCGGGGCGCGCCCGGCGTAACAGGTCTGGCCAAATCATCGGATAAGTCGGGGGCCGGGATGCGGGCATCGGCGTTTCCTCGCGTCTTTTTCCATTCGAAAACGCTGACAAAAGCTGCATTGTTATTTCGTCCGATATTATAGATATTGCAAGCGCGTTTCGGCGCAATTCAATGCGTTGCATTTTTCATCCGATATAGAAGACTCAATATGGCGTCTGTCTCAGTTCCAACATCGCTCGATGGGGCAAAAGCCCTCGACTGCGCCGATTCTTTAGCGGCGTTACGCGCCGCGTTTCATTTGCCCGGTGATCTCATCTATCTCGACGGACATTCGCTGGGCGCTGCAACCCATGGCGCGCTGGCGCGGATCGATGACGCGGCAAAACGCGAATGGGCTGGCGGTCTTATCGGGTCGTGGAATGACGCGGGATGGATTGATTTGCCAAACCAGACCGGCGCCAGGCTTGCCCGGTTGATCGGCGCGGCGCCGGAAGACGTGATTGTCTGCGACAGCGTCTCGGTCAATGTTTTTAAACTTGCGGCGGCTGCATTGCCGCTTGCGAAAAATACGCGGGTGTTGATTGTCGAAGAAGACGAATTTCCCACCGATCAATATATTGTCGAAGGTTTGAGCGCGCTTGCTGACGTCAAATTCATGCGCGCGCCGGCGGGCGAGGGGCTTGCTGCTTTGAGGGAACGCGGCGGCGTACTTGTTAAAAGCGCCGTCAATTACCGCACAGCGGCGCTTGCCGATATGGCGGCCCATGAACGCGCAGCGGCGGATTGCGGCGGCGTCGTTATCTGGGATTTGAGCCATGCAGCAGGCGTTATCGACCTTGATCTAAACGCCTGCGGCGCGCGCCTCGCGACGGGGTGTACCTATAAGTATCTCAATGGCGGGCCCGGCGCGCCGGCTTATATATATGTCAGAGACGATGTTGCGGCATCGGTGCGTTCGCCGATTGCGGGATGGTTTGGGCATGCGGCGCCCTTTGCCTTTGACGCCGCCTATGCGCCGAAAGAAAAAGCCGCGCGCTTTGCAGCCGGCACGCCGCCCGTACTTTCGCTGTCGGCGCTGGCTGGCGCGCTCGACGTTTTTGATCAGATCGATATGGCCGGCGCCGCAAAAAAAACGCGCGCCCTTGGCGATCTTTGTCTTGCCCGGTGCGAAGCGTTGGGACTTCCCAGCCCGTCGCCGGCCATTGGCGAAATGCGCGGCGGGCATATCTGTATTTTGCATGACAATGGTTACGCCATTGTCCAGGCCCTGGCGGCGGCGGGTGTGATCGCAGATTTTCGCGCGCCCGATGCGATCCGGTTTGGCTTTTCAGCGCTTTATACGCGCTATCAAGATGTGTGGCGGGCGATGGATGAATTGGAACGCATCGTCAAAACCGCAAGCTGGGATGCGCCCGGGTTTAAGAAAAAGAACGCAGTAACGTGAAACGCCGGCCGAAAAGCCGGAGCATTTACACGGCCTCATATTCTGCAGGAAATATTTCACTCAGACTTAAACTCTTGAGGATAGCGGTGAGCTTTGTGCACGCGCCAAGCTTGTATTTGGCGCTTTGAATATGCGCACGGACAGTAAAAGGACTGATGGAGAGGTGTTTCCCTGCTTGTTTTTCGGTAAAGCCTCTCGCCGCCTGAACCAGGCACTCGCGCTCTCGTAAGGTCAAAAGCAAGTTGTCAATCGGCGCAGGTTCCAGTTCCTTCACAACATTTTCGAGCGCCTCCAAACAATAGGATTGGATAAGGCGGGATTCGGTTTCGCTTATTTTTCGCGTTCGGCTCCCAATGCCCGAAACGAATAGCCTGCCGGCATGGTCTCGAATGGGGATATAGTAGGCGCTTTTAAAGCCCTCGGTTTTGAGGGCGTCGGTAAATTCCCGAACATCGCTGTGCGCTGCAATTTGCGGATTGGCGGCGGACATCACCATTGGCGTATAGCGTTTTTCTCCGAGCAGCAGTCCTGGATGCCTGTGTCTTTCTGAAAGATGCACGCCCATTGAGTAGATGATCGATGGCACACCGGAAGGTGGTCCCCCATGCATGTAGTGGCCGTCGGCGCGTTCATATCCCAGCGCGCCATGGATGATATCACTCTTGCTGAAAACGGACGTCAATGCAGCCGCAAGCTGTGCTTCGTCGATGGCCGGCGTTCTGTGGTTTGCGTAATTCATTGCGTTTATTAATGCCTGATTTCGCTTCCGCGATTGGTTTCGGCTTTGCGCAAATAAGTTTTCTACTTTTCGGTCCCGGCCTTCATTTGTGACGCCCGCTTAGTCCGTAGGGGCACGATAAAATGGTTTGAATATCCGGTCAACGATCGGCGTGCGGATTTATGGGCGGTTCGTAATGCTTTTGCGCTTTCTTGTGGCGCAAATATTGAGCCAAAATATTGACAGCCATTCGTTTATTTGTAAGAAAAGGCGCGTCAATTTAAATAAATAAAAAGTATCTATAGGGAGCGAATTTTTCTGTATTCGTTTGCGCCTTCATGCAAAAATATTTCGGCCTCATCGCCGCATTTGAGTAGTCGATCGTTGCATTGCCCTGATCGACGACCCGAGTTTCGAGCGCTTGACGCCATGCGGTCCGGATTATTCGCGCTTTAACGGCGCTGTGAAGATATGTGGCGGGCCATGGGCGAAATGGGGCGGACCATCAACACAGCCGCCAGGGCCTGGACAATGGCGTAACCATTGTCATGTGAAACGCGGTTGGGTGAGGCGAGCGCGGGTTGAGGTCGGGGAACGCCTGAAATTGACCGCCATTCCGATCTTGATTCAAAATTCACCACCCAAACGCCGGGCATGATCCTGAACGGCGGACAAGTCCGCGCTGATGAAGAAGGACAAGTCCGCCCCCTGAAAAGGCCAATCCGGCCGGAAAACAGACCCCAGATATTAATGTTCACTCAATCTGTCGTTGATAGGATTTAAATATTCTATTTTTACGCGTTGTAAATTGGGAATTCACGAGATGGCTGTCTCAGGCGCCAAAAACGAGCTTGCCCAGCGGACGCTGGAGGAACTTGCCGCTTTTGGATTGCCGGCGATACCTGAGCAATATGTGGTTTGGTATCGCTATCTGGAAGGCTGCGATCGCGCTCTGGCGGACGAGATATCTGAACGCCTCGATCAAAAACATGCGATCAGCTCTCAATTTCTATTAGGCCTGTTTGACAAATATTGTCACAAGGATGACCAGCAACGCGATCATCTCGGCTCGGCGATGCAAAGCCTTGCGACGGATTCAAGCGGGTTACTCGGGCTGGCGCATGCGATGTCAGGCTCGGTTGGCACGTTCGGCGCGGAAATTAAATCCGCCGTTGTTTCACTCATGCACGGGAACCCCAGCGAATCTGATTTGCGTTCAGTCATTCAAGCGTTGGTGGAAACGGCAACGAAAGCCAAACAACAAAACCAGGTTCTCCAACAAAAAGTCGAATCCGTTGTTGAAAATATCAGCGCCACCCGTTCATTTCTTGAACAAATCGAAGAAAGCGTTGAATGCGACGTATTGACAAAGCTCAATAACCGCCGCCGGTTCAATTATCTGCTTCAGGACCATGTCGCTCTGGCGGCCGAAAATAAAACGCCGCTTTGTCTGATTGTCTGCAACCTCGACCGATTCAAGCGGTTCAATTTTGCGTTTGGCTATCAAGCCGGCGATCAGGTTCTTGTGCATGTTGCAAACTTGCTGAAACGAAACACAAAAGGCGGCGATATTCTTGCGCGGCTTCACGGCGATGAATTTGCCGTCGCCCTGCCGGGAACGGCCTTAAACGCTGCTGTAAAAGTTGCGGAAATGCTTCGTTCATCGTTTGAAAAATTTACTTTTTCGTCACGCAGCACCGGCAAGGAGCTGGGGCAAATCACGTTGTCATTTGGCGTTGCGGCGCTTCAACCGGATGTCGCGCATGACGCGTTTCTGGACGCGGCATGCGCCCGTCTTGATGAGGCAAAAAAAAATGGCGGCAATGAAGTTGTCTTTGACACTCATGCCGGAAGCGAAGATTGCGCACCTGCCGGTCACAGCGAAGACGTCCCGATTCAGATCAACGCCAATTAACGACGGGCCGTGCTCACTCTACCGCGCGCCCGCAACCACGTCGCTCTTTTCTATCAGCGGTTTTCTGACTGAGCGCGCGAAGTTTTCGTAATATTGCGGGTGCTCGGTGCCCATCAGCTTGTCCCACCAGGTGAAATAAAGCCCGAAATTCCAGCCTGCCTGCGCGTGATGCAGATCATGATGCGTTGTGGTCGTGAGGAAATCGAACATCGGCCTTCCGTCGCTGCGGGCGGGCATCAATTCAACGCCGGAATGGCCCAGCGTGTTGCGGAAGATCTGGTGCAGCATGAAAAAGCCGATGACGCCCCAGGGCGTCGGAACGATGACGACAAACAGCGGCACGAAAGATGCGAGCACTACCGCTTCAGCAAGATCAAAACTATAGGCGGTAAAAGGCGAGGGGTTGTGGCTCTTGTGATGGCGGCGATGAAAGACTTTAAAGATGCGCGGATTATGCATCCATTTATGGGTCCAGTAAAAATATGCGTCATGGGCGACAATCATTGCAACAAGACTGAACCACCAATAAGCGGCGCCCCACTGGGCCGCGATATCGGGTCCGGGCAAAAACCCCGCGCGATGCATGAAATAGATCGAGAGGCCAATTGTCGAAAAAATCGCCACTGAGCGCAGAGAGATCAAAAATTCGAGCGCTAATTGTTGATTGCCCGGCCGCGTATCACGAACCCGCCGGCCCTTGAGCATCCGGTCAAGCGCAATCCAAAGAACAAGCCACACGGAAATTGAAAACACCGCATAGCGGGTCGTGTTACGCAACACGCTGCCGAACCAGTGCGTGACAAATTCCGGCGTAGCAAATTCCAGTGCGATGAACTCCATCGGGGCGGACTCCAGTGATTTTGCCGGCCTATTCTATTCTAACAGAGGCCGGCTAACAATCATATCGCGGGGGCCGGTCGCCGCCGCTCATGCGGTAATGAAAATCGCCCGCCGCCCTCTTTTTTGTATGCGGGCCTTCGCCCGCGGGCCGCGATTGTCAAAATCCGCCCAATGCACCCCGTTACAAGGCGCGCGCGGGGTTTATTGACCTTTTCTTTACAGCGCCCCGCTTGCGGAAAAATGCGACACCTGCGAATGAGACCGCCAATCACATTCCTGTCCTTTGGAGAGACCCATGCGCCTGACGCTGAAAGCTTTATTGACGATATTCGCCCTTTCCGCCTGCGAGCAAGGCGCGAAGACTTCCACCGAGCCGACTGCAGTTGTCGCAGTGAGGCTTGCTACGGCCGAAGAAATCCAGGCCGAAACCGACCGCATCAATGTGTGGTTCGATGAAAAATTTGAAGAAAACCTGAAATTCAGTCCCATATCGCAGACCTTTCTTGGGCGTGATACGGATCAGGACAAGATCGACGATTTCTCGATTGAAGCCCAGGACGAACAGCTCGAATGGACAAGAGCGGCTAACGCCGAGATGCAGGCGAATTTTGATTATGACAAGCTGACCCCGGAGGCCAAAACCTCATGGGATATTGCGGTCTACCAGCTTGAGCAGGCCGAAGCGGCCCTGCCGTTTCGAACCAATGGCTACGTCTTCGATCAGATGCAGGCCGTGCATGGGTTCTTCCCGCAATTGCTGATTGCCTTTCACAAGGTCGAAGACGGCGAGGGTATGGATAATTATCTCTCCCGCATTGGCGAGTCGGCCAGAGCCATCGACCAGTTGATTGCGCTTTCAAAAATGAATGCCGAAACGGGCGTGCGTCCGCCTTATTTTGCCTTCGCGCAGGTGATTGAAGAATCCCAGAAGATCATTGGCGGCGCGCCGTTTGACGCCATTGGCGACGATAGCGGCGAAGACAGCGCGATCTGGGCTGATGCGCAATCAAAGATCGCGGGTTTGCTTGATGCCGGGACAATTGACCAGGCGAAAGCCGACCAGCTGACCGCGGACATTCGTGCGGCGCTGATCAATGAGTGGAAGCCGGCTTATGAGCGCCTGATTGCCTGGCAGGAAGAAGATCGCGTCAACGCGCCGGATGTTGCAACCGGCGTCAGCGCCCTGCCAAATGGCGGCGCCTTTTATAATGAACGCCTGGCGAACCAGACGACAACAAATCTGACATCCGATGAAATTCACGGGATCGGACTGGCGGAAGTCGCGCGCTTGCGCGGTGAGATGGAAGCAGTTCGCGACGAATTTGGTTTCGAAGGATCGCTGCAGGAGTTCTTCACCTTTCTGCGCGATGAAAAAAGCGATGAGCGTCTGTACTATCCAAACACCGATGAAGGCCGTCAGGGTTACATTGACGACGCGACCGCTGCGATCGATAAAATCAAGGCAGTGTTGCCGGATTATTTTGGCCTCTTGCCCAAGGCTGATCTGGTTGTGAAGCGGGTTGAGGCGTTTCGCGAGCAAGACGGCGCCGCGCAGCATTATTTCCCGGGAACGCCAGATGGTTCGCGTCCTGGTATTTATTACGCGCATCTTTCGGACATGGAAGCGATGCCAAAGCGCGAGCTTGAAGTGATCGCCTATCATGAAGGTCTGCCGGGCCACCATATGCAAATTTCGATCGCACAGGAGCTCGAAGGCATTCCAATCTTCAGGACGCAGGCGAACTTCACCGCCTATTCCGAAGGCTGGGGACTTTATTCCGAGTGGCTGGCCAAGGAAATCCCGGGGACTTATGCAGATCCGTTGTCTGAATTTGGCCGCCTTGGTTCCGAAATGTGGCGCGCGATCCGTCTCGTGGTCGATACCGGTCTTCACGCCAAAGGCTGGAGCGAGCAGGACGCCATTGACTATTTTCAGGCAAATTCAGCGGTGACCGGCAATCAGGCGCAATCTGAGGTGCGCCGTTACATGGTGCTGCCAGGGCAGGCGACCAGCTATAAGATCGGCATGCTGAAGATCCAGGAATTGCGTGCGAAAGCTGAAAGCGAACTTGGCGACAAGTTCGATATCCGCGCCTTCCACGACACGGTGCTGGGCGGCGGCGCCTTGCCGCTGACTATTCTCGAACGCCGGGTCAATGACTGGATCGCCGAGGTCAATGCGGGTTAAGTATCTGCATTTTTTGGCGGCGTTAAAAACGCGGACAAAAAACCTCCATCGCCTCGCGGCGGTGGAGGTTTTTTATGGGCGGCGGCGACCCGTTGTTCATATGCAATGATGAAATTACCAGTGTGGCGGTGATTCACTATATGCGATCTGAATGTCTGGCGCCTCCAATTGATCTACGTCAACGATTTGATTGATGGCGCCCCTAAGCTGACGCTTCACTTCGTTTCCATTGCAGGTCGCGGTAAGGCATGCGCAAGACGAGAACCATTTCGGCGACGCTTCTTTTCCTGCTCGCAGCCATTATGGCGTTCGCTCTTTGGGCGGTATTCGCTTATCAGCGCGATATGCAAGCGGCACGCGCCCGGCTTGCTGCAACGGGAACAATCATCGAAACCGCATGTGGCCCCATTAGCTATGGGGAGCGCGGGAGCGGGCCGCCCATTTTGGTCATCCACGGCGCTGGCGGAGGATACGATCAAGGCTTGTTATTGGGCGAGATGCTCGTTGGCGACGGCTATCGTCGAATTGCCCCATCTCGATTTGGATATCTTGGCGCTCTTCCGGAGGATGTTTCATTGCGCGCCCAGGCAGAAGCGTTCGCGTGCCTGCTCGATGAGCTGGAGATAGACAGGGCTGCGATCGTCGGCGTATCAGCGGGCGGTCCGCCCGGAATAGAGTTTGCGCGGATTCATCCGGAAAGAGCGTCCGCTCTCATTCTGGCAAGCGCTGTCAGCTTCATTGATGACGAGGAGGCCTCCGACGATGACCGCATATCGGGCATCAATCGCATCATTGCGAATGACTTCGTCTATTGGGCTTTGAGCAAGTTTACCTGGCGGCGCATGGGTGCGCTGTTTGGCGCGCCGAATGAGGCGCAGCGAAACCTGACTTCAGAGGAACTCAACATTCTGCGAACCGTCCTCGAACAAATGTCTCCGCTTAGCCGCCGCCTCGCCGGCATTTCAAATGATCAGACTTTGGAGTTGCCTCGTGACTATCCACTTGGCGATATCTCCAGGCCGACGCTGGTGATTCATGCTGAGGACGATACGCTTGTTCCGCCTGTACACGCCGCGTACAGCGCAGACGGTATTCCCGGCGCGGCGTTGATCCTTGTTTCCAAAGGCGGGCACTTCCTGATCGGTCAGCACGACCAACTTCGTGCAGCGGTTAGAAACTGGCTGGGCGAGAACGGATCGCCGCCCGATGTGAGCAACTGACGAAATCCTGACACAGATATCTGCTGCGATAATCTCAATGATCGCGGCCGGCGAAAAACTGAAATGCGCCGCTTTTGTACGCTTTTGGTTCGGTGACAGCGTGAATCATCGGGCGATTCCTTTTATTCGCCCGATAATCCAGGATTTATGGTTCAACGTCGAAAGGCGACGAAACGCTGGAAAATATTTGGCGGCGCCTCAATAATCCTCCGCTGACGGATTGGCGCGGTTTTGCTGGCCGAACGCATTAATTCGACGAACCGGATGAACTCTGGCCCGGCGCGTATAAGCCTGTGGGCGTATGCATGATCCTTGATTGAGAAGAAGATCCGGCGCCCGCGCCGCTCGAAACCGCATGGCCGTGATTTGGATCTTCACAATTTTCATGTCCCGCTGGCCGGGCCGGCGCGCTGTTCGGAGAACGGGCGCCGCCACTCGACGGGTTCTGCCCGCCGCCCGCGGAAGGAATGGAAATCTGATCGCTGACGCCATATTGCATTGCGTTTTGGCGACTGCCCGTCGCGGGAACGGATATCTGATCGCTGACATTATATTCCACGCCGGGTTGATAATTGAATGTCTCATAGCGGCCTGCTTCTTCGCGGGCGCGCTCCGCTTCATATTGCGCTTGATTGGCGAGGCTATTGCCGGCGCCGCCGATGTTACCAAATCCGCCGCCATATTGTCCGCCATACCCGGAAGAATTCGTTCCGAAACGGGGCTTGGCGCCGATGGCGTTTTGCAGCGCTATTGACGTTTGCTGACTCTGGCCCGGGCCAGCCGCATTCCCATTAAATGATGTTTCTTCAGCGTGGGCTTCGCTGGCGCCAAATCCGAAGAGGCCAAACAAAACCGGGGCGGCGCTGAAAAATGTTGAACCATCCAGCACATCGTCGAGCCAGCCATCCGCCGCCGCTTTTCGCGCCTGTTGTAATGCTTTGACGCCGCGCATCCCGGCGACGGCGCGCGCCGTGTTATAGGCGGCGACTTCATCTGTTTGTTGCGCTAATCCGCGCCAGAAATTATTCCAGTAACTGGCCGTCGCCTGTCCCGCCGGCGAGCGAAATGCCTGCCGCCCCGCCATTGCCGCCTCTTCTTCCAGAATCCGCATGGCGAGTTGCTCTGATGTCATTTCCGCCGCGCGGGGAATAACATCGTCGGCCGCGCCAACCACCTCGTCGAGATGCTGGTTGACGAATTGTTTCCATGCGGCGACCCATTGCGGGCTCGCATCCCCAAGCCGGCCTGGGGACGGAATGTTGTTGCGTGTGAGATATTGCTGAAACGCGTTGGAGACCGCTTCAAAGCCTTCGTCCGTAAGGTTTAGGCCAAGATCAAGTACTTGGTCAGCGCCTTGATGGGCCAAAGCTTGCGTCGCCATTTCAGAAGAGTTGGCGGCCGCGCTCTCGCCGGATTCCCGCAACGCATTATTGGCAACAGCTTGGCCGCCAGATTCGGCAGTTTCGCGGCCGGCGGCGCGTCCAATCACATCAGAGCCAATTTCCGTCAGGCCTTTTTCCAACACGACGACAGTCTTCTCTGCGGCTTTTCTGCCAAAAGCGCGACTGACCGCTGAGGCTGCGATCTTCTTTCCGAGATTGACCGCCGCTGCGCCTGTGGCGAGCAGGATAACATCCAGCGTGTATCCGATCTGGGTGAGCGTCTCCATGGCGTCGAGATATTCCTGCGCTGCGTTGCGCTGAGACACATAATAATCGAGCTTCCAAGTAAGGACGGAGTGGCGGTAGGATCCTTCTTCCGCGTCTTCGAGCATCTCTTCAACGGCGGTGATTTTTGCGTTCGCTACGGTAAGCGCATAATCGCCCAACCGCGTGCCGCGATCGGTTTCATATTGCATTTCTGAACCAATAGAGACCCAGCGCGTGACCCAGGTCACCCATTCCTTGACGTCCTGAAGATCGCCTTCCCATTCAAGTTGTTCGGCGATTTCCTCAGCCGTACGGTCGTTGATTTCCTGGCTGATGTCGTGGAGCTCTTCGGCTTTCGCTTCAATTTCCGGCTTTTCCAGTTCCACCAGAACCTCGCCCACATCCGTCGATTGGCTGTGGATTGCGGTCTGCAGTTCGAGGGTTTCCTGCAGAATTTTGCGAATGTCCGCCGCGCGATCTGTGTCGCCATCGTCGATGGCTTCATCGAGAAGGGTTTCATAATGCGCGCGCGCTTCATTCATTTTATCCTGGCGGGCGCCCAAATTTTCAAATTCGCCGCGCAGCCGGTCGCGTTCAGCATTGAGTGAGGCATTGTGATTTTGCGGCGCGGGCGGTCCGTCTTCAGCCCAGGCAAGCGGCGTTGAGACGCAAAACATGGCCGTTGTAAAAAGCAGCGCCATTTTCTGTCGCGACATTGGCGATTTTTTTGAGATCTTTGGGTTGCTGCTGCTATGATTAATGACGGTCATTGTTGCCTCCTGCGGAACGCCTGATCTGCGTTGTTTCATGGTTAACCGGCAGACTAGGCGCGGTCGCGCGGGCGGGGTGTGATCCCGGTCACAGGCGGGGGGCGATTCAGCGCCGGGGGGCGGGAGGGTGTGACGTAAGGCGCCAACCTTTCGCCGGGATGGCCGGGATTTTGTTTTTGCTCTTTTCCCGCCCGTCGAAGCCCGCCCAAAAGGGCGAGAACGTCAGGATCAAGAGTAGTTGATGCATCCCAGCTGTTTAGTCCGGCGGAGTGATGGAATCGCATTATGCAGTGATCCGTCATGGCGGAAACGCCTGTGGGGCAAATTTTACATGACTGCGCGACGACCACGCACGCCGTCAGAGCTGCAATACAGCAAGCGCAAGCTGCGGTCTCGAAATTAGCAGAACAGGCGAGATCAATCAAAAGACGGTGCGCAAATGACGCGCCCGGTTTTTTTACGGGTTCAAACGAATATTGTGACGTCATGAACAAACGCTGGAAAGCGCTTAATCTAAAGAACCTCACCGTCCCGAAGAAATTCTTCTGGAATGTCGGACATTTTTTGCGCCACTAATGAAAAATAGTAGAGCGGCACGCCCTCCATCGACAGCCTGTGCCGATAGCGCTCTAGATGATGGATGTTCAAAAATTTGGAAAATATCAACTCCCGTATGAATAGTGAAAATCCGGAGTTATCCGAATTGTCGAGGAACGTTTCCTTGATATTGAATGCGACCCAGCCGCCATCCTGCACGCAATTTAACGCCTCGAAAAACGCCTTTACCGGGATATCGTCAAAACCCAGCGCCGCAACTGAAGTCAGACAATTAATTGACCAATCATCAAGCTCCTCGCGCATGTCATCTTTTAGGTCGCAAAAATCGGCGATATAATATTCATCATAGATCCCCGGGCGGTCCCGATCTGCAGCGTCTTTTGCTTCCGGAATAATGTCCACGCCGACCAGTCTGGAAACGCCATATGAGCGTAAAACCTCGCCCATAATTCCATTTCCGGCGCCAAGGTCCAAGGCGCGGAGTTCTGTTATTGGCCGCTCGTTCGCATCCAAAACCTTTTTCAGATTTTCGCCAACTTTCTTTGGCGAGGAACATTTCAATCTGTCATAGAAAATTTGTTCATACAGGCCGGGTCTGCTATAGATTTCATGATAATCATGAAACCGAATTCTGAGGTCATGATTATCCTCCACAAGAAAGAAATAAACTTCGTCCTGGTTTAAGTTGTGGCCTTCGATCGGCGAAAACTTAACCCGATGCCTGAATGTCATAATAATTGGTACGCGCCCGCTTTGCCGCCGCGTCCTTTCCATGTTGGTTCTAATCGATGACGGCTGGTGTATTGCAAATCTAATGGAAATTGGCAAATCCAGGCATTGTCAACGACACTGTCCGCTCTGGGCAGACACAACCGCCATTGAACACAATCTCACCGAAAGATCATCTTTGACGATTTTGCACCGGATAGAAATTCAGCCTGCGCGGCTGTTTGGGCGGTTCTGCAGCCACTGGCGTAGCGCCTGGAACATGCCTATCTGTGGCGCGCCCGGCTTTTACAAGTGCAAACCAGGGTCGTGACGCCATGAACAAGACGCCTCCTCGCATGAAAGCCGCCGTCAATACAACATACGGTCCGCCGGAAGTGGTCTCGCTGCGCGAGGTTCCAACACCGGAACCGGGCGCGGGCGAGGTGCTGGTCAAAGTGCATGCGACAACGGTCAACCGCACCGATTGCGGCATGCGCACGCCTTATCCGTTTTTCGCGCGGGCTTTCACCGGGCTCTTCAAACCAAAAATCCAGATTCTCGGGATGGACTATGCGGGCACAGTCGAACGTGTGGGCGAGGGCGTGACAAAGTTTAAGACCGGCGACCGGGTATTCGGATTGGCCGGCGTCTTTGCTTATGGCGCCCATGCGGAATATTTCGCAGCGCCGGCGGACGGCGCCATCGCGCTGATGCCCAGCGGGCTTTCATTTGTTGAAGCCGCGCCGTTAGAGGGCGCATTTTACGCCAATGGCAGTCTGAAAGCCTTTGGCGTGAAGCCGGGGGAGGCGATTTTGATCTATGGCGCCACCGGCGCTATCGGCTCGGCGGCCGTGCAGCTGGCGAAAGCCGCCGGCGCGCGCGTAACGGCGGTGTGCCCCGGCGCCCATGTGGCGCTGGTTAAATCGCTCGGCGCGGACCGGGTAATCGATTACGAGACGCAAGACTTTACGCAATGCGGCGAGATGTTTGATTATGTTTATGACGCGGTCGGCAAAGTGAGTTATTTTCAATGCCGTCCGCTGATCAAGCCAGGCGGCGTTTATTCAGCGACGGATCTCGGCGCCTGGGGCCATGTTGTGTTACTGGCGATGTGGTCGTCGCTGACCAAAAGCCGCCGTGTTATTTTTCCGACGCCGACAGCAGAGGGTCTTGTCGCCTTCATGTCGGTGATCAAGGCGCTGATGGAAAAGGGCGGCTGGCATGCGGTGATCGACCGGCGCTATTCCTTTGAGGGCATTGTCGAGGCCTATCGCTATGTGGAGACCGGGCAAAAAATCGGCAATGTTGTGATTGAGGTTGTGGCGGACGTTTGACGGGAATCCTTGAACCTGCCCCGTTCCTGCGACGGAGGAGAATGTGGCGTCAAAAAAACTATCCAGAAAAATGACGGTTGAAGAGTTCGACAACGGCTATTGGTATGCAGTTGAAGTAAAAAAATTCGCGCGCGAAATCGGTATTCAGGGCGCAAGCAGATTGCGAAAAGATGAGCTGGAAAAGGCCATCAAAGGCTTTTTGAAAACCGGGAAATGTAAACGTCCGACAAAACGAACACTAACGCCTTCCGGGCGCAAAGATGTTGATTTGGGTCTGACGCTTTCGCTTCCGGTCAATAACTACACTGATAACAGAGCGACCAAGGATTTCATCGACAAAGCGGCATTGTCGTTGGATTCCAACTTCAAGATAAAATCAGGCGCTCGCTATCGCCTCAATAGATGGCGCGAAGAACAACTCGCAAAAGGAAACAAAATATCATATGGCGATTTGGCAGCGCAATATATCGTCTTATGCCGACCAAAGACGAAATTTGCGCAGGAGCCGTCGGGGCGATACATTAACTTTCTCTCCGATTTTTTGAGTGAAAACCACAACGCAACCCATAAACAAGCGCGAGATGCCTGGAAAGAACTGAAACGACTCGACATGCCGAAAAACTATAAGTCGTGGAAGAAGTACAAAACTTTGAGAAATTAGCGCCGCATTTTTGTCATTGCATGCCCATGCTTTCGACCATCGAACCAAGTTCGGGATGACGGCAGGCGTGGTGTGTACGAAAACTGAGGCTTTAGCGCTTTCGATTGTCTAACAAGGGTCGCATCGTTCAAGCGTCTATGGGACCCCGAAATTCAATAAGGGGCAATTTCAACAGGGGGATGAAATGAAGAGTTTTATCGCAACCATGCTTTTATCAGTGCTTGCCGCGCCATGTGCAATGGCGGCCGGTTCGCTCTCACCGGAAGATCAAGCGTTTGAAAAACGGTTCAAGGAAATCTCCACATTGGGGGTCACGCTTGAACACCATCCGGCGCTGGATGGCCCGTGGGGATCGCCTAACCCTGACGCCGCGCCGGAACTGCAGCAATTTGCGTTCATGGTCGGCCGTCACGACTGCACACAGTATTTTACCGGGATGAACCCGAACAATCCGGCACAAAAACTTGAAGGCGACCTTTTGTGGCTCGCCTATTATGCGCTCGACGGGCGCGCGATCCGCGATGAGTATTACAGCATGGGCGGCAATGGCGAGCAGACCCGCGCCTATGATTCATTTGCCAGGGAATGGTGGGTGACATTTGCCTCGGTTCCTGGCGTGGTCAAGCTGACGCCGGAACCAAAGCCCCAGCGCGGCTCGTTCACGGCGGTCAAAAATGACAAGGGTCATATGGTGATGACGACGCCTTCAACGGACGCTAATGGCATCGACTTCATGCGCACCATTACATTCTTTGATATCAAGGATGACGGTTTCGAGTGGAAGTCAGACAGTGTCTACGATGATAAATCTGTCAATACGGGCAATATTTCCTGCCGCAAGGTTGCAGGCCCCGGTCGCTGACGCCTGTTGGCGTGAGCAACAGCGTATCTGATGCGCGGTGTGGTCCCGGTCACAGCCCGCCGCCAATAATCCCGGTTAATTTGTATTTACTGAACTTGGGCGAACGCGATCATGCGTTCGACAGGCAAATCGATGCGGGTTATATTACGGCCATCGGACCGCCAGTAATTGTCGCCGGAAAAGGACGTTACGATGCGATTGATCAGGCTCATTATTTTCACAACAGTTTTTGCCGCTGGCGTTGTTGGCGCGGCGGCGCAAGAGGCGGTAAATCCGGATCCGGGCGATCAACAGGCGCCAAATATCTGCGAAACGGAGGCGCCATGGCGCCGCAATGATGCATTCGATCATCGCGCAGACAATATTAAAAAGGCGTCAGACTGGGCAAAGCCTGCGCTGGTTTCTGCGCATCCCGCGGGCGGACTTTCCGGTATCTGGAATTTTGAACTGCAAGGCATTCTGCAGGGCGGCGATGTTGCAACCAACGGCCATGTGACTTTTTATCAGGAAGGCGAAGGCTATGATTGCAGCGTGGAAATCGGTTGCGGTTACAAGCCCGGCGCCGCCGATGCGAAATGGCTGATGTCAGGCCAGCGTTGGGGGCACAAAAATTACGGGCTGCACACAAAGGATAATCCCGAAGATGTAGCGCAAGGCTATATCACCGTCGGCGCAGACGGCGCGGTTAAAATGCCCAAGCCCGGATATTATATTTTTCCGGAGATAACGTTCCGTTTCGATCCGGCCAGTCCCGGCAGGATGACGGGCCGTTGGACCATCTTCATCGATGGCAAGGAGAAATCCGGCGCGGCGATATTTACGCGCTCGCGGCCAAAAATAAAACGCATCAAATACACATCGACGCTTACCGATGAAACCCTTGCGAGCGATACCGGCTGCGTCGCGATGGATTATTCCAGCTGGTGGGGTCCCGGAAACGACATGCGTGGCAATCGGCCGGGATTTGCGGTTGAAATCTATTCAGACAATTTGACCCGGGGCGGTCATTACAAAATATGGATCGATCCGGCGACAAAACTTGAAATTGATTCATCCTCGCCGGACTGGATTTTTGAAATGGACGCGGCCGGCACACCGACCGGCAGGGTGATTGGCCAGCGCGTGTGGATCAATATCTGGCCGGGCAGCAAATGGGGACCAAAAACGATTTACTATGACGGCGCGCCGATCAATTTCGATTATTATGTGAAGCCGGTTTATGACTTCGCGCTCAATCCGACAAAATTTCAACTGGTCGAAGGCCATTATCCGGACAAGCCGCGGATCGGCGCGCCGACACAAATTGGCTTTCGTCTCGCCAATGTACCGGACCACAAAGCCGGCGCCACGTCTTTGAACCTTTCCTTTGTCGATGCGAGGAGCGATGAACCCGCAAAAGGCGTCAAGGTTTTTGATGAGGCTTGCACCGTCCATGATGACGGCGCAGTGACCTGCTATTTTGAGAATACGCCGGTTTCGAAACAGCAGGAATTTGAGTTTTCAATACCCATGCCCCAAGGGGGCCTCAAGTGGTTTGCAGACTGGAAAACGGACGGCGCGCCGGATGCGTCGGCGCGCTCGGGCGTGATCGACGTTGATACAGCGCCGACAGTCATTCACAGCTCTGTTCTTGGCGACCAGGCCGGCGATTTCCGGCAAACCGGCGTTTTCAAATATCCTTATCCGGAGGCGGGGGCGGCGCAGTCCCGGCAAATTATTCTGTTCGGTCAGCACCTGTCTGAAAAATACATCGGCGCATCGCCGCAAATTGAAAGTCTCGATCCGGCGATCGCCTATGTGCCCCGGACCGGCGCTGTTTACAGCGATCTTTACGAGGAAGCCTGGGACGCGATGGCCAAGCGCTTTTTCACGCCGAAAGAGGAACTGAAAGGAAAATTTGAAATTCTGGTTTTGGAAGCGCAGATGAAAAGCCCGCTGCCTGGCGAGAAATCGCTCAAGCTGAATGGAAAGATTGCAAGCTGGGATTTGCGCTATGGGGGTCTGAAGGCGGATATCGAATTCGTACGGGAAAACGATCCCGATGGAGACGACGAAGATGACGCTGATGACGATGTCCTGACCAGCGCTTATGTGCCTGAGCAAATTTATGTTCGTGTAAAAACCTCGTCGGCGCTGCCGGTCGCTCGCCTGCCGATGGTGCTGCATATCAAGCGCACCGTGCGCGATCCGGCGCTGATTGCATCGGGCTTTACGGCGGTGACGATCAGCAAACGAAAATTTACCGCAACAAAAACCAGCCAGGGCTATTTTTATTCGCCGCCGATCAGACTGGTGAACAAAGGCAATCGGCGTTTGAGTCCGCCGCCGGAACATCGCGATATACCGGTCACCATCTACGCCAATGGCGCCGGTGCGGACCAGCTCTCCGCCGAGATTGATCCGGCATACGCAGTAAAGTCGTTTGCGATGCCGATTTTGCCGGCTGGCGGCGCGCTGCCGGTGTCACGCTCGCCCGCCGCGCACCGGTCGATGCGTTTTCAAAATCAGCAAAGAGATTACCTGTTCAAAAGCGCGCTCGCCGAAGCAGCGCAATGCCGCAATGATGTTGCATTCGGCGATTGGGACGATCTTTCCAATGCCCAGGCGGAGGCCTTTCGCCGCCTGGTGGTGTTTTCCTTTGAAGATGAGCATATCCGCAAAACAGTCGTCACCTTTGGCCATCATGCGGCGATGTTGTTGCTCCGCAAAACATTTGTCGATCTTTTGAATGAGCAGATATCGCGGAACAGTGACGTTTTGCAGACGGAAGTCGCGCTATCGGGGTTTCTCGATGCAATGCGCCTTGAGCTAGACAATAAAAATATCCCGGTCAATCGCATCAAGGTGACCGCGCCCGACGGATCGCAAGTGGCCTATGGCGACTTTGCGCTGATGGAAGATCTCAAAACATTGGCGGCAATCTTTAAAACAACGCCGGAGGCGGCGGCGCGCTGGCGCCTTCAGGCGACCGCGGAAGCGATCGTCAAGATCAATGCCGGCGCCGCAGACGCTGCATCCGAAGCGCAGCAGATCGATCATTGCGACATTGAAGGTTTGCTGAAACTGACGGGGTCCGGATTCGGCGCTGTCGCCGATAAACTCAATCCCCGGCTGATGCGTCTTACCGAAGAAGAGGCCGGCGGACGGACCTATCTTTACTGGGAGCCCGATGATGTTGCACGGGAATGGGTTGATAATGTGGATGATACGGCGGCGCGCTATCGCGCCCAGGCGCAGGCCGCCCAACAGGATAATGCTTATCTGACGGCCGCCTTCGGCCTCGCGAGCCTGCCGGCGATGATCTATGGCTCAACATCGATCGCCCTGAGCCTGACCGCCGTTGACCTGACGCTGTTGGGCGCCGATGCGGTCGAAGGCTGGGCAAAAGCGTATCACAGCTATGCGGAAATCGATTTTTCCCGGGACGCCGCCGTGGTCATTGGCTTTGATCGCAACGATGTGGCCGTCAAAAATGCCTATACATGGGTCAATGCGAGCACCCGCATGGCCGTCGATCTTGGTTTTGGCGCGCTTACGGTCGCCGGCGCCAGTCAACATATTGCGAACGGATTGTTGCGCGGCGACGGCGTGGTCGCGAAAGGCCGCACAGCGGCGCAAAATATGCCGCGCGGCGGCGTGCGCGCCATGTCGCAAGCCGATCAGCGCAGCATCAAGCTTTTTGCCGTGCGATCGAAAGCGCGCGAGGCGGTGCGCGGGGCAGAAGCGCTTGACGCGGTGGAGCGCAGCGCCATCGCCGCGGTCAATGAGGACATCAGGTTTGCGCGCACTGAGCTGATCCGCAATGCGAACGCATCAAAGCCGCTCGGCGTTGGCGAAGAGGTCGCGCTTCCGTTCCCGTTCAGTTTGAATGAGGCGCGGGTTCGGTTTGTTCCAAAACCAATCTCGCCGCCGGGATCCGGAAATTATCTGTTGCCCGCATGGACCCTTGAAGAGCCGGTAAAAATGCTGCGCGCGGCGGACGATATCGGTACGGATATTATTCGCGCCGGTGAGTTGTCTGAGACATCAATCCTTAAAGGCGGCGGGCTCTCCGATGATTTTATCGAGACGGAAATTCTTCGCGGCGGCCGCCTTGAGGACGATTTGGGCACCGCAATCGTGAAGGGCGGTCAGGTCGAAAATCCCGCAATATTAGAAGCCCGCGAGTTTCAGCGGTTTCTGTCTGAAACAGCGCAGGATAAAGCGCTGCACCTGATGAACAAGCCGCTGACCATTCCGGCATCGGTGACCGGCGCCAAACCCTTTAATATGCATCTTGGCCCCTATCGGGGCGGCGGCACTTACGCGCTGACGATTGAAACGCAAAAGCCATTCGCAGAATTTGAAACGCTGTTAAAGCTGGGCTATGGGGCGACCGACCAGGCGGCGGTCGCCGGCAAGGCCTATCTCAAGGCCGTTCCCTCGCAGCATTTTGTCCTGCCAAGAGAAAGCGTCAGGCTGCCGATTCCCAAAGATGTTGCGGGGCAGTTGCGGTTATTTTCAGAAGCCTATCTTGTCGAAGATCTTGGTCAATCGATTGAGCAAATATTGGCGAAAGCAGCAACCACCGAAGCGGAACGCGCGGCGATCCGTAAATCGTTGAAAGGCGCACTGGACGATCTCAACAAATCGGGCGTCGTGATGGCGGACTACAAGCTGAACAATATGGCGCGGGTCGAGCGGGACAGCGCGGTAAAGATCGGGTTTTTTGACTATGGCGGCTTTATTCGCGCCAAAGGCGGCGACCCGGCGCTCGCCAGAGAAATGCAAAACTTTCTTTCCGGACCAGCGGAAGAGGCGTTCCGGATCCTTGGGAAATACGGCAAGTCCAATCTTGCCGTCGAAGCGAAAATATTGGAAGACTCGCGCCGGCGCAGGGATGCATTCATCGCAATCTATCGCGATCAGATTGACGACATCGAAAAGCTGGGCGTTAACAGGCTCGATGATTTTGATTTCAATCCGTCAGGCGCGCAGGCTGATAAACAAATGGCGTCGATGTTTACGGAGGCCGCGCGATAAAAAAGCAGGACGCGCGAAATTACATGCGCGTTTCTTCCACGGCGCCGAAAAGTTCCGGCCGGTGCTGCGCCATGGTGCGGGTTAATTCATCGGGTTTGACCGACGTCAAAAAAGTCTGCAGCGGCGTGGGTTTCGCCATTGATCCCGGGGAGGGGGTCAGGAAGACCGTCCCGTTAATGACATCAACTGCGCCAACATCTTGCCATTTGATGATGCGCCGGCCGATCAGGCTGCGGGCGTCAACGCCTTCGGCGTCAAAGATCATTGCAGCAGCTCGCGCAAACGCATTTCTTCCATTCCATGCGGCGACTACGGACAAAACAATGCCGCCGATGATCATAATGCCAGCAAGCAGCCAGACCGGCCGGCGTGTGATGATGAAATCTTCAAGCACTGTGCCGTCAAGCACGGGAATATAGGCGTCAATGCCGACAGCAATCATCAGGCCGGCAAAGATAAAAGCGCCAAGGCCTGCCACAGCACACTTAACCCGGTCGTAGGTGACGTTAAATCCGTTGGGCGTTGGCGATAGCGGCATTTAAGACTCGCTGAATAAATCATCCGCAAAGAGCCGCCAGAGAATAGTTGCGTTTTGACGCCGGATCAATTCGTGGGCTCTAATGGCTTGAACACAGCGTTTCTGGCGACAATGACATGGCGTTTCGCGCCGTCTTGCCAATCTTCGTCTTCGATCAATTCAAAGATTGTTTCGTCTGGCTCCATGGCGTTAAAGCGCGCCTGCAATTCCTTGCGCAACACTGCGCCGCCAAGGTTGATGGTCACTGAATTCATACAGGCGGGCAGCGCCATATAAGAGACATCGTTAAAGATCAGTTCAAAGTCGGACCAAGCGCTCGAATCGCGCCCGGCGCGCAAGACAAGGCTGTCGCCGGAAGATGACCAGACGACCATATCGATTGGCAGTCAGGGCGAGATTTGCGCGATGAAGTCGCCGGGCGTTTCTGGTTTTTGTGTCATGGTTTTGCGATACTGTGTTCAACCGAAAGGCGGTAAAAACTTGGCGCTCCGCAGGACAAATAAACAGCTGTCATTGCGGACTTGATTCAGGATCCACCAACAAGCGCGGTTATCTTATTTGATCGCCTTGACGCCGTCAGACCCCAACGCGCTGGTCCTTACGCCTTCAATTATTTACCGATCGGCAGTTCGCGCGGGCGTTTTCCCGTTGCGGCAAACATTATTGCACAACTATTTGCGCTTTCAATTATAAATAATGAGATAGTGAGCATCGACTCGGTTAGTAGGCGCCTCTGGTGCAGGGCGGGTTGATTGAATTGAATCAACACCCCGGCATCATAATTCAAGCGGCGGGCTGAAGCCCGCCCTTCCGCGCGAACCGCGGTGCTGCTTATCGCCCCTATGGGTCCTCTCAGCGTAATCTCCATTGCATTTGCCATCCGTTACACAGAAACAAAATGGGCAACAGAAACGGCTCTTCGCCGTAATGAGACAAAAAAGATGAAATTTGCTTTTGCTTTTATCGGACTGGTTTTTTCAGCGCTGGCTGCCGCAAGCGGCAGCCACGCCCGGGATTTCCCCATCCCTGATGGTCCCTATCTCGGTCAAACGCCACCGGGTTCAACGCCTGAGATTTTTGCTCCCGGCATTGTTAATACAGAAGAGTATCGTGAATTTGAGGGCATGTTCGCGGCGGATATGAAGGCCTTTTATTTTATCCGGAGACCACTTTGTGAGGAATCGACGTCCAATGTATTGGCTGTCATTGAATATAAAAACAATCAATGGCGGGAGTCTGTTGTCAAACAGGGTGAGAGTGAACCATCTATCTCTCCCGATGGGATGACCCTCTATTTTGCAAATAAATATATGGAGCGCACCAGCGCGGGTTGGTCGGCCCTGAAAAGCCTTGGGACGCCTTTCAAAGACATCCTCATCATGCGGCTTTCGGTTACTTCCAACGGCGCCTATTATTTTGATACCTATAGCGAAGAGCTGGATATCCCTCTGCGTTATTCGCGTTTGATAGACGGCAAATATGAACAACCGAAGTCACTGGGCCCGCAGTTTGCCATCGGCAGATACAATGCCCACCCCTTCATTGCACCTGATGAATCCTACGTGATTTGGGATAGCAGAAGAAAAGGTGGATATGGCACATCTGACCTCTATATCAGCTATCGAGCGAGTGATGGCTCATGGGGCCCTGCCATTAACTTAAGCGACAAGATAAATACCACCGACGCCGAAAACTATCCGAGTGTGTCTCCCGATGGAAAGTTTCTCTTTTTTGATCGACGTATTGGGGAACCTGTAAACGGTGAAAAACAGGTAGATATATACTGGGTAGATGCACAAATTATTGAGACGCTCAGGCCCAAGCCATAATGAGACGAAAAAGATGAAATTTGCTTTTGCTTTTATCGGACTGGTTTTTTCAGCGCTGGCTGCCACAAGCGGCAGCCACGCCCGGGATTTCCCCATGCTTGAAGGCCCCTATATGGGGCAAACACCCCCGGGCATGACAGCAGAGGTTTTTGCGCCGGGTATTGTTTCCACTGACGCCTGGGAAGTCGAAGGCGTTTTTGCACCGGGCATGGATGAATTTTACGTCACCACAAGGGGCGGCGAATACACCAGGCCCACCGTCTTCGGCTTCCGCCAGGAAAACAATATCTGGAAAAAATATATCGAGTTCACGCGGAACGGTGAAGTGACGTTTTCGCCTGATGGCAGGCGCATGCATATGGCGGAAGGTTACAAGGAGCGTGTTGGAAGCGGCTGGTCAGAGCGAAAAAGCCTTGGGCCCATGTTTGAGCGAGAGGATTGGGGCATTATGCGCCTGACCGCGTCCGCGACGGGGACTTATGTGTTTGATGATTACAAAAGCGGCGATGTGATCCGCATGTCAACGTTCAAAGACGGCAAGCTCCAGGCGCCCAAAGAGATGGGTCCGGTGGTCAACACGGGCGAATGGACAGCCCATCCCTTTATCGCGCCAGATGAAAGTTATTTGATCTGGGATAGTGAGCGGGAAGGCGGCTTTGGAGAATCCGACCTTTATATCAGCTTCCGCCAAAACGACGGATCCTGGGGCCCTGCTGTCAATATGGGCGACAAAGTGAACTCCGACAAATGGGATGCTTACGCCAGCGTCACCCCCGACGGTAAATACATCCTGTTCAACAGGGGCGTAGACCCAGACAATGACAATGTGGATATCTACTGGGTAAGCGCAAATATAATTGATGCGTTGAGACCGAAAGAGTGAGCATGCGGCTATTGTCGTGTAGAGCGGGGTTACCCGTCAATCATGCTCCCTATACGTATGAACTCCTATGGCGGGGTGAATCCCGCCCTACGCCAGAGGCGCTTCTAAGCCCTTGAAGACACCCTGCATTAGACGAATATGGGCGATTGAATGAAGAAAGTGCAAAATGACCGAAAACGACAAAACTGCCCTTCAATCGAATCCCAATCATCCCGGAGTTCCTATCGCTTGGAAACAAATTGGGTCGGGCGGAAACGCAATAGTTTGGTCAGACGGCACAAATGCAATCAAGCGATTAAGAAAAGGCGCATCCAAGGAAGCAATAAGGCGATTCAAGCGGGAGGCTGAGATAGCCCAATCGTTACAGTCGCGCACCGATCTGAAAATAGTACCAGTGCGCGAAATTAGAGAACTGTCCGTCATCAAATAAAATGGAACAGATTTTGGTTTGAGTTACCGGAGTATCTGGCTCATCTGTTGTTTCAGTTTACGCCGCTGCTTCACGATGTTGCAAGCGGCGTTGTTCGAGTGTTTGCCTTTTTATCCTTTCTCTT
>JAJFGF010000016.1 GCA_021776245.1 Hyphococcus sp. | reverse complement strand
CGTACGGATATCTTTGACTACATCGAAGTGTTCTATAATCGAAAACGACGCCACGGTTATCTTGGCAACATCAGCCCGGTTGACTTTGAAAAGCGGTCAGCCAAATCTTTGGAAACTGTCCACTGAAGGGGGGCAAGACCATACTTCCCCGCCTTCGCCTTCAGCTTTTTCAGCCGTTTCTCGCAAGCCTGTTTCACCAGCGCCGCCAATAATTCCGCGCGCTCGCCGAGCCAGTAAAGTTCTTCTTCGGTGATTTTATAATGTTTTGAATAGCGCGCCTTGACATAGGCTTCTTTCAACAGCTCGAAAGAACGGCGCTGGAATCTGTCTTCGTCGGGCCAGATCTCGCGAAAGCGCTCGTCCTTTGCTTCGACCAAAGACCGCAGGCGGCGGATATTGTGTGTGGACGGGCTGTATAAAGTTGTCGTCAAAAGATAGGCCCCGTACAGGCGCTCAACGCATTGATGCAACGTGAACGCAGCATCCTTCAGCCATTGATTTTCGCCAGTCTCTTTATCCATTTCAATTTGAAATATTTCGAGTCTCCGCATGGCGCTACCATACCAATCTTCGCAATACTCTTTCGCCGCTTTATACGCTTCTTTCGGTTTCAGCGGCTTTGGATCGACAAAACGATGGCCGGCAAGCTCGTAAAGGGCGATGCCGTCGCGGATAATGTCCGTAAAGAAATATTGCCCGAGCGCCAGCTTGTCGTTCACCTCGCCGAGGGAATGAACGATCAGGCCGATGGGCGTTTTAACCGCCCGGTCGCGGATGATGCGGTCCTCGGCCTTGTACCAGTAGGTCGCCATGTCGGTGAGCTGGGCGTAATTGACGACAATCAGCAAATCGAAATCGCTCTGATAGCCTTTCGCGGTCTTGCCCGCTTCATCGACCCAGTCGCCTCTGGCGTATGAGCCAAAAAGCACGATCTTTAATATCCGGCCCTTCTGGTTATAGACCTTCTGGCTATTGCCTTTGGCGAGATCGAACTCTTCAAACAGGATTTCCTGAATGCGCGCCAGCTCGCGCTGCTTTTTCTCCGGCAGATGATCGAGACTTGTTTTCATGAAATTCAATGGCGGCATGGGGCGCTTTTCGTCCGGGGCGGATGGGTATGCTCTGCGAATCTATACTGACCCGGCGAGCGGCGCCAGCTATGGGCGGGCGTCGATATAGACCTCATTTGGTGCAGTGCGGATCGCGTTTGAGAGGCCGGTCAGTTCACTGGCGTGGCGGCAAGCGACACGTCTCGATTCAGTTCTGAATCCAGTTGTGAATCGTCATTTGCGTCAGCATAAATTTCCGCGGCATGAAAACCATGGCCCGGCCTTTTCGCGAGTGGACCTGAACGCCGGCCGCGTCGCCCGAAACCGGCGGCGACGAATTTTTTCCCCGACCTTGCGGTCTCCTCGCGCACGACACTTCGTGTCCAAAAAATCCGTTGCCGCCGGTCCTCCGCTTTGCTGCGGCGGTTCCCGTTCAGGCGGTCCGGCGCGCCGTTCGAAAGGTCCCGCGTCAGGCCGGGGAATGGTTCTCCGGCGGCAAAAAATGGAGACGAAAAGATGGCTCAATCACTTGGAACCGTAACGAAACGTGAAAGCGGCGGCTTTGTAGGAACGCTCGCAATGATGACCCTCAATACCAGGATCACCATTGTGCCCAACGAAGCGAAAGAGAACGATCGCCAGCCCGATTTCCGCATCTACGCCGCGCGCGGCGGAGAAATCGGCGGCGGTTGGAACCGCGTCGGCAAGAATTCCGGAAAGGAATATGTCTCGCTGACATTTGCTCATCCCGCTTTCGGTCCGGCGAAATTGTTCGCCAATCTGGCGCGCGCCGCAGGCCAGGAAAGTGAAGATGTTCTCGCGATCCTGTGGAATCCGCAGGGTTAACGACTGTGCTTCATAAAACTCCCCCGTGCAGGCTTCTGCGCGGGGGCATTCTCACGAGCGCCGCCAATAACCGCTTATGTCAGGTTTGTATGTACATTACGCACCGATCTTAAGCTTCAGAAACTCATGGAACCGCAATTTGCGTGTGTTCGTGTGACATCAGGGGTGTCTATAGAAAAACATAGTGAAAACATGGGGGTAGCATTGTCGAGAACAAGATTCAGTTTGAAGCAACATTACAAGTATGTTAGTTTTGACTGTAGTGTTCAGTAGTAAGGGGATAATCACAATGGACGAAAATCAGGCCGCACAGCCAATCCAGCATGCGCGCAGCCCATTCCTGATAACCGCCGAAGCCGCCGAATTCCTCAAACTCAAAAAACGAACCCTCGACAATATGCGCTGGCGCGGCGAAGGGCCGAGATACCGGAAACATGGCGGGCGCATTTGCTATCACATTGACGATCTGCAGGCCTGGTCCAGCGCATCCTATCGGCGATAATTCCCATGACATCGGGAGAGGACTTGACCGCTGTCGAGACTTTGTACCTCGACGGACGGGCAACATATCGCGTGCTCTTCGGAAAAACTTTCGGGCGCAAACGCCTGTCCCGCGAACGCAATATCTTTTTGTTCAATCCCCGCAAGGCGATCGGCTATCTGCGCTGGCGCGCGAATGAATATGGGACGCAAAGCTGGCGATGTTTTGTCGTCAGAACGTTGAACGCCGGGGACCGAGGAACGATTATTCCCGGCGTTAAACCATGCGCCGAAATTCTGTTGGCGACGAGAGGCGCAACCTATACGAAACGATTTCTGAAGTCTCTTGACCGCTTGAAACAGCAGGATGGGGCGCTTGAAACCATTCCTTACGCCTATTGGCGCCATCTCCATCTTCGCCTTCATTTGAATTTGCCGCCGCACGAATTATCACCGGCGCAATGGGCGTGCGGCGCTGTAAAAAGCAGCGCTGCGCTATGAACAGGCGTGCGGCCTATCTGAGCGTTTCATTGATCGCAAGCGCATCATTGGCATGGGCTTCGATCGCCGCATTTCCAACCGCGTTGATTTACAATCCAAGTCCAAGCGCGCCAATCGGGTTTTATGGATTGAGGAAACACGAGGAACTCGCGAAAGGCGATTTCGTCGCGGCACTGCCTGAAAATAACGTTATGAAGCTGGCTTTCAGTCGGGGGTATCTGCCGGCGGGAGCACCGGTTTTGAAAACAGTTTTTGGGGTGCGTGGCGATGAAATTTGCATTGAAAATAACAGCATTTTCATCGGCAAAACGAGCATCGTCGATATTCAAAAGACGGACTCTCTGGGTCGGCCGATGCCGATCACAGCGGGATGCTTTATACTTCAAGATGGAGAATATTTTCTCCTTTCAACAGCCATCAAAAACTCCTTCGACAGCCGGTATTTCGGGCCGGTTGACGAAGACAATATTTTGGGCGTTGCAACGCCGCTGTTGATTTTTTCAAAGTAAAAATCAGCCAAAGGCGGAGGAACAATGGGGCGCGGGGTGAAAGGGCGCGGAAGGCAAGATAAAAGGGTCTGGCGCCAAGGGGCGCTCCAGCCCAGTCTGCACATCCCGTTGACGCGACTCGCGTCAAGTTCTTGGCGAGTCGTGAAACTCGCACAAACCACAGAAATATATAGTGAATTAGTGGCGCCAAGCTTGCGAAAAGGCTGTAACACCCGGCGTTTGGCGGCGTCATGAGCGCCGGCGAGTTTGACTTCAAGCCGAAGCTTGGCCGCATACGGAGCGCTGGCGATGCAATAGCAAAAACACATGTCGAGAAACTGTTGCGTGCAGCATCGGGTAAACGTGGCAAGCGGCGCGTCTCCGCGGCGCCAAAACCGGCGGGCTATACGAGCCGGTATCAGCGCCGCTCGATTGTCAAAACCCGGATCGTGCAACTTGCCGGTTCAGGCGCCGCAAAACAACAAGCGCATCTGCGCTATATCGAGCGCGATGCGGCGCGCGAAAAATTAGACGAAAAAGAGCGCGGCGGCGTTCTCTACGATCGCGAGAGTGACGATGCTGATCGCGATGCGTTTATTGAAAGGGGCGAGGACGACCGTCATCAATTCCGGATTATCTTGTCGCCGGAAGATGGGCATGAATTTCGATCATTAAAGCCGCTCACCCGTGATTTGATGGCTTCAATGGAGCGCGAGCTGGAAACGCGCATCGACTGGATCGCCGCTGATCACTACGATACTCGCCGCCCGCACACCCATATCGTTATTCGGGGCAAGCGCGATAATGGCGAGGATCTTGTCATTCCAAAACGCATGATCGCTCATGGCATGCGCGAACGGGTCAATGAACTCCTGTCGATTGAGCTTGGGCCAGTCACGGAGCTTGATCTGCAGCGGCGCGTGGAACGGGAGGTCGGCCAGGAGCGATGGACCAGCCTTGACCGTGAGTTGAAATCAAACGCGCGAGACGGGGTCGTCGAGATCGATAAAGACGCCCGCCAATTGAAGGCGCGTTTGCAACTCCTGCGTCTTGAAAAACTGCAGCGGCTAGGCCTCGCCGAGAGCCTCGGAAAAAGACGCTCGCGGCTGGATCATGACTTTGAGTCCAAACTCCGCGATCTTGGTCTCCACGGCGACATCATCAAGGCGATGAACAGGGAGCTCCGTGCGCGCGGCGACGGTCGTGTCGCGGGCGCAGAATCGATTTTCGATCCAGCGAGCGACGAGCGCAACATCACCGGTCGCGTCATCTCGGTCGGTCGCCATGGCGACTTTCACGAGCGGGCTTTCGCCATGGTCGACGGCATCGACGGCGCAGTGCATCACGTTGATCTTGGCGATACCGATCACGTTGAAGAATTAAAACGCGGCGCGATTGTCGAGATTTCGGGGCGAGGGGACGGCGTCAAAAAATCCGATCACGTAATTGGCGCCGTCGCTGGCGAAAATGACGGCGTATACAGTCCGACACGCCACGAAAATTCCGATGGTAAAGCAAGCCGCGAATTTATTCGCTCCCATGTGCGGCGGCTCGAAGCGCTGCGGCGGCTTGGCGTTGTTGACCGGTCGGCGGACGGATCGTGGGCGATTCCTGGCGACTATCTCGCCCGTGTTCGAATGGCGCAGCGGGCGCAAATGAAATCACGGTCGGTCGATGTGCGTGAATTAACGTCGTGGTCCCTAGAAAAGCAGTCCCGCGCAATTGGCGCCGCTTGGCTCAATCGCGAGTTTTCAGAATATGGAGAATCTCGATTATCGGATGAGGGATTTGGCGGAGAGGTTCGAGCAGCAGCGGAGAAGCGCCGACTTTTTCTCAGAAGTCGCGGCCTGGACGGCGCCTCGCTGGAGAAGCTGCAGGAAATGGACATTGCTGACGCCGGCGAACGGCTTGCGCGTGAATTCGGCAAGCCTGTTTCGTCCGCGCCGAAATCAGGGAAGATAGAAGGACGCAATGTTCGCGATATCGAACTTGCCAGCGGGAAATTTGCGCTTCTCGAAAAGCGACGTGAGTTGATGTTGGTCCCCTGGCGTCGCGCCATGGCGCGGGCGATGGGACGAAACATGGTTGGTGTTGCCCGGAACGGACGGATCACGTGGTATTGGACTAGGGGAAGGGGGCGGTAAGTCAGCTGCGTGCGCAAAACCGGACATAAAGATTTCGGAATAAGTTGTGGTTTTGCCCTGAATTCGTGGACACCTAGAAAAGGGAGTAATAGCTCCCAGGAGGTGTCAAATGACGAAACCGAAGCCGTACAAGCGTTACAGCGCCGAGTTTAAGAAAGAAGCGATACGAAGAGCGAACGAAGAAGGGA
>JAJFGF010000015.1 GCA_021776245.1 Hyphococcus sp. | reverse complement strand
AATGACCAGAGCGCGAGGGCGGTCGCTGTGCGGCGAACGCTTGCGCGCAACCGCACCATTCGGCCACTGGAAAACACAGACCTTTATCGCTGGCCTGCGTCATGACGGGCTGACCGCGCCATGGATCATCGACGGCGCCATCAACCGGCGCGCCTTCGAGGCGTATGTTGAAACTCAGCTTGCGCCCACCCTGTCCACGGGCGACGTGGTCATCATGGACAATCTGTCTTCCCATAAGAGCCCCGCCGCAGAAAACGCCGTTCGGGAAAAGGGCGCATGGATACTGTTCCTTCCGCCATATTCCCCTGACCTCAATCCCATTGAAATGGCCTTCTCGAAACTCAAAGCCCGTCTCAAGAAGGTCGGCGTCCGCTCAATCGACAAACTCCGGCAAGCCATCGGCGACATCTGCAGCCTGTACTCCCCACAAGAATGCAAAAACTACTTCGCCGCCGCTGGATACGGATTCAATTGAATGCAAAACGCTCTAGTCGACAGTTTCAACCCCTCTGCGGATGTCCGGGCCGTGTCAAGCAAAGAGGTGGATATTTCGCCAATCGAAATTGGCCAGCGTGTCTTGGTAAAATGGCGCGGCAAACCGGTATTTATTTCTCGGCGCACGCCAAAGGAGATAGAGCTTGCACGGATGGATGATCGCGCGAGCCTGAAAGATCCGCAAAAAGATTCCGACCGCATCGTCAACCCGGAATGGCTTATCGTCATTGGCATTTGCACACATCTTGGATGCGTTCCTCTTGGGCAAAGCGCTCAAAGCGACCGCGGCAACTGGGACGGGTGGTTTTGTCCGTGTCACGGATCGCATTATGATACGTCGGGGCGCATTCGAAAGGGGCCGGCGCCGCTCAATCTTGAAATTCCGGAATATGAGTTTCTTGAGCCGCTAAAATTAAAAATCGGATGACCTAACCGGTTTTCAATTGCGAATACACATCGCAGATCGAGCTCCGAATGAATTCAATATCGCATAAAGCCAACCGATTAAGCGGTCTTTTGATGGCAACCGCGATGATTGTCGCATTAGTTATGGCGAATACGCAGTTTTCAGAGTTCTATCACCTGCTTCATCACACAATTGCTGGCGTTCACATTGGTGAGTTTTCTTATGAAAAGCCAATTTACCTGTGGATCAATGAAGGACTCCTCGTCCTATTTTTTTTGAAAATCGGGCTCGAGACGAAGCGCGAACTGCTCGTTGGCGGGTTGTCAGCCGGACGTGTATGGCGCTTGCCGTTGATAGCTGCGTTGGGCGGAATGGTCGCGCCGGCATCGATCTACGCTGCTTTAAATTTTGGTGATCGCGAAGCGATAGGCGGATGGGCGGTTCCCGCGGCGACGGACGCAGTTCTGGCGATCGGTATTTTGTCGTTGTTCTCATCGAGAAAGGTTGCGCCATTGATCGCGTTTTTGACTATCATTGCGGTTTTTGATGATATCGGCGCTATTGGGATAGTTGGAATTTTTTACGGAGACACCGTAAATCTTCCTGCAGTATGGATTGCGGTTGCACTGGCCGGTGTGCTCTTTGCCCTCAGTGCGTTTCGCCTAAGATCCCTCACTCCTTATTTCGTAACAACCGCCTTTTTGTGGGCCGCGCTTTTGGCTTCGGGTCTGCACGCCACGCTCGCAGGCGTTGTACTTGGGTTTGCGATTCCTTTGCGCGCTGAAAAAGAAGGGAATGCGCCGCATGATCGGCTGAAACGCGATATATCACCGGTCGTCATGCTGGCGATTGTGCCGGCTTTCGCATTTTTCAATTCTGGAATTACAATAAGTGGAGAGTCAATTCGCTCATTACTTACACCTATGAGCTTCGGGATCGCGGCGGGATTAGTGATTGGCAAGCCTATCGGAATCACGGGCGCGGCATATCTGGCGGCGAAGTTCTCGATTGCCGAGCGCCCGGAATATTTACGCTGGACCGATATAGGCCTCGCGTCCATTTTCGGTGGGATCGGATTTACGATGAGCATATTTATAGCCTCAGTCGCTTTTCCCGCCGAAGACCAGCTTAATACTGCGCGATTGGCGGTTTTGTCCGCTTCTATTGTTGCCTCTTTCCTTGGGGTGAGTTTGCTTCAAGTACGCCAGCGTTTTTGGCCGCAGCGAGGCAATTGAGAAACTGCGATTTCCAGCCAAAAAATAATGAGGGATAAAACAAAACAATTCGTAATATTCACTGAAATCGCATGAATAATTTTGTACTGCGTTTGACACGGCGAGCTACAATATTTGAGTGCGGCGATTAATTGGAGATCATATCGCTCAGAGTACATCATTGAGAAGGCCAGTGAAATTAAAACTCATAACAGCGACCATAAATTTGCTTATGGTTGAGGAGGTAGAGAAGCGTCTCAGAGAAATCTCGGCGCCGGGACTAAGCGTGTCGAAGACCAAAGGGTATGGCGACTACAAAAACTTCTTTCAGCGTGATCTTATGACGACCCACGCCCGGCTGCAGATCTACGCGCCCGAATCGCGTGTAAAGGAGATTGTTGGTGCGATCATGGATTCAGGGAGCGTCGGTTTGGAAGGCGACGGCATCGTCGCCGTCAGCCCGGTCGATGCCATATATCGAATATTCGACAAAAAAGAGGTGAATGCGGAGGAGTTTTGATGTCCGGCGGGATGTGTTGGTATCGTTTCTCCAAGAGAACCATCGCTAAGCTTCTTTTGCATAATGGCGCCAAATGGTGATGAATCGGTTTGTTTTTGCAAATGCGGAAATTCAAGGAGGGCGCCGTAATTTCGCGCGCCCCATTGAATTGATCCAAGTGCAAAGGCGAATGTCCCACAGATTAGTCGGTCAGATACAAATCAAAAGAAGAAAAATACGGTGAAAAAAGTTGCATCTTTTGGATTGGTGCTCGGCGGCGGCGGCGCACGAGGTCTGGCGCATGTCGGAGCACTCAAAGCACTCAATCATCTCGGCTATTATCCCAGCGTTGTGGCCGGCGTTTCTATGGGCGCCGTGGTCGCAGCGACCTACGCGTTGAACGACGATTGGTATCGTCAACTTGTTGATATGGACGTTTCGGGCTTTCCAGAAATTCCCGATTTCAAGACGCCGGGATTGGGAAACAAAGTCAAGGCTCTGCTTATTGCCGAGCGCGAGATGCGCAATATCTACTTTGGATGGGGCGCCGGCCAGCAAACTGTTGCATGGGGACGCGGGGTTCTGGAGGGTCTGACCCTTGGTAAGAATTTGGAGGAAAGCCGCATCTCCGTCTTTCTCGCAGCAACTGATGTTTTGACGGGCGAAAGGGTCATTATGTCGAATGGCAACGCTGTTGACGCTGTTTACGCGAGTTCGGCGCTGGCAGGCATATTACCGCCGTTCGAGGATGGAGACCGTTTGCTCGTTGATGGCGGCTATACCGACATTGCGCCTGTAGATGTTGTCAGGCAATCGGGTGTCGATTATGTGCTCTCAATCAATCCGGCCAACCACCCGAACAACGACAGACCAAGGAATGGTCTTGAGGTTTTTCTGCGATCCGTTGAAGTTACCCACAATGCGCATTCCAATATGCGCTTCGACGAAGCGGATTTAATTTTGAGGCCTGAATTCCATCGACCAATTGGTATTCTGGAGTTTCATCAAAAGCGCGATTGTATCGCCGCCGGCGCGCGTGCGGTTCTGCAGGCGGCGCGAAAAATCCAAGGCGTGCTAGAAAGCACACCGCACCGACCCGACGACTGCACTGATAAATTTGTGTGCCAGGCAGATGCGATTCCGGTCCAAGATCGTTGCTGCAAACCAACCGCGTCGCTTCGTGGAGATACGATCCGATAGCAAACAGGTTGCGATCATTAGAATATTTCTGTGATCAATGTAGTCCGGTTGCCAGGGCATAAACAGAAAAAGGCGCTCGCATTGTTTTTTTAAAATGCCCCCTAAAATCCTGCGAGGGAAAGATATGATCCACGCGTATGAATATTTGGCGGCATAGCCCCCTTACGCTGTCAGCTCTGCAGCCTCCTTCCTTTCCCTGGAGGCGAGCGCATTGGGGTGCGGAGACGTTGGAAACGAAAGGAGTTTAGCACTATGTGGTATAACGATGTTGTTCTTTGCACCCCAGTCCGAACTGCGATCGGGGCATATGGCGGTTCGCTGAAAGATGTTGTCGCGCCGAACCTTGGCGCGACTGTAATCCGGGCAACGATTGATCGCGCGAACCTTGACGCCGAACAGATCAATTCTGTGGTCATGGGCCAGGTGATTCAGGCCGGTGCGCGAATGAACCCTGCGCGTCAAGCTGCGATCGGCGCAGGGATTCCCGTTCATGTGCCCGCGCTAACCGTCAATCGGGTCTGCGGGTCTGGCGCCCAAGCGATTGTTTCGGCAGCGCAGGAGGTGATGCTCGGCCATGCAAACTGCGTTATTGCCGGCGGCATGGAGAATATGGACCAGACGCCATATCTCGTCATGAAAGGGCGTTGGGGCTATCGCATGGGCGACGGTCGGATGCACGACGCCATGCTCCATGACGGACTTAATGATGCGTTTAGCGGCGAGCATTCGGGTTGGCACACTGAGGATCTTGTCGAGAAACTGGCAATCTCGCGTGACGATCAAGATCGATGGGCGGAACGCTCTCAGCAACGTTTTTCTGAGGCGCAAAAGGCTGGAATCTTTAAAGACGAAATCGTACCGATCGAGATCAAGGGACGCAAAGGCGCGACCCTGTTCGATCAGGATGAACAAAATCGCCCGGAAACGACATTTGACGGGCTGGGCGCGCTGAAACCGGCTTTTCGTGACGAAGGAACTATCACGGCTGGCAATGCGCCTGGCCTCAATAGCGGTGCGGCGGCGATGATTGTCGCGAATGCGACATGGGCCGCGGAACACAAATTGAAGCCTATCGCGAAACTGGTTTCCTATGGCATCGGCGCGGTCGAACCCGGCATGTTCGGGTTAGGGCCGATCCCCGCCGTTCGTCAGACGCTTGCCCGCGCCGACTGGAATATTTCTGACCTGGAACGCGTCGAAATAAATGAGGCCTTCGCGGCAATTGCGGTGGCGATCACGAGAGAGCTTGGCCTCGCTGAAGAAGTTGTCAATGTCGAGGGCGGCGCCATCGCACACGGTCACCCCATAGGCGCGACTGGCGCGGTCCTAACGACGCGGCTTCTGTACTCCATGCAGCGCGATCAACTTTCGCGGGGGCTTGTGACTTTGTGCATCGGCGGCGGGCAGGGCGTCGCTCTGGCGATTGAACGAATTGATAGTTGATGTGTCCCGATACCGCCGCTCAGAGAGCGGGGAGCCGTAACGCTGCACCGTATTAGGAAGTGAATTCGGCCAGCGCCGAACTGAAAACCAAGGACATCAAAATGACGCAATCAAACACAAAAGACGGTATTGGTCGCCTGTCGGTATTTTCACTGGGCATGAGTCTTGGGTTGTTTCTCTCAATAACATTCTCGCTCTGCGTTGGTTTTGATCTGATGTTTCCGCATTATGCGATGCACGGCGCCTGGCATGATCTGCTGCCCGGATTTGTCTGGTTGAATTGGGGATCATTCGCAATCGGGCTGGTCGAAACCTTTTTGTACGGATGGTATGCCGCGCTCATATTTGGACCGCTTTACAACATTTTTGCAGGCCGTTAGCGCGAGATCTATCTTCTGGCGAAAGGGCTCCGGTCTTCAACGTCACACCAGCCTCACTACGCTTTTCGCGGACTACTTGATGGAAGGATTATCAAGATATGTCATTTACCATCACCTTTCTTGGGGCGGTCGGTACGGTCACAGGATCCAAATACCTCATTGAAACTGGCGACCGCCGACTTCTTGTCGACTGCGGGTTGTTTCAAGGGTTCAAACAATTGCGGTTGCGTAATTGGGCGCCGCCGCCCTTCGATCCGGCAAGTCTCGACGCCGTTGTCCTCACACACGCCCACCTTGACCATACGGGATACCTTCCGCTGCTCGTCAAAAAGGGATTTAAGGGACCGGTTTACGCAACGCCGGGGACGCGCGATCTTTGCGCGATACTCCTTTCAGACAGCGGCCATCTTCAGGAGCGTGAGGCGGAGTCCGCCAATCGATACGGATATTCAAAACACAAACCCGCAAAACCTTTGTACACGCAAAAAGATGCCGAGCACGCGCTAGAAAAATTCATTTCGGCTCCATTCGATCAGAATGTTGAGCTTAGCGAGGACATAAGCGTCCGCTTTCTTCCCGCCGGCCATATATTGGGAGCAGCGATCGTTCAAATTATGGTCGCTGGAACCACACTGTTATTTTCCGGCGATCTTGGCCGGCCGGCAAGTGCGACAATGTTGGACCCGGCCATCGTGCGTCGCACCGACTATCTCGTCGTGGAATCAACCTACGGTAATCGCCTGCATGAGGTTGGGGATCCCGAGGATCGGATCGCGGAGATCGTCAATCGGACAGTCGAGCGCGGCGGAACAGTTCTGATTCCCTCCTTTGCAGTCGGGCGAGCGCAAAGCCTGTTGTTTCACATTCATCGATTGAAGGCGGAGAACCGCATTCCCGATCTGCCGGTGTTCCTCGACAGTCCGATGGCAATCAATGCCAGCAATATTTTATGCGAACATTTAAGTGAACATCGGCTTACCGCAGCGGAGTGCCGGGCATCATGTGGTGTCGCAACATATGTTCGTGAAGCGGCAGAGTCGAAAGCGCTCGATTCGAACCGGGTGCCCAAGATTATCATCTCAGCGAGTGGAATGGCCACGGGCGGGCGCATTCTACACCATCTGAAACATTATGCGCCGGATGAGCGCAATACTGTACTTTTTGCAGGATTTCAGGCGGGCGGGACACGTGGGGCCGCGATGGATGCTGGCGCCAAAACAGTCAAAATCCACGGCGCCTATGTGCCTATCAATGCGGACGTGGACAATCTGCATATGTTATCTGCGCATGCAGACGCGAATGAAATTATGTCTTGGCTCGGTCATTTTGAAGCGCCGCCGCGACGCACTTTCATCACCCATGGCGAACCGGACGCCTCTGATGCTTTGCGGCGGCGAATCAAAGAAGATCTCGGCTGGTCTTGCGAGACGCCAGAGTTCAAAGAGCTCGCCGAACTTGATTGAAACTGGAAATCACAGCGCAGAGGACGGGGACAAAGCGCATGGCGCAATCGGAACTTTCTAACACTCTTAGGCTGAAACGACTCGGCATCGATACGCTTCAGGAGGCCGTCATTTATATGCGCCGGGATTGTCATGTCTGCCGCTCGGAGGGGTTTTCGGCGCGCGCCCGCATTCGCGTCAATGCCGGCGATGGGTCGATAATCGCGACACTGAATTTCATTGACAGCGACCTGTTGGCGCCAGGCGAAGCGAGCCTTTCCGAACCGGCATGGATCCTTCTTGGCGCCGAAGAGGGCGGGCAGGTCAGCGTCGCACATGCGCGCTCGCTTGACTCCCTAAGCAGCGTCCGCGCCAAGGTGTACGGCGAGAAGTTTACGGACGGCGCGCTCCGAAATATTGTGGTCGACATCGTCGAAGGGCGCTATTCTGACATCCACTTGTCATCTTTTATTACCGCTTGTGCGGCTCGCAGCCTCGACGACGGAGAAATTCTTGGCCTCACCCGAGCAATGATCTCCGCAGGTCAGCGTCTGGACTGGGGCGCGGCGCCGATCGTCGACAAGCACTGTGTCGGCGGTCTACCGGGCAATCGTACAACGCCCATCATCGTGGCGATTGTCGCCGCCAGCGGTCTCACCATGCCAAAAACGTCGTCTCGCGCCATCACGTCTCCGGCAGGAACCGCCGATACGATGGCGACGCTTGCGCCTGTCGACCTTGACCTTCGGGCCATGCGCCGCGTTGTCGAAAAGGAAGGCGGCTGCGTTGTTTGGGGCGGCGCTGTTGACCTCAGTCCGGCGGATGACACTTTGATCCGTGTCGAACGGGCCCTTGATATCGACAGTGAAGGCCAGCTCGTCGCTTCGGTACTCTCTAAGAAAGCGGCGGCTGGATCGACCCATCTTGTGCTCGACCTGCCGGTCGGGCCGACGGCGAAAGTCCGCAGCAAGGCCGATGCCGCGTCCTTAAGCGCGCATCTCTTAACTACTGCGCGTGCTCTCGGCATCAACACAACGGCTCTGCAAAGTGACGGCCGTCAACCGGTTGGCCGCGGAATCGGCCCCGCCCTTGAAGCGCGCGACGTGCTCGCCGTCCTGCAGTGTGAAGCATCAGCCCCGCAAGATCTCAGAGACCGGGCTGCGACGTTGGCGGGCGCCTTGCTAGAGCTCAGCGGCGGCGCTGCTGCGGGCGCAGGCGTCGCGAAGGCGATAGCCGCGCTCGACAATGGCGGTGCGTGGGACAAGTTTCAGGCAATCTGCGAGGCGCAGGGCGGCATGCGTACGCCGCCGATCTCGCGGCATCAAAGACCAATTGTCTCTGAAAGGGCTGGCCGCATCAATGCGATCGACAATCGGCGTCTAGCGACAGCCGCCAAACTCGCCGGTGCACCGGACGCGAAAGCTGCAGGCTTGGAACTTCACGCGGCTCTAGGTCAACAAGTCGAGATCAGCGAACCTCTGTTCACTCTACATGCCGAAACGCCGGGCGAATTGGCCTATGCCCTCGACTATATCGAAAGCCATCCGCCCATTCTCGAAATCGAGCTGTTGCAATGAAATCAATTATATTTTCTCTGCCTGGAAATGAAGGCATGGCGAAAAGCATTGCGCATAAGCTGGGCGTCCAGATTGGATCGCTCCGCACGCGCCGCTTTCCCGATCAAGAGAGCTATCTTCGCTTTGAAACGCCCATCGAAGGTCAGAAAGTTATTCTGGTTTGCGCGCTCGACCGGCCTGACAAAAAATTCTTGCCGCTCTTATTTGCGGCCGCGGCGGCGCGGGATTTAGGGGCAGCTGAAATAGGCCTTGTGGCGCCGTATCTCGCCTATATGCGGCAGGATCGCCGGTTTCAGCCCGGCGAGGCCGTTACCTCGAAACATTTCGCGAGCGCCCTCGGACAGTGGATCGATTGGCTTGTGACAATCGACCCACATTTGCATCGGCTTACCTCATTATCGGAAATTTACGCAGTGAGATCTGCGGTTGCGCATGCGGCGCCTGCTATCTCGGCGTGGATTCGGGATTCGATAAAAAGTCCGGTGCTCGTCGGGCCGGACAGCGAGAGCGAACAATGGGTTTCCGTGGTGGCGAAGAACGCTGGCGCCCCATTTCTGGTTCTTGAAAAAACACGGCGCGGCGATCGCGATGTCGAAGTAAGCGTCCCAGATGTTGAGCAATGGCGAAATCATACGCCTGTTCTGGTCGACGACATTATTTCTACCGCTCGAACCATGATCGAAACCATCAGGCATCTACGCGCTGCTGGCCTTGAGCCGCCGGTCTGTGTGGGCGTGCACGCCGTGTTCGCCGACGACGCATATATCGAATTAGAAGCGGCGGGCGCTGGGCGCGTCGTCACCACCAACTCAATCGCGCATGAGAGTAATGAAATCGATGTTGCGCCGCTTCTCGCTGAGGGCGTTCAAAACGTTCTGGATTGATTATTGCGGTCTATAATTCGCACGTCGTAGATTTGCTTAAAAGCCCAAGCTTTTCCAGTTAGGCGTTATAACTGGCGGAGATTTCCCGTTGCCGCCATGCTGCGCTTCTATCGCGTATGGCAAGCCAGTCGCGTCCGCCGCTTTGCATCGCCGCATCGAAGAAAATCTCGGCTGGTCCTGCGATGCGCTGGCGTTAAATGATCGCACCGACGTCGACCGACCTTGTTTGATACTGAAAATCACGGCGTACAGAGCGGGGATCAAGCGCTATTCGGGGCGCGTTGATGCTGCGCATGTTGTGCTCGCGCCCACCCCGTCACCAATCCAACCGCGCCGTCACAGGGCGTCGATGACCGCTTTCAGCCGGTCGCGAACAGTTGCGGCAATTTCGCCAAGCGCGGGGTTTTTAATTGCCTGCATGGAGGCGACCGGGTTGACCGCCGCGACCTCGACGCCGCCTTCAACCTCTTGCAAAATGACATTGCAGGGCAGCATGGTTCCGATCTTGTCTTCGGCCTGCAACGCTTTATGCGCGAGGTCGGGATTGCAGGCGCCGAGAATTCGGTAGGGACGAAAATCGGCGCCGATTTTCTCCTGCAGCGTCGCCTTTACATCTATTTCGGTGAGCACGCCGAAACCGGCCTTTTTCAGCGCCGACTTTACGCGCTCTTCGGCCGCGTCCAGATCGCGCTCAGGGAGCGTTTTTGCAAAATAATATGTCACGGCGAATTCTCCTATGTATTACTATTTCCATCTGCGCTGCTTGCCCAACCGCTATACAAAAGACGTTTGATAGACCTCAGTTGCGGCGCGCGCTGGCTTATCCTTGGGGACTCGGTGGGGGCGGATCGCTCAGGTCTCGCTTTCGGCGTTCAAATTCCTCCTGGTCGATTTCACCGCGTGCGTAACGTTCGTTTAGAATATCGAGCGGCGATTGCGGCGCCGTGCCGGTTCGGGGTGCGTTTCTCTTCATCGCCCAGCGCGCTGCAAATACGATCAGTGCAATGACGGCTCCCCAAAAGAAAATCATCCAGAAACCGCCGAACATCCAATGCGACCATCCATTCATGTCATGCATCTCCTTGTCTCCATTATGAACTATTGACGGTAAGCGCGCCGCCATCGGCGTGCAAAGATTGGCGCGAACTATGGCGATCTGAACGTCGATCTTTGTAGTGCGTTATAATCGCCTCCTGATAGCCGACGAAACGAGCGACAGCGCCCGCCGCACCTTGGGGGAGAATAGGCGCGGCGGGCGATGGGCGCCGGCATAGACGGTAGCCGCCTTTGCCTCTTTAGAGGGCTCCGCCTCCCAATTTCGTAAAATAGAACCAAGAATCATGCTGTTCTCAGTCTTCAATCTTTGGTTTAGATCAGTGTTCATGCTCGCCGGTGATCGGCGCTGATGACCAATGGATATGAACAATGCGCCACCGATCATTGTCACGTTTTAGCACCATCGTTTCCATCATCCGCGAGTGAATCGTCTCGCCTTTGTATTCGCCGTGGATTTGTGACTCGGATATGACTGTCGCCATATCGCCGTCTGCGATCACGTCGCGTTTCTTGAGCACAAACTCGACGGCAGCCGTAAACGCCATGTCCGCTGGCATGTGATGGCCGGCATATTCATCGACAGATCGCTCGGCGCCGCCGCCTTCTGCGATGATTACATTTGGCGCCAGCAGTGCTCGAAGAGCTGTTTTATCGCCGGTTCGGAGTGCAGCGCCATAGGCATCCACAATTGCTTCCGGCGAACCTGCTTCCGCGACTATTTCTGCCGCAACCGTAGCTTCTTCAGCATCATGATGACCATCGCTATTATCATGCCCTTCCGGAACATCAGCTGCCGGTTTCGGATCATCATGATGACCATCGCTGTCATCGTGTCCATCCACGCTGGTTTCGTCTGACGCGTTTTCGTCATGGTGGCCGTCGCTATTGTCGTGGCCAGCGGTGTCTTGTGCGTCCGCTTTGTCGCCATGTCCCTGACCGGGCGCATGTTCATGATCGTGTCCTTCGCCGGTGACGACCGGCATACTTTTTACGCCGAGGCCGTGACCGTAGACAATATTCCCGCCCCACCAGGCGGTGACGGATAAGGAAAGCGCCGCCGCCGCGAGCAGCGCTATAAACATCGCGGACGCGGGTTTTCCGCGGGTCGTCCAACGCCAAAGCGCCAATAATAGAATGGCCGTCCCGGAAGGGACCGCCCAATTGCGATGCGTTGTCATGGCGGCATGGGAGGGCGTGTCGTGGTTGACCGTGTAATAGGCCTGGAAGCCAGCCGCAATCGTTGCAATAATTGCGAGGGCGCCAAAAGCAAGCATCCAATTCGCCGCAGGCTGCAGCGTATCGCGCCATTTCCCCGCCGGTGAAAACGTCGCCAGCAAATATGAAATGAAGGCTGTTACCGATAGCGCATAGGCAAAGTGAACAAGGATTGGGTGTATGTTCGGTTCAATTAAATTTTCCAACTTTTTGTTCCTCCCTAGAGCCAAAGTCTCAAGCCGGCGACAAATGAAACGCTCGACGGATCTTCGCCATCGGCGCGCACAAAGTCTGCGGTCTCGCCGACAGCGCGCTCCCACGAAACGCCAATGTAAGGTGCGAGCTGGCGTTTAATCTCATAACGAAGCCGTAAACCCATTTCCGCGGTTGAAAGCCCTGAACCGACGCCATTTTCGGGAACGTCCTGGATTGCGAAATTCAGTTCCGTACGCGGTTGAAGGATAAGGCGCTGCGTCAGAAGCAATTCATATTCGAGTTCAATCCGCGCTGAGATATCGCCATCGCCGCTCACAAATGCGGCGGCATCGACTTCGAACCAATAGGGCGCGAGGCCCTGCACGCCGACGACACCAAAGGTGCGATCATCGCCCGGCGCAAAGTCGTGGCGGACGCCGGCCTGCACATCGAAATATCGCGCGAAGGCCCGCGACCACAGCGCCTGAATTTCGGCGTCTTCAAATTCGTCGCCGTTAAATGAATATTCGCCTTCGGATTTGAGCCAGAGTTTATTCTTGTCGCCGCCAAACCAACCTTGCGCATCCCACAACAACTGCGGCTCGCCTTCATTTGTTCTGGACTCAAAGCGATCGGCCTGGAGGAAATAGGCATTGCTCGCGCCGTGTTCTTGTTGAACGGCCTTACGCGCTTCGGCCATCGCGGCTGGGCCCCAATATTTATCCGCCATTGACCATCCGCGTTGCGGGTCAGCAGGATCTTCGGGACCTTCAGCAAAACTCTGTGAGCCGCCACCAAAAACGGTGACCGCGAAAATACAGGCCGAAACCAGGTGTATGGAGGGAGCCACTAGTGCTTCCCTCCATAATCCATCTTGGAGTGGTCCATGTCCGGAGGATCCATCCGGTCATGATCCATGCCGCTTCGCGGGCGTACTGAAACAACCTGCATCATCCCGGCATGCATGTGGAAAAGAAGATGGCAATGAAAGGCCCAATCGCCGACATGGTCCGCAGTGACGTCGAAGGAGAGCTTTTCGCCCGGTTTGACATTGACCGTGTGCTTGCGCGGCTTGTGATCGCTTTCATCGACGACGAGGTCGAAAAACATGCCGTGCAAATGGATGGGGTGCGTCATCATGGTGTCGTTGACGAGGGTGACGCGCAATCGCTCGCCTTCATGGAACACGATCGGCTCGGTGACAGCGGAGAATTTTACGCCGTCCAGCGACCACATATATCGCTCCATATTGCCGGTCAGATGGATTTCCATCTCCCGTTCGGGCGAGCGCGTGTCGGGATTGGGTTCAAGGCTTCTGAGTTGCGAATAACGCAGCGCCCTGTGCGGCACGTTCTCGAGGCCGAGCCCAGGCTCATCGAGCCGGTTAGTCGGCGCCATCGCCACATTATCGACGCCAAAGCCGGTTTTGTGGTTGTGTTCCTGCATCTCGCCGCCAGACATATCGTGTGACATATCTGACATGCCGGTTGTCCCGCGCATGCTCGCCATTTCAGTTTTTGGCGCTGCATCGGTTTGCGCATCGGCCGTCGATCCATGGCCCATCGCCACATGATCCATTGGCGCGGACATTTCACCGCCGCCGGACATGGCGCCGTGATCCATGCCGCCCATGGCCATGCCCATATCCTTGTGGGTGAGGATCGGTCGTTCTCGCAGCAACGGCGCGGTTGCGCGCATGTCCGGTTTCGGCGCGAAGGTCGCAACGACTTGGCCGGAGCGGTCGATCGCCTCCGCGACGATCGGGAAGGGGCGGGCGCGCTTGGGTTCGACGATGACATCATAGGTTTCAGCGACGCCAATCTGAAATTCGTCTGTTGCAACAGGTTGAACATTGAGCCCGTCAGCGGCAACGATAGTCATGGGCAAGCCGGGAATGCGAAAATTGAATATCGTCATCGCCGACGCGTTGATGATCCGTAGGCGTATGCGCTCGCCGACATTGAAGATGGCGTTCCAGTTGTCTGTCGTGGAATGACCATTGATTAGATAAGTATAGGCGGCGGCCGTCACGTCGGAGATATCCGTCGCCGACATGCGCATCCGGCCCCACATCGCGCGGTCTTCAATCGTCGCGCCAAGACCGTTCTCGCCGGCGTCCTTTATGAAATCTGCGATTGTGCGTTGCTGGAAGTTGAAAAGGTCATTGTTCTTTTTGAGTTTCGCAAAGACTTGGTGTGGATGATTGAATGACCAGTCAGAAAGGACGAGTACGTACTCCCGGTCGGAAGACACGGGATCGCGTTCTGCGGGATCAATGATAATAGGGCCGTAATGGCCGCTCTGCTCCTGAAGGCCTGAATGCGAATGATACCAGTAGGTGCCGCTCTGCGGCACGGCGTATTCATAGGTGAAGGTATCTCCGGACTTGATCCCGGGGAATGAAACGCCGGGGACGCCGTCCATGTAGAAGGGAACCAGAAGGCCATGCCAATGGATTGAAGTGTCTTCCTCAAGCATGTTCCGGACACGGAGCGTCAGATTCTCGCCTTCGCGGAACCGAAGAAGCGGCCCCGGCAGCGTGCCATTGATGGTGACGGCGTGGCCGCTATGGCCGCCTATGGCGACCCTGCTGTGTCCGATCGTGAGATCAAACGAATTTCCAGCGAGCTCGAATATCCCGGTATTGTCTGCGGCCGCGCTTTTCGCCCAGGCCGGGAGAAGGCCGCTTGCCGACGTTATAAGGCCGCCCGCAGCGCCAGCCCGCAACAATTTTCGTCTTGTAAACATAATACAACTCCGTCGGGTAGGATACGGCAGAGACCTACGCGACGTTTTTTTAGCGCGCCGTCTTTTGTAATTTAGTGATGACCACCGTGGTCTTGTTCGGCTTCGCCGTCTATTTTTCCCTTGCCCTCATGATCCATACCTTCGGCGGGCTTCATGTCCTCCATAGCGCACTGATCGATGGAAGCTGCGGCGAGTTTCATCGCATCATCGTGCATCTTCGCCATGCAAGCTTCGTGAGCGCCTTCATCAATGTCCAACGAGCACATCGCTGCGATAATGTGACTTTCGCCCTTCTCCAGTTTCAACAGAAAGTGGACGCGCTCGCCAACGGCGAAGGCGGAGAGGTCGACGGGTATCAAAACGGTGAAATCCATGGCCATCTCTTCAAAGCCAACCGAATCCTTCGGCTTGTGTAGGATAGTGACCGTGGACGTCTTGACATCAAGCGCTTTGATGACGCCCTCGCCCATAGGCATGTCGCAGGCATTCGCAGCACTTATTTTGGAATGATCCATTTGACCGTGGTCCATTTCCTGACCGGCGTTTGCCGCCTGCGCCGAAGCCGTGGTTAGTACAACAGCGGCGAGACCCGGCAAAAGTGCGAGTGCAAATGCGGCCAAATCGGCGAAAATGGTTGATGAACGTGTCATGTTGTATCCCTAGCGAAAAAACAGTGCGCCCGCCCGGAAGGGGCGGCCTCAATCGGTGACGTTCAATACGTGGCCCAAGGCCTTGTCCCTCAAAAACTCGGAAACCATTATCTGATTTTTTGGGCTGCGGGGCCAAAACGACCTGGAGCGGCCGATCTGGGCTAATTCTGGTTGATCGCCAAAACCGCTGATCCCGGGCGGAGGCTAGAAAACTCGCGGGCTCCCGGGCTGGCTAATTGAGCGCGCACCGGTCGCGAAGAGTTTTGCGGGCCCGGTAAACGAGCATCTCCACACTTTTTCGCGATACGCCGAGAATTTCTGAGCATTCGGTCTGAGAGCGGCCTTCAATCGAGTAAAGAACTATGGCGCTGCGCATCTTGTGCGGGAGAGATTCAATCGCCTCCGACAGGCGCTGTAGTTCTTGCCGATGGACTATAATGCTTTCGACATCAGGACCGTGGTCCGCCGGCTCAGGAATAAACGGGTCGTCATCGTCGTCCTTTCCGCGATCAAGCGACACAAACTTTCGCAGCCGTTGCTTGCGCCCGTAATCGCGACATTTGTTCAGCGCTATCCTGTACATCCAGGTCGATACTTTCCATGCGGGGTCATAGCTTGAAGCTTTTGAATAGATGCTTGTGAAGGCGTCCTGCAGGAGATCTTCAGCATCTGCGGGTGAGCCGACATACCGCAGAATGAAGCGGTACAGCGGTGTTTTATATCGCGACATTAATTCGGTGAATGCGCCGTGATCACTATCGGCGACATCGCTCATCAATTCAGCATCGGATTTCGCCTCGCCGTCAATCCGAAAATTCTCGAAGCGTTTCTGCGACATAGCCATCGAATATTGCCTTTTGCTCAGCATTCAATATGTCCCGCATCTCATAGAGATGGCGGATCGTTGATTTCTGTAAATCGAACATCGTTGTGTGAACATTTTCCAACGCCGCCTCAACCGCAGCGTCATAAGTGTTCTCGCTCTCCAGGATATCCGCTAATACGCGATTGGCCGCCGTAAGACGCTCCCGGCGCATCTTGCTTTCAACGGCGTATCGCGCTTCAACCGCATCCATTAGCGACTGTTGTTCAGCCGATAGCTGTAGCTCCGAGAATAGGCGATCGTGAAATTCGTCATGAGTGTATGTCGGCGGTTGCAGAAGTCTCGCGCCGATCCAGGCGCCGCCAGCGCCAGCGCCCGCGACCAGGGCCAATGTCACGAGCAGCGGGCCAAGTTTTGATTTCATTTTGTCCGGCCAAGCCATGTCGATGGAAGATGCGGCGCATCCGGCGCGAACACAGACAGGTCTGAAACAGGCGACGCTGATGATGTTGCCGTGGGAACCAGTCCAACGGTCATGACGCCCATTAACATGGCGACGGCCATAGCCGCCGGCCGGAAGACGGGCATGGCCATAAGTGCGGCAGGCGACGTGGCCGCTCGGGCGCGGATGCGCGCCATCACCTTTAATTCTACCGGTTCCGAGGGTTCGCACGTCGTGCGCTCCTTGTATCGCCGCAATATCCTGTCAAGTCTCGACATAACGCCACATCTCCAGTGCCTGTGCGGGAATATACGCGCCAGAAGCGCGCCACCCTCGCTGGACCAGATGTCTAGCCGATTATGCTCATCGGGTCATCACTCTATGCCGTTTTGGCGGCTATAATTTGATATTGGTCAATCTCAGTGAGTTCCCAATCACCGACACCGAACTAAACGCCATGGCGGCGGCCGCCAGGATTGGGCTCAGGAGCAGCCCAAATACGGGGTAAAGAACTCCCGCAGCGACCGGTATGCCAGCGGCGTTGTAGACAAAGGCGAAAAACAGATTCTGCCGAATGTTGCGCATGACCGCGCGGCTGAGCTTGCGCGCCCTGACGATGCCGTTGAGATCGCCCTTGATCAGCGTCACGCCGGCGCTTTCAATGGCGATATCGGATCCGGCGCCCATGGCGATGCCAATATCAGCGGACGCCAGCGCCGGGGCGTCATTAATCCCGTCTCCGGCCATCGCGACAACGCGGCCGTCCGCCTTTAAATTCTGTACTATTGCGCCTTTGTCCTGCGGCAACACGTCTGCGCGGACATCGCTAATGCCAAGCTTGCGCGCGACCGCCGCCGCGGTTGTTTCATTGTCGCCGGTGAGCATCACGATCTTGACGCTCTGGCGACGAAGCTCTTCGAGCGCGTGCATTGTCGTTGCCTTAATCGGATCGGCGACGGCGACGACGCCGGCGAGCGCATAGTCAACGGCGACATACATCGCCGTGGCGCCGTCTTTGCGTTGCTCTTCCGCCATCGCGTCAAGCATTGACGTCTCGACGCCAAGGGCGTCCATGAACCGTCTGTTCCCGAGCGCGACATTGTGGCCCTCAACCACCCCTTTCACGCCTTGTCCAGTTACCGCTTCGAAGTCTTCCGCAGCGCTGAGAGCAAGTTCTTGATCTTCCGCCGCCGCCACGATCGCTTCGGCAAGCGGGTGCTCGCTGCCGCGTTCGAGACTGGCGGCGAGTTGAAGCAGCGATTGGTCGTCAAATCCAGGGCCAGCAATGAGCTTTGAGAGTTTTGGTTTTCCTTCCGTCAATGTCCCTGTTTTGTCGACAACGAGCGTATCGACCTTCTCCATTCGTTCAAGCGCTTCGGCGTTTTTGATCAGAACGCCGGCTTGGGCGCCGCGGCCGACGCCGACCATGATCGACATCGGCGTCGCCAGACCGAGCGCACAGGGGCAGGCTATAATCAGTACAGAAACGGCGATGACAAGCGCGTAGGCGAGGGCTGGCTCGGGTCCAAACGCAGCCCAGATTCCAAACGCCAGCACGGCAACGGCGATCACTGCCGGTACGAAATAGCCCGACACCGCATCAGCAAGGCGTTGGATAGGCGCTCGCGAACGCTGGGCTTCGGCAACCATCTTCACGATCTGCGATAGCATCGTCTCAGCGCCCACATGGTCTGCGCGCATGATAAATGATCCGCTGCCGTTCTGGGTGCCGCCGATGACACGATCGCCGGGCGATTTTTCGACAGGCATGGCTTCGCCCGTGATCATCGATTCATCAACGGCGCTGCGCCCTTCCAGAACTTCGCCGTCGATGGGGATTTTATCGCCGGGTCGGACGCGCAGCCGATCGCCGACTTCGACGAGGTCAAGCGCGACTTCTTCTTCGTCTCCATTATCACGGATTCGCCGTGCTGTTTTGGGCGCGAGGTCAAGCAGGGCGCGAACCGCCGCGCCTGTTTGTTCGCGAGCGCGAAGCTCAAGCACTTGTCCCAGCAAAACGAGAACGGTAATGACCGCAGCGGCTTCAAAATAGACAGCGACGGCGCCGCTCTCATCGCGAAAACCTCCGGGAAAAATGTGGGGCGCCAGCGCGGCCAAAACGCTGTAAAGATAGGCGGCGCCGACACCCATAGCGATCAGCGTAAACATGTTAAGATGACGGGAGACCAACGACGCCCATCCGCGCTGAAAAAACGGCCAGCCGCTCCACAAAACAACGGGTGTCGCGAGCGCGAGTTGAACCCAGTTTGATTGTTGTACCGATATAAAGCGGTGTAATCCGATGCCGGGTAAATGTGCGCCCATCTCAAGGAATAAAACCGGCAGCGCCAGCACCAGTCCGATCCAGAACCGCCGGCGCATATCGAGGAATTCTACGCTCGGCCCATCTTGGACGGTTACGTCCATAGGCTCAAGAGCCATGCCGCAGATCGGGCAGTCGCCCGGACCATCTTTCACGATTTCCGGATGCATGGGGCATGTGTAAGATGCGCCTGCCGGCGCCGCCGTAGCTTTTTTGCGGTCGTCTGACAGATAAGCTTCCGGATCGGCCGTGAATTTTTCCTGGCAATGGGCGCTACAAAAATAATATGGCGCATCCTGATAGCGGGCGCGATGGTTGCTCGTATGCGGATCAACGTCCATGCCGCAGACCGGATCCTTGTCACTCAAAGGAGCATCGTCCGTCGTCGACAACGGCAAAGTATCACCATGACGAGTATGAGTGTGCGAGGTCATATCTGTGTTTTCCTTATGTCCATCATTTCACATCCTGCGCCAGGCCTTTAAGGATTGGACAATCCGGGCGTTGATCGCCGTGGCATTGTTTGACCAATGTCGAGAGGGTTTGGCGCATTGATCGCAGGTCTTTCAATTTTCGATCGATTTCTGTGATCTTCTGCTCGGCAATTGCTTTTACATCGCTACTTGACCGATTCGGATCAGTATAAAGCGAGATAAGCTCGCGGCACTCTTCCAGAGAAAACCCATGCCGGCGCGCCGTGTGAATAAACCGCAGGAGATGAACGTCGTTTTCGCTATAGTCGCGATAGCCCGCCCCTGTACGCGCCGGCAAAGGCGCCACCTGCGCCCCTTCGTAATATCGGATGGTTTTCGCAGGCAGTCCTGAAAGCGCCGCCGCTTGGCCGATGTTCATCGCTTGTCTCCTGACTTTATCCGCGGGTCGTCAGTATCGAACGTTTTACAGCACCAAATACCACCGGTTTTGCGGTTACATGAGAGAAGATAGGGTTTCCAGTTACTGGAAGGTCAAGGGCAAATGCACCGAAAAATATCATTCCAGGAAAGACGTCGATAAAATCTAGCGACCGTATCGAACGAGGAGCTCGCGATGCTCTTTGAGGCGTCTAAGGATTGACGGGGCGCTCTTCATCTTGAGGACCTCCTCGATACAAAGCTGGTTTTCACTTTCAATAAGAGCGCCTTGGATAGATCGAAGCGCATTGTGGACCCGGTGTGTTAGGCTCAGAATCTCAATTGGATCTGCGTCTTGTTCGATAAGTACGCAGACCTTTTTAAGGGTGTGTGAAACTTTCGCCAATTTACCCTTCAGCCGCTCGATATCTTTTTCAGATCTCTTCACAGGATATTGAAATTCCTTTTTTTGGCGAGCGCAGTCACGGTAAGTATCCCGCCATGCGCTCGCCTCACAGATGATTATGCTTGGATCAACGGTTCTCAGATTTCCTCACTACATGCGCGTCATTCCGCATGACATTCCGAGAAGTTCATCGGCCGTCGCTTTTTGCAATTGATCGAGTTTGTCATAGAGAGTGGATGTCGCGCCCGAGACAGATTTCAGATTTGCGAGCATTGCTTCCATCATCTCGATCCGCTTGCGCAGCGCTTCCGGCGCCGGCGTGCGTTCAGCGGTTTGCGCAGCTTCATCCTTCTTCATCAATTTTTGGTGCATCTTGGCCATGTGGCCCGCCTTGTGTTTATGACTGTCGCGCACCGCGTCAGCATAGGTATTCCATGCAGATTCCTGACCCGACTTAATCTTGAGCTCGGCCTTGAGAAAGGCGAGGCGGCCTTCCGTGCGGGGCCCGCCCCGGCTTTGACCCATCATCGGGCATTCCATCATGCCTTGATGCATCAACATGCCACTTTTCATTTGACCGTCCATCATTCCTTCTGACTGCATTTGTTCGCCTTTGGCGGTTTCTGGATGATGGGACTGGGCGGCGGCAGGCGAGGCAATCGATAGTGCTGCGGCCGACATCAGCGCTGAAATGACCATTGCTTTTTTCACAAGACTCTCCTTTCATTTTTTTGAGTTCGATGCGCAAAACGCCGGTTACGTCGATTTGCCCGGCGTCAAACGTTAACGTTGTTTACGGTCAACGGTCTGCGTTCCCTCAACCTCGTGCGCCGACCGCGAAGGCGGTCAAGCTAAAATTAGTGCGCCTTCGCGCACGTCGGAAGCGAAGCCGGCGACTATTGCAGGCGGCGAATAGACAATGATTTTAGGCATGCCGCTGGATCGCGCGTTGAGCCCGATCAAAGGTGAAACCGCCTGATTCAAAGGAAAATTGTCGCGCCTGAGTGGCGCCAGGTCAGCGATACCGGCGTTTTGCCGAGGACAGCGGCAGCGTTGAGGTCTGCCTGCGATAATTCGGCACACCGGGTGCGGGATATTAGACTTTGGCGCGTAAAAACACCCGATGCGAATGAAACCGGAAGACAAGATCGCATTTTCCGTCGCTGTTTTGGACCTTCGCCGCCTTGACGGAGGAGCACAACGGGGCGCCAATTTGTATTCGGAGAAGCGTAATTTCTGTGACTGATTTTAAACTCGAAAACCGCCGCCATCAGCGGCGAGCGTCGTTGTTGGCGATCGGGCTCGGCGTGATCGCAATGCTCTACCTTGCAGACAGCTTGTCTATTTCACGCGCAGACGATGGTCTGACGCTGGACGGCGCCGTCGCCATCGCCCTTGGCGCCAATGATCCGACCGTCGCCCGATTTAAGGAACGCGCCAGCGCGCTTGAAGACAGAGCGGTTTCTGATTCTCAATTGCCCGATCCTCAGCTTCGGGTCGGGCTTGCAAACTTTCCAGTGGATACGTTTGATTTCGAGCAAGAAGCGATGACGCAAGTGCAGGTCGGCGTACGCCAGAGTTTCCCACGAGGGAAAACATTATCAAAAACGCGCGAACGCCGTGAAGCTGAGGCAGCCGGCCAAAGAGCGTCTGCAACCTTACAGGAGTTGCAAATCGCGTTGGATACAAGAACAACCTGGCTCGATCTTTACTATTGGCTGGGCGCAAGGCAGACGGCTCAGGAGAGCCGGGACGCCGTCAACGAACTTGTTCAGGTTGTCCAGACGTCTTTTTCGACCGGCCTGCGATCCAACCAGGATCTGCTGCGCGCAGAACTTGAGCTTAGCCTGCTCGACGACCGCGCTGTCGAAGTTGAACGCCAGATTGATGATTTGGTCGCAGAATTATCGCGATTGATTGGACCGGAAAATGCGTTTCGACCGATCGCTGACTCTTTTCCGGCATTGCCGGCGCCGCCAGATCGGCAAATGATTGAAGACGGGCTTGCAAAGCACCCGGCGGCAGATGTTGAGGACGCGCTCGTTGAAGTTCGTGATCGCGACGTTGACATCGCGAAACAACAATATCGACCTGGCTGGTCGCTGGATACGGGGTATGGCCTGCGCGGCGGCGACCGAGCAGATTTTGCCTCCCTGATGGTCGTGCTTGATGTGCCATTGTTTACAGGCAAACGTCAGGACCGCCGTCTCGCGGCGGCGCGCAAGGAGCGTGCAGTGGCGCAATTTGATCGGATGGCGACGCTCCTTGACCTGAAAAAGGTGCTCGACCGAAACTACGCGGACTGGTTGCGACTCAATCAGCGCATCGAGCTCTTCAATGCGGTTGTTCTCAACAGAGCCGGCGCCAATGCAGACGCAGCGCTCGACGGGTATCAAAACCAAGTGACGGATTTCGCCGAACTCATTCGATCAAGGCTCGCAGAATTAGATACGGAGCTGCAGCTTCGCCGGCTTCGTGTCGATCACGCGAAGGCGCAATCTCGGCTCCTGTTTCTCACCGGTGAACAATCATGATCAAGCGTGTTGGAGCTTTTGCCCTTGTTCTTCTCGCGGGCGCTGCGATTGGATACGGCGCGGGCATCTTCAAATCTCAGTCGGCCAATTCTGATTCAGGAGCAGACACCAGCGCAGGCGAAAGAAAAGTCGCCTACTGGAAAGCACCAATGGACCCGAATTTTCGTAGCGACAAACCCGGCAAATCGCCCATGGGGATGGATCTCATTCCAGTCTATGAAGGCGATGACGCCCACAGCGGCGCGCAAGCGAGCTCGGTGCGGATTGATCCCTCCGTGGTGAACAATATCGGCGTGCGCACAGCAACCGTAGAGCAAGGGGCGCTGCGCCGGCCAATCCATACAGTCGGTCGCATCGTCTATGACGAGGAAAAGGTTGCAAACATTCATCTGCGCAGCAACGGCTGGATCGAGCGATTAGCAGTGCGATCCGAAGGCGAGGCTGTTGAAAAAGGCGATCTTCTGTTCGAGGTCTACTCGCCGGATCTGGTTAATGCGCAAGCCGAATTCCTGCAAACTGTTCGTAGCGGAAATGCAACCACGATCAACGCAAGCAAGGACCGTCTGCGTGCACTCTATATTTCAGAAGATCAGATCCGGGAACTCGAGAAAACGCGGCGCGTAACGCAATATGTCAAAGTCTTTGCGCCCATCAGCGGTGTTGTCACCGCGTTGAATGTCGCGGACGGTCAGTTTTTTAAACCGGATACGGAGATTATGGCGCTCGCCGAACTTTCTACGGTTTGGTTGATGAGCGATGTGTTCGAGGCCGACGCGGACCAGCTCCGCCTCGGCGCTTCGCTCACGGCGCAATCCAAATTTGAACCGGGCGCGCGGCTCACTGGAACCGTAGATTATATTTATCCTGATCTGGATCCTGTTACACGCACTGTTCCTGTGCGAACGGTTTTCGATAGCGCGGCGGCGAAATTAAAACCCGGGATGTTTATGACCGTTGAAATCGAAGGGCCGGAGCGGCCCGCCGGGGTCATCATCCCGCGTCAAGCCCTCATCCGTACGGGACGCGAGGAGCGGGTCATTATCGCTTTGGGCGAGGGGAGATTTCAACCGGCGGCCGTTACGAGCGGTGTCGAATCGCACGGCAAAATTGAAATCCTGTCAGGCCTCAATCCTGGTGAGACTGTCGTCATATCCGGACAGTTCCTGATTGATTCAGAAAGCAGCTTTGCTGGCGCAACGTTGCGGATGCAGCCGGCCGAACATGGCCATGGTGAAGATACGACCATGCCGGTGATCGAAGAAGGCAAACCAGACACGTCTCACGAAGGGGAAATTCAGGGAGCGGATCATTTGAGCCACGCCGTCGATGCAACGAATGAAATGTCGCTTGTGAAGGCGTTTGGCGTCATCAAAACGGTGAAAGCGCCGGAAAAAACCATCACGATTGAGCATGACGCCATCCCGGAGATTGGCTGGCCAGCCATGACCATGGATTTTCCCGTCGCCGGCACTGTTGACCTTGCGAAGATCCCGACCGGTGAACGGATCACTTTTGCAATGAGCCAGGGCGAAGATCGCGCTTTTGTCATTCATTCTGTGGAGGCCATTCAGTGATCTCGGGCGTCATCCGCTGGTCGGTCGAAAACCGTTTTCTGGTCATCATGGCCGCGCTGTTTTTGCTTGTCTCGGGGGTTGTTGCGTTGCGCGCGACACCGCTCGACGCAATACCCGACCTGTCGGACGTTCAGGTGATCGTCAAAACAAGCTATCCGGGTCAGGCGCCGCAGGTAATCGAAGATCAGATTACTTATCCATTGACGACCGCGATGCTGGCGGTGCCCAAGGCCACGACCGTACGTGGTTATTCATTCTTCGGCGATTCCTATGTGTACATCATATTCGAGGATGGCACCGACCTTTATTGGGCGCGCTCGCGCGTATTGGAATATTTAAGCCAGGTTACCGGCGATTTTCCGGAAGGGGCGAAATCAGAACTCGGACCGGATGCGACCGGCGTCGGCTGGGTCTATCAATATGCGTTGGTTGATCGCACGGGTCAGCACGATATCGCTGACCTCACCAGTATCCAAAACTGGTTTTTGAAATTCGAATTGCAGAGCGTTCCGGGCGTATCGGAAGTCGCAACAATCGGCGGCATGGTTCGCCAATATCAGGCGACGCTTGATCCTGATAAAATGCGGATTTTCAATCTGACGCTTGCCGAAGTGCGCCGCGCCATTCAACAGGGCAATCAGGAGGTCGGCGGATCAGTCCTTGAATTGGCGGAGGCCGAATACATGATCCGCGCTCGTGGTTATGTTTCGTCAATTGACAATCTTGCGCGCATCCCCGTCGGCCGGCAATCAAACGGCTCGCCGCTTCTGCTGCGTGACGTTGCAGATATCGATATCGGACCGCAAATGCGGCGCGGCGTCAGCGAGCTGAACGGTGAGGGCGAGACTGTTGGCGGCGTCATTATCATGCGTTGGGGAGATAACGCGCTCGCGACGATCGATGCGGTCAAAGAAAAGCTCGAACATCTAAAGCCAAGCCTGCCCGACGGTGTCGAAATCGTGCCGACCTATGACCGCTCCGCTCTCATTGAACGGGCGGTCGACAATCTAGTCGAAAAGCTTAGCGAGGAGTTTATCGTCGTTGTGCTGATTTGCGCGGCGTTTCTGCTTCACTTCCGATCATCGCTGGTCATTATTCTATCCCTGCCGCTCGGTATCCTGTCCGCTGTAATTATTATGAAGATGCAGGGCATCAACGCCAACATTATGTCGCTTGGCGGTATCGCAATCGCCATTGGCGCCATGGTCGACGGCGCCATCGTGATGATCGAGACTTTGCATCGCCATATCGAAAAAGAGCCGCTGACGCCTCAAAATCGTTGGCGGATCGTCACGGAAGCGGCGAGCGAAGTTGGTCCGGCAATCTTTTTCTCACTGGTGATTATTACCCTAAGCTTCATGCCGGTATTCGCACTGGAGGCGCAGGAGGGTCGCTTGTTCAAGCCGCTCGCCTTCACAAAGACTTACGCAATGGGCGCGTCGGCAATCCTGGCGATTACTTTGGTGCCGGTTCTGATGGGCTATTTGGTGCGCGGGAAAATTCGGCCTGAATCCAAAAATCCTGTCGCCAAAACGCTCATGCACGCCTATCGGCCGGCGCTAGAATTGACGCTCAAAAGACCACGCACGATTATTGCACTCTCTCTTTTCGCAATGGCGACAGCGCTCTTTCCTGCGATGCGGCTCGGCAATGAATTCATGCCTGACCTGAACGAGGGCGATTTTCTCTATATGCCGAGTGCATTTCCTGCCGTCTCAATCGGGAAGGCGCGCGAAATGCTTCAGCAAACCAATAAAATGATTGCGACCGTACCGGAAGTCGAAACCACCCATGGCAAGGCGGGGCGCGCTGAAAGCGCGACCGACCCGGCGCCCCTGACCATGGTCGAGACAACAATACAATTGAAACCCGAGGATGAATGGCGTCCGGGGATGACCATGGACAAAATTCGCGCCGAACTCGAAGCAGCAGTGCAGGCGCCAGGCATATCAAATGTCTGGATCATGCCCATCAAGAACCGCATCGATATGCTCGCGACCGGCATCAAGACGCCGCTCGGCATCAAAGTGGCCGGGCCGGATCTGGAAGTTATTTCAGGGATCGGCGAAGAAATTGAACGCGTCCTGAAGCCCGTCGAAGGCACAGCGTCTGTTTACTCCGAACGCGTTGTTGGCGGGCGCTACATTGAAGTCGATGTGCGCCGGGAAGAAGCGGCCCGCTACAATATGAACGTCGCCGATGTGCAGGATATTGTGCGTTCCGCCATTGGCGGCGCAAATGTCGCCGAATCCGTCGAGGGACTTGAGCGCTATCCGATCAATCTCCGATTTCCGCGCGATTTCCGCGATTCCGATCAGCAATTGCGGCAATTGCCCGTGGTGACGGCGAGCGGCGCCCATGTGCCGTTAGCGGAACTTGCGGATATTCGCATTGTCGGCGGGCCGGGCATGATCCGCAGCGAGAACGCGCGCCTCAATGGATGGATTTATGTTGATATCGCCGGGCGCGATCTCGGCTCTTATGTTGCTGAGGCAAAGCGTGTTGTCGCCGAACAGATAGACTTGCCGCCTGGCTACTCCCTCGGATGGTCCGGTCAATTCCAATATATGGAACGCGCGCAAGAACGCCTCGCGCTGATCGTGCCGGTGACGCTGGCGCTCATCGTCGTTCTTCTGTTCCTGGCCTTCAAGCGATTTGCAGAAGTCCTGATTATTCTGCTCACGCTTCCCCTGGCGCTCGCCGGCGGGGCCTGGTTTCTTTATATTCTCGGCTACAATCTCTCGATCGCCGTCGGCGTCGGGTTCATCGCGCTCGCGGGCCTCACCGTCGAAGTCTCGCTCGTGATGCTTGTGTTCCTCAATGTAGCGTTCGCTGATCGGCAGTCGATCGCGGCGCAAGAAAACCGTGCGTTGGATCAATCGGATATTGCTGTCGCGATCCGCGACGGGGCCTTGCTGCGCTTGCGACCGATCATGATGACGGTTGCTGCAATCATTGCAGGATTGCTTCCCATTATGATCGGGTCGGGAACGGGGTCTGAAGTCATGCGCCGCATCGCCGCGCCGATGGTTGGCGGCGTCGTCACCGCAACGCTTTTGACGCTGATGCTAATTCCAGCGGTATTTCTTCTCTGGAAAACTTCGGAATTGCGCCAAATGCGAAAAATCGAGATCGAAAAGGATCCTGACCCCGCACTGAATGGTGATCCGGCGCCGGCGTGAGTTTAGCGTATGTGCGCACAACACGGCGTTGTGACAAAGACTGGGCGAGCCTAGAAGAGGAAACCAGCGAATGGATGCCCCATCCAATGACCTGAATATCCAGTGCATGTGTAAAAGCTTGGATCGCAAACAATTGTTTAGCGCGCTTGAAGCCGAAACCGGCGCTGATCTCTACACGAAGTATTTTACAGACTCTCATGCGGCGACGATTTCTGACGTTCCGGTTTTCGTCGAGCGTCGCCATATGGAGAAGATGCAGGACATTATTGCCGCGGTTGAGGCGGTTGCGATGACAGACGCGTATCAACAGATTGTATTGGCCGGCGCGCCTGCCATCGCGAAGTATCGTCCGGGCGCCCTCGGCGTCCTTATGGGATATGATTTCCACTTAAGTCCGGACGGACCCAAACTAATTGAGATCAACACCAACGCCGGCGGGGCGTTAATGAACGCCTACTTATCACAAGCGCAGCGATTGTGCTGTGCGACGGTTGAAGAAGCGGAAGCTCATAGCGGTGATCCTGCTGCAGCGATCATGGAAAGTTTTCTGCAGGATTGGCGCCGCCAGCGCAAAAACGGTCAGCCCGAGACGATCGCAATCGTCGATGAGGATCCCGAACGCCAGTTCTTCTATCCGGAACTCTTATTGTTCAGGAATTTGTTTGAGCGAAACGGCGTTCGTGCGGTTATTGCCCCGCCCGACAAGTTGAAGCATCGCGACGGCGCTTTGTGGTTTGGCGATAAAGTTGTCGATATGGTCTATAATCGCCTTACGGACTTTTATTTCGAGGAAGACAGATCTGCGGCATTGAAATCAGCATATTTGACCGATGACGTTGTTGTTACACCAAACCCGCGCGCGCATGCGATTCTGGCGAACAAGAACAATCTGTCTTTGTTGTGTGACGCGCGTCTTTTGGGCGAATGGAATATTGAAGAATCTCATCTGCGCGTGCTTGCCGAAGGCGTTCCCGAAACGACGCCTGTCGATGCGAGTAGACAGGAAGAGTTCTGGGCGGCGCGGAAAAAGTTGTTTTTCAAGCCCGCTGCAGGCTTCGGCAGCAAGGCGGCATATCGGGGAGACAAGATTACACGGCGCGTATGGGCTGAAATTCTTGACCATGACTATGTCGCACAATCGATCATACAGCCGAGCGTCAGGAATATCGTCGTCGATGGCGTCGTTAAAACAATGAAAGTTGACATTCGGAACTATACATATGACGGAGCGACCTTACTAACCGCCGCGCGCCTTTATCAAGGCCAAACAACCAACATGCGAACGCCGGGCGGCGGCTTTTCGCCAGCCTTTTCGATCGATATGGATCAACAAACGGGTTGCTCTTGTGAATGAGTTTGGGCAAGTGACATCGCATCGTCATACGGCTATCGTTCGAGATCAACAGACAACACCAATTTGCATCGGGGACAGTCACATGACTTTACAATCTACTTCAATGAGTGCGCCAAATCGCGCGCGCCCCTCACACCGAATAGTCTTTGCAATGGTTGCAATGGCTGCCGCCCTTTTTTCGGCGCCGTCATTTGCGCATCAAACATTTCTTCTGCCGGGTCAATTCGTCTGGAACAAAAGCGAACCTGTTGATGTGATTTTGACAAGCGCCCTGGTGTTCCCGAATGTCGAGCACGGCCCGGCGCAGGATCGAATCGCTTTTTCGCGCGTCCATATTGCCGGCGAACCGGTGAATGATTTGACCTTTAGGGAGAGCGAGACTGCGCTCTCGCTTAGCTTTTCTCCAACCCGGTCAGGTCTCGCCGTGATTGCCGCAAGCAGTAAGCCGCGCGCTGGCGAGATTTCTCCCGAAGACGTCGACATGTATCTCGATGAAATCGAAGCGGACGAAACAGTCCGTCAAGCATTTGACGCGCTGCCCGGCTCGCCGCCGCTAAATCGCAGCTACAGCAAGCATGCAAAGACTTTTCTCTGCATTGAAACATGTGGAGATGCAAGCAGCGCCGAAACGCCGGTCGGACAAAAACTGGAATTCGTCTCCGTCGGTTTGGGAAACAAATCTTATCGCTTGTTACTCGACGGCAAGCCTCTCGCAAGGCAATCCGTGACGATCGCCCCGGCCGATGGCGAGGCATTGAAAACGAGTACAGGTGAAGACGGCTCATTCAAATTAAGCGAGCCACTATCCGGTGTTGTTATGCTTGCTGCGGTTTGGATAACGATGCCGGAGCAGCCGGACGGCATCTATCATAGCGACTACGCAACGCTCACAATCAATCTTGATCAGCAACCATAACGACGACTTAACATCATGACATTACTAAAATGGATCGTGCGCGTTCACAAATGGGCCGCGCTGATAGTCGGTTTGCAGATCGTGCTCTGGATTTCCGGCGGTGTCGTGATGAGTGTCATCGCGATCGAAGTCGTGCGCGGTGAGCACAAGACAGCCGAACATGGCATTGCATCTATTGATACCCAGAACATGCTGCCAATCACCGACGCCGCTCAGGTGCTCGGCGTTTCGTCGCTCAAATCCGCATCACTCGGCGAAATGCTGGGAGTGCCAGTATGGCGTATTGAAAAAGAAAGCGGTGAGCTCGCGATCATATCCACCGCCATTGACGCCGTGTCCGCCATTGAGACACAGGTAACATTTTGTCCCTGAGATACGCGTAACAGCCTCAGGCCGAACGGGTTGTCGATTGTTTGTAACGTTCTTTGCTCCTGACTGTTCAAATGGCGCTTCACGCTGATCGCCATGCATTCACGGGTGAACTCATCGATTACTGTCAGCAAGCGGAACTTACGACCTTCACGTATTTTGTCGCGAATAAAGTCATAAGCCCAGACATTCCAAACCTTCTTTGATTCAGCCAATTGTACTGTCTCAACACGGTTGCGTTCAAAGGGGTCCGGCTTCTCTGACGCCGATCCCGCGATTAAACAAGCAATCGCCTTGCTGACCAGAGGTGATGCGAAAACCTGCTGCTTGACCATGGAAAATTACCTGTTTGAGAGGCCGGGCGCCAAATCCAAACCATGCGGTCAAATCACAAACAACAATCCGCCGGTGTCTGAGTTGGGCGGCAAGCGTGATCGATGTCGCTGGATTCAGCCGTGATCCGAATTGCCGCTCAAACCCGAAACAGGCAATTGAATTGAGATGCCGGGTTTTGTCGTTCATATTCGTTGATTGCGAAATTCGCGAGAGCCCCGCGGCTTCAATCCTTTACGGAAGATCTTAGGGGCCAGCCCCTCGGCGCGCGGTCCAAGAAAAATAGACGGTCTCCCGAGGCTCGGGGCGAACGCCCCTGCGCCCGCCGTCGATTTTTCTTGCCGCTTGCACACCCCGTTTTCGCCAAAGGGCAGCGGTTGCATTGCGCAACCGACGCCCAAAGGAGGGGCAGGATAATGACTGACAAAACAGGAGAAATCAGAATCTACGTAGCGTGCCTTGCGGCGTATAATGCAGGGCGCCTGCACGGCGCCTGGATCGACGCCCTGCAGGATGAAGAAGACATCCGGGAGGCAATCGCCGAAATGCTCAAAGCGTCGCCGGAAAAGGGCGCCGAGGAATACGCCACCCACGATTATGAGGGATTTGAAGGCGCCCGGCTTGAAGAATACTCCAGCATCGAAACTGTCTGCGCGCTCGCTGAATTCATCGATGCGCATGGCGCTCTCGGTGGCAAGCTTGTCGACTATTTTGGCGATCTCGATGATGCACGGCAAGCCATGGAAGATTATTATGCGGGCGCGTATCAATCCGTCGCCGATTTCGCGGCGGACCTCACCGAACAAACAACCGAAATCCCCGAGAGCCTTCAATATTACATCGATTACGAAAAAATGGCCCGGGATATGGAGATCAACGATATTTTGAGCATCGAAACCGGGTTTGAAGAGGTTCATATTTTTTGGCGGCATTAAACTGGAACGAGGGATGAGCCGGCCGCGCTGCGGCGATGCGAGCCGCACTGGAGCGAAGGCCTGGCCTTTGAGCCAACCGGCGCGCGCTCGCGCTGCAATTTATAAAGCGTTAGTATCCGGCGCTGACCCCAGCGGCTTTGCCACGGTGATCAGGCGGCGTCTTCACGGCGCTGAAGATGTCCCAAGACGGTTGCTCGCTGATGTGACAGTGTTTTCTGGGCCGGGTCGATATTTTCAACCAAGAATACCGGCAAGCGCATCGGATTGCTGACGGTATTTTTCCGGGTTTTCGTCGCGCAGTTTCATGAGATTTTGAAGCTTCCAGCGAATAGCGGGCAATTTTGATGCGTCCGGCAGAGCGATTGCGTCCCAATCGGGAGCGCACGCCTGTACAGACAGCAAAAATTGTCGCGCCGGCTCGTTCATCCGAACATGGATTAAATCAACCAGCTGTGTTCTGGCCTGGACAAGCGCCTCCAGCGTGACAGTCTCCGCCGTCATTCCGGCAAACTCTTTTTCGTAAGCTTCCGTCAAGTCCCGTTGATTTGGCGCCAACAACTCATGGGGCGGCCGGCTGGAGGATGCAATATAGATGAGGAAAGCCCGGAATAATTCGTCCGTAAGCCCTTCATTTTCTATGAGAAGCTTAATGTCGAACAAGTCGCGCGGATGTTGGCGGTCGAGCGCTGCATGGATCTTGCCGCCATAGAGATCGCCAAAGGAAACAACGAACGCTTCGGCAAAGCCAAACGCTTCCTGAACGCGCTCGGTCACCGCCATCAGCGACGGCGGAAAAACGACGCCGCGCGTTACGGGCGAAACTTCGAGCTTGACTTCGGCGGATCCCCGCCGCGCCAGTAAACGGGTGTCTCCGCGACCGCCCCCGGCAATGCGTTTGACGGCGACGCCTCTCAGTTTGCCTGAGGCGTGCTCCGCAATGCGGTACAGCGCTTCATCAATCCTTCGTAATGAGGTTTCGCGATCTTCAATCGGCAGATACGTCAAATCAATATCAACCGACAGGCGCGTCATATCGCGAATGAACAGATTGATCGCGGTTCCGCCCTTTAATGCGAATACATTTTCCCGGGCGACGGAGGGCAGCAGCCTTATGAGCAACCGGACCTGGGCCTCATATTGCTCACGGGCCATCGGTTTTTCCTGAAGCTTCCGGCGTAAATTCCGGCGGGACCGTGATCTTGTATAAAGGATGAAAGCGTCCGCCGGGAACCAGCTGCCTGTCGCCCGACCCGAGATAAACTGCGTCCCGGTCAAGATGTTTCAGCCAGCCATGCTGATGGCGATCCGCAAACAGAAAGAATAAACGCTTCACTTTGATGCTGCGGCAGGCCGCAAGCATTTCCTGCAGCGGTTTTGGGCGCAAATCCGTCAGCCCCTGAAATGTCACGTCAACCTGGTGAAAGCTTTCATGCTTTGGCAACTCATTGAGGAGTTCCAGCGTTGCGCGCTCCACCGATGACAGCGTCAGAGGCCATGTCCATGGATGCATGGGCGTGCGATCATTACTGGCGGCGGACAAATGCTCGTCGACCAGATCGAAATCCCAATGTTTTATGCCGGCGCGATTGTCGCCAAAGAGATTCCGTGTGCGCAGAACGAAGCTGGCGTCGGCCGGGATTTTGGAAAGCCAGGAGGGCGCATCATCGCCATAAAGGAACACATCCGGTCCGCGGCCGAGCATCAGATAATGCATGTGACCGTGAAGATGCAGCGCCGTGCCGCCGCCCACATGGACGTCATAGCCGAGCAGTCGTTGAAGCGATAGAACGACGATGCGCCAGTCCGTTTTCACCCACGGGGCCCGGCTTCCCAGCAGGGGGCGGCGATAAACGCCGCGCCCCACGCGCTCCAGCCAGCCGCGCGCGGCATAGTCGTGGATCGACGTGCGTGAAATGCCCCGCTTTGTCATCCAGGCGGCGTCGACGAGGAAGCCCTCCGGAACGGCGCCCAAAAGGGAATTTAGCCGTTTTTCTCTTTGTTCGTTCATAACGAATACTGTAGCAAAAGTTCAAAGAGATTTCAAGCAGGAACTTTGGAAAATATGCTATATATTCGTTTATAATGTTGTAAATCCATAAAACACAAAGCCGGCATCAGTGTTTTGATGCGCTCGCGTCCATGCGGTCAAACGGCGCCGCGCCGCCCGTGACGCTTGATTGACGCCGCCCGGCTAATTCTGCCTTATCATTCCCAGCGTTCAGCGCGCCCCATCCTCAACCATCCCCAGCCTTGTCGCCTCGGCGACAAGGCCTGTGCTGCTGGAAACGCCGAACGCCTCGAACATCTGCTTCAGATGATACTGGATGTTATGGGTTGTCGTTTCCTCCGCTTTTGCCATCGCATTGCGATCGAAACCGCGCGCGAGAAGCACGAGGATGCGCAATTGCCGCGCCGACAGGGTTGGCGCCGCGGGGCGCCGGTTCGGCGGCAGAAAATCCGGCGCCGCAATCAGCCATTTCATCAGCGCGGCGTTAAACGTCTCCGCTTTTTTGGTTTTGGAAAAACGTCGCGCCGCTTCATCAAGCAGCGCACGCGCAGCTTGTCCTTCCTCAAGGAAAAACGCGCGCATGCCCAAAGCTTCGCCCTGTTCGACCAGCGCGCGGACAAGATGAGCGGCTTCGGCGAGATCGCTGCCGCCCGCAAGCGCCAGCGCGCGCAGCGTTCCGGATTTCAATTTGATCCATTTCAGGTTCCCCGGCTGAAAAGTCCTGTCGAACTTGTCCAGGGCCGAAAGCGCAAGCGGCGCCCGTCCGCGCGCGATGTCCAGGCGAATGAGCGCAAACGCCCGCTCCGCATCTTCACGCCAGCCAAAGGTCGAATTCAGCCCGGTCTCCCCGGTAGCGAAGGAGCGGTCAAGCTCGGCCTTGAATTCCTGCGCCGCCTTCAACCAGCCGGCGGCGGCGGCAAGGTGAACCTTCTGCACCATGAGCGATTTTCGAAGACGTTCAAACCGGCGCGCGCGGGCAAACGAGATCCCTGAATCGAGAATGGCGAAACCGTCGGCGAGACCGCGCCGGGCGAGGGCGTCCCGCGCGTCAATCCGGAGCGCTGTTTCCATGAGCTCAACCGTGACCTCGCCGTCATCGGCAAGGGCGCGCCGCGCGCTGGTGAGCGAATGAAAACGCGCATCAGGGCGCGTGTCGGCCGCGTTCGCCGGCTCCCCGGCCTCATAGTCAAGCGCCGCCGCGATGACGGCGACAGCCGCCGACAGGGGATCGTTACCGGCGGCAAAATGCCGGCAGGCCTCATGCGCCTCGTCGTAAAACTCTCGCGCGCCGGCAATATCGCCGCCCATCATTGCGATCATCGCGCGATGGAGCAGAACGCGAACGGCTCCGTCGGGCGACGGCGCGCGTGAATAACCTTTGGCGGCGACGCCAAGCATGTCGTCGGCCTCGCATATTCGCCCGAGACGAAACTGAAAGACGCCGATGGCTTCGTGCAGCACGCCCTCATAAAGGCCGTGCTCCATGGCGCCGGCGCCGCGCGCCTTTTCAAGCCCGGCAATCGCTGATGCCGCGTCTGGAGAATCCGTATAAAGATGATAAAGCGCATCGATGAGGCGGGTATCCGCCGCAGCGTAAACGGAGGGCGCCGTCCCTTTGGGCGCCGCGCGCCGGCTTCTCGATTCCCGGAGGAGGGCTTTTGCATCTTCAGGGCGGCCTTCTAGAATGCGGCGGAGCGCGCCGCCGGGAGCGAGCCGGGCGTCGCCGGGGGCGGCGTCTTCGAGATGCGTCATCAAACGCCGGAACCGGACCCGGTCCGCCGTCATCGCAATGAAGCCGAAAGACGGGTTATTGAGGATCGTTTCAACCAGCGCCCCGTCGCTGGCCCCGCCGCTGGCCCTGTCGCTGGCCCTGTCGCCAGCCTCAACGGCGTGCTCCAGCGCCTCCAGCACCGCGCCGCAACGCGCGAAATATGCAGCCGCGCGCTGATGCAGCGCGCCCGTCATTTCGTCGTCGCCAACCTCGAAAAGCTCGTCGCGAAAATAATCCGCAAGCAGAGGATGCTGCCGATATCGCCCCGGCGCACCGTGAACCGGAAAGACCAATCCGCCAAAATGATCGAGACGGGCCAGCATCGCGGCGCTGTCCCGGCGCGCCAGCGCCGCATTGGCGAGATCTGCGTCAATTTCGTCAAAAAGCGCCGCCTGCGTGAGGAACTCAATCATCTCCGCCGGAAGTTCCGCCAGCGTTTCCTCGCCGATATAGGCGGCGATCATGGGACGTGCGCCGGAAAATCGCGCCGCCTGAGACGCCGCGCCGCCATCCTCTCGTAACCACAGCCGCGCCAGGCCGACCGCCGCCGGCCAGCCCAGACATTTCGCCGTGAGACCCCCGGCGGCGTCGGGTGAAAGCCCTTCTTTCAGGAAAAGCCCACGGGTCTCAGCCGGCGTGAATGCAAGATCGTCCCGAATGAATTCGCCGAGCGCTCCGTCAAGGCGCATTTTGGCGGCGCCGCAGGCGGGCTCGGTCCGCGCCGCGAAGACAATGCGTACATGATCGGGCGCCTGGCGAAGAAACGTTTTAAGAAGGCGGCCGGTTTCTTCGCTTTGCGCGGCTTCATTGTCGTCGATAAAAATCACAACATCGCGGGACGCCGTCGAAAGCCACGTCGCCAGCGCGGTGAGCATGGCTTCCGGCGATGCGTTTTCATTCTGGTGACGCGGTTCGGGCCCGTCGCCGTCGGTTGCGATCCCGGCGCAGGCGTCAACAAACGCCGCCGCGAAACCGGCGGGATCGCCGCCGGCGGGCGCCAACCGGACGCAGTCGCAGTCGCGGTTTTTCAGCTCGGCGCGTAGCTGTTTCATCAAAACCGATTTGCCGTAACCGGCGGGCGCTGTCACAAGAACGAGTTTTTTGCGCAGCGCCGCTTCCAGCCGGCGCAACAGTCCCGTGCGTATAATATGGCTCGGCAAGCCCACAGCGGCGCTGCCGCTTGCGGAGGAATTAAAACTTGCATCGACACTCTGCGCCGGTTCTGGGGGCGCCGGTTCTGGGCGTGCCGTTTCAGGCGGAAACGCCAATGCTTCACTCTTCATGTCCTGTTGCACCTCATGGTCGCACTCCGATGCTTTATGCAGGCGGCGCGATCAAAAACGCGCCGCCGCATAACCGAGGGGCGGCCGGTCTGGTGGACCGGGTGTTGGAACCTGTGAAAGAATACAGGCGCGCTATTTAGACAATACGGAAACCGCCTTGCCCTGTTTCACGCCACCCGGTCCATAAGACCGCAGTCGAAAACATCGTCGCTGAGACTTTGTGCGAAACATTATGCGTCTTTCAGGGGATTCCACGCCCCACAACCGCATGATGCGGCTGCAGTCAAACTATACATGAAATAAAGACAGACGCAAAGCGCCTGGAGCGCCGAGCGAAAAGTGGGAACCGGTTTTCGCGTTAGTGAGGCAGAAACTGCCGAGCGCGCGGCCAACAAGAACTATAGCAAAATGCCTGACTCGCATTTATCGCATTTTGTTATAGAAAAATCGGCGACTAAACGATGTGACAAACGAAGTGCGAAAATCCCTAAAGCGGCACGGACAACATGGCTGTAAAACTGATGCTGCGGAACTTTTCCGAGGTTGTCTGCATTACCTGCCCGGTTTCGATCTGCTTTTCGTTTCGCTGGCCGCCGGAGGTCAGATTTTTCCGGCTCGCGCGCAAACTGGCGCCAGTCGTTCCCATATTTCGGTCGTGACCTCGGATAGCGAAACGCCTTCGAGATCGGTAGACCCGGAATAGGCGGCCCATTGGGCGACCTTGTCAGCGTCCTCCGCGAAATCCGAAGACAGTCCTGCGGGACATTCCGTTGGAATTGCCGTCTCGCGCCGCGTAAATGTTGTCTTGATGGCGTCGGCGAGTTCATCAGGGCTGATCTCGACAGCCTTTGGGACGGCCCAAAGATCGTAGAAATCTTTCATCCGCCCATTCGCAAGGCCGAGATCAACCACGGCCTCGAATTTTTCTGCAATCACCGTCGCCGGAGAATAAGCCCTGATATTGGCCGCGGGCATATCAAGCAAGGACCCATAGTCCAATTCATGTTTCGGGTCGCCCAGCGCGTCGCCGAAACCGATATCCATCATGATCGGAATTTGAGTTTTGCCGAGATACGCAGTCGTTCGGAGACGCATGCCGCCATAAACCTGATCTTCACGGATCGCCGCCGCCGTCAGGTTGGCGATGTCGAAAACAAGCCCGTCACGCGCATCGATCGCGAGTATATCCGCAAACGTCGTTTTAAGGCGGCCCTCATCTTCCTCTCCAAAGGCGAGAAAATCCACATCGCGCGTGAAACGCCCCGGATCATTTGTCCAGAGCGTCACCAGCATGCCGCCCTTCAGCACAAAATCATTTCGGTATTTTGAAATTGAAAGTCTGTAGATCAGCCGTTCCAGGCCAAAGGCGACCAGCACCACCTGAAATATACGCTCTTCCTCCCGGGCGAGATTGAGAAGGCGTTGCCGTACCGAGGCGGCCAGGTTTTTTGGTTGTTCAGCCATTTGACGTCAGCGCCTCCAGATATGGGCGCATGCGTCGCCAGGCGCCATTTTCCCGCGCCGCGTCCGCAAGCGACGATGGCGTCGCCTTGCGACCCTCAAGGGCTGACTTCAGGCATTCAATAGCGACGGATCGGTCAACCAGTTTTGGATTTCGGAACGCGTCGGCGATTGATTTTGCCGCTGAATAGATCGGCACGTCGACACCGCCAATGGTATGCTCTTCAATACCTTGCGTCAGGTAAGGTTCGCGAAATCGCACGGCCCGGATCCGCGGATACGCAATCTTTGGCTCCCAGTCTTTGGCGCCGATGGCAATCCATACTTTCCGGGGCATTTGATCCGTAAGCCCATGATACGCCAGCGCCGACATCAGGCAGATCACCGCGTTTGGCGCACGCTTGCTCACTTCCGCCATCGCCATGTCGGCGTCGATGTCAGCCTCCGGATGCTGATACAGCCCCCGGCCAACGCGCAGGATGTCGCCATCGTCAACCGCCCGGGAAATGGCTGTTGCCGACACCCCGATTTTTTTAAGCTCGCGGGCGCGCACAAGCCCGCGGCCGGCCATATAGGCCATCAGCCGGTCATGTTCGGTCTGGTTCCCGGGCATGGCCATTGTTACAATTCCTCGGACATAAACCATTCTTGTCCGATGTTTTGTAACATATATAGAATGAAAATTCCACTAAAATGAAGACGGCGTTCCCCTGAAGGAACGCCGCCGCCAAATAAAGAGGCGTCCGGCGGACCGGGAGTGGAACCCGTGAAAGATACGAGCGCGCTATTTAGGCAGTGCGGAAACCGCGCCGCCCTGTTTCACGCTTCCCGGCCCATAAGACCGCAGTCGAAAAAACCGTCTCTGAAACTTTGTGCGAAACATTATTCGTCCTTCAGGGGTTTCCACGCCCCACAGCCGCGCTGCGACTGCGCGCTGACTGTACATGAAATGAAGATGAAATCAAAACGCTGCGGAAAAACCAGCGGCTTTACTGTGCGACAAACGAAGACCAAAATTCCCTAAAAGAAAAAGGCCGGTCGGATCGTCGCAGTGATCATGCTTCGGGACTTTTCCGTAGGTCTTCTTTTATCCAAAAGCAGTCGTGGCACGGATATGCCGGGACGTCGGCTCCGCGCGCAAAAGAAGACATAAGAACTGGATCGCGTGATCGGATCATTATGACCCAATTCAGTATGTTGGGCATGACGCAAGCACTGGAATAAAACCCTTAAAGCGGACGCTATTCACTCGATGTGACAAATCGCGTGAGGCTTGAGAAGTTTAGATTTGCGGTCGCAATCGGAAGTCTCTCAGTGCATGCTTCATTTAAAGAATAGACGTATCACAGGGCATCATCATGAAGGTCACATTCGATAGCAATGCTTGGCAGCCGGCCGTAAGACCGGATTTGTTTCCGAAAGATCCCAGAAACGGCGACTTCCACAAGATCAATTCTGCCCTGAAGTCGGGAAGTATTGAGGCCTTCATAAGTGAGACATGTGGAACGCTGGAGGCGATTGGTAAGGCTACTCGGTCTCAACACTTTGGGACTACGAAAGGGCAGGCTTCAGTGAAGACGACGCCAATTGCGGGGAGCGCAGTCAGCATATCGAGTTCGATTGGGCCGGATCACAGTCAGCATCCTGGTCTTCATCCGATTATGGCGGACCGAATCCGCGATGCGCTATCCCTCGGAGTGAGACTGCTATCTGCACCACGCATAGGTATGCCTCGGCCTCCAGAGTTTTTGGAGGCGAGTGGTGGCCCAGATCCAGCAAAGTATGCTCAGATGCCGGACCCCGGAGCTTATCTGGAATGCGTGGCGGAGGTTAGCAGGGAAATTGAGAGCCGCGGTGTCGGCTACGCAATTATTCGATCAATCGCTCGATCTATTGAAACACGCAGCGGCATTTCCGACCAACCATTGTTTTCATGCTTGGCCATGGCAACGGATACAGAGCAGTCAGCAATTGGAAAGGCGGTTGCAGAGTGGGCAGATGGAGACTCAATGGCATCTCACGTAGCAAGTGGTGCTGATTATTTCTGTACAGAGGACCAGGGAAAGAGTGCCCCGCAGTCAGTGTTAGACGATGACAATCGACAATGGGCCCAGACCGCTCATGGTGTTAGATTTGTTACACTATCCGAGCTTGCTGCGAAGTTACCCTGATGGGTTACTTTTTCAGGCGGTAGTCAGCGATACTGAGATTTTAGATCACGGATTCTAGATTGTCGTTGGCGATCAGGTGCTCCAGCACTAACTCTATACTTCATTTGTCAAGGCAATTCCAGAAAGCCGGTCTCGAGCGCGGCGGCAACGTCTGGATGTGGCAATGACCCGTCAGCGTCAATGCCAACTTTTGAGCAAAGGAAGACATTAGATTCAGGGGCTTCGTTCGTCCCGCTCGGGCCATGAGGTTAGGCAGGTGGCGGAGAAAGGCATTGTCAGGCAACATTGGGCGTTTCCATTGGAGGTCTGGTCTTAGGCAAGGCTCTTATACGCCGCCTTGATTACATGTGCATGTCGGCGCCGCCGGAATAGGCCGGTTGATCCGTGGCTGAATACATATTGACCGAATACCGGCCTCAGACCGGGCGGCAAAGCCTGGCCGCCCTCCGAACCCCTTGTATGGCGCGATTGCAAAACTTGGCGCGCCCGAATCAGTGATTCGTTTTCTGCAAGTTCTCCGCGGTTGCGCCTAGTCGCTTGAACTCAAATCATAAAGCCCCAAGTTGCAACATACCCTTCAATTTACGCCGGGGCGCTCATGGAGATTTTTACCAACCGCGAAATCGCGGTCCTATTTTGGGTGTCCGTCGGCGCGGTCTATGTTTTATCCAAGCCCGCGATACGAAAAGCCGTTGTCGCCGTTTTGCGCGCGCTCTTATCAAGGCATCTGACGCCGATCTATGCAACGACGGCCGCCTATATTGCTTTGATTGTTTATGGCTTGGCGTTGATTGGCGCCTGGGACGTCAGCCATTTGAAAACGACACTGATTTGGGCGTTTTTCGTTGCCGTCGTTGAAGTTTTTCGTATGCCCACGAAAGCCGGCGAGTTTATCAAATTTCGCCAGCTCTTTTTTGACCAGCTTAAAGTCCTGGTCGTCGTCGAATATCTTGTCGGCTACACCGCGTTTCCGCTGATCGTTGAGCTCGCGCTCTTTCCCGCTTTGACGGCTCTGGTCCTGAAGCAGGCGGTGTCCGAGGGCAAAGAAGATTTGCGACCCGCCTATAATCTGCTGACGGCGGTGCTGGCGATCATCGTATTGGTCTATTTGTGGTTTGCGTTCCGCCAAATCCGGGCGGACTGGCAATCATTTGCATCCATCGCGACGCTCGCTGATTTCGCGCTGCCGCTCGTGTTGACCGTCCTGTTTCTGCCCTATCTCTTCTGTCTTTCCCTCTATGCCATCTATCAGACGGCGTTCTCAACCTTGAAAATATTCATCACCGACCCGGACATTCGCCGCTTTGCCCACGCAACGGCGATCACGACCTTCGGCGCCAATGTCGAGCTGTTGCAGCGTTGGCGGCGGGATATGGTGATTTCGAAGCCAAAATCGAAGGATGGGGTTCGCGCGTTGACGCGCGAGGTCCTGCGTCGCCGACAAAATGAAAACACCCGCCGTTATTTCGCGCCGGGCGAGGGGTGGGACCCTTATGTCGCCAAGGCATTTCTTTCCGAATTCGGCGCCGAGACCGACGAATATCATCGCTTCGCCGAGACTTCCGATGAGTGGTGCGCGACAGCGGTCATAAAGGAACCCGCCGATCGATTTACTGCCAATCACATTTCTTATCACGTCGAGGGCGATGAGGGCGTTGCAAAAACGCTCAAACTCGACATCAGCGTCTTCGATATGGAGGACGTCGATGCGACGCTGAAGACATTCTTGGCCTTCGCCAATACGCTCACGGAGAAAGCCGCCGGCGTTCCGCTTTCCGATGCGCTGATCGAGAATATCGTCGCGCGTCGCGACTATGCCGAGGAGACCGGCGATTATCTCGCGACCATCAAGACCTATGAATATATTGAAGCTGTCGGCGGCTTTGAAATCTATTACGCATTGAGCCAATGCCCGTGAAAAAACGCCATCATTTCGTGCCGAAATTTTATCTCCGGCACTTCGCGGCGTTGGAGCCCCAGGAAACGATCTGGACGTTCGATACGGAAAAAGACGAGGCGCGCGGATCGACGGTCGACGCGACCGCTTATGAAAAATATCTCTATAGCGTGAAACTCGAAGACGGCTCGCGGCGCGATGATCTTGAAGACTTTATCGCCGATATCGAAGACAAAGCTGCGCCGTTGCTGAAAAAGCTGATCAATCGGGAGACGTTGCTAGACCAGGAGCGTATGGACTTCGCATCCTTCATTGCGATCATGTATGTGCGCACTGACGCGTTTCGCCATCAATACGCCGAATATATGATGCGATTTCATCAGCTTCAGATGTACGCCACCGCCTGTCACGACGGCGCGTTTAAAACCCATATCGAACGATACCAGCGTGATCGCGGTGCCATGTCTGACGAAGAAATCGATCAGTTACGGGATTCGATGAAAAGTCCGCAGAAGTTCAAAGTGTCTGTCGCCAAGGACTTCACCTTGGCAGCATTCGGCCTCTACGACCGGCTGCCGCCAATCTTCTTCAATATGAATTGGACCATTTTAGAGGCCCAGGCGCCGCAATATTTTATCACTAGCGATAACCCCGTGATATTCGAAGTGCCCCCGGCCTATCAATCGCCCATCTACGGCGGCGGGATCGTTCACAAGATGGTTGAGCTGACCTTTCCATTGACAGCGCAGCATTGCCTTTTGGCGACATGGAACAAGGAGATTTTTCCGTGGTTCGCCGCGCCGCGGGAGATGGTAAAACCCATCAATCGTTATCGCGCGGTTTACGCCCGTCGCTTCCTTTTCGGTCCGCGTAACGACTACGGCATTCGGAAGTTAGGCGCCAAATATAAAGAGAGCCGGCTGCAACTGAAGATGGACGGCTTTGGGCCGGAAGAATATTCCCCCGTCTCTCTGCGCAGAAAGTGAAGAATGCGATTGGCGTTCGCGGCTCTTTAGTCTCTGACGGGCTGGGCGATGAGAAGGATGAAGGTGACAGTGTTGAGCAGCCTCAAGAGCAAATTCTACCGGCGAAGGCTTGAGCGCCTCCTCGCCGCGGCGGACGATGAGGGGTTTTGCCAACTCGTCTGGGCGGTCGACGCCATCCAATCAGACCGCGAGGCCGCCGGCGCGCGGGTTATGCGCTATCCCGCCAAGGCTGCGACGTCGACGCTCACGGACAACATGCACATCCAGAAATGGACCCTTGATACGTTGATGAACGAATTGCTGACGACGCCGAAAAAGCCCATGCGCGGGCGCCATCTCAACTACCAGTTCTTCGACGCGATTGCCGCCGCCAACAACATGTTGCGAGATCTTGAAAACGCCGATGACGGCGTTTCGCTCGGCAAAACAAGCGTTTTCAACACCATGGCGCGCCTTGGTCATCGACAATTTGAATGGCAGCGTTCCGCCGCCAATGTAATCGACCTTTACCGGTCTCTCTTTCTCTTCGGCGGTCCAGCAGGCGCGGCGTATTTTGCCGATCAATACGGGATAGGGCCCCAAGATTTCGCGCTCTGCGGGTTCGTCGCTTATTGGATGTTCGCCGAAAATGCGGCGATCGCACGCGATTATGCGCAGCCCGAGCTTGGCGTCACGCCGGAATTATTCCAGGCGACGCTCAATCTGATTGCGCGACCGATTGAAGATATCCGGCGAGCGGCAAAGACCATGCGCGGTGGACCTGGCCATGTCGGCTATAAACCAAGCGTCCTTCGCGGGCGTCCGTGCATCGTTTTTGACGATCGTCTGCGCGCGCCGCTGCGCGAGCTCTTGTTCGCGCGCGTGACGTCCGGTCTCTACTACGATGTGATTGGCGAAGGCGGAGATGTGCCGCGTGAAATCGGCGAACGCTTTGAAGAGTACTGTTTCGGCTTGCTTAACGATCCGTGGGACGATGTCGATGTTGACCGAAGTTTCAACTATCCGTTGCCGGGGCAGGGCAAATCCATTGATGCGCCGGATTTGCGCCTTCGGCGCGGCGGCGAGACCCACATCATCGCCGAATGTAAAGCCAAACGCATGCCGCTCGCCGCCCGCTTCGGCGAAGAGCCATTAAAGGACCCGCGCGCGCAGCCTGGTTTCAACGAGGTGTCGAAGGGCGTTTTTCAGATTTGGCGATACAAGTCCCACGTCAGGCAAGGCTTCGTGCCGGATGACATGATCAATGTCGACGCGGTTGGCGTCGTCATCACGATCGATAACTGGCTGACGCTCGCGCGCGGGCGATATGACGATTTTCTGTCGCGGGCCCGCGCGCTGGCCGACGCCGAAGGCAGGATCATTGAAGCCGATCGCTGCCCGGTCGCGTTCTGTTCAGTATCTGATCTTGAGCAGGTGTTGATGACCGCAACATTTGGTACGCTCTCTACGACCCTGCGCGAAATCGCAACCGCCGACTTCGCCGGTTGGCACGTCGCCCATGTGCATAATCGCCATGCGCCGAAAGACGTCGAACGCCGTCCTTATCCGTTTGCTGATAAAATCGGCGAATTATTGCCGTGGTGGGATGCGCTGGGCGAAGAGCCCTAGTAGAAAGGTCAGATACGTGCGTGGTTTTGCATTCGTTTTTTTATTGCGGCGCGATTGCATGCGGCGACAACGAGCTGCAAGGGCCCGACTTCACTGGCACCGTGACCTTGCAGTTCGTTCTCGGCAAGTCGATATTGACCGCTATAGCACTAAGAAAATGGTCAAGAGACTTTTACAAATAGGTCCCAAAAAGACGGGGAGCGATGAAGGCGGTGCCCAAGCATATCTTAGGTCCGGTTTGAGGATTTTAGCGACATTATCGAAACAATTCGGCATGTCTTCTCCTGCGCTGAAAGCGGACATCGCACTTGTCGGGACCAAATGCTATGGTCCGCTAGCCCCCGGCCTACTGGTTTTGCCCTGAATTCGTGGACACCTAGAAAAGGGAGTAATAGCTCCCAGGAGGTGTCAAATGACGAAACCGAAGCCGTACAAGCGTTACAGCGCCGAGTTTAAGAAAGAAGCGATACGAAGAGCGAACGAAGAAGGGA
>JAJFGF010000014.1 GCA_021776245.1 Hyphococcus sp. | reverse complement strand
ATTGTGAAAGCAAATTATCGTTAGCATTGGCGCTACAAAATAAAAATGCGCGATTAAGTTTCGAGGGGAACACGCGCCGCAAAGGAGACGGACAATGCGAGTCTTGCTGATCGAAGATGACGGCGCAACTGCACAAAGCATTGAGCTTATGCTGAAGTCGGACGGCTTCAATTGTTACACAACAGATTTAGGTGAAGAAGGCGTCGATCTCGGTAAAGTCTATGACTACGATATTATCCTTCTCGATCTGAACCTGCCCGACATGACCGGTTTTGATGTTCTGAAATCTTTGAGGGTTTCAAAGGTCAACACGCCAATCCTTATCCTGACGGGTCAGGGCGACATTGAAACGAAAGTCCGCGGCCTCGGATTTGGCGCAGACGATTATATGACCAAGCCGTTCCACAAAGATGAACTTGTCGCGCGCATTCACGCCATTGTTCGCCGGTCCAAAGGACATTCGCAATCAGTGATTACGACCGGCAATTTGATTGTGAACCTCGACGCCAAAACAGTGGAAGTCGCAGGACAGCGCGTGCATCTGACCGGCAAAGAATACCAAATGCTTGAGCTTTTATCGCTCCGCAAAGGCACAACGCTCACCAAGGAAATGTTCCTCAACCACCTGTATGGCGGCATGGATGAGCCGGAATTGAAGATTATCGACGTCTTTATCTGCAAGCTGCGCAAGAAACTCGCGTCAGCCACCCAAGGCGAACATTACATCGAAACAGTCTGGGGCCGCGGCTATGTGCTTCGCGATCCGCAGGAAGAAAAAGCGGTTTCTGTCGCCTGAACCTACCTACAAAAAAGTTGCGTACCAAAAAACTTGCACCATCCCAATAAATAACGCCCCGCATTGCCGGGGCGTTTTTTTATCTTGATTCACGCACTGGCGGACATTGCGCCTTCCATTGCGAGAATGGCTTTTTTGCGCGCGGCGCCCCAGCGGTAATTGTGAACAATTCCTGACGACAAGATCACCCGATGACAGGGGATCAGCACTGAAACCATGTTGGCGCCGACAGCAGCGCCGACAGCGCGCGATGCGCGCGGCGCGCCAATGTCATTTGCAATGTCGCCATAGGTGACAAGCGCGCCATAGGGAATGCGCAATAGAGCTTCCCAGACTTTCAACTGAAAATTCGTTCCCTGAACAAACAAACCCAACGGCGCGTCCAGCTCGCGGTTCGCGGCAAATGCAAAAGCGCGTGCGGCGAGCGGCGCAATAAAATCCGGATCATATTTGAACGCCGCCGCCGGCCAGTCCTCTTTCATTTCCGCGAGCGACGCAGCAGCGTCCCCGCATCCGTCAAAGCTCAGCCAGCAAACGCCCTGATCGGTGGCGCCGAGGAGAACACGGCCAAGCGGTCCGTCGATCGAAGCGTAACGGATCGTTAACCCCTCGCCCTTGCGGCGATAGGCGCCGGGCGTCATTGCTTCGGCAACAAGAAACAGATCGTGCAGCCGTGACGGCCCCGACAGACCAGCCGTCAATGACGCATCTAAAACGCTGGCGCCTTGCGCCATGGCGCGCTTGGCTTCTCCAGCGGCGAGATATTGCAGAAACCGCTTGGGCGAAACGCCGGCGCCCGCCTTGAAAACACGCTGAAAATGTTGCGGCGAAAGGCCCACATGGGCCGCCGTATGCTCCAGATCCGGCAGCGTCTCGAAATTCTCGACCAGATAGTCGATCGCCCGCGCCACAGGCTCATAGCCGTCGATTCGCTGGCGGCGCGATCGCGCCGGGGTCGTTGTTGAAGCCGTTGTCATTGCTCCTGAATAAGCCTCCAGCCCGCGCCGTGACACCCGTTTCTTGCGAAAATTAAATCTATTGATTTTACCCGGCATTAACCTTGATCGGGCGTAAATGTCATACGGACAGGAAAGCCCGTTAAGGGGACAGGCAAGCTCAAAAAGGAGCTCTACGTCATGGACGATTTAGAATATATCCTTGGCATCGGATTTTCCGGTTCCGATCTGCCGCGCGCGGTAATTTTGGCGTTTCTCTTTGCCGCCTTCGCAAAACGAGACACAAATATCTGGAAAGTAGGCCTCTTGGCGATTTTAGTTGATCGCACTGTCTGGCCGATTGCCTCGATGAGTTCCGCCGGCGCCGATTTGCAATCGATCTACGCATCGATCGCCGCCATCTTTCAGGGATTTACTGAAGATCTTGGGATTTATATCGTCCGATATATCGGTCTTGTCCTGATGATCGGCGGGTTCCGCTGGCTGCGCCAGGCCGTTCATCGCATCGTTCCAGGCGGGCGCGCGGCGCACGCCTAAAACACCTGATCAGGCTTTCGTAAACGCGACAACGGCGTTTAATCCGCCAAATGCGAACGAATTGGATATTGCGAGATCGAATGTGCGCTCAATGGCTTCATTGGGCGCATAATTCAAATCGCAAGCGGGATCGGGTTCATCATAATTGACGGTTGGCGGCGCCACGCCCGCGCGCAGCGCCAGGATCGCGGCAATAGATTCGATACCGCCAGCAGCGCCCAAAAGATGGCCATGCATGGATTTTGTCGATGAAATAATCAGATCATCGGCGCCGGTGCCGAACACCGAACGCACAGCTCTCGTCTCGGTCGGGTCGTTCATCAACGTCCCGGTGCCATGTGCATTGATGTAAACCGACCGGGGATCGCTGAACTTGACGCCCTCCAGCGCGGCGTTCATTGCGCCCGCGGCGCCCTCCGCTGACGGATTGATCATATCCTTGCCGTCTGCGTTCATGCCGAAGCCCGCGATCCGCGCCAAAATTTCCGCGCCGCGTTCACGGGCGTGGTTTTCCTCTTCAAGAACAAGAATGCCGGCGCCCTCGCCGATCACGAGGCCGTTGCGGTTTTTGGAAAATGGCCTGCAGGTTTCGTCGGCCAGAATATGCATCGCTGTCCACGCTTCCAGCGCGCCATAGGTCAGGATTGCTTCACTCGCGCCCGCGAGACCGACATCGGCCGATCCATTGCGGATCAGATCGGCGCAGACGCCAATCGCATGCGCGCCGGACGCACAGGCGCTGGAAATAGCAAAGGCCGGCCCGCGCAATCCATGACGGATCGACAAATGACTTGCAGGCGCGTTTGGAATAATTTTCAGGATCGATAATGGATGCGGGCGGCGGCCATTACACAACAGGCCGATATAGGATTTGTCGAATGTCGATTGTCCGCCGATGCCAGTGCCGATGATGCAGGCGGCGCGCGGCGCAAGCGCTTCATCGACTTCAAGGCCTGCTTGCTTGACCGCTTCATCGGCGGCGACGACTGCCAATTGCGAAAACCGGTCGCCGCGCGGCAAGACTTTCAACCGCTCTTCAACATCGTCAATCGGCGCGGTTGCCGCTGTCATGGCATATTTATCGGCAGCCGTATATTCGCGCTTGACGATGCCGCATTTGCCGGCGGCAAGACCTTGCCAATAAGCCTTTACGTCGGAGCCGATCGGAGTGACGGCGCCCATCCCGGTAACAACAACATTACGGCTCATATAGGGCGCTATTTCTTGATCAGGGCGTTAAGAGCATCGATCAAATCGCCGACTGTTTTCATCTCGCCAAAAGGATTTTCATTGGCGTTGAACGGCACCTCGACGCTGAGTTTTTCTTCAACTTCATAAATGATCTCAACGATCGAAAATGAATCGATGCCAAGATCGGCAATTGGCGTTTCCCGCGTCGGATCGCCCGCAAGGCCGACGGCATGTTCCTTGATGATTTCCAGTAATGTCGGTTCGATCTCTGCCATTATCGCGCTCCTGATTGATCCGGTCTTATCCGATGCCGCCCGGCAAGGCTAGGCGTGGGGACAGTCCCAAGTTTTTATTTGGCTGCGTTTTTTATCCGCAATTCCGGCGGCGGCGGCGCCAACGGAAGCCTTGAAAGCGCCGCTTTCAATTGCTGGAAACGCCCTTTTATGTTTTGTCGCGTTTTCGAACCGCGAAACCGGTTCCCACTTTCGCTGAAAACGCTCCTAATCCCTGAAATTCTTATATTGCAGGGGCTGTTCAAGTTTCATGGCTTTGACGAACGCGATCACCTCCTGCAGATCGTCGCGTTTCTTGCCGGTGATCCGCAGCTCTTCACCCTGGATCGCCGACTGCACCTTGAGCTTTTCGCCCTTGATCGCTTTGACGATTTTCTTGGCGAGTTCCTTTTCGATCCCCTGCTTCAGGACCACCTGCTGGCGCACGGACTGGCCGGCGGCGGGTTCTTCTTTTTTATAGTCCAGCGATCCCGGTTCGATGCCGCGCTTTTGCATATTGCCCTGCAGGATTTCGTGCATCTGGCGCAGCTTCATGTCATCGTCAGCGAAAATCGTGATGACGCCGTCTTTCATTTCAATGGTCGATTTCGAGCCCTTAAAATCATAGCGCGTTGTAATTTCGCGCGTGACATTTTGCACCGCGTTATCGGCTTCGGCGAGATCGACTTCGGATACGATATCGAATGAGGGCATGATTTTTTGTCTCTTATGATCGGCAAAGAAATCTTGTTTTGCCGCAAAAAAATAAAAAGCGCCAGACGGTCTGTAAGCCGGGTTCTGTACGTTTTGCAACGTGACGACCATTCCTCTAGGCGGACATTTGCATGCCCGCTCAAGCAACCAACCCGGACGACTGGGCGCGAAGACCCGCCCGCCTTCCTCCTTTTCGGATTCCAGCGCGCCGTCCCTATTCGGTCTTGCTCCAGGCGGGGCTTGCCATGCCCGCATTGTTACCAATACGGCGGTGCGCTCTTACCGCACCTTTTCACCCTTACTCCGGATCAAGTCCGGAGCGGTATATTCTCTGTGGCGCTATCCCTCAGACCGCCCGTTTCCGAACGGCCCGGCCGGGCGTTACCCGGCGCCTTGTCTCCATGGAGCCCGGACTTTCCTCCCGCCTCCGCTCTACGGGCTACCCGCGCGGCATGCCCGCCTCAATGAAGAAGCCGGCTTGCCAGGCCATAGCCCGTAGGGCGAAGGCCGGCGGTCGTCCGACCGTCTGGCGAGGGTGATGTGAGGGGTTGGAGGGAGAAGGTCAAGGCGACGGGCGGATTTTCGCCAAAAGCGGAATTCGCAAATAAACGCATCAGATTTACAATATTCTCAATATACGGAAATGCGGTAGATCGCTGAAACTCAAATCACAATTTGCAGAGGAGGGACGCAAGATGACGCCCTATGACGAAGTTCTCCAGCTGTATGCTCAGCTATTTGTCGCGTTAGCCGGGTTTGCAGGAATTATAGCCGCTTTTAATACATTTAGCGTAGCACCCGAAGCTACTGCATTTCGGGTGCGCTTTTTGGTTGCAGTCGCGCTGTTCTCGCTGATCGCGTCAGTATTGCCAATGTACCCGCCTCTGTATGGAGCACCTGAAATTGCCTCATTGCGCATTTCTTCTTTTGTCGCTGCGGCTGGACTTTGTGGCATCGCCGTAGCCAATTGGCGTGCGGTTAGAGGTTTATTTAAGTCAGGCGTACTGCATACGCAGAGTCTCGCCATCGTGCTTTATGTTGGCGCAGCTGTGCAGGCTATCGGACTAGTTGCTGTCGCAGCGGGGCTTTTGCCTCACTTTGGGTGGGCCATTTACCTTACCTTTTTGCTTTTTAGTATTGTCGTTTGCAGCTACTATTTCGTGATGATGATGCTAGCAGCCGACATCGGAAAGCTTAGGTAATATCGATATGCGAGCACGAGGGCCATGCTGTGAAAAGGGCCATACACATATTATGATCTTCCAGATTCGAACGTCGGCTTCGGGCCGATTGTGTTGAAAAAGTCCAAAAACGTGAGTTGCACAGTATAAGGATGATATATTCTACCTATACTGAGGCGAACTGTGAAGTCACTGACTCAAATTGAGCGACGTTTTGCAGGTTTCGTCCAATTTGTTGCGCCGCGAAATCTCGCCTCCGACTGTTTCAACACAATCGGCCATTTTCTGACCCTCGGCCTTACCCCTTTACCGCCATCAGCGCCGCCTTGGTGCGCCGGTCAAAACCCTGCCCCAGCGACTGCGGACAAAAGCGTCGCTGAAAGGCGAGAAGACCGGCAATGTGATCGCCCTGCGGCGCATCATAGCCAATCGCCTGCAAAGCGGCGAGCGCTTCATCATAGGTTAAGTTATCAGCGGTTTTTAGATCGCCGTCGAAAGGCGCGAGCGCCAGACCTTCAAGCGCAAGGCGCAGCCAGGGGAATTTTTCGCCGGGGTCTTCCTTGCGACGCGGCGCCACATCGCAATGCCCAAGCGTTTGCGCTGCGGCGATTTTATAGCGTGTACGGATATCTTTCAAAAGCTCAATCACAATATCGATTTGTTCGGCGGGAAAGTCGCGATAGCCGAATTCATGGCCCGGATTAACGATCTCAATGCCGATCGAACGCGCATTGATATCGGTCTCGCCTTTCCAGCCGCCAACGCCGGCATGCCAGGCGCGTTTGGCCTCATCGACAATCCGGTAAAGATCGCCGTTTTCTTCGACAAGATAGTGGGCGCTGACTTTTGCCGCCGGATCGCGCAGGCGCGCTAACGCCTCGGCGCCGGTGGACATCCCCGTATAATGGAGGACGATCATGTCAATGGTCCGGCCGCGGTCGTCAAAATTCGGCGAAGGCGCATCGATGAATTTCATAAGGCTTATCCCGATATCTAACCTGGGGGCTCGGTCAGGGCGGGATTATTGACCTGTTTCTTCGCGCTGCGCAAAAGCACCACGCCAACGCCGGCAAGCGTCATCAATCCGCCGATAATCATGCGCGGTCCGAACGGATCGCCCAGCAGCATGACGCTGAAAAATACCGCCAGAACCGTTGTTAACAGGACGCTCGGCGCGACAACACTGACCGGCAGGCGCTGCAACAGCCAATAATAGGCCGAATGAGCAAATATTGAGGCGACAATCGCAGAATATAAGATGGCGCCGATGATCATCGTTTTGTCCGCCGCCGCCAGCGCCGCGCGCTGGCCGTCCTCGAACAGGAAGGTTCCGATCCAAAGAGCAATAGTTCCAATCACGCCAAACCAGGCCAGCAGTTCATGAGGCTTGAACGCCGTCGCCTTTTTGACAAAGACGGCGCCGACCGCCTCGACAAAGGCGCCCGCGGCGACGAGGCCAACGCCAAGCCCGATACGCGTTTCAGGTCCGGCGTCGTCGGCCTGCCCAAGCGCAATGATCGCAACGCCCGCGAAGGCAAAGACAATGCCGAGCCCGCGGCGCCATCCAAGCGTATCGCCAAGAAACATCATCGACAGGATCGTGGCGAAAGGCACATAGAGTTCGATCGCTATCGCCGACGCCGACGCTGTCGCAAATTTCAATCCGGTGAACATCAGGGAATAGTTGATGGCGCCGAGACATAAGCCCCCGCCGAGAACGCGCAGCATGTGTCCCGGGCGCCAGCGTAAAAATGGCGTCATCATCGCCGCAACCAGCGTCATGCGGATCGCTGCGTAATACATCGGCGGAATTTCGGTTACCGCCAGTTTGATGACAACAAAATGGAAGCCCCATGCGATACACATGATCAGGAGGACGGCGAGTTCGCGAGCGCTCAATTCTTCTCTCCATGACCCAATTGCATCAATAAGGGCCCACCTACGCCGAACCGACGGGGCGCATCAAACGAAATAAACTTTAATTGGAGTCAGAATTAGGCGCGGGCGCGGCGCCAGCTCTTGACCGGCGCGTTTTTGAACATCAGGCCTGCGAGTACGGAAACCGCGAGAATAATCGGCGCGGCGACGGCAACTGCTGCAATTGCAAGCGCCGGCAGCAATAAAACGCCGGCAAAAATTATGGCGTCGCCAAAACGCACGGCCCAGCTCTCCGGCTTTTGATCAGGCTCAAACTCAGATCTGGACTGTTTGGTCAAAATCCCCATCCACGCCACAAGAGCCGTTTCACCGTTCCCTGAGCCGGTTCAACCGCTCTTAAGTTCTACTTGGCCGCGTTTTCGAACCGCGAAACCGGATCCATTTACGCTGGAAATGCTCCAATGCGACTATCAACCGCTATCAAAGCAAAGCATGCGTGCCGCGTCCAGCGCCAGATGCGCCTGCCAGGCGCCATTTCTAGTCACGATTAGTTAATATTCGCTCATAAGCGGTGTTGATCGCAGCCATACGCCCTTCGGCGATGCGAATCATATCCGGCGGGACGCCCCGCGCAATCAATGCATCGGGATGGTGATCGCGCACCAGCGCACGATAGGTTGACTTGATATCGGCGGCGCTGGCGCCGGGATCAACGCCCAAAATGAGATAGGGATCATCTTCGCCGAGCCCCAGATGGGCGGCTTTCAAGCGGTGAAATGCAGCAGGCGTGACGCCGAACGCTTCGGCGGCGCGGTTAATCAGCTCCAATTCGCGAGGATGAGCGACGCCGTCCGCCGCCGCCACATGAAACAGGCAATCAAGCACATCTTCGAGGACCGCCGGCGCATCATCGAAGATCTTTGCGACCTTGGAAAGATATTCATCAAAACCCGCGACATCCTGCTGCGCGAGCTGATAAATCATGAGAACCTTATCGGCCTCTTTTTCGGGAAACTGAAAAAAATCCCGGAACGCCGCGATCTCGTCATCGGTAACGATGCCGTCGGCTTTCGCCATTTTCGCCGAGAGCGCAATCAGGGCGATAGAAAACGCCGCCTCGTTGCGCCGTTGTTTCTGCGAGGCCATCGCCTCCAGAAATGCGCCGAGCGTGCGTTTGCGCGTCGCGGCGATTCCCGCCTCAATACGATCCCAAAAACTCATGGAGAAAGCTCATAAAGCGGGAAAACGCCAAATGCTACAACGGATTGCCGTAATACAGCCACCTTGCGCCCGGCCAATTCCCGTGCGGCGCGATAAATTGGGGGCCATAAGCCCCATAAGGCAGGCTCGCGGGATACATTATACATGAGGCATATATGAGGCGTGTGATTTAAGGCCGCGGAGGCTGGAAAATGACAATGCGCTGATTGGTCCGCCGGTCATTTATCATCGGGATCGTAATTGAGGATTGGCGAAAGCCACCGCTCTGCCGTTCCCAACGCCATTCCCTTACGGCGCGCATAATCCGCTGCCTGATCTTTTTCAATTTTTCCAACGCCGAAATAAAGCGATTGCGGATGCGAAAAATATAGCCCGCTTACGGATGAGCCAGGCGTCATCGCAAAGCTTTCGGTCAAGTCCATGCCCGCATTGGTCTTTGGGTCAAGCAAGCGGAACAGCGTTTCTTTTTCGGTATGATCGGGCTGCGCCGGGTAACCTGCCGCCGGGCGAATGCCTTGATAGTCTTCCTTGATCAATTCAGCGGGCGATAATTTCTCATCGGGCGCATAGCCCCAAAATTCCCTGCGCACGCGTTCATGCAGATGTTCGGCGAACGCTTCGGCAAACCGGTCCGCGAGCGCCTTTGACAGGATTGCAGAATAATTATCGTTGCGCCGGTCGAAACTGTCGGCATATTCTTCTTCGCCAATCCCCGCGGTGACAGCAAAACCGCCAATATAGTCGGGGGCGCCTTCCGGCGCGATAAAATCGGAAAGGCAGTAGTTCACGCCGTCGCGCTTTTTGATCTGCTGGCGAAGACCATGGAAAACCGCAAGCTCGGTTTTTCGAGCGTCATCGGTAAAGACGACAACATCATCGCCGCAGCGGTTGGCTGGCCAAAGCCCGATAACACCGTGGGCTGTAAGGGACTTGTCATCGATGATGCGGCGAAGCATTGCCTGCGCATCATCAAATAGTGCCCGCGCCGGTTCTCCAACAATTTTATCGTCAAGAATTTGCGGGTAACGCCCATGGAGCTCCCAGGCGGCAAAGAATGGCGTCCAGTCTATATATTTGGCTAATGTTGCAAGATTGTAGTCGCGCAGTGTTTTAATCCCGGTGAATGTCGGCCTGGGCGGTTGATAACCGGACCAATCGATCGGGAATGCGTTTTTCCTCGCCGCCTCAATTCCGATACGTGGGCTGGCGCCTTTGCCGCGATTATAACTTTCGCGGACTTTGGCGTGATCATTTGCGATATTGTCGAGATAGCCGCCGCGCTTTTCATCAGAAACAAGCGCATTGGCGACACCGACCGCACGGCTTGCATCGGTCACATAGACAACGCCATGATCATAATTCGGCGCGATCTTCACTGCCGTATGGGCGCGGCTGGTTGTTGCGCCGCCGATCAGGAGCGGGATCTCAAAGCCTTCCCGCTTCATGTCCGATGCAAGGTTGCGCATTTCGTCAAGGCTCGGCGTGATCAAGCCGGAAACGCCGATGATATCGACATTTTGCGCTTTCGCCTCGCTCAAAATTTTCGCGGAGGGAACCATGACCCCAAGATCGATCACTTCATAATTATTACACTGCAGAACAACGCCAACGATATTTTTTCCAATGTCGTGAACATCGCCCTTTACCGTCGCCATGAGGATTTTGCCGTTCGGCTTACCCTGTTCGAGGCCCTGTTCTTCTTTTTCTTTTTCCATAAACGGCGTCAAATGCGCGACCGCCTGTTTCATCACGCGTGCGGATTTGACGACTTGCGGCAGAAACATTTTGCCGTCGCCGAAAAGATCGCCGACGACATTCATGCCGTCCATTAAGGGGCCTTCGATGACATGCAACGGGCGGCCGAGTTTCAGCCGCGCCTCTTCGGTGTCCTCAATGATAAATTCTGTGACGCCTTTGACCAGCGCGTGCCGCAAGCGCTTTTCAACCGGCCCTTCGCGCCAGGAAAGATCTTGCTCCTGCACCTTGCCCGCTTCGCCGCGATATTGTTCCGCGACCTCAAGGAGGCGTTCGGTCCCGTCATCGCGCCGGTTGAGAATCACATCTTCAACAGGCTCGCGCAAGGACGGCGCAATTTCATCGTAAATTGCAAGCTGGCCGGCGTTAACGATGCCCATATCCATGCCGGCCTTAATGGCGTGATACAGAAAAACCGAATGCATCGCCTCGCGCACCGGCTCGTTGCCGCGAAATGAAAACGAAATATTTGATACGCCGCCGGAAATTTTGGCGTATGGCAGATCTGCTTTAATGCGCCGTGTCGCCTCGATGAAATCGACGGCGTAATTATTATGTTCTTCAATGCCGGTCGCGACAGCAAAAATATTCGGGTCAAAGATAATATCTTCAGGCGGAAACCCGATGCCCGCCAGTAATTCATAGGACCGCGCGCAGATTTCATATTTGCGATCAGCAGTATCCGCCTGACCCTTTTCGTCAAACGCCATCACGACGGCCGCCGCGCCATAGCGCATCACTTTCTTCGCCTGGCGCAGGAACGCATCCTCTCCTTCCTTCATGGAAATGGAATTGACAATCGCTTTACCCTGTACGTTTTTCAGCCCCGCCTCGATCACTTCCCATTTCGACGAGTCGATCATTACAGGCACGCGGGAAATATCGGGTTCCGAAGCAATGAGGCGCAAAAACGTCACCATAGCGGCGACGCCGTCGAGCATTCCCTCGTCCATATTGACGTCGATGATCTGCGCGCCGTTTTCAACCTGCTGACGCGCAACGACGAGCGCTTCTTCATAGCGATCATCTTTGATCAGCTTACGGAATTTTGCCGAGCCGGTGACGTTGGTGCGCTCGCCAATATTGACAAATCTGGGCTGGGTCATGCGGCGTCCGCAGCGCCATTTGCGCCTGGCGTTTTCGGCCGGACGCCGAGCATGTGACAAAGCGCAAAGGCCATTTCATCGCGGTTCAGCGTATAAAAATGAAAGTTGCTTACGCCATGTTCGGCAAGATCGAGACACTGTTCGGCGGCGACGGTTGCAGCAATGAGGCGCCGCGTGACAGGATCGTCATCAAGATTTTGAAAAAGCTTGACCAGCCGGCCAGGAACCGTTGTGCCGCAAATATCCGACATTTTTCTCAAACCGGCGAAATTGGAGATCGGCATAATTCCCGGCGCAATAGGAATATCAATGCCTTCCTTTTGGACGCGATCCATAAAACGAAGAAAGACCGCATTGTCATAAAAGAACTGGGTGATTGCACGTGTGGCGCCAGCGTCAATCTTGCGCTTCAACATGTCGATATCGGCGCTGATAGATGCTGAATCAGGATGTTTTTCCGGATAGCAGCCAACAGTAATTTCAAATGGCGCGATCTTTTTGGCGCCGGCCGCCAATTCGGCGGCGTTTGCATAGCCGCCTGGATGCGGCGTATAGGGATCGCCCGCCCCGCCCGGCGGATCGCCGCGCAGCGCCACAATATGCTTGACGCCTGCGGCCCAATAATCGCGCAGGACGGCGTCGACTTCATCCTTTGTCGCGGCAACGCAGGTTAAATGCGCCGCCACGGGAAGTTTGGTTTCCTTGATGATGCGCGCGACGGTTTCATGGGTGCGTTCGCGCGTCGAGCCGCCCGCGCCGTAGGTCACCGAGACAAAGTCTGGCGCTAGCGGCGCCAGCCGTTCCACAGATTTCCATAATTTCTCGTTCATCGCCGGTGTTTTCGGCGGAAAGAACTCAAATGATACGTGTAAGTCTGACATTTCGAGCGCCTTTTTCTATGCTGCGGTCCGCGATCGCAGCCTGCGCAATTCCGCCGGCGCCGCGCATAACCAAATCTTCACGGTGAGCTTCTTCTTGTCTCCTGAGGACGGCGACAGGGTTTCTTTTTTTACAAGATCAAGGTTTGAGGCGTCGCACCATTCACTGACTTCCTCATCCGAAAATCCAAGGCGGCGATGAGCGTGCTCATCGCGCAAAAATTCAAGATCATGAGGCGCAAAATCTGAAATGATCAGGCGACCGCCGGGTTTCAAAAGGCGCGCCGCTTCGCGCACGGCAGCGCCGGGCTCCGCGAGATAGTGTAATACGTGATGCAGCAATACAATGTCGGCGGTTTCCGCCTCGGCCGGAAGCGAAAACAGATCGCCATGACGCACTTGCGCATGATTGATCGCCGCCTTTTCAAGATTGGCGCGGGCAATCGCGAGCATTTCCCGCGACAAGTCATAACCGACGCCGGCTTTGTATTTTTCCGCAAAAAGCTCAAGCATACGTCCGGTGCCGGTGCCGAGATCGATCAGGAGATCGACATTGCCCTTGCCGGCAAGATCAACGATCCGTGATTCGATATCAGACTCAGGCAAATGCAGGCGCCGCAATTGACCCCACTCATGTGCATTCTCCTCAAAATAGGCGGCCGCCTGGGCAGCGCGTGTCTCACGGCTCTGCTGAAAGCGCTCAATATCCCGGGCGAGAATGCGATCGCCGCCGGCGACCATGGCTTCGACCGCCGTCAGAACTGCGCTCAAGGCCGCATTTTCTCTCGCCCCGACAGCAACGCGATAAAACATCCACGCCCCTTCGCGGTGTCGCTCAGCGAGACCGGCGTCTGCGAGAATCTTCAGGTGGCGGCTGACCCGGGGCTGACTCTGCCCGAGGATAAGCGTGATCTCGCTGACGGTCAGCTCACCGCCAATCAGCAAGGCCACGATCCGCAGCCGGGTTTCCTCGCCAATGGCGCGAAAAACATTGAGGGTCGAATCAAGGGTCATGGTGCAACGGTCTCAACAATCATGGCCGGCGGGCGCAGCTGAACTTAAACGCAGAGATATAAAGATATCTTTATATGATAGCAAGATTGTCAATCACTTCGGATTAGCGCCGTCCCGGATTGGCGCAGCAAGCCGGTCAGCTTGTCCGCAATGTTGAATAAAGTTGATTGTTTGCGGGTCCAAACCCCCTATATCCTCGCCAAAAAGATGACATGATCGTTGCTTAATCTGGTTCCAGCAGGGGAATATTTTGTCGTGATAGTAAAAATCTTGGTCGCCGCCGGCGTTGCGCTGGCGCTCTCTGCAACAGCGTCTGCACAAATATCTGACGCTGGCGATCCGGAGGCCTTTGCAAAAGAGCTTCGAGGCGCGGAACCCGACCCCCTGAGCAGCGCAGGCGCCGATCCCTGGGAGGGCTTTAACCGCAAAATGTTCGCCTTTAACGATGCGGTGGATACGGCCCTCTTTGTACCGGCAGCGAAAGTCTATCGGGCGACGACCCACAAAAAACAGCGCAAAGGCATTCGCAATTTTCTCGCCAATGCGCGCACGCCGGTTGTTCTCATCAATGATCTGCTGCAAGGGGAGTTCAAGCGCGCAGGCGAAACCGCCGGCCGGTTCGTCGTTAATACATCGATCGGTTTTGGCGGCATGGGCGACCCGGCGGAACGCATTGGCATTCCTCAGCATTCGGAAGATTTCGGCCAGACCCTCGCGGTCTGGGGCGTGCCTTCGGGACCTTATGTGGTGCTGCCATTTTTCGGTCCCAGCTCGGTGCGCGACGGTCTTGGGGCCGGCGTAGACACGACGCTCGATCCGGTCTTTTGGATTAGCACGCCTTCGGCGCGATATACAGGCTATTCCCGCGCTGGCGTCACCCTCGTATCGGTCCGCGAGCCGTTGATCGAACCGCTTGCCGACATCAAGAAAAACTCCCTCGATTATTACGCGTCATTTCGCAGTTTTTATATGCAGGCGCGAAAACGCGAAATCGCCAATGGCCGCGCAAATTTTGACGATTTGCCCGATATTGGCGATTTTGAAGAGTTTGATGAAATTGAATAATTCCCTGCATGACGGAGATAAATGATGCGCGCTACGACTAAGCCTTTTGCCTGGCGTCTTGGCGCAATGATCGCTGCTGTCGTCTGGCCGCTTTACGCCGCTCCCGCGGCTGCGGATGAGGCGGCCGAAGCCTATATACAAAGCGTCCTGGATGAGGCGGAACCGATCTTGGGCGAAGCCGATGATGACGCACTTTTTGACGGTCTTGCCGCGCTTGTAGACAAATATGTCGATATGCGCCGCGTCGGGTTATTCACGCTTGGTCAATATGCGCGTCAAATGACCGCCGAACAGAAAGAAGAATATCTGCCGCTGTTCAAGGAATACGCAACGCAAATCTATCAGAACGCGCTGTCCAATTATTCAGGGCAGAAATTGAACGTCAAAAACTCTGTTGACCGTTCGGAGCGCGACATCATCGTCAATTCCAGAATTGCCGACGCGCGGCCCGGTGATTCATTTGCCGATATTACCGTTCATTGGCGCGTCTATCGCGATCGCGAGGGAAAGATGACGGTCGTCGACGCTGGCGCTGACAATGTCTGGCTGGCGATCGAACAGCGCAGTCAGTTTACATCGATCATCGCCAATAATGGCGGCGGCGTAAAAGGCATTGACGCGCTGCTGGCGCAATTACGCGAGCAAGTCGGCAGTTAAGCCCGGCGCCCAATCATAATGATAAAAAAGGCCGCTCCCTGCGCATTTCCGGAAAAGTGTGAAGCTGTTTTCCGATAAGAAATGCGCTGGGAGCGGCCTTTTTAATTCTTTTTTCGCCGCCGTTAAGACGAATAATATTCGACCACTAGATTTGGTTCCATGGTGCACGGATAAGGCACCTCGGCGAACTCAGGAACGCGCATATAGGTTGCCGCCATTTTTTTCGGGTCAACGTCAATATAGTCCGGAATATCGCGTTCCGGGCTTTGAAGCGCCTCGAGCACCAGCGCCATGTTTTGTGATTTTTCCTTAATCGAAACAACATCGCCGGGTTTCAGCCGGCAGGACGGAATGTTGGTTCGAACGCCATTCACCAGAACATGACCGTGATTGACAAACTGGCGGGCGGCAAAAACCGTCGGCACGAATTTGGCGCGATAGACAACTGCATCAAGGCGGCTTTCGAGAAGACCGATCAACAGCTCAGCCGTGTTGCCCCGTTGGCGCTCGGCGACATTGTAGGTTCTGGAAAACTGCTTTTCAGAAATATTGCCGTAATATCCCTTGAGTTTCTGTTTCGCCATCAACTGCAGACCAAAGTCAGACAGTTTGCCCTTACGGCGCTGGCCATGCATGCCGGGACCATAATCGCGTTTATTGATGGGAGATTTTGGCCGGCCCCAGACGTTTTCGCCGACCCGGCGGTCAAGCTTGTGCTTAGCGGCAAGGCGCTTGCTCATTAGTCCTCACTATCGGCGCGGCCCGGCTCCGGGGCCCATCCCCGGCGCACTCTCAACGGCGGTCCACGCGCCATCCGTCATGAAGCGGCGGGATATAGGGACAAGGCTTCGTCCTGTCAAACCGCGCCGAAAGAAAAGGCCGGCCGGTTCCGGCGGGCCTCAAACAGGGCGTGACCTCAGGCGTTATCGGCTGTGGACTAAGCCCCCGCTTTTTTCTTTCGCCCGGCAAATCCCAACCCGGCCAGGCCTGAAACCATCAGCCAGACGGCGCCGGGAATAGGCACCTGTCCAAATTCGGTAAAGTGGCTGAGGCCCAGCGCCTGACTGGATGTGTAATCAATGGTCAGGAGACCGCCGGAAGTATTTTTGAGGAACACATCAAACTGGCCAACTTTCAAAACAACATATTCAGCCAGCGTGTTAAAAATGAAATCGGCGGGCGTATCAGCGCTCTGCGTTCCATCAGCGCTGGTAAAGTGCCCGGTTGAACCTGTAATCAAGATACTCAGTCGATCGGCCTCGTGAGCCGAACTCGACGGCGTTCCATCGTACAAGTCGGCCAGCGTGTTCGACAAAATACCCGCGCCGGTTGGGCCGGTCCCGCCGCCGCCGGCCCCCGTGAACGCTGCACAGCTTGGCGCACAATCAATGGTCGCCGTACTGCCGATGATGGTGATAAGATTAGCCGACGCCGGTCCCGCCATCGCAGCAAACGCGGTTAGGCTTGCAACGACGAATGCCGCAAGACGCTTCATAATTTCCCCTTTAACAAAGATATACATACTTTCACCAACGCCGATTAATTTACGCGCCGGTGTTGATGCAAACAATCGGCCAGCGTGAACTGACGTGGCTCAATCTTGGAAATTTAAGCTTAATTTTCGCCGCCAGGTTGAGCACTGATCGCTTTTGGCCCGCTTCAGGCGAACCGGCGATTAATCCGGCGCGGCGCTGTGCTCAATTTTTGCCGTACACGAATATTCGTTCATATCCGGCGCCGCCATTTCCCGAACATATGTCCGGACATTGTTGGGATAAAGCGTGTAATTGCGCCCGTGCTCATCCACATACCAGGCGCCGCAATCAGCCGCCCAGACACGCTTTTGCAGTTTCGCCTGAATACTCAAATCGTAAGATTGCGCTGCATCTTCCTTCGGCTCAATCATCGCGGCGCCTGCGGCCGCCGCCTCTTTAATCAGTTTTGTGATGTAATTGACCTGCGCTTCGATCATTAAAATGACCGAATTGTGCCCGAGCCCGGAATTTGGCCCCAGCAGCATGAAAAAATTCGGAAAGCCGGGAACCGACAAGGTGCGATGGGCCGAGATCCCGCGGCGCCATTTTTCGCTTAGGGAAACGCCGGACGGCCCGATAACGTCGATTGAGGCCAGTATGTCAAAAGGCTTAAAACCGGTCGCCATAATGATGATGTCGACATTTCGTTCTTTTCCGTCCTTTGTGGCAATTCCCGTTGGGGTGATCGCCGCGATCGGATCTGTGACGAGCTCCACATTCTCGCGTTGCACTGCCGGAAGATAATCATCGGAAATCAAAATGCGCTTACAGCCGACCGGATAATCCGGCGTCAGTTTCGCCCGCAATACCGGGTCATTTATCTGCGCTTCCATATGTTTAGAAAACATTCGGCGGACAAATCGTTTGGTCCGATTGTCCTTCTTTTTGAATGCGTTGAACCGAAACTCCATCATGTTGAAATAAAAGCCCCGATAGGCGCGCGCCAGAACCGGCGCTTTTGCGAATATTTTCTTGAGCCAGTCCGGATAGGCATAGCTTTGGCGCGCCATCACCCAATTTGGCGTACGCTGATAAAGGTCGAGATGGGCGGCGTTATCGACGATCTGCGGCACCACCTGTACCGCGCTTGCAGCCGAGCCGACGACCGCAACGCGTTTCCCCGTCAGATCCACATCATGACGCCATTCTGCGGTGTGAAAAACCGGACCGCTGAACAATTCGCGACCGTCGATCTCCGGCTTATTCGGCACATGCAGGCCGCCAAGGCCGCTGATCACGTAATCGGCCCTAATCGACGATCCATCCTCGAAATCAACACGCCATTGTTTACCGTTGTGGACGATGTCGATCACTTTTTTGCCAAACCGGATCGACCGATAAAGGTCATATTTTCTGGCGCAATGCTGCGTGTATTCCCATATCTCACCGCCGGGCGAATAGCGCCGGCTCCAGTTTGGATTGGGTTCAAACGAAAATGAATAAAGATGAGACGGGACGTCGCAGGCAACGCCCGGATAGAGGTTCTCACGCCAGGTGCCGCCGACATCATCGGCTTTTTCATAGATCGTGAATGTCTCTATCCCAGCCTGACGCAGCCGGATCGCCATACACAGACCCGAAAGCCCCGCGCCGAGAATAGCGAATGTCGGCGTGCGCATGGGCTCTGAATGCTCTCTGTCGTCAAACATGGCTGCCTGCATATTCTAACCAAAGATCACTATAGGAGGATTTCCAGATCATCGTGACGGTTTTCAGCAGCGCTCAGTCAAATGCAATCGCCCAGCCGGCCCGCCGAATCGCGTTTTTGCGCAAGTAATCTCGCGGCGTCATAGGTCGCAACGCGAAGCAAATGAGAATCGGGCAATTTGTCGCCATGCGCAATTGCCCGTTGATAGGCGAGGAGAAAATTTTCTGGCGGCAGCTGCATAATGCAAACAAGCGCCGACGCCCCGAAATCGGCGTCGATCTCCGCCGCCATCTGCGCGCCTACATAATAAAACAGCTCTTCAAACTGTCCGCCAAACCCCAGATCATAAACGTCCTGCACGCGTTGTGACACGGGCTCTCCGCCGGCGCCAAGGCTTTCGATCAAATAGTCAAACAGGAGAAAATTTGAATCGAGCCGGCGGTAGTTCGACTTCGCGAGATCTCTTGAAAAACTCGAATATCTGCCGGTTCCTTCAACATCGCGGAAATCGGCGACGTAACTCGCTGTTCCCTCAAGAATGAGTTGATGGAAAATAAAATCGCGCGCTTCATCCGCGTTGGCTACGTCTTCCGCCTCGGCCTTTGACGGCTTTGGAACAAATTGATTCTGGATTGCGTGATAGGTTTCATGAGCAGAGAGATATTGAACGGCGTCAATTTCCTGTTCAATGTCGCCTGAGATACACTGCAAATCGATAAAGAAATCACCGTCTTCCGCAAATCCCCCGCATGAAAAACTCGCGGCTGCCATCACAACGCTGCCCGAAAAATCCATGCCCTCGGGCACATAAGGAATGAGCATTTTTCGCACGCCTTGTGCAAGTTCCGTTTGATTTTCCTGCAGAAATTGGATGGCGGTCTCAATCTCATCGCGCCGTTCGACAAGCGCCGAAAAGCGAAACGGGTCCGGCGACGGGATTTCACATCGGCTTATTTTTTTGAGGCCGTCGATGAAGTTTTCATATGAAAACCGTTCGCCAAATCTCTCGTGATGCGCGATTTGAGCTTTTAAAAGTTTTGAGTCCCGTAACGCCGCTTCGTCGACAGTCTTATTCGAGCACGCGATATCCAGCAGGCTTTCAGCATATTGCGTATTGAAATTAATTGTTACGTTTGCCGCGCGCTCTTTTGCCTCGGCTTGGGCGCCAATGAACACAACCACACAAAAAGCCAGCCTGACCACCCGCATGTAACTATCCTGTTTTATGACTTTACCGAAAATGGCGTGAAGTCTGTCTCTTTGTCATAGACGTCAACACCCTCAATGCGTTTAAGCGTGTTAACAATGCGATAAGTGACGGGCGTCAGGAACGCCTCCCAAAGAACCTTCAGTAGATAGTTGGTGAACAGCACAGTAATCACCTGGCGGACTGGCCAAACGCCCAAAAACGCAATGGGATAAAACAACAAGCTGTCGACGCCCTGACCAACCACTGTCGAGCCGATTGTGCGCTGCCACAGATGCTTGCCTGCAGACCACACTTTCATGCGCGCCATGACAAAGGCATTGCATAATTCACCCGCCCAAAACGCAATGATCGACGCAAAAACGATACGCGGCGTCAGGCCGAATACTTCTTCGTAAGCCGCCTGCCCACCCCATCCCGGGGCCGGCCTCAACGCAACAACCACCCAGGCCATAAACGCCATGAAAAGAACCGCGGCAAAACCGGCCCAGACAACGCGGCGCGCCCGCGCATAGCCGTAAACTTCGGTCAACACATCGCCGAGCACATACGACAACGGGAAAAACAAAATGCCGGCGCCAAAGACGCCCACTTCCCAGCTGCCAATATTCCATTCGAAATACTGGACCTGCTTCGCCGCGCCAATGAGATTTGAACAAATCAGGATCGTTACAAACGCCGCCATGGCGAAGTCGTAATATTTGAACCGGTGATCATGAAGCGCTGCGGCGTCATCGATGCGATCAATTTTATCTTCGGTCATGATGGTTTTTTTGGTTTCGCCAGCGCTTTGACGGCGCCGCGCAGGCTCCGAACCTCGGAATCTGTAAACCCGGCGCGCGTGAACGCCGCACGAATATTGCGCGCCATTGACGGGCGCTTTTCCGGCGGATGAAAATAACCTGCGCGATCAAGTGCTGATTCAAGATGATCAACAAGGCGCGCGAGATCGTCGCGGCTGGCCGCCGGCTCTTCCGACAGCGGCGTTCCAACTCCGGAAAATTCCTGGGCGCGCGACCACTCATAGGCCGCAATCAGCGCGGCCTGTGAGAGATTGAGCGAAGCGAAAGCCGGGTTGACCGGGACTGACAAAATTGCGTTCGCCCGCGCGACATCGTCGGTGGAAAGCCCGTTGCGCTCGCCGCCAAACAAAATCGCACAATTCTTACCCGTTTCAACGCGCTTTCGTAATGCCGCGGCGGCCTCGCCGGGATCAAGCACAGGCAGCATTAATTCCCGCCGGCGGGCTGTCGCAGCGATAACATACTCACAATCGGCGACGGCTTCATCGACAGTTTCAAAGACGCGCGCCTGGTCGATAACAAACGCGGCGCCGGACGCCATGGCTGCAGCTTTGGGATTGGGCCAGCCATCGCGCGGATTGACCAGCCGCAAGCCCGATACGCCGAAATTCAACATGGCGCGCGCGGCGGCGCCAATATTTTCACCCATTTGCGGCTCGACCAGCACAAAAATCGGCGCCGGCGCAACCCGCTCCTGCGCCCTCGTCCGGCTCAATCGCACCTCATTCATTCGCGCCCGTACACTTTCTCGCCAAAGCCTGTTGAAGCCCTTTGCTCACAAGGCCGCCAATGCTATAGGCCCGCGCAAGCCAATCCACATCATCAGCGCAATCAGCGCCGCACCATAACAATTCCGGTAGGTTATTCATGCAAAAAATAAAAGTCGAAAATCCAGTCGTCGAAATGGACGGGGACGAAATGACCCGGATCATCTGGCAGATGATCAAGGACAAACTGATTCATCCCTATCTCGATATCGACCTGAAATATTTCGACCTGGGCATCGAAAAGCGCGATGAGACCGACGACCAGATCACCATCGAGGCGGCGGAGGCGACAAAAAAATACGGCGTAGCTGTTAAATGCGCAACGATCACGCCGGACGAAGCGCGGGTTGAGGAGTTCGGGCTCAAACAGATGTGGCGTTCGCCCAATGGCACAATCCGTAATATTCTCGGCGGGGTTGTTTTCCGTGAGCCGATCATCATCCGCAATGTGCCCCGACTGGTGCCGGGCTGGACGCAACCGATTATTATCGGCCGCCATGCTTTTGGCGACCAGTATCGGGCGACCGATATGTTGTTCCCGGGCAAGGGCAAACTTTCGATGAAATGGATCGGCGACAATGGCGAAGAGATCGAGCATGAAGTGTTCGATGCGCCGTCTTCGGGCATCTATATGGGGATGTATAATCTCGACGCGTCGATCCGCGATTTTGCGCGCGCCTCGTTTAACTATGCATTCCAGCGCAAATATCCGCTCTATCTGTCCACCAAAAACACGATCCTTAAAAAATATGACGGCCGGTTCAAAGACCTCTTCCAGGAAATGTACGAAACCGAATTCAAGGAAAAATTTGACGAACATGGTCTGACCTATGAACACCGGCTGATCGACGACATGGTCGCGGCCTGTATGAAATGGTCTGGCGGCTATGTTTGGGCGTGCAAAAATTACGATGGCGACGTCCAGTCAGACACAGTCGCGCAGGGTTTTGGCTCTCTTGGCCTGATGTCGTCGGTCTTGATGACCCCGGACGGCAAGACCGTCGAAGCTGAAGCCGCCCATGGCACGGTCACGCGCCATTATCGCCAGCATCAAAAAGGCGAAGAAACCTCAACCAATTCGATCGCATCGATCTTCGCGTGGACTCGCGGCCTCGCCCATCGCGGCAAGCTGGACAGCAACGATGCGCTGACCGGTTTTGCAAACACGCTTGAGGAAACGGTGATCAAGACCGTCGAGGGCGGCCACATGACCAAAGATCTGGCACTGTTGATCGGCGCGGAACAAAAATGGCTCACGACCACCGGATTCCTTGAAAAAGTGGATGAAAATTTCCAGAAGGCGATGGGCGCTTGAACCGGCCCCGCAAAACGTCAACAAGCCGACATTTGGGCGGATTTGGCATGGTCGCGGCCGATTTTTCGACCTGTTCCCCCCGGTTTTAGGGCGGTCTGCCGCAGGCCCTATCGCAATTTCCAGGGGCCCGTGCCACATATGGGGCCAGTTTATGAGTAAGACCGATATGGAGCTGGTCATGAAATTCCGATCACTACCCCTGGCGGCTGTCAGCGCAGCATTGATTGCAGCAACGCCGGCGTTCGCCGAAAGCCGTGATTTTGACCTGCCGGATTTTGACCGGATCGACGTCTCGTCGGGGGTCCAGCTTGTCGCATCCGTTGGCGAGGCCCAATCGATCAACGTTGAAACCAGCAATGGGGATTTCAGCGATTTTGAGATCAGGGTGAAAAATGGCGAATTGTCGGTGTCACGGGAGTGGAACCGTCTCAGCTGGCACAACAAGCGAGCCGATTACAAAGTGACGGTAACAGTGCCGGCGCTTAATGGATTTGGCGCGTCATCGGGCTCTCGCGCCAAGATAATGAATGTAGACTCCGATAATTTCGCAATGGATTTATCCAGCGGCGCCTATGCGGAAATTACCGGCAATTGCGACAAGTGCTCCCTCGATCTTTCCAGCGGGGCCAATCTCGACGGCACAGAGCTTGTTTGCGAAAGCGCCAATATCGATGTTTCCAGTGGCGGGCATGGCGCTTTGGTAGTGCGCGAATCTGTTGTCGCCGACGCATCCAGCGGCGGGCATGTTTCTGTTTATGGCAACCCCACCCGCGTCAATATCGACAAATCTTCAGGTGGCCGGATCAAGATCAAATCCGCTGCGCAGGCACATCGCGACTAAAGCGCCGGGCGAAAACGTGGACACCGGTTTTTCGCCCCCCGACCGCGAAGGCGGTCAAGATTATAGTGAGCGCGCCTTCGCGCGCGGGCCGGCGCGCAGCAAAGAAAATAGATCATAGCGTGATTCCATTTATTCGCCCGATGATCTAAGCGTCGCTTTCTTTTTTCTCGGCCGCCAGTGCGGCGAACGGATCGGTTGCGTCCGCGAGACAGCTCAAAAGCCGCTGATAAAGCTGCGGACGCGTGCGCGAAAGCATCTTGAAGTCTTCCTGATCCAGCACAATCAAATCGCAGGTTGAAACAGCCCTTGCGGTTTCCGCCTGTTCGCCCGTCAAAAGCGACCGTGCGCCCCAAAACTCACCCTCGCCGAGATTAACAGGATCAAGTTCCGGCCGATCTGCATCGCGGATTTCAACGTCGCCGGACCCGATCATAAAAAGTGCGCCGGGCTTTTCTCCGTCAACCGCAATCACTGACCCCGGGGGTGCGGTGCGTGCTTTCAGGGCCGTCAGCACATCCGCTATTTCCTGCGGGTTCAAAATTCGAAAGACCGAGGCGCGCGCCGCCATGCCCCACGTCACGACAAATTCCTTGCGCCGGAATTCTTCCATGAAGCCGCCGGCAATGATGCCGATTGGCAGCGCAAAAAAACCAAGGCCTGTGATCATTACGACACCGGCCAGCAGCTTGCCCAGCGACGTTACCGGCGTAACGTCGCCATAGCCCACCGTCGTTAAGGTCGCGACCGCCCACCACATGGCTTCCGGCACGGTTGAATATTTGCTTCCCGGCAAATGCCCCTCGACCAGATAGAGCAGTGAGGCGGAAATAATAATCAATCCGAGCATCACGATCGCGACGCCCATCAAAGCCGAACGCTCGCGCGTCAAAACACGCAGCATGGTGTTGAAGGCCGGCGAATAACGCGCCAGTTTGAAAAACCGCAACAGGCGAAAAATCCGCAATACACGCAGATCCACAACCATCATGAAGCTGAGATAAAACGGAGCGATCGCCAGAAGATCGACAATCATAAAGGGACTGCGCGCGAATTTCAGGCGCGCGCGCCAGGGCTCCAATCCCTGGAAAGGAGGATGCTCAGTACAGACCCATAAGCGCGCTGCATATTCGAGGGTAAATATCAGGATTGAAACATAGTCAAAAACAGCAAAGAAAACGGCATGACGGTTATGGATCGCCGGCACGGTTTCAACCGTAAATGCAATGACATTGACGATGATCAATGCCGCCATCGAGAATTCAAAAGTGCGGCTTTGCCAATCATGGGAATGACCGGCCTCAAGCACTTTATAAACCCGCGCTTTTAATGTCGTCAGGGCTCGTCCTCCCCGCAATGTGGCGCCGCCGCTCAGGCGACAGCGGCAATCTCGATCTGTTTGGCAATCGCTTCAACGGCTTCTGACGCCTTTGCCCCATCGGGCCCGCCGGCCTGCGCCATATCAGGCCGGCCGCCGCCGCCCTTGCCGCCGACCGCCGCTGCGCCAGCGCGCACGAGGTCAACCGCGGAAATTTTCGCGGTCAGGTCATCCGTAACGCCAACAGCTACCGCCGCTTTGCCGTCATTAACGCCGATAAAAGCTGCAACGCCCGAGCCAAGTTTCTTTTTGGTTTCGTCAATCAGGCCGCGCAAATCTTTTGCTGCGACCCCATCAAGCACGCGGCCTGCATATTTAACTCCGGCGAGCTCTCTAAATTCATCGCCGCCGGACGAGGTGCCGCCGCCCAGCGCCAGTGATTTTTTTGCTTCACCAAGTTCGCGCTCGAGCTTCTTACGGTCTGCGACGAGCGCCTCAATCCGCGCCGGCAGATCTTCGGGCGTGGTTTTGAGCGTATCGGACGCTTGGCGCGCAAGCTGCGCCTGATGATCGAGATAGCGTCGCGCCGCTTCGCCGGTAAGCGTTTCGATTCGGCGCACACCCGCGGCAACAGCGCTTTCACCGATGATCTTAAAGAGCGCAATATCTCCGAGACGCGCCACATGAGTGCCGCCGCAAAGTTCCACTGAGTAAGGTTTGTCAGCACCATCGAGCGCCCGCCCCATCGTCAGGACACGAACATCATCGTCATATTTTTCACCAAAAAGCGCAATTGCTCCCGAAGCGACCGCATCATCATAAGACATGATGCGCGTTTCCACGGGCGTGTTCTGGCGAACAACCGCGTTCACCCGGCGTTCGATCTCCGCCAATTCCTCAGACGATACGGGCTTTGGATTGGTGAAATCAAAACGCATTTTGTCGGACGCGACGAGCGAGCCCTTCTGCGCCACATGCGGCCCGAGCACTTCGCGCAACGCTGCGTGAGCCACATGGGTTACCGAGTGGTTCGCCCGCGTCCGGCCGCGGCGTTCAACATCAATGGAGAGATGCACCGCATCGCCAACGCTGATCTCGCCTTTTTCGATGCGGCTGATATGGCTAAAAAGAGCGCCAGCGCGTTTTTGAACATCGTCAACCGTAACGACAGCGCCGTTCTCAGAATTAATGACGCCGGCGTCGCCGACCTGCCCGCCGGATTCTGCATAAAATGGCGATTGATTGACGATGATTTCCACTTTATCGCCGGCTGACGCTTTGTCGACGCCCACGCCGTCGTGAATGATCGCTTGCACGACCCCTTCCGCCTCATCGTGGATATAGCCAAGAAATTCTGTTGCGCCATGTTGGTCATGCAAATCAAACCAGAGGGTTTCGTCCGCTGTATCGCCCGAGCCCGACCAGGCGGCGCGCGCCGCCGCGCGCTGCGCCTTCATCGCGGTCTCAAAACCTGCAGCATCCACATCGCGGTCGTCGCGGCGCAGCGCGTCCTGTGTCAGATCAAGAGGAAAGCCATAAGTATCATAAAGTTTAAAAGCAGCAGCGCCGGGCAATGGCTCATCATCGCCAAGTCCCGCAACCTCTTGCTTGAGGAGTTTCAGACCGCGTTCGAGCAAGCTGCGAAATTTTTCTTCTTCAGAACGCAGCGTTTCGACGATCAGCGCTTCGGCCCGGACGAGTTCGGGAAATGCGCCGCCCATCTCCTGCACAAGAACCGGCGCAAGTTGCGTCAGCAGCGGCTCTTTTGCGCCGAGCCCGTGGGCATAACGCATGGCCCGGCGCATGATCCGCCGCAAAACATAGCCGCGTCCTTCATTGGACGGGGCGACGCCGTCGGCCATCAAAAAACTCGTTGCGCGCAGATGATCAGCAATAACGCGATGCGCCGGTTTGTCGTCGCCTTCCGCCTTGCGCCCTGTCAGATCCACCGACGCGGCAATCAGCGTGCGGAAAAGATCCACATCATAATTGTCATGAACGCCCTGCAAGACGGCAGCGATCCGCTCAAGCCCCATGCCGGTGTCGATCGACGGCTTGGGCAAATCAATTTGTGCGCCGTCGCCGTGTTTTTCATATTGCATGAAAACAAGGTTCCAGATCTCAACAAATCGATCACCGTCTTCGTCGGCGCTGCCGGGCGGGCCGCCCGGAATGTCGTCACCATGATCATAGAAAATTTCGGAACACGGCCCACATGGGCCGGTATCGCCCATGGCCCAGAAATTATCATGGGTCGGAATGCGAATAATGCGCGCCTCGGGCAGACCGGCAATCTTGCGCCACAGATCAAACGCTTCATCATCCGTGTGATAAACAGTAACCGTAAGCCGGTCCGCGGCCAGACCAAATTCCTTATGGACAAGGGTCCAGGCGGCGTCGATCGCTTGTTCCTTGAAATAATCGCCAAAGGAGAAATTTCCGAGCATTTCAAAAAACGTATGATGGCGCGCCGTATAACCGACATTATCAAGATCATTATGCTTGCCGCCGGCGCGCACGCATTTTTGCGATGAAGCGGCGCGGACATAGTCGCGCTTTTCCGCGCCCGTAAAGACATTTTTAAACGGCACCATACCGGCATTAACGAATAGCAGCGTCGGATCGTTTTGCGGCACCAGCGGCGCAGACGGCACGATCTGGTGATCGCGCGCCGCGAAAAAACTCAAAAACTGGGAACGGATGTCTTTTAGAGACGTCATGGAAATTCCGGCCTGCCTGGCAATGTGAAACCGCGCCAGCCCGCATGAACGGCGCTGACGCGGTCAAACTCTTAGCGTCGATAGGCCCTGCACGTCTAGATCAGCTCGCAACCCAATCGAAACGGTCTCAATCAAGGCATATCCTGTAGCAGGATCAGGTGAGGCAGGCGCGCAGCAAGGCCCATCAGGTCATGCAAAAAAAGTTGAGCTTGTTGCCGTCAAGATCGCGAAAATAGCCCGCATAGAATTTATCGCCGCGCGGTCCTGCGGGACCCTCATCCGTCGCGCCAAGCTCAATTGCCTTGTTGTAGAGCCGGTCGACGGTTTCCGGCTTGTCGCAAGCGAGCGCGATCATGACGCCATTACCGACTGTCGCCGGATTGCCGTCATTTGGTTTGATCACTGAAACGCCCGGCGATCCCGGCGCCGAGGACCAGGCAACAAAACTGTCAGATTCCATAAATCTCTTGGCGCCCATTTCGCCGAGCAGCTCGTCGTAAAACTTTGCCGCTTTTTCGATATCATTGACGCCGAGCGTAACATATCCGATCATTTGTCTCTCCTGTGCAAATTACGGCCTGTGCAAATTGTAGCTTGTGCAAATTGATATGCGATGACAAATGCGCACCCGTCGCGGAGATCATGACGCATCATTGAGGCGCAAGGAAGACCTGAGTACAGCGTTCGCCGCACGCATCAAAAAAGAGATGCGCGGGCGAAGCTTGTAAAGGTGGTCCGTATTTAAGACGCTTCGGCCGCTTCAACGCCGTCGGTCTCGGCGTCGCTGTCGCTCTCGCCGGTCAGCATCTCTTCTGCAACAAGCCCGGCATTCTGGCGGATCGCCCGTTCGATTTCGTCCGCCATGTCGGGATGATCTTTCAGGAACTGCTTGGCGTTTTCCCGGCCCTGACCGATACGTTCAGAATTATAAGAATACCACGAGCCCGACTTTTCCACCACTTCGGCTTTGACTCCCAGATCAACAAGCTCGCCGGTCTTGGAAACGCCTTCGCCATACATGATATCGAACTCAACCTGCTTAAAGGGCGGCGCCACCTTGTTTTTAACGACTTTAACGCGGGTCTGATTGCCGACAACTTCATCGCGATTTTTGATCGCACCGATACGGCGAATATCAAGACGCACCGAAGAATAAAATTTCAGCGCATTGCCGCCGGTCGTTGTTTCGGGCGAACCAAACATAACGCCGATCTTCATCCGGATCTGGTTGATGAATATAACCAGCGTATTGGATTTTGAAATCGAGCCCGTAAGCTTACGGAGCGCCTGGCTCATTAACCGCGCCTGCAGGCCGGGCAACGAATCGCCCATTTCCCCTTCAAGCTCGGCGCGCGGCGTCAGCGCAGCCACTGAGTCAACGATTAGAATGTCAACGGCGCCGGAACGCACCAGCGTGTCGGCAATTTCAAGCGCCTGTTCGCCAGTGTCCGGCTGCGAAATCAGAAGATCATCAAGATTGACCCCGAGTTTTTGTGCATAGATCGGATCAAGCGCGTGCTCTGCGTCAATAAAGGCTGCGGTGCCGCCAAATTTCTGGGTCTCCGCAGCAACATGCAGCGCCAGCGTCGTTTTGCCGGAACTTTCCGGGCCGTAGATCTCAACGACCCGGCCTTTTGGCAAGCCGCCGATGCCGAGAGCGATATCAAGCCCCAAAGAGCCCGTTGAAATTGATTCCATTTCAACAACGTCGCGATCACCGAGCCGCATGAGCGAACCTTTGCCGAACGCCTTATCAATCTGTGAAATCGCCGCTTCCAGCGCCTTTGACTTATCCACGCCGCCCATCTCCACTAATCTCAGATCACTCTTGGCCATCACCGCCTCCGTTGCCTTACAGGGGGCCACCCTGTCAATGAAGCCCCGATGTACGCTATTTGTTCTCATATGACAAGACTATATATAGTGTTGATTTTATTATTTTTTCCATATTTGTTCTCGTAATGTCCCAGGAAGGCCTGGCCGAGATTATCCCCTTGAAACAAGTAAGCTGAATCCCTATATTTGGACAATCAGCAAGGGAGCCGATTCGTGTCCAAAATACCGACCTACAAGCAATTTCTTGAGCAATTCCCGGACGATGACGCCTGCCTTGAGCACCTGATGCGGACCCGGTACGGAGACCGCCATGAATGCCAGTCCTGCGGGAAGTCCGCTCATTATTACCGGACCCGTGGGCGCGGCTCCTACACTTGCGAGTATTGCGGCTTTCAGGTCTACCCAAAGGCCGGAACCCCTTTTGAGAAGTCCCGCACGTCATTGCATTCATGGTTTTTCGCCATGTTCCTGTTCTGCGCTTCGCGTAACGGCGTTGCCGCCAAAGAATTAGAGCGCCAATTGGGTGTGACCTATAAGACCGCGTGGCGCATGGCCCGCCTCATTCGCGAATATATGGGCGAAGTTGATGGCGAAGGCCCGCTTGGCGGTGCCGGTCGCAAGATTGTCGAGGCTGACAAGGCTTTCGTCGGCGGTAAAGACAAGCAAGGCGAAGACGACAAAACCATCGTCCTTGGCATAGTCGAACGTGACGGCGAAATCGTAACCCGCGTCGTTAAAGACCGCCGGGAAAACACCGTTGTCCCTGAGATGGTCAAAGTCATCAAGCGCGGATCAAACGTCGCCACCGATGAGGGCGGCGCATTCCGCAACCTAATTGAATACGGTTACAATCACGGCGTTGTTAATCACTCGCGCGGGGAATATGTACGCGGCAACATTCATACAAATACTGTTGAGGGTTTCTGGAATATCTTTAAGGGCGCTTATCGGGGGACTTACATTCATGTGTCCCCGAAATATCTACAGACTTACCTGCACGAGTTTGAGTACCGCTGGAACCTTCGGAAGTCTCAGCACTTGATGTTGCCGATCCTTTTGCAAGCGTTTGCGAAGCCGGAGCGCCGTGCGCCATCCGTTGCAAAAGCTGGTCAAAGCGTTGCTTGATTGTACTCATGATTCCGACCGTGAATGCGCCTGTTGTGATTCATCGAAAGGCACTAGGTTTCCAAGATCGTTATAAACAAATGTAGGCTGATTCATTATTTCTTTGAGCAATTTGTCTTGCCGATTTCCACGGGTAAAGAACAGGCCCGCACATATTAACCCTGCAACAAATGATGCAAGAAACATAATGGCAAACAATAACTGCCACCCGCCTGGCGGGTTCCCATCAAGCACTGTTGACACGGCATCAATTGTTGTTTCTGAGGCGCCAGCCACAATCCCTAGGCAAGTGTAAAATATGTCGCCCAAATGATCTCGTTTAGTCTCACCGAGCCTCACAAGCTTTTCCCTTGAGACGACTGCATAATATTCGGCCGGCGGCACAGACAAAATCTGTTGTGGAACGGCAGTCCCAGAGGTTCTGGAATCATATTGAGCACTCGACAATGTAGTAAGCACGCCAAGCGCGCTGCCATCCTGCTGTTCATTTGTTGTTGCAGAGATGGCCGCTTTGACTGTGTCAAATGTACTAAGTATTTTCGTCCCCGCTCTGCGGCGGAGGGCCCTCTTCTACTTTTTCTATCCTGACTCGCTCGAGTTTTAACCCAAGCAAATTGTAGAACCTCTGCGCATCGAATGCGGACAGCGCCACAGCCGCGCGCACTCGTGGCGAACCGACATTGTCTCCGCCCGTATCCGCGAAAGTCATTCGAAACATTATGCCGTCGCTCGAAATGTATACCTTGTTGCAAAACGTCGCTGGGAAGTCGGCAATGGCTTTCGCCTCTTCGTCTGAGACCTTTACCTCCGCTGGCTCCTGAAGGTCGTTGACCATCAATGCTTCTCCTTTGTTGAATACATGGACCATAGGCCCCGATTCGGGAGAATAACAGTTTAGTGGTTGAAACGGTCAAGTTGGTTGCCTCTATTGACTTCAAAATGATTGAGCTTGCTTTTATTTTCCCCCGTTTTAGCCGAATTACCTAATTCCGCTTGACTCTCAGGCCGGACCAGATTTTGAGTCGATCCGGGCGACACCGCCCTTTTTGCAACTCCAGCCATGCCCCAGCCTGTACGCGGCCACGGGCGCATGGGGCGTACCGGAGCGCGGGCTCTTTTCCGCATGCAGAAAGGAGGGATGTTATGTTGCGACCTGTATTTGTTCGCGCTTACATCCGCTTTCGGCTCGGTCGCGTGGAGCACGTTTGTGCCCACACGCGACGTTGGCCGAAGCAATACTCGTTTAACTTCTAGTCGGGTTAGCGAGTGACTTGGCGGTGTTGCCCGCCTTTTTATCCCCACCATCATTGCCCGGGCATATCGATAGGAGCAAGCGTTCCTATCAGCGCACTCATATAAAGATTTCCTTATGAGTCTTTCTGGCAACAATGCCGGTTGATACACATCCGGCGATGGTTATTTGTTGTTTAATATCAATGCGTTAAACTACTTGCTCTGATGGCACAATCTCGGGCCTGGCCGAGATTATCCCCTTGCCGCCGACATATGAGCGCCCCATGGGCGCGAGTATGATTCTCAGGTAAACATGCCGCTGTCGCGATTCCGCCCGATCATCATGCCCCGCCGCCACTACGGCGATCAGCTGTTCAAAACCTGGAGTGCAAGAAACTTCTCATGAGCCGTATCCTTTTCTTCCTCGTCGCCCTCATCGCCGTTGCATTCGCCGTTCTTGTCTTTGCTCCAGGGGTTATTCCCGTCGCCGCCTATAAGGGCCGCATTGAGCTTGCAGCTTCAAACGCCATGGGGCGCGAGGTGACAATTGGCGATAATTTATCGTTTCGAATTGTACCGCATACGGCGTTTCACGTCGAAGACCTCGAAATTGCGAATGCGGATGGTTTTGACGGCGCTTATCTGGCGCGGGTTGGCGAGGCCGATATTGGCGTCAAACTGTTCAGCCTTTTGTCAGGCGCTGTAGAGGTCGATCGTTTCATTCTGACGGAGCCTGATATTATTCTGGCGCGCGGACGCGACGGCAGCGTCAATTGGAACCTCGCAGCAACCGATGAACCCGGCGAGGCGACTGACGAAAGCGCAACACGGGACATTCGCTTCGGCGATTTGCGCATCATTGATGGAAAAGCGCGCTTCAGCGATGAAGCCGCAGGAAAAACTTACGCTGCCGAAGCGATGAATTTGACTGTCACGCTCAATAGCCTTGCCGAACCCCTGGAAGCGAGCGGCACAATGTTATTTCAGGGCGCCCCATCGGAGGTCGATATTGTTCTCACCAGCCTGTCCAATTTAATGCGCAGGGAACCGGGCAATCTGAAGGTCGATCTAAAGGTTGATGACGCGGTCCTCGGCGCCGACCTGACTATCGATACCGGCGAGACACTGGGCTATGCAGGACCGGTGCGCCTCAACGCGCCGGACTTGCCGGCCTTCGGCGCACTGCTTGGTCTTGATGTCGCCGATGCGCCTGGATTTGACCGGCTAAAACTTGCGGGTACGGTCGATGGCGGCGCGAATTCACTGCGCCTTTCGAACAGCGATATCACCTTTGACGATATCGACGCGCACGGCGCCTTACGGTTCGACTGGAGCGGCGCGCGCCCAAAAGCCGGCGGCGTCCTGTCTACTGAACAACTGGACCTGCGCCGGTATCTGCCGCCGCCATCGGAAAATGCTCAAGGCTTTCCCGCCTGGTCCGAAGCGTCGATCAATTTTTCAAGCTTGCGTAATGTAGACGCGGATTTCGACATTTCTACGGATGCGATATTTCTCAATGACCTCGCAATGGGCCAAAGCCGCCTCAAGATTACTGTGGTCAATGGCCGGCTCACTGCCGACATTCCAGAACTTGCAATGTATGGCGGTCAGGGATCGGGGCAGCTGGTCGTTAACGCGCGCGGCGCAAAGCCGTCTTTTTCGGGCAACTTCGATATGGGCGCGGTGCAGGCGCAACCCTTATCGCTTGATCTCTTAAAACACGACAATCTCCTGGGGCTTGGCGGCTTTAAGTTCAACTTCACCGCAACCGGCGCCAGCCAGGCGGCGATCATGTCATCGATGGACGGTGCCGGCGGCTTTGATATCGCCAATGGGGCGTTGAAAGGCGTCAATATTGCAAAGATCGCGCGCGCCGTCGCATCGCTTCAGCAAGGATTCAATCCCGCCGCGTTGCAGCGCGCCGTAAGTGAGGCGCGCGGACCATCACAACAAACCGATTTTTCTGAGTTTCTGTCAGATTTCAAAATTACCGACGGCCTTGTTAATGCGCCAACGATTACGTTGACCGGTCCCTATCTCACCATGACCGGCAAGGGTAATGTAAATCTCCCCTTACAGACCATAGATCTCCGACTCAGCCCCCGCGCCGCGGACACAATCGACGGATCAGGCGCGCGCTCCATCTCTATTCCATTGCGCATAGGCGGCACGTTTTCAAAGCCAACCATCGGCATCGATGCGGAAGCGCTGGTGCTCGGCGGCGCGCAGAAGACAATACGCGATGTGTTGAAAGGCGTATCGGGCGGCAATGTGGCGGAAGAAGAAGCGCCTGCGGGCGACAATGCCGAACCGCAAGAAGAACCGACCCCCGAAGAAACTGCGCTTGGTCTCCTCGACAGTATTTTTGGCCAAAAGCCAAAAAAAGACGACGAAAAAGGCGAATAAGACGCGGTATATGATTTATCGGCCGACCGTCTTTTGAACCTGCCATGCCTGAAAAGGACCCGCGCCTTGAGACTTTCCTCAATCGGCTCCCTCAACATCTTTGGTCTGAAAGTCCGAACCGCCTATCCTGAATGGGCCGCGTTAAAGAATATTCCGCCGCCGCCGCTGATTGTCGATGTGGGCGTCGCCTATGGAACACCAGTCCTCTATGCCATGTTCAAAGACGCCGAGCTTTTATTGATCGAGCCCCTGCCGGTTTTCCACGCGCATATCGAACAGAAAATTCTCACCAAAAGAAACGCCCGGCTGATCAAATGCGCCGCCGGCGCCGCCAAAGGCGCGGCGGAGATCACCGTGGAAAAGGCCGACCCATTGCGTTCAAGCATGCTGGAGCGTTCGGCGCTGACCAAAATGCCACAGGAAAAATCTATCGTGACGATCGACGTCGATAGATTGGACAATATTTTATCGGATGTGGAAATTCCAGCGGGATCGATTTTGAAAATCGATACGGAGGGCTTTGAAATGGAAGTCCTCAAAGGCGCGGATAATGTCCTCAATAAATTTACTTATGTCATTGCCGAAGCAAGCGTGATGAAACGGTTCGAAGATTCTTACAAATTCCCGGAACTGATCAACGAGATGCGGGAACGCGGATTTAAGATGAAAAATATGTTGGCGGCGCCGGTCGACAAAAACGGGCTGATCAGAGTTTGCGATTTATTATTTGAGGCGCAACCTTAAAACATCGCTTACGAAAAAACCGCCCTTAATGCCATAAGGGCGGCTTTAGTCTCTCGGGTGTTTCCCCGTCTTGTTATTCGTGCGCTGCCGGGTCAGGGCAATCAGATTTTGGACGCCGCATCAACATCACGATCAGGATAATCGCCAGGATCGGCGACCCGACAATAAACAGCGTCATTGCAACGGCGCCGCCTGCAGCGACAAGCCCGATGAGTGCGCCGATGAGGCCGACAATAATGCCGATCGCCGCCGCAAAGAGGCCGACAATTAACGCCGCGAGGCCGCCAAAGCCCGCCGCCAGCGATTCCATGACCGTAAGATCGACGTCATTGTAAGCATAAGCGCCGACGGACATGGCGCCGCCTAAAAACAGAATCAAAATGATTGGTACATAGAGCCAGGCGGCGCCGCCGCCGCGTGTTCGTTCAGAGCCATAGTCAGTGGTCGCCATTTCAGGTACCCCTTCGAGCGATCGCGCCGCTCGCCTTTTCTCTTCGTTTCCGGTTCGTTGATTGAACTCTTTACTGTTAACAATATTGGGCGCGCCGGGGGGCAATCTCAAGCCGCTCCGGCGCAAAAAAACCGCAATTCGTCGAATGGGCAAACGGTTCATCGCTTGCTTGCGGGCGGCTTATCGCTCTGCCCGGGTGTTTCCGAGATAAAGTGGTTCCCGGTTTATAGTTTCCGACCGCGAAAGCGGTCAAGATTTTGGTTAGCGCGCCTTCGCGCGCGGGAAACGCCCAAAAATTATTTTTAGCGCATTTCTTTCCGGAAAACCGCGTTGCACTTTTCCGGAAATGCGCTATGCGAACGCCTCGCAAACGGGCAGGATTGGCGATGACGGGGAAGAAAGCGAATTCCGGCAAAAACGCCCCTCCCCGGGCCTGGCAACGCATGTTGTCGGGGCGGCGCCTTGATCTCCTCGATCCTTCGCCGGTCGATATCGAAATTGACGACATTGCCCATGGCCTTGCCCGCGTTGCCCGCTGGAACGGACAGACGATCGGACCGTTGCCATTCAATGTCGCGCAGCACTCGCTGATCGTCGAGGATTTCTGCGCTGTCTTGAAACCCGGCTGGCCGGTAAAATGGCGGCTCGCCGCGCTTCTTCATGACGCGCCGGAATTTGTTATTGGCGATATGATCTCGCCATTCAAAGCGCAGCTCGGCGGGCACTACAAAGTGATCGAACATCGCCTGCAGCAGGCAATCCATCTGCGATTCGGTTTGCCGGCGGATTTGCCCGATACAATCGAAAAACTGATCAAACGCGCCGATCGCGCCAGCGCTTTCTTCGAAGCGACCCAATTGGCCGGATTTGATATTGTCGAGGCGCGGAAAATTTTTGGGAGCCCGCACGGCATCACACCAATTGAGCTAAAGACAGCGACCGCCGGCCAGGCGCAAAGCGCCTATCTCAAACGATTTCACAATCTCATGAGCGCGTCCAGCTGTTAACAATTTTCCCCCGCGCACCATGATAACATCGGCGCGATATCAAGCGTGTGTGATAGCGAACACCGTTCCAATCAATGCTTACGAGGCTTATTTGGGATTCAACAATGGTCGTATTATGATGCCCGGCCGATCACCCCTGATGCCGGAGCCAATATGTTAGCGTGACGATGATTATCGTAAGTTCCCTCGGTCATTCCGAAGAAGCCTTTCGGAAGTATGGGCCATCTCATGTTGTCTCTATCCTTGATAAGGATGAGCCGACGCCGCCTGTTTTTGATACGCTGCCGCCGGAAAATCACATCCGATTGATCGAAAATTGCAGCCGTGGAGAAAACGTCGATGGCGACGTTTCGCGTTGCAGCAAGCTGGTCGATCTTGCCCGGCGCTGGGCAAAGGGCGACGATCCAAAAGCGCCGATCCTTATTCATTGTCATCTCGGCGTCGCCCGCTCGATGGCGGCGGCTTATATCCTCCTTTGCACGATCGAAGATAATTGCTGCGAAAAAGAGCTCGCTGAGCGTCTCCGGAAAGCTGCGCCTCACGCCGACCCGAATCTATTGCTGATCTCCGAAGCCGACGCCCTTCTGGGCCGCGATGATCGCATGGTCGGGGCGGTCCTTGACCTTTGCCCATGCTGCCCGACGGTCGGGGCGCCGATTGTGACCTTGCCCATCGCGGCATAAATCGCCCATAGAATTGCGCGATGAAGAACCCGCGCACCCGCTCCATCGCCACCAATGTCGCTGTCGCCCTTAACGCGGTGCTCGCGGTGGTTGACGACGAACGCCCTAAAGCCCTGTGCGTGCGCACCGGCGAAGGTGATCTTGGCCTGCCCTATGGGCCATTCGACCCAGAACGACACCGCACTTTTGAAATCGGCGTACGCGAATGGGTGGAGCGGCAAACCAATGTCTCACTAGGCTATGTGGAGCAGCTTTATACGTTCGGCGACAAAGGCCGCGAAGCCCCGGTCGCTGCGCTCGCCAGCGGCGGGGCCAGCGACCGTATTTTATCGGTTGGCTATCTCGCTTTGGCGCAGGAAGCCGCAGCTGTTCTTGCCGAAGAAGCGGTGTGGCGCGAATGGTATTCATTCTTTCCCTGGGAAGACTGGCGCGGCGGAGAACCAAAACTCCTGCGTGAGCGCATTATTCCAGCCCTGGAAGACTGGGTTAGCGGCGCCAGTGACAAGCAGAAAACAGCGCGCCGGCGGCGCGCCAATATCGCCTTTGGACTTGAAGGGCTCGCCTGGGAAGAAGAGCGCACCCTTGACCGCTATGAACTGATGTATGAGGCCGGGCTTGTGATCGAAGCCTGGCGCGACCGCAAGGGCGCACAGCTCGACCCGCCGATGGGAACAAAACCTCAAGGCAATGAAACCGGCGCGCCGATGATTTCCGACCATCGGCGCATGCTGGCGACAGCCATTGGCCGCTTACGTGGAAAGCTCAAATACCGGCCGGTCATTTTTGAAATGACGCCGCCGCAATTCACGCTGTTGGCGCTGCAGCGCACGGTGGAAGCCATTGTCGGGTTTGAATTTCACAAGCAGAACTTCCGCCGCAGCGTCGAAAAATCGGGCTTTGTCACACCGACTGGCGGAACCAGCCAGGACGCAGGCGGTCGCCCCGCCGCGCTTTTTCGCGTTGATCGCGAAGGATTGCGCGACCGCGCGGCTGCAGGCCTCACCATACCGCGCATGCGGCGCATTGACGATTAGCGTGCGCCCGGTAGTTTCTGATGAGGAGACAATGATCATGCGATTATTCATTCACGTTATTTTAGCCGGCATTTATCTATCGGCAGGCGCCGCCGCCCATGACGATCCAGCGCGCGCGCATTATCTCGGCAATGAAGGGGTGATGATTGTTCATGACAAAACAAAAATCCTGTTCGATGCGTTCTACGCTAATTCCTATGGTCAATATGCGCTTGTGCCGGACGACATCAGCACAGCGATGATGGCCGGGACCGCCCCTTACGACAGGATCGACGCAATCTTTGTCAGCCACGTCCATGGGGATCATTTCACTGCGGCGCCGGCTATCGCTTATTTGCGCGCCCATAAAAACGTCCACCTTTACGGATCACAGCAAGTCTATGACGCAATTGCGGCGGCGGGCGTCGCTAAAGATGACCCGCTGATGGTGCGCATTCATGGTTTTGATCTTGACCCGGAAGATGAGGCGAAAAGCTTTGAAGTCGGCGCACTGATCGTCGACGTTGTCGCAATACCCCATGCGGGCAACCGGCCAACTATACAAAATTTCGCCTGGCGCGTAACCTTGGATGACGAAGTTACGGTCATGCATTTAGGCGATGCGGATCCGGAACCCGCCGATTTTACGCGCCACCAAGCACATTTTGACGCTAGGAAGACTCATGCCGCCTTCCCGCCGAACTGGTTCATTGGCCTTGAGCGCGGCGATATGATTCTGAAAGACATTATCGCGGCGGATCATGTGATCGGCGTTCATGTTCCAAAACGTGCAGGCGGCAATGGCGATCAATGGCGCGCACGCGCTGGCGGCGATCTATTTACCGACCCCGGTGAAACCAGAGAGATCGAAGGGAATTGATGCGCAGTTACGCCAGCCCTTGTTGATAGGCGGCCAGCACGCCGTCCCAGCCTTGATTATATTTGCCGCGCCATTCCTCGCCATCAGGGCGCTTGTCCCAGCCGCGATGCGTAAGCGTCAGCATTGTTTTGCCGCCACCCTGATCGTCAAACTGAACGTCGACTTCCGTTTCCTTATCCGGCGCTTCCAGGACCCAGGAAAAAACCAATCGGCGCGGCGGTTCGCATTCGCTGACCCGGCCCCATTCGCGTTTCTTTCCGGACTTCTCGATCTCGTAGACGCGCCCGCCGGGCGCGGCTTCGAAGACAATCGTTGCTGCATCTTCCAGCGACAGGGAATGTGTCGCCATCGGCCACCAGAGATGAATATTTTTGGTGAAATGATCGAACGCTTTCCCAACTGGCGCATTCAACGCCAGTTTCTTGACGATCGGTTCTGTGCGCGTTGTCGTGGACATTTTCTCTCCTCCTTAGTTCAGGCGTCGCTGGCCTCAAGCGAGCGCTGATAAGCCTCAAGCGCCTCATCCCAAAAGCGGTCGAAATAGTCTCTCAATTCCGAAATGCCTTGCGTATCGAGACTGTAAATGCGCTTAACCCCATCACGCCGTTCACTGACGAGACCGGCGTCTTTCAAGACTTTCAAATGCTGTGAGATCGCGGGCCGCGAGACCGGAAGGCCCTCGGCCAGCGCGTTGACCGCCATGGGGCCAGCGCGGAGCTTTTCAAAAACCGCCCGCCGCGTGGGCGCCGCCAGCGCCTCAAACTTTATTTCGTAAGCCATGACTTACCTATATGGCAGCCATTTCCGTAAGTCAAGACTTACATATTGGTTTTTCTGACGGCCAATAGCCATTTTGTGATCCGTGCATTTGCTTGACCAGTCATCTTTTTTGGTTAGGGTTCGCGCCAACCCCCTTGTGGGGCGTTTTTTGAACCCCATATATGCTCTAGTTGAGCATAATAACTGGAGCCGCCGCCTGGCGCGTTTTGCGGGCGGCAAAATCGGGGGCGTAACATGCCTGCCTTTGGTGACGAAAAAACCCACACCGCATTGGCCTATACGGACGAGGTGCGGCGCAAGACCGATTATCTTTACCCCAAGGTCGCGCAATTTATTCCTGAAATCGAATGGCGCGTTCATGCGCCCTATATCGCAGCGATCAATGACTTAAAGCGCGAAAAGAATGCGGTCGTCCTCGCACATAATTATATGACGCCGGAGATTTTTAATTGCGTTGGCGATTTTGCCGGCGACAGTTTGCAACTCGCCAAGGAAGCCGCAAAAACTGACGCCGATATCATCGTACAGGCGGGCGTCCATTTCATGGCGGAAACATCAAAAATTCTGTGCCCGGAGAAAACCGTCCTGATCCCGGATTTACGCGCCGGCTGTTCCCTCGCCGCCTCGATTACCGGCGCCGATGTGCGCCTTCTAAAACAGAAATATCCCGGCGCGCCGGTGGTCACTTATGTGAACACCACAGCAGACGTAAAAGCCGAAACCGATATTTGCTGCACATCATCCAACGCCGTTGAAGTCGTTGAATATGCTGCGCGTGAATGGGGATCGGACACAGTCTTGTTCCTCCCTGATCAATATCTCGCCAAAAATGTCGCAGCGATGACCGATGTCAAAATTGTCACCTGGGCCGGCGCCTGCGAAGTCCATGAGCGTTTCACCGCAGAAGACATTTGCGAAATTCGCGAAGGCAATCCTGGCGTTATTGTGTTGGCCCATCCGGAATGCCCGCCGGACGTGCTCGCCGAAGCCGATTTCGCCGGCTCGACCAGCGGCATGAGCAATTTTGTCAAGGAAAACCAGCCGAAAAACGTGGTGCTGATCACTGAATGCTCAATGTCGGACAATGTGGCGCTGGAAAATCCGAAGGTAAATTTTGTGCGGCCGTGTAATCTGTGCCCGCATATGAAGCGCATCACCCTGCCGAAAATTCTCCACTCCTTTCAAACCATGGAACATGAAGTGATCATTGATCCGGAGATTATCGCAAAGGCAAGACTGCCGATCGATCGCATGATCGCCCTCCCGTTAACGCGCCAGTCGATGTATAACCATCAGCGCCCGCCCGAAGTTGCGGCGATTGAATCGCGGGTTTAGGATTTACGCGGTTTATTCAACCAACTCGAATGGATCCTCTCTTGCCGAGCGAGAACGATTTCGCCGGCGAATCGCGGGCATAGTCACGTATGACTGACATCCTTATCATCGGCGCGGGCGTTGCCGGGCTTTATACGGCGCTGAAACTCGCGCCCCGGCCCGTCACAATCATCACCGCACGCCCGCTTGGGCTTGGCGGATCGACACCCTGGGCTCAGGGCGGCATGGCGGCGGCGATCGGCGAAAACGACACGCCTAATTTGCACTTCGCCGATACCGTACAGGCCGGCGCAGGCCTCGTAGACGCGGAAGCCGCAAGCCTTCTTGTTGATGGCGGCGCGGCAGCCGTTGAAGATCTCATCCATTATGGCGTTGCGTTCGACAGAGACGCTGAAGGTAAATTGAAACTTGGGCGCGAGGCCGCCCATTGCCGGGATCGTATTGTCCATGCGACGGGCGACAGAGCCGGCGTTGCAATTATGGCCGCGCTGATCAAGGCCGCGCGTCAGGCCGACCATATCACTATTCTGGAGCGCATTGTCGTTGAAGATCTGCTGACCGATGATCATGGCGCGGTCGGCGGGGTCCTCGTTTATGATGTCGCAGCCGGTGAGCGCGCGGTTTTTGACGCAGCGGAAACCGTGATGGCGACCGGCGGGCTCGGCGGGCTTTACGCCGTCACCACCAATCCAACACCAGCACAGGGACACGGGCTCGCCTTTGCGGCGCGCGCCGGGGCAATCATTCGCGATCCGGAATTTGTGCAATTTCACCCGACGGCGCTGGATATCGGCGTCGATCCCGCGCCGCTCGCCACCGAAGCCCTGCGCGGCGACGGCGCAACGCTCGTTAATGCCGACGGGCGCGCCTTTATGGGCGAATATCACAAAGATAAAGATCTCGCGCCCCGTGATATCGTCGCCCGCGCCGTCGAAGCGGAAATTGCTTCCGGGCGCGGCGCGTTTCTCGATGCCACGAAAACGATTGGTGCGGCGTTCCCGGAAAATTTTCCAACGGTTTTTGCCGCATGCCAGAAAGCCGGCATCGATCCGCGAGCAGAGAAAATGCCCGTGGCCCCGGCCGCCCACTACCATATGGGCGGCGTCAAGACCGATCTTGACGGTAAGTCGAGCGTTGAAGGTCTTTGGGCTTTAGGCGAAGTTGCCTCAACCGGCGTTCACGGCGCCAACCGGCTTGCGTCCAACTCGTTATTGGAAGCTGTAGTTTTTGGCGCCCGGATCGCTGATCAATTGCGCGACAAGCAAGTTGTCCAGCCGGCCGATCCAGGCGCCCCCGCCGACCGTATGGAGATGCCGTCAAAACCCGCAGATGCGGATGCGATGATGCGATTGCGCGCGGCTATGTCATCGGGCTGCGCACTTTTGCGTTCGCAAGACAGTCTGATCAAAACGCTCGGTATTATTGAGGACCTGAACGACCATCCGGCGATGACCAGCGGGCTAAAGAGCGCTCTGGTCTCTGCGGAACTGATTGCGCAAGGCGCGCTGATGCGCGAGGAATCACGCGGCGGACATTACCGCAGTGATTTTCCGGGAACCGAAAAAGAAGCCTTTCATACGGAAATCTGCGCAACGGAAACCTATGAAGAAGACGATGAGGATGAGGATATCGAATGACCGCGCAACGCCTGTCGCCGCTGATTATTGACAAAGTGGTTTCGCGCGCTTTGCGCGAAGATTTCGGCGACGCGGGCGATATCACGACCGCCGCGACAATCCCGGCGAATGCGACCTCAACAGCAATCATTGCCGCGCGCAAATCTGGAGTCATCGCCGGAATAGACCTGGCGCTGGCCGCCTTTCGCCTTGTTGATCCGGCGGTCCGCATTTCAATTGAAAAGGATGACGGCGCACGCGTCGAAACCGGTGACATTGTTCTGGGGATTGAAGGCACGGCCCGCAGCATTCTTTCCGCTGAGCGCGTTGCGCTTAATTTTCTCGGCCATCTTTCGGGTGTCGCCACAGCAACCGCTGCGCTGGTTGACTCCATAAAAGGCACAAAGGCGAAAATTACCTGTACGCGCAAAACCACGCCGGGTCTCAGGGCGTTTGAAAAACACGCCGTGCGCTGCGGCGGCGGCCACAATCATCGTTTCGGTTTGTATGATGCCGTGATGATCAAGGATAATCACATCGCCGCATCGGGCGGCATCGCTAATGCGTTGCGCGCTGCGCGTGCAGCAGCCGGTCACATGGTGAAAATCGAAATCGAAGTGGATGGCCTCGCGCAATTGACACAAGCGCTGGACGAAGGCGCCGACGTTGTCCTCCTTGATAATATGTCTACAGATGATTTGAAAAAGGCCGTCGCGATCAATAATGGCCGCGCCGTGCTGGAAGCTTCCGGCAATGTGACCGTCGAGACGGTTCGGGCCATTGCCGAGACCGGCATTGACGTGATCTCGTCAGGCTGGATCACCCATTCGGCGCCCGGCCTTGATCTCGGGATGGATTTCAAATGATGCGCGGCGCGCTCGCCCTTGCCGCGGCTTTCCTTGCGGCCTGTTCCCGCGAGCCGGCGCCTGACGAATCGCACCCTGTTGAAGAAGCGCGACAATGCGAAATCTCGCTTCTCGTCCTCGGCGTCGCCCAGGACGCCGGCAAACCGCAGATCGGCAATTCCGGCGATCCGGCCTGGGCGGACCCTTCTTTAAAGCGGCATGCAACGTCGCTGGCGTTGATCGACCGGCGAGAAGCGGCGCCGAGGCGCTGGCTGTTTGAGGCGACGCCCGACATCAAGGAGCAACTACATGCGCTCAACCTGGTCGCACCCCATGAAAAGCAGGTGCAGCTCGACGGCGTATTCCTGACCCACGCCCATATTGGCCATTATGCCGGGCTGATGATGCTCGGCCATGAAGCGGCTGGCGCGCAAAATGTTCCTGTCTATGCAATGCCGCGCATGGCCGATTATTTGTCAAATAATGGCCCGTGGAGCCAGCTCGTCAAATATTACAACATCACCCTGGCGATCATGAATGCGGGAGAAGCCGAAATGCTTACCGATGGCATATCGGTAACGCCGTTTCTGGTTCCCCATCGTCAGGAGTTTTCCGAAGTGGTTGGCTACAAAATCGAGACACCTGAAAAATCCGCGCTGTTTATTCCTGATATCGACAGCTGGGAGGAATGGGACGATCAAGGAACGCGCATAGAAGAGATGATCGCGAGCGTCGACTTTGTCTATCTCGATGCATCGTTTTTTGCAGATGGCGAAATTCCCGGCCGCGACATGAGCGGCTTTCCGCATCCCTTTGTTTCACATTCAATGAAGCGTTTCGCGCCTTTGTCGCCTGATGAGAAAACCAAAGTGCGGTTCATTCATATGAACCACACCAACCCGCTACATGATCCCACAGCAAGCGAGCGTGAAACGGTTCGGGAAGCGGGTTTTAATATTGCGGAAGAAGGCGAAGAAATCTGTCTGGCGACAGAATAAACTACATCGCCGCCGGAGCAGCAGCGACGGTGCGCCGGCTCGGGAACTTATAAAACTTATGCGTGCCGATGGTCGCAGTCGGGGTCAGCGATTTTGCCCAATAGGGCGTCACATAAGTTGCGTGATAATGGGTCGCGTTGCGGCTAACCGGCGCGCGCACGCCCGCAAGGACAGCGCCCGCAAGATCTTGCGATGCTTTCCATTTGCGTTGGTTCAGTCGCGCCTGCATAGCGCCGTCACAGGTAAACGAGAACTGGCAACCGGTCCGGCGCTCGGCGCCCTGGAACACAACTTCGCAGATCGAATTCGGATATAGCGGGCTCCGCGTCCGGTTTAAAACAACATCCGCCACAGCAAGTTGGCCGACTCGCGGTTCCGATCGCGCCTCATAATAGATTGCCTGCGCCAGGCAGGCGCGTTCTTCGCCGTCGAGTTTCGCAACGGTGAGCTCGGTGAAATCAAAATTTGCAAGCGCTGCAATAGCGTCGGTGGACGTCATCATTGCCGCCGTCGGGACCGCCGGCTTCAGACGCGGCGCATCTAGCGCTTCGCGCGCAGCGGCTGTTTCCGCCGCCAGATAATTGGCGAGATCAGTAACCAGCTGCGCTTCCTGAGCCATCGCCAGTTGCGCGGTTTCCACGGCTTCGACGCGCTCGGCATTGACTGAGGTCCGCATGGCCGTCGCCACAATACAGACAGAGACCATACCCGCAGCCAAAAGACTGCGCATGGTCCAGCTGACCTCATGGTCATTATGTCCGTATCGAGCCGTCATTTTCTTCAGTCTTTTCTTTCCACCACGCCCCGAAAAGGGATACGCAACAGCCGTCCATAGAGACGCAAAAAACGCGCCTTCGGAGCGCGTTCTCATGGCATTATATGGCGCCCCTGCCCCACTCACGCAAATGAATTCCGCGTGCGTTAATCTATTATTAACTACTGATATCAGCCTGTAAAGTACTGATTCGCTTGGGGAAAAAGCTGTCTGAAACGAATTGAAATGATCTATGAGCGCAATCAGGCTATTTTGTCACGGAGGTTTGATTGAGCCGCCGCAAGGCGCGCAATCGGCGTTCTATAAGGCGAACAGGAGACATAATCGAGCCCGACCCTCTCTACAAAGGCGATTGAATCGGGGTCGCCGCCATGTTCACCGCAAATGCCGAGTTTCAAATCGGGACGGGTTTTCCGGCCCCGTTCGGCGGCAATTTCCACCAATGCGCCGACGCCTTGCTCGTCAATTGTGACAAAGGGATCACGGTCGAAAATGCCCTGCCGCATGTAATCCGGCAAAAACGACGCGGAATCGTCCCGCGAAAGGCCAAATGTGGTCTGCGTCAGATCATTGGTGCCAAACGAGAAAAACGCCGCATCCCGGGCAATTTCATCGGCGGTCAGCGCCGCGCGCGGCAATTCGATCATCGTGCCGACCAGATAGTCCAACTCAGTCTGTTTTTCCGTGAGCACTGTCGCCGCCACGGCGTCAATGCGGGATTTCAAGAACGCCAGCTCCTCACGCTTGGCGACCAGCGGGATCATGATTTCCGGCACGACTTTTTCGCCGGTCTCGGCCGCGATCGCGCACGCCGCCTCGATGATCGCACGCGCCTGCATTTCGTAAATTTCGGGATAGGATACGCCGAGGCGGCAACCGCGATGGCCCAGCATCGGATTAAACTCATGCAGCTTGTGGGCGCGGTCTTTCAATTTTTGCGCATCCATACCGGAAGACTTTGCAACTTCCTCAATCTCTTCGTCGGAGTGGGGCAGGAATTCGTGGAGCGGCGGATCGAGCAACCGCACGGTCACCGGCAGGCCGCGCATGACGCGAAAGATCTCTTCAAAATCCGAACGCTGCATGGGCAATAGTTTCGCGAGCGCCGCCTCGCGGCCTTCCTTGTCTTCAGCAAGAATCATCTCGCGGACCGCAATGATCCGGTCGGTTTCAAAAAACATGTGCTCGGTGCGGCAGAGCCCGATGCCTTCGGCGCCAAAATCACGGGCGACTTGCGCGTCGTTGGGCGTTTCAGCATTGGCGCGCACGCGCATACGCCGCGCCGCATCGGCCCAACTCATGAGTTTTGCAAAATCGTCCGACAATTCCGGCTGCAGGGTAGCGACTTCGCCGAGAAATACCTTGCCCTCGCCGCCCTCAACCGTAATCACATCGCCCTTATTGACCTTGCGGCCGCCAACGCTGAAATGCTCGCCGGATGCATCGATTTTAAGATCGCCGGCGCCGCAAACACATGGGCGGCCCATGCCGCGCGCCACGACTGCCGCATGGCTGGTCATCCCGCCGCGGGCGGTGATGATCGCTTTTGCTGCGTGCATCCCGTGAATATCCTCAGGGCTCGTCTCAACACGCACCAGAATAACCTTGCGGCCTTCCTGGCTTAATCTTTCAGCCTCGTCGGAATTGAACACCACTTCGCCAGACGCCGCGCCCGGCGATGCCGGCAGCCCGGTCAAAATAAGATCGCGCGGCGCATTTGGGTCGAGCGACGGGTGAAGAAGCTGGTCGAGAGAATGCGGATCGACCCGCATCACCGCTTCGTCTTTAGAGATCAATCCGTCGTCACACAAATCAACGGCGATCTTCAGCGCAGCCTTTGCGGTGCGTTTCCCGTTGCGGGTCTGCAGCATCCACAACTTGCCTTGCTGGATCGTGAATTCAATATCCTGCATGTCGCGGTAATGTTTTTCGAGGCGGTCAAAGACCTTTGCGAGTTCGCCAAAGGCCTGCGGCATTGCTTCTTCCATGGACGGCGCAGTTTCGCCCATGGCTTCGCGTGCGCGCTTTGTCAGCGTCTGCGGCGTTCTGATGCCCGCCACAACATCTTCGCCCTGCGCATTGATCAGGAACTCACCGTAATATTCATTCGCGCCAGTCGAAGGATCGCGGGTAAACGCAACGCCCGTTGCAGATGTTTCGCCCATATTGCCGAACACCATTGCCTGGATATTGACCGCGGTGCCCCAGCTTTCCGGGATGTTATGGAGACGGCGATAAGTGTCAGCGCGGTCATTGCGCCACGACCCGAAGACGGCGCCAATGGCGCCCCAAAGCTGTTCGCCGGGATCTTGCGGAAACGGCGCGCCGAGCGCAGCGGTCACCGCAACCTTGTAGCCGGCGATGATTTTCTTCCAGTCGTCAGCTGTCAGATCCGTATCGAGGAAATAGTCGTGCTCTTCTTTATAGGTCTCGAGGATTTCCTCAAAAACATAGTGCTCTACGCCAAGGACGACATCGCAAAACATCTGGATGAAACGGCGATAGCTGTCATAGGCAAAGCGCTCGTCGCCGGAAAGCGCGGCGAGACCTTTGACAGTTTCATCATTGAGGCCGAGATTTAGAACCGTATCCATCATGCCGGGCATCGATGCGCGCGCGCCCGATCGCACAGACACCAGCAACGGATTTTTGGGATCGCCGAAAATCATGCCGACGGCTTTGCCGACTTTTGCGACAGCGGCGTCGGCCTGATCTTTGAGACCGCCGGGATATTGGCGATCATTTTCATAATAGGCGGTGCAGACCTCGGTCGTGAGGGTAAAGCCCGGCGGCACGGGCAGACCAAGGCTCGACATTTCGGCAAGGTTCGCGCCCTTGCCGCCGAGCAGGTTTTTCATCGAGGCGTCGCCCTCTGCGGCGCCGGCCCCAAAGCTGTAAACCCATTTCCGGCCGCTCATGTGATCGTTCCCCATTTTTACCCTTTACTGCCTTCCATCTCGTTTCGTTGTCGCAACCGCGCGCCGTCCATTTGGGGCGATTCTTGCGGCAAAAAACCGCCAATCACCGAGCCTGCAATGACTATGCCCGGGCCAGTTGATTACGCGCCATGGCTTAGACCATGATGCAAAGTTAAAGGCGAAGCCTTTAACGGCGAAAGTTCGGCGGCTTTGCCGCCAAACTTTCGGAAACATCATGCGAAAACAAGAACCTAAAGCAAAATGCCGATTCCGGTTATTTGCATTTTGCTTTAGCGCGGCGGACCGCCCGCTCCAGGCCCGAAATTGCCGCATGAACTAGGAACGCTAAAGCGATCGTCAGGAAAGCGAAAAAACGATTCGGAGGCCTTATCCCTCAAGCTTTGAAAAATCAGCAACTCTGCTCGTTGCGGCGCGCAGGCGCGCCAAGAGCGACAGGCGATTGGCGCGAAGATCAGCATCATCGGCATTGACCGTGACTTTTTCGAAAAAGGCGTCGAGCGGCGCGCGCAATAGGGCAAGCGCCGACATGGCGGCTTCGAAATCCTCCGCCGCCGCCGCCTTTTCGACTTTCGCCTCGGCGTCAGCCAGTGCGGCAAACAGCAATTTTTCCTGGGACTCCTGCAGGAGCGACGCCCTGACGCCGCCGGGTTCTGCTGCCGCCTTATCTTTTTTTTCTTCAGCCTTCAAAATATTCGCCGCGCGTTTATAGGCCGCCGCGAGGTTTGTTCCGTCATCGGTTTTGAGGAAAGCTTCCAGCGCTTTGAGTTTGTTGACGATGAGAACCAGATCGTCCTGCAACTTCCCATCTGTGTCCGTGAGCAACGCATCGATATGATCATAACGATGGCCTTGATCCTTAAGGTAAACCTTCAGGCGTTCATGAAAAAACGAAAGAAGGTGCTGCAAGGTTCTGCGCTCAGCATCTTGCTGCGACTCCCTACTGGGCGAATATGTGTGCGGCCCAAGTCCGGATGCAAAATGTTTTTCACACACGCCTCGAGTAAGCGAAAGTTGAATATTGCAAGTTAGCATTAGTTTTATTGCACCAAGCGCCGCTCGCCGCAAAGCAAATGGATCACTTGAGCCCGTCGGGGGCTCGCCGATTCTCCAAAATGCAAAGAGTGAAACCAACCTATCCGCAAGCGCTACGGCAACAGAAACAGGCGCCGTCGGCACATCATCGTCCTGCCCCGCAGGCTTGTAATGATCGCGGATCGCATCGGCGACCTCAGTGGGTTCGTTCTGTTCCAGCGCGTAGTAGCGGCCCATCGCGCCCTGGAGTTCCGGAAACTCATGGACCATGCCAGTGACAAGGTCGGCTTTCGCAAGCATCGCCGCGCGTTCCGCAATGTCTGGTTTAGCGCCCAGTGTCGGGGCGATTTCCTTGGCGAGCGCTGCAACGCGGCGCGCCTTGTCGCCGACCGAACCGAGCCCTTCGAAAAAAGTTACCTTGTCGAGATCGGCGACGCGGTCACTGAGCGGCTTTTTCAAATCCTGATTATAAAGATACCAGCCATCGGAAAGCCGCGCCGTCAACACGCGCTCATAACCGTCACGCATTGCCTTGCCGCCATCGGATGCTTCAATATTGGCGATGCAGACAAATTTGTTGGCGAGACGTCCCGTTTTTGGATTTTTGACCGAGAAATATTTCTGATGACCGCGCATCGACGCCGTCAGGACTTCGTCAGGCAGCGCCAGAAATTTTTCATCAAAGGCGCCCATGATCGCAACGGGCCATTCGGCAAGCCCCGCAACCTCATTTAAAAGCCCCTTATCGGCAACCAATTCCAGGCCTTGCGCTTTGCACAAGGTCGCCGCGTCTTTGGCGATGATTTCTCTGCGTTCATGGCTTTCGAGAACGACTTTCGCCGCGCGAAGTTTCGCCGCATAATCTTCAAAGCTGCGCGTCTGGATTTCATCGGGCGCCATGAAGCGATGGCCCTGGGTCTTGTCACCAGACGACACGCCGCCAATTTCAAAATCGACAATCTCTGCATCAAAGGCGCATAGAACACGATGGATCGGCCGGACCCATTTGAAATCGCCGTCATCGCCGCTTGATGAGCCCCAGCGCATGGATTTCGGCCAGGGAAAGCCGCGCATGATCTCCGGAACGAATTCGGCAATCAGTTCTGCCGCCGGCTTACCTTTTTGCTCGATCACCGCGACGTAGAAAGCGCCCTTTTTGTCCTCGCGCTTTTCGCATTGATCGAGCGAGGAAAGCCCTGCGGATTTTAAAAACCCGGCAATAGCTTTTTCCGGCGCGCCGGCGCGTGGGCCTTTTTTTTCTTCGCGCCGGTCGGGCTGGCGCGCAGGCAGACCGGTCGCAACGACCGTCAAGCGCCGCGGCCCGGCAAATCCCTTGACGCCTTCGGGCATAAACCCGGCATCCATGAGACGCTGATTTATCTGGCGCTCAAGCTCAGCGGCGGCGCGCATTTGCATGCGCGCCGGAATTTCTTCGGAAAATATTTCAAGCAGCAATTCCGGCATGGGCCGGGTTCTAGGCAGGGTTTGGCGAGGGTGCAAGCCGCGTGAAAACTAGCCCGTCATCCGGCGCACCTGCACCGCGGCGATCCGCACGGCGAGCTTTTCGTCGGCATTGTAAAAGTCGGCCTCGACATGGATGAGGGTTTTCGAGGCGTTGGCAACGCGGCCCTCAATGGTCGCCAGCGGCATGGTCAGGGGCCGAAAATAATTGGTCTCCAATCGCGACGTGCGGAAGCGCTCATTGTCCTGGGTCAGCACCGTCATCGCCGTGAGCCCCGCCACATGATCGGCGACCGAGGCTATATGCCCGCCAAACATCACCCCGTCGGGCATCACAAAACGATCATCAATATCCCAGCGCAGATTGACCTCGCCCCATTCCCAATGGGTCAACGTGAAGCTGCCGAGATGTTCTTCCGCCCAATCGCTAAAGCGCGAGCCCCCGGCCTTATAGCCGTTGAGGATATCAGTGTGGCGTTCGGACGTTGTTCTGGTCATTGGTTTCTAGAGCTTGTTATGGCTGCCGTCGCACAAGGGCTGACCGCTGGTGTGTTTGCAACAACAAAAGAACACGCGCTTGGTTTCATCCGCCGTCCATTTCATCGGCGTGAAATCTGTGCCGGCGTGAGAGCCATCGCAAAAAGGTTGCTTGGCAGATTTGCCGCACGCGCACCAAAAATAGGATTTGCCCATCTCAACATCGACAGGCATGGGCGATTTTTGGGCGATCACCGGGTCGGTCATTCAAGCTTCCCTTCAGGTTAGATCAAGCGGCGTCAGCTGGCAGAACAGATCCTTTGCTTCAGCCAGATCCGCTACCGGCGCATAATCGCAGCACTTGGCGTATTTGTCCCACATGGCAAGCACGGCCGGGTTTTTGTGCGCGGCATCAATAGCCTCCTGGGACTTCCATGTGAACATTTCTACAACCGCTCCGTCCCTGGCGCATCCGCAGAGCGACGGCCCGTCATCGACCAGCCTCTCAGCGCGTAACATCGGCAAATGTATTTTCATCAGCCCATGCAAATCATTTTCCTTACCCGGCTTTGGCCGGTAACAGGCAATTGCAATCACGCTCATCTTTTTCTCCATTCACTGATTATCGCGCCACGCAAGCGTCAAGTCCGTCGCGCTTCACCTGACCCATCCGCCCCCGGAGCGTTCGCGTACGCTTGCGCACATACGGTCCTGGCGGATCGACCCGCCATTTATGCGGGTTAGGCAACACCGCCGCGAGCAACGCAGCTTCCTGTGGAGTAAGGTTTTTCGCCGATTTTCCAAAACGTTTTCGCGAAGCGGCCTCAGCGCCAAAAAGCCCATCGCCCCATTCCGCAACATTGAGATAAACCTCCATGATCCGCCGCTTTGGCCACAAGGTTTCAATGACCATCGTCATCCACGCTTCGCCGCCTTTTCTGAGCCAGCTTCGGCCCCCCCACAAAAACGCATTTTTTGCAGTCTGCTGCGAGATGGTCGAGGCGCCGCGTAACCGTTTGCCGTTTTCAGCCTCGGTCATGGCGTCATCAATTGCATCAAAATCAATGCCGTTATGGACGCAAAAGCGCGTGTCTTCTGCGGCAATAACCGCGGCGACGAGATGCGGTGAAATATCGTCAAGCCCCACCCAGGGATGGACGATGACCTCGCCGGCAAGCTTTCGCTCAAGCATCAACAAAGTCCCCGGCGGTTCGGAAAAGCGGTAAACGCCAGCCCAGACAATCGATCCGACAAACAGAAATGCAACGCCCCAGGCCAGCCCGCGAAAAATCAGCGTCAGGCGGTCGAGCGGGCCAAGGTCTTGCCATTTCCTGTTTTTCTTCTTTTTTGATTTCGCCATAGCGCCCCACAATGAAAAAAGGGCGGCGCGAGCGCCGCCCCCTCCTCATCATGCACTATTTTTGTCGCTATTTCATCACTGCCATAATGGCGGCTGAAACCACCCACCCAACCAGGAGATGCGAGGCGTCGATCATCAGCAAAGTCGAGTTATGCGCCGGCAGATATAGATACGCGTACATGGTGATCGGCAAACCAAAAACCAGCCACAGGGTAACTGCCGTTTTCAGGGCGGACCCGAGATCAGCTGCGCTGCGCCATTTCAACACGAGCCCGATGCCGACAACCTGAACAAAGGTCGTCAGAATTCCCCCAACCATATAGATATCAAATCCGCTTGCGTCATCTGCGGTCAGGCCGTGACCCGCCATCCACGCGTTCATAAACACAACGCCATACCAAACATATCCGAGCATCCAGAACGCAATCGTCGCCAACGCAACAGGGATCAGCTTGAGGCCAAATATATTGGGCATTCTTCCCTCCCATTTGTCTATGCCCGCATTTCTAGCCTTGTTCGTATGCGTTGCAAAGCCGGCAAACCCCCCGAGATTACTTGGTTTACAGAGTGTTTTTATGGCGTAATGGAAAATCCGCGCCCGGAAAGCCCGCGCGGACTAACTTTCGAAGCGACTTTGCGCTTTGAATTTTTCAACAAAGGGCGTGTAATCTGTGGGTTGCCCGTCACACAAAATATCGTCAGCGCCAAACTTCACCCAGCCTTGAGCGCTTTTGGTCCAGATATGGCCGGTCGGCTGAATCCAGCGTGTATCGTCAAAAGTTCCCGCGCGAAGGCTCAAAACGCCGCTTGACGGTTCCTGACCGTGGACGATGCGCGTACCGCAATCACCGCAAATATATCCATAACGCTGGTTGCCCGCATCCGAGGTCCAAGTCGTTTTACGCGGCTCACCGGATATAAATTCGAACGACGCTTCCATAATCGTCGCCGAGACGGCGAAGGCGCTGCCGGAAATCTTTTGGCAATTCGTGCAATGACAACAATAAATCATCAATGGCGGCTGGCTAACCCGGTATCGAATCTTGCCGCATTGGCAGCCGCCTGTCAGGGGAAGAGAAACTTTCGCCATTTAAGCCTCCGCATAATCGACGACGCCAGCGCCCTCAGTGCGCCCTTGCGGGCTATCGAGCCAAGCATCACAACACGCTTTCGACAATGTACGCACTCGAAGAATGTATGATTGCCGTTCTGTTACGGAGATAACCCCGCGCGCATCGAGAAGATTAAAAAGATGACTTGCCGTAATGCACTGATCATAGGCCGGCAGGGCGTATGATTTGCCCGACGCCTTGCCGGCTTCGATAATCGAAAGGCATGCGGCTTCAGCTTCCTTGAACTGGTCAAGTAGCACATTGGTATCGGCGAGCTCAAAATTATAGCCGGAAAACTCAACCTCCTGCTGGTGAAAAACATCGCCATAGGTGACCGCGTCGTCGCCTTCGGCGCCGTTAAAATCAAGATCGAAGCCGTTATCAACGCCCTGCACATACATGGCGAGGCGCTCCAGCCCGTAAGTAATCTCGCCGGTGACCGGCTTACAGTCAAAACCGCCGACCTGCTGGAAATAGGTGAACTGCGTGACTTCCATGCCGTCGCACCAGACTTCCCAGCCAAGCCCCCAGGCGCCGAGCGTCGGGCTTTCCCAATCGTCCTCGACAAAACGGATGTCGTGGATCTTTCGGTCCACGCCGATGGCGTCAAGGGAGCCAAGATAGAGTTCCTGAATATTGCCGGGGCTCGGCTTTAACGTCACCTGAAACTGATAATAATGCTGAAACCGATTGGGATTGGCGCCATAGCGCCCGTCTGTGGGGCGGCGGCAAGGCTGGACATAGGCCGCTTTCCAGGGCTTGGGTCCAAGCGATCTCAAGGTCGTCGCCGGATGAAACGTGCCTGCCCCCATTTCCTTGTCGTAAGGCTGAAGGATAACGCAACCATGGTCGGCCCAATAATGCTGCAGCGTCAGGATAAGGCCCTGAAAGGATTGTTTTTTCTTCAAACTCGTCATGATGCGGCGGACGCTAATCGTGGTTTTTGAAAGGGTCAAGCAACTCGCCGTCGCTAAAAACACCCCGTCCATCGCATTGGCGTCAAGACTCACTTACCTTGCATTGCAATGTTAGTTATATTGCTATACACGCCCTGAGAAGGACGCCAAATTGAGCCTGTTGCATGGTTTTGCGCGGAGGCGACTTTATTGTCTGTATAGGGATTTTGTGAAATGCGAAAATTTATTTCTGTTTCCAGCAAAATTGCTTTGTATGTGCTGCTTTTCGGCGCATTTCTTGCGCTGCCCCTCATATTCTGGATGGAGCGTTTCCATGGTGGAGCGTCAGACGCCAGCCTGACACCTGTTGAAAGAATTCCACTTGAAGCTATGTCAGCGCTGGCAGCGCTTTTGGCGGCATTCCTACTTTGCAAAGCATTTAAGGGTCCCAAGTTTGACGAGTTTGGGTTATTGAAAACAGTCAGCGCGCTGCATGCGCTCTCAGGCGCGCTTCTCGGTTTTGCAATGATTGCAATTGTGCTGGCGGCGCTTTGGGCGGGCGGTTTGGCGTCGGTTGATATAAGGGCGGCTTTTCCAACCGGCCTGATTCTGGGCGCTACAGCGCTGGGATTGTTCCTGAATACAGTTTTTCAGGAAGTGATGTTTCGCGGGTTCATATTTCGAGCGATTCTTCAGCACTATTCCATCGTCACATCGATTATTGTTTCATCCGTATTGTTTGTCGCGATCCATGGGGCAATTATTGGAGAACCCTGGCCAATGGCAGGTATTGGTCTTTTGAATTTGTTTGCCGCCGGAATAATGCTCTCGCTTGCTTATTTGCGAACGAAAAGCCTGTGGCTTCCGATCGGACTGCACTTCGGATGGAACTTTGCACAGGCGTCGCTGGGCCTTGCCGTTACCGGCCAGGTCATTCAAGACAGGCAGTCGCTTTTCGCGATCAACGGGGCGCCAATCATCACCGGCGGCCCATTCGGCATAGAAGGCGGACTCGCGGGCCTTTTGGGACCTGTCGCCGGGTTGGTTCTTGTCTTGGTGCTATTTCGCGATACGGGCGCTAAAAGACAATCCACATTTGACGGACGAAATTAGTGCACTCGAAACAGATATTGTCAGACCAAAGATTTATTTTATGAGCATCGAAAGCTGGAGCTCACAACTTCGCAAAGGCGCCGCTGAGCTGGCCGTATTGGCGATGCTCAGAAAGCAGGAACTGTCGGGTATCGGATTGCTTGATGAACTTGCCCAAAAACCTGAAATCGGGCTTTCCGACGGGTCCATCTACCCGTTGCTCAACCGGCTTGAACGCGAAGGCCGCGTCAAAGGCGTTTGGGTAACGCCAAAAAACGGCGGACGCGGGCAAAAAATATACAGCCTTACGCCGAAAGGCCGCGCGGCGCTGAAGACGATGAGCGCCGCATGGAGCGGATTTAAAGACCAACTATCAACGATCGTAGGAGATGCGCCATGACATCGAATGAGAAAATTGAAACTTATGTCCGGGAGCTGTCGCGCGCCCTATCGAGTCTTGAAAAGAATGATCGAGATGACATATTGCTCGAAATCCGATCGCATTTAGAGCATCGCGAAGACGAAAATCGCCTTGACGAAGCGCTCGCCTCGCTCGGCCCCGCAGGAAAATGCGCGCGCGGATTTTTCGAGGAAATCCGCCTGCAAGAGGCGTTTACGGATGGCGGCCCAACAAAAACAATCGGCGCACTCCTCGCGCTCGCATCGCGCCGCATCACGGCAGCCTTCGGTTTGCTCGCCGCAGGCATCTTTTATTTGATGGCGGCGGGTTTTGCACTCACTGCGGTGGCGGAGGTCGTCACGCCGGAACTGGCAGGTCTATGGGTCAATGCTGACAACGGCACATATTTTTTTGGCATTATTGATTCAGAAAACACAGCAGACGCGGTAGAACTGTTGGGCGGGTGGACCATCCCCGTTGCAGCAAGCCTTGCTGTTCTCGCACTCGTCTGCGGCCAATGGCTGGGACGCTTTTTTGTTCACCTGATGATGCGCGATAGAATGAAGCAAAGAGGTTGAGATTTTTTGCGTTGAGCCGCCATCCGGGTGCCTAGCGTATCAAAGCGCGTTCATCGCCTGAACAATGCGGTTGGATTCTTCGATTGGCGGCGGCGTATTGAGCGCATCCTGAAAATATTTGCGCGCGACGCTTTTTTCGCCGGCGTCGACCGCGATAAGCGCACGTCCGACATGGGCTTCGTAATTGTCCGGCGTATATTCGAGAAGGCGGGTGAGTATTTCCTCCGCCTCAGCCACTTCGCCGCGCGCTGCAGTGCAAAGCCCCACATCGACCATGGCGCCGAGCGCCCATGGATCGGCCTGCAGCGTTGCCTGGGCGTTGTTACAATAGGCTGCCGATAAATCCTTGCCGAGGAGGGAATGAACCCGCGCCGCATAATTCAGGCCCGCGGCGGGGCGGATGGGATCACGAGTGCGGATTGCTGGCTTGCCAACTTCGACAATCCCCGGGGCTGGCTGCAATTTCGCGAGCGTCGCAACGGGCGGCGCCTTTAAGTGCTCCGGCGGCATAACTTGCGCATAATTATTTAATCGTTCCTCAGCGCCCTCGCGCAAAGCCGGTTTTGCGGAGTTGCCTGGCGGGTCCTTATAGGCGGCCGGCGCCGGTCTTGTCGCCCTCTGCCCGCCGACTTCACCGGGCGTCTTCCCGGCCGCAAAAAAAAGATCAATGCAAGCCGCCGCCTGGCCGCCGACCGTGCAGGTTTTGGTATTTGCATATTCAACAGCGCTATTCACATTGACCCGCATCAGACTGCTGTCGCCATTCGGCGCCGCTGTGAAAGCGGAAACGAATTTGCTGCGCGCGCTCAGATCAAGCGAAAGGTCAGCCCCGACGCCATGCAACACGAATTCCGTATTGCTGCGTTTTTCGATGTTGCAGGGTGTCACACATAAAAGCGCGATGCGGGTCTGGTTGCCGCGTTCGCCGATTTGAACGTCAACGAGCCCGGGGGCGTCTGGCGTTGCGGATAATGCAACCGCCGCCATCCCGGCGGCGGAAAGCACCCAGGCCAGAAACAGGCGCGCCATTGCGCGTTTTTTTAAACCCATGATCGATCGCGCCAAACGGATGCAAAAACAAATCGCACCTTCGTCAGAGTCGGGTCCTCTGGTCAATGCGATCCAAGCCGCTACTGATCCGCGACCTGTTGATCGAAGAACGCGTCATAGGACGCTGCCACACTTTGAGAATAGTAGAGCGCCTCAGGCACATCTTTGCGTATAGCGGCGCGGCTGCCGGAAAATGCGGTAATTGCCGCCGTTTCATGGCTCGGTTCGCCGAAAGTGGCCTTAAACGCCGCTACGAGCGCTTGTTCTTCGGATTTTTCGGTCAAAATCCAGACTATCGTTAGTGCATCATCGGCAAATACGAATTCGGCCAGCCGCGGTGCTCCAAAATAACTAAATCCCGCACAGTCGATCTGGCTCTGTTTTGATGCGCCCGGGATTTGCGGCGGCTCAACCGGTTTCACCGTTTGCGACTGGCAAAATGATTCGAGGGCTGCAGTCATCTCGGCTGTCGACGCGCCAAATGAAATGACACCAGGCTTGTTGACGTCGTTGGCCAAAGCAGCGCCCGCCAGGGCGCATGAAAGGACCAGCGCCAAGGCGCCGCAAGTGCGCAGATTGAGTGAAGTTTTGATGTTCATCGCAGCCTCCAAAACGAATTCCGTGGGTAATGGCAGGCAATTGAACGGGATAATGCGCGATGCGTCGTCCGAAATCATGTATTCGGACCATCGAGCCGTCATTGTTCGGACAAGTTCGGGCCACGCCTCCGGTACTCTGAGGGCGTTACGCCTTTGTCTTTCTTAAAGACGGCGTTAAACGTCGACTTCGACGTAAAACCGGCGTCAAAAGCTATTTCGAGAATTGTTTTCTCTGGCAAGTCCCCAGAAGCCAGGAGACGGGCGGTTTCTTCGATTCGAAACGCGTTTATGTAATCACAAAATGTGCGCCCCGAGACTTTGTTGATCAGCCGGGACAAATCTCGTTCCGCCAATCGCGTGTGATTGGCAAGATCAAAAAGCGTTAGATGGGGCTGACGAAAGAGCTTTTCGCGCAGGATTATTGCTTCGATCTGTGCAAATGCTTCGCTTTCGGCGGCACTGGGGCTATCAGCAGTATCAGTCGTCTCTTCGGGGGTTCTAAATTCTTCGTCAGTCAGCCCCTTGAAATAGCGTGGACGTTTGACAGCGAAATACACCATCACGCCCAACAAGCTGGCAGCGGCCATCAACGTCCCCGCATAAGCGGCCTGTTGAAACTCCATAGTTTGAGACGCTCTGGTCAGCATTCGCAAAACGTCCAGTGTAGTGAGAATGCCAAATCCCGCAAAGACAGCAATCACCCAATTAAGGCGCAATGCTTGTGCATCGGATCGGTAGGTTTTTGTCGCTCGGTCGTATCGCCAAATGGTCCAAATAACGGCGAGCACATACCCAACCAGGCTCAATATTGTCGCGAAACGAATGAGCAAAAGCCAATTGGTGAAAAACAGCGCAATAATGGCGGGCACGGCGTGGATTAAGTCGCGCCAAACAAGCGGCTCTCGTTTGAAAATTATGCCGCGAACAAACAGGTAAATCAAAGGTCCATATAGCAAGCTCAAAACTGGCGTGACGAGAACGGGCTGCGGCAACGCTCCAGTTTCTTCGACAAAATTCAAGGTCATATGCACAGCGAAGACAATCAAAAACGCTGCAATCGCTCTCAGGCGTCGTCGTCCCGCCAGGCCCACTGCGGCAATCGCTGCTGGCGATGCGATAGCAATCTGAACAATATTGACCGGTTCAATTTGCACTGATTTCAGTCGGCCCCATTCCGCATAGCGTCGTCATTATACAGACGCTGAGACCTAACTCATTCGGCTCAATCGGGCAAAGCTGGCAGTGGGGTAATGATAAAACCAAATACCTGGAAAGCATGAGAGTCCAGAATAGAAAAAGGGCGCCGGCGTAACCGGCGCCCGTCAACTTAATCGGTGTTCTATCGCTTAATAGTCGCGATATACGCGGCGGCTGCCCGGCTTGATATAACCATAGCCATAGCTGTCATAGCAAAGCAGCGCGACTTCACGATATTGACGGCCACGGCGATAAAAGGTCTGCGAGACCACATCACAATTGCCGATATAGCTGTTCGAATAGTAATCCCATCCAAAATCTACATAGAGCCAGCCGAGCGGGTCATAGCCTGTGTAATAATGGAAAAGACTGTGAAACGAACAGTAATAGCCATGCCCGCCGCGCGGTCCGTGGCCATGTCCGTAATGCCGTCCGCTATACCGCCCCGGATGGCGGTAAGATCCTGAACGGCGATGGCGCCGATCGGCGTGGCGTCGACCGCCCCGGCGGCCGTCATAGCGGCGGTCATGGCGCCGATCGGCGCGGCGTTGATCCCGCCGGCCGTCACGATAAGCGTCTCGGCGTCCACCTGAACGGCGATCGGCCCGACGGTGGCCGTTGCCGCCGCGATTTGCGTCGCGGCGCCCGCCTGATCCCCGGTCAGCGCGCCTTTGTCCGCCGCCGCCATTGGCATGGCGTTGACCCTGACCGCCGCGATTTGCGTCGCGACGTCCGCCTGATCCCCGGTCAGCGCGTCTCTGTCCGCCGCCGCTGCCATTTACGCGGCGTTGACCCTGACCGCCGCCATTCGCGTCGCGGCGGCCGCCACCATTGCGGTCGGCGCGCCTTTGTCCGCCGCCGCTGCCATTGGCGCGGCGTTGACCTTGATCGCCGCCATTTGCGTCGCGGCGTTTCCCATCATTGCGGTTTGCCCGGCGTTGTTGCTCCCCGCCATTCTTGGCGCCGCGATTACCGTCGCTGCGGCGGCGATCCGAGCGCTCACCGCGTTGCTGACCGCTATCGCGCCGGTCAGCGCGTTCAGCGCGCCGTTCGCCGTTACCTCGATTGCCTGAACGGTCGCCGCGTCTTTCGCCGCCGCCGCGCCGACCGGATCGATCACCGCGTCCGCCGCGCCGGTCGTTCTGCAACATGGCGACTTGAAAAGACTGCACGCTATCAACGCCAGACCGCGTCGATACTGAATTAGACTGTGTACCTGCTGCTGCAGCTGGTGTTGCCAGAATTGCAATAGCCAGCGCAGTTGATGCGGCTGCCGCCGCGCGTCCCATTTCCATCAAGGGCATCCGCTTCTCCTTGCTCGCGAGGCCCCTAGCACCCGCATCTGTTTTGCGTCAGAAATACCGGTTCGTCAATCAAAGCGAGATCACGCTCAAGCGAGATAAATGCTTGAAATATGGCGAAAACGCGGCGAATGTGTCGCAATTGCGGCGGCGACTAATGCGTATGCGGATAAATGCGGCGGGAATGCGGCGAGAATGGACTGAGTAACATCAATGGACGCTGATTTTTCTTTTCTGGAATTTTTCGCTGGCGGCGGAATGACCCGCCTGGGTCTCGGCGATCGGTGGCGCTGCCGTCTCGCAAACGATATTGATCCGCAAAAATGCGCCGCCTATCGCGCCAATTTCGGCGGCAGTGATCTGATCGAAGACGACATTTCGAAAATTACGCTTGCGCAACTGCCAAAAACGCCGACCGATTTGATATGGGGTTCGTTTCCCTGCCAGGATTTGTCGCTTGCCGGCGCGCGCAGCGGCATAGCAGGCAAACGAAGCGGTGTGTTTTTCGCGTTCTGGAAAATTGTCGAAGACCTTGCTGCAGCGCGCCGCCGCCCGCGCATCATTGCACTGGAAAATGTCACGGGGTTGCTAACCTCAAATGGCGGTCGTGACTTTGCTGCTATCGCCAAACTCATGAGCCGCGCCGGATACAATATTTCGGCCATCGTACTCGATGCAAAAACATTTACGCCGCAATCACGTCCGCGGCTTTTCATTTTCGGTTTTGGCGCCGGTGCCGAACCGTCTTTCGCCTCCTCGCCGCCGGAAAATGGAACTACGCCGGCGGCGCTCCGCGATGCGGTCAATCACCTGCCGCCTGACGTCCGGCAACACTGGCGCTGGCTGACGGCGGCGCCGATGGCCCGATGCAACATCCGGCTGTCAGATATCGTTGATTGGGACGCCGCAGATTGGCACGGACCGGAAAAAACGAAAACATTGCTCGACATGATGAGCAAAACCCAACGTGATCGTATTGAAGCGATACAGCGCCATGGGGCCCGGCGCGCCGGCGCCGCATTCCGACGTACACGGATTGAAGGCGGCAAAACCGTACAACGCGTTGAAGCGCGCTTTGACGGCGTAGCGGGATGCCTCAGGACGCCCGCCGGCGGATCGTCGCGACAGATCGTATTTGCGATTGAAAAGGGCAAAGTGCGCTCGCGGCTGATCAATCCGAGAGAGGCTGCGCGGCTGATGGGGTTGCCGGAAGACTATGTCCTGCCGGAGAGCCCCAACGCAGCGCTAAAACTCTGCGGCGACGGCGTCTGCGCGCCCGTCGTGCAATGGCTTGCGGAGAATATTTTCGAGCCGGCGCTCAAACAGCGCGCGCGCCAAGCGGCGTGACGGCGTAAATGACCCGGCAGCGCGCCGATGTCTTTTCTCCGGAAAAACGTTCCGCGATTATGCGCGCGGTCAAATCGGAGAATACAAAACCTGAAATCGCCCTGCGCAAAGCGCTGTTTTCACTTGGGTTTCGTTATCGCCTGAATGTGAAAAATCTGCCGGGCAAGCCGGATCTCGTCTTTCCAAAACACCGCACGGTGATATTCGTTCACGGATGTTTCTGGCATGGGCACAATTGCAAGCGCGGCAAACGCGTGCCGAAAACCAATCGCGCCTATTGGACCGAGAAAATCGCGCGCAACAAAGCCCGCGATCGCAAAAACGCCGCCGCCTTAAGGCGGCTGGGATGGCGCGTTGTCACAATCTGGGAATGCAAGATCAAAGATCTTGATCCGGCGGCAATCACTATCGGGCCGCCGGATTAATCATCCCTCAAAACCGATCAGAACGCCTCTGCCGGCAACGCCATCATAGCGTCGGCGCCGGTTTTTAGCTTCGCCAGATGCGACACGGTATCCGGCAGCAGGCGTTCAATGAAATAGCGCCCGGTAATCAGCTTATTGGCGTAAAAGGCGTCGCTGTCGCCGGCCGCTTTTTTCTCGATTGCCGCCTTCGCCATCTGCGCCCAGCCATGGGCGAGACAAAGAAGCGCCCACATATTGAGGTAATCGACCGAACCCGCCCCGGCATTATTGAAATTCTGCATTGCATTGGCGGCCATCCATTGCGTCGCCTCTTCAACATCTTTTTTTGCGGAGGAAAGGCCGTCAAGAAATTGTTTTAATTCCTCATTACCCTGATTGTCGCTGATGAACTCGTCGACTTCCGAAAAAAAGCTTTGCCAGGCGCGTCCGCCATCCTTCATCAGCTTGCGACCCACAAGGTCAAGCGCCTGAATGCCGTTGGCGCCTTCATAGATCATGGCGATGCGCGCATCGCGCACAAATTGTTCCATGCCCCATTCCTGAATATAACCATGACCGCCGAGCACCTGCTGGGCGTTGGTGGCGTGGGCGTAGCCTTTGTCTGTCAGATAAGCCTTCAGGATCGGCGTCATCAAACCCATGTAATCTTCGGCTTTTTGGCGGGTCGCCTCGTCTTCCGCCTTATGCTGAAGGTCGGCGTGGAGCGCCGACCAATACATCCAGGCGCGCGCGCCTTCGGTAAATGCGCGATGATCCATCAACATGCGGCGCACATCCGGGTGGACGATAATCGGATCAGCGGGCTTATCCGGTTCCGCCGGACCTCCGACAAGGGCCCTGCCCTGCAACCGGTCTTTGGCGTAGGCGGCGCTGTTTTGATAGGCGACTTCGGAAATCGCCATTCCCTGCATGCCGACGCCGAGACGGGCTTCGTTCATCATCGTGAACATTGCTTTCAGGCCTTTGTTCTCCTCGCCGAGGAGATAGCCAGTCGCATCGTCAAAATTCATCACACAGGTTGAATTGGCGTGAATGCCCATCTTCTCTTCGATGGAGCCGCAGGAAACTGTATTGCGCTCGCCCAGGGAGCCATCGTCATTGACGTGGAATTTCGGGACAATGAAAAGCGAGATGCCTTTCACGCCATCCGGCGCCCCTTCGATGCGCGCGATGACCAGATGGATGATATTGTCGGTCAAATCATGTTCGCCGGCGGAGATAAATATTTTCGTCCCGGAAATTTTATACGCCCCGTCGCCTTGTGGAACGGCTTTGGTGCGCAAAAGCCCCAGATCAGTGCCGCAATGAGGCTCGGTGAGATTCATCGTCCCGCCCCATTCGCCGGCGATCATGTTCGGCAGATATTTCTGTTTCTGCTCATCGGTCCCGTGCGCGTAAATCGCGTCCGCCGCGCCGCGCGCCAGTCCCGGATACATGCCGAACGCCATATTAGCCGCCGACACCATCTCGCTGACCGCCACCGCAAGAAGGTACGGCAAGCCCTGCCCGCCATATTCGGGATCGAAGGAAAGCCCTTGCCAGCCGCCCTCCTTGTAGACCTGATAGGCCTCCTTAAATCCCTTTGGCGTCGTCACCGAGGCGTCATCATGGCGGGTGCAACCCTCCTTATCGCCGGACTGATTGATCGGATGGAGGACATTGGCGGCCATTTTGGCGCCTTCTTCGAGGATCGCTTCGACCACATCTTCCGAGGCGTCGGCAAAACCCGGCAGATTTGAATATTTCGAAATCTGCAAAACGTCATTCAACACGAATTGCATATCTTTTAGGGGGGCGGCGTAGGTCGTCATGGGGAAAATCTCCGTTAGTCGGAAGGTTATCGCTCGCATTCAATCTAGACCTATGATTCGGCAGGCGAAAGCGCATATCGCAGCGCGGAAAAAATGTGACCGTTCGCCGAATCAGCCTTAACCTTTCTTTAACGACCGGAAGTTGTGCTGCGGCGCATGTGGCCGTGTTTTTGGCTTTGCGACATGCGCGAAGCACTTTAACCGTCAACTGTTTCGCCTTGGCGATCCTGATTGCTGGCGCAAAGGTCGAAAAAAAGGGGAATTCCGCCCCAGCGGAAACGGTGAAAACGATGAAATCAAACGCCCCATGGAGCGTAAAAGGAATTGAACGCGACGCTCGCGAGACGGCAAAAGAAGCCGCGCGGCGCGAGGGCATGACGGTCGGCGAATGGCTCAATCAAATGATCTATATTTCGGGCGATCCACAAAGCTCCAATGGCGAGATCGAAGGGCTGAAGTTAGCCGATCTGGTCACTGCCATAGAGCATCTGAATAAGCGGCTTGGAGAAATGGAATCCGCCAGCGCTGCCGCGGTCAGCGAACTGTCGCGCAATATTGGCGGCGTTGTCGAGCGCACACAGCGTCTGGAGCGCGTCAAACCAGCCGAAGGATCCAGTGATGATCTCGCCGCCCGCCTCGAACGGCTGGAGCGAGACGGCGGCGACCGCCAGCGTGTTGACGCGTTAAAAGCACTTGAAAAGGCGGTGACCCAAGTCGCTGTTCAGTTCAATAACGCGCATAAAACCTCACTTGAACGGATTGACGCAAATGAGCGCCAGCTTCAGGAACTTGCCGCGCGCATAGACCAGGCCGGCGGGGACAGCGACGCCTCGTCAGGCGTTGCATTCTTGAAAGACGCGATTGACGGCCTTTCAACCCGCATCACGCGCGCCGAACGGATTGCAAGCGAAGCGACGAAGATAAGGAACGACGCCGCAGCTTCGGTTGATCCGGAATTTGTCGAACAGACCGGCTCGCGCCTGCGCATCCTGGGCGACGAAATCAAACGCGGCGGCGATCAGATTCGCGCGCTTGAAGGCGTCATTTCCAAACTCGCAGACCAGATTGACGCCGCAGAGTTGCGCAGCGCCGAAGGCGTTCAAAAAGTCACCGAGACGATGACCGAATTGCGTGAACAATTAAGCGGAGAAAGCGGTCGAGAAGCCAGCCGCAGCGATATTGACGCCGCAATCGATGCTGCACGCGAAGAAACCGATGCACGGATTGCAACGCTGCAGGATTCTCTTAGCGATGTGATCGGCCGGCTGGAAAATGTAGGCGCCGGCTCAAAAGCGCAAGACAATGACGAGGGCGAGGAAACTGAAGCCGAGGCCAAAACGGCAACGCCGCTGGCGTTTGATATCAGCGATGATGTCGAGCGCATGATTGGCGACGCCGGCCCTGATCAAGACACGGTTGAAGAAACCGCGATCAGCGAGGACGCCGACGAAGATCCGTTTTCGTTCGATGACGACGAGGAACCCGTCGCGGCCGGTGCAACCGATGGCGAACAAAGCGACGATTTCAGCTTCGATTTCGACGACGACCCAGAAGCAGGCGAACCGGACGAAGGCGATCTATCCGAATCGTCGGCGGCAAACCAGGCGCGCGCGTTGCTTTCTGAAGTGCAAGAGGCGTTCAGCGGCGGAAAATCCGGCAGCAAGTCGGTTGAGGATACGTCATCGACGCCGGAAGCAGCAGATTTGGACGCGGCCGAAAGTGACGAAGATGATGACGAAGAAGATGATGACGATCTCGATTCAATTTTTGCCGACCTTGATGCACTAACCGCGAATTCGGAAACTCAAGGACTGGAGACTGCAGGCGAATCTACAGAGGCGGCGCCTGCCAGCGCCGAAACAGAAAATCAATCAGCTCGCGCCGCCGCCAAAGCAATGCTTGCCGGCAAGCCGCCGGTCCTCTCTGCGGAACCGTCGCCTGAGGCCGAGGGAGAAGACTATCTGAAAGCCGCCAGACGACGGGCGAAGGAAGCAACGCAGCATGCGGTCGTAAGCGGCAAACCATTACGCCGTAAATTAACGCCAAAGCAAAAAGCGATCCTTGCTGCGCGCGCACGCCAGAAACGCCGCATTGAAGCTGAAGAAGATGGACAAGATCAATCTCCGGCGGCGCAGGGTGCCGCGCCGGAAACCGACGCCGCAGAAGCGGCGGCGGCCGGCAATGATAAAAAAGGACTGAGTGCAAAACTTACTGGCGCATTGGCGTCGATAACCAGCCGATTCGCCAGGCAAGATAAATCCGACGACGCCGATAAAAAACCTGAGGCCAGTGATTTGGATTTCGCCGACCCGCAAACCGGGGACAAGGCGGCCTTTGCAACGATCAAAGCGACGGTAACGGCCAGGCCTGTAACCTTGGCTCTTGGCGTGGCGATCATTCTGGCAGCCGCTGCACTGTTTTTCCTGGTTAAGGATCTGGTGTTCAAACCTGGCGCCAATAACGCACCGCCATCGATCACCGCATCGCAACCGGCAGTAACTGCGCCGGTAAACGACGGAACCGAAATCGTCGCCGCGCTGCCGACGGCGCCGGCTATTAATCCGCGTACGCTTTATACGGAAAGCATGACCGCCCTCAACGCAGCAGGCAGCGATACTGACAACGCCGCGGCGATTGCAAAACTGCAGGACGCCGCAGCACTTGGTTACCCGCCGGCGCAATTACAGCTTGGCGAGCTCTACAAGACCGGTCAGGGCGTTGATCAGGACCTTGGGCAGGCGCGTTTGTGGTTCCGCCGGGCGGCTAATGGGGGCAATGTCCTTGCAACCCATCGCATCGGCGTGATGACCGCACGGGGCGATGGCGGCGCAGCAGACACAAGAGAAGCGATCAGCTGGTTTGAACGCGCCGCAAATTTTGGCCTTGTGGACTCGCAATATAATCTTGGCGCGATTTACCATCCAAGCGGCGATGGAGCGGCTTCAGCTGTTCAGGATGCAGGCCAAGCCTATTATTGGTATTCACTCGCTGCAAAAAATGGCGACCAGCAGGCGGGCCCACTCGCTGCTGGCGTCGCAGTGGCCTTGAGCGCCGCGCAGCGCCAGGATGTTGATGCGGCAATCGCCGCCTGGGCTCCTCAGACGCCTGATCCGGCAGCGAACGAAATCTCGACGACGAACTAGACTTTTTCCAAGACAATGTAGTTTCCGGATTATTGTCGCGAAACGCCCCCGATTCATATTCCCATCAACAAAAACAAACGGCGTCGCTTGCAGGCGCTGGCGCGCGGCGCCTATAAGAATGCATCAAAGCGTTCCATAGTTCCGGCCATTTTCAATCATGCAGATTTATCTCCCCATCGCGGAGATGCCAGTCGATCCCTTCATCATTGTGATGATGGGCGGCGCTGTGGGATTTCTGTCCGGCATGTTTGGCGTCGGCGGCGGCTTTCTAATGACGCCGCTATTGATATTTTACGGCATTCCGCCTGCGGTCGCTGTGGGCACGGAAGCATCCCAGATTGTCGCCTCATCTGTTTCCGGCGTGCTGGCGCATCTCAAGCGTCAGACCGTGGATTTTCTGATGGGCGGATTTCTTGTCCTTGGCGGCGCTGCAGGCGCTCTGGTCGGGATATTGATCTTTCGATATTTACGGGAAATCGGCCAGGTCGAGATACTGATCTCGCTTTCCTATGTAGTCTTTCTTGGCTTGATTGGCGCCCTGATGTTGACTGAAAGCTTGCGTACGCTTTTGCGTTCGCCCGATGCTAAGCCCCGGCGACGCAGACATCGCAGCGTTGGTTGGATGGCGGCAATGCCATTCGCTATGCGATTTCGCCGTTCTCAACTTTACATCAGCCCGATCCCGCCGATTATACTTGGATTTCTGGTCGGCGTTCTCGCCGCGATCATGGGCGTCGGCGGCGGCTTTATCATGGTGCCGGCGATGCTTTATATTTTGAAGCTGCCGACAAATATCGTCGTCGGCACGTCGCTTTTTCAGATCATTTTTGTGACAGCGATCACCACCGTCCTGCACGCAACAGCGAACCAGACGGTCGATATTGTTTTGTCGTTGCTGTTGCTTTCGGGCGGTGTCATCGGCGCTCAGCTCGGCGCGCGCGCTGGCGTCAAATTGAAAGCTGAACATCTTCGCGCGCTCCTGGCGCTGATTGTTCTTGCGGTTTGCGCGCGGCTTTTGGTCGGCCTTGTGGCGGCGCCATCGTCTCTCTTTATAATGGAGGCGTTCTAATGAAGCTCGCACTTGCCGCGCTTTTTTTGATGTGGGCGGTCTCAGCGGCCGGCGCCGCCGACATTGCCATTGCGCTTACTGACGAACGTGTAGAAGTCGATACGGGATTTGCCGGCGCCCATTTGACATTATTCGGCGCGGTAACCGGCGTTGAAAACCCGGCCGAAACAATTGACATCATTTCGGTTATTCGCGGCCCCGCATCGAAATTCCGGATTCGCCGGCTTGAGAAGAAAAATCTGATATGGGCTCCGGGCGATACGCATATCATTGAGGGGGCTCCCGGCCTTTACCTGACAAATGCGACGCGCCCGATCACTGACATTGCAACGCTGCCTGATCAGGCGTCATATCGACTTGGCGCAAATTTCATCGAATTTACAGCGGACAAGGCAGCCGAAGCAGCCAGCGGGATTGCCGCCGAGCCGGCGCATAACGAGCTCTACAAAAACGCATTTTTGACAGAAATTGAATATCAGGGACTTTACCAGGACAGGGTCGGCGGGGTCAGTTTCAAAAAAGGCGCACTGTTTTCAATCAAGGTCGACCTTCCCGCGACGACGCCTGTCGGCATTTATAGCGTTGCCGTTTATCTTTACCGCGACGGCGTGTTGCTGGGACAGGACAGCGCAGCGCTTAACGTCAACAAAGTCGGCGTCGAGCGAGGCATTTACGACCTCGCCCACCAGCAGCCTGTCTCTTATGGCATTTTATGCGTTGTCTTGTCGCTTTTGGCCGGTTGGGTCGCATCGCTCGCGTTCCGCAAATAGATTTTTTAGGCTATTGTCCCTTATGGAGGGGTCAATGACGACGCTCGTAAATTGCCTGACAATTCAACCCTTGATGCAGGGCGGCGCCTGATGCCCGCGCAGCAGAGCGAGGAAATGACACAGCTCGGCCTTTACGGCGTAATCCCGTTTATTGCTGCAGCAGTCGCCTTGTGGCTCAGCCCGGTTGTTCTGCCGCAACATATCGCGCTTGATTTTCATCAGTTCGCGCTTGTTTATGGCGGCGTTATTGTCATTTATTTATCGGGCGTCGGCGCAGGGGCAGGCTTGAATGCAAACTACGCCCACAACTTTTTGCCCGGCATTCTGGTGGCGCTGGCAGCGCTCTTTGTCATGCTGCCAAGCGGCACATTTTTCTTATCGGTCGGCGCCGTTTGGCGCCATCTGATCATTCTTCTTCTAATGATTTATGTGCTGTTCCGAGATCTCAACAATGTAAGTGCAGGGCTGTTACCGGCCTGGTATGGGAATTTGCGCATGCGCCAGACGCTCTGGATAGGTTTATCGATAGCGCTAATTATGACGCGCCTTTATGTCTGGGGTTTTTACTAAAATCCCAACGCCAGTCATTGACGCCACAAGGGAAGGCGCTTCAAGTTTGAAAAACAGCAATTTGCTCATTCATCTGATTGTCGCCGCATTTGCTTCATTTGCAATTTCAAGCGGCGTCTGGATTTTTCTGGATATTTTCAATGCGACCGGGTTCTGGGTCGCCAGCATCAGCGCCGCCTTCTTCGGTGCGATGATCGGTTGGGCGAGCGGCAAAAATCTGATCGCGACCCTGGCGGCAACGCTGCTTGCGCGCGGCGCGATTTTGTTTTTCGCGGTCAATGGTTAATCCGCAGAAATGAATCCTGAAACGCTCGACCAAGTCACGATTGTCCTTGAACCTACCGCACAGACATTGCTGGCGCTCGCCATCATGGCGATGATGTTCGCGATCGCGCTGGGCTTGAGACGCGAGCATTTTTCATTTCTACGGGACGCGCCGGGTCAATTCTGGGGTGGTCTCGCCGCTCAGATCATTGGCCTGCCGGCAATCACGCTGGCGCTCGCCGCCCTTCTCCAAGCCTCGCCGTCGATTGCGCTCGGGATGATCGTGGTCGCCGCCTGCCCTGGCGGCAATGTATCGAATTTTATGACTTATGCCGCACGCGGCGATACCGCCTATTCGGTCTCGCTCACTGCCGGATCGAGCGTGATCGCCGCCTTTTGGACGCCGGCGGCGATTTTGTTCTGGTCGGGTCTTTACCCCCCCACAGCCGGCCTCCTGGAAACCATCAACTTTAATCGACTGGTATTCATTATGCAGACGACGGCCCTGCTCGCGGGGCCGCTGGCGGCGGGGATGGTGACCGCACATTATCTTCCCAAACTGTCCGATCGCATACGCGGCCCGCTGGCAATCCTCGGCGCAGCGATCCTCGCCTTTGTAATCGTCAGTGGCGTGCTCGGTTTCTGGCCGCTGATCAAAGCGAGTTGGATGCTGATCGCTGTCCCCGTGGTTGCTCATAATGCCGCCGCTTTTGCGCTGGGCGCAGGCGCCGGGCGGCTGATATCGAAGGATATTGCGCGCCAGCGCTCCCTTACATTCGAAGTTGGCATTCAAAATGCCGGCCTTGCCGTAGTTCTCCTCCTCGGCCAGTTGAATGGCCTCGGCGGCGCTGCAGCGATTGCAGCTGTATGGGGTGTTTGGCACTTCGTTTCCGGCGGCGCTATGATCGCCTTCTTCCGATTTCTGGACTGGCGAAAGGCGAAGCAATGACATTTGACGTCAAGATCACCGGCGGTAAAATTTATGATGGGGACGGCGGCGAAGGACGACTTGCCAATATTGGCGTGAAAGACGGCCGCATCGCAGAGATTGGCGACTGCAAAGGCGCAGCCGACCGCGAGATTGACGCGGCAGGCGCCATCGTCACACCCGGATTTATCGATCTTCACACTCATTATGACGGGCAGGTGTCGTGGGATGAAGAGCTGAGACCGTCAGTCAATCACGGCGTCACAACAATTCTGATGGGAAATTGCGGCGTCGGCTTTGCCCCGGTCAAACCACAAGATCATGACCGCCTCATTCGTCTGATGGAGGGCGTTGAAGATATTCCCGGCACAGCGCTTCACGAAGGGCTGACTTGGGCGTGGGAGAGTTTCGGCGGCTATATGAATGCCATCGACGCGATGCCCCACACCATCGATTTCGCAGTGATGGTTCCGCACGATCCAATCCGGGTTTACGCCATGGGCAAGCGTGCGAGCGCCTTTGAACAATCAACCGATGACGATATTGCGACAATGCGGGCCATGCTGCGCGAAGCCCTTGAAGCGGGCGCGGCGGGTTTTTCAATCGGGCGCACAGATGTTCACCGCACCGCCGACGGCGACTGGACGCCAAGCTCGGAAGCAAGCGCGCGGGAGCTGACGGGCATCGCCGCCGCATTCGACGGACTGAATCGCGGCGTCATGCAGATTGTTTGCGATTTTAACCTCGAACGCGAGGGCGATCAGTTTGATGAGGAATTTTCAGTTGTCGAAAGTTTTGTCCGCGCCGGCGGACGGCCCGCATCGATATCGCTGATGCAGCGCGATATGGCGCCGGATCAATGGTCGCGTATTTTAGAGGCGACAGAACGCCTGAACGCTGACGGCGTTGATTTCCGGGTTCAGGTGGCGCCGCGGGGCATCGGCGTTTTCCAGGGCCTGCAATGCACCTTTCATCCGCTGATGGCGCAACCAAGTTATATTGCGATAAAGGATAAATCTCTTGATGAACGTGTGGCGATTATGCGCGATCAGGCGTTTAAAGAAAAATGCCTGGCGGAAACACCGGTAAAACTTGCCGGTGAAGGTTCATCGGTCCCGCCGATTGCCGATACGATGATCGCCGCCATTGAACTTGTCGCCAATAAGTTTTTCCGGCTTGGGGACAAACCGGAATATGAGCAAGCCGCTGATCAATCGCTTGGGGCGCAAGCGCGGCGCGACGGCGTTTCCGCAATGGAAAAACTTTACGATACGCTGTTAGAGCTTGACGGACGCCAGCTGATTTATTTCCCGATCTATAATTACACCGAATTCAATTATGAAAATGTCCATAAGATGCTGACCCATCCGAACGCCATGCTCGGGCTTTCCGATGGCGGCGCTCATGTGGGCACAATTTGTGACGCCAGTTTCCCGACCTATCTACTTTCTTACTGGTGCCGCGACCGTGATCACGGGAAAATCGATCTTCCCCGTGCGGTCCAGATGCTCACCGCTGACGGCGCCGACTATTTGGGACTTAATGATCGCGGGAGACTTAAAGTCGGCGCCCGCGCCGACATCAATGTCATCGACCACGACAAGCTCAGCCTTGGCGCGCCGCATATGGTTCAGGATCTTCCTGCCGGCGGGCAACGCTTGTTGCAGCCGGTCACCGGTTATCGCGCAACACTGGTCGCGGGCGAACAGGTGATTGCGAATGACAAAGTCACCGGCGCGCGACCGGGACGGTTGGTGCGGTTTCACTAAATTCCCGATGAAGGAATAAAACGCGATGAATTTCACCTTTAACAATGTTTCCGACATCATATTCAGATCCGGTTCAAGCGCGGAACTTGGCGAACTCGTCAAAGCGCGCATGCAGCGGCCAATCCTTCTCACGGACAAAGGCCTGATCGACGCAGGCCTCGTCGCGCCAGCGCTTGACAGTCTTAAGGATGCGGGTCTGGAGGTGTTGATGTATGATGATGTCGCGGCTGATCCGCCGGCGCCGCGGGTCAAGGAAGCGATCAAGGCGGCGCGCAATCACAATGCGGACGGCGTCATCGGGTTTGGCGGCGGGTCGTCGATGGACACGGCGAAACTCGTCGCGGTCCTGATGAATTCCGAACAAAGTCTTGAAGATATTTACGGCATGGATCAGGTCACCGGCGCGCGCATGCCGTTGGTGCTGTTGCCGACAACCGCCGGCACCGGTTCAGAGGTAACGCCAATTTCCGTCGTTACGTCGGAAGCCGATGAAAAAATCGGCATTGTCGATAATCATCTTTATCCGGATATGGCGGTGCTCGACCCCGAGCTGACCCTCGGCCTGCCGCGTCATGTGACAGCGGCGACCGGCATCGACGCTATGGTTCATGCAATAGAGGCCTATACTAATATCCACCGCAAAAACCCGGTTTCCGATGCGCTGGCCCGCGAAGCGTTAAAGCTCCTTTCGACCAATATTGTACGCGCATGCGAAACACCGGGCGACGTCAATGCACGCGAAGCGATGTTGCTCGGCGCAATGCTGGCGGGCCAGGCTTTTGCCAATTCGCCCGTCGGCGCCGTCCATGGTATGGCCTATCCGCTTGGCGGGATTTTTCATGTGCCGCACGGGCTTTCCAACTCGCTGATGCTGGAGCCTGTCTTACGCTTTAATGCGCCCAAGGCGGCGCATCAATATGCAGAGCTTGCGAATGTTGTCGCGCCCGGCGCCAAAGGTTCCGACGCAGACCGTTGTGATGCATTTATTACAAAGATGGTTGAGATCGTCACGGCGACCGGCGTTGAGCGACGCCTCACCCAGCTTGGCATTTCCCACAATGATCTGCCGCGCATGGCGGAGGACGCGATGAAAGCGGAGCGCGTATTGCGCAACAATCCGCGCAAGGTCACCTATGATGATGCGCTGGCGATGTATACGGAAGTCCTCTAGAAATGGCCGATGCCGGGTATTCTGGAACGCCGCTGCTTAAAAAACGCGGCGTTAAAGATGGCCAGAAAGCACTCCTGGTCGCTGTTCCGGATACAATCCTTGCGCTCAATAATTTCCAGAACTGGGGCCATTTAAAAATTGCCAAAACGCCGCGCGGAATCAGCGGCGGACCCTATGACTTTGTTCATTTTTTTACCGCCAGCAAAAATGCCCTTATTGCAGCGCTGCCGAGTTTGAAAAAACAGCTGGAGCAAGATGGGTTGATCTGGGTTTCCTGGCCAAAAAAATCATCCGGCGTCGCATCAACGGTCAGCGAAAATGATATCCGCCATCACGCGCTTAAAACCGGCCTTGTAGACGTCAAAGTTTGCGCCGTTGACGAAATATGGTCCGGCTTGAAGCTGGTGATCCCTGTAAAGGACCGCAAGACATGACTGATCGTGCGACGCGCAATGACTACAAACACATATTGCCCCTGCAAACGCGGTGGGCCGACAATGATATTTATGGCCATGTGAATAATGTCGCCTATTACGGGTTTTTCGATACGATCGTGAATGAATATCTTATTTCTTCCGGCGCGCTTGATATTCATAAGGGCGCGGTAATCGGCCTCGTCGTCGAGACCGGTTGCAAATATTTTGCGCCGATTGCCTTTCCTGACGGCCTTGAAGGAGCGCTGCGCATCGCCCATACCGGCAATTCATCAATACGCTATGAGCTTGCGATCTTTAAAACAGGCGCAGATGAAGCTGTCGCCGAGGGTCATTTCGTGCATGTTTACGTGGACAGAAATACAAGAAAACCGACAGCGTTGCCCGATGCGTTCCGCAAGGCGCTGCAAACTCTGACTTGACGTTGCTTACCAACTCCGTCGCTTCTACAAAATACAATAGGAACGGGAGGAGGGTTAAATGCAACTTGAAAATATCGCGCTCATTGCAGACATCGTTCAGGCTGTTGCTGTTGTTGCAACGCTGATATTCGTCGGCGTTCAAGTGCGCTATTCGACACGCATTGCGAGGATGACCGCAGCCCAGAACAGCGCACAACTGTTGGCGCAGAATTTGGGGCGTGTTACCGACAGCCCGGAGCTTGCGGAACTTCTCACAGACACTGAAAGGCCGCTGGAAGATTACAGCGCTGCTCAGCGCTTGCGCCTGTCAAATTTTGTCGCCACTGGGTTTCGCCATCTTGAAGTGCTGCACGCCCATCGCCGGTACGACATATTTGAAGAGGAACTATGGCAGGGCGCCGCTGGACGATTGCGGCGTATGCTTGCCAATCCGCGCATACGCAACTGGTGGGAAGACAATAAGGACGTATATGCAGCGAGTTTCCGCGATCATGTGGCGAAAGAAGTTGAAATTATTTGCGCCACTGAGGCGACAGAACAATCATAAAGCGGACAACGCCGGAACAGGCAACTTAGGTTCGGGCGCCAATCGTCGTTCGATGCAGCAATCGCGCATGGCCCTGATAGCCGCCGGTCGCCATATGTAAGACCGAACGATTATCCCACATCACAAGCATGTTTTCCCGCCACTTATGGCGATATTGAAATTCTTCGCGGGTTTGCCATTGATAAAGCGCGCCCAGCAGCGCCATGCTGTCATCCGCCGCCATCCCCTGAAAGCCGGTGATATATCCCGCGCAGCCGAAAATGCCTTCACGGCCGGTTTCCGGATGTGCGCGAATAATCAGATGGGTTTGTTCCGTCTGCGCATCGTCTGAAGGGCGAATGTCCATCGACCGCGCGGATCGATCCGTTTCGCCATAGGCCCCGGTTTTCGAATAAGCAGCACGGGCAGAATGGATCGCCCTTTTGCCGTCAAGGCGCGCGCGCAGATCAGCCGGCATTTTCTCAAGCGCCAGATGCTGATTGGCGTATAGCGTGTCGCCGCCTTTCGGCGGGATCGTGATGGCGAAAAGACACGTGCCTGCCGGCGGGTTTTCCTGAAAGCTCCAATCCGTATGCCAGGTTTCCGCAAAGACCGGGCTCGTTTCGCCGGCCTCTCGTTTCACGGCGATAATGTGGTCGCGTCCCGGAATCGGCGCGATAAACGGATCATCGCCAAAAGGACCGAAAGCGAGCGTAAAGCGTTCCAGATCATCGTCGCTCATCGGCTGATCCGGAAAGGAAAGCACATGATGGTCGAGCCAGGCGGCCCGGATATCGGCAGCTGTCGAATCGCCGAGCGGCCTGGTCAGATCGGCGCCGCGAATCGTGGCGCCGCAGGCTTCGCCGCTGGGGATGATCTCAAGGCTCATGGCCGCCGGTTTCCTTTCCCTGAACCCTTTGATAAACCTTCAAAAACAATAAGGAAACGATTGGCCGCATGTCTGTCATCCAGTCCAAGATCGACCCACGCTCGGAAAGCTTCGCCGCCAATGACAAGGCCATGAGAGCGCTTATCGATGAATTGCACAATCATGTTGATCGCGTTGCAGAAGGCGGCGGCGCGTCGCGCGCAGAGCGCCACAAAAAGCGCGGCAAGCTGTTGGCGCGTGAGCGTATTGCGCGGCTCTTGGACCAGGGCGCGCCATTCCTCGAAATTGGCCAGTTCGCCGCCTGGGAGATGTATTCAGGTGATGTGATGTCGGCTGGCATTGTCGCCGGCATCGGCCGCATCGTCGGTATTGAATGCATGATCGTCGCCAATGATCCGACCGTCAAAGGCGGCACTTATCATCCGATTACGGTAAAAAAACATCTACGCGCCCAGGAAATCGCGCTCGAAAATCGATTGCCTTGCGTCTATCTCGTCGAATCCGGCGGCGCGTTTCTGCCGATGCAGGACGAAGTGTTTCCGGACAAGGATGATTTCGGCCGGATCTTTTTCAATCAGGCGACCTTGTCGTCCAAAGGCATTCCGCAAATTGCCGTCGTCCATGGCTCCTGCACCGCCGGCGGCGCCTATGTACCCGCAATGTCCGACGAAGCGATCATTGTCAAAAGGCAGGGAACAATTTTTCTCGGCGGCCCGCCCCTCGTCAAAGCCGCGACAGGTGAAATCGTTTCAGCAGAAGAGCTGGGCGGCGGCGACACGCATACGCGCATCTCCGGCGTTGTTGATCATCTCGCTGAAGACGACGATCATGCGCTGGGCCTTGCGCGCCAGATTGTCTCGCGGCTCAACTGGGTGAAGCTCGGCGAAGTAACGATGACGAAACCGACGCCGCCGGCCTTTGATGCAGAGGAACTCTATGGCGTTGTGGAAGCAGATCCACGCAAGCCATATGACGCGCGCGAGATTATCGCACGGCTGGTGGATGCGTCGGATTTTGACGAATTTAAGCCGCTTTACGGTTCGACTCTCGTTACCGGATTTGCGCGACTGCATGGATTTCCCGTGGGCATCCTCGCCAATAACGGCATTTTGTTTTCGGAAAGCGCCAAGAAAGGCGCGCATTTCATCGAGCTTTGTTGCCAGCGTAAAATTCCGCTGATCTTTCTGCAAAATATTACCGGCTTCATGGTCGGACGCGCCGCCGAAGAAGGCGGGATTGCCAAGGACGGCGCCAAACTTGTGACCGCCGTCGCGACCGCAGGCGTTCCAAAATTTACGATTGTTGTTGGCGGCTCCTATGGCGCCGGCAATTACGGCATGTGCGGGCGCGCCTATGGCCCTCGCTTTATGTTCATGTGGCCCAATGCGCGCATCTCTGTCATGGGCGGCGAGCAGGCCGCAAGCGTTCTTGCCACGGTGCGCCGTGACGGCGCCGAGGCCAACGGCGAAGACTGGCCGGCCGGGGAAGAAGAAAAATTTAAAGCAAAAATCCGCGCCGATTACGACGCACAAGGCTCGCCCTATTATTCTTCGGCGCGGCTTTGGGATGACGGCGTCATTGATCCGGCGCAAACGCGGGATGTTTTGGGGCTTTGTCTATCGGCCTCGATGAGTGCGCCGGTTGAAGAAACAAAATTCGGCGTTTTCAGGATGTAGAGGGGCTTTTGAATTGTATGACCGGACAATTTCTCACCACCACCATCGATCAGAACGGTGTCGCAAGGCTGACCATGAACAGGCCGGATTTGCGTAACGCCTTTAATCAGGAATTAATCGAAGAGATTTGCGAGGCAATGGGGCGCCTCAGCACCAATGAAGCCGTGCGTGCGGTCGTCCTCACTGGCGCGGGCAAGGCGTTTTCTGCGGGCGCCGATCTAAACATGATGCGCGAGGTTGCTGATTACTCCCCCGCAGAAAATAAGGACGATGCGCGTCGTCTCGCGCATATGCTGGCGTCGATTTATCATTCGACCAAACCAACAATCGCCCTTGTGAACGGGCCGGCGATGGGCGGCGGGCTTGGCCTGATCACCGCCTGCGATATTGCGATCGGTTCGGAAGATGCTTTTTTTGCGCTGTCTGAAGTACGGCTCGGCTTGATCCCCGCTGTCATCTCACCTTTTGTCATTCAGGCGATTGGCGCGCGACAGGCGCGGAGATATTTTATCACCGGCGAACGCTTTGATGCACCGACCGCAAAAAATATTGGCCTGTTGCATATCATCAAACCTGCCGCCGAACTTGAGAGTGCGCTGGGTGCAACTCTCGACGATCTTCTCGCCTGCGGCCCCATTGCGCAGAGCGAAGCCAAAGCGCTGATCCAGGCTGTCGCCGGGCGCACCATTGAGGATGGCGTGTTGAATGACACGGCAGCGCGCATCGCCCGCATCCGCGCCAGTAAAGAAGGCAAGGAAGGGATCACCGCGTTTTTAGAAAAAAGAAAAGCGGTCTGGACTGGCGGGAAGTGAGTATCGCCGCGCCCATCATAAGATCGCCAGATGAAGCTGATCGGCCTGCCATCCTGTCAGTGTTGACCGCAGCCTTCGGGCGTGACGATGAAGCCCGGCTTGTCGAAAAACTCTGGGCGGCAAAAGCCATGGTTCTCGAATTTGCGGCGGAACAAGGAAACGCAATCACCGGCTATTGCGCGTTTAGCAATGTCACCGCAGATCCGGCTATAGGCGGCCTGCTGCTCGGCCTCGCGCCCGTCGCCGTTGCACCGGGCAGCCAAAACAGCGGAATTGGCAAGGTGCTGGTCGAACATGGCATTCATGGCTGCCGCAGCAATGACGCCGCACTCATCGTGGTGCTCGGCGCTCCGAAATACTATGAACGTTTTGGTTTTGAACCGGCGTCGAGCTTCAATATGCGTTGGGCGGTTCAAGACGCAGGCGATGCTTTTCAATTGATTGATTGTGCAGGCGTTGCCAGTAGCGTAGCCCACAAGATTGACTATCATCCCGCTTTTTCTGAAGTTTAATCGGACCGACGCATGTTCAACAAAATACTGATCGCCAATCGTGGAGAAATCGCCTGCCGCGTCGCCATGACTGCGCGGCGCATGGGCGTGGCGACGGTTGCGGTTTATTCCGACGCAGATGCAGGCGCACCGCATGTCCGCGCCTGCGATGAAGCGGTGCATATTGGCCCAGCGCCGGCAGCGGAAAGTTATCTGCACGCCGATAAAATTCTCGAGGCGATCAAATTAACCGGCGCTGAAGCCGTTCATCCGGGCTACGGGTTTTTGTCAGAAAATGCTGACTTCGCAGAGGCGCTGGAAAAAGCCGGTGTCGCATTCATCGGGCCGACCGCAAAAATCATTCGCGCCATGGGATCAAAATCGGCGGCGAAAGATCTGATGGAGGCGGCCAAGGTGCCGACAACACCAGGCTATCAGGGCGAAGATCAGTCTGTCGCAACCTTCAAACGCCAGGCCAAGCGCATCGGTTATCCGGTATTGCTCAAAGCTACGGCCGGCGGCGGCGGCAAAGGCATGCGCCTTGTCGAAAAAGAAAGCGGGCTCGAAGACGCGCTGAAGTCTGCGCAACGCGAAGCGAAATCCGCCTTTGGCGACGACCGGTTTCTGATCGAAAAATATATCGCCCGCGCCCGCCATGTCGAAGTGCAGATATTCGGCGACGGTGAAGGCAATATCGTTCACATGTTCGAGCGAGATTGCTCGGTGCAGCGCCGCCACCAGAAAGTCATCGAAGAGGCCCCGGCGCCGAATATGCCCGCGACGATCCGCGCGAATTTGTTGCAGGCTGGCGTCGAAGCCGGCAAGGCCGTTGATTATCGCGGCGCCGGCACGGTGGAATTCCTCTATGATCCCGGATCGGGGCCAAAAACCGGCAATGGGAAAGGCGGACAAGGCGCCGTGTATTTCATGGAAATGAATACGCGGCTGCAGGTCGAACACCCTGTTTCAGAAGCCGTCACCGGTCTCGATTTTGTCGAATGGCAATTGCGCATTGCCTCGGGCGAAGGCCTGCCGCTGACGCAGGACGACATCCACGAAAATGGCCATGCCTTTGAAGCGCGGCTTTATGCGGAAAACCCAGCGCAAAATTTCGCTCCGTCAATCGGCACATTATCGACTTTGCGCCTGCCACACCAAGCCGCGCGGATCGATTCCGGTGTCGAGGAAGGCCAGACGATCACGCCATTTTACGATCCGATGATCGCAAAGGTTATCACGCATGGCGCAACACGCGGCGAAGCGCTTGGCGCCATGCGGGCCGCGCTTTCTGAAACCCGCGTCGCCGGTCTGGAAACAAACGCTTCATTTCTTTACGCCCTCGCCGCTGCGCCGGATTTCATCAAGGGCCATGTCTCGACGCGTTTTATAGACGATCACAATGACGCGCTGTTCGCCAAAGAAGAAATCGGCCCGAAAATCTGGGCCGCTGCCGCACTTGCGAAACGTTCCGCCTCGGCGACCCATAGCGACGACCCATGGCCGGCGCTCACCGGCTTCCGTCTTAACCGGCCCCGCCATGAAATTCTATGGATTACCCATGACGACGCCCCGGCGATTTTGCGACTGTCCCGGAACGGCGATGCCTTTAATGCAACATTGGAACCTGACGCCGCCGCCGCGTCACGCCGTGAAAACCACGACATTTTGCCGCCGATCCAGTTTTCTTTTTCCGGCAACGCCAATACGGACGGCGCCATCCGCCTTTGCGTCGATGGTGAAACATTTACTGCTTTTGCTGCGCCTCATGGAGACGGACTGCGCGTCTGGATCGGCGCCCGGCATTGGGATGTCGTCTTCCCGAACCCGCTTCAGGGCATTTCCGCGCATCAATCCAGCGAAGGCTCGCTGACCGCCCCAATGCCGGGCGTCATCACTATGTTGTCGGCAAAGCCCGGCGACGCGATCGAAGCCGGGGCGCCGCTCCTTCTAATGGAAGCGATGAAAATGGAGCACGCAATCAAGGCGCCCTATGACGGCGTCGTCAAAGCCTATAATTTTAAAGCTGGTGATCAGGTGAAAGACGGAGATTTACTCGTCGCATTTGAGGAAAGCGCGTGACCAATAGAATCAACATTGTCGAAGTTGGGCCCCGGGACGGTCTGCAAAACGAAAAGCAGGCAATCGATGTCGCGACAAAAGTTGCGTTGATCGAACGGCTGGCTGATGCAGGTTTGAAAACTGTCGAGGCAGGCGCCTTTGTTTCGCCGAAATGGGTGCCGCAAATGGCGGCCTCCGACGAAGTGCTGGCGACGATCAAACGCGCGCCCGGCGTTTCCTACCCGGTGCTGACCCCGAATATGAAAGGTTATGAAGGCGCGCGCGCCGGCAAAGCGGATACCGTTGCGATTTTCGGTGCGGCGTCAGAAAGTTTTTCAAAGAAAAATATTAACGCTTCGATTGCCGAAAGCCTTGAACGTTTCAAGCCGGTTTTAGACGCTGCAAAAACCGATGGCATCCGCGTACGCGGCTATGTCTCCTGCGTTCTTGGTTGCCCCTATGAAGGCGAAATTCCGCTTGGAAATGTCGTCAATATTTCCAAAGCGTTATTTGAGATGGGCTGCTATGAAATCTCTCTTGGCGACACGATTGGCGTTGGCGCGGCAGGTGAAGCGCGCGCCATGATCCGCGCAGTTGCCGAGGAAGTGCCAATCGCTGCGCTTGCAGGGCATTTCCACGACACCTACGGTCAGGCGCTGGCAAATATCTATGCCGCGCTCGAAGAAGGCGTTCGAACATTCGACAGCTCCGTCTCCGGGCTTGGCGGCTGTCCTTACGCGCCTGGCGCCTCTGGAAATGTGGCGACGGAAGACGTTGTCTATATGCTCGATCATTCCGGTTTTGAAACAGGCGCCGATCTCGATGCCCTGGTTCGCATCAGCGTCTGGATTTCTGAAAAGCTTGGCCGCCGCCCGGCGTCAAAAGTAGCCCGCGCAAAAACGGCGGCGACTATCGACAAAATGTAGCGTGAACTAATTATGCCGCCGCCTTGGCGATTGCCTCCACATGACGGTGATCCGTGCCGCAGCATCCGCCGAGCACCGTCAGCCCGGGCAGAAGCCGGCGCAATTCAGCGTTTTCGCGGCCCAGCTCCAGCGGATCGCCGTCGTCGAGCACTTCCGCTTCATCGAGTTCCGCATGGCTGCATTTTGATGCATTGGCGCGTAGGCCTTTGAGCCGCTTTAGCCAAGGCCCATCCTCTTCAAGGACGCGCGAAAAATGCGTCGGATGGGCGCAATTGATCATGTAATAGGCCGGCGCCGTCGCGCTTTCAAAATCGGTTTCCATGATCGCCTCGCCGAGCGCTTGACCTGTCGGAAGCTTGCCATCGGTTTCAACCGTAAAGGAAATCACTACCGGCATGCCCGCTTGTGACGCCGCCCGCGCAACGCCGATCGCTTCGGGCGTATTAGTGATCGTCATTCCCGTGATCATATCGGCTTGTGTTGTTGCAAAAATACCGGCCTGAAACCCGTGATAGGCTTCGGCCTCTTTGATACTCATGATCGCGCCCGGATCATAACCATCGCCGCGCGGGCCAATGCATCCGGAAATAACCATCGGCTTTTGCGGCGGAAATACATCGCGCAGGTCGGCCAAAAGCGCAATCGCATCTTTGTTGAGCGCCTCTAATTCGGCTTTGTCACAGCCGAGTTTTGCACCCCAATCCATACTCGCCCGCCATGTCGGGCTTTCAAGGATAAAGCCGCGCTTGTAGCGTGCAGCGATTGCTGCATAACGCACATAATAGGCGCGGATTTTTTCGCGACCAGCGTTCGTTCTCATCAAATCAATCGCAGCGAAATGGGGAAGATCAATTTGCTCGTGGAAAATCATCACAGTTTCCATGCCGCCATCAGTCAGGAATAATTCATCGCCTAATTGCGGCAGACCTTCTCGATAACGCGCCATTGCAGTCTCTCCTTCGCAAATTGAGCGCGGGAAATAGGAAGGCTTGCAACACTCCGGGACTGCCAAATGGCTAGAGCATTTCGCGTTCGAATAGAGTCGACAGGGATTCCCTGGGCTTGCGAAGTGTGATTCCTGCTTGTCAGGAGGTTCGCCATGCCAAAGAGCTATTCACTTGATCTTCGCACCCGCGTTCATGCGTTTGTCGAAGCTG
>JAJFGF010000013.1 GCA_021776245.1 Hyphococcus sp. | reverse complement strand
AGCTTCGACAAACGCATGAACGCGGGTGCGAAGATCAAGTGAATAGCTCTTTGGCATGGCGAACCTCCTGACAAGCAGGAATCACACTTCGCAAGCCCAGGGAATCCCTGTCGACTCTATTCGAACGCGAAATGCTCTAGTTGAAGCGCAATTGCGCGAAGCCGAGATGAACCCTCGTTATGCTGAAATAAGCAATAATCAATGCGGCCGAATCGAACTCGCGGTCAAAGCCATCGCCGTGCCTTTTGTCGGGGCGTTCGCCGCTTCCTTGGCCGTCGCGGAGGCTGTTAGGGTGTTTCATGTCGACGCCCCGGCATTTTTCGACATGAGATTCAGAATGAGCGATCTCAAAAGCGGTTTCGCGCGAAAGGCCCCAGACTACAGTGTAGCGGATTTGGCAGGGTCAGAATTTATGAGAGCGAAGAAACTCTGATAAAGTTCAAAGCCAATATTCAGATGTTTTATGTTCGCCCACACTTGCTTTGCAGCGCAAGATAATACGTCACTTATAAGTCACGTTCTCTTAGCTCTCTGCGTAAACGTTTCCGCATGATTTGACATGTCGCCTCCTGCGCCAAACCGAACACTACATTCCCCAAAAGCACTTACCTGTATCCGCCAACCCTAACCTACCTCACCTTCGCCTTCAGCTTTTTCAACCGTTCCTCGCACGCCGTTTTAACCAGCGCCGCCAGGGTTTCCGCGCGTTCGCCGAGCCAGGTGAGTTCTTCTTCGGTAATCTTGTAGTGCTTTGAATAGCGCGCTTTCACATAGGCTTCTTTCAACAGCTCGAAGCTGCGGCGCTGAAACCTGTCTTCGTCCGGCCAGATATCGCGAAAGCGTTCGTCCTTTGCCTCTACCAGCGAACGCAGGCGGCGCACATTATGCGTGGAGGGGCTGTAATTCGTTTGGACTAATAGGAAGCACGCATAAAGGCTCTCTACAGTTTGGTGTAACTCGAACGCTGCTTTCTTCCACATTTCCTCACGTATGCAATATTGAAACGTTTTCATGTTGTTTTGCGAAGCTAAAAACCATTCCTCAAAATATTCGTTCGCCGTCTCATAGGCTTGTTTTGCATTGAGCGGTTTGGGATCGACAAAACGATGGCCGGCAAGCTCGTAAAGCGCGACGCCGTCGCGGATGATGTCGGTAAAGAAATACTGGCCGAGCGCCAGCTTGTCGTTCACCTCGCCGAGGGAATGAACAATCAGGCCGATGGGCGTTTTAACCGCCCGGTCGCGGATGATCCTGTCCTCGGCCTTGTACCAATAGGTCGCCATGTCGGTGAGCTGTTTGAAATTGACAACGATCAGCAAATCGAAATCGCTCTGATAGCCTTTGGCGGTCTTGCCCGCTTCATCGACCCAGTCGCCGCGGGCGTATGAGCCAAACAGCACGATTTTTAATATCCGGCCCTTCTGGATATGGACTTTTTGACCATTGCCTTTGGCGAGATCGAATTCCTCAAACAGGATTTCCTGAATGCGCGCCAGCTCGCGCTGCTTTTTCTCCGGCAGATGGCTGATTTCTGTTTTCATGAAATTGAGCGGCGGCATGGGGGCGTTTTAATTCCGGGCGGATGGGTAAGGCCCGCGAATCTATACTGACCCGGCGCGCGGCGCAAAGTATATGCAGCAGGGATAGCGACCGGGTTTGAATTTTCCGGCTTTTTGACGCGCAATTTCACCGCCGCGCCAGTTCTTCAAAAATCCATTCGCCGGCGTCGATGCCGGCCGCCAGAGTTTTTGTTTGTCGCGTGATCGAACCGGCGTTTGGCGGCGAAGCCGCCAAACCGGCCGCCGTTGAAAGCTTCGCTTTCAACTCCTGATCACGCCACCTATGCGTAAATATCCGTATAAAGCTCTTCCGGCGCGGGAAGCGGGCTCTCAAGGGCGAAGTCCGCCGCACCCTTTGCAATCGCTTTCATTTCCTTGTCGATCTCTTTCAGCGCCGCAGCATCGTCAAAGCCGTTATCTTTGAGGCGCTTTTCGCAGCGTTTAATCGGATCGTTATGCTCGCGCACATCTTCGACTTCTTCGCGGGTCCGGTATTTCGCCGGATCGGACATGGAATGGCCGCGATAACGATAGGTCTTCATTTCAAGAATAAACGGCCCTTGCCCTGAGCGCGCATGTTCGATGGCGTCGCGCGCCGCTTCGCGCACGGCCACGACATCCATGCCGTCAACTTCCTTGCCGGGAATGCCGAATGAGGCGCCGCGCCGGTAAAGATGGGTTTCCGAATGCGAGCGCGTGACGCTGGTCCCCATGGCGTATTGATTATTTTCGATAACAAAGACCACCGGCAGCTTCCATAGCTGCGCCATGTTCATGGCCTCAAATACCTGTCCCTGGTTGGCCGCGCCATCGCCGAAATAGGTAAGGCTCACCTTTGGCTCTTCGCGATATTTATTGGCGAAAGCGAGACCAACGCCGAGGGGGATCTGCGCGCCGACAATGCCGTGGCCGCCATAGAACTCCTTTTCCTTGGAGAACATGTGCATGGAGCCGCCCTTGCCCCTGGAATAGCCGCCTTCGCGGCCGGTCAGTTCCGCCATCACGCCTTTCGGATCCATGCCGCAGGCCAGCATATGGCCGTGATCGCGATAGCCGGTGATGGTCTGATCGCCCTCGCGCTTGACCGCTTCCATGCCGACAACGACCGCTTCCTGGCCGATATAAAGGTGACAGAACCCGCCAATGTGGCCCATGCCGTAGAGCTGGCCGGCTTTTTCTTCAAAGCGCCGGATGAGCAGCATATCCCGGTAATAGCCGAGCAGCTCGTCGGTCGTCGCGCTCAGATTGGATTTTGCCTCAGTGTCAGCCATGGGGATCTCCGGTCATGTACCGGCCAGTCATACGCGGCGGGAATGACCCGGACAAGCGGGAGTTTGGAGAAGTGAGTTGGCGCAAAGCTGTCTCATTACTGGCGGTTGAGGCCCTTCTCTCCGCTCTTCCCGGCGGAAGCCGGGATGAGCGGGGTGTGTTTAATCTTGGGCCAGGCGCCTCAAGATGAGGTTTTCGATTGATTTCATGAAACCCGTAATCACCCTAGGTCACGGACTCATTAAACCGCAACCAAATCCGCATTGAAGCGAGTTGAATGGAAGCGAGGTAGTTATCGTCACGTTTGTCATATCGGGTGGCGATGGCTCTGAAGTGCTTTAATTTGCTGAAGAATCTTTCGACGGC
>JAJFGF010000012.1 GCA_021776245.1 Hyphococcus sp. | reverse complement strand
CGCCCTTACTTCTGTCAGCTCTGTGGGTGTCATTCACCCTGGAACGCCGAATTCCATATAACAGGAATTGGAATGAGCCCCAGCGGGATCGGGTCCGCGATATTGCGCACTTTTTCGTCAATGAAAGCGCCAATGTTGCTTCAGTGTTGGCGCTGCCAGTGATCGCGGCGATGATTCCTTGGGCGGGAATCTGGCCGCATGAATGGCCTTTATGGCGCCAATTGTTGTTGGCGGTGATTGTTGCGGACTTCGGAATAACACTTGCCCACTATTGCAGCCACAAAATGAGCCTACTTTGGCGATTTCATTCGGTACATCATAGCGTCAAGCGCATGTACGGGTTTAACGGATTAATGAAGCATCCCTTGCATCAGGCTGTTGAAATGCTTGCGGGAACCACACCTCTTGTCCTTGCCGGCATTTCGCAGGAAGTTGCATTTCTTCTCGCCTTCGCCATTGCGATACAGTTGTTGTTGCAACATTCAAATGTCGACATGCGAATCGGCCCACTAAGGTTTTTGTTGGCGCTAGCGCCTGTTCATAGATTTCATCATCTAAAAAATGCAGGCGAGGGTGACGTGAATTTCGGATTATTCACAACAATATGGGATCGTATCCTGGGCACCGCGTATTTCGACGGAAATAGAAAGTTTGAATCTGACGATCTCGGAATTGGTGAGCAGCCGAACTATCCATCTGGTTATGTTGCACAACTGTTGATGCCATTTCGGCGGCAACGTTGACATGCGCGGGAGTTTTTAACGAGAATCCGAAGTAATCGCGATGCCAGAAAGTATGTCGGTTGGCGACACGCCGAACATTGCGCGCACTGTTCTGGAGAAATGGGCCGCATCGGAAAATCCAGCCGCGTGCGCAGCGCCTGTCGCGTTTGCGCCGGCGCTGATGGCCAGGACAGCGCGGCGAAGACGGCGCCACAGCACAAACTGGCGCAGCGGAAGGCGTGTTTCCGCCCGAAATAGTTCGGCGAACCGGCTGCCGGATAATCTGTTAGCTTTTGCGATCTCAGCCAAACGGATAGCGCCGTCAAGCTGGCTTTCGATGATATCAATGGCCGACTTGATTCTTGCATCCGCTATTTCGACAGTCGTCGCTGACGCGTTCGCTGAAATGTTGTCCGCATGATCGTTGCAGAGCGCTTCAAAAAGCGCCATTGCATGCTCTCTTTCGCTGGTCTCAGATTTTCCGCTGCGTGGCGCCGTCAGGAGAAAAGGCTCAGCGTAAAGAATATTCAGTTTCGCCGTGGATGATTCGAGCTGGTGGTGGACGTTGGAAGGGATGTATATGATTTGACCGATGGTGTGCGTGTCTTCAATCATCGCCGCAGCTGTGCCGTTTGTTTCGGCGCAGACCAGTTGCGCCGCATAGTGAGCGTGCGGATTGTTATCCCCTGCGGCGCCATGATACAATGCCCATCCGTCGCCTACCTTTAATCCTCCGATCCATCTCATTTTTGACTTTTTCCGTCTTTAAGATTACGGCGCAAGGGCCCTATAATTATAGACTAATTCGGGTATGCGCCCAATGACGCAATGCATCTGAGTTACGGATCTAGATATCGATTCAGATCAAGCAATCCCCCTTTGCTGGGATGTCGGTCGGCGGCGGTGTCCTGAAAGAAATCGGCTGTTTCCCAGAACTGCGGGCTTGATCGCCGCACGCCAAAGGCGTCCACAAGAGAACGCCAATCTTGCTCTGTGCGCATGGCCGAAAGGGAGTGGACAAAATTGTCCAATTCGCCTTCGTCAACTACAAAAAAGAAATTCGGATAACTGCCTATCAGGCCTTGTATTACTGTGATTGTGTCTTTTTCCGGCTCACGCCGGAGGTTTTCCACAAACAGAAAAGCAACATTGGTGTGCGCCTTATCGTGAACCAATGAATAGACGCGGTTATCACCATTCTGATGGTTGATCCGCACCAGCGATAAATCCGGCAAATACTGCACCCATGGCGCCTGAACAGACGAGAGTGACGCGAGCGCCGCGATTTCCGGCGAAAGACTAGATTGTTGGCCATCCATTCGATTGATCGCGTCTGTGCGTGGCGCGCCGCTTTGGTCGCGTCCAAGAACCTTGAACAACAGCTCTGCTTTGGGGACGTTGCTCATAAAGTTGATTTGAGTGTCGTGATCAATGCTTATTGGACTGCGGTGCAATAAGGTCCGTATTTTTGCATGGCCGCCCCGATACCAACCATCGTGCAGAATTCGACGGCTCTCGGGGGGTAAGAATGACAAAAATAGATCTTCACTCTCCATACGGAGCAAGTCCATGTAAACGCGTGTGGCAACCTGATGTTCAACCGAGCCAAAAACATCAAAACCGGCGACGAGATTGTAGTAAATGCGCTCAAGCGTTGGGAAGTCGACAATCCAGGCTGTCTCAGGAACGTCACCGTGAAAACCGCTGACGACGGTTGCATTGTCGAAATGTCGAAACACTGTGAGCAGCGCTGCGCCGTTCTTGGGCTGGCCCAACCAGATATCATCAATGGATGGCCCTTTTTTTTGAGGATCGGCCATATCATATCTTTTTTCCCGCAGTTCCGCATATTGGCGATGATGATCCAGATAGGCAGGTACAAGACGTTCAAATAGGGAGCCGTCTGCATGTTCAGCAGGGAGGCCGAGGAGTGGGATTGCTTTTTCCAGATAGACAGGATCATTGACAGATAAGTCAGCGTCGGGGTTCAGAAACATCACCCAAAACCGATCTTCAATAACGTTTACTGCCACCTGGCCACGGCAAACGGGCCCGCGGATGAATGTTCGTATGAAATATTCTGCATCGTCCAGCAAAAAACTGTATCGAGCGCTGGCCGGTATCGCGGAAAATGCCGCGAAAGGGTTGGACGCTACCGATGGCTCGTAAGATGGCAGCGCCCCGACACGCCAGTCTAATTCAAAAAAGAGTTCTCGATAACGTGAAAGACGCTTTGGCCCAATTTTATAAGTGATGTGGGTTTTGTGGAGTATCGTCTCCCTGACAGGCGATAACCGGTAGTAGAATTCATCAGTTTCAGGGTTGTCATAAGGGCGTCGTGTGGCAATAACTTTTATCGGTTCGCCTGGCGGCGTCGAAGCGCGGACAAGCTGGAAATAAGTTCCTGATGTTATGTCGGAAAAATAGAGATGCGCCAGAAATAAATGTTCATAGAGATATCGGGCGACAAGGCGCTCCCTTGGTTCTCTCCGATTAAGAAATTGTTCCCATTCGGCGATATGACTGGACAACGCGTTGGACGTTGGCGGGTCGCGTTGAAATGAGGGCGCGCCGGATTTGACCCACCTAGCTAACATTTCCCATTCTTTATCATCCATCGGCGCTACTGCATAAGGCATTCCGCCAAAAGGATTCTTGCGTTCATAATCATCAAACCCCGTCGGCGCAGGGCAGGTAAGGTCGCGCGTTATATCTAGATCAATGGACTTCGGAAGCGATGTGTTTTGAGGAATTGGATGTTCTTTTCCGAGCATAAGCATGCGCCATAAGACAGATTGCGCAGGATCGGAATTTTGCACGCCGGGCGCTACGTCAAAGAATCCTAGGTCGCGCCATTCTTCCGTCGACGAGGCATCGATCCCCAATCGCGTCAACGGGGCTTCGTTCAGTCGGGACGAATTATAAACCGGCTGTTGGGATGCGCCGCGTGAAATACCATCCGAAGACGTCATGCGAAATTGGCAAGGTGAATCGTAACAACCGTGACACACAACGCAGCGCCGCTCGACCGTTTGGCGAACCTGTTTGGCATCGAAACTGGCAGCGGAGATTTCAGGAACAGTGAGAGCGTCATGGTCAGGGGGTTTTTGGAATAATCTTGCGTTTTTCCCTGTTAATCCCGCTGCAGCGGCAATGATCACGAGTGCGATGGCTGCCAATGCGACTTGCGCAGGCGGTAATTTTGTTCTTTTGCGTTCGGTCACTGTTAAAGCTCCGCTCATTCATTATCTGATTTTTTGACTATACTCAGCCTGGGTGCGTGCTGAAGTTATGGCGAGTTAGCGAACACGAGCAAGCGTAGTGTAGCCAATCGTGGCGCAGGCGCCATCAAAATAGTTGAGGCGCACATGCCAATGGGAATGAGCAGAACCCGGACCTGCGTCCTGGACTGAACAGTACCTCCACAAACAAGACATGCGGCTGGCGTTATGAATGACGCTCCTGAATGTCACGATTGAGTGTTAGTGGGCTCAGTCAACGATATATAGCGGACCGGCTCTGCCTTAAACCGTTCAACGCAGCGCTCAGAGCAAAAAACATAACGTTTGCCCGCGTGGTCCGCGACCAATGTCGCCGTCCACGCGTCGACCCGCATTCCGCACACCGGATCCCGAACCCACGAGTGGCGCTCTGTCTTTCGATTGCGAATCTCGCCGTCCTCCAGCCAAAGGAGACGGTCCGCCACTTCCTCAATTTGCGGATCGTGGCTCACCAGTACGATTGCGCAGTCCTGATCGCGCGCGATATCGTGAAGAATCATCAACACTTCCTGCCCGTTATATGAATCGAGATTGCCGGTCGGCTCATCGGCAAAGACAATACGTGGCTGATTGATCAGGGCGCGCGCGATTGCGGTGCGCTGCATCTCGCCACCTGACAGAGTCTTGGGCAGCGCCCGCCGACGCTCCGTCAGGTTTAGACGCTCCATAAGCGCTTCGACGCGCGGCTTTGCAGCTGTTACGCCGCCTTGCGAACGATGTGCCGGGAAGAGAATATTTTCCTCAAGCGAAAGAGCCTCCAAGAGATTGAACGATTGAAATATGAAACCAATCTTTCGGGCGCGCAAATTGGCCAGCCCTGTTTGACCTAGTGATGTGATTTCTTCTTCGTCAATCGTGATGGCGCCGCTGTTCGGTGTTAATAATGCGCCAAGCATAGAGACCAAAGTCGTTTTTCCGGAACCGGATGGCCCCATGATCGCGACAAGCTCGCCGCGAGCAACAGTCAGGGATACGTCGTCCACAGCCCTGACCTCCGTGTGTCCGCTTCCAAACGTCTTCACCAAATGTTCGGCGCACAGGATATTATTGGTTTTCTTCTGCATAGCGCTCATTCTCTAAAGGCGAGGACTGGATCAACACGCATAACGCTGCGCGCCGGAAGAATTGCAGCAACAATTGCCACCAAAAAAGCGGCAGCGCCAATTTTGAGGAGCGCCTCGGGCCGAACACTCAAGGTCACTTGCGGGATAACGGCCGCGGTTACCGGAATTGCCAGAAACACAATAAGCACCGCGATTATGAATCCGATAAGGGCGACAAGACCTGCCTGCACCATAATGCTGACATAAATGGAAGCATTGCCGACGCCCAGCGCCTTCATGACGGCGAGCTCCCGCTTCTTGCGGCTGACGTAAGATGAAACCGTGAAGCCCGTCAGCAATATCGCAAGCGCTCCACCGATCACGGTCATTATTCCCACAATTTCAAGTCCCATCTGCATCGCGATTTTCCAGTCGCTTTCAATGAACGCCTCGTTGGAAAGAGCATTGACTTTCTCGACTTCATTTCGAATACGCGCAGCAAGATCTTCCGGATCCGTGCCGGGCTCCGCATCGACCAGAAAATAACTGAAGGAACCAAAGGTCGACATGATATCGGAAAGATCTTCCATGGCCACAAACGTTACCGAATTGGCCATTGAAAACGTGCCGTCAGACAGGCCGGCAACGGAAAATTGCCGACCCGCGATTGTAATCCGGTCGCCAAGTTCAAGACCGGCGAGGCGAGCGAGAACAGCGGGGACCACAGCTTCTGTCGCGCCGGGCATTGCCGCGCCCGCGGCGATTGACCATGGTCCGGCGCGTCCGTCGCCGGCAGGAAGGCCGACAATAAAAGAGAACCAGTTTCGATCGCCCGCCTCAATCACCGTATTTAAATAGAGAATCGGGGTCGCCTTGCTGACGCCTTCAACGGCTTCGATCTGGTCAGCTTTTGAGTCCCACACGAACGACGTGGCCATGTGCATGTTGGAGACGCCTTTTTGCATAACCCAGACGGCAGGATCGGTGCGCCGGATATATTCGACGATCTGGTCAGACTCACCTGCAAACACAGCCTCAAAAAAAAGCACGAGAGCGAAGGCTGCGCCGACTGCGCCAGCGCTTGAGAAAAGATGGACCGGTTCGGTAATCAGGCCTCTTAATGTCCATTTGTACATTGATCAGCTCCTGAACACGATCGCCGGATCAACGCGCAGGACCTGGCGCATAGGCGCGAGGGCGCCTAGGCCCGCGACAGCAAGGCATGCAATGCTTGTGCGAAGGACAGCAGAAGGCTCGGTAGGAATAATGAGATATACCGGAGCGATTGAGTGAATGACACCGGCGATGGCAATTGCCAACAAAATTCCTACGGGGATTGCAAGCAATGTCAGCACCCACGCCTCGGAGATAACTGCAATGCTTAATGAGAGCGGCCCAAAACCTAGTGCTTTCAAGACGCCGATACTGCGTATACGTGCGCGGACGGCTGTGAACATAAACATGCCGATAACCAAAGCCCCGATTGCGTAGCTAACGATGAGCAACAGGCCGAGGATCGGGCCAAGGAGATCACGGCCCATCGCTTCGTCTCTTTGCGCCAATTCATCTGGAAGAAAGGCGTCAGCTGCCGCAACGCTTGCTTCTATCCGTTGCGCGACGGCACGGGGATCAGATCCAGGTTCAATTTCAACGAGCAAAAAACTCAATAATGGAAAAGTTGTGATATCGGCGGCAATGTCCGACTCTAGATAGAAGTCGATCATGGCATCATAATTTATGAACGCGAATGGCGTGAAAAATGCTGAGCTGTTCGTGGATATGCCTGCGACGGTGAATTGAAAATCAGAGATTTCAATCGGGTCGCCGACCGCAAATCCATATTTCTTGGCTAAACTCTTGTCGATAACGATTTCCCGATCGCCGGAAATTTGGTCCCCTAGAATGATATCGGTCGGGCCGCCGGCCTCGTCATAGACGAAAATAATGATCGGCGTCTTTCGTCCGTCGCGGTTATAAATTGCAGACATCGCGGTCAACGGATAAGCTTCGACGACGCCAGGAACGTCCTCGACATCCAGGCGCGATAATTGCGGCAAGATTGACCGGACGGCGATAAAGTTTGAAATACCTGATTGCGCAAGAACCAGGTCGCCGCCGCGGTTTAGCACAGTACTGCGCAATTGTGCGTACATGCCGGCAAGGAATCCTTCCAGAATCAAAACCTCGGAAACAACGGCGCCGATCACCAGCACCATTAAGGCGGTCCGAGCAGCGTTGTAACGAAGCTGTCTGTAAATCAGGATCCACATATTGCTTTCCTGACCGGTTTAGCTTTGGCGCTGGACGCCGCCGCGCGGATCACAAATGCGAATGCGACAAAAATCGCAAATCAGTGAGGATAGCTGGATCTACGCCTCCACCCAGACGGCGCACCAGTCATCCGGAGCGAATTCACCGGCGACGATTTCACAGCCGCCGACGCCGTCCCAAAATCTGCAATTGGCGCATGATTGTCCGTCTTTAGGCGAGTTCTGCCAGGCGACATCGACCTTATCATATTTTTCCGCTGCCTTTGCGCGAGCGAGGCCGCCTGCCGCGATGCCTGCAGTGACCAGAAAAGTTGCAGTGCGCTCGAGGAATGTCCGGCGGGCGATCAGGTTCGTGGGTTTTTCCGTGCGGGATGCATGTCCGGCCGGCAAATGGTCTTTTTTCATATTACGAACCTTCCTTTCTTGAACACTGTGCTGGACACGCAACCATGTGAAATTTGTCGCGGCGCACCGCAATGGCGTTACTACTTACCCGGCGCAATACCATATTCTTTGCGCATATAAGCGAGCACATCCGCCATGTCTTGTTCGGTCAAGTCGGGATTGCCGCCCATGGGGGGCATTGCCATCAAAGAGCCTTCGCTTTGATAGCCCTTAATGATATTTGTCAGCAATAAATCGTCCGGGTTAACGAGCCGCCCATCCGCAGCAGTCAGGTCCGGCACGCCCGGGATCGTTCCCTTGCCATCGGCGCCATGGCAGGCAATGCATGTTTGTGAAAAAATTTCTTTACCGTGAACTACATCGCCTGGCGCCAGATAGGCAAATGATGCAGTGGCGGCCCTTTGCGGTGGAGCGGATGAATATTGTTTTTCGGCCATTGCGCTCGACATTAGGAAAACCTTGATGTCGTCGGCGACGGATCCGGGCAGATTCGCACGCACGCGCATATGTTGCACCGACACGTCCCACAGCTCGGCGTTGAGCTCGCTCGGCGACCTAAGATTATGGCACCGGCTGCAATGGTTCGCCCAGGCCTTGGCGCCGCGCGCCGCCGCGGCGCCGCCGTCGCTTGCTGCGGGCGCCTTGTTCGCCCCTGGTTCAGTTGACTGGGCCATGGTCTGGGTAAGGACGGCGCCAGCCGCAAGAAGGGCGCTTCCAGTGAGAATGAGTAGAAGTTTTTTCATGACAGCTGCCTTTCAAACAGGATGTTAAAAACCATAGGCGAGTTGCAACAGAAACCTGGTCTCGGAGGACGGTTCGCCAACCTCACGGTCCGTAAAATCGCGCCATTGTCCGACGCCGCGCGCAACAATCGAGGGCGCGATCCAGTAATTCAAGCCGACGTCAAGACGTTCTTCCGCCGCCTCTTCGGCCAGTTCGTCAAGCCCGGATACTTTAAACTCGCCATAGCGAACGACTGGTTCAAACCTTTGCAGGATTTGATGATCGGTAATTTCAGAAAGCCTGTAGGCGATTTGCGCATACCAGGCTTGAAGTTCGAGCTCCGGCAACATTTCGACGCCAACAGAGCCCTCAAATGCAGTCGCGATCGGATCGCGGGTCATGTTGAGATACTCAAAGCGGACATTCCATGGGCCTCGCGTATAGGCCGCGTCGGCGCCCCACAGCATGACTTTGGCGTCAGTGGGCTCAAGGACGACAGGAGCAGGCATTGGGACTGGATCAGCGTCATGACCGGCTTCTTCTTCAACGCCGGTGACATCGCCAAATAAGAATGATCCGCCGACTTCAAGATAGGGAAAAGGCAAGAAACCGACGCGTCCGCTGACGGCCTTGTTTGAATTATCATCACCGCCTTTAGCTTCAAACGCGACGCCGCCCTCATGGCTGATACGCGGCCCGTTGCCGACGGCGATCGCATATGTGGCAATCGCTTCCTCGCCAATCAGAATGCCGCCGCGCAGCATTGCGCCGACGTCGCTGGCGGGTTGCACGCCGTCATGGCCGAACCCGGCGGGCGCATCGGCGAGACGGTTGATCCAGGTCGGATGCAGACGTTCCTGAAACTGGCCAACGGGGCTCAGAAACTGCCCGACAACAAGAGTTGCATTGTCGTGAAGAAAAATGTCAGCTTGTGCGTATTCGAGCTCAACATCTGTTTCGCCATCGGCATTTACAGAGATTTCAGCCTCGGCTTCGAGCAATATAAGGTCTTTGTACTGAAAGTGAAAACCGGGATTAAATCGCGCCGCTGAGAAATCGGTTGTCGTCGTTCCGTCCATATTTGAGACCACAAACGTGGCGTCTGCATAACCCGCCAAATGCCAGCTGGTGTCGGTTTGGTTGGCAACACGCTGGTACGGCACGCCGCCCATCGGGACGTTTTGTTTGTCGCTGCTCTGTGGCGCTTGGGCCAAAGGTTGAGATTTTAAGGCAGCGTTTGTGACTGTTGGAGCGGGCGCCTGACCTTTTGTTTGGATAGGTTGCGCCGATGCGATTACTGCATCTATCTTGCCCTCGGTGCAGTCGAAGCCCGTCGCAGTCAGGCTAGCGACTAACTCCTGCGCCTTTTCTTCGCAAAACGCCATTGATTGATTGGAACGCCAGAGAAATTGATCTGGGGCGCCCTCGTCAGGTTTCCGATAAAGCACTTTGCAAACGGCGCTGCCATAATCAGGTTGAACGACCTCTATGCTGCGGTCCAGACTTTTCGTTGAACAAACATAACTTGCTTGCGCTGCCGCCAAGCCTGGCATGAATAATATCACACTGGTTGATGCGAGGAGTGCGGCGGTACTTAGGGCAGGTATTTTTTTATGGCGCATATTCGCCCCCTTTTTGAAGGCGCTCAGCACAAGAATCTCGGAATGAGGATTGCCTGAGCAGAGTTACATACGGGCGTGAACAAGCGCTCCCTCTCGACTGAGCCGCGACATTTTGGACAGTTCGATAGGGAGTTGTGGGCCCGCACTGCAGTGATCACGGGTAGGCATTTCACAAGATTAAGACTGGTGAGGGCTTTATGCTTCCAGCGCGTAAAGACAACGAGCATTCAGCTGGGGCGCAAAACAGTGCGCCAGCGGCAATCTTGGAGGTTTGAGTGAAATTAGAGACCATTCGACAATTCGGGGCAGCAATTGCAGCAGCCGGATTGATCAGCTCGGTTTTGACAGGAGTATCAGCCGCCGAAGACCCCGAGCCAGCCTCCCCAGAAGTGGATCAGGCGGCGGAGATCGCGAAAGCACTTGCCGATAGGAGCCTGATATCAAACGGGAAGCGTTCATTTGTTAAATGCCAGGCGTGCCACATGGTTGGCGAAAATGTGCAGAGGCGCGCCGGCCCGCCGCTGAACGGCGTCGTCGGTCGTGCTGCGGGCACAAGCGAAGGATTTCGATACTCACCAGGCATGCAGAAAGTGGCGGCCGACAATCTCCTTTGGTCGGTTGAAATGCTTGATGCTTATTTAAAAGCGCCGCGCGAGGTCGTGCCAGGCACAACAATGGGCTTCGCGGGCCTACCGAAACCTGAGGAGCGCGCAGCGCTTATCGCTTATTTGGCGTCATTTGCTGCGGATGGTACTCGTGTGGACGCCGCAGCGTCGGAATAGGCGGCGGCCTTGGGGCTTGTTACGAAAAAATTCATCTCAGTTATCCGATCCGAAATCTTGAAGGCGACGTCGATTTGGTGAATGTCGTTGTTACCGCTGAGACTTAGCTCCGATTCGGACGTTGATTAGACCGCTAAACGACCCAAACTCTTTTCCGAAAATTGAAACACGATGTTACTGTCAGGCTGGGCCTGATGGAGATCTTTGTCCGGGCAGTCGATTTTCGAAAGGATATGCCGGATTACGTTCAAACGGGCGTCTCTTTTATCGTTTGCACGAACAATATGCCACGGCGCTGCACCAAAACCAGTGCGGAGCAGCATGTCGTTTCTGGCTTGTGAGTATGCATCCCATTTTTCGACAGCGACTTGGTCTATCGGACTGACTTTCCACTGCTTTAATGGATTGGTTCGCCGATCTTCCAAGCGTCGAATCTGTTCGTCGCAATCGATATCGAGATAGTATTTGAGTATTTGAGTTCCAGCGTTGTGCAGCAATTGTTCAAAAGGCCCAACATCATCCATGAACGTTTCCAGTTCTTCAGGCGAGCAAAAGTCCATAACCCGTTCGACACCCGCACGGTTGTACCAGGAGCGATTAAACAGAACCATCTCCTGGTCCGCCGGCAAATAGGGCGCATAGCGCTGAAAATACCATGATCGTTTGTCATGATCGGAGGGCTTTCCTAAAGCTGTCACGCGTGTCTCGCGCGGACTGAGATGTTCGATGATGCGCTTGATGACGCCGTCTTTGCCGGCGGCGTCACGTCCCTCGAAAATAATCAAGATGCGATGATCATGGGTAATCGCATGACGCTGAATTTTGACGAGCTCGATCTGGAGTTTTCGTAGTGCTTTCTTGTATGGAATTGGGTCGTCGGTCGATTCGATTGACATTGAGCACCCCGCTGTCTGTCAGGCGTAAATGCGCCCTTTGCTATCGCGAACACCCGGTTCAACTCGGTCTGCGGCTAAATAACTGCGCGTCAGCGGCACGGCGTCCTGGAGTTTGGCAACCTGAATTTGGAAGACAACATGCGTCCCATAACCGAAGGAGAGTTCGCTCGCCGCGAGATAAAAATCCCACATCCGGATAAAACACGCGTCATATTTGCGTGCGATTTTATCCGCATTCGCTGTGAAGCGATGCCGCCATTCGCGCAAGGTGTCAGCGTAATGCAGGCGCAACACCTCTATATCTGTTACAACGAGTCCTGCGCGCTCAATCGCGGGCATAATCTCAGAAAGCGCGGGAATATATCCGCCGTGGAAGATGTGCTTTGCGGTCCAGGCGTCTGTGGCGCCCGGCCCATTTGGGCGTCCAATCGTGTGAATGAGCGCCACGCCGTTTTCGTCCAGGAGGCGTGCGACCTGGTCAAAATATTCTTGAAAATGCGGTACGCCTACATGTTCGAACATGCCGACGGACACAATCCGATCAAAGCGGCCCTCAACAGCACGGTAGTCCTGAAGGTGAAATTGAACCTGTTTAGATAAATCCTTCGCGCTAGCCCGCATGCGGGCGACGCGGAGTTGTTCTTTTGAGAGGGTTACACTTGTGACCTGGGCTCCGGCTGTTTCGGCAAGGGAGATTCCCAGACCGCCCCAACCGCTGCCGATTTCAAGAACCGAGTGATCCGGCTTGATGAGAAGCTTATTGGCGATCAGATTCTTTTTCGCCGTTTGCGCCTGTTCGAGTGTGAAATGTGGTTTCTCAAAATAGCCGCATGAATATTGGAGATCGTCGTCAAGGAAAAGGCGATACAGATCATTGCCAACGTCATAGTGATGGGCGGCGTTCATTTGCGCGCGACCGGCCGGGTTAAACTGAGCGATCCGGCGCCCGAAGCGGCGGGCGAGGGCGGGAATAGTGCCGCCGTTCTTGTTGTTCGACAATATATCTTTCCAGACTAAGTCCAGCAGGGCGAATATATCATCGTCTTCGACGCTCATGCCGCCTTCCATATAGGCTTCGCCCAAAGAGAGTTCCGGATCGAGGACGAGACGGCGGGTCCATTTATTGTTCCTCAACCGGGCTCGCACAGGAATGGCGGTGGCATCGCCATAGCGCTGCGTCGTTCCGTCGGGGTAAGTGACTTCCAATGCGCCGGTCCTTACGGCTCGCGAAAGTCTGTTGTGCAGCAATGATTTCCAGATGGACATAATTATCTCTCCTGATACTGAACCGTCTACGTTTGAGAGGCAGCCACCCCTCTTGCGTTACAGGCTTCAGACTGCGCCGCGCTGTCGCACTCTATTTTCTAACTGAGCTGTGAGGGGCGCAGGCGTGTGCTGCGTATGATTGCTTATGCATTGGTGAGGATGGATGACGCTAACAACGTTTCTTGTACCTTTATGACTCATTCACAATAAGTATGGAACCGTTTCCGAGCGGAATTGGACATGGTCGACAAGGCGATGCGGACGATTCTCGATCGCTCATAAAGGCCGCTCTGGCGGATGCTCACAGCGATCTCTTTCGGTTTCTCGGGCATCGCTTGGCGCGTCGATTATTAAGGCGTTGTGTCTTTAGCCATGGGAAAGGCGGAACACAGCGCTCGCCGAAATAGGTCGGTCAACGGCTACAAAAAAGGAAATATGATAATGCCAGACGATGGCGCAGTATTAGTGAAAACACCGCGGCGAAGCGACGTCGCGAAAGCGTCTCAAAAGCCTATCTCGGCCAGGGATAAGCCGCCGACGGGAGAGGTGGCCGATAAAGCTGCGCTGCCTGGGCCTTCGCAGGGTGTTGCGTCGTTTGCCAACTATCTCATCGACGCCGCGCAGCGCAACATTCTCTTCTGGGATACGCTGCGTCAGCGCGCGAACAATATGCTGGAGCATGAAAGCCAGGGTTTACCGCCGCTTCTGAAATTCAAATATGAGGAAGTCGCAGATGCGGCAGAGTATGATCCGCCAGCAAATTATAAACTCCTGAAAATCCTGGAAGTGGACGATATCTGCCTCGATGACTGCCTGGATCTCGAAAAACCGCCGCTCATGATCATTGATCCGCGCGCGGGGCACGGACCTGGCATCGGTGGCTTTAAGCGGGACTCTGAAGTCGGGATCGCTCTTCACCAGGGGTATCCTGTCTATTTCGTTGTTTTCACCCCCGATCCAGAACCCGGCCAGACTTTGGCGGATGTGCTTCACGCGTTACGGAAGTTCGTTGAAACGCTGAAGGCGTTGCACGGTGAAAAAGCGCCAATCCTCTATGGCAATTGTCAGGGCGGTTGGGCCGCGGCGCTGGTGGCGGCGGACTGCGGCGGCGACGCCGGTCCGATTGTCATGAACGGATCGCCGCTCTCTTACTGGGCGGGCGAGGCGGGCGCCAATCCAATGCGCCTCGCTGGCGGATTTCTCGGCGGCGCGTGGATGACGCATTTTCTTGGCGATCTTGGCGCCGGCGTTTTTGACGGCGCCTGGCTGGTGCAGAATTTCGAGAATCTAAAACCGGAGGGCGCAATCTGGCGAAAATACGCCGACCTTTATCTCAACGTTGATGAGGAAAAGGACCGCTTTCTCGATTTTGAAAGATGGTGGAACGGTTTTTATCGCTTAAGCCGAGAGGAAATGTTGTCGATTGTCGAAAATCTGTTTATCGGCAATCGGCTTGAGCAAGGCCTGGTAGAGATTTGCGAAGGATGCGTTGTCGATCTTAAAAACATCCGCAACCCTCTCGTCATTTTCGCATCCTATGGCGATAACATTACGCCGCCGCATCAGGCGCTGGGGTGGATTCCGGCGGTCTATAAGACGACCGAACAACTGCAAAACGCCGGTCAGCGCATCGTATATCTCATCAATCAGCATGTAGGACATCTCGGCATTTTCGTATCCGCCAAGGTCGCCCGGTTTGAACACCGTGCGATTTTGGAAAGCATCGTCGATATCGAAGCGCTTGAGCCTGGTCTTTACGAGATGCGGATCGACAACCCGACGGGCGATCCGGACTGTGAAAAAGATCAATATACAGTTCGTTTTGAACCGCGTCGCGTCGAAGACATTTCCTTTGATTATCCGGAGGACGCGTTTGAAAACGTTGAGGCCGTTTCGCAAGCCGCGGAGGGTTATTATGCGAAATTCGTAAGCCCCTGGGTGCGCGCCTGGGCCAATCCTATCACCGCCGAAGCGCTTCGATGGATGCATCCGATGCGGGCATCCCGGTACATGTATTCTGAAAAGCTGAACCCGTTCATGGCGATTGTGGCGACCGCCGCGGAGATGACGGAACAAGCCCGGCGCCGAGTCGATGCGGACAATCCCTACAGCAAAGCCGAGCGCGCGGCCGTTGACGGTGTTGAGGCGTCGATCAAGCGTGCGCGTGTCGCGCGCGACAGCGCTGGCGAGCAATTGTTCGATTGGCTCTACAACCGACCGGCGCCGCAACCTTCATTGTTTTGGCCGCAGACGCTTAAGCCTGATGGCAAGGGCGGGTCGTGATAAATATGCCCGCCGTCAACATCTCAGGCGGTAAAGAGCAGGGCGGTCAAGATGTCCGGGCGCGCGCCGTAGATAGGCATCCTGCGCGAGCCATTGGCAGCCGTGAGTCAATCCTGACGCTGAACTGCGGTTCTTCGAGCTTGAAATTCGCGGTCTTCAATTTCGACCCTGAGCTGCGACGCATTTTGTCCGGGTCCGTCTCGAATATTGGTGCCGCCGACAGCCGCTCTCGCGCCCAAAGCGCAGACGGCGCAGTTTTCTGGGATGAAGAAGAGCCGTCTGTCAATCATCCGGCGGCGATTGACGCCGCCATGAACCGGCTTGAACGCGTCGAATATATTGGGGCTATTGGATTTGTCGGACACCGCGTTGTCCATGGCGGACCTGATTGCGATTGCCCTGAACTCGTTACGGCGCAACTGGAAGCGAGGCTGCGCCGGCTCATTCCTTTGGCGCCGCTACATCTGCCGGCGAATCTGGAAGGCATCGTCGCGGCGCGATTGCGTCTGCCGCATGCTCTGCATGTTGCCTGTTTTGATACGGCGTTTCATCAATCTGCGCCGCCGATCGCCCGCCGGACTGGCTTGCCGCGCGATATCGAAAAGAATGAAATCCGCCGCTACGGCTATCACGGCCTGTCGTATGAATTCGTTGTCGATCACATTCGGGAAACCGAGGGCGCCCATGCGCTTGAAGCGCGAATGATCGTCGCGCATCTCGGCGCCGGCGCGTCGATGGCGGCGATCTGCAACGGACGAAGCATCGACACCACGATGGGTTTCAGCACGCTTTCAGGATTACCCATGGCGACACGCAGCGGCGATGTTGATTCGGGACTCATCTTGTACCTGCTGCAGGAAAAGAAGTGGTCCGCAAACGATCTTCAAGCCATGCTCTATGAGCAATCCGGACTCTTGGGGATTTCCGGGCGAAGCGGCGACATGCAGAGCTTGTTGGGTATGGCGACGGACCCCAATGTGCGCGATGCGATCGATTATTTCTGCTTTCAAGCGCGTAAGCGAATTGGCGCGCTCGCAGCATCCATGGGCGGCCTCGATCGGATCATATTCACAGGCGGCGTTGGCGCTAATGCGCCCGCAATCCGTGCGCAAATCTGTCGGCCGCTGGAGGCGCTTTTGCCGCTGCGGCTCGACGATAATCGCAATGCCGGAAATCGGCCGGTCATATCGAGCAATGCGTCTTCCATTCAGCTGAATGCTCTTAGTACAGATGAAGAAAAAATGATCGCACGCCATGTGGTGGAGATCGCGGAAAAAAGGACGCCTTCGGGCGAGAAGTTATATGAACGCTCCGCTCGAAACTCTGGACGATCTGTATAAGCTCACAAAAGACGCACCGCCATTGCGTGTTGGCGTCGTTTGCGCAGAAGAAGACTCGGTCCTTGAAACGGTTCGCAGTGCAACGGCGGCCGGTTTGATCAGGCCGCTTTTGATTGGCGACCCCAACGTCATATCGGAAAAGGCCGAAGCAATCGGATTTGAGATTGATCCGGACACGATCACAGCTGCATGGACGGAAGAACAAGCGGCTGCGACGGGCGCTGGCCTGCTTGGCGGCGGCGCCGTCGATACGCTGATGAAAGGGCATGTGCATACAGATGTTTTTATGAAGGCGCTCTTAAGCACGAGCGCCAATCTGCGATTGCCGGGCCAGCGCGTCAGTCATGTTTATATTGCCGATATTCCAGCCTATCCACGACTGCTCGCGATCACCGACGCAGCGGTTAATATCCGCCCTGACCTGACGGCCAAGGCGCAGATTCTTCAAAACGCGATTGACGTCATGCATGGGATTGGCGTTGAAAGACCGAAAGCCGCCATTCTGTCCGCTATCGAAATGGTCAATGTGCTGATCGAATCGACGACCGATGCAGCTGCGTTGACTCTAATGGCCCGGCGCGGCCAGATACAAGGCGCTGACGTTGACGGTCCGCTTGCGTTCGACAACGCTGTTTCCATCAAAGCCGCGGAGATAAAGGGCATAGACTCTCCTGTCGCCGGCGAGGCTGATATTGTTCTCGTGCCGGACCTTGTCTCCGGCAATATATTGGCGAAGAACCTTGAATATCTCGCCGGCTCGACCTTGGCGGGCCTGGTCGTCGGCTTGCGGGCCCCGATTGTTCTGGCGTCTCGCGCTGACCCGCCCCCGGGGCGCATTGCGGCGTTGGCGCTCGCCCGTCTCCTTATCCCCTCAAACGGACGCGGAGCCTCACGCATCTCCGAAACCGACCTTTCCGATGAACCGCAAGGTTGCTGCGCTCCGATGCCGGAAGAGGCCTGCTTTCCTGTAGGAGCGAACGGCTAATGGATCAACGGCTCGCCATCAATGAAGACCGCACTGAAAGCGCGTCACCGTCGCGCGCGCCGTCCTTCGACCAGACCCTTGACGCTTTGAGCGGCAAGATGACTGACGGCCTCTCGCCGACGGCGCTCGCGCTCGCATATATCGACTGGGCGCTGCACCTCATGAAATCAGCAGATAAGCGATCAGAACTTCTGCAGGACGCATCGACAACATATTGGCGATTTCTCGACTACTGTTTGCAGGCGAGCGTTGATCCTGACTGCGATACATGCATTGAGCCGGACCGACAGGATAAACGGTTCTCAGACGACCAGTGGCGGGCGCAACCCTATCGGACTTATGCACAAGCGTTCTTGATGACGCAGGACTGGTGGCGTCGCACCACGACCGGCGTACCGGGTCTAATGAAACATCATGAGGATGTCGTTAGTTTTGCGGTCCGGCAGACGCTTGATGTATTTTCGCCGGCGAATTTTCCGCTGACAAACCCCAGGATCATTCAGAAAACAATCAACGAGGGCGGGCAAAACCTACTCCGCGGCCTCATCCACTGGCGTGACGACATGCAACGCGCCATTGATGGGGCTCCGCCCGCAGGCGCGGAAAATTTTGTAGTTGGCCGCGACGTCGCAACAACGCCAGGCAAGGTTGTTTTCCGCAATGAGTTGATTGAGCTCATCCAATATGATGCGCAAACGGAGCGAACTTATCCAGAGCCCATCCTCATCACGCCTGCCTGGATTATGAAATACTATATTCTGGATTTGTCTCCAGAAAACTCTCTTGTGCGTTACCTTGTGAAGAATGGCTTCACCGTCTTCATGATTTCCTGGAAAAACCCGACTGCTGCGGATCGCGATCTTTCCCTTGAGGATTACAGGCGGCTCGGCGTTGAAGCGGCCCGAAAAGAGGTTGCGTCAATTACAGGTAAAAAGAAAATTCATTTAGTCGGATACTGTCTGGGCGGCACGCTCGCAGCAATTGAGGCCGCCGCCATGGCGCGTGACGGCGACGACAGTCTGCAGTCGTTGACCATGCTCGCCGCGCAAACTGATTTCGCCGAAGCGGGAGAGCTGACGCTTTTCATAGACGAAAGCCAGGTCACGTTTCTCGAAAACGTGATGGCGGAGAAAGGTTATCTCGACTCGCGCCAGATGGCCGGCGCTTTCCAACTGCTTCGGTCAAGCGACCTGATCTGGTCGGCAATGGTGAAAAACTATTGGCTTGGCGATCGGCCGCCCATGTTCGACCTCATGGCCTGGAACGCAGACGCAACGCGCATGCCGTACAAAATGCATTCGGAATATCTTCGAAAGCTATTCCTGAACAATGACTTTGTGCAAGACCGATATTGTGTCGGTGATCGCCCCGTTTCGTTGCGGGATGTCCGAGCTTCCATATTCGCAGTCGGCACCGAGACAGATCATGTGGCGCCCTGGCGGTCAGTTTATAAAATTCAGGCAGGCGCCAGCGCCGATGTGACGTTTGTTCTGTCCAGCGGCGGGCACAACGCCGGCGTCGTAAATCCGCCGGGCGCCAAGAAGCGCCGCCATCAAATCGCGACGCATGATGATCTCGCCGCCTATGTGGATCCGGATGCCTGGAAAGATGAGGCGATACACCACGAAGGTTCCTGGTGGCCGTGCTGGCTTGATTGGCTGACGAAACGGTCATCGGCTATGGAGCCGCCAGCACCAACAAGCTCTTCTTTGGCAAATGCTCCCGGCCGCTATGTCTTGGAGCGCTGAAAGATGACGCCACAAGCAACGCTCGCCAAGAATTCCGAGGCGCCAATCACAATCGTCGGCGCCGGGCCGTCCGGCCTTGCAAGTGCAATCGTTCTCGCCCGCGCCGGGAGAAGAGTTGTTGTGCGGGAACGGCAACGAAGCGTTGGCGCGCGATTCCATGGAGACTTTCAGGGACTGGAAAACTGGAGCGTCAAGCGCGACGTGTTTGAGGAAATAGGCGAACTCGGGATCACGCTGAAATTTCCCCTTCATCCGGTTCGTACAGGCATCGCCTACGATTCCATTGGCAATGAGCATGTAGTCCGTGATGAGCAACCTTTATATTACCTTGTTCGTCGTGGTTCGGGCGAAGGAACACTTGACGAAGCGTTATTGGGTGCGGCGCGGGAAGCCGGCGCTGAGATACGCTTTGGCGACGAGGTTGAGCGCGTTCCCCGCCAAGCGATTGTTGCGACAGGGCCGCGCCGCGCCGATGTGATCGCTTCCGGCTACACCTTCCGGACGGACATGGAAGATGCGAATTATGTTTGTTTTGACGACCGCCTCGCGCCATCGGGCTACGCGTATCTTTTGATCGCGGATGGCTTCGGCACGCTGGCGGCCTGCATGTTCCGCGAATTCAAGGGGCACGCCGCATATTTGCAAGCCGCTATGGAGTACTTTCAAGTCCGGCTCGGGCTCAATATGATCCAGCCCAAGCCGTTTGGCGGTTACGGCATGCTCTCGCGAATGACGCGCGTCGAACGCCGCGGGCGATTGTTGGTCGGCGAACGCGCCGGTTTGCAGGACGCCCTGGCAGGTTTCGGGTTGCGTTATGCGCTTATCTCCGGCGCCCTCGCAGCGCGTAGCATTCTGCGAGGTGAGTCCTACAAGACGTTGCTTCGCCGGCGGCTTCGCGCTGTCCACAGTGCGGGGATCGTGAACCGCTTCGTATTTCAGGCGGCGGGCGAAAAAACGCGGGCGTGGGCGTTAGATCTGATTTCGAAAGGTTCCGCACGGCGTGGTCTCCGGCGGATTTATGGCGGGTCATTGTTCCACACCGCTCTTTCTCCAGTCGCAGCTTTACGTAATGGCGCACAACTAACCCATCCCGGATGTAACCATATTGATTGCGACTGCCCGTGGTGCCGGATGACGGGAATGCACTGAGTTAAGAAATAACATCATGAGGGAGAAGCCAAGATGGCGCGTAAGAACATGACGGATCAGGAACTAGATGGAAAACGGACGCATTGATCTGAAAGGAAAGACGGGTCTCATCGTTGACGTCGCCAACGAGCATAGTCTTGCGTGGGCGGCGGCGCGGCAATTCCACGGCGCCGGCGCGGAACTCGCACTGACCTATCTCAATGATAAAGCCAAGCCCTATGTGGCGCCGCTCGCGAGAGAGGCGGACGCCGCAATTTTTTTACCTTGCAACGTAAGCCGCGAAGGCGAACTCGAGACGGTGTTTGAGTCAATTGCGTCGACCTGGGGGCGGCTTGATTTCTGCTTTCATTCGATTGCCTGGGCGCGAAAAGAGGATTTGCACGGTCGCCTGACGGATTGTTCCGCCGAAGGCTTTGCTGAATCAATGCTGGTGTCCTGCCATTCTTTCATCCGCATGGCGCGTTTGGCCGAACCGTTGATGCGCGACGGCGGCAGTCTGACGACGCTTAGCTTCTTTGACGCTGAAAAAGTCGTCGACCACTATAATGTCATGGGCCCCGTCAAAGCGGCGCTCGAAAGCGCCGTGCAGTATCTCGCGCACGAACTCGGCCGCTCGTCGATCCGTGTGAACGCTTTGTCTGCCGGCGCCGTTGCAACGCGGGCCGCTTCAGGCATCGAGCATTTCGATGAACTGTTGAATGAGACAATCAAAAAGGCGCCGCTGCGAAGAACAGTTGACGCGGACGAAGTGGGTCGCGCAGCGCTTCTTCTCGCGAGCGATTTTGCAAGCGGCGTCACCGGAGAAATTCTCCATGTCGACGCCGGCCATCACGTTGAAGGCATGGTGTTCCATTGACCGTGGCAAGCGACAATACGGCGGACATATCGGTTGTTGACCCGGTTTGTGGGAATAGCATTCGCTTGGGCGACGCAATCGCCCAGCAAGACTATCAGGGATGGGCGTATTTCTTTTGTTCAGCGTGTTGCAGCGAGGTGTTTTCTCGTCAGCCGTCAATATTGCCGCCGATGTGCAATTGATTGCGCGAAGCGCCATGTAAAACTCAAACAAGACGCGTTAAACTCAAATTTTGAAAGTCTGACAATGACAACAGATCAAGAGACGGGCCGAATCGACCACGCAAAGATGAACCACGGACATGAAGGCCATTCGAAGGGAGCGCATGCAGGCCACAAGCGAGATCACCAGACAGGCGATCACGCCGGCCATTCCTCTGGCGGCGGCCACGATCACGCCGCGATGGTCGCCGAGTACCGCAAGCGATTTTGGGTGGCGCTGGCGCTGACGGTCCCAATTCTTGCGCTAGCTCCCATGATTCAAGAGTTTCTAGGCGTTAAGGAATTGCTGGCTTTTCCCGGCGACAGTTACGTCCTCGCGATCCTCTCAAGCATTGTGTACTTTTATGGCGGCTGGCCCTTTCTAAAAGGTCTTTGGTCGGAAGTTTCTGCGCGTAATATCGGGATGATGACGCTGATCGGCGTCGCGATCACGGCTGCTTATGTCTACAGTGTAGCGATGGTGATTGTGGGCTCCCAGGAAACTTTTTTCTGGGAACTGGCGACGCTGATCGCCATCATGCTCTTCGGTCACTGGATAGAGATGAAGTCGGTGATGGGCGCAGGCAAAGCGCTCGAAAAACTCGCGCAGCTGATGCCCGACACGGCGCACCTAATGCTTGACGACGGCTCGGTTTCGGACGTCCCGGTATCACAGTTAAAAAATGGCGACCAACTGTTGATCAAGCCGGGCGAAAAAGTGCCAGCCGACGCGATCATCGTCAAAGGAGAAACTTCCGTTAATGAATCCATGCTGACGGGCGAATCCAAACCTGTAACGAAGACTGAGGGCGCGCAAGTCATTGGCGGATCGATCAACGGAGAGGGTTCGATCACGGTTCGCGTCGCTAAAACCGGCGACGAAACTTTTTTATCCAGCGTTATCCGCCTCGTGGAAGAAGCGCAGAAGAGCAAGTCGAAAACCCAGGATCTTGCGAACAACGCCGCAAAATGGCTCACCTTTATCGCCCTTGGCGGCGGGTTCTTCACGGCCTTTGGCTGGACCTTTTTTACGGGTCAAGGGTTCGCCTTTGCAATGGAGCGCGCCGTTACGGTCATGGTAATCGCTTGTCCGCACGCGCTCGGTCTGGCGGTGCCGCTCGTCGTCGCGCGTTCGACCGCTATTGCGGCGACGAATGGATTGCTGATCCGCGATCGCACGGCCTTCGAAGAAGCGCGAAACATTCAGGCCATCATTTTCGACAAGACCGGCACACTCACGCGCGGTGAATTTGGCATAACCGATACGCTCGTCTTCAGCGACAATTTTGCGCCGGATGAAATGGTCGCTTATGCGGCGTCCGTTGAAGCGCATTCCGAGCATCCGATCGCAAAAGGCATCGTTAAAGACGCGAAGGAAAAATGGGACGTCGATAATTTCCGGGCTATTACCGGCAAAGGGGCCGAAGGCGTGGTCAAAGGCAAAGACGTCAAGGCTGTCAGTCCGGGCTATGTTCGCGCAAAGGGACTTTTTCCTGATGACCCGCGGATTAAGGAACTCAGCAAACAGGGCAAGACGGTTATTTTTGTCTTGATTGAAAATGTTCTGGCCGGGGCGATCGCGCTCGCCGACATTATCCGGCCGGAATCCAAGAAGGCGATCGCAGAGCTGCATAGAATGGGCATTCAATGCATGATGCTTACCGGCGACAACAAACAGGTGGCCGATTGGGTTGGTCAGCAAATTGGCCTCGATGAAGTCATCGCAGAAGTGCTGCCGGACCAAAAAGCCGCGAAGGTAAAAGAAATTCAGTCGCGCGGCCTGGTGGTGGCGATGACGGGCGACGGCGTTAACGATGCGCCGGCTTTGGCCCAGGCGAATGTCGGAATCGCCATTGGCGCAGGAACGGATGTCGCAATCGAAACAGCGGACATCATCCTGGTCAAGAGCAATCCGCTTGACGTCGTCGCAATTGTCGGGCTCGCCCGCGCGACGTACGGAAAGATGATGCAAAACCTCTTCTGGGCGACCGGGTATAACACAGTGGCGATCCCCGCCGCCGCCGGGGCGTTTTTCCCTTGGGGAATTGTCCTTAGCCCCGCGATCGGCGCAATCTTCATGTCGTCCAGCACGATTATTTGTGCAATCAACGCGCAATTGCTGCGATTGAAAAGTCAATTCTCAGAATAACAAACCAGATAAAAAAAGGTGAAGAACGATGCAGGGCGAACATAATCACAGCGGCGAGGACGACCATCCGAAGCTATCGCGAGTCTGGACAGCATTTGCCGTATTTGCGTCCGTGATTGGCGTATTGCTGATATATGAACACCGCGCGCATCTCCTCACGGGAGACGCGCTGTTGTACGGGCTGCTCGCCGCGTGCGTCGGCGTGCATCTTTTTATGCATGGTGGTCACGGCGGCCACGGGGGAGGCAAGAAATGACTGGCGAGGAATCACATTACGCGAGCTATGGATTGTGGCTGTTGGCAATCGTGAATTCCGCAATCTTCATCATCTTTGCTTTCAGTTTCGCAAAGCCCGAATCGGCGCGGGACTGGCGGTCTTTTGGCGCCTTTAGCGCTTTCATTATTGCACTTTTTACGGAGATGTACGGATTTCCGCTAACGATCTTTTTTCTATCTGGTTGGCTGCAAACGAATTTCCCGAATGTCGATTGGTTCGCGCATGATTCCGGTCATTTGCTTGAAATGATTTTCGGATGGCGGGGCAATCCGCATTTTGGGCCGTTCCACCTGATCAGTATCGCGCTGATTTTCGCCGGGTTCTGGCTCCTCTCCGCCGCGTGGCCGGTCCTCTACAAAGCGCAGCGTAGCGGCGCCCTGGCGACAGGCGGCCCCTATGCCCGGATGCGTCACCCGCAATATGTGGGCTTTGTGCTCATCATGTTCGGCTTTCTTTTTCAATGGCCGACGCTTTTGACGCTCGCGATGTTCCCAGTGCTTGTCTTCATGTATTGGCGCCTTGCCTTACGCGAGGAGCGCGAAGCGGAAGCCGAATTTGGCGATGTCTACAGACGGTACGCTGGGAATACGCCGAGATTTATTCCGAAGATCAAAACGCGGAAGGTGACCGCGCGCTGAATGCGTCGAGCGATGTCAGCTCGGTTGATTGTCTAAGGAGCAACTCATGGCCGCTGGAGGCGAAGACGACGCCCCTGACGCTGTCACGGATGAAAAGCGCCGGGATTTCATTCATATCCTAGGCGGCGCGGTCGCCGTGGCCGGCGGCGCTGGCGCACTCTGGCCGCTAGAGCATTTCGCGTTCGAATAGAGTCGACAGGGATTCCCTGGGCTTGCGAAGTGTGATTCCTGCTTGTCAGGAGGTTCGCCATGCCAAAGAGCTATTCACTTGATCTTCGGGCCCGCGTTCATGCGTTTGTCGAAGCTGGCCATTCTCGTCGTGCGGCGGCGCGTCATTTCGATGTCAGTGCGAGCTTTGTCATCAATTTGATGACCAACAGCGCGAAGCGTGGGTCGCTGACGGCGAAGCCGCGCGGCGGCGCGCAACACAGCAAGCTGCACCCCTTTCGGGCCTATCTGATCAAGCAGGTTGAAGCCCAGCCCGACATCACGCTTGAAGAACTCGTCGCCGATCTCAAAGACGCGTTTGACCTCACGGTGCATCTGGCGTCGATTTCCCGGCTGCTGCGCGCCGCCGGCTTCACCTGTAAAAAAAACGCTTCTGGCGCAGGAATCCGAACGCGCTGACGTCAGGGCGGGGCGTCTTTTATGGAAGGTCTGGCGTCAGCCCCGCATGGCCCGCGAAGCGCATCGCCTGGTGTTTATCGATGAAACATCGGTCAACACCAAAATGACCAGAGCGCGAGGGCGGTCG
>JAJFGF010000011.1 GCA_021776245.1 Hyphococcus sp. | reverse complement strand
CAAGCGACAACGTCCTGCACTGCGCCAAATTGCGCCAGCGTTGTAAATAAAGAAAGCCGCCGATCGCCGATTTTGAACACTGATGGAATAACGGCCTGCGTAAAATCGATCTTTGAAATGTCTGCGTCCTTCAGGCGCGGGTGATTGCCGAGTTTTGCAGTATAGCGCTCAAGTATGCGGTCGCCGCCAAGCTGCGCGATTTCCGTGCGGAGCCGCGCCAGCGCAAGCAAAGCGGTCTCTTCCCAGTTTTCGATAATATCGCTTTCCGCGATAGCGCCAAGCGCGTCGATCATGTTCCCCGCGCCGGTAATTTCGAGCGCGCTGAAAAGCTGCATCGCACTTTTGTTGGCGTCAACAATGTCCCAGTGGCGGTCCATGGCAATACCGGGCAGGGGGTCATGATTTTCCAGCATCAGGCGAATGGCGGCGCGAAGCGGCGCCAGGGCTTCGGCGTCGGCAGGCAATTGCGGAAAAGCCGGCGCAAAGCCCGCCGCGTTCAAGGCCTGATTGACGATGGCTTTTGGCATATCCAGGGCCTCTGAAAGTTTTAAAACCATATTTTTGCTGGGACTGGCGCGCCCCGATTCCAGAAAGCTCACATGGCGCGCCGATGTCGCCGCTTCAAGCGAAAGATCCATCTGGCTAAAGCGCCTTATGCCGCGCCATTCCCGTAAAATATCGCCAAATGCGCCACTCATTATAATGACTCCAAAATTGCCTCTGGATTGAGGGCCAGCCTATGGCGCCTCAAACGGGAAGACACTTACCCCGGAGGTAATTGTTTGGCGACTGTCGCCTATGGCAAAGAAGTTTCACGTCAACGAAGGAACAGCCTCATGTCGCCGCAAACCGCATCTCAAACCCTCAATATTGTCGGCTATGTTTCTATCGGCTTCGCGCTCGCGATCGCCGGCGCCGCCTGGCCGCCGACATCAGGTCTGTTTAATTTTCTCTACGATATGGTCGATTGGCCGATGGACGGCGCCGTTACCGTGGTGGCTGAGCAAACGCGATTGCTCAGCGCCATTTCAGGCGGGGTCTTCGCCAGCTGGTCTGTTCTCTTGATTCTGATTGTCGCCCCGGCGGTTGGCCGCGGCGACGAAGAGATCCGCCGCGCCGCGTTGATTGCGATCCTTGTGTGGTTTTTTATCGATAGCGCCGGATCGCTCGCCGCCGGCTTTCCCGTCAATGCCGCCTTTAACACTGTCTATCTCGGGAGTTTGCTGGCGCCTTTGTTGATGGTGAAAAAGAACGCCGCCCGCGCCGCCGCATCATGAGCCTTCAACGGATATTTCTTTATGTGATGATTGGCGCGGCGATCTGGTTCATCGCTGCGGTCATCTTGCGGCAATTGAACGGCGGGTTGTTTGACGGCGGCGCCGTTCACATCGGCGTTTATTTTGGAACGCTGGTTTCATCCCCGGCGCTGATTTGGGGTTTGGCAAAGCTCACCGGCATTGCGCCCGGCGCGATGCTTGCGCCATCGGTTGTTGCGCTGACCACGGCGCTGTTTCTTGACGGCGTTGCGATCAGCTGGGCGCCGGCAGTGTACGGCGGAGCGGGCCCGGCGCTCGCGCTCAACGCCGCCTGGCTCTTATGGGCGGTTGGGTGCTTTTTATTGTCGGCAATGGCGATGCAGAAAACCAATTGAGCGTGATCAATGCCGCACTGCGCAAGCCATAGCTGGCGGTGAGTATTGTGGATCGGTCAGAAGCGGACGGGACGGGGTGAAGTCATGAGGTGGGATCATACGCTCAAAATATCAAGACAGCTGAGACCATACAGTGAGAGCGCCAGCACAAATACAAATGCATGAGGCAACGCGACATGGGGCCATCTTAGAATTTTAAGGAGATTTTTTTTCTTTCTCTCAGATGCATAATTTGAACTCCAAGATTTTCCAATTTGCATGGGAGGCAATTCAGAACTTTGGCCGGAAAAGTAATCTTCAATATGTCTGATGCGAGGGTAGTGGGCTTGCTGAAACGATTTCCAAAACCCCTCGATCAACCAGAACATCAATGAGCTCAACGCGGCGATGACTAATATTTGCGGGGCGTGTGTGGCAAATGCTGCGCCGATCGAGGCTAAGCTATAAGTGACGCTCCAAGCCTTGATCGTTATTACCCTACTATCGAATGATTCGACCGTTGACTGCAGATGTAGGTATTCGGATTTCAAGAGCTCGTTGCGTGTTTCCAATTCCATTCTATGTCACTATTCCTGCTAAATGATGGAGACACGGTTTGGAGTGCTGTAACTCCCGGCAACTCTACCGCCAATGACTAGAAAGGCTTATGGAGGAGAGGGGTCAATATTGCGGCAGTTGTTACCCGACCAACGTCCAAAATTTTGCGAGTTGTTTGGCGGGAGTTACAAACGTAAGAGTAACAATTGCACAGAGTATTGAGAAGTAGCCTCTTACCCTTTCAAGCCGGGCTTTGTTTTCACTACCGCTTTCTAACGCCGAATAATAATCCTCAGCCCAGTCATTTATGATTTCTTGAAAGATCGTTTCAAATATTTTCTTGCTATACAAGTATTGGAGCAGTTTTTTCGTTGGCTGAATGTGATCGCGATAGAGTTTTGGGCGAGTGGTAGCTTGTTTTTGTTTCAGCTCTTTATGTTCACTAGTCACTTCGGATTCGAATTTTTCCCTTAAATCGTGGCGCTCACAGCCACTCAAGTGGCGCTCACAGGCTTCCAAAATAGATTCAGCTTCAGAATCAATGAGAACCTCTATCCATGCTCCAGTTTCGTTTGTGAAAACTGCTGGCATTGAAGGGTCGGCAAGCGACAAATCTAACCGTACATCGTAATGTGGTAAAGAGATGACGAGTGGGTGTGCTACATCTCGTGTTTTGTCCGTCATGCCAAAGCCTTTGTGCCGCTAAAGATAGCAGCAGCAGCTTGTGACGCATGATACGCCCGAACTCCGAGTCCGGCAACGCGGAATTTCCGTCGCGGCATGCCGGCCAAGCCTTCTTCTTTGTCTTGCCTGGATGTGACATAACCCTTGTCACCCATACGAGAAAGCATGACGTATATCGTGCCGCGTTTGAGAACGCCGCCGCTGGCTTTGACCATCTCAAGCCCATACATCTCGCCACGGTTGACCAGCAGTTCCAAGGCGGCGAATTCTTTGTCTGAAAGGCGTGGTATCTGTTTCATACGCAAGTCATACAATGTGTAAGACTCAATTGCAACCATTATCGAAGTGGCGAGATACGGCAATTGAGATTTTGAGCTGTGTTGAGCTAGTGCAATAAAATTGCCTAGCTTTTTTTGGCAGCGATCAGATAAGATTGTATTGGAACAATGATGCAATTGCTAAAGTACTTTCGTCTAGCGGCCAGCTATGTGGCTGGTTTCGTCGGATTTGTCGCTGCTCTCTTTGCGCTTTCCGAAAAACTGACAATCAAGAATGACTTTTTGGTGGTGTTGTCGTCTTCGGCAGTCGCTCTCATTTTTTTCTGTTTGGTTCTGCTTGGGCTTGGGTACGTTTATCATAGCGTACTGATGGCACGAGCTCGCAACATAGCTGATAGCTACAAGAATGCGCTGAATTCAAGTGTGTCTATTGGTGATGAAGAGGCTGTGACAGGTCTGATTAGACTGCTCGATGACGTTGTGACCCTTTATTATACTCGTTTCGGCTTAAAGGTCTCGGCGTCAATTAAGGTAGTGGTGTCTAGTGAGTCCGATCACGCCCGAATCATTACGATTGCAAGAGACACGGCAACCAAGCCAAAAATGTTGAAGATTGACGAAGTCATTCGCGCTTATGAATTGGATAGAATCGACAATAATACTCACTTTAAGGCTTTGTTTGAGGGGGGAGACTGGACTATATTTAGCAAGTCTGCTGAGAAGCAATTTCTAACTGCAGAGCGCAAGGCTTCCAGTTTGTTGGCTTACAAAACACCGTCACCGCGTCATTCTTTTGTTGCGATCCCAATAACGGGCAGCTCGAATAGCGAAATCTCAAATAGAATAATCGGAATATTGACCGTTAGCTCAACGCATAGAAAGGTGTTCAATACGGGTGAGGTATTTGAAATTGCTCAAATATTTGCGCTATTGTCAACGGAACCTCTACTAAAACTGTTGACAACGATTGGCGCTGATAGGACCTGAAAAGGTGGCCACTCTGCGTTGTAAAGACTTGATATCGATAGGCAGCGTTTTCGCCGGTAGTCAATTAGCAGCGGAAGAACTACTCCGATGTGGCAGATCCAACAGGATCCTGACCAATTGACCAATAGAGGCGGTTTGATCGCATCAGCCCCGCAAGCAATCACTCATACCGCAAAGCCTCGATCGGGCTGAGCTGCGCCGCGCGCCGCGCCGGGAAAAACCCGAAGAACACGCCGACGCCGGCGGATGCGGCAATCGCAATCCCAACAAGGTTTGCGTTGATCAACACATCCCAGTCAGCCAGCCTTGCCACAAGCGACGATGCGCCAACGCCAATGCCAAGCCCGATGACGCCGCCAATCATGCAGAGGAGGACGGCCTCCACCAGAAACTGAACAAGAATATCTTTTTTGCGCGCGCCGACCGCAAGCCGCAGGCCGATTTCGCGGGTGCGCTCGGTAACCGAGACCAGCATGATATTCATGATGCCGATGCCCCCTACAAGAAGAGAAATCGCGGCTGTGGCGGCCAGCAACATCCCGAAAGTCGCCGCGGTTTCATTCCTGGCCCGGACGAAATCGGCAATGTTATAAACGCCGAAATCATCAGGGTCGCCGGGACGGACGCGCCGGCGGACGCGCATGACCTCGCGTAGTTGCGTATCCGCGCGGGCAAGGTCTGTTCCGTCGGCAAAAAGAATGCGGATTGCATGGAGTTGATCCGGCACCGTTTCGTCGCGCCCGGCGAGGCGCGCGCGCACCGCCGCTGCGGGCGCCAGGATCATATCGTCCTGGTCGCGCCCCCCTGGCGTCTGCCCCTTGGGGGCGAGAACCCCGATCACCTCAAAAGGCACATTGCCGATGCGGATCTGCGCGCCGACCGGATTGGCCCCGCCGAATATTTCCTTGCCGATTGTGTCGCCGACAACCGCAAAGCGCCGTCCGGCCGAGGCTTCCTGTTCGGAAAAAAATCGCCCCTCGGCGACCGGCCAGCTGCGCACGGCGGGAAAAGATGCATGAACGCCGTAAATGGTTGTGGGCCAGTCGGTGGCCCCGGCGACAGCCGTCGCACTGACGCGAATTTCGCCAACAGCGCCGATGATATTGGGAACGCTTTCCTCAATCGCTTTCAGGTCGCGTTCAGAAAGCATCGGCGCTGAATTGGCGCCGCCGGAACGGCCGCCGCGGCGGGATGTTCCCGGTGAGATGGAAAGCATGGTTGAACCAAGGCTGGCGATGTGTTGCTCGACTTTTTGCCGGGCGCCCGCATTGATCGAGCTCATGACGATGACGGAGGCGACGCCAATGATGATGCCAAGCGTTGTCAGGATGCTGCGCAGCATGTTCTGCCGCAGCGCTTTTATGGCGGCGACGATGCTGTCAAGAAACGACATGTAACGGCTCCTGTTTGCGCTCATCGGCGATAATCAATCCGTCGCGCAGCCTTATCACGCGACGGGTCCAGTCGGCGATTTCCGATTCATGCGTGACAATAATCACGGTAACGCCGCCTTTGTTGAGGTCTGCAAATAACTGCATGATTTCCCGCGACGTCTCGCTGTCGAGTGCGCCGGTCGGTTCGTCGGCAAGCAATATTTGCGGGTGGTTCACAAGCGCGCGGGCGATGGCGACGCGTTGCTGCTGACCGCCGGAAAGTTGCGCCGGGTGATGATCGAGCCGGTCGCTGAGGCCCACAAGATCGAGGGCTTCTTTTGCGGCGGCGTTTAAATCCGCCGGACGTTCGCGCGCATAGAGCATCGGCAGTTTGACATTTTCGAGTGCGGTGGTGCGTTTCAAAAGATTGAACTGCTGAAACACAAAACCGATGGAACGATTGCGCAAACCCGCCAGCTGATCGGAGGTCATGGCGCCGATATTGTCTCCGGCAATTTCCAATATGCCGCTGGTCGGCTGGTCGAGGGCGCCGAGAAGGTTCATCAACGTCGATTTACCCGAACCTGACGGGCCCATGATCGATAAAAACTCACCGCGGCAAATCCGAAAGGACACACCGTCAAGCGCATGAATTTCTTCAGCGCCCATGGAATAGGTTTTTCGAATAGTGTCGCCGCACACCAGCGCGTCGTCGCGCTTGCCAGGCCCGCTCATGAGCGCGGCGAGGCTTTGCGGACGATAACGGCGTCGCCTTCCTTTAAATTGCCGCCGGCGATTTCGGTATAAGACCCGTCGGCGATGCCAAGACGCACCCGGCGCGGCTCAATGTCGCCATTTGCGTTCAAAACCCAGATGGTTTTGGGCTGGGGCCGGTCTTTTTGTTCCGTCTGATATTTTTGCCACTGATCGTCCGTCAAAACGCTTTTTAAAATCGCGTCCATTTTCTTGCGGCGCTGGCCTTGACCGGCATCCGGGCCTGCATTTGAGCCGGGGCGGCCAGCGGCACGCCGCGTTCCGGATCCGCCGCCGGCGAATGCCTCCTGCATTTTTGTTTGCAGGTCGTTTTGCTGCGCATCGCTCAGATCAAGCTGTTCGGCAAGCGCCGCAATGCGGCCGCCCTGGCGCCCCTGACCCCCGCCACGGCGGCCATCGCCATTATCGCCGCCTTTTAACGCGGCTGCATTTTCAGGTTCAAACCGCGCGGCTGCGTTGGGAATGCGCAAACTATCGGCGCGCTGGCCGGTGATAATTTCTACGGTCGCCGTCATGCCGGGATAGAGAAGGCGGCCGGGATTATCCGCGTGGATGATCACCGTATAGGTGACGACATTTTGTAATTCGGTTGGCGCAAGGCGGACGATTGCGACGCTGCCGGTAAAGCTCCGGGCGGGGTAGGCGTCTACGGTGAAACTGACGGGGTCGCCTTTGCTGACGGCGCCAATGTCGGCTTCATTGACATCGGCCTCAAGCTGGATCTGTGAAAGATCTTGCGCAATTTCAAACAATATCGGCGCGGAAAGGCTGGCGGCGACGGTCTGGCCCACATCGACGCTGCGGGAAATGACAACGCCGTCAATTGGCGATCTGATTTCGGTCCGGCCAAGATCGACCTCTGCCTGCACCACAGCGGCTTCACGCTGTATAACCGTGGCGGCGGCGTTTTCGACTTGCGCGCGCGCCGCATCGAGATCGGCGACGGCGGCCTGATATTGCGCGCGAATGGCGTCGAGCTCGACTTCGGCGAGGCCGGCTTCTTCGCCTAAACCTTCATAACGTTCAAGATCGCTTTTGCGCTGCGTGACAAAAGCTTCAGCGCGCCGCAAATCCGCGCGCCGCGCCATCAGGCTGGCTGACGCCACAGATTTTTCCGCGCGCGCCGCTTCAACGCGGGTTTGAAAGGTTTGCGGATCGATGCGGGCGATGAGATCGCCGGCGGCGACTTCGGAATTAAAGTCAGCAAAAAGTTCGGCGACCTGACCTGAAAGTTGAGAGCCGACCTGGACTGTAACCAAAGGGCGGACCGAGCCGCTGGTCGCAACCGTCTGGCTGATCGGGCCGCGATCGGCGCCGGCGGTTTCATAATCCCGATTGGGCGCGGCGCCGTCAGCGTGTTCTCGCAAAAACAAAAACCCGGCTGCAATCACAAGCGCGGCGCCCATCGCGATCCATCGCCAATTGCTGCGCAGAGCAGACATTTACGCAAGCTCCAATCAAATCCACATGGCCAGAAAGGCCACGGCCATTATCTTATATTAAACAGACCTCAATGCCTATTCCGTCGCGTTTGGTCGCGTTCGGCTATTTGTCGCGGTTTCCGAGCATTTACACCAATGCCAGCTGCAAATGAGTGACGGGCGCACGCGCCGCCGCTGTCAGTGAATTGCCTAAGCTGTTGATTGCGCTGCGGACATTTCGGCCGCCGCCGGACGTCCATGCGCGCTTCAAAACAGCGTGATCGCAGACGATGCGTCTACGGAACGCCAATCCGGTTTCATGGCGCCGCAAAGACGCCGCAAAATGACCGCCAAATGACCTTGGTGAACAGTCATTTCGAGCGCGGATCACTATAGTTGACCCTCATTCTTTGGCGGCGCCCGCACGCGCGTTCCATTGTTGCAGGAACGCACGTTTATAGACGCTGCCGATGGGCAACTCGATATTGCTCAGTTGAATGATATCGCCCTTGATAACGCGAATATGTTCCATGCCAACAACGTAAGAGCGATGAATGCGGGCGAAGCGTTCCGAATATGGTTTTGCCATGAGATCCTTTAACGCCCCATAAGCGAGATAGGTTTGTTCCGGTGTGACGATCTCTACATAATTGCCGGCGGATTTTATATAATGAATGGCGCCGATGGGGATTTGCAGCTTTTCGTTACCGGCGGCAATCTGAAGGAAATTCTCGGCAAGGCCGCCGCTGGCAAGGATCCGCATTTCATTGCGCGCATCGCGCACGGCCTGTTTGAGCGTGTCTGTTTCTGCATGGAGACTGACGCGTTCGCGCTGATGGATGGTCCAGTCGCGGGCAAACTTGTAAAGCGTGGAAAATATAATGACGAAGGGCGGCAAATAAAGGTTTTCCGTGATCAGCGCCAGCCAGCCAAGGCCGCTTAGTTCCGGTTCGATAAAAATAATGATCAGCTTTTGCGTAACAGCCTGAAGCACGACGCTTGCGGCGGTGAGACTGAAAAGGACCGCAAGAAATTGCCGCCACTGGCCGCGTTCAAGAAATTGCGGAATGGCGTAAAAGGCGTTCCCCCAGAATAAAGCCCCATTGATGATCCCGCCCAGGACAAGGGGCGCCGCCAGGCTGTTTTCAGGCTGGTGAAACCAGCCAAAACCGTTTTCGCCGCCAATCGACATCGCCCAGACAAAGCCGGCAAAAAGCATCAGCCAAATCGCCGCTTCCCAATAGACGCCGCGCGGCGCCGTCGGCAGCGCGGAGGCTGGCATTTGAGGAGGGGCTTTTTCCGCAGTCATTGCTGTGGAGTTTTTCAATCCTCGCGGTCTGTTGCAAGCGCGAATACCCGCCGGGCGGGGGAATTCGCATAAGAACCGCAGGCGTTTACATTTTACCCGCCCGCATTCGCATAATTGCCGCGCGGTTTTGCATAACACTGCGCGATCTCAGAAGCTGATTTGTGCATGGTTCCATGAATAGAGGGAAACGTCATGTTCAACGCTATAGCGTTCAGAAGTCTCGGCGCCGGCGCAGCGGCGGTCGCCATCGCAGCAATGCCCGGGGCCGTGCTGGCCGACCAGTACAAGATCTCATTTGCAACGGAACGCGGCGATGATGATGGAGCGCTGCGCCGGGCGACGGTTGAGGCGGTGCTGACGTTAGATCGCAACCGCATCAGAATGATCCGCGCCGCTGAAGATACGGGTCTTTATCAGGGCTGGGCGGGTTTTTTGACCGGGATTGAAGCGGTGGATGCGCGCGGCGAACCGGTCGCGCTGATTTTGGAGGCGCCGGGCGTCTGGCGTGTCGGGCGGCGGGTGCGCGGCGAGATCTTTTTAAACTACACCATGAACCTGCAGCATGATCGCTTTGCCAATGAGCCCGGCGACGACGAACTTGCCTATGCGCGGTCCTATGGCGTGATGTGGACGACGCGGGCGCTGTTGATGGAGGGCGCCGCCGCCAACGATATCCGCGTTGAATTTGACTTGCCGGAGGGCTGGAAAGTCTCGACGCCCTGGAAGCGTCAGAGCGAAGAGGCGTGGGTCTTTAAAGCGAAGGATAATGACGATCTTCTGGATGGCGCCTTTATGGCGGGAATGCACGACGAAACTGTTGTCGATATGGGAAATGCAAAAGCATTTATCGCGCTCGGCCCACCGGTCAGCGAGATGGGCGCGATGTTCGAGCCGCTCATACAAGGGTTTTTCGGCGCCTATCAAAAGCTGTTTGACGATGCGCCGAAAGACAATTTTCTGTTGATCGGCGGCGATGCGTCTTTTCTGGGCGGGGGCGTCATGGGGCGTACGATTTCACTTTCCTTGAATGAAGACGCCAAAGACGGCGCCGCGCAATTTATCGCCGCTTACATTATTTCCCATGAGGGGTTTCATCTGTGGAACAGTCGCTGGGGCGGGCAGAACCAAAATCTCGGTGAGCTTGAATGGCTGTCCGAGGGCGCTGCTGAATATTACGCGTTTTTGACCAGCTTGCGCCTGGGGCTCGTTGATGAAGAAACATTTCTCGGCCTCATCGCAGAACGCTATGGCGCCTATCTCGGCGCGCTGGCCTCCGGCGACAGTCTGGTTTCCGCGGCGGCGACAAAAAATTCCGCATCAGCAAGTTATGACCTGATCTACAATGGCGGCATGAGCGTGCTTTTTTATCTCGATCTTGAAATTCGCGGCGCGACAGGCGGCGCAAAATCCCTTGATGATGTCATTCGCGTCATTCACCAAAATTATGATGACGGCGCCGGTGTGCTTTCACTTGCAACGCTGCGAAAAACCATTCGCACGGAAACTGGCGTCGATATAGGGGACATCATCCGCCGCCATATTCGCGGGAACGAAGCGATTGACGTTGCGGGCGCACTGGCCAAGGCTGGGCTTAGCGTGACGATCGAAGAGGGCGACGAGGGGCCGGTCGCGCAGATCACCCGCGCCTCACCGTCAACGCCGGAACAGGCGGCGCTCTATCAGGGATTGATGAGCGGCGAATAGGGCATAGACGGAGCAAAGATAGAATTTCGCTTATGCAACAACCCTTGCAAGCGCGCATTGCGACCAGATTTCCGAAAGTCCGCTGACAAGGGCGGCAATATCTGCATCTGAATGAACCGCAGACGGCGTCAGGCGCAGGCGCTCTGTTCCCTTTGGCACAGTCGGATAATTGATCGGCTGCACATAAATGCCGTGCACCTGCATCAGCCAGTCGCTGATCCATTTGCACTTGACCGGATCATTGACCATGACCGGCACGATGTGGCTGGGATTGTCGAAGGTTGGAATGCCGAGCGCCCCCAGCCGTTTCCTTACCTGGGCGACAGCATAGCGTTGCCGCTCGCGCTCAACATTGCTTTCTTTAAGATGGCGCACCGATGCACGCCCCGCAGCGGCGATCGCCGGCGGCAGCGCTGTTGTAAAGATAAAGCCCGAGGCGAAACTTCTGACGAAATCGCAAAGCGCGGCTGAGGCGGCGATATAACCGCCCATTACGCCAAAGGCTTTGCCGAGCGTTCCTTCGATGATCGTGATCCGGTCCATCAGGCCTTCGCGTTCAGCAACGCCGCCGCCGCGCTGGCCGTACATGCCGACAGCATGGACTTCGTCGAGATAGGTCATCGCGCCATAGCGGTCGGCGATGTCGCAAAATTCCTTGATCGGCGCGATATCGCCATCCATCGAATAGACCGATTCAAAAGCGATGATTTTTGGCGCCGCCGGATCGAGCGCAGAGAGTTTGCGCTTCAGATCTTCAGGATCATTATGTTTAAAGATGTGACGTTCGGCACGGCTGTGGCGAATGCCCTCGATCATTGATGCATGGTTGGCGGCGTCGGACAAAACAATGCAGCCGGGAATTTTCGCCGCCAGGACGCCAAGGGTCGCCCAGTTTGAAATATAACCGGACGTAAAGAGCAGCGCCGATTCTTTTTGGTGGAGATCGGCGAGCTCGCGTTCCAGCAATACGTGATAATGGCTGGTGCCGGAAATATTGCGGGTGCCGCCGGCGCCGGCGCCGCAGCGCTCAATCGCCTCTTGCATGGCGCCCGTGACTTTTGGGTGCTGCCCCATGCCGAGATAGTCATTGGAGCACCAGACCGTGACATCCCGGGGGCCAATTTCGCCATAATTGAGGGCTGCGGGAAACGCGCCCGCCTTGCGTTCGATATCGGCAAAAACACGATAGTTGCCGTCCCCGCGCAGAGCGTCGAGCTGGGAGCGAAAAAAAGCGTCGTAGTCCATGGTGCCTCCAAGATGGGTCCGCCTTAGCATGACGCTTTGTTGAGATAAACATCGTTTATCCGTCGTAAATGTCGCCCTGCCGAATTGACGCAGGGCAAATAGTGCGGCGGCCGCGGGGGCTTCGGCAATCAACCAAATAGGCCGTACAGGCCGTTACTCGCAGGCAGGCATTTCTCACGCTCCTTTTTGCGAATAGTTCGCGAAAACGGGAAGGGCAACCAACTGGATTTCCGGGTTAAAAAGGCTTGCGCACAATTGCCGATCCGCTCGCACCACTAAGTCATTCGTCGTTTCCGGTGCTGCGAAGGCGCGTCCGGGCGTCACCACTGCGCTCAGCAATATGAAATATGTGATCAACGTTAAAACGAATGACGCCGCTTTGATAAATTCTACAATTGCCTGTTTTGACATGACAACCAGCCTCTTTTGATTATGTTGTTCCTTTGTTGCGTTATAGGCGACTTCGAGTGAGCTTGATTTCGTCATAGCGCCCATTTGTAAATCGCCGCGAGCGCATCGGCACTTCGCGGCGATAAGGAGATTTTTGAGAGTCGTCATTTGTTTTTCACGAAGTGTAGTATTTCTCAGCGACGATCTTTCCGTCATCCCAGCGCCGAACCAGGACTTCATTCCAGACGATTTTGTCGCCATCGCCGCCAGTCATGTTGAATGTCCATTCACTCATGGAAACGTCACTGCCAACAGACTGACCATGCAGCGTCGCGCCGTCGAAACTCTTGAGGCTATCGAAGAAGCCAACGAGGTGCTCTCTTTGTTTGCGTTTCGATGCGCGCGTCGATCCGTCACTTTCGCTGAACACACAATGGTCTGCGTAATAAGTATCGATTGAATCTATGATCTTTCCCTGTTTCGTCAGATCATTTACCGCCGATTCTAAATGCTCCAGGTTTTCTGCCATGATCGTTTCCTTTCTTGGGTTGCGTATTATGGGTTTCGTCCATTCGGTAAATTTTTGCGCTAGCCGCCTTTGGCTTCTTTCAGCACTGGATAAAATTGCATGAACACCCAGTCATCGCTGGCGTTGAATTCATGGCATGAATTACAAGCTTGCGCTGGATGGGCTTCCATCGTGTCCGGATAGGCGATGCCAGGGGCGTGACCGCTGCTATAATAAGCCCAATTGCCAGGCTCATCTGGGTAACGTACAGAATCCTTGATCGCAAATTCAATGCCCGAGAAAACATCCTGGAAATAGCCGCGGCCGGAAATCTGTATAGTGGAGCCGTCTTCAAGGGCGCCTTTTGAAACTGCCATTGAGAGTTCCTTGGCGATCATGGTTCCCTCACGGAAGGTTCCGGTTTCTTTCCACACCGCCCAGCTTTCCGGATCGATATAGACTGAATGGATTTCCGGGAATGGCGCCGCCCCGTCATTTAGCCCATTGGGGGTCACAGGCGTTCCGATATAGATCCATTCCCTCCAACCATCGGGTCGGATCAAGTCACCCTCTGCGGTGTACTTGGCTTCATAACGCGGTTGTTCTGCTGCTGGTGTTTCTGCGGCGGCGATTTTCTCCTGAGAATTGCCGCACCCGCCGATGATGAACGCACCAGTTAAAAGAATGGGCAAAAAAACATTTCTTATTTCCATGATTGCCTCCTTAGCTTGATAAAAATAACGGCTAGGCCGCACGCTGCAGTTTCAATACGGCCCATGCATCATTGAGGGCGCCAATAAGCGCTTCCATATGGACGTCGGAATGAAGCGGCGAGGGCGTTAAACGCAAGCGCTCAGTTCCCTTTGGCACCGTCGGATAGTTGATCGGCTGTACGTAGATGTTGCAGCGCTCCAAGAGAAAATCTGTTACGGCTTTGCACTGTACGGGATTACCCACCCATAACGGCACGATATGACTTTGCGACGGCATCACAGGCAGGCCCGCATCGCTCAGCATGGTTTTCAGTTTTGCGGCGCGTTCCTGATGGCGGACGCGCAGATGGTGGGCGTTGCGTAGATGTCTGACGCTCGCTAACGCGCCTGCAACCAGCACTGGCGACAGCGCGGTCGTAAAAATAAAGCCTGAAGCGTATGATCTTATGGCGTCCACAAAATCGCAGGTTGAAGTGATATAGCCGCCCATTACGCCAAAGGCTTTTCCAAGGGTGCCTTCGATCACATCAATGCGATTGGCAACGCCATCGCGTTGCGCTACGCCGCCGCCTTCTGCGCCGTAAAGGCCGACAGCGTGGACTTCGTCGAGATAGGTAAAGGCGTTATATTTGTCGGCGAGATCGCAGATTTCGCGCAGCGGCGCAATATCACCATCCATGGAATAAACCGATTCAAAAGCAATAACTTTTGGCCGATCAAGCGGTTGTTCCCACAGCAATTCCTCAAGATGCGCAAGGTCGTTATGGCGCCAGATCAGTTTGGTCGCGCGACCGCTGCGAATGCCTTCGATCATCGATGCGTGATTGAGTTCATCTGACAGGATCACGCAATCGGGCAGAATGCGCGATATCGTCGAAAGCGTCGCGTCGTTTGATACATAGCCGGATGTAAATAATAGCGCGGCTTCCTTGCCGTGCAGCGCCGCCAGCTCTTGCTCAAGCAATACGTGGAAATGCGTTGTCCCGGCGATATTGCGGGTGCCGCCGGCGCCGGCGCCGACTTTATCGACGGCAGCGCACATGGCGTTCGTCACGTCGGGATGCTGGCCCATCCCAAGATAGTCATTTGAGCACCAGACTGTAATTTCCCGGGGCGCGTCGCCGCCATAATAAACGGCGCGGGGAAACGCGCCCTTTATGCGTTCGATATCGGCAAAGACGCGATACCTGCCTTCGGCCTCGACTGCGGCAATCGCAGTCTTAAAGTTATCTTGATAATCGATCATCGCTACCGCCGCCTTCCTTGCTTCAGGGAAATTTTGCGTCGGCGATCTTTAGGGACATGGATATGGAAACTACGACAATGCCTCAGTTACCGATCGCCGACAGGACGCCACCATGCGTTAGCGGTCGGCGGGCGCATCCTTGCTGAGCTTCTTTTCGTCCGGGCGATCGACAATAGCCGGCTTCAGCGACAGGATGATCGCAAAAAGTTCATCCTGCTCAGCTTCAGGAACATTGAATTCAACCAGGACATCCTTGAGGTGACCCGCAACAACATCGAAATCGGCTGATGTAATCCCAAGGCCGCCATGGACGACATCGGCGTTGCGGCTGATGATTTTGCACGGGCCGCCGGTTGCGGCGCAGACGAGGTTTTTGTTTTTCTGCTTGAATGAGGCGCGGGTGTCGTCGCCCATGCCAGCGAAAAACTGGGCGATTTTCGGATCGTGAAACAGCCGGCCGGCAAATTCGTCAACAACGGCGGAAACGCCGGCATAGCCGCCGAGCCGTTCATAAAGCGATTTTTCCATTTCTTCCTGGGCTGTGGCCGGGCTGGAAATGACGGCGCCGCCGGGAATTGCGAGCAGCGCAATAGCGGCCAGATATGATTTGAGTTTCATCGGGTACTCCCCTGTGGGTTGCGTTGTGGCCGTTCCGATTCGGAGCGGTTATTGGTAACCGGAAATTTCACCCGCCGCTCGCGCAATAGAAGTCACTAACCGCGAGTAACAGCGCCGAGAGGGCGCTTTGTTTTGTTGGGGAAGATCAAAAAAGACCAGCAAAACCCGCGAGATAAGACAAATGTCCTATCGCTGACAATTTTGTGTATAATGATCCGTGAAAAGCCACTGGGTGAGGTGGAAATGGCGGGAATTGAACCGATTGGGGATCTGCATTTGGAGTCTGACGACGATCATCAGTCCCTGGCCGCCCCGGCGCATGACGATATTCTGGCGCAGCTGACGCGCATCCTTGCCAGTGCGGAATTTTCTGCTTCCGCGCGATTGCAAAAATTCCTGCGCTTTCTTGTCGCCGAGACGTTGGCCGGGCGATCAGACCGCCTGAAGGAATACGCGATCGCGATTGATGTGTTCGAGCGCGATGAAAGCTTCGATCCCCAGACCAGTTCGATTGTCCGGGTTGAGGCGAGCCGCCTGCGCTCAAAGCTCGATAAATATAACGCTATTGGCGGTCGCGACGACGCTGTTCGGATCAGCTTGAAGCCGGGCAGTTATGTTCCAAGCTTCGAGCATGCGACAATTGCACAAACGCCAGCGGAAACCGAAGTTGAGGTTCCATCGCTTTCCGCCACTGCGCCGCCGCGGCAACGATTCGCCGCAGTCTTTATCGTCGCATCTGTTCTCGCAATCGCAACCTATCTGGCGCTTGACGTTTGGCTTATGACGCCGCGCACAGAAAAGACGGCGGCAGCGCTGGACATGACCTATTCAGTTGCGGTTTTACCCTTGCGCAATCTTTCCGGCGACAGCGACGAGGATTATTTCGGCGACGGTATGACGGATGCGTTAATCACCGGTCTTGCCAGAGAGCGCGTCGCCCATGTGACCTCAATGACATCGGCCATGGCGTATAAGAATATCGACCGGCCGATGAGTGAAATCGGCAGCGAGCTGGGCGTCAGCCATCTGGTTGAGGGATCGGTGATGCGTGTTGGCGACGATGTCCGCATTACCGTGCAGCTTATTGAGGCGGCCGCGGATCGCCATTTATGGGCGGAAAGCTATGAAGGCGAGATGTCGGATGTGCTGGCTCTGCAACGTGATGTGGTTCAGCGCATTGTCGGATCCATGGCGCAGCATGTAACGGCGGTTGGCGCGCCCGCGCCAACGCGGATCCCGGATGTCAATCCATTGGCCTATGAAGCCTACTTAAAAGGCCGCTTTTTTCTGAACAAGATGACCGAGGACGGATTTGAAAAAGGCATCGATTATTTCAAACAGGCGATCGAAAAAGCGCCGGACTTTGCGCCGTCGCATTCCGGCATGGCGGTGTGTTATTGTCTGTTGGGCGGCCACGGATTTGAACTGGTCGCGCCGGCTGAAGGCATGCCCACAGCAAAAAAAGCCGTCATGGAATCTTTGAGGCTCGATTCAAGTCAGGCCGAGCCGCATGCGTTCCTTGGCATTATCCAGCTGAAATATGATTGGGACTGGCGCAGCGCGGAGGAATCTTTCACTCGCGCTCTTGAATTAAATCCGAGCTATGCACGCGGCCACATTTTCTACAGTTTTTATCTTGAAGCCATGGGTCGGCAGGACGAGGCCGTCAACGAAGCGGAAGCCGCCAGAACGCTCGATCCATTATCGCGCGCGGCTAATATCAATCTCGGCTGGCAATATCTGCAAGCGGAACGGTTATCCGACGCAAGGCAGGTATTCGAGCGCGCAACCGAGATCTATCCCGGCCATTGGGGCGTGCATTGGGGGATGGGCCAATATTATTTACGCGCCGGCGAGATTGAAGCGGCGATTGCATCGTTTGAACTGGCGCGCGCCGCCGGCGGCGGGCACGCCATGCCGCTCAGTGCGCTGGGGTTTGCCTATGCAGTTTCCGGTCACGCCGAAAGGGCGAAGGACGCGCTTGGCAAACTTCAGGAGCTGAGCGACGAAACCTATGTCTCGCCTTATCAAATGGCGGTTGTTCATGCGGGGCTTGGCGACCGGGATGCAGCCTTTCAACTGCTGGATGAAGCTTATAATATGCGCAGCCGGTCAATGGCGTGGCTGAACGTGGCGCCGGAGATGAAAAGCCTGCGCGATGATCCGCGCTTTGACGCGCTGTTGCAACGCGTTGGTCTTGCGGGTCGATCCTGATGCGATAATCACATCGGCGCGATCAGGAATGGCCCGGTCTGGTTTTCAAGTCCTGGGTTCTTATCTCCATGAGCATCGGGGCCTTTGGCTGATCGCGCGTAAGCGGATGCAGCTCTAATAATGAAATTGAGTATTGTGACTGCCCGCTGTTTGCAGCTGGCAAAAGCAAGGCCCATAATGGCAAGGCCCGCGAATATTGGAGGCTGAATTGGACAACGAGAGAACCTATAAAAAGACCGACGCCGATATTGCACGCCTGACGCCGGAACAATACCGGGTCACCCAGGAAAGCGGCACGGAGGCGCCGGGCACGGGCGAATATATCGATCATAAGGAACGCGGCATCTATGTGGACGTGGTCTCGGGCGAGCCTTTGTTTGCATCCTCCGACAAATTTGAAAGCGGCTGCGGCTGGCCGAGTTTTACGCGGCCGATCACCGATGTTCATGTGGTTGAACTGGCCGATGACACTCACGGTATGCGCCGGGTTGAAGTCAGGTCGCGGGACGGCGACAGCCATCTCGGTCATGTATTTCCCGACGGCCCGAAAGAAGAAACCGGGTTGCGCTACTGCATTAATTCCGCGTCGCTTCGCTTTATTGCGATCGAGGACATGGACGGTGAAGGCTATGGCCATTTATTGAAACTGTTCGAGAACAAAGAGGAGGCTCTCTGATGGCGGAGACGACAGAACGTGCAATTCTCGCCGGGGGATGTTTCTGGGGCATGCAGGATCTGATCCGTAAACATCGCGGCGTTACGGGAACCCGCGTCGGTTACACTGGCGGCGATGTTCCCAATGCGACTTATGACATTGTAAAGCGCGGCGGCTCAGGTCATGCGGAAGCAATTGAGATCCTGTTTGATCCTTCATTGACGAGTTATCGCGAAATTCTCGAGCTGTTTTTTCAGATTCACGACCCATCGACCAAGGACCGCCAGGGCAACGACCGCGGCAGCTCTTATCGCTCGGCGATCTTCTATTTAAGCGACGAACAAAAAACCGTGGCTGAAGACACCATTGCCGATGTTGACGCATCCGGCCTGTGGCCGGGCAAAGTTGTGACCGAAGTGACGCCGGCAGGAGACTTCTGGGAAGCGGAAGGCGTACACCAGGATTATCTTGAGCGCATTCCTGATGGCTATACATGCCATTTTCCGCGGCCTGACTGGAAACTGCCGAAACGCGACGGCGCTGCGGCTTAATTCCGACGTGGGGCATAAAATACACGCGTCATTGCGGACTCGATCCGCAATCCACCCTCAGGCGTTGCGCTTGCCGGTGGATTGCGGGTCGGAGCCCGCAATGACGGCAAGGGATCGGGTGGGGCAAGCATGAAAGAGCGAAACTCGATAACGCTCGACAATATCGGTTTCGGCGGCGGCTGCCATCAATTGATCATCAGCCTGAATTAAGAATTCAGGATTTTCCAAAAGAGAACTGCGCATGCGGCTGGAGAGGTTACGGCGCAGTTATAGACGAGATATCCGCCGAGAGCAGCTTCCAATCGCCGTGTTCCTTGATCCATGTATTTGAAACATGACCGGAAAAGCCGACGGACTCACCGTCGGGGCCAATAAATGTCTCTGTCGTGACAAAGCGAACGATCGCAATATCGCCGATGATATCGACACCGACGATTTCAACATCTCGGGATTCGACGCGCATGCCATAATCCCACCATTCCTTAAGACTGTTGACGAATTTTTCCCGGCCTTCGTAGACTTCGCCCATCGCCCAACGGGCATAGTCGGCATGAAGAAGATTTGCGTAGGCCTCCCATCCGGCGCCGCCGACAGCGATCGACGCCGATAATTCAGCCATGCTCTGGCGCAGAGCCTTGTCCTTAACCTCAGTTTTCGCCGCAACGGGACCGATCGTGAGGAAAATTAATATCAAGAGTGTGATTGTTGCAATTGTTCGGCGCATGAGTGGTCTTTCTCTTACGTGCATCGGCATTTTACATGCGTAATTTGAGGCGCGCAATTGATCATAATAAACGACTATAGCAAAAGGCAAAAACCTGAATCGGCATTTTGCTATAGATATTCGATTGATCGCATGATTTTCGCGAAAAACCGGTTTCCACTTTTTCGCATCATGCTTCAAGGCAAGTCGCGACGCACCTGATGCAAATTAAGAAGGTGGCGGTGACGCCGATAGAAATGGCGGGTTTTGGCGGCGGCTGTCGCTGGCGCCCATATTTAAAACGCCGGAAAAATCTGTTTTCCGGCGTTTTAAAAGTCAATCGCGCCGGGCGAAAAAGTGGCTACCGGTTTTTCGCAAAACCCGGCGCGCAGCCAATAATTTAGATCATCGGTCGATTCCATCTAATCGCCCGATGATCTGTGGGATTTAACGTCGAGTGCTGATCCGGATCTTCGCGCGGCGTGAGCAATTGTCGCGCGCGATTTTGCGCAGGCGTTTTTTCGGCACCAGCCGGGCTTGCGGCCCCATCACACTGACAGTGCAGACTTTCGATGCGCCCCGGCGACTGCGTATGATGTCTTCGGTCAGGATAATTCTGGCGCGGAAGCGCGTCTGAAAAACTTTGGGAGCCGCGGTGCGGTGGTCCGCGATCCGGCGACTGTCATTGCCGCGCTGGTTGTAGCGTGCATTTTGATGGGAATTGCCCAAATTCTGAGAATAAGAACTCGATGAATTCTGGTTATTGCTCCGGCTACGGTCATTTTGTGCGTGCGCCGGAACAGCAAAACCCAGTATCATGCTGGCGCCTAAGACGCCCAAAATAAGTTTTTTTGTCATTGTCTTGGTCTCCTAAGTGAGCAAAAGCCCCTCAGCCGATTTGTCTCACGAAACTAAAACGTATGACCAACGCAGCGGCTGTCGCGATCGTGCAAGGTCATTTGGTGTTGATTATGTGGCCATATTTTGGCGCAGCGGCTGCAACACACCGGGGCTAAACAAACCGAGGCCGCATAGCTGGTTGCGAAAAAAAATTTGCACAAATTCGAAGCGGGAGCGACAGGTAACCGCGTCCTGGCGCGTATAACAACTACTGGGCAGGCGAAATGCTGAAAAAGGAATGATCATGAAGAAATTAACTGTCGGACTACTCGCTGGCGTCGGCCTCAGCCTTTTGGCTGCGGGCGCTTTTGCCGGCGGCGATCGGGGCGGCAAGGGTTTCGACCGTCTCGATACGAACAAGGACGGTGAAATCAGCGCATCGGAAATCGCCGCCGGGGACGCCAGGCGGGAAGCGCGGCGCGCCGAACATCAGAGCCGCCGCGCCGACATGTTGGCGGCCGCCGACACAGACGGCAATGGCTCAGTATCGCGCGAAGAAATGGACGCCTATCGCGATGCAAAGCGCGCCGCCCGCAGCCCGGACAAAAATGGCGACGGCGTTGTTGACCGCACCGAATATCTTCAAAAAGCTCAGGAACGCTTTGACCGTCAGGACAAGAATGGCGATGGCGTGTTGAGCGAAGACGAACAGCGGCGCCGGGGTCACGGTCGCCGCCATCGGGATCGTGGCTAATTTTCACCAGTCAAATCGATCCGCCGGTTCGCCATCATGGCCGTTCCGGCGGATCGACGATGCGATTGCGCCCAACATGAACGCGTCATTGAGTCTTATCCAGAGGCTTGAGATGTTCGGACCGGCAGCTTCAGTCGTGATTGCGCCGCAATTTAATGCTCAGTGGCGTGACCTGCCTGGCGAGAGGAAAAGTTTGGACTATTCGGTCGAAAGCAGCGAAGCCCTGGCGCTTCTTGTGGGTCGCGGAAATCGAGCCGCGGCGACTGTTTTGATCGAGCGCCATACGGATAAAATTTATGCGCAATGTTTTCGTTTCTTGCGAAATCAGGCCGCCGCCGAGGACGCCGTGCAGGAGACTTTTATCCGCTTATGGCTGCATGCAAAAAGCTGGAAATCAAACGGCGCCAGATTTGAAAGCTGGCTTTACCGGATCGCTGCAAATTACTGCCTCGATCAATTGAGAAAGGCGGGCCGGGAGGTCGGCGACGAGGCGTTGACGCTCATCACCGACGGCGGCGCAGGCCCTGCCGACATCGTTGCCGCCAATCAGCGGCATGAGCTGATCGTCAAGGCGCTTAACGAATTGCCGGACCGGCAACGCATGGCAATTGCACTCTGTTATTTGCAGGAGCATTCAAATGTCGAGGCTGCTGAAATCATGGAGATCAGCCTGCCGGCGATCGAGTCGCTCCTGGCCCGGGCCCGGCGGCAATTGCGCGAAATTATGACGCCGGCGAAACCTGCATTCATGGAGGACATACGCGATGACGCGGTCAAAGTTTCCATCTGACACAGCGCGCGACGATATAGTTTTCGTTGAGAGCATATTCCGTCCCGCGGATGTGCCGGCGCCGCGCCTGTCGCTGAAGTCTGATGTGCTTGCAACATTCGATGAGGAATGGCGGAGGACGCCGCAAAGGAAATACGGAATTTCAAAAATTCTCGACCTTGTTGAAAGATTGCGCCTTGTCCCCGCCGGCGCTTTTATGAGCGTGGCTGTTTTGGGTCTTGTTGTCGGCGCGATGACGCCGGGCATGAGTATGCGACTTGCGCCGGAAGACGAAATTTATTTTTACAGTGAAGATGCGGCAAATTTGGCGTTTCTTGAAAGTGAGGAGCTTGAGCAATGGCTCGTAAACTGAATATTGCGTTATTGGCGTCGTTGGTTTTCAATGTTTTCGCTGTCGGCGTGTTTGCCGGGCAATTGATGACGGGCGGCGAACACCCGAGCGCTGTCGCACCTCGCGGCGGCGACAGCCCGATGCGGATGATGCGATACGCAAAAGAATTGCCTGCGGAAAGCAGAGTGAGGTTTCGCGAGGTTCTTCGCGCTGACATTCCAAATTTACGCGAAAAGAAAGAAGAGTTGCGGGCGCTAAAGCGCATCTACGATGAAGCTGTGCAAGCAGATCGCTGGGACCGCGGCGCAGTGGACGCCGCCCTTCACGACGTTCAGACTGCCCGTGCGGAAATTCGGGGGCTCATTGATGTGGCCTTCCTTGATGCTGTGGAAAGTCTCAGCCCGGAAGACCGGGCGCTGTTGCGTGAAACGTCTCGAAAGCATCGTCACAGGCGTAACGATCGCCATGATCCACGCTGTGACAATCGCTAATTTGATATTCAACGATATCGGGCGTCAGTTGTATGCCGCAATTTGTGCATTTTGCGCCTCGCAAATGATCACAAACGACTCACGCAAGCCGCGACCTGGCCGCCGAAAGCAGCGCCACGGAATAGAGTTTGTGAAAGCCCAGCATCGCCTGATGCGTCGATCCGATTGACGGTTTGTCGTTTTTTGTTGATCGCACCGGGATCACGGCAGTGCCGAAATATAAACGCGTTGCATTTTTATTTTCGTTCTCTTGCGGCGCGACCATAAACCATGAGCAGGTTTTGCCCCAATTGTCGCGCATGAGAAGTTGATTTTCCGCGCGCGTTTCGACGCGCCATGCGGCGAATTTATCGGTTTTTCCATCAACCAATTCACTAACCTGGTGATCCGTTGATGGCTTGGAAAACACATGGTTGAGAATGAACCGCTCCAGCTTGAAAAGCCGGGTTGTATAAAATGCGGTCACGAATTCCGTGAGACTGACGGCGCCTTCGATGTCAGCAGTAAAACAATCCGTATAACAACCCTCTATTGCCGCATAGGTCTGTAAAAGGGCGTCGGGCGGTAGGTCGCTTTTTTCTATTTTGATCATGACAAGTAATTGCTTTTGGCGTGTCTGGAGGCGGTGAGTTTGTGTACGTTCTCCATATGAACCCGATCGCATGCTTCCCAAGGCGACAAAGGCGCACACCGCGTGTACCCTTTGGCGTCTGGCGGTTTGCGTTGTGCGCCAAAGGCTCATTTTCTCATCGCGTTTGCCCTTCGAAAACTGCCTAAAGTGAGCTAAATAAACCCTACGGTAGGCTCATGGGAGGGGTTCTGGCCGACATATTTATTTCATATGACCATGCCGACCGGGCGGAAATCAGTAAGCTGGCTTCAGCGCTTGAGGTTGAAGGCTATTCCGTCTGGTCGGACCGCGACATCGCCAGCGGGACCGAGTTTTCGCGCGTCATCGAAGTCGAACTCAACGCGGCGTCGCATGTGATCGTTGTCTGGTCGTCGGCGTCTCTGGATTCCCATTGGGTGCGGGATGAGGCCGACTATGCCCGCGAAAAAGGTAAACTCCTGCCGATTTCGCTTGACGGCGTTTTGCCGCCGATTGGTTTCCGGCAAATCCATTCGCTTAATTTTGACGGCTGGGACGGCGAGACGTCGGCACACACATTCCAGGCGCTGCTGCAATCCTTTCGTGGCGAGAATATTTCGCCGGCGCCAGTCGCCAACACGGCCGCGCCGCCAACTGCGCCACATGATCCAGAATCGTGCAAACCATCAATCGCCGTTCTCCCTTTCGAAAATATGTCTACTGATAAGGAACAGGGATTTCTCGCTGACGGTCTTACCGAGGATTTAATTACGGCGCTCTCCACAAACCGGCATCTTTCAGTAGCCGCGCGGACGTCTACATTTTCCTATAAGGGAAAATCTATCGACATCCGCGATGTGGGGCGCGAGCTTAACGCGCGTTATGTGGTTGAAGGCAGTGTGCGTAAAATCGGCGTGCGCGTCCGCGTCACAGTGCAATTCATTGACGCTGAAACAGGCGCCCATATCTGGGCGAAAAAATACGACGCGCCGCTCGAAGAGTTTAATGAGGCGCCTGATGAGATCGTTGAAAAAATCACCGCCAGTCTTGGCGCGCAATTAATCTGGGCCGAAGCCGATCGTGCGGAGCTCACCGACGATTCCGAACTTGGCGCCTGGGAACTTATTCAAAAGGCATCCGCTGCGGTCGGCCGTAGCGCCGGGTCCCGTGCGACAATGCTGGAATGCGTTGCCCAGCTAAAGCGGGCGACGGACATCGAGCCGGATTCGGGCCTTGCTCATGCGTTACTCAGCTGGTTCTATAACGCCGCGATAACAAACAGCATTTTTGAAGACCACGAATATGCAGGGTTTCTGGAAAACGCCAAGCGTCATTTACGCGTCGCACGCGACTTGGCGGGAAATGATTATTTATGCCTGATGTGGATCGGGGCCTCTGAAAATTACGGCGGCATGAACGATCGCTCCTTGCATACGCTTCGCCAGGTGCTTGATCGAAACCCGGCGAATGCCGAAGCACTCTTTCATCTGTCGCAGACTTATGCGTTTATGGGACGTTTTGATGAGGCGCGGCAGGCAATTAACCGGGCAGCTGAATTATCGCCGGAAGCCGGGTTCGGTTTGCAACATGATTGGTATCGCGGCATCATAGAATATTTCGCGGGCAATTATGAAGAAGCGCTGCCATTTGTTCTGGCCCAGGTTACAAATTTTCCTGAATATGGCATCGCGAATGCCTGTGCCGCGATGTTATATGCGCTGACCGGTGATGAAGAGAGCGCACGAAAATATATTGCGCGACTGAAGCAATATAATCCGCAAATGACCGCGAAGAGACTTTCATTGTTGATCCTCAATCAACAAAACAAGGAAAAGGGCGCGCATGAAAACGCGCTTATGCAAAAGCTCTGGGAGGATTAATAGTGATCGATCCTAGCCTGAAAACTTGATGCTGCAACAAACCGCCGCCCTAAACCGCACTCCCGTCCATCTGGCTGATCGCAGGGACGCCTTGAGGCGCGCAAGTTGATTTTGCGCCGGCTTTTGTCCCGGCGAATTTATCGCCTTCTTCGCCAAGGCCGCGCAGAAACAAAACCACGGGCAGGGCAAAGATCGTCGCGAGCCCGCCCATGACATAGCCGTCGGAAATTGACCGCGCGCGCGACAAAAAGCCGAGGCCGGTTTGGCCGACAATGCCGCCGGCGCTGCCCATCATTGAATCGAATGAAATAACCGTGGCGCGCTGTTCGGTCGGGATCAGCTGATGCAGATAGGCTTGTTTTACGGGGCCGGTAACCCCCATGGCGCCGGTGACAATCGTCAGGCAGAAAACTGCGATCCAGAAATCACCGGCAAGCCCGACGCCCATGGCGGCGATGGTTTGAATCGCGGCGGCCCAGAACAGCATTGTGGTGCGGCGGCCGCAAAACCGGCTGAACCAGTCAACCAGCATATTGCCGGCAATCATCGACAATGAGATCAATGCGGCGACAACGCCTGCAACCCAGACAGCGTCGCGCCCAAGCAGCTCCAGAAAGTAGGGCTGCCAAGCGTAGAAGCCCCAGCTTAGAAAACCAAACTGGATGAACGAGACAGCCATCAGGAGGCGCACGGAACGATTGCCCCAGCCAAAGGCAATGCTTTGCCGCGCAACGGTTCTGATTTCCTGCGGCAATTGCGCCATTTGAATTGTGCGCGGTGCAAATCCAACATCATGCATTCCCCAAAAGGCGAGCGCAAAAACCACAGCGAGGAGGGCGGCGCGGGCGATAAACGGATATGAAAGATCGAGCCCGCCGAGAAAGCCGCCGGCGACGGCGCCGACAAGCATCGCAGCGCCGACAATCATCGATCCGCGCGCAAAAACACGGTCGAGCGAGCCCTTATAGTCTGTCGCTTTCAGCGCATCGACCAGCCAGGCTTCGACGGCGCCGGAGTAGAAGGTAAAGCCCAGCCCCATGACGATCGACACCAGACAAAACGCAATGAGCCCGCCGCCATATTCGGCGACGCCGACATAAGCCAGGGTGGATGCAAAAAGGATTGCAACGCTGAGCAGAAATGAGGTCCTTCGTCCGCGTGTATCCGCGAGGACGCCGGTTGGAATTTCAAACAGAACCGAGCCAAAGGTGAAGGCGGCATTGGCGATAAAGACGCCAAAAATATCAAGGCCGGCGTCGAGCAGGAATAACGTATTAACGCCCCAGATCAGCGCCGCGGCAAGTGTCCAGAGCCCGGCGGTCGCAAAATAATTGATGATGACGCGCTGGGATGTCACCGGGCTGCGCCGGCTGCGGATGGGTTTTTGGCATGCGCCGCCAATTTTATCTCCTCACTGAGCGTCTGTCAGAGCGGTAAATATGTATGCGCATTCCCGTGTGATGGCAAAGAGGCGCGCCGGCGCCATATGACAGAAGCGTAATATGTGGGATATCGTTTTTGATCGTAATGCGGTATCGTCGCACACGAGCGGGCGGAGAACGGAGAAAAATAGTGAAAACTAAATTCGTACACCGGAATTTTCCCGCTTTACCGAAATTCGTCGCCACAATGACAGCGCCGCTTTTTTTGAGCGCCTGCGGCTCGATGAGTTTTGGAGAGACATTGCTCGATACCGCGGGCGTCTTCCTTGAAGCCAGTGAAATCAAACGATGTTATGAAAGCGGCGGCGCCTATCAGACCTGCGAAGGCGACCGGTGGTGACGGCTTCGTCGCTCGGGGCGCGGCGCGCAACGAGCGGACACCACCGGGCTGCCGATCCCTGTTGCCGAAAGGAACAATTATCTGGAGACATGAATGTGAACGATCTTCCATGAATCGTCAGTTCGGCGAAGAATAGTTGTTTCCTTGAGATAAGCGATCTCGCCATTTTCTTCGGCGCCGTAATAGCCACGATTAAAGTAAGTGACGAAAGCAAAGTCGTCATAAACACGCACAATCGGCGCTATCTCCTGAAAAAAACCCACCCGTGCATAGCCTTGCCGAATACCAAACTCGAATTCCGCCAGATCATCGGGCAAACCTTCTACTCTGTATGGATTTGACGGGGTGATGACGGTTATGTCGTCATCAATGAAATGAAAATATCGTTTGGCGTCGTTGGCTGCGAAGGCTGCATTCCACTGCTCAATGACGCGCCAGACATCCTGTTCTTCTGAAGATAACCGGGCCGCCTGCTGTTTATTATGCATCGCCTCGCGACTAGAAACGTCCGGCTTCGCGGATAAGGCGATGTCCGGATAAATCAGGGCCAGCGACAAAACGAAATAGCGAAAGGCGTGGGTCATGAGTTTTTCTCCGCAATTTGTGGCGGAGAATACACGCGCAGCGCCGCGCCGAACTATCAAAATATTGCTCAAGGGCATTTTTTTGACGCTGCGCAATTTTTTGACAGCGCAGACGTCCCGCCGCCGATAAGCATGAGGAATATGAAATATATTGCACGGGACCGTTGATCATGATGCCGGGACTGCCAGACGACCATGCCTCCATCCAATATTATGACGGTGACTATCCGGGAACGGAGACGTCGCCTGTCCCGGAAAATCTCGACCAGACGGTCGGCAATCAGGGACTGTCAGACGATGTTGCACGGTTTCGCATGATTGCACGGCAGGGCGGCGGTCCTGTGCTGGAAATAGGATGTGGAACAGGTCGGGTTCTGATTCCATTGGCGCGTGACGGCATCGACATAACCGGTATTGATATTTCCGCCGCGATGCTCACGCGTCTGGAGCGCCGCCTTGGCGAGGAAGAACCGGCGACCCGCGACCGGGTCACATTCAAGGTTGCAGACGCCCGCGACTATGCCGACGCGCCAGCGTCATACGCCACCGTCATTATTCCGTTTAACGGGCTGTCCTGCATTCCAAATCAGAAAGACCAACAAGCTGTTGTCAAGAACGCCGCAAAATTATTGGCGCCAGGCGGGAAAATTGTCGTCGATCTCGTCAACCCATTTGTATTGCCGTTTAAGGGCAGCGGTCCGCCGCAACCGTTTTTTACGCGCATCAATCCGGCAACCGGTCGCACCTATACGCGCTTCGCTGCGATGGGGGCTGTCGAAGCCGACCAGACACAGCGATTATTTGGCTGGTATGATGAACTGAATGAAAACGGCGCTGTCTATCGAACGCCTTATGAAATGCGCTGGCGGTTGATCTTTTTACCGGAGCTGACGCTCATGATGGAGGCTGCGGGGCTTGTTGTCGAAAGCATCGAAGGCGACCATCGGCAATCTGCCTATGACATATCGAGTCCGAAAATATTCATCATTGCGTCCAAACCGCGCAAGTGAAATGAAAAAAACGTCTGAAGAAATCACCACACGCCCGCTGACGCCGCACGACTGGGAGGCCATCGAGACATTGTTTGGAAAAAACGGCGCCTGCGGCGGATGCTGGTGCATGTTCTGGCGCGCGCCCAGCACAGGGAAATATTGGGAGGAACACAAAGGCGAAAAAAACCGGGCAAGTTTCAAGGCCCTGGTCGAGTCGGGCAGTGCGTCAGGAATTTTGGCGTTCAAGACAAATGAACCAATAGGGTGGTGCAGTGTGGGGCCGAGGGCAGATTTCGCCTATCTGGCCAGGACGCGCAAAATCCCACCAGCCATTGATAGCCGCAGCTGGAGCATAACCTGTTATTTTGTTGAGCGAAGAAACAGAAATTGCGGCGTATCACTGGCCCTTACCCTCGCTGCGGTTGATTTTGCGCGCAAGCGCGAAGGCAGTATTCTTGAAGCGTACCCAACGACACTAAAGGCGGCGGACATAAAGCTTCCGGACGCCTTCGCCCATAACGGCGTGTCGAAATGTTTTGAATCCGCAGGATTTGTCCTTGCTGCGCGCGCAGGCGCGCGCTCAATTTATCGAAAGAAACTTTAACCGGCCGACACCATATTGCCTAAATGGGCCGCATACGGATGCTGCTGGGGGGTTGACCATATTCTTTTTTGAAAGCAGCGCTGAAATGGCTGTGACTTGAAAAGCCCAGATCAAACGCGAGCGCTGTAATATTGTCCGCGCCCTCCAATATGTGGTGCAGCGCAATGGCAAGTCGCTGCTGCACCAGGAAACGGTGGAGCGTAAAGCCGGTGAATTTTCGAACCAGCCGCGTAAGATGAAACGGCGAAACGTCCACGCGTTGTGCAATCTCGCTAAGCGACCAATCTCGCCCAGGGTCAGAGAGCAATATTTCCTTTGATTGTTCCACCAGCCGTCGTGCGCGATTTTTGTTCCGCCCTTGCATATGGCTGGCTCTCGAACCCTCGACGGCGCTCTCAATCACGCCAACAGCGTTGAGAACCGACAAAGCGGATTCTTCAATTTCCAGGCCGGTTGCCAGGCCTAATTCAATCTTTTTGGCCAAAAGGCCGATTTCATACTGTATCGCACTCGAGATGGGCGCCGCTGTTGTGCGAACGGGCCGGCTTCGTTTCTTTTCCACTTGTCGCAATGCCGGGCGCGCCTCGCGCAACAGTTCATTTTCAAACCGGAACTCGATGCAATCGTCGCCACATCGAAAAGGGTGGCTGACGGCATATTCACAATATTTTGCAAAAAACATCGCGGTCAGCGGATCGATAATCATTTCGTCGTTTTCACGATGAAACTTGTAGGCGCCGCGACGTACGAACGCCATGGAATGGTAATTTTGCGCTTCAACGCCCCCGCACCCCATCATTTGGGGCCTGCATGCAATCGTTGAGATCGCTACCGTGGGCGATTGATATATGTTGTGAAAATGCACATTGGCAGTGAACCATAATTTTCGCCGGTTTTGAACAGGATTTTTCCGTGCCGCGAGCAGGTTGCGCAGATGACCGCCGATAATAATGCAGTCAACCGCCCTTTGGATCGAACGCCATTTTGATCGTCATCTGGCCTGAATGCTCGTGCAGATATTCGCCGGTCTTTTTAAAACCGTAAGCGTCGTAAAAGCGGCGGCCGATTTTATTGTCCCTGAAGACTTCGACGGTCAGCGCGCCTTTTTTCGCGGCCGCAAAGTCAACCATCTCACGCCCTAATCCTTTCCCGTGATATTTTGGGTCAAGGAACAAGCCGCCGATCTCATTGTCGATCATGGCGATAAAGCCGACGACATGTCCGTCAATTTCGCTGACCCAGATTTTGGCGAATTGAGGATAAACATTTCTGACATTGTCCGCTTCCTTGTCGAGAAAGTCCCTGGAAAGGAACGGATGCGCGCGCTCATTGGCGGCGCGCCATGCTGCAACCACCGCGTCGGCGTCGGTTTCTTTATATTCTCTGATCATTGTTCAATTGATCTTTCAGTTTCGCGAGTCCGGCAAGGCCGGGGTCGTTTGATTTGTTTTGGATTGAAACAAGCGTTCAGTGCTGCGCCGCGAGGGGCGGGCAGTCTTTTCCGATCAGCTTGCAGCGGGCCGCCTAAATGCCGCCCAGAGTCCTAACGGGACATCAAATCTCCGGTTTGAGGCGCGGAATATAGGACGCAGCGACCGTAAAGTAAATTGAAGGCCGGCGGCGCGTTCGGGTTGGAATTTGAATGACCGGATTGGCTGACAGGACTTTATTACCGGCCGAGCACCCGTCTGATTTCCGCCTCCAGCGCATCAAAATCAATCGGCTTCGACATATATCCATCCATACCTGCCGCAACATACTCCTGCGCCTGACCAGCCATCGCATTTGCAGTCAAAGCAATGATCGGCAGGCTCGCGAGTCTGGCGTCGGTGAACGATCGGATTTTTTGAGTCGCCTCCAGGCCGCCAATGACGGGCATCTGAATGTCCATGAGAATAACGTCAACGGCTCGATCGTCCGGTTTCGGTGCGGTCAACCGCGCCAAAACCTTGGCGCCGTCGCCCTGAATTTCATGGCTGACGCCGAGATTTTCCAGCCACATGGAGATGACCATTTGATTGACCGCATTGTCTTCAGCAATAAGGATATGGATATCGTCAAGTTCCCTATCCGTGCCGGGGGCATTGTTTGAATCGGCAGCTTCAGGCGTTTTTTTGTCAATCGCATCGCCGCAATCAATTCCAATCTCAACGGGTAATGTCACGTTGAATTGGCTGCCCTTGCCGGGCGCGCTTTCCACGCTGATATCCCCACCGTGAAGTTCCACAAGTTCACGGCATATGGCCAGACCCAACCCTGTTCCCTCATGGCTGCGGGACGCCGAGCTATCGACTTGTTGAAAGCGATTGAACACGGATTCCAGCCGGTCGGCGGGGATGCCGATTCCGGTATCTTTGACGCTGCATTTCAGGAATGGCTGGCCGCCAGCGCCTTTGACGAACTGAGCGCCAATAACAATTTCACCTTTATTGGTGAATTTGATGGCGTTCCCCGTAAGGTTCAGCAGAATTTGACGCAGATGGCGGCCGTCGATCTTGATCGGCGAAGGGAACTGTTCAGCGATGTCCGTTCTGAGCTGAAGGCCTTTTTCGCGGGCCTTGTTCTCCAGAAGGTCAATCACCTGCTGAATTGTGTCTGGTACGTCTACATTGGTAATTTCCACCGACGTCCGCCCGGCCTCAAGGCGCGAGAGATCCAGGATGTCGTTGATAATGCTGAGCAGCGCTTGTGCAGACATGCGCGCCTTCGTAACACAGCCCCAATTCCGCTCTGAGAGCTCGCTTTCGGGAATAAGGCTTAACATCCCGAGAATGCCCGTCATCGGCGTTCGAATTTCGTGACTCATATTTGACAGAAATTCCGACTTCATGCGCGTCATCGATTCCGCCGCGTCCCGGGCTTCGCGGAGCGTTTCCTGCGCCGCCTTCTGTTCGGTGATGTCTCGCCATGTACACAGAAGAATATCCTGCCCGTCGATCGGCACGCGGGTCAGTGTCACATCAACGGGAAAAACCTCCCCTGATTTCTTTTTGTGGTCCCATTCAAAGCGATGACTGCCGTTCGCCTTGGCCAGCTCCATCATTTTGCCGGCCTTTTCGAAAGATGGCTGGCCGTCTGGTTGGAACTCCGGCGAAAGCTCCGACGGATGGAGGTTGGAAAGCGCTTCCGCATTCTCGTAACCCAGCATCCGGGCGGCGGAAGGATTGGCGTTCGTGAAATAGTGATCTCGAATGAGCCACATACCCTCGTCGGAATGCTCAAAAAGCGTCCGATATTTCTGTTCGTTCTCCCGGTTATGGCGGTCATTTTCGAATAGTAATTGGCTGGGGCCGTAACTGAACGAAAATCCCCCAACGCGGCCGTCAGCGTTTTTCAAGCCAGTCAAAACAAAAGTCGTCACATTTCCGGATTTGGGCTTAAAGAGACCGGCAATTTCTATCGTTCGCGTTTCACCGTCACTCTTAACGAGCGCACATTCCGAGACTATTTTCTGGCAGAGACTGTCCGAAAAAAGATCACGAACGGAACGCCCGACAATTCGACCCGCGCCCTTGAAACCACAGTCCACGACAAAGACATTGTTGCAGCCCGCGACCACATAATCCTGATCGAGCCAAAATACGCCAAAGGAGAGCGATTCAAGTACGTTTCGCTCATTATACGCCGTATCCTCTGCGGCGCTGATGATCTTTGCGGAATGGCGGTTCACGTGACGGCCTCGTCCCTTCAATTCAACCAGAGGTTAGGCGGCAGAATGAAAAAAGATGTTAATAATGAACGCGGCTGGAGAGGCTGACTGATCGAATGAATCAGGCGGGGGCTGTGGGAGAGCGGCGGACGACCCCCTGCTTGTTTAACAAATCCTAAATCGTTGAATTTCAGGCGCGGATATTGGCAGACGGCCTGGCGCAGCCCGGCAGTGCCGGAAACCGGGCGTTATTGAAGGCTGTCGATCCGTGTGGAGAATAGATTCAGATCGCGCAGGCGCGAGCTTTTGGATGTAATCAATCGATGCTAACCGCCGGGCCGGTATATCTGTTGTGGATCAAAACCTGCATTTCACTGTCGGCTAGTCATTAATGGCCTCAGCCGACCACGACCAGATATTCACATATCCCTTGTCGGGGACCAAGCGGTCGATAGTAACAGGATCGTAGTATAGCGCCGTTTCAAATAGTCTATAACCTGCTGCTCAAATTCCGGCGCCTCGATACGGTCAATACTTGAGCGCTCTTTGATCGGACAGAAGATACTCACACGGTCGATTTCATCCAAATATGAATGCGCCCGCAGGAATTTGCCGTCCTTTTCAAATTCGTAGACCAGATAATTGTATTGTTGAAGAAGCTCTCCATCCTTTGTGAAGTCGTCGAATTCATGCGAAATGCTGGACGGCGTGATTGGGTCTTCAATTGAAGGGTCAAGAAAATCGCTTTCAGATTCCGTTACGCACACGCCAATCATTGCGCCTTTAATAAGCACATTATTTATTGATCTACGATTGGGAGCATTGTAAGGCGGCGACGGTTCGTCAGCCATTCCGCAAAGCCAGAGATCGCGCTTTTCCTTAAGGCAAGCACAAATCTGATCGGCTGCATTTGGTGCAGCCGCAACATGGTTCGTTTTACCTTCACTGCCTGTTGCGCAAGCGGTTAAAAGTGCCGCTGACAGTAATAAGATAAGCGCGCGCCAAATCATCCAGTATTCTCACGAAATATTATTTAGTATGGATTCATGATTTTCACGATGTCCATTATGGCGTAATTCGATGCTAAATGCGACGCCAAAAAATACCGCGTAAACTCGACCTACTGACCATTCGCCGCGCCGTTTTTGCGGCCGATGCCCAATGCGATTCGCCAGAATTTCGGATGATCGACAACATATTCGCTGATGAATGCAAAAGGCAGCGCGATCAGAACGACAACACCTAAAACATTCCATGTGATCGGTTCGCCGGTCGATAGTTACACCGCCAGCAGATCTTCAGAAATGCCCATGGCCAGGCCGATGACGATGAATTCGAGGATGCGTTCGGTCTTTTCGGAGATCTTGATCATTGAGCAATTCCAGTCAGTTGAAATCGGCGACAGGTGCAGACAGGCCGGCGGAAGCCGTCATTTGTGTGGCCGGTCAAGCGGTTTTTTGTTCGTGTTGGCGGTTGTCTGGGCCCATCGCGTGATTGTTCCGCATCGCCAATACTCAACTGACAAATGCTTAGCAGTTTGGTTCACGGAAGGTAAAATGGCGCGCTATCGATTGTATGAAATTCGCCAGCATGCGCATTCGGCTCAAGCGCAGCCGACGGGGCTTGGCGGCAGATCATTTTATAACTGACTATTGTCCAAGCGCCACATCCATCGCGTCGGCGGCTGGTGCATTAATGTCTGGCGTAACGCCAGCGCCTTCGATCCGGCCGTGTTTTGCGGAATAATAATCGGCGATCGGCAGGCTCAAGTGAAAACCGCCGGGAATGTCGTATATTTTTTGCGACAGCATTTCGCCGGCAGTGGGTTCACCGATGATGACGGCGCGGCCGGAAACTTTGAGCGCATCCGTTGCCAGTTCCGCAGCGCTCGCCGTGCGCGTGCTGGTCAGGACATAAACCGTCCCTTGATAAACCGGCGCGCTTGGCTCGAACTGCACAACAGTCAATGCGTTTTCCTGTGCGTCTTTCCAGAATGCGCGGATCGACCAGCCTTCCCAGGGCGCGGTTTTTTTCATATCCTTCAATTGTGGCGCGCGGTCATGTTTTGCGTTCCATGGCTGTGAGATGAAACCGCCGGCAATGAAAGGCTTGCCGGTGAGGTGATTGACGAGCGGGCGAATAGCAAAAGCGCCGCCGCCATTTTCCCGCAAATCGATGATCAGCTTTTCCGCGCCATGTTCGGCGATTGCGGCGTAGGCCGCGTCAATTTCTTCGATCGTGTCGAGCCCCATCATGGTATTGACAGTGAGGACTGCGGCATCGTCCTGCCACGAGAGCACCGCGCCGCCACCGCCAATGCGCAGATTGTCAAGATAGGCGGTAAGGTCTTCTGCGGTTTGTTCGGCGACACTCAATTGAACATGAGAAAACGGGCCGTTTTTCCAGATCTCGCGAAAACCCGCAACGAAATCCTCGTCCGTCTCGACGGTTTCAGCGAGCGCTGCGACCTCTGAAACGATTTTCTGATAGGGCGCCCCCGCAAGCTCCGCCGGATTATAATGATAGGCCCGCATGGTCTGATCGACGGCGATGGCGACAGCCGGATAATCTGTCGCTTTGGGTTCCTCCTGTTGCGCATGCGCCATCGTGACCGCGAACAACGCGGCGACAACGCTCACGCCAGCAGGTGCAATAGATTTCTTCATGGCAGACAGCCCCGTCCTTTGTGGCGCCGATCGCGCCTTTCAATATTCCGGAAGCATCGATCCCTTCATCGAACCTTCCGGGGCGGGGCGGTGATAGTCCAGCGCAGGCGCGCTGGCGAGAAGAGATCGGCGGACGGAAGCGATAAATCGATAAAACGACCTGTGCTGCCTTCCGCGCTCCAAAAACGGCCCCATGGTGACGCTCCCAGGTACATTTTGAATGAACAAGACAGCGCGCACGCAAAAGCCTGGTTCGAATACGGCAATGCGTTCCGCAAAACGAAAAACAGAGAGAGTGTCGGAATGTACGCGGAACAAAGGATAGTAATTACAGTTTGTACCCTACCAATACATGCGCCTAAATCGCATCGAAAGCTGCAAACGCCTGGACAGGCCGCAACGATTGCTCAACCGCAACTTCCAGGCAAGATCGGCATGTAAAGGGCAGAGAGGTTGATGCTTAATTTGGTCAAGTATTTGGCATATAAATCCAAATATAAGCAAATTTAGCCATGCCAACCGTGTCGCGTTGGCCGATAAATTCGCGGACGTGGGGCGCAAACTCATCGTCAAAATCAGACCGCAAAAGAATTCCGCGACATTCACGTGAAGCCTATTTATTTTTTGCAACTATTAGATGAAGCGCTGGCAAAGCCCCTGAATTTGCTCTAGATAAATTTCGTCCTCGTCGGCGTTTTGCAAACAGCGCCGGCGAGCAATCGCAACATGTCCTGAAGACTGGACGCGATAAAACCAGGCGCGTCAAAATTGAACGCATTATTTTTATCTGCCTTCAGGACGATTTGTTCTCGCAACAAGGGGTATCGTTTATGATAAAATCATTTCTTCCAAAACTCGGGAAGGCAGCGCTCTCCATTAGTGCTGCTGCAATGTTAATCGCACCCGCCTTTGCTGGTAACGGCAATGGAAACAACGGCAATGGCCGATATTTGATCCAGTTCACGCCGGCCAACGAGCAGGCGCTGAAAAACATGATCGAAGATCTCGGCGGCGAAGTCGCATTTGACTATACCGCCGTGTTTAACGGCCTGGCGGCGGACATGACGCCGGCAGCGAAGAAAACGCTGCGTCAAAGCGGCCTTGCGACCACCATCGAAGATGATGTTATTTTCACATTACATGATCAGCCATATGAAGACGGCGCCATCGAAGACACAGCGCCTGACGCTCTGCCGGGCGGTTTTCCGAACGGCGTTTTTGCCGAATTCGTCCCCTGGGGTCGCGACCGGGTAGAAGCGGATCGCGTCTGGAGCACCGTGCCAAATCTTGGAACCGCTGATAATGGCGTTGCGGGTTCAGATGTTCGCGGCAATGCGGATGCAACGGGCGCCGGCATCGTCGTTGGCGTTCTTGATACCGGGATTGATTATGGTCATGAAGATCTTGACGCAAACGTCATTGATGACCGGGCAAATCCAGACGGCGCTATCCGTAACTTTATAGAAGGCCTGCCGGGCGCGGAAGATCTGACCTTTAACGGTCACGGAACGAGCGTCGCGAGTGTGATAGCTTCGGTCGATAACGAAGTTGGCCTTATTGGCGTCGCGCCGGAAGCAAAAATCCGTCCCTATCGCGTCTGCGACGGCGGCTGCCCATTGTCGGCGATCACCGGCGGTCTGGTGCAAGCGACGCTTGACGGCGTGGACGTCATTAACATGAGCTTCGGCGGCAGCATGGCGCAGAGCTTTTATATCCCTGCGCTTAACGCGGCGAATGCGGCGGGCATTGTTCTTGTTGCTTCAGCCGGCAATGGCGCGAGCCAGGTCGTTCAGTCTCCGGCCGGCGTCGGCACGGTGCTGGCGGTTGGCGCAACGGACATAAATGATAATCCGGCGAGCTTCACAAATACCGGCGGCTGGGTGGATGTAACGGGTCCGGGCGTTAACAACCCGACAGCGACCTGCTCCGGTTGTGTGGTGGTGGCGGTTGTCGATGAAATCTCACCGACAGCGCAGTCATTTTCAGCCAACACCATGACCAACGCACCGGTTGCGCCTGGCCCTGGCGTCAACAATGTGACGGCGGAAATCGTTGATGCGGATCCAACCGGTCTCGGCTGCGCGCCGATTGCTGCGGACCTCACCGGCAAGATCGCCTTGATTTCCCGTGGCGCGTGCAGCTTTGCGGCTAAAGTTTCCAACGCGGAAAATGCCGGCGCCGCTGCAACGATTATCTACAACAACAGTGCGGGCAACTTCTTTGGAACCTTGGGCACATTTGCGTCGGCGAACCCCGCTGTTTCAATTTCCGGCACAGACGGCGCCGTACTGGTTGCGGAAATTGCCGGCGCTACGACGACGGCTAATGTTGATGCGTTTCAGGATCCGTCGATCCTTTATAACTTCATCAGCGGCACGTCGTTCTCCAGCCCGCATGTCGCAGGCATCGCTGCGCTGGTGAAATCGGTCAATCCTGGCCTTTCACCAATTGAAGTGCGCAAGATCATCACACAGACCGCAGAAGATATTGGCCACCAAAATATCTTTGGCGCCGGTATGGCGCGTGCGGATCTCGCAGTTGCGGCTGCACAACAGTAAACGCTTTATTCAAGCGTTGACGAAACCGGGGGCGGAAACGCCCCCGGTTTTTTGTGCGGATTGCTGATCCGGCGGTCAGGCGGCGATGCACTCAGTTCCTAATTGGCGGCCGGGCAATTTGTCCGCTTGATCGAAGAAGCATGAACGGCGTTGCGAGGCAAAGGCCGAGAACGATCACAACGCCGAGCTTGTAAAAGATGAAGCTGGCGATCATTAACAGCAAAATGCCGAGGCTGGCGCGCAAATCCGGTTGCTCCAGGGGCCAGATATGCAGCCCGGCGAGTTGATCCGTGACGGTTTCCTCGTCCTTGTGCGTCAGTTTTTGCAGGCGTTCGAAACCGTTTGCGCGCATCTCGTCCAGGATCAATGATTTGCCGAGCAAGGCGCCCTGCCGCAGGAACAGCATAAAGCCGCCGATAAAAACCGCGAAGATGAGAAAGCCGAAAAACCACACATAGATATTGCGGGTTCCCTTGGCGACACTTTCAGAAAACAGAAAACCAAACAGCGCATCAATATTATCGCGCCAGTTTGCGGCGTCATTGAAGGCCGCCATGTCGGGCGTCAGAAAAGCAAAAATGCTTTCAGCCGGGCTGCGTAAATAAATATTTTGAATACCCATCAAATAAATCATGACGCAGCCGATCAGGGCGGCGACAATGGCGAAGGTAAAAAAGCGCCTGACGACTTCAAACCCGCATCTTCTGTCGTCGGATGTGAGGTCAGGAATGACAAGAAGACCATAATTTTGCGCGATGCCGCGCATAAAGGTCGCGCCCAGTCCGATGATCACAAGTCCAAAAGACAACAGCGACCCGATGCCGATCCCCACATAGATCAGATAGGCGGCAAGCGAAAAGGCGCGATTTGCGCCGGCATCCACCGGATCGGCGCCCGGCGACGACAGAAAAGACGCCACCATCCAGTCGCGCTCAAGGTCCGGTTGGGAAAGCGGGTAGCCTTGGTCGTCGAGCCTGTCGAATTTTTCCATCTCGGCGGCGTCGCCGTAAAAACTGCCGGCGACCTGCGCATAGTCGAGATAGGCCAGGGTCAACATCAGCGCCGTAACTCCGGTAATCCCGCCAAGCACAAACAGGCGGATATGATTTTGCATGCGCAAAAAATTGGGATGGGCCGCATCCACCGGCGTAAAATCGGCAGTCACCAGCATGCGCCGCCGCGCCATTTCGGTCCACGCATCGGACGCTTCGGAAAGCGCCAGATAGATCAGCGTCCATGCAAGGGGCATCAATAACAGCGCCGTAACGCTCCAGTTGAGCGCCAGGAAAAAACCGACTTCCTTGGACCCGGTGTCGAGAACTTTCGCGCCCGCCGCCGGCGTCCAGGTGAACCAGCCAATATCGATGGCGTTGGCTGCAAAAACCACAATCACGCCGATGATTGTGGTGACCATGAAAAGGGCGATGGCAATCAATGGCTGCGGCACGCCGCTTTGAACGCCGGGCGCGGCCGCGACTGGCATCGGCGCAGCCTGGGTTGCTTTCCTCGCGGCTGGTTTGCCGGCCTCGCCTGCCAGGCTCGCAAGACGGCCTTGCGCGAGATCGACAAAATGGCCGTTTTTATAACGCTTAAGATAGGCTTCCAGCTCAGCGGGTTCATTGGTGTCTTTAATCGTTGACCAGAAAATCGCTTCGATGGAGTCGTCCGGCGTCGGGTTGCGCGGCAGCGCGGCAATTGGCGCTGTCGCAACAGGCTGTGCGGCGGGCGTTGTTTTTGCCGATCGCGTCTCGCCGACGGCGGCGCTGATATCAGCGACGAAACTTTTCCAGTTGGGCGCATTGCGGTCGCCCCGCCACGCGGTCAATTCCGCCGACTGGATCATTTCAAAGCGCAAGGGCCTGTCGCAATCCTCGATCAGCGCGGGAACCAGGGTTGAATGCCGTTCGCCGGCGGTGGCTTCGGCCCGCACCCATTTCGATTTCGTCGATGTTGCTGACCACAACACGACGACTGCGCTTGCGCTGCGCAGATTATCTTCAATGACTTCGTCATAGGAATCGCCCGCCCGAAGCACCGCGTCCCACCAGACAGAAAACCCTTCAGCTTCCAGCGACGACGCAATCAATTCCGCAATCGGTTTGTCTTCGCGGGAATAGGAAATGAATACGTCCGGCACCGGCGGTCCTTCGAATCTGAGCGTTCAATAGCCTATCGGGCGCGCATTGGGTAGGTGAGTGATGGCGGGTTGGCGCTGCGCCATTAACGAAAGGCGCATGCGCTTATCGATTTCAGCGCCGCCGCTGTGTTCAACCGCTTTGCGCACCGCGCGCTTTTTCCATGAGGGTCAGTCTTTGATAAAGAACGGCGATGCCCACAAGCGCGGCGCCGAGGCCAAGGAACGAAGATGCGCGCCAGACGCCGTCAAGTCCTGCGGTATCGAGCAGGAACACTTTAACGACCGCGAGCATCAGCACACCGAGACCGGCAAAGCGCAAGATTGCGCTGTGGCGGAAGGCGCCGGCGATCAGTAACCCGACTGCATAGATAATCGTTGCAATGGAATAGGTCCAGCTTTCACCTGCGCCAATATCGCCGGCGTTAAGGACCGGCGCGTGAAAGAAATGGCGCACGCTCATGATGATCCAGACAAAGGCGGCAAACGCGGCGCCAAGGCCGGTGATGCGCGATTGAAGAACAAAGCCATTGCGTCTTGCGGCATAGGACGCCGCGCCAAAGGCGAGTGCTGGACCAAGATAATAAACCAGCAGGAGATTAAAGACCGGCGGCCCGATAATCGCCGGCCCGTGGGCATGGAGCCACGGATTAAGAGAATTGAGCGAAAAAATAAAGAACGTCAGCGCGGCAAGGCCGATGAGCGCGCGTTCGGCAATATGCACGCCAAGATGACCGCGCGCGCCGAAGCGATATTGCGCAATGGCGGCGGCTGTCACCCAGGCGATAATCTGCAGGCTGATTTCTAACAGTCCGGTTATTCCGCGCGATAGGTCCGGCGCATGGAAGACGTGGCGAATAGTCAGGACAATCCAGACAAATCCCAGCAAGGCGCCGAAAAGGCCTGCCAGGCGGGCCTGAAAAATCGCGCCGCTGCGACGCGTTACATACGCTGCTGCGCCAAAGGCAAGGGCCGGCGCAAGATAGGCAATGAGCAGGAGATTAATGACCGGCGGTCCGGCGATGTCCGGGCCGCCGCCCCACCATGGATTTTCGCTGGTGAGCATATAGGCAAACGAAAAGACAGCGGCGAGGCTGATCAGGCCCAGTTCGGCGAAGCGGCGAATGCGCGTCAGCTGCTCGCCAAAGCGCCAGCGCAGGAACGCGGAAATCGAAACCCAGTTGATCACCTGCAGGCTGACTTCAAGCAGGCTGAAGCGGCCCGCATCGATGTCGCCGTCATTGAGGAGATGACGGATCTGCAAGCTGACAAAGGCGGCAAAGAGGGCAATCGCGCCCGCTTCCAATCCCTGAATGACGCGTGCGGTCTGCGCCAGGCCGCCTTTTTCAAACCAGCGTGCGGCAAACCAGAAGCCGGCGGCGGGAGCGAGATAGCCGGGAATGAGCATGTTGATGATCGGCCAGCCGCCAAAAGAATAGTCTGCGATTTCCGGCAATAAAAGAAGACGTAAAGATGAAAGCACGGCGAGCACGGCCGCGCCATATTTAAGCGCCGGCAATTTATAGCGCAGCCACAAATAGGCCAGCACCGGCGCCTGGACCCCAAGGGCGGCGCTCATCATCAGACCTTCAAAGCCGATTGCGATCGATAATGATGAAGCGAGCGTGGCGCCGATGACAAAAGAGGAAACAGCGCCGGGCGCTTTTTCAAAATCGCCGGTTCGTTTACGCAAGCCCGCCAGCATGGCGACGTTTGCGAATACCAAAGCAAACATGGCGAGCGCCCAGCCAATGCTTTGGTCAAGACCGGTCGCCTGATAATATTGCGCCGTGAGAATGAGCGCCGGACCAAAGGCTGCGACGGCGGCGAGGGGTCCTTTTTCCTGCTGCTCGCGCATCGCCGCATAGCCGCCAGGCCCGAACAATAAAACAAAGAAAAAACTGAACTGCATGTGCGCCATGATGTCGCCGGGATCGGCGACGAAAATCGCCAGCATCACCGCCAGGCCCGCAAAAACCGGCGATAGTGACAACGCTTCGCGGCGATGCGCGCCGCCGAGCGTGAGAAGGCCAAACCCCGTCCACATTGCGAGCGTGGCGGGTTCATTGCCAAACTTCAGCGAAAGCAACAGCGCCAGGCCGAGCGCGCCCAAAGCGGCGAGATGAAAGGCAATGAGAGATACCGGCAGCGCGGCAACGCCGCTGGCAAGCAGTCGATTGACATCGAGGGGCGCCCCGGCGTCGTCCCAGGCGACCAGACCGGCAAGCGCCAGATAGGCGGGAAGATAAATATAAAGGCCAATGGCAGGCGATCCTGCTGCGATCAGCCACGCAAGCGGCCATAAAAAACCGCCGGCGAGCGCTAAATAGGCAATCACCCGCCAGGACATGATCCGTGCAACGACGAAACCCGCTCCGGAAACGCCAAAGACGTAAAGAAACAGCGCGTTCGCCGCTGGATCGCCGCTCGCCGTGAGCAAGGGTGAAAGATAAGCGCCGGCAAGACCAAGGGCGGCGACGGCTGGTGCGCGATGCAGCACCGCAAGCACCAGCATGCCGATACAGGCAGCAACCAACAGAACGAAAGCGGCAAGCGACGGCAGCAAATTGAAAATACCATAAGCCGCAAAGATCGCGCCATAGATGGTCGAGCCGCCGGCGCCGGCCAGCACTGCCGGTGCGGCGCTATTGTTCCAGGCGGTATTGATTTTATTGTCTGCTTCGCTTTGGGTGTTATCCTGATCGGGGCCTTGATCGGAGCGCCGCGTGCGCCGCGCCCATTCGCCGGCGGCGATCATTGCGGCGCCCGCGATGATGGCGGCGGCAACCCGCATCACCGGTCCGAAAAAGCCGGCGTCAATGGCGCTTTTCAAAAGGAACGCGCCGCCAAGTGCAAGCGCCGCGCCGCCCAGCCATATCAGCCAGTTGCCCGCAAGGCTTTGTTCAAGGGCGCCGCGAGAAGCGGTCTCCTCGTGATGTTCCCCGTCATGGCCTGCATGGTGATCAGCGTCAGCACTGTTGGATTCATCCGTGGACGCAGGTTGGGATGCGTTTTTCTGCGCCCTTTCGAGGGGCCGGTATATTATATCTTTTGGCTCGTCATGGGTCCCATATTGTTGCGCGGGCGGTAACGCGTCGCCCTCAGGCGTCGATTGTTCGCGCGATGGGTAATGGATGGGCGGCGGCGTTTCTTTTGCCGTCGCATCGTCCGTTGTCGCATCGCTTTGCGGGGATCTTGTTTGCGCATCGCCTTGCGTTCGCAATTCCTGAAGTTTTGCCTTCAGGGATTTAACTTCATGGCGCAGCTCGAGCAGCTGGTTGCCGGTGTTCAGCGAATGAAAAAAAGCGATCCAGCCAAACAACGCGCCGAGCGCCAGCGCAATGCCGAGTAATACAAGGAGGCCCATGAATTTTTCCCGCCGTTTTTACTTTTTCCAACAGGATGCTTGTCGTCACGAGACTTTGGCGCAGTTTGATCAGGTAAGTCCATTTTATTGTGGGGTTTGACAAGATATCTGTCGAGCCGGTGCGATTATTCGGTTGGTGAGCACTCACTCACGGCAGGGCGGACTGTCTTTTGAAGCCGTACCTGATGTCGCCACATACCATGTCGCCCGCGTGTCGCTGCACGCGGCTAAGCTGAGATGACAATGCGCTGCGGGCGTTCGCTCGATGCGCTTGCCGATATCGCCGATGGCGCCGGCGGGGATTATCAATTTTTGATCGGCCACGGCGCGCCGATCTCTCATGGTGATCTGACGGAGTATGTGGGGATGATCGCCGCGTCGATTGATTATGTTGCGAGCGAAAAAGCCGCCGGCAAAAGTCTCGCGGAAATTCAGGCGGGCGGTGCGCCGGCTTCATGGCAGGCATGGGAAAGCAAGCTGGTTCCCGCTGATGCGTGGATCAAGATGATCTTTGAAACGCTGTAAGCGGCTTTGCCAGTGTATCCAAATTTCGGCCGAATGGCCAGCAGGACGCTTGTCTTAGGTCACAGCCGACCCGTGAAGGCTATTCGATTGCAGGTCATTCGCTATGTGATTGTTCTGTTTGGAACTTGCTCACACGTTGACCATCTTTGGCTGCAATAGTAAAGTTGCTTGGGGATTTTGGGGAGGGGCTCATGATACGGCTAACATTATTGCTTTGCTCAACTGCGCTAATTTTAGCTGCATGTGAGACGCACAGTGGCGGATTGGCAAACGGAACAACAACCGCTTTGCAAGCAGCAGCATGCGGACCAAATACGGATACGCTTGCGGTTATTGATGTGGGCTCCAGCGGTCAAACAATGCAAATTGCATGCGTGGCGACAAACACAGCAGGCAATTCAAAACTGCAGAATTTTACCTGGTTAACAGAACAAACAGCGGGCGGCAGCTTCGAAAAGGTCGAGGTGGAGTCCGATATCGATTTTGGCGCTGCGGTACTCGATCCTGGGGATATTTTCACACCAGCATTTATCCAGGGGCATAAAGCAGAATTTGCAGATCTCTGTACTGAAGCAAAAAAATACAGCGCTGAGAAATTGCGCGCTGTCGCAACCGCCGCATTCAGGCGCGCTGGCAATGGCAGGCAGACTTTCAATGAATTTGCGGACGCCTGCAGAGCGGAGCTTGACCCCGGCATTCAGCAGTTTGACGCGATGGTTGTCTCACAACGCGGCGAGGGTATTCTCGAATATATCGGTGTGTCGAGCGAGCAAGGATTGCCGATAGCAGGCAATCAAATTGTGTGGGGCATTGGTTCCAATTCCATGCAGATTACCGTGTTTGACCGTAATTCTGCAAATGGCGGCGCGTATGAAGTGGTAGAAAGCCAGTTTGGCGCGGACAGTTTTTCACATTACGTGATCGACAATATTAAGGGCGACGATCACCCCTATGACAACACGCCAAACCCCATGTCATTGATTGAGTACAAGAATAGCCGGGATCATGCAGCCGCAAGGGCGCTTCAAGAGTTGGATGCAAAATCTGCCGTAAAGAACGCGGGCCTTAACGACGCTTATGCGATTTATGGCGTTGGCGGCACATTGAAATATTTGATCGATCGGGGTGTTCGCTTTGTTAATCTTCAAAATATCGGCGACACGGCAATCGATCGCTACGACCTGGAAGATGGTGACTTACCAGGAGGGCCGTTTGCCTATCAGTCGGTAACAAACCTCGCTCTTGTATATGGCTACTTGTCCAAACTGGCGCCGGGAAAATCGGTGACCAAGGCGCCAGACGCGGGCGTGATCGATGGACTTGCGGCTGCGGCTGATTGGAACGACATCGATCCATATTAGATATTGCGGAGTTCCGCTTCAGACAGGTGAGTAAGTGTCGATCACTGACGCGCCGGGCTGGTTGTAGGATGAGTTAGTGATTTCAACAAGACGAGCGCATGAGTATGAAGTTCATTTTCCGGCTCATTATTTTGGTGCTGCTCATCGGTTTCGTTGTCATTGCAACCGGTCGATGGACCGTTCCTTTAACGCCGCCTGAATGGGAAGAACGGCTATGGCGGGTAAAGCAGGCTCAATTGGAGACCAAGCTATCGGCCTATGTGGACCCGGACGGCGATCCGCGATATCTCGAAGTATTTGGCGTACCGGAACTCACCATCAATATCGAAAACAGCGATAAGGCTAAGGCTGCCTATTACGAGCTGAATCGGCTGCTGCAGGCGCTGTTAACAAGTGGCGGCGCCGGCGCCGACAAAGGGTTTCCATTTGCGCCGGCGCTTTATTATTCCGAGCATGACGCCGTGCCGGTGCAAACTCATTGGTTTGGCGCGATTACGATCAATGCGGAAGCGGTAAATGCGGCGCAATCTGAAAATGAGATCGCCTTCATGCTCGCCCATGAGCTGGCGCATGTAAAGCATCGCGATATTGCACGATATAATGGCGGCATGACTTATGTTTTTCATATGCTGGCAATGTCTGACGACAAGACGCTGGGTAAAATCAATCCGTTGCTGAATACAATAGTCAGGCGCGCCCCCGGGCAGCGCTCGCTGTCTCACAGTCAGGAGTTTCGCGCCGACCGAAAAGCCCTGTCAACGATTTGCGAGTTTTATGGAAGCGGTGCGGGTGCGGTCAGCAATCTTGAGCGGTACCGTGATCGCTATCGCGACATTGCGACAAGTCCGACGCACCCGGCCTATGCAGAGCGGATTTCAGCGCTTACCGCCGCTGCCGATGAAATTGGCTGCACGCTTGATGGGGAGGAACGTGCAAAACCGGAAGAGCTTGTGAGGCTGTTGCAGATTGGCAGGCCGTGAGCGGCGTGATTAAAGCCAAAATGTCCAAAAATGCCGGATTTGTGACCTAACGGACAAGGGACGCCTGTGCCATAAATCTGCTATGGCGCAACGCAGACGACATCGCATTGGATATTTCGCCTTTGACGGCATGCAGGCGCTCGATCTGTTCGGCCCGCTTGAAGCATTCCAGGAAGCCAATGAGCTGACCGGCGCCAAGCGCGCTGTCTATGAAAATATCATCATCTCGCCAGATGGGGCTGCGGTGCTGTCATCGAGCGGCGTTTCAATCAGCGCGCATGCATCGCTGGAAAATTGTCCGCCGCTTGATACGCTGATCATTCCCGGCGGCGCCGGCGCGCGCGCCACAGCGTTTTCCAGCGCTGTCATTTCCTGGCTCAAAAAAAGAGCGGCGCGGGTGCGCCGCGTCGGCAGCATTTGCACTGGTCTTTTCATCCTGGCGCAGACAGGCATGTTGAATGGCCGTCAAGTGACGACGCATTGGCGTCACGCGGACGAAGCGGCCGAACGGTTTCCGGAAATTACGATTATTGCGGATGACTTATATCTGCGTGACGGCAAAATATTTACGACGGCGGGCGTGACCGCAGGTATCGATATGGCGCTGGCCCTCATCGAAGACGACCTTGGGCCGAGCGCTGCTTTGGAAGTGGCGCGGCGGTTGGTGGTGTTTGTCCGGCGCCCGGGCGATCAGCGGCAATATTCGAGCGCATTGCAGCGCCAGGCCAAAGCGTCCGGCGAATTTGCCGATCTTGCGGCGTGGATTGCCGACAATGTCGCCGGCGATCTCTCGTCGGAGACCCTGGCGGAACGCGTAGGCTTAAGTGAGCGCCAGTTCAGGCGCCGGTTCAGTGAAACATTTGGCGAGACGCCGACCCGGCACATTGAGCGCATGCGCATAGAGGCCGCCAGCGGCTGGCTGGCAAATGAAACCAGAGCCATTGAGGAAATTGCCCTGGATGCGGGATTTGCCAGCGCGGACAGTTTTCGGCGAAGCTTCGAACGCCTGCGCGGGGTTACGCCGTCAGAATATCGCCATCGATTTAGCGGAGCTGCATCATGAAGATTTCCACCGCCATTAAGTTCACCCTTCTCGCCATCCTGCTCGCTTTGGCCTGGCTGGTTTGGCCGGTCTACGGATTTTACGCCCATAATGGCAAGGCGCCGCTGCCGCCCTTTGGCTGGCACATCATGGATGACGCAGCGCCGGTAAACCAGGAGCTGTTCGATCCGGCCTATGGCGACGCGGCGGCGAAAGTGATTGCCGCATTGGACGAACGCCGGGCAGCGATCGGCGCGCCGGCTTTTTCGGCGGCGGTTTTAATAGACGAAAAGATCGTCTGGCGCGGCGCCGTCGGCTGGGCCGATATCAAATCCAGGAAACCGGCAACGCCCGAGACACAGTTCCGCATCGGCAGCACCTCAAAAGCACTGACCGCAACGGCGCTGGCGCGTCTGGTGGATGCTGGACTGATCGATCTGGACGCGCCAATTTCGACCTATCTTAAAAAACTGCCCAATCCCGCATGGAAAGACATCACGCCGCGACAGCTGGCGTCGCATATGGCCGGCATGCCCCATTACAGAGAGAACGGAGATTTGGCCGGGCTCTATGAAACGGTGGCGCTGCGCAAACACTATAAAGACGTGCGTGACGCTGTTGAGGTTTTTGACGAAAGTCCGTTGCTCTTTGAGCCCGGAACGGATTTTTATTATTCGTCACTGGGAACCGTGCTTTTGGGCGCGGTCATGAGCGAAGCCGCCGGAAAACCCTACCGGCAAATCATTGCCGATGAAGTATTGGCGCCGGCGGGCATGACATCCACGATTGTCGCGCCCAAACGCGCCGGCGGGAATAAAAATCTTGCGACCTTTTATTATTCAAAGGACGGCCGCCAGCGCGAATGGCGGCCCGTTGACCTCTCACATCGATTGCCCGGCGGCGGGTTTGCCTCCACGCCAACCGATCTTGTGCGCATGGGCGCCAAACAATTGGACGCAGACTATATTTCCGTTGAGACCCGCGACGCCTTCTGGACGCCGCAAAAGCTTTCCAGCGGCGAGGTCAATGAGCAGGATTATGCGCTTGGCTGGCGCTGGCGCGAATGGGAGATCGACGGCGTCGGCATGGCGCGCAACGCCAATCATGGCGGGGTCAGCCGGGGATCGCAAAGCTGGCTTTTGGTTTTCCCGGATTATGACATGGCGATTGCGTTTAATATCAACTCCAAAACCGAAGAGTTTGCCGATTTTGGCATGGCCTATCAGGACATCTTTCGCGAATTTGCGTTAGTACGCGTGCAACAGGTGGAAGAAGGCGCGCTTTAATGCACCATCTCGCCATCCGCACGGCGATATTGCTTCGGTGAAACGCCAAGCTTTTGCGAAAAGGCGCGGGTAAAGGCGGCGGGCGATTGATAGCCGGTTTTGGCGGCGATCTGTTGCACGCTTAATTGCGACGCGGTCAAAAGATTGATCGCTTTTTGAATGCGCCAATCCGTCAAATAGGTCATTGGGCCGCAGCCAACGGTTTCACGAAACCGCTCGGCAAATTTGCTGCGCGACATGCCCACTTCTCCCGCCAGTTTGTCGATGGTCCAGGGCTCGTCGAGCCGGTCATGCATCAACAGCAGCGCTTCGCCGATCTGTTTTTGGTTGAGGGCGCCGATAATCTGCGCAAGCTTTGGCGATTGATCGCGGCATGCCCGTAACGTTTCAATGAAAATAACTTCGGAAAGACGGGTGATGGTGGCCGTGGAGTTTTCCGGTTCGGTGAAAATCTGGCGCACGACCAGTCTTAACACTTCATCGAGCCATGTGTGTTTGGCGCGAATGGCGCTGGTGACGCGTAAAAATTCAGGAAGGGCGCGCAGCAAAGGATGATCGGCGCCGGACCGAAAGGTGAAATGACCGCAAATGAGTTGCACCGATGCGTTAGGATCGCCGTCGCCCAGGGTAAAAACGCCTGTGCCGTCATAACCGCTTTCTTCGATCACCTGTTCCAGTGACGCTGCTTCTTCTTTAATGGGGGTGCATGAAATCGTATGGCCGCAGCCATCGGGGATCATGATGAGATCGCCGGGCCCCAGTTCCACCGCTGCGCCGGATTGAAGTTTCACAAAAAGCCGGCCCTGAACCACGAGATGAAAACGCGCCGCGGATTCAAACGCCGGCACCGCAATCGCCCAGGGCGGCGTAAAATCCGTGCGAAAATATAAAACGCCCTTCAAGTGCAGCGTATCGACAATGTCGTTCAACACATCCATGGGCGGATCAACCTCGTGAATTTCTGTTTGGCCTTTTGCAGTTCAGCCTCGCCTGGCGCCGTTCGCGCATGTGCGCCTGACGCACGCTTTGTGCAACACGAGCGCGCGCCAGAAACAACAATATTCATACCTTTTCGCCCGCGCCAGGCATCACGATCGCGAGATAAAGCGGCGAAAATATGCAGAGCGTCCAGACTGATTTGCGCATCGTCCATTGTTTCTAAAGCAGGCTGGCATTGCGCCAGCCGCGCCGTAGATAGCGGCCATCGGCTGTCATGGGACAGCATCCGAACCTTATGGAGACAATGATGATTAAGAACAAAAGAACCATGCTGGCCGCACTGATCATGGCGGGCGCCGCGAGCTTTAGCGTTGCGAAAGCAGAAGAGGGCCCGTCCGATATGCAAATCGCCCATATCGCCTATACCGCCGGCGTCCTTGATATCCGCTACGCCCATTTGGCGCTGGCGAAATCGGAAAACGCAAAAGTGCGCGAATTTGCCGGGCTGATGCTGCGCGACCATGCAGCGGTTAATGATCAGGCCGTTGCGCTGCTGACAAAACTCGGCGCCGCGCCGGAAGACAATGCAACCAGCCGGCAACTCGTCGCCGATGCTAAGGCAAAACGCGATGAACTTTCCACGCTGGATGGCAACGCTTTCGATCGCGCCTATGCGGAAAATGAGTTGGGTTATCACCAATTCGTCAATGAAACTCTTGAAACGGCGTTCATTCCTGCGGCCGACAATAAGGAATTTAAAGACCTCCTGAAATCGGCGCTGGCGGTGTTTGAAGTGCATGAAGATCATGCGGGCATGATGGTAAAATCGCTGAAATAACCGCCATCAGGGCGAAGGGAACACCAATCATGTCAAATCCGATACCGACGATCACCCGCCCGGCATTAGAAACCGAAAGGCGCATCTGCGCCTTTCGGTCCCGCCCGGGGTTATTTGCCATCCTTATTGGCGCAGCAGCGCTTGCAGCCTGCGGGCCTGGCGTTGAAACGCGCGCGGCGGCGCCGTCGAGCACAGCCGAAAGCGCCAGCGCGGAAACAGCGGATGATGCTGTAACGACACATATTGTGGAGATCAAAAGCTTTAAATTCTCGCCGGCAAACCTGACCGTTAAATCCGGCGATCGCATTGTCTGGAAAAACCTTGATGTCGTGCCCCATACAGCGACGGATGAAGCGGGCGCGTGGAACTCCGGCAATTTAAATAATGGCGACAGCTGGTCGCTTATTGCCGGCGCATCGGGCGAAAGCAGCTATATCTGCGCCTATCATCCGGCGATGAAGGGCAAGATTATTGTTGTTGAATAGGGGCTGCGTTCTTAGTCTCGCCCCAGCGCCTTTTGCCGCTCTTTCCTGGCAGCCCGCAGCAACGCCTTCAGGGCGGGCGCCGCGAGGTCTTTTTCATTCGCGATTTTCACATGGCGCAGTTTTTTGCCGGCGCCGTCGAGCAGGTTCGTCGGATCTGGCAGATCGGCGCCCCAATTAAACCCGATATTGATATGGGCTTTGTGTACGCTGATGTAGCAATAATGTTCCGACAGTTTTTTCGGACCGACGCCATAGCCGGCAATCTTTTGCTTTTGCCAGACGGTTTCGACAATTTTCGGGTCGAGTTTAAACAGCAGCGCCCGCGCTTTCATTGCCAGGGCCAACATCGCCTTTTCTGCATTGCGAAAGGCTGCTTCAAATTCTGTCGTCATTATTTTCTTTTCGTTTCAGCGTCTGCTGGCGGGCGCAAAAAAACAATCCGCCAAGCTTGCAATAGCGGCATCGCGGCCATGAGGAAACAGTTTTTCACCGAGAAAGTCCCGTTGCAGGCTGACCAGCAAGAGCAGCGTCATGCGCGCGGCGACAACGTCGCGTTTGGGCGGCCGCGCCCTCATATTCCACTTTCTGATCAGCGCCTCGAGAAAGGCCTGATCGTCGTTTTGATGGGCGAGAAGCACCTTTGGCGGGACTTTTCTGCTGACCGCTAAAAACTCGCTTTCGCGTCCCATGAACTGGATCAGCGGGTCGTCGCAAACCCTCCGGAAGACGGCGTGGAGACGCTTTTCAAAATGCGCGCGGGTTTGGCGGGATTTTAAAATCTTGTCATCCAGCAGCGGGGCGCGGATCGCGTTTTGCGTCTCTTCGAGCAATTCGAAAAACAACACCTCCTTGGATTCATAGAACTTATAGAACGACCCCTTGGCGATGGCCGCGGATCTTGTGATTTCCTCGACGCTGGTTTTAAGCACGCCCTGGGCGGCGAAAAGCCTGAGTCCGTCCTGGCGCAGGCGCTCGCCTATTTGGCGCTCTTCCCGCTGATTAAAGGCTCTGGGCATCTGTTTCCCATCAGATCATTCAGTAAAACCATTTGACCAATATCAATAAATGGTCATAGAATGAATCGCAAGAGCGCAGGCAGCAAAGGATGAATGGCGAATGGCGAGTAGGGAATAGTGCGCGGCCCATTGAGGCTCGCAGGGCGCGGAATCAAAAGTGAGGGTGCGCGCAATATACGACCCCTCATGCCGAGGCGCTTTTGCCGAGCAAAAGCCGCGATGCATGGCGGCGAGCGCAGTGCTCCATTCATCCTTCGAGGGTCAATTGGGGTTGGGCCCGCAAATGACTGCAACGGCAATGGCGCCTCGAGATGAGAGAGAATCTGGTTGGGACGCGCCAAAAAACGGGAAAGGCTTTTCGAAATGAAAAACATCAACTGGCCGCTGGTTTTGATGCTGTCGCTCAGCGGATTTCTATTCGCCGGGCTGACGATTGCGTCATGGATCGCCGGCTATGAGCATCTTGTGGGTCTGATTATCATTGCCGGCGTCGCCAAGGGCGCAGTATTTTTTGCGCAAGCTGCGCCAAAGCGAAACGCATTCGCCGCCGGGTTTTTGACGGGCGTCTTTGCGGTGTGGACGCAGGCGGCGTTTCTGCCGCTCTATTTCAAAAACAATCCGGAATATCTCGAGATCGAGATACCGTTTGGCCTCACCCCCGGTGCGTGGACTGTTTTGTTTTCGCCGCTCGCCGGACTGGCCGCAGGCGTACTTGCTCTATTGATCGCCGCAATCATCGCCTGGCCCATGGCGAAGTTCAAAGATTTGTTTCGATCACGAGCGCAGTGATTTGGAGAAATATATGACTCTTGACCTTTGGGCGCTTGCAGCAACGCTTGTCCTCGCCATGGTGCAGATCGGCCTGCAGAGCATACTGACATTAGCGCAGGCGGGACCGAAATGGGTTGCGGGCCCGCGCGATACGCCGTTCGACGTGACCGGCGTTTCCGGCCGCTTCGTCCGCGCCCATCAAAACCTGTTGGAGATCTTCCCGCAATTTGCCGCCGCGCTGTTTGTTGTGCATGCGGCGGGCGTCAACGGACAATTCGCAATCTGGGGCGCATGGATGTTTTTCGTCTCACGCATGTTTTATGTCCCTGCTTACGCTTTCGGCCCGCCGGGGCTGCGCTCCGTCTTCTGGCAGGGCGGCCAGATCGGGATCCTGATTATACTCGCAGATATTTTTTGGTAGGGGCGGTCATGGCCGTAGGCGCGTTGCGCCCTGTTCCGGAGCGTATCGAAGGACGCTTAAGGCGCCCTGCACCCCTTCTGATTTGAATTTTTGACATTATATCCATGCAACGCACTATGTCGTTTATAAACAGGGAGCAGCGGTAGAGATGCACCATAAGAACTGGATTTGCCCCAAATGCGGGCACGGGGAATTTGAAGCGGGGGCGCTGCGCGGCGCGGGCGGCTTTTGGGCGGCGTTTTTCGATGTCAGCAATAAAGGCTTTACCACCGTTGCCTGCGGGCGCTGTTCCTACACGGAATTATATCGCACGCGCATTTCGGGTCTGCAGAAAGTGTTCGACTTTCTTTCAAGCGCCTAGCGGCAGAGAGCTGAATTCCCGTGTTCGGGTTTTTTCTCACCTAAAGCATTTCTGTGAGTGTGCGCGCCTGCATTTGCCGATTATTCGACCGACGCGAAATTGACCATCAGGGCATTATCGGCTGCGGGTTTAAAGGGTGATTGCAACATTTTAGTTTTTGAGAAGACCTGGCGTGAAGCCTATGAAACAATGCCGTTGTTCCCGACGCCGTTGACCGACAATGTGAGCGATTGACCGGAAACTGATTGGTTAATGGCGAACATTCGTTATATACGATGGACACTGGCCCACAGCACTTAAGTGAACGGCTTTCGACGCCGCAGCGGCCGGCCAAGTTGACGCTTAAAACTCAATGGGGATGAACCGATGCGATCAGTTTTGCTGCACATATTTCTGACAATAGTTGTCGGCGCCTTTTGGGCAGTGTTGATCTGGATGGGCACATGGAATGGATGGATGCGCGGCGCCATTGCGGCGGCCAACGATGCTGACGCTTTTACTGCTGCGACGTCAGAAGCCATTGATGCGGAATATAATGGCAATGCTGCATTCGTCCTGATCGAGAATGGCGCGGTGGTTGGCGAGCATTTTGTATCTATTGGCGATGCGATTGATCGTGAAACGCTGTTCCAGGTTGGATCGCTGAGCAAATGGGTCGCGGCCTTTGGCGTCATGGCGCTGGTCGAAGAGGGCAAACTCGATCTCGATACGCCGGTGTCGCAATATCTCACCCGGTGGCAATTGCCGGCAAGTGAATTTGACAATGACGGCGTCACCGTGCGCCGATTGCTCAGCCATACGGCGGGCCTGACAGATGGCCTTGGCTATGCGGGATTTGATCCCGGCGGCGACGTGCAAACGCTTGAAGCATCACTGACCCATGCTGCCGACGCATCTCCCGGCGCTGATGGGCGTGTGCGTGTTGGCATGGAGCCCGGCGCCGGATTTAAATATTCAGGCGGCGGCTACACCTTGCTGCAGCTGTTGGTTGAGGAAGTCAGCGGCGAAACATTTGCAGGCTACATGCAGCGCAGCGTATTTGATCCGCTGGATATGCGGCGATCGACATTTGTCTATGTTGAGGACAGCGTTCCAAATGTTGCGGCCAGTTATGATGTGGATGGATCGCCGGCCACGCGCTTTCGCTTTACCGGGCTTGCGCCGACAGCGCTCTATACAACTGCCGCGGACATGACAAAATTCATTCAAGCGCATCTGGAAACCAACCAGAACGCACGCGCCGGCCGCGGCGTGTTAACGCCTGAGACGCTGGAACTAATGCGTCAAACCCATGCCTCGGAGATGGGACTGCCCATTTGGGGGCTTGGCGCAATCCTTTACGCGCCCAATGAGGAGGGTGGTTTTATCATTGGCCATGACGGCAATGATGAGCCCGCAATCAACGCCGCAGCGCGTTTCAATCCCGCGACGGGCGACGGCGTCGTGATTCTGGAAACCGGCAATGAGCTGCTGGCGACAATGCTCGCCGGCGAGTGGGTTTACTGGAAGACCGGCCGGATCGACATTTTGAAATTCACGATGATCGCCGAAAAGATGTTCAAGACGATTTTTTTCGCATGGGCGATTACGCTGCTTATCAGCTTGGTCGTTGGCATTTGGATGATGATCGGTTGGCGGCGCCGTCGCGCGGCGCACCAAAGCTGAGGCGCACACATTTCCAGGGTCGTGGCGACTTTGTTTTCGGTCCCGGACCGAACGGCAACAGAGCTTTGCCGACGACGGCAAATGCACGCCCGACTATTCCAGGTCAGACTTAAACACCAATTCGCGCGCGATCAGTTCGCCGCGCAAAGTGCGCAACGCTTCTCGATCAACGCTGCTCTCAACAAGCTTTTCCATTGATCCGGTAAGGCGCTTGGTCAGTTTCTCCCAATATTCCTCACTGCGGTCAAACACGGACATGTTTTTCCATTCAACCATCAGCATGAGATTTGGCTCACCGTCCCGAGGCGCCATGACAGCCATAACTCTATAGGAGAGGACATCGCCATCGTCTTTCTGGGCTTTTATATATCGCAGCCATTCACCTTCGAGATTGTTCATATAGGCGTTGAACTGGCCCGGCTTGGTTTCTATGTAGCCAACTGTCCAGACTGAACCCTGCGTGTAGTTACTGTCGTTCCCCCCGGCATTTGCCGTGTTGAAAAACGTAACCGAAACCAACAGGCTGATGAAACCTGCGCGCAGAAATGGAAGCATTGGCGTTAATCCCTGTTGAACGCGTATGACAGCTGAAATTTACACGACGCCATCAAGAATGCAATTCGTCGAAACCCCGGCCAATCTCGCCTGCAAGCCGCGTCCACGCCCGTCAGCCCTTTGTCCTCAGCCATTTTCCCCCTATAGTGCGGCCATTGCGGCGCTTATGGTGGAGAAAACAGTTTGACGCGTATTGAAGGCATTCAACCGCAAAATGCGTTATCAATCTCAATGTGTATTATAAGGACATGAGGTTCGGCCAACATCTGTTGGCGAAGGCCGGGTATTTACGCCGTTTGATCGCTGCAACGGGAAGGCGCCAGATGAAACGCATTATAATGGCCGGCGCTGCTTTTTTCGCTCTTACACACAGCGCGCAAGCAGCTGAGGCTGAAATAAAGCAGTGCTTTTGTGCGGGCATGGAGCAAAACGTGGTGTTGAAAGGCGGCGCGCGCGCTGATTGTTCAAACAAAAAGCAGGCCATCAAAATTGGCCCGACCGAACAATGGGCTGAAGCCTTTGGCGAGGCGCTGCGCTATGCGGCGGAATCAGATAAAAGCGCGAAAATAATTCTCTATTGCCGCCAGAATTCCAGTCAGCGCAGCTGCCAAAGCGAGACACGCCGCCTGGAGAGCATGGTTTCGAAATACAGTCTTCCAGTTGAGATCGACAGTTTTTCAGAAAATGAAGTGATTGCGAAATGCGGGCGTCTCGCAAATCGCGAAGAGCGCGAAATTGGCGCCGCCAGATTAATACCGATTTGGTAGCGTGGCTCTTTTGGTGAGCTGTCCGCCATCTGCAAAAACCGCCGCCCGAAAATAAAATAACCAAAATGCGCAGTTAGAAAATTCCGAATGTTCTCCCGCTGATCGGGTTTGCGGTCCGCACGGGTGTGGCCCGGACCATGCTCAGCCTTGTGATCGGAATAGAGTTTGTTCGTCGTTTCTTGTCCAACCGGCAGAATCGACGGCTAGTTCAAGGCCATCCGCAAGATAATCCACATCGGGGTGCATAATGGAACTCAATCGCAGAACATTTGTCGGCGCCGGCGCGGCGCTTGCGGGCCTGGCGTCGTCCGCGCGCGCGTCAACGCAAAAAACCGGCGGCGGCCGCGCAGAGGCGAAAGCGCTCGGCGCGATTGAGGATTATGTGGGAACGCATCGCGCCGAATGGGGCATTCCGGGCATGACGCTTTGCGTTGTCGATCGAAACGGTTTCACCGGCTTCGTGCGTTCCGGATTTGCCGATGTGGATCGCAATATTCGCGTCGGCCCGGATCATCTTTTCCAGATAGGCTCGATTACCAAAATGATGACCGGGCTTTGCGTTTGGTCCTTGATCGACGAGGGAAAATTATCGCCTGATGCGCGGCTTATGGATTTGATGCCCGGTCTCGTCATACGCGATGGCGACAAGATTACAATTGCGCATCTTCTCAATCATACATCGGGTCTTCCGGGCGGCGCGCCGCTGGTTCTGGATGGCGGTTTGTGGACGCTTTTTGAACCGGGCAGCAAATGGGAATATTGTAATCTCGGTTACCGCATTCTGGGAAAGATTGCCGCGCAGGCGGATGGCCGTGCTTACGCCGATTGTGTCGAGGCGCGCGTGCTGCGTCCGCTTGGCATGGCGCAATCGATCGGCGCAATGCACGCGCAGGATCGCCAACGCTATGCCCAGGGATATGAACCGGCGCGGATGGACCGGCCGGTGATGCATCCCGGCCCGATGGTTGAGGCGCCGTGGGTTGATTATGACGGCGGCGCAGGCTGCGTTGCATCAACAGCATCAGACATGGCGTTATTCCTGCGCTATCTGATGGCGCTTGCTGACCTGAAAGGCGGCCCGATCCTGTCCGGTGAAGCTGCCGCGCATTTCGTTGCGGATGCAACAGATGCGCCGGGATGGGGCGACGGCGTCAAATATGGCAGCGGCATTGCCCAGGTTGACGTGGATGAACGGCGTTATTTTCATCATACCGGCGGGATGGTCTCTTTTTCCTCGTCGCTGCATGTGGATCGAGAGGCCGGCGTTGCAGCCTTTGCTTCGAGCAATGTTCATTATGCGCTGAATTACCGGCCGCGCGATATCACGGTCTATGCGTGTGAGGCGTTGCGCGGCGCCCGCGATGGAGCGACGGCGCTAACCTCAATGCCAAAACCGGTAAAACCGGATATCGAAAAACCAGAGCAATATACTGGCGTCTTTACTGCGCAAGACGGCGCGCAATTTGAAATCTTCGAGAAGGGCGGTCAGCTGAAAATCATAAACCTTCAACTCGAAAGTGATCTGCAGCAGGTCGGCGAGAATTTCTTCGCCTGTAATGATGAGGCGTTTCGAACCAGCGGGTTGGAATTCGAGATCAAAGACGAAAAAGCGTTGCGTGTTTGGGCCGGCGAAACTGAATATGCGGCCGATCCGTCAAAAGGTTATCGACCAGCTGCATCCGAAGAACTCCAGGCGCTCGCCGGTCAATATTACAGTGACGATCGCTGGGAAATTCCCGGGCGCATCTTTGCCCGTGACGGCATGCTCGTCACACAGTCTGTAAATTTTAAGGACAGGCTGACGCCCGCCGGGAATGGCGAATGGCAGGTAGGCGACGGAGAACATCGGGCCCGGTTCGATGGCGTGATCGACGGCAAGCCTCAGCGCCTCACAATATCGGGGTCTCACTATATGCGCCGGTTTGGTTAGGGGCGGCGTTTGGGCGCAGTGGTTTAAACGCGTGATGCAGGGCGGCATTGAGTATTGCGGCGGGCTGCTTGTAGCGAAACATATTTTCTGACAGCGACAGGAATTGGCGGCTGATCAGCTCAGCCTATTGAACGTCTTTTTGCAGCGACAGCGTCACCGAACCGGCGCCGCCAATCAAACCGATGAGAATGATCACCGTGATTTTACTCATGGACCATTTCCTTGCGGATTGGGATGGACGCCGCCGCCTGTCCGAAGGGGACAGCGTTTTCCGCCGCCATCTTGCAAACCATCGGAATACGATGTATATGGATCTGCAACAAGGAATTGAAATGCAGTCAGACAGCAATTGGGAAAAGCAATTGCTTAAAGGCCTGTTGGAACTGGTGGTGCTGTTGTGCCTCCATTCCGGGCGCAATCACGGTTACGGGCTGGTGACCAAGATTAAAGGTCAGCTGGGCGTAAAAATCGCAGAAGGAACAATCTATCCGCTGTTGAAAAAACTCGAGGCGCAATCGCTGATCATTTCGGATTGGGACCATGAAGGCCGCGCGGCGCCGCGAAAAACTTACATGCTGACAAGTTTGGGACGCAAAATGCTGAATAGCCGAAAAAAGCGATGGCTTGAATTCACGACGGGTGTTGAAGAGCTGGTGAATGATGGCGATTGATTTCCGCACACCGGCGGCGCGGGCCAGGTGGGATCAATATTTCACGAAGATCCGTCAGCTGTTGAGCGGCGTTTCGGCGCGCGCAGCGGCAGACCTCATGACAGAAATTGAGGGGCATGCAGAGGAAAGTCTAAACGAGCTGGGGGAAGCGACGGCGGAAAATGTTGAAATTGTTTTAGAGCGCCTTGGGGAACCGGATGTATATCTCGAACCCATTCTCACAGAGAAACTTTTGGAAGAAGCCTCACACCGCCCGACGCCGGCAAGTGTTGCTGCGGCGCTGATGCGTGTTGCAACGCGCCGCATTGGGGGATTTTTCACCATCACGCTTCTTTTTGGCGGCTATGGCCTCTCATTCACATTAATTGTGCTGTCAGTTTTAAAGCCGCTTTTCCCAGGTGTGATTGGCCTTTATGTAAATGCCAATGGCATTGTGTTGGGGGGCTTAACAGATGCAACCGGCTACACCGAAGTTCTCGGAAACTGGTTTGCGCCTTTGGGGCTGGCGCTCGGCGGGGCGCTTTATTTTGGCCTGAGCAAACTTTTGTCGAGACTGCCGGCGAAATAGATGCGCGCGGTTTTCGGCGCTGGATCGTGGATATTGGGTGGTGATCAAGCCAGATTGATCGAGGGGTAAAGGGGACCGGCATATGCGGATCATTTCAGTTTTACCAGTCGCGCTTGCGGTGTTCATTTCCGAAAGCCTGCCGGCGTGTTCCGCCCAGGAACTGCAAGGCTCAATCAAGATGCAGGAAACGCGGGACGCTGCAAACGATGTCCTCGACGCTCCCCAGCTCGAAGCCTATGTAGATGGCGTTGTCACCGCCTATATGCGCGAACACAAAATACCCGGCGTCGCTGTCGCGATTGTTCATGACGGCCATGCGAGTTTTACCAAAGGCTATGGCGACGCTGACATTGAGGCTGGCAGAAAAATTGACGGCGGCGAGACGCTGATGCGGATTGGGTCAATATCCAAGACGTTTGTCTGGACGTCGGTGATGATGCTGGCGGATCGCGGACAGCTAGATCTCGATGCGGATATCAATTCCTATTTGAAGGACATGCAAATCCCGGAAAAATTCGGCGCGCCGATTACGATGAATGATCTGATGGGGCACCGCGCGGGATTTGAAGACAGCTACGCAATCTTCACCCAGGATTTTACGTCTGGCGTCAATTTAACGGACGCGCTCTCTTTCAGCATGCCCGCGCGCGTCTTTCCGCCGGGCGCACGCGCATCATACTCAAACTTTGGCGCCGCGCTTGCCGCAAAAATTGTTGAAGATGTCAGCGGCACGCCGTTTCAGAGGTTTCTTGAAGATGAAATTCTGGTCCCGCTTAACCTTGGCGCCACGTCATTTGTCGGACCGGCGGAAATGCGCGGCGATTTCCGCGCGCGCCTCGCAAAAGGTTACGCCTGGGGCGACGGCGCCTATGACGATGTTGATTATCTTGAAATCGGCGCCCTTGCCCCGACCGGCGCCATGAGCATGAGCGCGGAGGATATGAGCCGATGGATGCGGTTTCATCTCGGCGGCGGCGCCCTTGATGGTGTGCGGCTGATGTCGTCGGAAGCCCATCGCAAGATGTGGACACGCGGCTTTACGGACAATTTAGACGGCGCCGGCGTCGCCCACGGATTTTATTCAAGCTCTTACCGGGGACACAAGACGTTTGGTCATGGCGGCGCAACTTCTGCTTTTTATTCCAACATGGTATTGACTCCGGATTTGGGGCTGGGGGTTTATCATTCGCAGAATTCACCGGGCAATACGATGTTAATGGAAGCGCTTAATCCTCTGGTGATCAATCACCTTTTGCAATTGCCGGCCGCATCCGGCGTCGTTGCGACTGCAAACACGGGTGAAGCGGACAGGCCGGCATCAGAATTTTCCGGCGCCTATCGTCTGAACCGGCGTCCTTTCACAACTTTCCAGACATTCCTTTACGCAGGCGCCGCGTATACCAAAATTGCCGATGGCGGCGAAGGCGCGCTTATTGTCGGGCGCAAAAACAAATCAAGATTTACGCCGATCAGCGACGCAGAGGATGCGTTTGAAAATATTGAGGGCGCGCGCATCTCATTTGGCCGCAATGCCGATGGCGACATCACGCATTACACAGATAAATCCGGGTTTCACAGTTGGGAAAAAACAAAAAGCGTCACCACGCCGGGCGCTTACCTATTTACGCTCGCGGCAGCGGCTTTTTTCAGCGTGACAATCTGGTTAGGCGCCTGGCGCCGACAGGGCAGAGCTGTTTCCCAAAGCCCCACGGGTCATAAGCTCAATTTGCTTGATCTTGGCGCGGCGGTTCTCGTTTTTGTTCTCGGTGTCGCGCTGTTGATGGCGGCGATGTCGATTCAAAATGCCGACGCCAAGGCGCTGCCCAATTATCCTTACCTGGCGATCGTTTTTGCGCGCCTTATCGCCTATGGCGTCTTTGCCGCCGGAATTATCGGCGTCGTGAGTCTTTTGCCGGCATGGACAATTTCCGGCTGGGGGTTTTGGCGCAAACTTCATCATATGCTGTTTATACTTGCTTTGGCGGCGCTTGCCTTCATGCTGGTCTATTGGCGCGCAATTTTTTCCGCTGCGTGAGCGCCGCGCGAAAATAACTACGACATGTCTTTTTGCAGCGACAGCGTCACCGAAACGGCGCCGCCATCTGCCGCCTGATCCATTACACGAACGGCAACGCCGGATTCAGACGCCGGCGCCGCGCTGACAAGAACGACGCCGTTGGGTTCGCGCGCCATAAATTCCTGCACCACAGGTTTTACTGATCTGTCATCAATGGTGCGGACATTATTGACGCGGACAAATCCATCTTCCTGGATAGCGAGCAACAGAGCGGCAGGCGGCGCGCCGCCGCAATCGGCTTCACAACTTTGCAGCGTATCGACGTCAATGCCCTTTTCACGAAGAAAGGTCGCCGTGACGATAAAAAAGATCAGAAGAATAAAAACAATGTCGAGGAGAGGCGTGATGTTAATGCCAGCCTTGACGCCAACATGTGTTACCTTTCGTCTTCGCATTTGATTCTGCTGTGATCAACCGGCCAATGTCCGAATTGGAGCGCAATTGCGATGCGAACAGAAATGGCCCGCCCTTAATTGCTTCTTTCAACAGAATTCAGCATGCCTTTCGGCGGCAATAGTTGACCTAAATCAATGTTGAAAAAAATATTTGTGGATTGCGCTCAATGAGCGGCAGCGCGCAATAGCGGCAACAGGCAATAGTTGATGCGGCCAATCGGCTTTCGCTTCTCCGGCGATTGCGGGGGAGGCGCGCGCTCGAATTTTAGGACCGGGTTGCTTTTTTCGGGGTTGAAATAATATTAATCCACCGGATAGGGACCGGCATCGAATGCCTCTTCGTGATATCTTTTGACGCCAATCTCATATGCCAGTGCGCTTAAGGGCGACCCGCCCGCGCGAACGCGCTCAAGCACGGCGTTAAAATCATGAATCGGCCGCCAGCCAAGGTCGTCGCACGCCTTTTGATTGACATAGACGCGGTCGATCGACGGACAGAGTGACCAGCCTTTCTGGCTGAACGTTTTCTCGAAGTCCGCGTAGCGCCGAACCACCTCCGGCGCCTTGATGCGCAGATCGGCAAGGTCATCCTGGTTGAACGGCGAGGTTGCACTGACGATGTAGCGGCCAAAACCAATATCCGGCGCGCGCTGCGCCGCCAGGAGGTGTGCGGAAACCACGTCCTCAATGTCAACACGCCGATGCAGGAATTCATTTGCTTGCGCGTTCTCGGTGCTGAAAGCAGAACGCATATGGGCGTTATCCTGCTCTTCGGGAAAGAAGCGCGACGTTCTTAAGATGATGCAGGGTAACTTGTCCTTGCGCCAGGCGAGCCAGCACAAATCTTCGGCGGCTAGCTTGGTGACGCCGTAAATATTTTTCGACCGGGGAACCTCATCTTCCGTGATCCACGCTGCGGGCTCACCCGGCGGCGGCGTCAGCGCATCGCCAAAGGCGCTGGTGGTGCTGGTGAAAATAAATGCGTGAACGCCTTCGTTCAACGCAGCGTCAATGAGGCTTTGCGTGCCGGTAATATTTGTATCGATGAAATCCTGTCGGGAATGGGTTGCAACATGCGGCTTGTGCAGCGTCGCCGCGTGAAAAACGACCGACACGCCGTCCATCCGCGCCTTGATAAAATCCCGGTCTGTGATTGAGCCAACATGATCGGTGAAGGCGCCGGGTTTAATATCGATTGAGACAACATCCGCGCCCTGCCGTTGAAGCACGCGCATCAGCGCCTCGCCAAGATGGCCGGAGCTTCCTGTCACCAGATATTTCATCCGCTAGTCATGGCGTCTTTTGCATCGGCGGACAATCACCAATGTCGCTCGATTGAGCACGTTGGAGATCAGAACCGGTTCGCGGCCCGGCGACGGCGCCCATCTGGCCGGGTTCGATTGATCAGATGAACTTGCTCAACGGGCGAGGGGCGTTGCCCCTTGCGCGCTGCGCGTTGTCACGAGGTAGTCAAATCCAAGCACAATAAAGCGCATATCGTTCGAAAGGTCAGCGAGCCCCTTGCGTCCAAGCGACGCGCGGACGTCAGCCGTCGAAATCAATGTCCAGCCGGCGCCGCCCACATCATCGGGGGCCGCGCCAATCTGTTGCAGCAAGGTTTCAATATCCCTGGAGTGGAATTCCCCGGTTGAAAAAGCTTGCCCCGGCGCCAGGCTAACCGATGTCTGTTGGCCGCCCAGCGGGAAAAAAGCAATGCGCAGCACTTCAAGACCGTTAGACGCAGCGATGCCTTCTGTCAGCGAGCCAATATCAAATGTGTTTACTGGCGTCGTGCCGAGGCCAGCATGATAGGCGCCCAGTTTGATCAGCGCGCGCGGCGCCTTTTTCTTTGACGCTCGATAATTTTCGAGAAACTGTTGGCGAATGAGTGCGACCCGGCGCGCGTTGCTGAAAAAACCGTCAACCGAAAACAGCTGATAGATTTTTGCGCTTTCCTCGAGCCCGGTGATGATGGGCGCCGCGTCGCGACAGGCAGAAAACGCTTCATGCAATGCTGTGAAGGCGTCGCCATCGGCGGCAAAAAGAAGCATTTCGCCCTGCGCGCCGGCGGCAAACGCATTTTGCTCTTTTTCAAGGAGCGTTTCGGCCAGCCCCCGCGCCGTATCGTTGCATGCCGATGCGGCTAATTCTTCGAGCAGGATCAGGGGCGCCCCAACAAATTCCTGATCAACACCCCAAAGCGCATCCTGGCGCCGTCCGGCGTTTTTAAGAAAATAATGCGCCAGTTCCGCATCCTCACGCATGCTCACGAAAGGAACGGCCAGAGGGCGCCCTTCAAGCGCTTTGGCAAGTCCGTCAACGCCGCCTTCATTCAGGATGCCTGTCACCTAGTGATCGGTGAGGGGGCCTATCTCCGCCACGTGATGTGTGACGCCATATTCGCGCGCGGCTTTTGCGAGCGCCAAAGAAAATATCGGCGGGTCGGCAAACCCGTGATCTTCACCGATCAGGATGAATTGCGCATTTGCGAGATTTTCTCTTAGCCTGTCGGCGCCTTGCCCTGTCAATTGACCATCTTCAATTGACAGGGGTAAAAACCCGACCGCCGCGTCTGCATGGTCTGCAGCCAATGCAAGTGACGACCACGCCATGGCGCATGCCCCGGAAAGCGCCCCAGCCAGCGCCCCAGTCCTTGATACTGTTTTCATGATGGCCCTCACTGCCTGTTCGCGGCGTGTGCCGGCCTACACGAAAAGGCCGACCCATATCAATATGTGTTTTGCGCTGTTGCGGTGAGGGGCGGCGGGCGCAGCCATGCGGTTTCGGCGCGAGCTTGTTTTAGCCGCGATCAACCCGGTAGGTGAATGAAATTCAAAGGCTTTTGAGATCAAGCGCCGATCCGGCCCCGGCCAAGGGGAATATAGTATTTGTTGTCGGACTTCCCAGTGATTATATGATCTTGCGGGAGGGGACATGTTTAAACGCGCGCGATATTTCCGGTGGGGCCTGCTGCTGGTCACATTGATTGTAGAGGCGCTGGCGTTCTGGTTCGGCGGCCCGCAAAGCGCACCGAACAGCACGCTCACGCAATCGATCATTTTAAAACTTGGTCACCCCATGTCGTGGACCTGGGTCGGCTGGGCGTCGTTGAGCATGGCGTGGTTTTGGGCGGAGCTTTCGTTTTCTTTTTACTCTAATGGCCGCCGTACGCGTGCGTTACTCAGGCGCAGCAAACATGAAAAGCTTATCTATGACACAGGCGTGCATTGGCTGGTTTTATTGCGGGATATCCATCTCAATCGACTTTGTGACGGTGAGAAGGGCCTCCTGGAAGAATCTCTGTTTCCGAGCGGCGTAAAACGATCATTCGCCTGGCATGCCATATGGTGGCCGGTTCTGATGGCGGCGCTAACGCTATTGTATTTTATCGGATGGGCGGCCTGGTCGATCAGAAGCGTACCCCAGAGCGCAGAAAACTGGTCGTCAGCGTTGCAATCAGCAACGCAGGCGATGATTGCGAGCCCGCTTGCGTTTGTTGTTGAACCTTTAGAGCGGTTCATCGTTTCCTTCCCGCGATGGCTGGAAGCCTATTACGATCTGGCGCGGAACAATACGATCCTCACTCTCGGTGTAATATTTGGCGTTTGGGTCGTCTTGCGGTTTGCCGCGCGCAGGGTGAACAATCTTCCCGTGCTGCCGGTCCTGTTACGAAATGGCGCAAGGCTCGCCATTCTGGCAGGCGTTTTTTCAGTGCTTGCGACAAGCTGGTTCGACTGGTTGTCTCCGGTTTACAATTTATCGCCGCATCATGGCCTGGCAGCCGTTGGATTTATTCCCCTGACATTGGCAAGCGGTTTTTATTTTCCGCATATTCTGTTCTGGAGCAGTTGGCGATACGCAATTATCCGGGATACAGAAACATTTGACGCAACGCTGATTACAATCGGCGGCGTCTTCAACAGTCTGCAGCAGCGGATCAATCTTCAGCGCATTGTCGATACCGATATAAGGCAATGGTGGTGGCAACGCGTTTTCGATATCGGTGATATTGACCTCAAAGAGATGGGCGGCGGCGAAGCCGAGCGCGTTCGCCATATATTCGGCCCCCACCGCATGCTCGATGAAATTCGCAACGCGATCCGGGAAAGCAAAAAGCATTCGGGTCAGCGCTCGGAGTTTGTGGACCCTGAATTGGACGGCATGCGATGAGTAAAATCGCAATTGTCCAAATCAATTAATGCCGGATACGCAACATCGACTGCGCGCTCCTTAACGCGGACCATCGACACAGCGTTCAACCATCGCGGCCCTTGTATATCTCGCTCAACATCATCTGGTAACGGCGCGATGCGGTGAGGCCGGTAAACTCGAATGTTGATGCGAGCTTAACCATCGATGGGTCGCGCGTCGCGTAGGCTTGTTCGAGGCTCGCCATGGCGGCGTCAAGAGATCCCGCCTCCGCCTGAAGCTGGGCCAGCTGAAACCAGCGGCTTTGCATGATGGCGGCTTGGGGCAGGAAATGATCGACGCGCCATTCAAGAAATCGCTGATAGCCGGCTTGCGGCGCCGCCGCCTTTATTGAAGCGATCAGTTGCGGTTCGGCGTTCAGCTTCTCAAGTATAAGGATCGCGACGTCGCGCGCCTCACTGACGGCGCCCCTGCGCGTAAGCGCTGTGTGACGGCATGACAAAAGATTGATGTGGCTGTCTCGCCCGTTGCGGCACATTTCGACGGCAAGATCTGCGCGCTCCATGCGGATCAGCCACCAGCCAAGATCGGCGCGTGTGCTGTCGGTCAACGTTGCGGACTGGAGTACGTTGTCCAGCGCCGTCCAGGCTTTGTCTTTCATCCCTGCACTGAGATAGAGCCATGCAAGACCCCGGCGCGCGCCGAGATGATCGGGGTTTTGGCGCAGTGCGCGACGGTAAAGCCGCTTCGCCTGGTTCCAGTCCCAATCTGTAAGGAGAGCCAGCTCTGCGTCGAAGACGTCGATATCCGGATCGCCGCGATAGGCGGTGCGCATGGCCGCGAGCGTTTTCCTGGCTTCGGCAAGATGTTTTTCGTCCGGCGCCGCGCGCCAGGCGCGCATAGAAAATTCGGCCCTTAAAATCCGCGCGGCGCGATGATCTGGCCGTTCTGCAATCAGCGCATCAAGTTCAGCTGCGGCGTCGTCGGGATTTGTCGCGGCGATCGACGTGACGTGAAGAAAGCGTTCTCTTTGGTCCTGCGTCAAGGCGCCGTCACGCAGCGTCCCGGGAACTGAGCCAGCAATTGCCAACAAAAGGCATGCGGCGATGGCGGCTGCGCGCCGCCACAAACCCGGCGCCGGCGTTTGCACTGGCGCCGCCGCATTTTCTTCGCCAATCCAGCGGTAGCCGCAACCGCGCAATGTCTCGATATAATGGGGCGCGTCAGCCGCATCGCCGAGCGCACCGCGCAACGCGCGCATGGCGGTGTTGAGACGCCGTTCCGTATCGATGCGATCCGAATTTGGCCAAAGCGCCGATTTTAGTGCAGCGCGCGTCACCACTTTGCCGGGCGCTGCAAGCAGGAGCTCAAGGATCTGCAGCGGCAGCCCGCCAATTTTGACCTCAGCGCCTTCCCGCACGAGGCGCCGCCGTTCGCGATCCAGCGTGAACGGCCCGGATTTCATGAATGTCAGCGCCGTCGCCGGGCGCGTTGCAACATCAGCGCATTGATGGTCATCCGGCATATTGGCCTCAGGTTTCTCTCGTGTTTTCTTACCTAATTCTTATCTTTCAGCGCTTGTGAAATCAAACCAATGACGCCAGCGTTCAGCTGTTCGAACAGTTTGGAGGTTCCCTTGATCTGCCCTGCGATACGTTCTGCAACCGACAGAGCCATTTTTCTATGCGCCTTTATCCTTGGCGCTGCGGCGGGGCCTGCCGCCTGCGCCAATGACGCACATATTGACGCGGATTGGGTGATTACCCGGCATATCGAGGCGCGCGGCGGCGAGACCGCTTTGCGCAATATCCGCACTGTCGTTTTTTCGAAGGGGCTTTATCAGGAAGGCGACTTTTCTACTGACGGAAAAGCGTCAATGATGCTGATGCGGCCCTATTACAAACTTGTCGGTCTCGTTGACCCGCAAGATGAACCGGATTTCATGGAGGGTTATGACGGCGCCGCGTGGGAATGGTATAAAGACCCTGGCCTGGTGGTGCGCACCGTGGGGGCCGCTTCCGCCGCTTCCCGGCATCATGCAGAAGTTGACGGGCCATTTCTCGATTATGCAGCCAAGGGCCACAAAGTAGAGCTGATCGGCGAAGCGATGATCGCCGGCAAGCCAGCCTATCAGATCCGCCTGACGATGATGGACGGGTTTGTCACCGACAGTTTTTTTGATCAGCAGACATTTCTGACCGCAGCAGAGCGGCAGGCGGCGCCGGTGCATGCGTTTGGTGCGGCGGTGGCGTCGGAAAATCGCGTCAGCGATTATCGTGAAATCGCCGGCGTGAAGTTCCCGCATCGCTTTGTCGAGACTAATATTGCGACAGGCGAGGTCATGAATTCGATGCAATGGGGCTCCATCGACGTGAATGTTGATATTCCTGTGGAATGGTTTTCGCCGCCGCAATATAAACGCAACCGGATTCAGGCATTCATGGAACAGCTCTATTTTCAGCGCGGCGACGCGCAGGCCGTATTGTGGACATATCAGCGTTTTCGGCTTGCCTATCCGGAAGAAGATACGCGCGTGGCGTCAGAAGTGATCGGCTATCAACTGTTAAAAATGAACGATTTGGAAACGGCAATTGCACTGCTCGAACGCAATGCAGCGGATAATCCCGATGCCGCGGATTCAGCTTTCGGCCTGGGCCGCGCCTTTGCGACGGCCGAACGGACTGAAGACGCCCGCAAGGAATTTGAGCGGGCGCTGCGCCTGGAATCCGGTCACATAAGAGCGGCGCGCGCGCTTGCGGAACTCGGCGAGTAAAAAAGTTGATTTCCGCACCGACGTTATTGAGCCGCCGCAAAACGCCCTTTGCGACACATCACCAGCACGCCGCAACCTTAATTAAAAAACGCAATCGTCAATGTAACCGTATTGACGAACCCGTGCCCGAGTATCAGCGGGATGAGCGATCCGCGCGCGCGGGTGACAAAGAAAATGGCGAGCGCGAAACCAATGGCGCCGGTGACGATCATGCCGCTGAGCCCCTGGGATGCGTGCCCGGCGCCGAACCAGATCGCCTGGGCGAGGATGGCGAGCGCCAGCGCGATGCGGCCGCCGCCAAATAATGTCCGGAATTTCGACAACAGGAATCCGCGAAAGAAAATCTCTTCGCCAAGCGCTGCGCCAATCCAGACGCCGAATAAGATATCGAGCAGAAATCCCGGCAGCGTTTGCGGTTGACCGGTGATGACAGAAGAGGTTGCGGGCGGGTGACCGATAGCTGTCGCAATGCCGATGCCCAGGGCGCTGACGGCGAGGACAAGAAGAGCGAACTCGCCGGCGCGGGCGAGGGTCCATCCCAGATTGCCGCCGGATTTCAATCCAATATCGCGCCAGTGTTCTTTGCGCATGGCGAGCAACAGGGCGCCCGCGCCGACGCCGGCGACCATCGATAAAAGGCCGACATCGGCGACGCCGAAAAAGCGCAAGGACCAGACCGCCCAAAAGACAATCCCCAAAAGGATCAGGTCGGTAAACGCGTTAATGCGCATTGACAGCTCTCCAAAAACAGAATTAGAATCTAATTCGGATATTGGATTTTGTCAAGATCGAGATTTTATGCCCGGCCAGGCGGTCAAAAAGAGGGCGGTCAAAAAGAAGGCGGTCAAAAAGAAGACCGGCAAAAAACCGCGCCAAAAAACGCCTGAGAAAGCGCGGGTGGCAGCGGCTGCGCGCAAATCACCTGTGCGCGCGCCGCAACAGAACCGAAGCGAGCAAACTTTTAACCGCATCCTTAAAGCCGTAACCAAACTTGTCGCCAAAGGCGCATATGACGATGCGACAGTCAGTGAGATCACCCGTCAGGCGAAATGTTCGGTAGGCGCATTTTACGGGAGGTTCAGTGACAAGGACGCGGCGCTTTTTGCCATGTATGATGCGCGCTGCGAAAAACTCGAAGCGATGATCCTGCCGATATTTGAAGAGGGACTCGCCAAGCGGGCGCCATTGGCAAAGACGCTGTCGCGATTTGTCGATTGCCTCATCGATCATACATTTGCCAATGCGGCGTTCATTCGGGCGCAAGGGTTTTTGTCGTCAGCGAAATCTTCGGAACCGTTTTGGGCTCGCGCCAAAGAAATGAACGGTGCGTTTTATAATGCGCTGCATCAATTACTCGTCGAAAAAAAGGGGGAAATGTCGCATTCCGATCCGAAAACAGCGGCGTTGATTACGCTGTCGATCGTCGGCGGACTGCCGCGCGATGCGGTCAAAACCGGCGTCCGGCTGGTCGATCCGGGCATAAAATCAGCATCAGCATATAAGGCTGAAATCCGCCGCGTCGTGCTTGGCTATCTGGGCGCCGCATAAACCGGACAGATCAAATTTAAGAAGCGGCGCGCTGACTATAATCTCGACCGCCTTCGCAGCCCGCGCGCGAAGGCGCGCTGACTATAATCTCGACCGCCTTCGCGGCCCGCGCGCGAAGGCGCGCTGACCAATATCTCGACCGCCTTCGCGGCCCGCGCGCGAAGGCGCGCTAACCAATATCTTGACCGCATTCGCGGCCCGCGCGCGAAGGCGCGCTAACCAATATCTTGACCGCATTCGCGGCCCGCGCGCGAAGGCGCGCTAACCAATATCTTGACCGCATTCGCGGCCCGCGCGCGAAGGCGCGCTAACCAATATCTTGAC
>JAJFGF010000002.1 GCA_021776245.1 Hyphococcus sp. | reverse complement strand
TGGTGCTTTAGACACCGTGTCTCAGCGAGTGACCCCGCCAGCATGTACCAGTGCTCATCCCGAACAGTTGAATAGGCATAAAAGCCTGAAGGATAAGGTAGGGACGCGATGACAATACCACAAACCTATGCAGGATGCGACATATCCAAAGCGCATTTAGACCTTTGTATTACGCGTGGAGAGAAGACGGTTTTCGCGCAGCGTTTTGCCAATAGCGAAAGCGGCGTTGCGTCGTTGGTGCGCGCGGTCGTGAGGCATGACACAGCGCTATTGGTGTATGAGCCGTCAGGCGGATATGAGCGCGGCCTGGCGCGTGGGCTTGACGTTGCACGCCGCGCCGCCCGCCGGATCAACGCCCGCCAGATCCGGGATTTTGCCAAGAGCCTTGGTCTTTTGTGCAAGACCGACCGGGTGGATGCTTATGTGCTGGCGCAATATGCAGCGAAAATCCAGCCGCAAGCGCGTCCACCCGCTTCAGAAAAGGTCAGCCAATTGCAGGCTTTCGTGCGAAGGCGGGCGCAGTTAGTGGAAGCGCGCAAGAAAGAAAAGCAGCACCTTTCCATTTGTTCCTGCAAAGAGATCGCTGTCGATATTGAGGATGAAATCAAACGCCTTTCCGAAAAGATTTCGCTGTTTGAAAAGAAAATCCGAACGAATATTGATGGCGATGAAAACCTCAGCCGGCGAGCAGAAATTATCGGCTCTGTCTGCGGATTGGGGCCGGTCTCAATTGCAACCTTGCTCACCGAAATGCCGGAACTCGGGAGCCTTTCTGGAAAGGCCGCCGCCAACCTTGCCGGTGTCGCGCCGCACCCGCGCGACAGCGGCGCATTGCGCGGACGCAGAACCTGCTGGGGCGGCCGTAAAGCTGTCCGGGACGTGCTCTACATGGCGAGCTTTGCTGCATGCCGCCGCGTTCCCCGATGGCGCGCCCTTTATGACCGCTTGAGGCAAGCCGGAAAACCACACAAACTCGCCGCCATCGCTGTCGTCAGGCACATCATTGAAACCATCAACGCCATGTTACGCGACGGCAAAATGTTCTATCCATGACACAGTTGCTGATATCTCCCGAAAGATTGACGATTTATCGTTTTGTTCATATGTGTCTAGAATGCCTGGACTGTTTTGTCCATAGATGTATAAAATAACATTTTGGTGATGAGTGTGGGACGCCCCTCAAATTTTGACCGAGACGCCGCCGTCGAAACAGTGATGAACAAACTCTGGCGCGATGGCTATGAAGCATCATCCGTAAAGGCGCTGTCGGAAATGCTCGGCATCACGCGGTCGAGCTTTTATAATGCTTTCGGCACAAGAGAGGCGTTATTTGAAGAAGCGCTTGCGCTCTATGCTGCGCAAAGCCCGGATCGCCCGCTCGCCGATGCTGCTTCAGACGTAAGTGTCAAAACATTGTTCACCGAGGTCTTTCGGGCAATGTGTAAAGCGCGCGCGGAAGACCCGGAGGGACGCGGCTGTCTTGCAGTGAACAGCATTTCCGAGCTTTGCAACAGCCATGACGAACTCGGACCGCTTCTTGAAAATGCGGTCTCGGGCAATCTCAAGCGGATCCAATCGATTTTGCAATCGGGCGTTGAAAACAATGAGCTAAACCAGGATATGGATGTGGCGGCGACTGCGCTTGCCGTGCAAAATTTGCAAATCGGGTTGAACGTCCTGTCAAAAATTGTTCGAACGGAAAAAGACCTGCTGATAATCGCGGAAACCACATTGTCCGCCCTCGGCCTGTGGGCGGAGCCAAACTGATCATCGTTGGGTCATGTGAATTCCTGCGGGGGAATTCTTTACACGAACGCCGCTGCAGCGATGCATTTGCTCACCAATAAGTGAAGAAGCGTCACTGGCAATTTTGCGCGTTGGCTGTTTTTGAGGCAAACTACGCTGCGCGAAAATCCAGGTGAAAGAGGGATAACGCTGTTGAATATTCCCCTCCTTGTAAAAAAATACGCGCCCATGGCGATAGCTGCGTTTACCGCCGTCATATTTCTCGATTCCCTGCGCTACAAATTTACAAACCATCCAAATACCCAGGAGATATTCGGCCGCCTCAATGAGTGGGCGGCAACGCTCGGGGCGCCGGGCCTTTTTTGGTCATACAGGTCTGTTCAGCCAGTATGTGATTGGAACGGCAGCGCTGGCCGCATCGATCCTGTTGCTTGCCGGCATTTTTCCCGGCCTCGCGAGGCTGCAGGCGTTCGGCGCTTTGATTGCCGTTGCGGTGATGTCCGGCGCCACAAGCTTTCATCTTTTTACGCTGCTCGGGATCGACCCCAACAATGACGGCGGAGGACTTTTTATGGCGGCAGTCGGCGTCTGGGTCTTGTCTCTGGTGATGTTGTTTTTACGCCGGCGCGAACTTGCGGGCCTTGTCGGCGGCTTTACTGGCGCAATCATTCCCAATCAAAAACAATAATCCGCGCGCTTCAATAAGCTCCGTGACACACAGGCTATTTGCAATGGCGGTGAGCGCCAATCAACTTTTTAAAACGTCATGGTGAGGAGACGCGGGCAAGGCATCCCGCATCAGCGTCTGCAGCAGCGTCAGAAAATCATTGCATGATGAAATGGTCGCGACTTCCTGCAGGGTGTGATAGCCGCCGGTCGGGATCTGCACGGTCGTGCCGTCAACCAGCCCACCGGCGGCGGCGATAATCCGTCCCAACTCGGTGCTGCCCAGGGAATTCGGTTTCAGATTTTCCTTTAGCCGCGTGTGGTTCTGGCGCTCGACATACTCATCCTTGAACAGATACGTAATGTTATTTGCGGCGCACAGGCTGGCGATTTTGTCCGACAAATCTCTGTTGAAACCGGCATTGGCGTCTTTGCGCCGCAGGACAAGCTGCTGATTTCTGTATTCGTCTTCTGGAAACGGGCTTGTATCCACGACAATAAGATTATTGTGCGGTGCCCCGAAGCGGCGGAACCATTCAAGAAGGTAACGCCAGCTTTTGCCCGCCTCTTCCTGCGCCGTAAAAAACGCCGTCCCCTGAAATCCCAGGTCGAAAAGATGCACCAGGCAGGCCGCCGTCAGCACATTATCGAGCTGTGCTGTATAAGCGTCGTCAGAGACCTCAAGATTGTCCACAAAGGCCACGGGCGTGCCGGCGACAAGATGGGAAAGCCCGTCCAGCTCATAGATAAGGTTATTTCTTTTTTCGCAGATATAGGTATTCGTAATTTTGCCGCTGCCTCGATAGGCGCCTGACCAGGGTTCATAGGCATAAGCCTGTGCGCCAGGAAAGCGATCGGCAATCTTTTGCATCATCCCTTCGGAAACTGAATTGCCGAGGAGGTCAGACCGGCTGCCGGCGACAAAGGCTGCATATTGAAACTCGTTGGGCCCGGTGCACATAAGGCCATGGCGGTCAATATGGGCTGAAAACATGATCGATGTCGGCGCATTGCCTTGCGCCACCAGCAACCCTTCATACCAGCTGATTTTAGCGCCGCGCAGATGGAGTTCCCGCTCGAGCTCCCGGAAAAACGAGTGTTCGGCGCCAACAACGCTGGGGCACCTGATAAGCGTCCTCAGGAGGTTTTCAAACTTGTCCACACTGGCTCCATGGCGTTACAGGGTTTCATTTTCGCGTCAGTTTTTGACCTACAGCAAACCGCGCGAAAACTGAATCAGTTTTTTGTGTTTAAAGGCTGGCCGCCTGCGCCCTGCCCCGACTTGTCCGCCGCAAGCACGGTCTTCGACCCCAGGCGCAGCCGGCGGTTATTAATCCATGGCCCTGCCGATAAAGAAAGACCAATATGGCTTTCCCTGTGACTATGATGAATCATGGCCGTCTTAACCGATCGCATCGCAACGTCTTCGTCGTCGCATGGGGCCGGAGCATAAATAACAGGCCCTCGGCCGTCACACTGACTGAAAATGGAGCCGCCGACACACAACCCACACAGTGAGAACGCGGCATAGACATAATGATCTTCGTTGTGAAAAATCGGCGCCAAAAAAACAGTCGCCGCGTCGAAATAAAGCGTTGTTAAGGCGCGCTGCTGGACTTTAAATAATACAGTGGTTACATTGCCAATTGCGCTTCTGACTGGGGAGAATATGAAGATGCACATCAAACATGCTGCAATTATTGTGTGGAGTGCGTTAATCGGTCTTGTTTGCGCCGATAGTGCAATGGCGCAAATCAACATGGGTCAATGGCAAGTCAGCCCGGACGGAACCGACCGCTGGCAATTTCTTAATGTTTCACGCACGAAGATTCCCGATCTTGCTATTGGCGATTTTGACGGCGACGGCGCGGACGACGTTTTTTATGCGGATGGCAGCGAGTGGTTCTTTTCATCTGCGGGAACCGCATCGTGGAATCGCATCAACAAATCCTCATACAAACGCAACAAATTGCTATTCGGCGATCTGGACGGCAACGGCATTACCGATGTTTTTCGCGCAAATGGCGCGCGCTGGTTTGTATCCTTCGACGGGCGCAGCAAATGGACCCAGATAAACACTTCTGCAATAACAACTGACCGTCTCGCACTGGGCGATTTTGCCGGAGACGGCAAAGCGGACGTTTTCTACGGCAATGGCAGCGACTGGTTTATTTCCGACGACGGCGTCAGCAAATGGCGCAAAGTCAATAAGTCCGGCTACAAAACAAAAGATTTGGCATTTGCGGACTTCACCGGCGATGGCCGCACAGACGTATTTCGCGCCACCGGATCGCGATGGTATATTTCATCGGCGGCGACCGCATCCTGGAGCGAAATAAACACCTCCGCAACGCGGATCTCGCAGCTTGCCTTTGCCGATATGAATAACGATGACGACGCCGATGTTTTTTATGCGACCGGTTCGCGCTGGCTGCTTTCGACAAGCGGAACGTCAAGCTGGCAGCAAATCAACACATCCAGCGTCAAGCGGCCCAATCTATTGCTGGGAGATTTCGCCGGTGACGGCAGCGCCGATGTTTTCCATCCCGTCAATGGAACGCTCTATCAGCTTCGGGTTATCGTCCATGACACACTGACATTTACAAACGCCCAGGCGCAGGCATTAATGGCGCTTGCTTCTGCTGTCCTAAGGGTGCGCGATCATGCGTCCCAGGACCGGGCCTGCCCCATCGGCTTTCGCCTTCAAGGCAATGTCGGCGCTTTCAGCGCCGGCAACGGAATTTTGCAAAACAGGGCGCAATTCGATCAGGTCGAGGGATTCGGCGCGGAAACGAAAATCGTCAGCCAGATCAACTGGTGCGGCGGTATCGGCGCGGCGGCCGGCTGCGCCTATAGCGGAGACATCAGCCAGGTGATCACACTCAATGCCGCGACAGGCGGCGTCCGCGGCGTCGTACTGGCCCATGAGCTTGGACATAATCGCGGGCTTGGTCACTCAGACCAGGACGCGAACGGCAATCCAATACCCAACCCGCCGGCAAACCGCGTCATGAATTCGGTTGGCGGCGCGGGCAATAATCGCGTGACGTCAGGGGAATGCGGGGCTTACCGATGAAATATTTCAACACATCATCTTGTGTGTCGCTCATCGCCTTGATTGGCGCTGCCGGGTGCACACAGCAAACAACAACAGAGACAAGGACGGAGGAGGAAACCGGCGAGACGATTATCGTGCTGCCCGACAATACCCCCTCTATAGATGACGCGCTTACTGCGTCACCAGATACCGTTGCGTCGATTGATGCGGCAATAACGCAATATGAAGTTGAGGAGGGCCGGGAGCGGCCGGAATCACTGCCGCCGGAACGCGGCGGCGTCTCGATTGATGAAGCGCTGATTGCGCAAGGGGCGGCCATTGACATCGGCCCGGAAGATGTCGCTCTTGTGCAGCAATATCAGGGAGCGCCCGCCATTGCCGCGCCGCCGCCGCGCAGCGATGATCCGGTCACCGCCTTTATCGAAACCGAAACTGTTGAACGGATTAACATGGCCGATGCTGTGCGCCTCGCGCCGCGCGCATTCGAAACAGCACGGCAAATCCTCGAAACCCGGGACGCTGTCGCCAATCACGGGCGCGCAGCTTTATTGATTGGCCTTTCCGGGCGGGCAGAGGCGGAACCGGTTTTGACGCAATATGTTCTTGCCGGCCCAGCGCGAAAACTGAGTTCTCAATCATATGACGCCCGGCGCGACGCCATTTTTGCGCTGGGTTATCTCGCCAATGTCTCACAAGGCGAACATGGCCTTGATTTCCTGCTGGACACAGCACGCCCGGAAGGCTGGGCGGCGCAAAACGCTTTGTGGCAGGCGCCCTATTTCGATACGCAAGGGGAGCGCGATAACGCGCTGGCGCAACTCAGCCTCCTTGCCCTGGCGTTGTCGGGGCAGCAGGCGGCGGCGGATGAAATTCAACGCCTTGTTGATCGTCAAACGGCAACCGGCGCCGTCTTTACGCCGGCCGAAGCACGCGACCTTCTCGTTGAATTGCGCAAGGTGCGGGCTATGGGACTTGTCGCCTATTCCGCGCAGCGCCCATAGGCGCAATGGACCGTTGACGAAAGCGGGCCTTGGCGCGCCGATGCGCATGGGCAGGTTTTACGTTACGGGTTGAAGAGACGGCGCAGTATGACCAAAGCCGCCGGGACATTCGCCGTTTTCTTTTATTCCCGCGTTATGTTTGTGACCTTGTTACGGGCGGCGCTGTCGTCGTTCATCAGTTGTTTGACCAGTTCGGGAATTTCCTCAAAGCCTATCTGGTGGGAGTCAAGCCGCGACGCAATCGCTTGCGCTTCACCGGACATATCGTCCAACCCGCGTCCGTTCAGATATTTCGCCGACAGGTCGTCCGCATAGCCTATCTGGTTTGCGGTTGGGGAACTCGTAGAGACTTCTTTGGTAAACTTGTCGGAGAGGACCAGAAAATTTCCGATACTCGAAGCGATATTACCGCGCGGTATGCCAAAATCCGCAATTTCGTAGCGCAAAATATAAGCGTTCGATCCGTCGCTCGATTTACCAGTGCTGATAAAATGATACCGCTCGTTAAAGGCCATAACGCTTTGGGCGTTAAAATTTGCGCCGGTATAGAGCGCGAGTGTTGTCACGCCGATGCAATTGCTGACGCCGTTATTTTGGCATGCTGCCGGAATAATGTTGAAAGTGAAGTTTGAAGGAGCATAACGGGCGGCAATAAATGCTTTGCCCTCATTTGTCTGGCGTGTTGAAACTTCAAGACCGAGCTCTGTAAGAATCGGCGTCATGGTTGCGATATCAAAATTTGGAACCATGCCGTTCGGATTGGAAATGGCGCTGTCCTGCTGGGCCGCCGCCGCGCCTATCGTGGCGGCAACACCCGCTGCTAATACAAATACGCTCTTCATGATGCGGTCCCCAATCTATAAATATTGCCGCTGACGGAATGTGCCCGACAGTCCCCAAAACTCACTATAGCCGGGTCACCGCCCGACAGCAAAAGGCAATGATGCGCGCTGTTTCGTGAGTTGCTCTTGTGCGGCGCAACAAATAGGATGCGCCGCAATCGCGCGCAGACTTTCAACCCCTCCGCTCCAACGCAAACCAAAAGGATTTTCCCCATGTCTTCCCACGCAAACGCTCCGCTCAGCGCTATTGTCACCGGCTCCACTTCGGGCATCGGGCTGGGGATTGCGACTGCTTTCGCGGCTGAAGGCTGGAATGTGATGCTCAACGGGTTTGGCGACGGTAATGAAATCGAGAAAATCCGCAGCGATCTCGAAGCTGAGCATGGGGTCAGCGTTCATTACAACGGTGCCGACATGACCAAGCCGGCAGAGATCCGCGCGCTGGTCGAAGAAGCGCGCGGCGCATTCGGTCATATCGATGTGCTCGTTAACAATGCAGGCATTCAACACGTATCGCCGGTCGAGGATTTCCCGGAAGAAAAATGGGATGCGATCATCGCCATCAATCTTTCCTCGGCGTTTCATGCGACCAAAGCCGTGTTCGGCGCGATGAAAACCCGTGGCCATGGCCGCATCATCAACATTGCCTCGGCGCATGGGCTGGTCGCCTCGCCTTTCAAGTCGGCCTATGTGGCGGCGAAGCACGGGATTGTCGGCTTTACCAAAACAATTGCGCTCGAAGGCGCCGAGCACGGCGTGACCTGTAATGCGATCTGTCCGGGCTATGTCAAAACGCCTTTGGTTGAAAAACAAATCCCGGACACCGCCAAAGCGCGCGGCATGAGCGAAGAAGACGTCATCCAAAAAGTCATTCTGGAGGCCCAGCCATCGAAACAGTTTGTGACCGTGGAACAGATCGGGGCGCTTGCGGTCTTTTTATGTTCCGATAATGCCGCACAGATTACCGGCGCGGCGCATCAGATCGACGGCGGCTGGGTCGCGAAGTGACCGCCAAAAACCCCGAAGCCGAAAGAAAAACCAGGAAAATCAATCTCGCTTTTCAGGGCGGCGGCGCCCATGGCGCAGTGACCTGGGGCGTTGCCGACCGGTTGCTTGAAGACCCGCGCATCGAGATTGACGCAATTTCCGGCAGCAGCGCCGGGGCGATCAACGCCACGGCTGTCGCTTACGGTCTTTTCAAAGACGGCAAACCGGGTGCGCGCGACGTGCTTGAACAAATATGGCGTCAGGTCAGCGATTCGGGAAAACTCTACAGCCCGGTGCACTCGGACGTCTTTCCAATGGTTCCGGGCGCCGCGGATTTCATGAACGCCATTACATTTCAGGCCTTTGATGTCATGACGCGGGCGCTTTCGCCCTATCAGTTCAATCCGTTCGACATTAATCCGCTGCGCGATATTTTAAATCACTGCATCGACTTTGAAAGTTTGCGCCATTGCACAAGGACACGTCTTTTTATCGCCGCGACCAATGTTCGAAGCGGCAAGGTGCAAGTGTTCGAGTGCAAGGACATCTCGACGGATGTTGTCACCGCCTCCGCCTGCCTGCCGTTTTTGTTCAAGGCTGTCGAAATTGACGGCGAACATTATTGGGATGGCGGCTATATGGGCAACCCCGTGTTGTTTCCATTCTTTTACGAAGCGGAAGCCTCGGACGTAGTCATCGTGCATGTGAACCCCATCGAACGGGACGAGGTGCCGACAACCGCACCGGAGATTATGAACCGCATCAATGAGATCAGTTTTAATTCGTCGCTGTTGCGCGAATTGCGGGCGATCAGCTTTGTACACAAGCTGCTCGACGACGGCTGGCTCAAGGATGAATATCGCGACCGGCTGCGCGATATCCGCATCCATTCCATCCGCTCCGACCAGGCGATCGCCGAATATGATATTTCCAGTAAGTTTCGCACTGACTGGGACTTTTTGACTGAACTGAAAGATCGCGGCCGTGAGATTGCCGATGCGTGGCTCGCCGAAAATTTCGATGCTGTTGGTGAGCGGTCTTCTGTGAACTTGCGCGCAATGTTTGAATAGCACGGCGGCGATTTAATCGTAATTGTGCTCAAGGATTTTCGGAATGATCATCTTTGGCCGGGTTGCATCCCGGATAATCGCCAATGCGGGCAATCAGCGCCGCGCACAATCGCGCAGCCTCATCCGCTTCACCGGCGGCGGCCAAAATATGCGCAAGATGTGAGGTTGCTTCAGGCTCAAGCGGGGAAAAAGCCAATACGCGGCGATACCAGATTTCGGCTTCCTGCGGTTTTCCAAGCGCTTCATATTCTTCACCGATGACAACGCCGACCGAGGCGTGCCACGGCGCCACATGTTGCGTCTCGGTTTGGTAGACGCGTTCCATCGCGTCATAGGCCTTTTCAAAGTATTCTACCGCCCTAATTCTGTCACCGCGAATGCGATAGATTTCACCGAGATTGATCAGCGGCGCCCATGCATTTTCATCCAGGGCGACAGCGGCCTCATAAGTCGCTTCGGCGCGATCAAAATCGCCCTGCGCTGAATAAACAAATCCCGCAGCCTTCAGCGCCGAAGCATCATCCGGCGCCATTCTGACCGCGCGTTCGGCCAGCGCCTGGGCTCGCGATAAAAGTTTGCGCGCCTCTGGCCCCTCATTCAGTCCCGCCGCCAGCGCAGCGGTGAGGCTGTCGGCGCCCCCCGGCGCATCACCGGGCGCATTCGGCCAGCGCACCACCCGTTGAACAAGCGCATTGGCAAGCCCCGCCTGCGCCGGCGCATAGGACGGCGCATCAGCGATGACGCGCTCATAGAGCGCGATCGCCGCCTCGTTGTCGGCGCGTGTGAACCGCATGTAAAAATCATCCGCGCGCGCGGTCAGCATTTCTGCGTCGGTTGGTCGGGGTTCGCCCGTGCCGGTGCCTGAATTGACAAATATCGCGAGCAAACCGGCGATAATGAGAAACGCCAATGCCGCCAATACCGGTCCACGCTGTAAATAGACGTCACGTCCGGATGATTGTTTTGTGGAAGCCTCGATCTCCTTATCAACAGCGGCAATCAGCCGGTAGCCGCGCTTGGGGATGGTCTCAATATAGCGCGGCGCGGCGGGGTCATCCCCAAGCGCCTTTCTGAGTTTGGAGACAGCGCGCGCGAGGGTGTCTTCGCCAACGGTCACGCCCGGCCACAAGGCGGAGAAAATATCCTCTTTTGTAAACACATCATTTGGCCGGGTTTTCAATAAAACCAACAGATCCATGACTTTCGGCTCAAGCGTCGCCGTTTCGTCCCCTTGCGTGAGACGGCGCGCGGCCGGATCGACATCCCAATCGCCAATGCTAAATGTCTTTATGATAGGCGACCCCATGCCAGCGCTTCGATGCAATAAACAGCCAGAGAGTGTTTCGCCATATGCGCGCGCCCTGTCTACCCTGCTTTTCACCGGCGAAAAGCGTCCGAAACCGGCGATTTATCTACCGTCAGGAATTGGTCAGCAAAAAAGGAAGGCGCCGTCATGGCGGCAAACGCCCGGTCAGCCCCATCATCGCAATCGGCAATGACAGATTGGATGACATGAATATGAACAAGACACTCCTGGCGGTTGCGGCGGCAATGATCAGCCTCATGGCTGCGTTCAGCGCGACGGCCGAAGAGATCGATTATCAGCAGGAATATACGGCGCAAACGCTGCGCGCGGATTTCGCCGCTCTCTATAGCGGGCTCAAAAGCGCTCACTATGATCTTTATGTTCACCGGCCCAAAAGCGACTATGATGCGCTGTACAACAAAATGTTGGCGGCGCTCAATGAACCTTTATCGCTTTTTGAGGCCCATGTCCTTTTTCAAAAATTTGCCGCCTATGGCAATGTCGCCCATGCGCGGATCGATTTTCCAGACATTGTCTACCGGCAATATCGTGAGGGCGGCGGGCGCGCTTTCCCGATTTTTCTGCGCATTATCGATGGCGGAGCCTATGTCGCCGAGGATTATTCCGGCGTTGACGGCATCAATCCTGGCGACGAGATTGTTGCAATCAACAACGCGCCGATAACCGCCTTACTCGGGAACGCCGCCAAACATATTTCCGCCGACACGCCTTATATCGCCCATTCCCTGTTGGAATTTTCATTTCCAATGTATCTGTGGCTGGAATGGGGCGAGGTCGCGCAGTTTCGCGTCGAACTCAAATCTGAAGATAATTCCTCAAGGATCGTTGAGGTTCCCGCAAATAGTTTGATGGAAGCGCGGGAAAACGCCAAGCGCAATCAGCAGCGTTTTTTTAGTCTCGACAGCCAGGCGCGCGACGCAAAAATGCTGGACGACGGCGCCGCTTATTTGCGGCCGGGGCCGTTTTACAATGCCGAAGACCCTGAAGCCCTGTGGGATAATACAGCTTACATCGCTTTCATTGACCAGGCATTTGAAAGCTTTATCGAAAAAGGCGCCAAGACACTGATCATTGACCTGCGGCAAAATCCTGGCGGCGACAATTCGTTCAGCGATCCCCTGGTCGCCTGGTTCGCCGGCCGGCCATTTAAGTTCGCATCGTCATTTCGCATCAAATCCAGCCCTGAGGCCGCCGCGTCCAATCAAGCGCGCCTTGACGGCAATCCGGGCGCCGCTGCTGGCGTTTCCGGCTTATTCGCAAGGAAATACGCTGAAACTGCGCCTGGCGACATTTTCGAATTCGAGCTTGATGAAACGCCCCCGCGTAAGGGGCGGCGGTTTACCGGCAATGTCTATGTTCTTGTCGATCGCCACTCCTATTCAAATGCGGTGAGCGTCGCCGCCATAATACAGGACTATGGATTTGGAAAAGTCATGGGTGAGAAAACATCAGACATGGCGACCACTTATGGATCGATGGAAAGCTTCAGCCTGCCGTCTACGGACATTAAAGTCGGTTTTCCAAAATCGCATATCGTCCGCCCGTCCGGTGACGAAATATCCGATGGCGTAACGCCTGATTTTATTATTGAATCGCCGATCCGGCCGGCAAAGGACGATGTCGTTTTAACAACCGCTATTCGTTTGATCTGCGCTGACCTCGGCAACGCGGACCATTGTCCCTGACGGAAATACTGGAAGCCAGCGCTTAGGCGCCAAGTAAACAATACGGAGCCAATGGCTTTGTATGTTGTATTCACGAACGGTCGCTATCCTACTATCTCATGGCGACCATGACCTTCTTTGCGGCGAGTTTTCAGGAAAAGATTGAATACGCAACTGCGCGGCGCTAATTGTCTTGTGGAGGTATGCGATGAAAACGCTTGGGTCCCTGGTTTTTCTGTTGTTGCCGTATTTCTCGAATGTCAGCGCCGCGCCGATTGATCATTTGCCGGGACTCGCGGGCGATTATTTCAAGATAGATTCAGAAAATGTCGGCCGACCATATCATATCTATGTGCGGCTGCCGGAAGACTACGGAACGACAGACAAGAATTATCCGGTTGTCTATCTGCTCGACGGCGATATTCTTTTTCCGATTATCGGCGCATACCATCTGCTGCTTCACTATGATGAGCCAGTTCCCGAGGCGATTGTTGTGGGCATTTCCTATGGGACGCTTGATCGGACCAACGGCAATTATCGCTCCACGGATTATTCAACGCCGCCGCTTGATGATGGAGATGCCAATGGCGGCGCTGCCGCCTATCAGCAATTCCTGGCGGATGAACTGATCCCGAAAATTGAGGCGCGTTATCGGACAAATCCTGCAAGACGCATTCTTCTCGGGCAATCGCGCGGCGGACATTTTATTCTTTATTCAGCCATATCCCGGCCTGATTTATTCCGGGGAAGCATCGCGAGCAATCCGCCGTTGAATCCGAACAAGGATTTTTTCTTTCAATCCCTGGCTGATATGCCGTCAACAGACTCAAAACTGTTTTATTCGAGCGCCTCACGAGATTACGAGACATTGCGCGCGGACTCTCTGGACCTGTTCAAGCATCTTGAAACTGAAGAGAAAAAGCCCTGGCAATTGAAAACGGTAACAATGGAATCGGAAACCCATGCCGCGGGCATTGTGAATGTCTATCGCGCGGCCATGCTCTGGTTTTTTGACGCCGACGCCAGGAGCGACGAATAAGCGACCTCAGTTGGCCCGACGGGGCAAAAATATACGTGATGTTTTGAAAATATCAGGCATCCAACGCGGATGGTCTGTGCGTTTTACGAAACTCACTCGGGGTTTGCCCGGTTCTGCGCTTGAACGCTTTGTAAAAAGATGATCGCGCATTGAAACCAACACCGAGCGCGACCGCGAGGATCGTTGCCTCCCCCGACAGGATTTGCGGTTTTGCCGTCTCGATCCGCTTGTTATTTACATAGTCGAAAAAATTCTCGCCGATGGTCTCGTTAAGGGTTTGGGAAATATAGTTTGGCGAGACCGCGATATGTTTGGCCAGCTTGTGCAGCGATAGCGACGGATCAAGAAAGAGTTCATCGCGGTTCATGGCGGCTTCAATTTTTCCGGCAATGCGTTGCGCCTGTTCATCGCCCAAAGCCGAGCGTTGATATTTCTGGTCGCTTGCAGCGCTAATTGTGGGGTCGGTGGTTTCGCTTTGCGGATCGCCATCCATATAGCGCCCCTCAAAACCGGGCTTTTGCCGCAAGCCCCAAAGCCCCAGCGACCAAACGAGAACAAGCCCCATGAGCGCGCCGGCGCCGCGGCTGATCAACGCCAGGCCAAAAAAATTATCCGAGATGATCATGGCGAAGGACAAAAGCCAGACGCCGCCAACCACGATGAGCAGCCAGCCGAGCCAATGAAGCTCCCGTTGTTCGTTGCTTGCAAAAAGGTTTCTGAGTTGCTGACGATAGGCAGCGAGACGGCGAAACACTCGGACGACATAATATCCCGCCTGGACGATCCAACCGAGGATCAGCAAGAAGAGAAAGATCATCAAACCGGACGCGAAGGCCGTATCGACTTCCACGCCTTCGACAAAAATTTGGCGGCGCTGGGCGAGCGGCAGGCTGATCGTGAGCGCCATAGCGACGATTCCCAGCGCAAACGGCGCCAGATGAAGCAGGTGACGCTGTTGCAAACGCCACGGCGTGTCGGAGGTGAGCCCCTCAACATAAAGCCAAAGCGCCGGCCCGAGCAGCAAATAGGCCGGCAGGCTCGCAGCAATAAAATGCGTCTGCAGTCCCGGCATGAAAGCGGCTACCGCCGGTCCTGCCGTTACGACGCCGCTTGCGATGAAAAAAACCGCGAGAGGCAGGTAAGCCGGCGTCCGAAGGGATCGCGCAAAAAGAACAGAGGCGCAAAGGCCTGCCTGGCCAAGGGTCGCCATTACCAGCGCGAGAATTGCCGTATCATTAAAAAATGGCGGTCCGGACACAGGGGTGATCTAGGTGATAGCGGCCGCCAGCCGCAAGGGATTTTTGCTTGTCTTTATGTCCTTTCCGTCAGGAGCGGACACAGGAGATGTCCGGGGCGGCCCATTCGGGCGACGATGATCCGGCGGCGGCGCTAAGGTTGGTGGTCGAACAAACGGAGGGAATACAAGGAATGGCCATGTCGCCGGAAGTCATATTGCATGTCGCTACAGGAACCATCGCAGTCGCGAGCGGCGCAACCGCCTTGACCGTACGCAAAGGCTCGCCATTGCACCGGGGCGCAGGCAATATTTTTTTCGTGTCAATGCTGATCATGGCGATGGCCGGCGCTTATATGGCCTTTCACTTACCGATGATGATTTCCGTCCTTGTGGGTGTTTTTACTTGCTATCTGGTGGTCACAGCATGGCTGACCGTCAAGCGCCCGGAAGCTGTGATTGGCGCGATTGAATAAGCAGCGCTCGCGGTTGCACTTATCGTCGCCGCCGGTGGTGTCTTGTTTGGTCTGGAGGCCGCGAACAGCGCCACCGGGCTTAAAGACGGCTTTTCCGCAGAGCCCTATTATTTCTTCGGCGGTTTGGCGTTTTTTGCCGCCCTTTTAGATTTGAGCGTTCTTTACCGTCGTGGCGTCACCGGCCGACAACGTATTGCACGTCACCTCTGGCGCATGTGCTTTGCGTTTTTTATCGCCGCCGGGTCCTTGTTTACAGGACCGGGCGCAAAAGCGTTCCCGGAAGCACTTCGCGAAACGGGCATTCTTTCGGCGCCGGAGCCGATCATTCTTTTGCTGATGCTTTTCTGGCTGGTCCGGGTTCTCTTTACGAAATGGTACAAAAGAGCATAGCAGCGAAATTGCGCTGCGGCTTATTGCTGGCGTGGATCGCTGCTGGGCGATAGGCTGTGCCGGACATGTCTCATTCGATGGCATAGACAGAGGTCCTGCCCATGAAAATCACCGCCGGATTGAAAATTCGCCTGCTTGGCGCCGCAACACTCAGCTTAATTCTGGCCGCGCCGCAATTCGCCATTGCAAAAGAACCGGACGCCGCCTGCACGCTGAAAAGAAGCGAAGCAAAAATGGCAATCAGGCGATCCGAGGAATTGATGGATGTCTATCTGACGAAAGTCGATCAGGCGATTGGCGCGCCAGAGCAATATGGCTTTTCCGTCGCCGTCAGCGCTTGCGGCAAGATGGTCTGGAATAAGGGTTATGGTTATGCCGACCTTGAAAATAGCGCGCCGGTGACCGACAAAACAAAATTCCGCGTCGGCAGCGTATCAAAGACGCTTACCTCGGCGGCGCTGGGTCAACTGATTGAGGCGGGAAAGCTCGACCTGGACGAAGAAGTGCAGACCTATGTGCCAGCATTCCCGCGCAAGACGTTTCCGATAACCGTGCGGCAGGTCGCCGGCCATCTCGCAGGTATCAGGCATTATAATGGGAACGAGTTTTTCAGCGCAGAAAATTACGATTCTGTTGCAGCAGGTCTGGCGATATTTGCCGATGATCCGCTCATCAATAAACCGGGCAGCGCTTACGCTTATTCTACTTATGGCTGGAACCTGTTAAGCGCGGTTGTCGAGGGCGCATCCGGTGAAGATTTTCTCGACTATATGAAGACACATGTTTTCGCTAACGCGAATATGGCTGACTCCGTCGCCGACATAAACGCATCGGTGATTGCGGATCGCACGCGTTTTTACCATTTCGATGACGACAGCGGCGCAAATAATAACGCGCCTTATGTGGATAACAGCAATAAATGGGCGGGCGGCGGCTTTCTGTCAACGCCCGCTGACTTATTGCGCTTTGCCCGCGCAATGTTTGACGGCACTCTCGTGAACGCAGAAACCCTCGTTATGATGACGACGAGTCAGGCGACCGATGGGGGCGAAAAAACCAATTACGGCATTGGCTGGGCGACAGATATGGCGCCGCGGGAATTGCGGCGCGCCAGCGAAATATTTTCAGAAAATCAAATGACGCGCGTCGTGGAGATTGTCGGCGATGACCGCATCACAGGCCATAGCGGCGGCTCCGTCGGCGGACTGACCCTCTTTATTGCAGCGCCGGATTCAGACGGCGACGTGGTCGTTGCTGCGGTCTCAAACAATAGCGGATTTTTCCCGGCCTTTGCCCTGCCCGTTGCGGCAGAGTTTATTGATGCGGCGGGTGCGGATTAGTTTTTGGCGTTCTGGCAAACGCCCAATATCTCCACAATCGTTGAACTGGTTTTGTCGCTCTTTGGCCGCCGCTCGTCGATATCGTTAAATATCGCGAAAGCGTCGGCCATATTTTTTTCCACAGATTTGGACCAAGCGCATCTGGTGCGCGTCCAGCAAACGCTGATCGGCGGCGATATTGCGCGCACCATTTGCGCATCGCGCCTCTCGCCGAGTAGCGCACGGGTTGCGCGCGGATTCGAGAAATTGAAACACCTACAGTCAGTTGCGAATTTGCCCATGCGTCTAACATCGTTCTTTCCGAGATTGCGCGTCACGCACAGCCGGGAACGCCGTCATCATGAACCGGGGCCGCGGCGACATTGCGCGGTTTTTGCTTTTCTTTATTGGGGGAAAACAATATGTTCGTTTTGTGGTGGATGGGGTCAAACAAAATGAAGAGATGGACCTTTAGCGCTGATTGCGCCAAGTGCGGAAAATCGATTGTCGTCTACCGTTACCTGGCGCCGGCCAATGATCCGCCGCAATTCCCGCTAACCGGCGAATTTTCTTTTCCATGCAATTTCTGCGGCACGCCCAATCAACACGATGCGGGTGGCCTGGAATTGCAGAGCAGAAAAGAGGCACAAGAAAGAATTCCCTCCACGAGACAATCTACTGAGGTGCAGCCGCTTGAGGAAAGTAACTTCTGATTGGCGACGATAGGGGCCGCGCTACGTCGTCAAACCCTGAGTTTGCCGAAGATCATATAAAATGCGGCGGTGCTGAGTTTAATTTAACGGTCGCCACGGATTAATTTGTCGGTTGCTTCGGAGTTATCGCGCCGACCATCGACTTTCGACGCGCATATTTCCGGGCCCCGATCGTGAACGCGATCAATTGTTAGCAATCGGCGTCCGCCTGCAGGCGGCATGGCGTCTCGGAATTTAGAGCATTTCCGAGCGAAGTGGGAACCGGTTCGCGTGAAGGAAATGCGACGAAACAATAACCTAGAGCCGGTCCGCGATTCAGTTAAGACTGGAACGGCTCTAGCCAAACAAAACCCCGCACAAAAAAAGACGCCGTTCAAATGTGACGGCGTCCTTTTGGTTCTTTCTAAGCGAAAGGCGTCAGACGCGAATCACGTTCGCAAAGTCGCTTTTCAGAGCGACGGCGTTTCCGCCCCGGAAAATCACCGTATAGCGCTGATAATTCGACCATGATCCATTGGGCAGGCGCGACTTGACGCGAATATCCACGGCCCAGGCCTCAACGTCGCTGCCGCGCATATTGATCTGAACCCTATAAGGATCGCCAGCCAGATTATAACGCGCGGATCGCGGGTCAGAGAGCCGCCCGCTCATATAGTCTTCCGCCGCCTGCTTATAGGCCACGGGTGAAAGTTCAAAACTGCCGCCCGCAAATGCCAGCGGTGCGGTCGCAATCATCAGGGCGCTTGCGATTGCGGCTTTCACGAAATTCCTCATAACGCGCCTCCTTTAGTAAAGGTGTCATCGGCCTTGTGTCATCAAAGCGTCAACGATCTGTCACTAAAATGTCATGAACCGAACGCCACGTCAACAATATACCGCACTATGTGCGCAATCTTGTGCTGGCGAACGTACAGAACCGTCTTGATCCGCAAGATTTCCCGTTGAAACGCATGCCTTCCGGACCGAGGCATCAATCGTTCCGGCTCTAAAATGAACGCTGGAAATTACGTTTAAGTCCGGCGGACAGACCCGGCGCGATTATGACGACAGCAGTCCCTCTCGAGATTTGTGACAATGAGAGAGGCTTTTGCACATGGGGTGCGCTTTTTTGGCTGGCGCAAATTGATGATATGACAACGGCCCAGAAACTCCGCGCACCTCTCCACCGGATTTATCGCGAACGATCATTTATGACGCGCAACAAATGCGCTTTCGTCCAGCGGTGCGATTCGCGAATCGACTCTGCTGCGCCGGGCGGCTGTGCATTTCAGGAAACGCTAGTTCCCTGCTGCAACTTTTGTTGATTGCAACTTCTACTTTCGTAAATCAACGAGTGAGAATCGTTGTGTCCAAAATCCTGCACTCATAAACAACTTTAAGTAATTTTTAACTCCACCACGGCGCCTGCAGGCTGGCGCGATTACCGCCAAATATCCGTTCTAAAAGCCGCCTTTACAATGTCACCGCACATAGTGCGCGTACACACAAATGTCACAAATCAGGCTGTCACAGAACCGCAAAGATTCAGTCATTAGGCTGTTACAAATATTACCTACCGCACCCGAGTGAACGGCGCGTGGGGCGACGTTCCAGCAATTTTTGCAGCGCCAATATGCAGGCGGGGACCGAAAATGAAAAACTCTTCCAGATTGCGTTCAATCCTTTTGTCCAGCTTCGCAGCGCTGCTTCTCGCAGCCTGCACACAGGGTGAAAATATCGCCTCTCCGGGGGGAACGACTGCGGGCACGCCGCCTGTGGGCGGAGGTGGCAGTGGCGGAGGCGGAGGCAGCGCGACATGCCCGGCTGGCTTTGCCACAGGCACAAGCATTGGCGGTTTGACGGTCTGCACTCTTTCAGGCACAATTCTTTCAAATCTGACTTTGCCTTTTGTCAGCGGCGTTGCGTACCAGCTGATCGGCAGGGTTGATGTGGGGATTGACGGCGGCGCCGACTGTTCCGGCGGCACAGCAGCGACATTGACAATTGCGCCGGGCGTTACTGTATTTGGCGCCTCCGGTTCCGACTATGTGGTGGTTAATCGCTGTTCGCAGATCATCGCTGATGGTTCACAAACGGCGCCGATCGTCTTCACCAGTGAAAACGATCTGGTGCGCCGCGCCGCGGACTCGACTGACACTGGCGGGTCGAACATCTCCGAATGGGGCGGCCTCGTTATTCTCGGCCGCGCGCCGATCAATCGCTGTGTTGTCGGCAATCCGGGCGATCCGGGCTGCAACAACATCATCGAAGGCGTCACAAATCCCGAAGCCAATTATGGCGGCGCCATCAGCAATGACAGCAGCGGCACGCTGCGTTACGTGCAGGTGCGCTTTGCCGGCTTCGCCATCAACCAGTCAGGCAATGAATTGAACGGCATTTCATTCGGCGGCGTCGGCAACGGCACCACTGTTGAATATGTCCAGGTGCACAACAATTCAGACGACGGCGTTGAGTTTTTTGGCGGCACGGTCAATGTCAAATATCTTGTCCTGACCGGTAATGACGACGACTCGATGGACACCGACAATGGCTGGAACGGCAATGTCCAGTATGTCGTTATCAAGCAGCGTACTGATGGCGGCGACAATGGCATGGAAATGTCGAGCGCCGGCAACGCAATCTTCCCGGCGACCAATCCAACCATCGCCAATTTCTCAATTCTCGGCGATCGTTCAAATGCATTCCGCATCAATAGCGGCCATATCGGACGTTTCCTCAATGGCGTTGTGATGTATGGTCAGGAATGTTTCCGCTGGCAATCAACAGCCGGCGATGGCGACAACACCTCTTACGCCGGTCTGACGGACCCAACATTCAACTCAGTTCTGTTTGACTGCGGCAGCGGCCTTACCAATGAAGCGCCGGATACACCCGCGGCGGTCGCCTCGGTAGCGGCAGACGCCAATAATGTTATCGGCGTCAGTTCGCTTACTTCAATGCTGTTCCCTGGGCCGAATGAAAATGGCGTCACAGCATTTGACCTTACCACGCTCACCGGTTCGTTCTTTGACGCCGTCAGCTATATCGGCGCGTTTGGCCCCACGGAATCGGAAACGAACAACTGGGCGACAGGCTGGACCTTTGCCCTCTTCCCGGATCCTTCATGCCCAAGCGACACCAATCTCACGGGTACGTTGAACGGCCAGAATATCTGCAGCGTCGCGGGCGTTCAAACCGCCGATCTAACACTGACGCGTGGCAATTATTATGAACTCGAAGGCCGCGTCGATATCGGCGTCGATATTGGCGGCGACGGAACCGCCGTCGGCGGCGTTGCGGCGGATCTGACGATCGAGCCGGGCGCAGTGATTTTCGGCAATGGCGGATCGGACTATCTGGTTGTTAATCGCGGCTCGCGAATTTTTTCCAACGGCACCGCACTCGACCCTGTGATCTTTACGTCGCAGGCCGACCTTGAAAACACGCAAGCCATTCCCGCTGAAGCTATCGGCGAATGGGGCGGCCTTGTTATCCTTGGCCGCGCGCCAATCAACCGCTGCGTCGTCGGCAATCCCGGCGATCCCGGTTGCAACAACATCATCGAAGGCGTGACCAATCCTGAAGCCAATTATGGCGGCGCGCTCGCTGGCGACAGCAGTGGCGCCCTCCAATATACGCAAGTTAAATATGCTGGCTTTGCCATCAACCAGTCCGGCAATGAGCTGAACGGCATTTCATTTGGCGGCGTCGGCAACGGTACGGTGGTTGATTATGTTCAAGTGCATAACAATTCCGACGACGGCATGGAATTCTTCGGCGGAACTGTAAACGCCAAGCATGTGGTCTTGACCGGCAATGACGACGACTCCCTCGACACCGACAATGGCTGGTCAGGCAATGTTCAATATCTGATCATTCTCCAGCGCGCCATGGGCGGCGACAACGGCATGGAAATGTCGAGCGCCGGCAATGCCATTTCGCCGCCGACCAGCCCGACGATCGCCAATTTCACGCTCATCGGCGACCGCTCCAACGCCTTCCGGATCAATAGCGGCCATGTCGGCCGGTTCCTGAACGGCGTCGTCGCCTATGGCCAGGAATGTTTTCGCTGGCAGGACACCGCCGGCGATGGCGACGACACATCTTATTCCGGCCTGACCGACCCGACTTTCAATTCAGTGCTGTTCGATTGTGTCGCCGGACTGACCGACCAATCGCCGGATACGCCAGCGGCGGTCGCCTCGGTAGCAGCTGACGCAAACAACACGACAGCTGTCGCCGATACGCTGATCAACACCTTTATCAACGGACCAGCTGAAGGCGCCGCGACTGCGTTTTCAAACCTGCAAACCCTGCCCGGCGGAACCTTCTTTGACAATGTCAATTATATCGGCGCTGTCGAAGACGCCAGTGATCGATGGTGGGCCGGCTGGAGCTGCGGCCTCGAAGCGGCAACGCCTTGCTAATGCGCAATCAGGCGGCGCGTCTTTGGGCGCACCGCCATTCATCCTTCGCAAAAAGATTAAGGTTTGACGCCATGAAATCGCCTCTCACTTTCAGCAGCATACTGCTAGCAACGACCATGCTGGTTACGCCCTTCACAGCAAACGCGCAGCAACAGCCCACCGCGTCGGCGGCGCCCGTCGAACAGCCGGAACTCGACCTTCCCGCTATTACCGATGAAATTATTGTGCGCGGTCGCAACATTCCACAGCCGCAACGCGCTACGTCGCAAGTCGCTTCGTTTCTCGCCAAAGAAGACCTCGCCCGCACCGGCGACACCAATGCAGCGCTCGCATTGACAAGACTCAGCGGGTTAAGCGTTATTGGCGGCCGTTTTGCCTATGTGCGTGGGTTAGGCGACCGCTATTCCGCAGCGCGCCTTAATGGATCGCCCCTGCCGAGCCCGGAACCTTTGCGGCGCACCGTGCCGCTTGATCTCTTCCCGTCCAATGTTCTTGAGGGCGCGACGGTGCAAAAAACCTATTCGCCAAATTATCCCGGCGAATTCGGCGGCGGTATTATCGATCTGCAGACTTTGCGCAGGCCCGATGCGCCTTTTCTCAACGCTAAAATCGGCGTCGGCATGAATACGGTTTCAACCGCCTCCGACGGCATTTTCGTCAATGGCGGCGGTCTTGATTTTCTCGGTTATGATGACGGGCTGCGATCGATTCCCGATCCCCTCGCCTCAATCATCGCTTCAGGAACGCCGCTCAATAGCCTTACCGACACTGAAATCGAATTTGCCGGCGAAAGCCTTGTTAGTTCTCCGCTCTCGGTCATCCAGCGCGGCACGCTGGGTCCGAACTTCGAGGGTTCGATCGACGGCGGCACGTCTTTCGAGATCGGCGACGGCCTGACCCTCAGCCTGATCGGCGTCGCCGGCTACAAGCAGGATTGGAAAACCGAAGAATCAAAACGTCAAATTGCGGTCGGCGATGTGGTCGGGATCGATTTCGACACGATCGAAACCAGCCTAGACGTCACAGTAAACTCGCTTGGCTCGGCGACCCTTGAATGGGATCAGCATCTTCTTCAGGGAACGATTCTCTATATTCACTCAACCACCAAACAGGCGCAGATAGACGACGGCTTTGACTTTAACGCGCCTGGCACGACCATGGTGCTCGATGAGTCCAATTCATTTCTTGAACGGCAATTGGGCATGGGCCAGCTGGTCGGCGAACACACAATCAGCGATCAGTTCGAATTTAAATGGCGCGGCGCCTTTGCGCGTTCGACCCGGGATTCACCCTATGAGCAAAGTCTTCGCCGCATCAAAGACGCGTCGGGAACGCCGCTCTACTCCCAAGCCAATAACCGCAACGTCATTTTTTCAGAGTTGGTGGACGACAATCTCAGCGGCGGCGCTGATCTAACCTGGTTCGCGCCGCTGCCCGGCGCGCGCGACGCCGATATTTCAATTGGCTATGAATATTCCGCAACGGACAGGGTTTATGACTTTTTCGCTTTTCGCTTTGCCGGCGGCAACTCGCTGCCTCTGGACGTTCAATCGGCGCGCCCGGATTTTCTGTTTTCACCGGACAATATCGATCCGTCGCGATTTGTGCTTATCGAAACATCCACCAGCACCGATTCCTATGACGGCGAGTTAACGACCCATGCGGGCTACGTACAGATTGACGCCGAGCTTATTCCGACAGTGCGCACTACTGTTGGCCTGCGCTATGAGACCGCCGATCAAAACGTCATCACCTCTGATCGTTTCGGCAATCTCGGTCTGGGAAGCTCGCTTTCCAACGATTATTTCCTGCCATCGGCGACTGTGACCTGGAATTTCACCGACAATATGCAGTTCCGTCTTGGCTATTCGCATACGATTGGCCGGCCGCAATTTCGCGAACTCGCGCCGTCGCTGTTCTTCGATCCGGACACCGACCGCTCCTATCGCGGCAACCGTTTTCTGGTTGACAGCGAGTTCCGCAATTACGATGCGCGCTATGAATATTATCTTGGCAGAAACCAGTTCATTACGGTCGCCGGCTTCTACAAGACCATCGACAAGCCGATCGAGGAAATCCAGTTTGAGACTTCGACATTCGTATTCGACACGACCTTTATTAATTCGCCGAAGGCAACGCTCTATGGGGGTGAATTTGAATATCGCACGCGTTTTGCCATTCCGTGGAATGACTGGTTCGACCGTCGCGACTGGCTGTTTTCGGTTAACTACACCTACACAAAATCCGAAATCCAGGCAAAGCCGGGCGATACGGTTGTCGATCCGTTCGCCACGGCGCGCACCGAACTTGACGCCACCTTGTTCAATCTTGACGGTGCGCCACTGCAGGGCACGCCGGAACATATCGTCAATGCGCAATTCGGCTGGGAAGATGAAGACGATCAGCTGACTCTTTTGCTGGGCTGGGTTGACGAACGCATCCTTCAGCGCGGCAGCCCGACCGCAGTCGGCGGCCTGCCCGACATCATCGAAAAGCCGGGCATTCAGCTCGACGTAAATTTCCGCCATGACATCGTGATGTTTGGAACCAACTTCTCGATTGGCCTGAGCGCCCGCAATTTGCTGGGCGAAAAACATGAGGAATTCCAACGCAGCCCAGTGCTCGGCCGCACCGAGTTCAACACTTATGAGCGCGGCCGGTCCTTGTCCGCCAGTGTGACTGCCAAGTTCGGAGGACAGTAGGCAAGGAACAAGGGGGAGATTGCCGGTCCTGCCCTTTTTCCTCCGGGGGCGGGCCGGCGGTGAAGACGCCTCGCATTGCATTTACTCACTGCAATGAAGGGTATGAAAGTTCCGGGAGTTAGTAACAGTAGCGTAAGCGGGCTTCGATTGCGTATTTTCGAAGCCCGCGCCGCTTCTTAGGCCCGCGCCCGGACGCGGTCCAGGACTAGCGGAAGGTTTGCAGGTCCCGGAGATGTGGAAGATTCGTCGGTCCTGCAGATAAAGACGCTGTTTAAAATTGGCGGTAAAATAGTGCAGATCGGGCATAATAAAATATTGGGGCTGACCGGCGCGGCGGCGTTCTTCGCCGTGTTGATTGTTGCCGCACCCGCCGCAATGATTGCGCCGCTGATTAAAGGCATAGCCCCCGGTATTTCCTATCGGTCGATTGACGGCACAGTTTGGAACGCGCGGATTTCAGGACTGCGCGTCGAAGGCGTTGACCTCGGCAATATCAGCGCTGGCATCAATCTCCGTCGGCTGTTCACAGCCGTTCTTTCCTATAACATTGCGATTGAGGGCCAGGCAGTTAACGGGCAGGCCCAATTTGCAAGATCCCTGCTTGGCGGCGTTGAAATTCGCGATGCGGATTTCATTATTTCACGCGCACTTCTCCGCCGCTACGCCCTGCTCAGCGTTCCGATTGACGGCTCTGCGACGATTTCCGGCGCGACAATTGTTGCTAACAACGAAGGATGTGTTTCCGCCGAGGGCATAGTTCGAACAGAGGCTCTTTCCTCTGTTGCAAAACAATTCGGCATGGGCGCGTTTCATCTTGAAGGGCCCCTCAGCTGCGCTGACGGCAGAATGAGCATGCAGTTCGCTGGTATGCAGAGGGACGTCGGCGCAATTTCGATAACGCTGACAGAATTGACTGACCAACGCTATCGCATGGCCGTAATTATTGACACGACTGACGCAGCGCTGAAACAGGCACTTCAACTCGCAGGATTCGAAGGCGATGGTGACAGCATTACCTATGAAGAGATTGCGAAATGGATAGACCCCCCGCGCGAAGCGGTGGAAATCCGCGACGACAAACAGGTGGACAGCGGCGTGTAATGTATTCACATTGTTACGCGGTGGAAAATCGATAGTAATCAAGCCACCCCATCTAAAAATCCCACTGTGCACGCAACATGACGCCCGTGACGTCTTCCATGGGTGCGGCTGTGGTCACTAAAGCGGCGAAATTTGTATCGAGACCGGAGGTCGATGATCCAAGATCCGCATCGACCCTGAATATATTGACGCCAAGCCGCGTATATTTTGTCGCCCACCAGTCGGCGCCGAGAATGCAGGAATTGAAACTGCCGCCATTAACGCTGCTGTCGGATAAGTCGATTGTGTCGAAGCGGGCGACAAAAGCGAGCGCACCCATGCCGCCGTCTGTAACGGGGTTATCGACTTTCGGGCGATTCCATTTGCCGCTCTTATAAGTCTTTCTGCCGCCGATGACGGCGCCGACTTCAGCATAGCCGCCTTGAAGGGTCGGGTCGGCGCATGCCGCCGCGGCGCTGCAGTCGGCAAAGGTCACGCCATATTCGCCCGCGGCCCAGAAGTTTTTATGGATTGCCGCAGCTTCCGCGCCGACAAACACATCTGAACCGGCGATCGCGCCAGTGCTGATTATGCGACCCGGTATATGCGATGCCGGCCGCTGTCGATAGCGGATGTCGCCTTGTATTGAACCCACATTGCGGTAACGCACCGATGCGCCGAGATGGACCAGCGTGTCATCGTTTTTTACGGGGTTTAGCGTGCCACGCGCCGCGAGCGCATATCCTTCCTGCTGGTTTGAAATATTGACATTGTCGCCAAAGATGCCGGCTGAAAGCGTATAGTTTTTGCCTTTGGCGTTGAGGGTGACGCCCAGGCGGCGATTAAATTCAAACGCGTCCGTAAAGGCGGCGCGTTCGAGCGTCGTTATAAAACGCGATGATGTCTGTTCATCAAGAGAGTTGGGCGTTTTGAACTGGCCGGCCTTGACGTTCCAGTCGCCGCCAGTCGGCGCCCATTGGACATAACCGTCTTCCAAATTCACATCGCCGGAGGAATTTGTGTTGAGCTCGAACTTATATTTGACGTTGTCGCCATATTTACCGGCAACGCCAAGACGCAACCGCCGCAGTTCGCCGGCGTTCCAGTCTGCGCCGGAAATGTCTGCATCGACGAATGAATAGTCGAGCTGAACCCGGCCGATAACTTTGAACTCCCAGCCCTCATCTCTGAAGTCTGGCGCGCGCATCAATTCAGAATTGCTCACGAGCGTTTCTTCGCCGGCGGCAGCGCTTGTCAATATCGCCGCAACAAAGGCGATGATGATCCGCTGCTTCGTTTTCATCTTATACTTTTGTAATGCGGCCACCCCGACAGCGGCCGAATAAGCGCCGGCGTGTGGTCGTGTTTTATGACATGTTCATGACACACGATAACCTGTTAAAAAACAAAGCCGATTTCCCCGCCGGGCGCGCTCGTTGCGGCGCATCTGGTGCGCCATGAAGCGCATCGGGTGCGCCGCGCCGCGCAACTCGTGCGCATCCCGGTCCTTTATTTTTTGAGACAATCGTGACTGAAGGCTGAGCGAATCGTTTGTCGGCGGGTTTTGCGATTCGATCAAAGGGGCGGCGGCGAAAAATATCAGCTAACGCTCAAGACATGCCTACACGCATCCCCGCCGCGCGTTCCGGGATGATGGACGGGAACCGTCAACGCCGGCAAGAGCGCGCGATGGGTTGTGAAGGAGGACGCCGACCCGCCCTATCGCGCGGCGTCTTTGATCGCCGTTTCGGCAGGCGCGCCCGCATCCGCAAAATGTGCGCCGAGAAAAAAAGGCCAGATGAAAAGCGCGAGAAAGCCTTTCCAGAATCCAAATTTCAAAAAGCCGATGGAAAAGAGCCATCCCATAAACCAGGTAATGCCCAGCGGACCATGTTGCTCCAGTCTGACTGTTTTGCTCATGCTTCCTGCTCCGTAATGTTCAATTGACTGAAATCTCGCCTTGTTTCCGTGCATGGAGCATTGATCTCGGTCAAGACCCGTGGCGGCAGTCTTTCTATGCTGCCCCGCAAGGCGCCGCACCTGATTAATAGGCAATTATCGCTGGCTGGGGTAAAAAGAGGGCCATGAGCGCCGAACCACGCACCGCATCGGACCCTGTCGAAAGCAACAGCGCCTTTCGAACTTCAGGTATTACAAAAGTCTATGGCTCGGGCGATGCGGCCGTTCATGCGCTCCGCGGCGTCAATCTTGACATTCCCAAAGGCGAGCTTGTCGTTTTGCTGGGACCGTCCGGCAGCGGCAAGTCAACGCTGTTAAATATCCTTGGCGGCCTCGACACCGCGACCGCCGGCAAGGCGTATTTTCGCGATCTCGAATTGACCGCGATGGACGAAAAGGAACTTACGCAATATCGCCGCAACCATGTGGGCTTTGTTTTTCAGTTTTATAATCTGATGCCGAGCCTCACCGCCATTGAAAATGTCGAGCTGGTCACGGAAATCGCCAATAACCCCATGGCGGCGGAAGAGGCGCTTAAAATTGTCGGCCTGAGCGAACGCCTGTCGCATTTCCCGGCGCAGATGTCGGGCGGCGAACAACAGCGCGTCGCCATCGCGCGCGCGATTGCGAAAAACCCGACGGCGCTTTTTTGCGACGAACCGACGGGCGCCCTTGATTCAACCACCGGGGTGATGGTTTTGCGGGCGCTGCAAAACGTCAACCGGGAACTTGGCGCAACCACGCTGATCATCACCCATGCGGCGGCGACCGGGGCCATGGCCGACCGCATCATTCATTTTGCCGACGGCGCCATTCGTGACGTCGTCATTAACAAGACCAAGGTCTCCGCCGAGGAGATCAGCTGGTAATGTTGTCGGCGTTTTCCCCTCTCGACAAAAAACTCATTCGCGACCTCTGGCGCATCAAGGGTCAGGCTTTTGCCATTGCGGCGGTTGTTGCGGTCGGGGTTTTGGTGTTTGTGCTGCTCGATGGCAGCGTTCGCTCTATGGAAGCGTCAAAGCGCACATATTATGAACGCTATCGCTTTGCCGATATATTCGCGCCCGTAAAACGGGCGCCCAACCATGTTCTAAAAGACATTGCGGAGATCGAGGGCGTCGGCGTCGTTGAAGGCCGGATCAATGGCGGGGCGATTATCGACATGCCCGGCCTGCCGGCGATCCGGGCGCAGGCTCTCTCGCTGCCGATGTTCGAGCGGCCAAAACTTAATGACCTATATTTGACTGCCGGCCGGATGATCGATGCAACGCGCGATGACGAGGTGATATTGCTGCAAGGCTTCGCCGACGCGCATAAACTCGCGCCCGGCGACAGGATCAAGGCGACCATGAACGGCGCCCAGCGCAGTTTTATTGTCGCGGGCCTCGCGCAATCGCCGGAATTTGTGTTCACCGTCGCCCCCGGCGAACTGGTGCCCGACGATACGCGTTTTGCTGTCATGTGGATGAGCGAAGAAGCGCTGGAAGCCGCGTTTGATCTTGACGGCGCCTTTAACGAAGCGCTGATCGGGCTGGCGCGCGGCGGGATGACGCCGGCGATCATTGCCCGCCTCGATATGATCCTCGCGCCATATGGCGGGTTTGGCGCTTATGACCGCGCCGACCAGATATCAAACCGCATCCTCATTGAAGAGCTTGACGGACGCGCCGCCTCGGCAAAGACGGTGCCGCCGATTTTTCTCGCGGTCGCTGCGTTTCTTCTTAACATCGTCATCACCCGGATGATCCAGGCGGAGCGCGGCGAGATCGGACTGATGATGGCGTTCGGCTATTCTCACGCCGAAATCTCCGCGCATTATTTCAAATTCATTTTGATCATCGCGCTTCTGGGCGGCGTTATGGGGTGTATCGGCGGCGTCTGGGTCGGCGGCGACATGGCCAAGATCGATATGGAGTATTACAAACTCCCCTTTCTTGTGTTTGAGGCCAATCCCGACACCATCCTCATCGGTCTTGGCATTTCAGCGCTGGCGGCGAGCGTCGGCCTGTTGGTGGCGCTGCAACAGATTTCCAGTCTGACGCCGGCAGTCGCCATGAGCCCGCCGGCACCGCCGGATTACAGTAAAACCTTAAGCGGCGGAGCCTGGTTGAAGCGCACTCTTGATCAGCCAAGCCGCATGGTCTTGCGCGGCATTTTACGGCGGCCGATGCGCGCGATCGCGGCCTGCGTTGCTGTCGGCGTCGCCATGGGGCTGTCGGCGGCGATGCAAAATCTGATGACAGGGTTTAATCATCTGCTGGAGGTTAATTTCAGCGTCGTCAGCCGCGCCGATGCAACGGTCAGCTTTATCGAGCCCCTCTCCGATAAAACAATCTATGAATTACAACGCATGGACGGCGTGACACGGGTTGAGCCGTTCCGCAATGTCTCGGCGAAACTACGCAACGGACTTTATGAATATCGCGGCGGCGTCAACGGCATGGTGTCCGTGCCGGCGCTTAGTCGCGCTGTTAACAAGGATCTTGAAACCATCTATATCCGCGAGGACGGCGTTGTTCTGTCAAAACCATTGGCGGAGATCTTAAACATTGCGCCCGGCGATGATCTGACCGTTGAAGTGCGTGAAGGCCGCCGCCCGACCCTGACCCTGCCGGTCGTTGCGCTGGCGGAGTCGTTTCTGGGATCCACAGTTTACTTTGAAATGGACGCGCTCAATAAAGCGCTGAAAGAACCCGGCCGCGTTTCGGGCGCGCACATCCAGATCGATCCCGCGATGAACAAAGCGGTCAATGACAAGCTCAAAGCCATGCCCGCTGTCGCCGGCGTCACGCTCAATTCCCAGGCGCGCGCCTCCTTTCAGGAATTGATGAATCAGGGCGCCGGCGCCATGCGCTTCATTATGGCGGCGGTTGCCATCATTATTACAGTCGGCGTTGTCTATAACAGCGCACGCATTGCGTTCGCCGAACGCGCGCATGATCTTGCCAGCCTGCGCGTGATCGGTTTCACGCGGCGTGAAACCTCTTTCGTCCTGCTGGGGGAGTTAGCAGTGATTACGCTTCTGGCGCTGCCGATCGGCGCCGCCATCGGATACGGCCTTTCTGCTCTTGTATCCTCGGCGTTCAGCACCGATTTATATACCATACCCGGCGATATCGATCCGCGCAGCATTGGCATAGCAGCGATGTATGTCGTGCTGGCGGCGATGGCGTCCGGCTGGCTGGTGCAACGCGATGTTAACAAGCTTGATATGGTATCAGCGCTGAAAACACGGGAATAAATTGCATCATGGGGAAGTTGCTTTCACGTCAGAGATTAATGGTCGGCGCCGCCGCGATTGTGGCGTTGATTTTCGCTGCGACATTCTGGCCCAGCGCGACCCCTGTCGATATGGGCAAAGCGAAGATCGGGCCGATGCTTGTGACGATCGACGAAGAAGCAAAAACCCGCGTGCGCGACGCCTATATCGTGTCGGCGCCGGTCTCAGGGCGCCTGTTGCGGGTCGAAGTCGAGCCCGGCGATGAAGTGACCGCCGGCGTCAGCGTCGTCGCCCGCATGCTCCCCGCCAATCCGGATGTCTTGAATGTCCGCGCCGAAGAACAGGCCGAAGCCGCGGTCCGCGGCGCCAAGGCGGCGCTCGACTTTGCACAAGCGCAAGCGAGAGCCGCCGCCGCCGATTTTGATCTTGCGCAAACAGAACTTGAGCGCACGCGGCAATTATTTGCATCGCAAACTGTCGCACAAGCCCGCCTTGACCGCGACGAAAGAAATTGGCGCGCGGCAGGGGCGGCTGTTGAAACATCAAAAGCCGCGGTCGCCATGCGCGAGGCCGATCTGGAAAACGCCGAAGCGCTGCTCCTGTCGTTTTCCGACAGCCAGAAGCTTGCGATGTCCACCAATCCCCATCCGCGCGAATCGATCCCCCTGAACGCGCCGATTTCCGGAAAGATCCTGCAAGTGATGCAGGAAAGCGAAACCACGCTTGCCGCCGGCATGCCGATTTTAGAAATCGGCGATATTACGAACGACCTTGAAGTTTTTGCGGAACTTTTATCGACCGACGCCGTGCAGATTGCGCCGGGCAATCACGTGCTGATCGAAAAATGGGGCGGCGGCGATGAACTTTATGGCGTTGTCGAACGGGTCGAGCCCTGGGGCTTTACAAAATTCTCCGCCCTTGGCGTCGAAGAACAGCGCGTCAGAACGATCATTCAGTTCGCCGAAAACACAATCGAGCCTGAATCCCTCGGTCATGGCTACCGCGTCGAAGCGCGCATCGTCATCTGGGAAGACGACGATGCGCTGATCATTCCCTCAAGCGCCCTGTTCCGGGAAAATGATCGATGGTCGGTTTTTGAAGTCAAACGCGGCAAAGCGCGATTGACGCAAGTGGACGTTGCGCAAAATAACGGCATTGAAGCAGCGATTGCCGGCGGCCTTGAAGACGGCGCAACAATCATCCTTTATCCGGGCTCGGAGCTTGTGAACGGCGAAAGCGTGACGGCAAGGAACGGCGGTTAGCGGGTTGGCAGAAGCCTTCTTCGACGATTGAAACAAGCGCACAGCCGCATTCCAATGCTTCAAAGCGTATGGTGACGATGAAGCAATAAATATCGTCACCACCCTTAGCTCAGTGGAGCTAGTGCAACATCAAAACGGCTGCAATCTTATGGACCGCGTCAATTCCAAACAACTCCCGAGGGAGCATTTACTATACTCTTCTCCTGCGGAACGAAATACATATTAAAACCAACCGCTAAATGCTTCGGTTAAGAAACAATTAGATCACTTTCTGTGTATCCTATTGATTTTTATTTGCTGATGGTATTGTCTGCAACAATATAGAAACCGGGCGGCGGATAATGAAAAACAACACTTCAATAGCATTGATGCTCTTTACCTCAATGTTTTTCTCAACGACGGCAAAATCAGCTTTGGTTACATTCACGGGTGCGGGTTCAGCGGATTTGACGGCACGTTCCGGTGGCGCCGTGCTGCCCTTCAACAGCGTCGATTTTTCGTTTTCATTCGATTACGATGACCAAATGCCAGGCACGGTTTTCGCTCTGGGCTTTGATACATTTGTTTTTACGGCTGGCTCGAATGTGTTTTCACCAAGTGGTGTGCTTGGTTTCTTTGAATTTAATCCGAACGGATTTTTTGCGGTCGGCTTCGGTGGCGCCGCAGGCGGAATAGGCGGCCTTGATTCTACTGTCGATGATTTCGTTTTCAACTATCAGCAATCCTTTGACGCTCTGGGCGCCATAGATATTTTCACGTCCTTGGTATACGCACCAGCAAATAGCGGATCGGTATTTGATGGTGTCAATATGAATTTCGACTTCTCGATGGCGCCTGCCGCTCCAACAGCGGTGCCGCTTCCTGCTGCACTACCACTCTATGGCATGGGCATAATTCTGTTGAGTAGGTTACGACGCAGACGCCAGCGCTATTAGGGTCTTAGTCCCTACGAATCGGCGTTAAGCCATTCCGATCAAACGCATTCACGTCCGCTGGGTCAGTGCCTACGCGGCAAGGCGCGCCTCACGCCAGTTGAAGTCGCGCAAAATAACGGCATTGAAGCAGCGATTGCCAGCGGCCTTGAAGACAGCGCAACGGTCATCCTGTATCCGGGCTCGGAGCTTGCCGACGGCACAAGTGTGACGGAGCGGTCAGCGGGGTAGATGGCAGTGCAAGATGTTCCGCCCCGTTTGGGCGGGGAAAAATATGTTGCAACACCCTCGTCGTTCCGATCGCGAAGGCGATAAAAAAGACGTTGGAAGCGCCCGTTCTATTTGCCGTCATTGCCGGCCTTGCCCCGCAATCCGGCCGCATGCGATGCGCCCGTGGACGGCCCCCGGGCAAAGCCCTGGATGACAGAAAATTAATGGCGCCCTGCTGCCTGTCTCAGCCCCGGAGCGCCATTCTAACTGCCTTAAACACGCATCCAGCGCATCCATTACCTGTAATTAATCAGCAACACCGTGCACGGAAAGTAATTTTAAACAGCGGGGCGGCAATATGCGGCGATGCGAATGTCGGTATCAATGATCGTTTCGACAGTTCTTATAGGCGGCGGGGTCCTTACCGCAGCGATGGAACTCGATAATGCGCGTGCTGCTCATACTGCTGCTGATCGCCAAACTTTCAATCCTCATCTCGGGCCTGAAAATATTTCATTAGATATGCCAAAGACACCGTCACTGCCCCATCGCCCAACCCTTCGGGATTAGGTTGCGCGGTTGGACCGCGCATTCGCATCCGTCCTCTCACTCACCGCGCGCGATGAACACGGTTCCCTTTTCATCATCGACAATGAAATCCCGGCCGCCGAATAGCGGCGCGCCGGCGATTTTTGCTGCATTCACAGTGTTGCGGCTTACAAATAATTGCGGTGACGCCTCTTTCTGGTCCGTGCAGGAACGGGGGGTCTCACACTCTTGTCCTTCCTCAACGTCGCCAAATATCCGCCGTCGCTGCTGCTAGTGCTGATGACGCTCGGTCCGGCGCTGGCGCTGATGCCTGACGTGACATATTGCGAATGTGCTGAGGCACTTTTTCTTTTTGGCGATCGCCTCCCATTCCAAGACGCTGATGAAGTTCATATCGGCGGCAAGCGGCGGCCCATTACGGTCGCCCGTATGACCCTTTGCGATCAGCCAAATCATCCCGGGAAGGCGGCCGACGCAGTTATTTCCGTGTCATGGTTTCGCCACGGGCGATCGATTGCGCCGGCAATCTTGAATAATGAATTACGCCTGCCTCGCCTTCCACTTCGCCATGTTGACGCCCATTACCAGAAGCCACAGGGTTAGGGACATTTCAGCGATAAGAGACGGCAGCAATATCCAGGGAAAAAGATTCGATGCGAATTCGAGATCAAGAATGTTCGCAAAGCTATTCGTCAGATAGCAAAATGCGGCGATGACCAGCATCACACCGATGATTTTGGGCAGATAGCCGGACGCCATGACCAGCCACCCAAGCAGGATGAGATGAAAGCCAAAAAATACGAGCGCAATGTGGTAAGCAAATGCATGCGTCTTGAGCGCCAGATACGCCAGGGCGTGCAATTGATCGGGCTGAAAGACCGTGAGATAATCCGCGCCGCCTAAAACAAGCAGCGGCGTAAAATGATTCATGGCGTTGACGCCTGAGATAGCGGCCATCGCCAGCCGGAAAAACGCCGCCAGCAACGCGAGATTCCGATTCACCGGCTTCAAAATCACATAAAGAACAAGCGCAAAAGCGATATCCGCGCACAGCATGAGGAGTTCGCCGGCGAAACCCACGCGCCATAGCTGTTCCGACGCCATGATGTTTCCCGCCGTCGCCGCAGCATCGCCTGACACGATTGCACCGCCGCGAACGACACCTTCCGCGAAAATGCCCGCTGCAACGATTGTCAAACCAAGCACGCCGCCGATTCGCGCATAGGTTTGCGGCGAGGCCGTTATTCCACGATCAGTCATGTGTGTTCCCTTTCACGGACGGCTCTGTCTCCTGTTTCGTCATGCCGCATCAGATGAACGGCGCCCGAATATTCCCGGCGGCCAAAATGGTTCCAAGGCCAATCAAAGCCGTAAACATAATAAGGACGCTCGCCTGCCATTCCAAGACGCTAATGAATTTCATATTGGCGGCAAGCGAGGGCCCAAAGCGGACAACTAATAGTCCTGAACTGAGCGACCAATAACCGCCCAAAGACGAGCACTTACTTTGATTAACTATCCAGTGCGGCAACAAGCTTTTTTGGAGCCATTTTTCGAAAGGCTCTCTCTAGTATGTCAGCGACTTCGCCCCAGTCCGTTTCGTCTTTACCTGTCGCATCAAGGACTATCCCGATCCAGGTCTTGAAGGCACCAGAAGAACTTGTGGCTGGCTTGAAAAACCTTGTCGGTTTGGTGAACACCATCATTTCTTGAAAGCTGGCATCAGCCGGGCACCAAACTGATACTCTGTCATTGCCGCGATAATTGTCATGGTAATAACATAGGGTTTGCCGGTTTCGCGTTTGCTTGTCACCAACAAAAAAGCAAATAGCTCCGCCAGGACCACGCCGCTCGTTTACGTCTGGCAGTGCAAGCACAATTTTTCTAAGCTGATCGAGTTCTTGTTTCCCCATACTGCATAGTTTCGCAATCTGAACAGCAGAGATCAAGCGACTTCTCCCGGCCGCGATCGCTTACTCTGAAAATATGGAGGACTGCCCCCTATGTTCGCGCGCAAACGCCGAATGTCTGATTAATCCAATGTTCAACTTGCGACGCGCGGCATTTGCTACAATCACCTCTGGTGAATTATCGCCGCCCTATTTATACATGCCCTCGGGAAAATTGACGCCGAATTCAAGCCGATCAATTGAAATCACTAGGGCAATCAGTAATCTGAACTGAAATTTACGAGCGATATGCTCTTTCCAGGCTGAAACATTCGCAAACAGGATGATTGCGATGTCAGCCAGAAACAAATAATTTGACGCATTCGCCGGTAGCAAAACGTCTCTTACTAAGGGACATCATGTGATGGACCATAATCACGGAAGTCAGAAGGAAACCATCCAATGAAATACACTTATATCTTAGCGTCCGAACCAAATTCGGGCCCGGAAATGGGCGGCGAAGGCTGGGAAGATTATGCGGCGGCCTACGTCAAGTGGAATGAAGATGCGGCGAAAGCCGGCATACTAAGCGCGGGCGAGCCGGTACATCCGCCATCAACGGCAACGACGCTGCGACGCGCCGGCGGAGAGATCAAACTACATGATGGTCCATTCGCAGAGACGAAGGAATGCATCATTGGTTGGTATCTTGTTGAGTGCAAAGATCTGGAAGATGCCATCGAATGGGCTTCCAAGATTCCGCTCGTGGAGCGGGGATTTGGAGCCATTGAAGTGCGTCCAGTCATAGATATGAAAGAATTGGCTTAACGTCGCTGAATTTATGCCTCGCCCGCGTAATCACATTCGTGAGCTTGATGAAATTCACCGAAGTGAATGGGGCCGATCTGTCGCCGCATTATATAAATCTAGCGGTGATGTTCAGCTGCGGAAGACTGTGTTCAAGAAGCGTTTGTAATTGCGCTCGAGGCCTGGAAAGCGTCTGGAACGCCCGATAATCCGGGGGCATGGATCAGAACAGTTGCGCGGCGGCGCCTCATAGATTTTGCAAGACGCCGTCGAACACAATACGCCGCCGAACCTCAACTGAAAATTGAAGCCGAGCTCAATTCGTTAACCAAGCCCAGTGAATACGATAGAATCGATGATACGATCGACGATGATGAGCTGGCGCTCATGTTCTTGTGCTGTCACCCGGCGATTTCGGCGACCGACCAAGTTATGCTAACGCTTCGCACCGTTGCCGGGATGTTCCCCAAAGACATAGCCTCCGCATTCTTTGTCGATCATGAAGCTGTGCGCACGCGCCTTTTGCGCGCGAAACGCAAAATAAAATTGGCAAAAATTCCAGTCAATCTTCCACCCGCAAACAAGCTAGCGGAGCGATTTCAACAAATACACGCGATCATATATCTGATTTTCAATGAAGGGCACGTCGCTAGCCGCGGCGCCAGTGCGCACAGGAAGGACCTCGCGCGCGAAGCGATTAGGCTTTGCGAGAAACTAATTGGCCTTGCATCGGATAATTGTGAAAGCCATGGTCTTTATTCATTGCTGTTACTAACCGATGCGAGAACGCCTGCGCGGATCGGCGATGCCGATACGCTTATTAAGCTGGAACTACAAAATAGAGACCTTTGGCGGAAAGATCAGATTGTTGCCGGATTCAATCATTTGCGCAAAGCGATAGCTGGCCAGAGCCCCGGCCGATATGCACTCCAAGCCGCGATCGCTGCCGAGCACGCCAGGGCCGCGACCTATGAGCAAACAAACTGGGCGGCAATTGTAGGGCTATATGACAGACTGATAGAAATTGAAGCTTCGCCAATATATCGATTGAATCGGTGCATTGCTCTGTCATTCACCGAGGGGCCAATTTGTGCACTGGAAGGCGTCGCCGAACTGGACGCGGACGGCCTTCTGGCTAACAATTACCAACTCTTGGCAACGCGCGCAGATCTTCTTGCGAGAATTGGACGGCTAGAAGAAGCGATCACTAATTATCAATCGGCCATAGAAAAAATTGAAGATGGTCCGGTCAGATCGTTTTTAATTGACCGGGTGAGTGATTTACGCCGAGATAAATAACCTGCACGCATTTTTATCGCGACACGAACACCCATCGCTCTTTCCCGAGATTGAACCAGCCTCAGAATGATTTCTTTGCTGCTCACTCTCCACCCGGCTAAATGCGCTATTTATACATGCCTTCGCGCAGATTAATGCCGTGCTCAAGATAAGCTTTCATGGCGCACAGCATTTGCGACCAGCCCATGCAGTTGCAGTAAGAAGACTCCTGACCGGCGTCTGTCTTGCGCCAGCCCTCTTCGGCGATTGAAACAAGCGTGCGCCCGCCTTCCAGCGCTTCAAAGCGCATGGTGACGGTTGTATTGTATTTGTCCTCGCCGTCTTTGCCGGAATCATTGGCTTCCCATTCAAAGATAATGCGGCGGTTTTTTTCAACTTCGACGACTTTCACCGGAAACGCGCCGGGATGGTCGTGGAAATCCCAAGTGACGGTGGCGCCGGTCTCGATGCGCCCGCTCGCCCCGCCTGTGGTAAAATAGCCCGAGAGTTTTTCAGGATTAACGACGCCTTCAAAGACCTCTTCGATCGGACGATTGATCCGGCCGCTCACCTCGAATTTCAAATCCATCACCTGCCTCCTTGCCATAGGGTATCTTATGTTATATATTTATAACATGTCAAGTAAAGCAAAAGACGATCTGGTTTTTAAGGCGCTCGCCTCCCCGATCCGCCGCGATCTGATGGATGCGCTGCGCAATAATCCGCAGACCACCGGGGAATTATGCGCAGCGTTCAAGGCGCTGGGCCGCTGCAGCATCATGCAGCATCTCGGCGTTTTGGAAGAGGCCGGTCTTGTCGTCACAAAACGCGTCGGCCGCCAGCGCTGGAATTATCTGAACGCCCTTCCGATCAAACGCATCCACGATCGCTGGATCGGCGCCTATGCGACGGAGGCGGTGAATTTGCTTGACCGGATGAAAAACGAAATGGAACGTGAACGGGTTTAGGGTGTGACGGCGTCTGGCGGCGCTATCGTGCGCCGCAACCGAACTTTTCGTCGGCGTATGAACTTTAAGTTTGCTGTGTCGCCGCCATGGAATGATCAGGCGCCGGCTTCAATCCGTCAGCGTTTCGCCATGGGCGCCGATACTGACCGCGGCATCGCTGCCGGCTTGCCTTTGGCGTCGGAAAGCAGCGCCGCAATTTCGCCGGCGATGATGCGGCTCGCTTCCGCGAGGATATTTGCATCCTTCTCCGTCTCTGCAAGTGTTTCGAGATCTGCCGCCAGGACGCCAAGCGATCCGCAATTAAAGACGCCCGCAGCCCCGGCGAGTTTATGCGCCACATGATGAAGGCGATAGATAATCACCGGGTCCCAGCTGCCATTATCCAGCCGGTTGGCGAGATCGCCAAGAATATCGGCGTCGGATTTCAGCCGTTCATGAAACCGTTCCTGCAAATCGCGGTAGCGTTGCTCATTCATCTGCGGCGTCCTCTTTGGGGACATCGAGATATTCAACGCCCGCGTCCTGACCCGACTGCCAGCGCAGCGCAACAGGGCGATAGCCGCCGTCTCCGACAATCTTCATTGTGAATTTCTGCGGCAATCCATAATAATCAGAAAACCGCAGCGCCGCGCCGTGTTTCGAAAGGTTTCTGACGATACAATCGATCGACACCATCGGACTGTCGCTCAGAATGTGACCTTTTTTCAGGACACGCCGCCTGGTTTCACGGCGGCGATCCGCAAGGCCGACATTAACTCGGTCTGTTTGCGTATTTTCGCTGTCCGGTGCTGACGGTTGCGGATTTCCGGCGTCATTTTCAAAATCGAAAACAAAATCTTTTGCCGCGCTCTCGCATTTTTTGGCCGCCTGCGTCGCGCGCTTGACGATGGCGCGCGCGTCATTTGTATCGTTGCCGGAGAGTGCAGCGCCGATTGCCGGTTTTATCTGCAAACGAACGTCGGCTCGCTCAAACTGGATTGCCAATTGTTTGCTGAGACGTTCACAGGCTTTGCCGAGCGCCTGGCTTGTCACTCCCTTTCGATTGATGCCGATAAAGGACGCGTCGGTAATCCGGCCCCAAATATCGCCGTCTCTGGTTGTTTCCCGGAGTTTAAGAACAAAGGCGCGAAACACCTGGTCGCTGATCGCCAACCCGTATTGCCGCTTGATTTCCTGAAAATGCGCTATCCTGACAATCACGACGCCATAGGGATTGGCGCCGCTGCTTTTCAAATCGGCAAGGCAGCGTCCGATAAAGGCGCGGCTGTAAAACCCGGTCGCCCCGTCATAGTCAGCGGCGTCGCCCATATGCAGCGATTTTTGATCTGAAGCCCGGTTATTTCGGTTGCCCGCGATTGCGCGCTTCACCGCCGATATAAGTTCATTCACGGATAGATTGCGTTTTGGTATATAGTCGCTCAATCCGCTGCGAAAGGCCTTGATGGCCGTTCGTTCGCCGCCGCCGCCCGTCAGCATGATCATTGGCGGCGACTTTTCCATAGAGGCGCGAATGTTTTCTACAATGCGAAACCCGTTATCGTCGCCGAGATCATAATCCACGACGATACAATCAATGGCCTCGCGCTCAAGAATATCCGTCAGCTCAGTATAATTGTTCGACGGGAACAGCCTGATGGTGGGATCTTCCTCAAACATTTGCGCGACGCGTTCTATGAACAACGCATCGTCATCGACCATCGCGACAAAATATTGCTGCTTGTCCGCCAGCATAAAACAGTACTCCGCAAATTGCCCGCTAACGCCACGGCAACAGCACTTTGATTACGGAACGTGGTTAACGGATACTACCTATCGGTGTATCTCCATTTCGTTAAAAAAGCCGCATGGACAAGGCGCAAATCGCCGATTGTCGCGACTTTTCGGACGATTGCGATGGGCCCGGGGGTGATTTCCCGTTACGCGGCGTCATCCCAAAAGGCGCGGACTTTGTCGGCGAGGGACAGAGGATCAAATGGCTTGGTGATGACGCCAAGGGCGCCGGCCTGTGTGTAGCGGGTAATCTCCTTCGGCTGCGCCTTGGCGGTCATGAAGAGCACTGGCGTTTCATTGAGCGCGGGAACGGCGCGAAGTTTTTCCAGGGTTTCAAGACCGTCCATGCCGGGCATCATCACATCGAGAATGATCAGTTGCGGCGTTGCGTCTTCAAGTCCGGCCAGCGCGTCATGCCCGCTTGAAAACAGCGCCAGGTCGAATCCGCCAAGATCGCCGAGCGCAAGTTCTATGATCGACCTGATATCTGCGTCGTCTTCCACGCAGGCGAGTTTTTTGAGTTCAGCCAAGTGCAGCCTCCCGTGTTTCGCGGATTTCAAGCGCCGCCAGGAGTTTTTCCCGCAATGCGTCCGGTGAGATGCGCGATTTGATATAGGCGCCGCAGACGAATTCAGGCAGGCGCCGGTTCGAAACATCTTCGACGGAGTAAATAATGAGCGGCGGCGTCGGCCCGGCAAATGTCTCCAGAAACGCGATGATTGTTTCGCCGCGCTCGTCGGCAAGGTTGAGATCAAGCACAACAAGATCAAATGACTGATACCGCAAGAGCGTTTGCGCGGCGGTCGTGCTCGGCGCAGCGATAATTTCGGCGGCATCCGACATCAAATGTTGCAGCAGCGCTACAGTGTCGTGATCGTCTTCAATATGCAGGATATTTTTGCGCTCAGACGACACGTCCGGCGGTGCATGCGTCCTGGTTTCGCCGTCTTTCTCCAGGACCGGCCTGCTGGCGCTGGCCAGCTTTATTGTAAATGTCGTTCCAACGCCGACTTCACTTTCAACCTGCAGCCAGCCGCCATGCGCATCAACAATCGCCGAAGCGATAGACAGGCCCAGTCCCGTGCCCTGATTGACCCGATTATCGGCGCTGTCGATCTGGACGAAACGATGAAAAATGGCGCCAAGTTTTTCCTGCGGAATGCCCGGGCCGTTGTCTGTCACGGAAATTCTGACAATTTCGTTTTCCACGCGCGTCCCGATTTCTATTACGCCGCCTTTTCCGGAAAACTTCGCAGCGTTCGAAATCAGATTGGTCAGCACCTGCATCATCCTGTCGGGATCGGCTGAAATGAAAGCGCCGCTATCTTCTTCGCGATATCGCAATTGGGCGTCATACGCCCTGACGAATGCGTTGTTCTGGTCAATAGCGTCGGCGATGAGTTGCGTCACGCTAAGCGGCCGGCGTTCCAGTTCAATCTTGCCCGCCTCAATTTTTTCAATATCCAGAATATCGTTGATCAGCCTGACCAGCCGGTCGCCGTTGGTCGAAGCGATCTTTAACAGCTCGGCGGCCCTGTCGCCGATGTCCCCGAATTTTCCAGATCGCACAAGGCTGATCGCGCCCATGATCGACGTCATCGGCGTTCTTAACTCATGGGAAACGGTTGAGACGAATTCGTTCTTCATCGTCTCCGCTTTCTTGCGTTCATGAATGTCCATGATCGAACCGATCATGCGGCGCGGCTGCCCAGCCGCGCCCCAGATTGCCTGTCCGGTTCCCAAAAACCAACGATAAGTTCCGTCCTTGCAACGCAGGCGATATTCCACACGAAACGGCATGCGGTCCGTCAAATGGGCGTTGATAGCGGCGAAAGCGCGCTCCCGATCCTCGGTATGCAGAAGGTTACTAAATCCGTCGAGCGAGGCCTCAATTTCCATCGGCTCATAGCCGAGCAGCCGGTAAAACTGGTCGGACCACCACTCCGCTTCGCCGTTCACGTCAATCCAGTCCCAAATTCCAACGCTGGCGCCCTGCGCAGCGACTGCAAAACGCTCCTCGCTCCTGCGCAGATCCCTGGTTCTCGCCTCAACCAGCCGTTTGACGATTTCCGTTCTCGCGGTGATGACAAGCAAAAATGCTTGAAAAAATGCGGTAAAGGCGAGCCCGCCAATCAAAATGGTCCAGGCGCGCCAACCCGCATTATTTTGTAAATAGGCCGTCGTCGGGGTAAATTCCAGCGTCCATTGACGGCCGGCAAGATCGACGATTGCGTCATATGCGTATGGCGCTGTTGAGCGCGCGCCGAACAGCGATTCCTTCTCTCCTAATAGATAGTTGTCGTAAATATAAAGATTCATCCCCCTATTGGTGACGTCACCGAGCGCAGAATTGATCATGCCCGCGATATCAAAGACGCCGAGCGCAAAGCCAACGAGATGTTCGCGGCGTTCAAAGAGCGTATCGACCGGCGCTGACGTCGCGTAGACCGGGCGAAAAACCAGAAATCCGTTTTGTTCATCGGCCGCCTGCACCAGTTTGACGGTTGCAGTGGCGATCGGCTGGCCTGAGTCTCTCGCCGCCTGCAGCGCGACCAGGCGCTCCGGATTTGAACCAAGATCGAAACCAAGCGCATTTTCATTTTCCGTAAACGGATTGATATAATAAACCGGGAAATACTCGTCACGCCTGGCGGCTGGCGCCCAGCCGGCGTCTGATTTCTCAACAATGCGGAAATTGCGATATCCGTCTTCTATCGCGCGCGCTTCAAAACTCTGTTTTTCAGAGTGACGTATGCGCGGTATCCACTCCAGGGCGCGAATGACCGGCCTCGCATTGATCTCAAATCGTGTGAATTCGATAAACTCCTGCCGATTAACACTGTCAGACGCCCTCATAAAGGCGTCAATGGAATGGAGTAACTCCAGGTCGCTGTGAAAGCGCGCCAGGAAATTATCAGCCTCATGCTGCGCCATCTCGCTGAAAACCTGTTGCTGCGATTTGCTTTCGGCTTTGTTCACATTGAAGAACACAGTAATAACGACTGCAAACATCGTCAGTACCGGAACAGCAACAGAGAGCTTCCTCGCGGCGACGGCGCCGGTTTTCCATTGGGCCAGAAACAAAATCAGCGGCGCAAACAGGATCGCGCCGACAGCATCTCCGAACCACCAGATAGCCCAGTTCGCAAGATATGATTCCGGCGACAATATTCCCGCAGCCGTCAATACCAGCGGTCCCAGGGTTGCGTTCACGGTACACCCGATGGGGCCGCCAAACAGCAATATCTTGCCGATATCCTTTTCATCCTCCAGGGCGCCGGGCTGTTTGACCACGCGCCGAATTAAATAAGCGCTGACAATTGCCTGCAACGTCGCGCCGATTGCGATGGCGCAGGTAACGCTGAGCGACTGAATCGTTATGGAATTTCCCGCTGCAGCTATATTGGTGAAAAAATTCGCTGCGAATGCGCCCAGAAAAATGCCGGGCGTGATGCGGTAACCAAATAACAATATACCCGCGAGCGCGACGCCGGCCGCCGGCCATATGGGAGAAATCAAGCCGTTTTCGATCGCCAGCAGCGGCGACAGCCTTGCGGCCAGAAAATACGCCGCTGCGATGACCAGAAGTTTGATCAGATTGTCGTATATGCTGTTCGGCGATATCGTCACAGCAAACTATCCGCGAGCGCCACTGCCTTCACAGCCAGGCGATAAACTTCCGTCGGCGTTTTTCCGAATTGCGCAAACGCTTCGCCGTCTTCCGCCGGAACGGCTTCCAGACGCCTGATCTCAATCGCCATTGCCTGCACATGTTTCAACAATTCATGCACATCAGCAGGAATTGCCCGCCTTTCCAGCCTGTCGAGAGCGGTCGTATGACTCAGCGGGGCATTGGTTAATTTATTGCGCAGTTCGAGCAGTTTTGCCGCAAGCGTGTGGACTTGTTCATACACATCAGTGGGCGTCGCACTGCTGTCGCGCATCGGCATGCTAACCGGCGCCGTAACCTGCCGCACCCGCCGGATCGCCTGCAAATCCGCAACGACGCCAGTCAATATATTGAAATTGTCCGAAGGCGTTACGTCGATCGCCAGAGCCGGGACCGGCGCCGCGAGTGCAAACATCAGAGCGAAAAAGGATAAAATACAGCGCACCGCTTCCCCCTGCACTACTCAGTCGCAATCTTGTTGATGAAATCAAAGGCGCGCCGATTCGAATCCGCGAGGAGAATAAAGAGCGTTAATAAAAGCGCATCGATAAAAATGCCGCCGGCCAGAATAACGATTGGTTCATTGGCTTTGGTCGCCTGTCTGAAGGAGAGTGCGCTTCTGATATCCAAAGCCCAGGTCCTCCCATATAAATCCAGCTCAAATGTTTTTCGATAAAGCGGGTCTGGATCATAATCCTCAACATCAACCCGATTTTCATCGTACAGCACCAAATCGCCGTCGGTTATCCTGATGCCCACCAGGCGTTTATCCTTTGCCAGCGTACCTTCCAGTAATTTCTTCACCACGAATGGGGCGTATACCAGCCCGGAAAAGCGGCGCTTGCGCTCCGCCTCGCCATTTAACGCACCGCCTTCATAATAGGGCGCATAAAAGAGAAATCCCGGCGTTTTGTTTGCGTCTTGAACCAGCGTGATGGGGCCAGTGATCCGCGCGGCGCCGGTATCGCGCGCGCTCACCGCCGCCAGGTAGCGATTTGCTTCATGAGCCATGTCCAGACCCACCGCTGCAGAATTGACAGCGACCGGTTCGATATAGGTAATCGGCCAGAATTCATTTCTGTTGTGAGGCGGGTGCACGGAATAGTTGGGCCGATAAAGCCGCTGCTCAGCGAGATACGCCTTCATTTCATCCGGCGGCACAAAATGAATAACGCCGATGCCGTTTATGCCAGGATATTTGTCTTCAATCCGCAAGCTGTCGGCATATATCCGCCAGTCCCGCACCGAGACGTCCCCGCCCAACGCCTGAATCGCCGCAACGCCGCCCCACAACACATCTTCGTATTTTCGCATCCGCTCGGTAATCAGCTCTGCAGCTTGAACAGCCTGACGATCGAATTGTATTGCGACTTTTTCTTTGATCGCCTGCTTCGAAATGCTCCACGCCATCAGCGTTAGAAAAAGTGAAAACCCGACGACGAACCAGTGAATCCAATGTAATCTTGCCGAACGCTTGATGCTTTGCTTTTTGTTCAGCAGATCATCTGCGAATGCTGCGGTCATAACGTTACCTCAAAATACCCATTTGATTTGAATTTGCGGTGCCGACTCTGTAACGCCCGAGACGCCAAATTTGTTGCGCCAATATTGCCATTCGACACCGACAAAGAGTTTGTTTTCCGCGCCGCCGACCAGCGATCCAGCGTCCAGCAGAAACCGCGGTACGATCAGTTGATTGGCGACAGCGATATCCTCATGCCCGGCAAAATCGGCAAATCCCTCAACGAGGAATCGCGCCTTGCCAATCTGAAAGGGCCGCTTCCACACCACGGTCAGCTGATAGGTGCTTCCCGGCAAAGCTAGATTATCGCGGGAAAGCATATTGACTTTGAAGAACTTAAATCCCGGAAGATCGAGATCTGCGGACACACCGGCAAGCAGGCGCACGCGGGCGGCTTTAGGCAATTCGGCGTTTACCGCCAGATAGACATCCTTAACGACGCCGAAAGTGAGATCGCGACCGGCGATCTTACCAAGCGAAAACCGAAGCGTCGGCTCAACATAAAAAAAGAACTGACCTTGATCAGGAAAAGTCAGATCCGCAAACATATAAAAATCGCCATATGTCCAGCGATTGGCGTGCTCTATTGTCATGATCGTCCGCTGCTTGCTGCCAAGCTCGTAATCAAATCCCCTAAGCGCCTGAACATTCGTCGTCTGCCATTGAACGATATTATTGTCGCCGCCATGCGCCGGCGTCGCGAAGGAAACCACCCAGGCGAAGACAGCCAGATATCGGAACATTGCGGCGTGGGTTCTCATCCCGGACAAATTCAATTCCCGATCCGCCCAGGCGTTTGCTCAGGCGCAACGCAACGCGCCGCAATGGCCCTGGGGTCATTGTCTCGCCGAATTCGGTTCATGGGAGCGTCGAAAGGATGCGTCATAAAATACAACCTAGACGCGAATAGTTAACAGCGCTTTGAAACTGCTCTGAAAGTAATCAGCGCCTTGTTGCGTAGCGCTAAATGTTGCCAGCCGCGCCGCCTGATCATGTCAATACTTGATGAACACGCGCGAGGCGCATTTCTATATTTACCGGCAATTACGCCGGCCGGCCGCCAACGCTGGACTTATCTGAACGCCCTTTCGGTCAACCCCAATCATGAGCGCTGGATCGGCGCTTATGCGACAGAGCCGGTGAATTTGCATCCCAAGATAAAACGAGATGGAGCGAGGTTTGGTTTAGCAAGCGGCGGCGCCTGTTCAAGGGCGACGAGCCTGCGGCTGCCGGGCTGAATGGCGCGACGCGTCACGGACGCTGCGAAAATGATAAAGCGCGGCTGATTTCGCCGGGCGTCTTACCTACGCTGATCGAATTAATAGTTATGCTTCGGGCGATCGATGCGATCTGAACGACAGTTTTTTCAAGAGGTCCGAAAATTTAGGCCGGAATTTTTTGCGCCGCGAGATCTCTTCGGGCATTTCGGAAGTTCTCGTCCGTGCAGGCAACACAACATAAACGTCTCCGCTCGGCGACGAAAATCTGCAAAATTCAGTCTGGCTCATGGCGTTTCAATGCCTCCAAATCCAAACCTTCAACTCAATCAATAGCCTTTCAACGCGCAACGCATTCATGCAGCTCAAGTTTTGGTTTACGCCGCTGAAACAAATTCGGAAAAACGTCGAATCCCTTATTGGCGCCTGCTAACGGGATTCGCCGATTCAGTCAGCGTTGATCGCCGCCTATACCGCACCTGATAGTAAGCCATTGAAACCGTGTGATTTAAAGGGGAAAAAATCACTGGTTTTCCCGGTCAGGCGCTGATTAATCCCCAATTCGACTGATCGGCGCCGATGTTATTAGGTAGCAGAGACCGTCACCGGTTTTGCGGCGGCTGCGCCGATTGCAAACGCGATTATGTCCGAGGTGAATTCGCTTCGCGCAACGGCCATGACCCAAACCGAAGAATTCATCCCGGCAACGCCGATCGCCGCCGCCCCTCAAGTCTAAGGCGAGCGGCCCTTAAAGATTGTTGCTTTAAGCGGCATTGACGATGGTTCCGGGCCAAATTCCTTGCGCAAGCCATTTTCAACAGCGCGCGCAACGTCATTGGCATCGACGCCGCCGCGACTCTTAATTTCATCGATCAGTGGATTGCCAAAAACCACCCCATGAGAGAAATGCCTCCAGTCCGGCACTGTTTTTTGAAATTCAATCGTCTCATGTTGCACATCATCAAAACCAGCCTCCAGCAAATCTTTTCTGACTGCATCCGGATCCGGGTATGAAAACGGGATGCGGTAAAATCCCGGCGGATTTTCGGAAAAGAACTTTTCTGAAGCGCCTTGCGCGATCTGTGCAAACGGATTTTCCGAAAGGGAACCCCAACAGCTAAAAAGATAGGCGCCGCCGGGGCGCAAAACCCGCACCGCCTCACCGAAAGACGCAATTTTATCGGGAAAGAACATCACGCCAAACTGGCAGACAATCAGATCAAAGAAATCATCGGGAAAATCGAGCTTCATGGCGTCTGCTGTCTGAAAGGCTGCATTCTCACCGTCGCGGAATTTTGCCTTCGCGACCTCCAGCATCGGCGCGTTCAGATCGGTCACGGTCAAATGCGCATCAGGACCAAGCGCATCTTTTAGTTTGCGGCTGACAATGCCGGTGCCGGCGGCAAGTTCAAGAACCCGCGCGGGCTTTAGCGCTCCCGCGCGCCGCGCAATATCATTGGCGTAAGGCGCGAAAATGATCGGGCCCAGCCGCTGATCGTAATTTTCCGGAATGTCGCCTGTGAACTCGCTTGTGGTTTTGGTCACTATTGTCCCCTGTAAACAGCGCGATGAAATTCAACGATCGCCATCGACAGCAATCACGATTTTGCCGCCGGCTTTCGCCTCGCTGAAACAGCGCAGCGCGTCGGCAGTTTGTTCCAATGAACAGGTCCGATCGATATGTATCGCCAATTTGCCTGATTGAACAAGGCAGAGAACCTGGTCGAAATCCTTGTTGGCCGCAATGCGCAGGAGGCTCAGTATCCTCCCGGCTAATTTTGCGATTTGCGGGCCCAATTTCAACAGCGGCAATGCCGGCGCCGGCGAGCTGTCTTTCCGGCGGATAAATGCTTTCCTGTTGATCGTTGGCGGCGGCGCGTCAGCCATTCGATCAAATTCGTTCGAACAGTTTGAAGTCGCAAACCAAAGTCGCATGCGAGCCTTTGAGCAGGTCAGCTTGATGAAGGCTATGCAGGACGGCGGCTGACTGCACAAAGCCTCGAAAAATCTCGAAAATATGGCGTCGCGTGCGCTGTTTTCAATAACGTCTCGGGGCTGTGTACAGGCCGATGCAAACAGAGACGTCCATTGCCGGAACTATAATATTCACCTGCATTTCTTCCGTACTTCCCATCCATTGAATTTTAATAGTTAATAATAGATATTACTGTTTAATCAGTTTTATCATAACATGTTCAGGCGATGTCGATAAAGCTCCGCTAAACCGGTGGTCGTATAAAAAGGGTGCTAAGTAATGGGAATTGCAGTATGGAACGGCGGGATTTTCCCCGGCTCAAAACTCAGATCAGCGCCCGTATTCTCGTCAACAACCAGACGGCCGGCGAAGGTCTCGTGTTTGATTTATCAGCGGGCGGCGTAGGGGTTTATACGGACCTGGAGGTCGATGTTAATGATTGCATCGTGATCCAGCTATATGGCGGCAGACGTTTTGAAGGAAATGTCTCACGTCTGTTTGACGGCGGTTTTGCTGTAAAATTCAACATGACCGAAACAAAACGCGCGATGCTCGCCGATATGCTAAAACCAAAGCTGGAACAAATGGACGAGATCACCGAATTGCGTCCGGAATATCGCACGACCACGCGCACGGCATCGGTTAATGCGGACATTGAATGCCATATTGGCGAGGGCACTGTGCAATGTGATATTATAGACATGTCCCTGGCCGGCGCCGCAATTAAATGCAAGGCTGATATTGAATTGGGCGCGACTGTCACGCTGGGTAAAATGCGTGGTAAAGTCGTTCACAGCAATGGCGAGGTTCATGGAATTCAATTCCTGCCTCCCGGCTCCGATTTATCATCAGATAGCGTGGACGCGCTCGTCGCATGCCCCGATGAAAACGCCAAACGGTCCGGCTAGATCATCGGGCAACTAGACGGAATCGACCGATGATCCAGCGCAATTCCGGCCGGAAAACCGCCTTACACTTTTTCGGAAATGCGCCGGCGCGCCGGACGGCATTGTCGGCTGGAGCGCAACCGTCGAGCATCGTTTCCGATTGGCGCCCGCTCGGTTCTTCGAGATGGCGCGCCACAGGACGGAACGCGCCGGATTTCAAGATTGCCGCCGCATGCTGAGGCATGCGCCGAACATCCATCGCTACCTGGTTTCCGTTTGATTTACGCAACACGCAACACTGCCGCGATTGCTTGCAAAATCGGATGACCCGTTTGCCGGGCGACAATTGCACGAATTGTGCGCCAGCACGCCGAAATTGATCGCAAGCGATCTGCTGCGTCCTTTTCGAAAACGCCAAATTTAGTGAGAGGCCCATTTCAGGGCCTCTCACGATCCATGGCCCGCGGATAGTTTTGCGTACCTGCACCCGGCAGCATCGCATAGGTAGTATGTGATCTTTAAAATATAATAAAAGTTGCACTCATCGATACATTCCCGCGCTGTCACGATGCTCTCGGCCGCCAGTTCTATGGCGCTCTTGTCAGCGCCCGGCGTGTTGTGCGCGTCGATCGCCGGAAAAAAGGGATCGGATCACCGTATCGTAGCCAAAGAAAAGCAGCGATCCGATCCACAGTTGCAACCGGGTGCAGGTGGTTGCAACTTTGAGTTGCATTGATATGGTTGTGAAAGCGTTAACGCCGCGGATCAATTTGCGCCGCGCGGCATATGCCTCGCGCTAAAGCGCGGGGCCAGGTTAAGGGCTCCGCTTTTAACGTCGTGCGGCGCTTTAATCCGCGTAACATATGAGATTGCTGCTAAGCGCCTTGACGGCGGCGTCAATGCGGTTTGTCGCGCGCAGCTTCAGGAAGCATCGGCGAACAAACGTATCTACAGTGTGCGATGAAATTCCCAGTTCAAGCGCGATAAAGGCATTGCTTTTACCTTGAGAAATATAGTTCATCACAACTGTCTCTTTGCGGCTCAGTTCGTAGATGTTTTCCGCTTGATTGAATCCTTCATACAAATTGTGATATTCTTGGCAAATCATCTGCACCGTATGCAATTCCGACTGATTGAATGGGAAAACCTTCCCGATATCTGTCAAGCAGAAATACGCGAGGCGGCCCGGCTTGGCGAACACAGGCGCTGAAACGCCATCGTCGATACCGTTACTCTTTATCCGATCAAGATATCTTCTCTCTTCCGTTGACAAACCGTGGGTCCTTTCCAGGTCAAACCAATGGAAACCGAAGTTTGATCTGTGCGCCTCTTTCAGGATTGGATCGTTATAATCACGCCTGTTCTCAACATAATCTTCCATATAACCTTCCGGAAAATTATGATAACGGATGCTGTCTTTCAGATGTGTATGGATGCCGCGGTCGGTCAAAAGAAAATAACCGACTATTGAAAAACCAAACCTGGCGTTCATGAAATGCTTAAAAAATTTCGACAACTCCGTTCTGTTTGCGCTTTCAAGCGCACCCTCCAAAAATAAATCAATACGATCTGACATTCATCCTCACAAATATAATCAGCCCTCATCAGTCCCTGTTAACGGGGTAGCATGTTTTGTACATCTTCAACTGCGTTTATACTTTCACTATAAAAATAAAAACGACACTCAATACTTCGCTCCTGGCATTGCTCACCGGATATTATTGAAGGATACTCCACTCCCGACGAGCGTTCGCCGCGGGATTAAAGAATTCCGGTTCAATGAGCGGCACGATGGCGGCGACGCAATGAGCGACAAATAGCAAGCGCGATCCGCAGTTTGCTTCCAATCACCGCGCCGTTTCCATCATTGCGGCGTTTGCGCCATCGATGACGCGTTCCTCGGTGCGCCAACAAATCTCGGGGAATTTGGTTCCGCGGTTTTGTTTTGGGTCTGCAGCGCTATATGCATGCGACGGCCACAGGCGCGGCTTAGCGCGCCGGAAGAACCAAGCGTGGCTCGTATTGACCAAACACCAAGCTCATATCGCAGGCAATGAGCGCCAGCCTCTAATGCCTTGAAATATCTCGATGCGACCGAGCACTGCGTTGTTCACTCCTTACGCATGAACAACGCAGTCTGATTTTCAATCAAATCGTGATTCGTCCGGGTGCGCTATGTTTTTGACGTCTGCAACACCAGATATTCGCACCTCACGGCATACGCCGTTCTGACCGCCGAGATATCTCATAAAATGTAATACACGATACACATGGGGTCCCTCGATGTTGTATCAAAGTCATTTTCAAACGTCGCCAACACGGATTTTCGTTCGCCGGGGCGTTCGATCACACGCCCCCCCCCCCCCGTTACCGGCTGGCTTCATATCTAAAGCAGTTTGCCGCAACGTCGGTGCAAATGCGTGACCGCATTCACGTTACATCAGATGCGTCGCGCAATCCTCGTCACTTAATTCCCGTGATGTCAATGAGCGCCAAAATCACCACATATAGTTGAGTAGAATGGGTTAGGACCTAAAAAATGCATCAGTCACAGCGTGATATAAAAAAAATGATCGACGCCGGGGAACGCGACGCCCGCGCAGCCCCGAATGTCGATACGCTCGAAGCAATTTTTGATTTATGGACGCATTTGGAACGGCGCAATCAGGATTTCATCAAATTGCCGCACACTCAAGCTGAAGTTGAGATACACAACAATAACTTGTTTGAAGCGCAGGAAAGGTTGATGAGCACCGCAACGACAATACGGTCCAAGAACGACGACCACATTGCATACAAGATTGCTCTATGGCGGTGGGACGCACCGGAGTTAGACCAGCGAGACGGGTTTATTCAGAGATCGGACAAAGTAGCGTATTCGGCATTTAAAGATTTGGTGCGCATTACCGGGCTTCACAAGCTCCTCCGCAAACAAGACGTTCCTGGCAGGTGAGTCAGCGTGATGTGCATATAAGGCGCCTATTGGATGTCTCGGCATGTGGGAGATTTATGTTTGCGCCATGGTTGGCAGATCAATGCCTGAAACAATTCACGAAGCGGGGCGCCAGAATGAAGAAGGAGCCGTTGCATGCGCGCATTTAGGGTGAAGAGATTCACAATGACCCACTTAACAGCCAGCATCGGCCCGCGCCAAAACAACGGCGTCCAGAGGGCGACAGAAACCCTGGACTGCGATCAGGCAATGGAACGCACGCGCTTTAAGGAAATTGCAAATGGCGGTCGTTTTTCCGGCGCGGAGCGCGAACAATTTTACATCGATATCGCCAGTCCAACAAAAAACCAACGCTTTGCGCTCGCAGCGATAGCCAAGGCCCCAACCACAGTGATATTGTCATGACTCATCCCGTTGATTTACATGTCGGCAGAAGGCTTCACTCGATCCGAACCTGGCGCGGCGTAACGCAACATGCGCTGGCGATTGCGGCGGGCGTATCTCCGCAGCAAATACAGAAATATGAAAATGGACAGACCCGCATCAGTGCATCCAGGCTATTTCAGCTCGCTGACAATTTGAACATTGACGTCAGCGAGTTTTTTCGCGGCCTGAGTAAACCGAGCGCCAGTGAGAAGAACGCTGCAGCCCAGCTCAGCCCGACCACGCCCCAGGGTCTCGAAGTGGTTTGTGCTTTCGAAACGATATTAGATGAAAACACGCGAAAATATTTACTCGGCATCATTACTGCGTTGGCGAGCGAACAGGCGGCTCACGACGCTGAGCGAACACCCATATCGCCGCGACAAACCCCTGGGCTCCTGTATGCTCAAAACGGGCGTACCGAGTGAGCCGCGCGATGACGTCAACCCGCCGGCTGAACCTGCGTGACGTTTTCGCCGGCGGTTTCGACGCGTCCTTCGCGGCGCCGGTCGGGTAAATTTGGTTCGCCCGGCGCCTCCTCTGCCGCACACACCAAACGGCGCGGATCAACGCAACACGCCTTTTGATTTCATCGTGAAGCTGAACCAGATCGCAAAAATCGTAAGCAAGGTAAAGACGACTTGAATGCCGATATGCGGCAGGCTCATGGCGGTTGCCGCATTAGAAAGAACAAATGCGCGGTACAAGGCTGCGAGGAAAAATGCCAGCGAGATGACATAGAGCGGTAACGCCCAGGCGCGCCGTGTTAACAGGCCAATGGCGCCAAATAGACGCGCGGCGGCGGCGGCGATCCCGGCGCCAATCGCCCAGGCGGGAATATTGGCCACATAATCCGCATAGATTTCCGCATGGGCGGCGTCTTCTGCTGACGCAGCAAATTCTTCCGGCGTTTCGAATAATAGCGCAATATATATTGACGCCCCGGCAAAACCCCAAAGCAACAATATGAAGGAGACGATCCAAAACAATAGGAACGGTCGAATGTCAGGCGATTGCGGGGTCATGCCTGGACCGAATGGTTTAATGCGCTGGCCTGCTCATGCCATTTCCCGGCGTTGACGCCAACCAGGACGAGCCAAAGGGCGAGCGCTGCTTCCCCGATGAGGGGCGGCGCCAGGATGTACGGAACAAGCTGGGCCGCGAATGCCGGGAACAGGAAATATGCGGACGTTAGAGTAAAATAGGATAATCCTGCGAGGACCATCAGGAAACCGATGAACCAGGGAAGAAATGACGACGCAATGATCAGGCATCCCGCCAAAAGGCAATAAAATCCAAAAAACACCAGGCTTATATTGAAACCAACGCCATGCAGCTGCAGCCCTGTGTAGACCAGCGCCTGTAACTGCTCTGTCTCGAAAACGCTCAGATAGCTCTTTCCTGAGAGCAAGAGCAGCGGCGCATAAAGGTTTACCATATTGACCGGCAACGCGGCGATGCCGGTAACGCTGAAAAACGCGGCGGTTAAAGAGATCGTCCGGCTCACTGGCTTAAGTAATTCATAGAGGATCGCGGTTACGCCAATATAGGCGGCGCCGGCAATCAGGTCGGCGACGAAACTGAAGCGAAACAGCTGCTCGGAGGCGAGGATGTTGTGCGCCGTCGCCACAGCATCATCCCTGACAATAAGATTGGAACGAACGGCGATGGAGAACGCGGAAATGAACACAATCAGATATAAGACGCCGGCGATGCGGGCCTTTAGGCGCGGCGATGTCTCTTTGACCTGGTCGGGCATCCTATATCCTTGATGAATCTGCTGGGGCGATCCACAAAAAACAGCGTATATTCGAAGCAATGCTACATGCGAATTAGACCAGGGCACATGACAGCAGCACTCAATTAGATGACTTAAGGGTACAGGGTCGAAAAACTTAATGGCTGAACCGACCATCGCAGCAGGCTTTGCCAGGGGCCTGATGGAATTTGCGATCATGAAAGGCGCAGATCAGCAGGCGCTGGTTGCCCGATCGCAAATTAATCCCGACGATTTGTTGGACCAGGACAATCGCGTCGCCCTCGCCGATTACGTGGCGCTGATGGACGCGGCGATTGACTTGAGCGGCGCCCCTGCCCTCGCGCTGCAGTTTGGCGAAGCTTTTACCATGCCGGAACTCTCGATTGTCGGGCTGATTTCTCAGGCGGCCGAAACCGTTGCCGAAGCCTTCGATCAAATGAACCGCTATGTGCGGTTGATCCTTGATACGGGTGATCGTCACGGCGACTGGTTTGAAATCATCCGCGACCAGGACCAGGCCTGGATGGCGCTCACCAGCGATCTTTATCACAGACATCCGCGGCTGGCGGAATCCGCATTTGCACGGGCAATGGCGGGTTCGCCGGACAGTTCCGCCAATGCGGCTTTTGCCAGGGCCGTGCATTTTACGTTTCCGGAACCTCAATACAGCGCCGAATTTGATCGCATCTTTAAGATGCCGGTTGTATTCGGCAGCGATCGGAATGCGTTCCTGGTTGACAGGTCATTTCTATCGTCAAAATTACCGACGCCGAACCGCTATGTATTCGGGGTCTTAAGTCGGCACGCGGATGCGCTTTTGAAAAAGCTCGAACAATCGGTAACGATCACCGGACAGGTTGAAAGTCTTGTAATTCCGCTGCTGCACAAAGGCGATGTCTCAATGGACCAAATCGCACGCAGGCTTGGGCTAAGCCGGCAGACGCTTTACAGAAAATTGAAGGCCGAGAATATCACATTCGAAAAACTGCTGGACAATCTGCGTCATCAAATGGCGCTCAATTATCTCAATGGCAAAAAGGTTTCCGTCGCAGAAACAGCGTATCTGGTCGGTTTTTCCGATCCGACAGCGTTCTCGCGCGCCTTTAAACGCTGGACCGGCAAAAGCCCGCGTGCGATGCGCGGCGCATAACCCGCCGCCGGCGACCGCAATGCAGTGATTTTTATGGGGATCGTCAGCTGTTAAACCAAGTGGCGAACCGCTGACGCCATCCCGGCCGATCCGGGCCCGAATTTCACAGAGATTTGCGGCGGATCTCTTTTTTCGCGCAAGGGATTAATCAAGATCATGTTTGGCCGCCGTCGCGAGGAAAGCGCGCGCCTGATTCCAATCAAAAGAGACCGACCGCCATTTCAGGAATTTTTGTTTATCGAACAGACGAATTTCGGCAATTTCTTTTGGGATTGGGTTTGACCAGGTCAGCCTTATGCGCATATGGGCGTATGACGCCCCCGTTGAAGAAAGAACAAGAGATGAAAAATCCAGCCCGGTTCTGGGACAGGCTCGCGGAACGCTATTCCAAGCAACCCATCGCCGATGAAGCGGCCTATAAAAGAAAATTAGAAGTGACGCGCCGCTATTTCCAGCCCGATATGGAGCTGCTTGAGCTTGGCTGCGGGACCGGTTCCACCGCCCTCCTCCATGCGCCCTATGTGAAACACATTCGCGCCGTGGATATCTCATCAAAAATGATTGAGATCGCGCGAGGAAAAGCCGCCGACCAAAACATCAGTAATGTCACATTCGAACAAGCGACCATCGAGGCGCTGACAGTTGCCGATCAAAGCATCGACATGGCGCTGGGGCTCAGCATATTGCACCTCCTGGAAGACAAAGAAGCGGCGATCGCCAGGGTCCGGCGTCTCCTGAAACCCGGCGGGTTCTTCGTCACCAGCACCGTGTGCCTCGGCGACAATATGAAATGGTTTAAAATCATCGGCCCCGTCGGAAAATTCTTCGGGCTGATGCCGCTGGTTAAAGTCTTTACCGAGCGTGAACTCCTCGACAGCCTCACCCAAGGCGGCTTTGAGATCGATCATCATTGGCGGCCGGAAAAAGGCAAAGCCGTGTTTATCGTGGCGAAGAAGACTCAATAACTACGGCCCCAAAAAGGCGCTTGTCCGAATTGCACTGCTCGCCCCGCTGGCGTAGACTTGGGGCCGCTCATGCAGCGGAGATTATTTCCGTCCGTTTGCAGCATATGCGCAGTTTTGCGTGTATTCAAAAAGCAGCGCGAAGTTGCCGGCCTGTTGTTAGCGCGTAGAATTTGCAAGAATGCCCGGCAATCATTTGCGTCACATCCTGGGGGGAGATGCGATGGCCTGGTCCCATAAACTATATTCGGTCTTTGTGCGTTTATGTGTTGTCGCTGCGGCAGTGCTGACGCCTGGGATTGATCCTGGCGTGCTTGTCGGCGAGGGCGGCGTCGCCCAAGCGCAAATCCGCGCGCAACAGGCGCCGGCGCAACGCCAAATACAAGTGATCCCCAATCTGGAAGTTCAGAAAAACTCAAAAGAGTTTGTTGAATGGGGCAGCGACCTGACAATTTATGCGCCGCGCGAATTGCAGTTTCGATGGGGCTATCCCGTGACATCGGCGTCCGCCCGCTGGGATTTAGCGGATGCGCCTTTTCCCGGCGGCAATATTTTATTGTCGGGAACCATCGCCGCAACACCCGGCCCGAATGTCTGGAGCTATTTTAAAATTGACCTTAGAGGCGCGCTGCCCGCGTCGCCGTCAAACCGGCAGCTGAATAAACTTTATGTGCGGGTCTTTCCTCAAGGCGGCAATTTCGCCGCGTCGAATGTGGTTACGATCACTTACACGATCAATGATCAAATAACGGCATTTTCCGGCAACACAGTTTTTCCGGAACTTGAGATCATTGAAGTCAGTGAGGTTTTTCCAACAGGCCAGGACAGCCTCGCAAATGTTGACGTCACCTTGCGCGTTACAAATTCAAGCACCAAACCCAGCGATCCCTTGTGGCTCAAAATTGCCGACAGTCAGGCGCTTTTCCTTCAATCAGAGCCGGTCAGCCTGCCGGAACTGGCGCCGAATGTGTGGATCGCAAAACAGGTGCGCCTTAAAGCGATCCTGCCACCGCCGCCCATGGTGACACCGGGCGGCACCCAGCAACTGCGCGAATGGGACGCGCGCTATGACGATCAATGCGGTCCGGTTTTTCGCGGGCTCATGGATTGGCGCGGACCGCAAAATCAAATGCCGCTCGATAGCCACCGCGATATTTTGCTGCCGATCAAAGGATGGGCTGATTATTCAAGACTTCCGCCAATCACGCCGGTTTGCAGCGACGGCGAATGCGTCCGCCTGTGCGATATGGAAAAAGCGATCCGTAAACGGCTCAACGGCAATGTCGTCGGCTATGCCTATGTGATCGGCGGTCATACCCGCAACGCCGCCGTCACGAGTGGCAGGCCGTCCGCGACTGCGGTCCAGCCGGCGACTAAACTCGCGACGAAATCAAAATATGATCCTGGCGCCATTGCACCGAAATTCGGCGCCGGCGGCAAAGCGCGCACCGCGGCGGACGGAACGGCTGTTGAATTCACGCCGAAGACCAAACTCAACGCCGCCAGCGTCTCCAAAATGATAACGGCGATTGCAACCCTGCGCGTGCTCGAGGAGCAAAACGTCAAATTATTTTCCGGAAAGATCGGACCCTATTTCCCGTCGGACTGGGATGTGGATTTCTATTTCCAGAATTTGAATTTTGCGCAATTGCTGGCGCAGCAAAGCGGCATCCGAAAATACGGGTCGAGCAATCTGCAATATGACGCGTTACAGGAATTTTTTGAAGCGCACGTCGATCCGGCTGCGCCCGCAAGCGCTCCATGTATCGGTTCCGGCGATCCTGACAAAGAGTTTCTGGTTTCGCCAAATGCGGCCATGTCATCCGACAGAGACGAACGCGTTTGCTACAGCAATTACAACACAGCGATCATCCGTTTGCTGTTGCCGCGCCTTGCGGGCATGCCCGAAGACCCGGATCCCGCGACGCGCGCCGAAACGCTCGCCAATCAATATGAAAATATTGTGCGCAACAAAGTCTTTAGTCCCGTGGGGATTACCGATATCGGCTGCCGGCCAATGCCGGGCAATGACACCTATGCGTTTTCTTATATCTATCCGGGCAATCAACCAGGCGGGGATCGCGGCGATTATCGGCTTGGCTGCGGCGCGGCGAACTGGACGTTGTCGGTTGAGGACATGGCGAAGGTTCTGTTCACCATTAATGCGCGCGACGAAAAAATACTGACAGAACAAGCTTTCGCTTCCCAGGCTTCCGACCCGACAATGCCGGGCCCGCTGCCTGGCAAATCAAAGACCTCGCAGTTCGACGCCATGCGTCAATTCCGGCTGGGTCTCGATATCAATGGCGATACAATGATGGAAAAGAACGGCGGCTATGACGACACAACCGAAGACGGACGTTCAACGACCGTCGTCAGCACAACCGCGGCGATTTTCGGGCCCTATGAGGGGCCCAATGTGATTGGCGTCCTGTTTCTCAATTCAAATGTCCTTGAGCCGCCGGCCGAAACCGGAACCAGCGCCGGCGTGTCGCGAGCGCCAGCGCCGTCAGGCGTGCTGACAGGGCCGGCGCAAAGCATCGTCGGGATTGTACAAGACCGAACCATCGCGCCAATACCTCTCCCGAGTCAAAGCGCGCGCAGCGTCTTGCAAAATGCCTATGAAGGCGCGCTCAAACCGCAATAGCGCCGATGCTAGATCATCGGGCGATTAGATGGAATCGACCGATGATCTAAATTATTGGCTGCGCGCCGGCCCGCGCGCGAAGGCGCGCTTACTATAATCTCGACCGCCTTCGCGACCGGGGGGCGAAAAACCGGTAGCCACTTTTTCGCCCGGCGCTATAGAGCGCCGCCCGATCCTGTTTGGTCTTCTCCGGCCCGGGAAAATTCCCACATGGCGCTCAAATCAGAGCGCCATGTGGATGTGCTCTAACTGTCTATCGACCGGACCACAAGAAAGCCCTGCCGTTCGCTGACAATCTCACCGCGTTTTTCAACCGGCAATTGCCGCACAAAGTCCGGGCATTGATGACAGACAAACAGCGACGACGGCGCGCCGGTGATCTGGGCGCTAAATGGTGAAATATATAATCAACGCAACCGAACAGGCAATGCACGCCGCCAGACTCAAATATTTCAGTCCAACCTCACGGCTGTCAGTCGAAACTGCAGCAGGGCTTGCGCCATTGAGGGCGCCATTGAGGGCGCCATTTTCCTGACGCAGCGAGACGTTCAATGCTCGATATCCGCGTTTTGGAACGGTTTGAATTATTTTTGGCGCACGGGCATCATCATTAAGGGCTTTTCTTAAGTCGCTGATGACAACCGCAACGCTATTGTCACTGACCGCTCTGCCGTTCCAAATTTCCTGAATCAGTTCCTCACGAGACACCACCAAATCACTCTTCTCGCAAAGAAGATCGAGCGCCTGAGCCGTGCGTTCCTCAAGACGAATAATAGCAGCGCCCTTAACCAGTTCACGCAAGTGAGGATGATAAATATGATCGCCGATCATAAACGATTTTGTAACAGTGGAATTCGCCATCTTGTTGTCAACCGCCAATTCCGGCGCTCTGCAGTCGCATACACACAGCAGATTTCTTGCTCAGAGACCCCAATCATATAAATTTTATGATTTCTTTACAAGCAAATCGCTCAAGGCGCCCCCATTATATTGGCGGCGGCGCCAACCAAAATTGCCTGAAAGCGCAGCCATTATATTTTCCGATGAAAGAACGCTGCATTCGCGCAGCAAGCCGCAGAGGATTTGAGGTCAATCGTGACGACCCCCCGTCAAAAATCCAGACTTGTTGGGCGCATTTTAAGGCTCGCAACCGCTGCGCTGCTATTTAGCGTCATATATGAAACAGCATCCGGCGCCTCATTCGCCGCCTGGAAACACATCGGGTCTTATTTTCTCCTGCTCATAGGCGTTTACAGCGCGCTTCATCTTTTCATTGAACATTTCGTTTCATCGCTCAACAAATGGCTTGGAGCGCTGCTGGCCATCATCCCGGTCATCCTGGTGGCGGTTTATGGCGGAGCGAGCGGTACAGTTGCCTCAATCTCATACATTGGCGTGTCGCTGTTGATTGTCGCAGCGCGTGCGGACGGCGGCTGCGAGGTCATGGCGATCCCATCGCTTATTTTTGGGCGTTACACACATTTGGCCTGTATTGTGTTTTCGCCGATCGATTGGCTGGAACGCAAGATTTACAAACTCATCGGAATTGATGAATCAGATGATGAAGAGTCTTCCGCATAATCATTGTGGTTATTAAGGAGTTGTGCGCGTGAATCTGGTTCGTTCTGTCGCCGTCATTGCCGTAATCTTTGTTGGCTGGTCATTCAGTCCCTATCTCGAATATCTCCACGAGCGTCCGTCACAGGCCAATTTCGGCGGGCGCGAGAAAATGGGCTTGTTCACCAGCAATGATGGCGTCGAAAGAAGCGGGGAAGTTTTGGAAGAAATAAATCAGCGCCGCACCGTCCCCATTGACGTCAAAATCTATCCCGGCATGGGCCACGGGCTTTTTGATCAGAGCGGTTGGATATCGCAAGACTACTTGTCATTCATGGCTGGGTGGATTCAGGACACCAACGCAACTGCGCTTTCGAAACTGGACCAAACAATTAACGAAGAAAGTTGAACGCGCCTTGTCATACCAGCTGTCTGCGCGTCGCAGAACCAATGCAAATTCACGCCATGCACGCATTCAAAGCAGCGACCCAAGATCAGATCCGACAGACGGATAGGCGCTGACCATTTGTTTGAGGTCACGCGCCCCAAGACCGAGGCGAATGGCCAAGCCGAAGAAATTGACGAGTTCGGCATATTCCGGCCCAATCATATGCGCACCAATTATTTGGTCGGTTTCCCTGTCGATCAGAATTTTGGCGGCAGCGCATGTTTCGCCGACACGCATGTTGGAATACCATCCACTCGTATCCGTATGGGCAACACGGAAGTTACGCCCGGTATCCTCCGCTTCGCTTTCGAGCATGCCCACGCGCACCAGTTCGGGAATGGTGAAGACGGCGCTTGGAACGCCGCGATAATCCGGGACGGTCTTGTTGCCTTTAATCATATTGCTTGCCGCGACCTTGCCTTCAAATACCGCGACTGGCGTCAGCGGCGCGCCCAGCGTAGCGGCAGCGTCACCTGCGGCATAGATATTTGGATTAGTTGTGGATTGCAGATATTCTGAAACGGTTACGCCGCTTTTGCCGTGTACAATATTTGCGGCATCAAGGTTCATCTGGTCGATAGCAGGAATCCGCCCGGCTCCATGAACGACAAGATCAACCGTCCATTTTTTTGGTTCGCCATTTTTGTTCGCCAATACAATAAAGCCGTCATCCGTTTTTTTGATTGACGTCAGTTCAGTCTGGTCAGAAATATCGACGCCTATTTGTCTGGTGCGCGCCACAAGCTTTTCGACAAGATCAGGATCAAAGTGTGAAAGCTGGCGCTCATTGCGGTCAATGATCACGACATTGCTTCCGGCATGCGCTGCAATGTGCGCGAACTCAAACGAGATATAGCCGCCACCCACAAACAGAATACGCTTCGGCAGCGTCTCAAGTTCCAGGAATGCAGCGTTGTCAACCAGATGCTCGCCGCCCGGCTCACTCACCGGTCGTGGTTTTGCACCGGTTGCGATCAAAAATTTTCCGGCCTGAAGCCGGTCGCCTCCTTCAAGTTCAATCGTGTGTTCATTCACGAACCGCGCGGCGCCGTGCACAGTTTCAACGCCTTTTTTCTGCAACCCGCTTTCAATCCGACCGGGCATGATGTCGGTGAAGGTGCGTTTGTGCGCCATCAGGTCGCTCCAGTTAATGGCGAGACCGTTTTCATCGATACCCTTGCTGCGCATGAGCCGCGCCGCATCAATAATCTCGGCGCCGCGACGGAGCATTTTCTTCGGATCACAACCACGCAGAGCGCATGTGCCGCCATAGGGAAGCTCATCGATGACTGCGACGGACCAACCGGCGGCGGCGCATTTATTCGCAGTTGTATTGCCGGCCATGCCAACGCCAATGACGACGAGGTCCTTTTCAGTTATCATTGCCATTTCTATGCTCCTTTTCCCATCGGTCGATGGCGCTCAGCGGGCCAACAGGGCAGTGATGTTCCGGTGTCGGTTTACCGGTCACGATTGAATAAAGATGATGGAACGAACGCATCTCACATCCCGGTGTTGCGAGTATCGCCGAGAGCAGGAAACTCAATCCCAGATGCGTGAAGAGATAAAGCTCGAGGGCCCAAATCGTCCGGGCGAGCAAGAGCGATTGAAAAGCGCTGGATTGAATATAGCCGACACCGGCCGACGCCAGAATTAGAGCAACACTTACCAGGGCCGGCCATTTTTTCCATGCGCGCGAAAATCCGATATTCACGACATAGCTGACCAGAAACACGCTCGGCAGAAGCCCATTCAGGATCAGCGGCCGGATTGAACTTTCATCGGTCAGCAAGCCGGCCCGAACGCTCAAGAGACCGACAACATAGTAGACAGACGCAACGCCAAAAACGAAACGAACAAGACGGCCAACCGGGCCGGGCTTTGCAATGCTGCCCGGTTGTTTGAGCTTTAAATCTGTGGTGGCCATGCAAGGGCTCCCGCCTGTTTTATCCCGCACAACAGGAAAGCTTGTTGACATCCTTGCCAAAACTTTGCGCAGCGAGTTTCAAACCTTCAACTGTCGTGAGATAAGGAAATATTGTTTCGCCGAGTTCCCTGGCGGTCATGCCGAATTTAATCGCCAGCACTGCTGTTTGTATGCTGTCCGCGCCTTCCGGCGCCAAAATATGCGCGCCTAACAGACGATCGGTTTTCTCGTCAGCGACGAGTTTTATCAAGCCGCGCGTGTCGCGTGCGGCGAGCGCACGCGGAACATGTTCCAGACCCAAAAGCGAAGTCTTGACCTCAAAACCGGCGGCTGCCGCCGCTCCCTCCGTCAATCCAACCGAAGCGGCCTGTGGATCTGTGAACACGACGGACGGCATCGCGCTGTTGTCATAGGAAAAGCTGTTGCTGTTAAGGGCGTTTTTCGCGGCGAGCTTTGCTCCATAAGCCGCCATATAAACAAACATATCCGTACCGGTAACGTCGCCCGCAGCATAAATGTTCGGGTTTGTGGACTGCATGCGTTCGTCCACCCTGACGCCGCCATTTCTCAAAAGCTCGACGCCAATATCCTCAAGGCCAAGATTTGCCGTATTTGGCTTGCGCCCGGTGGCAAGCAGCAGCTTTTCCGCCTCGATGATATGTTCGCCGTCTTTGTTCTCGCAATAAAGCTTTACGTGATTACCGGCGTGCTCGATCTTTTGATATCCGGCCCCTGCACATATCGTAATGCCTTCATCTTGAAGTGCGGCCTGCAGCGCATCGCTGATCTCCGGCTCCATCTCGGGAAGCAGGCGGCTGCGGCAACAAATCGTGACTTTGACGCCCAGGCGCGCAAACATCTGGCCCAGCTCGCAGCCAATCACGCCGCCGCCAATGACGAGAAGTGATTGTGGCGCCGCTTCAAGGGCAAGCGCCTGCGTGCTGTCTAAATGAGGAACGTTTTCGATGCCCGGTATCGGCGGAACGGTTGAAGAAGAGCCGCTCGTGATGATCGCCTTCCCGGCCCCGATGGCGCTTCCATTTACGACAACGCCTCCATCCGTAAGACGCGCTTCACCTTCCAGATAGGTGACGCTTTCATACCCAGGCAACAGATCAATATATTTTTTTTGCCGCAGTGTCGTAACAAGATCATCTTTAGCCGCGGCGAGACTTCTCCAGTCAGCGACATGCGCCTCTCCTGTAAGTCCCGGAAACCTGCTTGCCGCGCGCGCACCGTGCAAGGCTTCAGCGGCGCGGATCATGGTTTTTGACGGCACGCACCCGACATTGACGCAGGTGCCGCCAATCATCCCATGCCCTATAAGAGCAACTCGTGCGCCGTCTTCCGCCGCAGTAATTGCAGCGGAAAAACCAGCGGAACCAGCGCCGATCACAACCAGATCATAGTCGCCGGATTTGCTTGGCGGGCAGCAGTCAGACATTCCTGTATTCCTTTAAAATAAGCCGCGCATCGCGAAACGCGGCAAGCGACAAAGCATCCCTAACACCGGCCTAAAAAGACCGGCGCACAGATAAAATAAGACAATCAAAGCGGCTACGCTTCGACGAGGCTCGCCGGATAACCCGCATTGGTCGATGCGTCCGCGATTTGTTCGGCCGTCGTCATCGATGAATTATACACAACCGTCGCTGTCTTCGCCTCGTAATCGATGTTCACAGACCGTACGCCGTCCACTTTTCCCATCGCAGTCTTCACCGTAATCGGACATGTGGCGCAGGTCATATTTTCAATGGCGAAAATTTGCGTGCGTTCATCCATCGTTGCGGCGAGCGCTTTGGCGCTGCTGGAAGAGCCCATCATCGCAGACGCGCCGCCTATCACAGCAAACATGCCAAGTGTTGCAACTATAATCAGTACCCGATTCATTTTGTTTCTCCGGTGTTAATAAAACCAAGGCGCCCAATAGTCGATTGTGAGCGCAAGAATGACGAGGGCGGACGCCGCCCACAAAGCGATCTGCGTTATCAGTGCGGCTTCAGGCCGGGCGCAGTAGGTTCCGTCTTCGCAAGCCTTTTTCGGTGCGAAATAAACTTGCCGAAAACCAAGGCCGATCAGAAGGATCGCAAAAGCTGCAAAATAGGGTTTGAACGGTTCAAGCGCCGTGAGATTGCCGATCCATGCGCCCGATACGCCGAGGCTGACCAGCAAAAGCGGGCCAACACAGCAGCTTGCCGCCAGAATCGCGCCGGCGATGCCGCCTGCCGCGAACCATCCCTCCTTTTGCGATCCCTGTGCTTTTGCCCGCGACTCTATATTCTGGGCCAGGGCCTTGTTTTTATTCATACCAGATCCGTCTCGACGATTTCATTTGCAAATGATAAGGTCTGTAGGCGCTACAGGGTCAAGGAGATTTTTTGACTGTTAACTTCACGGTTTCGAGACATCTTATTCGACGCGGCGAACTGGCCAGGCGGTCCGGCTGCAACATCGAAACGATCAGATATTACGAAAAGATCGCGCTTTTGCCGCCTCCAGCGCGGAACGAAGGCGGGCATCGCCTTTACTCAAAAGAGGATCAGGCGCGGTTGCGATTCGTGATGCGCTGCAGGGAGTTGGGTTTTTCTATTGATGAATTGCGCAGCCTTCTTTCGTTAGTAGACAGCGGCGCGTATTCCTGCGGTGAAATTCATGGCATGACAATGAACCACCTTAAGGACATTCGTCAAAAAATTGCCGACCTGAGAAGGCTGGAGCGGACCTTGAAGACAATTGCCGCTGATTGCGCAGACGGGTCAAAACCGGATTGTCCCATCATCGATGCATTGCAAAGCGATTAGACTCAATCGGCGATTGTGCTGGATCCTTACGCTTGCGACTGGTCATCGGACGCCGATCGCTGACGCGTAACAAAACGCCAAACATCTCACTCGTTTGTGAAGAACACACCATACCGGCGCTATTGCGCCTGTAGGAACTACAGACATTACCGTGATCGCCCAAACACCGGCCAGATGGCCTGCGCAAAAGGTTTCTTGTGGAATTTGCACGGCAAAAACCGGGATTAAGCTGCGCAGACAGGGAGAGTTTATGAACTTCGCTGGCGCGCCTATCCATGTTGCGATCGTGAAACTTGCTGGTTTTACGGTCATTCTTCCATTGATGATGTCCGTGACTCTGCAAGCTGCCGCCCTGGATGAAGCAGCGCTGGAATTTCGTACTTTTCCCGAAGGGCCGGTATATGCACATGAGCTTAATCACGGCCTGCATATCTCAGATATCTTTCTCCATAATTTGGCAATCATAAATAAAAGCGCAGCGTCGCTTGACGTTCATCGTGTCCTGTTCTCGGTGATGTCCAGCGAGACAGTCCTGAGCAATCGCATAATGGAAAGAGATGAAATCGAAGCGTCTGCCGATCGCCTTTATCGGAACGGCCAGTATGGCGTTTTCGAGCGCCTGCCTGAGCTATTTGGTCACGATCAAATGTTTGGCGCTGGCGAGGAGCTTTCCGCAACGCCGCTGCTTGAGCCAAAGTCCGCGTTACTTGCCATTCAAAACTATTTTTCATTTCAGGGGAGCGCTGATGCGCTGCGCGTGAGTGTTGATTATGCTCTCGGCGCCGACCCGTCGCAAATGCGGACAGCAACATTTTCCATCCCCATCAAGCGCTATAAGTCAGACAATGTTTATCGCATGCCGCTCAAAGGGCGCTGGTTTGTATTGACCGGGCCTGATATCGCCGATCACCATCGCAACTGGCAAAATACCGAATTTGCCTATGATTTTTCACGCACGGATAATGGCGGGTCGCAATTTTCAAAACAGGGTTACGCGCCGGCCGATTATTACGCATACGGGCAGCCTGTTTTTGCCGTTGCGGATGGCATTGTTGAAAAGGCAATCGACCAGTTTCCCGAAGCGCCTCTGCGGATGAAAAACGAAACCGTGGCCGAATATCAAACCCGTATGTCCGACCGCATGAACGAAAATTTTGCCAATAATCCCGACGCCAATTATGGAAATATTGTCGTTATTGCGCACGAAAATGGCGAGTTTTCTTCATACACGCATCTAAAGCGCGGCAGTATCCGGGTTAAGGTTGGGGATCGGGTGAAAGCGGGCGCACGATTGGGTGACGTCGGTCAGTCGGGTAACTCATTGAAGCCGCATTTGCATTTTGACGTTACCCTCGCCTCGGGCCGTTCGGTCCCGGTCGAATTTACCAATGCTCATTCACTGGACGGCGAAACCTTGTCACGATTGCTGAAAACCGGAGAGTTCATCTCGGCGGAATAAATTCCGCATTTTGAAGTCAGAAGAGCGATTCATTCAGGAGGGCAAAAATGACGGACCAACGCCGGGCGCCCGCAGACGATAAACCGGACGACATTCAGATGAAATTAGGTCAGCTGCTGGCGGCGGGATATCTGTCCGATAATCCGCCTGACCTGCAACGCCTGGCAATTACGACCTACAAGATTCTCGGCGAAAATCGCGCGCCCACATTCGATGACATTGGCGTAGCGCTGGATATTACAAAGGAACGCGTTGCCGAGCTATTTCGACTGATCCCCGAAAGCGCTTATGAGATCGACAAAGATGGCGAAGTTGCCGGTTTTATCGGCCTCAGCACGGTGCGCGCGCCGCATGAATTCAATCTCGCCGGGCGCAAGCTTTATACCTGGTGTGCATTCGACGCTTTATTCCTGCCCGAAATTCTGGGCGAAACCGCACTTTTGAAATCGATTTGCCCCGCCTCCGGCAAATCGATCGAACTTTCTGTCAGTCCGCAAGGCGTTACGCGCGCCGCGCCGTCCTCCCCTGTCCTCTCAATCGTGTCGCCGGATATCGACGCCTGTTGCGCAGACCTTCGCGGCGCATTCTGCAATGAGGTAAATCTTTTTTTCAACGAAGAAATATTTGAGAACTGGTCTGAAAACAGAACCGGCATCGCCTGCGTCACGCTCGACACCGCTATGTTGCTCGCGCGCCAGAGAAACCAGGCCAGGTTTCCGGACATAGAATTAATTTAGGGCGCCGTCGCATTATGGGTTCCCGCAACGGCTTATAACCGGCCCGGGAAAATTCCCACATGGCGCCCGAATCAGAGCGCCATGTGGACGCGCTCTAACTGTCTACCGGCCGGACCACAAGAAAGCCCTGCCGTTCGCTGACAATCTCACCGCGTTTTTCGACCAGCAATTGCCGCACAAAGTCCGGGCATTGATGATAGACAAACAGCGACGACGGCGCGCCGGTGATCTGCGCGCTGTTGATGAAGAACGGCATCTCCGCCAGGAAATACCGCACGGCTGAGTTCAGGACTTCCGGCGTCAGCGTTTCGGAATCCTCGACTTTGCCGTTCAAAACCCAGCGCGAGCTTTTCAGGCACCCATCGCGAAACCACAAATCCGTTTCATAGAGCGCGTACATGTCATCGAGAAGGCTTTGATAGTTTTCAAGCGCGTCAAGGCGGTTTGAATTCAACAGCAATTCTTCCTGCCGTTGGTCTTCAATACCCAGTTTTCCCATCGCGCGACCAATTTTATTGGCCAGCCAGCTGCTTTGCCGGCGCGCCTTTTTTCTGGCGCGCGCATTGGTGTATCCCGATGCCTCCAGGGTGAAGACAGCGGGCCCATCCGGGACATAGATGTGAAACGATTTAAAGCGTTCCCTGGCCCAGCTGATCAGCGATTCGATTTTCTCCTCTGAAAAATAACTGTTAAATGGACTAATGCCGATAACGGCGTGCTCGCGCATGTTTAACAGCCCGGCGCAGACGGGCGTAACAGGTGTTTCTTGCATCCCTGCCTCAAAACTGTTCAAAAAATGAAAGGCGAAACGGAAGGCATCCCAAATCTGCCCAGCGAATTGCTATGCGAAAGAGATGGCCCGGCGCTTGGTTTCAGGTGAACAGGTTTCGCGGCGGATCGACACCCGGTTTGACAGACCGGTTTCGTCCCCAGGCGCTTTCAACGGCAAACTTTTCGGATCGGTCCGGAACTGTCAAAACCGCCGCCGAGGGACGGATACAGGCAAAGGCAATGCAATACCCAAAAGGATTGGCGTGACAATCGTCAGCGGGCGCCTCAGGCGGTTCATCTTCCTGATGGTGACAGCCGCCGGCATGCGTCGCTGTATCATGCGCGCCGGTGACAATGGCTGCAGCCGCCAAAACTGTTGATATCTGTTGCGTCGTGGTTGCAATCGCCGATGTGCCGGTCGCCAAAACGGCGATTCCGGCAACACACAAGATCAACTTGATTGGTCCAAGCCGCAGCAACATAGGCGATCAGCATAAATGTATCGCGGAATGCCGTCACCTGCCGCTCACGGCATCGTGAGATTTAACGCCAAACGCTGAGACCCTGGGCGATGGCAATATTGCGTCAAAATATCGGCTTTGAATCTGAAAACTCGAAACAAAGGACTGGATGATCGGCCCTGAACCGAAAAACAGAACACGCGCTCGAGATAAATGAACATGCCGGACGACGTAATCGCGCGCGCGGATGCAGTTTTGAGTTACTTCCTCGACTCCGCACCGGCTGCATCGACAGCGCCATCGGAATTTTGCGCAGGAAAGAGCTGCGTGTCGCTGACAGTGCGGCTGGATGTATCTTTTCCTTCCGCCAGCGCCATGGCGGCCGATAAAGCGTGTTGCGCCGGCGCCGCAATATCCGGGATGATGCCTGTTCTTTCATCGCCCGCGCCGACCAGCGTAAACGCCTTGTGCGAGACTTGCGCCTGAAGTTTTGTGTTGGGCAAATCGAATGTGTAATTTTCGCCAAAAAAGATCAGCGGCTCGCCGGTTTCTTCGCCGACAAACACCGCGCGGCCGAAATGTTTCAGGGGCGCCGCAAAAATCACGGCGCTGGAATAAGTGCGCTGGCTTGTCAAAACAATAAGCTTGCCGCCGAACTGATCCGCCTTCGGGCGCGGCCACGGTTGCGGCGACGCTGCATCGGGATAGAATTCGAAGGATTGTCCCGGCGGTGTTTGTTCGATCAGGTGCAAGACCGGCACAAAACGGTGGAGCGGGATCCAGCGAAACCCCGGCGGTAACAATGTGCGGTAGAATTTTTTGATGTCTTCGGTAACTTTTACGTCAACGCGCTTCACCGCAGGATAATCCAGATCCGACAGATAGGCGTGCAGCGCATCCCCTAACCGGCTGTCGCCGCCGCCATTGTCCCGTAAATCCAGAATGAGCGTCTGCACGCCCCCGGCCTTGATCTCCCGGAAGGTGTTTTTGAGAAATGCCTTGAAACCCGACAGCGGGCCCGACATGCGATTGAAAGAAAGCAGGCCTGTTGTCGCGTCAAGCGCGCGATAGGAATAAGCATCCGCAGATGTTCTGGCGCGCGCTCTGTGGTCCGCATAGCCAATGCCGCCATGTTCGATGCGCCGCGACCCTGCGTCGCCTGTGACGTCCAGGATAAACGGCGCGCGTATTCCATAGGCCCATAAATCGGCGGGAAAACTGCGTTCGGCGTAAGCCAGACGCAGCGCCTCGCCTTCGCCGCTTTGTGCCTCAGCCGACCAGGCGGCGAGATCAGCTGCTGCGACGCCATTGATGGATTCAATATGAGCGCCGTTTTCGAGCGGGAGGTCGTCCGCCAGCGCCTGATCGACAATCAGCCCGGCGCCGGAAAAACGCACGCTGAACGGAATAACCATCCCGCCATGATTGCGATAACCGCGCCATTCCTCGGCCGGCCGGGAGATCATTGTATGCCCGTCCTGCAGACGGTGATTGTGGCGGGATATCAGACGATAGGCCTCTATCCGGGTCTTCGGCGCGTCCAGCGCGTTCGACATCTCGCTGCGCATACGCTGTAATGTTTCTGCGTCGATAATGGCGTCAAAGTTCACGTGCGTTTCGCGAAACTTCGCGATCATGTATTCAATATCGGCTTCGATTTCCGCAGGCGTGAACGCCTGCTCCAGCATGCCGGCGGAAACTTCAGCGTGATTGTCGCGCAAATAGATCTTGTCCGAAAGATAAACCCCAAGGGCTGCGGCAGCGCCGACAATCGCCAACAAACCCAGCCCGATAACGCGCCACATAATGCTTGCATCCACAACAGGAAACGCCGGCGACCGGCGAAACGATCCCGTCATCTTCAGTTTGATCTGGCCGGATTGCAAAGGCGTTTGCAACGGAAAGTCGATAGAGGGTCACATTGCGTCGATGGGCGTCACGCCGCACTGTCGCCGTTCATGCTCAAAAAGTCGCGAACATCGCTGACCTTGCGGCGGCTCAGCGGCGCCGTACCGCCGTCGCCGAGCTGCACAATATAGGCGCCGGTTGACGTTCGCTGAATCGCCGCCACGAAAGACGCCCGGACAAGGATGCTGCGATGAACACGCAGAAAAGGGCCAAACGCCTTTAGATCGCTTTCAAATCGCGCGACCGACCCTTTCGGCATGAACACGCCCTCGCCTGAGTAAATCTTGACATAATCGCCATGCGCCTCAATCAGCCGGATGCCTTCCGGGTCCAGATAATGGGTCCGGGCGTTATCGCGTATCGCCAGGCGTTTGACGCCCGGTCGGGTTTTCGCCGCACGCTCTTTTGCCCCTCCGCCTGCCGGTTGCATGCGTCGCATTTGGCGCGCGTAATGACAGGCAGCGAGTGTCGCGACATACAACAGCCCCCATATGGGCATGCAGCTAATCCAGATTTCTACAAAGTAATCGCCGACAGCCGGTCGCCATGCGCCGCCTTCGCGCGAGAGCGACGTGGATATGGCGATCGCGAATAAATGCACAGCGCTCGCCGTCGTCAGCAAAACCACATGCGCCATAATCATGCGCCATCGCGCGCGGCCCAACCGGCCAGCCGCTGCGGACAACCACCATTGCGCTCGCACGACCAGCGCATAGGCGTTGTAGACCGCCAAAAAAGCGATCAAAAATGCAAATGCAGCAATGGCCGATCCAAACCACGAGGTAATGAAAGCGTGCTGAAAGTAATTCGTTACGGCAAAATAGGTGCCGGGAACCAGCGCCATGATCCAGTGCAGACGCGACCATTCCGGCGGAGACCGGCGCGCGCCGCCAATGAAGCCGGAAAGGCTGAACGCGCTTGTCAGGTTAAATGGAAAAAAGCCAACCCCGTGGCCGGTCGCGTGGTTGGATGGGTTAGCCGACATGGGCGACGCTCATTTAATTCGACGCGCCACACTATTCTCTTCAACGGGCGCTGCCAAGGGGATGATCGGGCCCGATGAAATGCAATGACCGGTTCGCGGCTGCCTGTCTGAAGACGCGCAATGGATTTTGCGCCGGACAAAGACGTCGCTGCAATTAACAAGTGACGAGCCGAATGAGGCTTCGCTCTCCTTTCGTGATGATTTCACTCTTTGCAACAATTGCAGCGGCATTGCTGACCGGCGACGCCCGCGCGTTTTTTGTTCCCTGTTTTGGAAAACTTCACCCGGCGCTCATCTTTATCGCCGTTTCCGCATCGGGCTTTTTGCCGCTTGAGGTCTTGCGGAGGCGCGGCTGGCGGCAGACCCGACCTGATTATAAAAACACTCACGCCGCTCTTTCCCGGTCGATGGACGGGAACCGCCAACGCCAATTCCAGCCCTGACGCGGGGTTGCGGTGGATCGCATGCTTGCGACGCGCGACAACCATGAAGGGGCGGAGGATTTGTTAAAACCGCATCGCTTCAGGTCTTTGCCGGACCAATTTCAAATATGCCCCCGATGGGTTAGGCTTTTCCGGGCATTTAAGAACAGCGGCAGCGATGACTTCTGATTTTCAGACAGCAAACGCACAACACCGATATCGCGCCTTTATCAGTTACAGCCGCAAGGACAAGGTTTTCGCGCGGCGTCTGCACAAGGCGCTCGAGGCCTATCGCCTCCCCGATGATCGTCTGCCCGATGATCGTCTGCCCGGGGGCAAAACCGCGGACGGGATTGGCCGCATCTTCCGCGACGATGATGAAATGGCCGCCGCCGCCGATATCGGCGCGAGCATAAGAAGCGCCATTGAAGCCTCTTCATGCCTTATCGTGATCTGCAGTCCGCGTTCGGCGCAATCCAGATGGGTCAATCGCGAAATTGAACATTTTCGCAAAACCGGACGCGCCGAACACGTCTTTGCCGTGATCATTGACGGCGCGCCCAATTCCGGCAATCCCGAAACCGAATGCTTCCCGGCGGCGTTTCGGACCGCAGCCGCGACGTCTGCGACACTGGAAGAATTGCCCGCAGCGCCGCTGGCGGTGGACTGCCGCCAGGAAAGTTTTTCCCATTTGCGCGCGCGCCTGGCAGCGGGTTTGCTTGATGTTCCCTTTGACGATCTCTGGCGCCGGGATCAGCGACGACGGAAAACACAAAAAACGCAGCTGTTTTTTCTTGCTGGCGCTGTCATTGCGCTGATTGGCGCGTTTACGCTTCCCGCAATCGTGAACAAAGAGATCGGTCGCGCGTTGATCTCCAGCAGACTGACAGCCGCGCAGGAAAATTTGACGCTATCGCCGCGCGCGCAATCGCAATTGCGCGCGTTGATTGCATCATCGGAGCAGCGACTGGCGCAGGTCGCCAATGATGGACTTGCAATACTGGAAACCGGCGGCGGCGACGCCGGCGATATGTGGGGCGTGTCACAAGCTGTTGCTGCGATAACGCCTGACGAAGAATTATTTGCACGTTTTGACGCCGCAGCGCGAAACACTGTCGACGACGCCTGCGCCTGTTGGCGGTTTAACAATCGCGGTTTGATTCCAATTTCGTTTTGGGTGCTTGAAGCCTATTCCGACGCTGGCGCGCCGGCGCCGCGCGACGCTGTGGACGCATTGCTGCGTGCGCAAGGCGGTGACGGCGCATGGCCGGCGCATTTTGAGCAGGTTGAAAAAGACGAGGCGGCGTCGCTCTATGTCACCGCCATGCTTGTTCTCGCCCTTGAGCGTCAACGCATGGTGACGCCGCAAACCGTGCTGGCCGCGCGCATCGATCACGCCGCCGAAAAAGGCGCCGCGTGGCTATCGTCAAAAGCGCCGGACAAGCCGCACCAATGGGCGGACTATCCGGACAGCAATCGATCGGTCAGCGACAGCATGTTTGGCGGCATGGCGCTCGCAGCCCTTGCAGCGTCCGAAAGCGCGGCGGGCATGGCGCCGATCGCCCGAAGCTGGATTGAAAGTTTCGATCTTGCGCACCCCGACGCTTATATCAGTTCAGATACGCCGCTTGAATTTACCGACGGCGTCGTCAGCGCCGATCTTTACCGGCATATTCCGTTTTCATGGAATTTGATCGGCGTTGTATCGTCATGGCCGGCGCTTGATTTACCCGCAAAGATCGAAGCCATCGAAAAGATGCAACGCGCCCTTAAATTCCTCACCGACAATCCCGGCGTTTTCGAAAGAGAATGGGTTGCAGCCGATATTTTATATGCGCTGCACGTGCTGGAGCGGGCGACGACCAATGATGAGGCGGCGGCGCGCAGGTGAGCGCAGATATTGCGCCTTTCAGGCTGACCGGAACCGCAAGGAAGCAGGCAAGACAGCGCCCTTTACAAAATCAAAACGGCCGGCAGGAAAGTCCCGCCGGCCGCTGGCCCGGTGATTGGAGGGTGCGTCTGAAAATTACTTGCTGGCGACGTCAAATTTTTCCGCGCGGCTGTCTTCGTCCGCCTTGTCTTTCTTTGCTGCGAGCTGTGAGACGCGGTTTTGCGCAGTGGCGTTTACGGCTTGCGCGATTTGCGCCTGGCTGGCTTCGATCTGTGCGTTGAGCTTGTCGGTCAGCCTGGCGTCTTCGGCAAAGGCGGCGCCGGTCATGGCGAAAGCGGCGGCAAATAAAGCGGCAAATAAAGCGACTGTGGTTTTGGTGATCGTGGCGGTCATGTCTCTCTCCAGTTTTATCATTTGGGGCTCTTCTTTTTGAGTTCTTCTGACGGAGCCCTCTGGTCAGTTTTTACGCTACTGCCAGGCGTTTCCTTGTTTGTTCCAATTCTGATTGCCTGTTGACCTGACTGAGATGGGGACGCGTTACGCGCTTTCCAGTCGGCCTGGCGCAAGGCAAAATCGCTTTGTCGAATAAGGAGCCGTGTCTGAATGACGCGGCGCCAGGCGCAGCCTGGCCGCGACTCATCAAGATGAGGATTCGACCCGAAAAGAAGCCGTCATTGCGGGCCCCGATCGCGAAGGCGATCAATATATAAGGCGACGCCTCCAATTCGGATTGGCGCGATCAACCGGCCTTTTCCAACCCCGCTAAAACCTCTCTGAAACTGTTTAGGCCCGCTTCAAGGTTTTCAATGATCTCTTCGGCCAGTTCGTCCGGTTCGGGTAGGTTGTCGAGATCGGTAAGGCTTTTGTCCTTAAGCCAGAACACATCAAGGCTGGTTTTGTCGCGGGCCGTCAGTTCGTCATAGGAATATTTACGCCAGCGCCCTTCGGGGGCATCCTCAGCGTCCCAGGTCGGTTTTCGTTTATGCCGGTTTTCAGGATTGTAGCATGTGACGAAATCCGCCAGATCTTCGAACCGCATGGGTTTTTTCTTCAGCGTGTGGTGAATGTTGGTGCGGTAATCATAAAACCACACGTCTTTGGTCCACGGTTTCTTGCTCGCTTCGCGATTATCGAAAAAGATGACATTCGCCTTGACGCCATGCGCATAGAAAATGCCCGTGGGCAGACGCAAAATCGTGTGGAGGTCGGTATTCTCCAACAGTTTTTTACGAATGGTTTCACCGGCGCCGCCTTCAAACAGCACATTATCCGGCACGACCACAGCAGCTTCGCCGCCGATCTTCAGCATGGTGCGGATATGCTGCACAAAATTGAGCTGTTTGTTTGACGTCGTCGCCCAGAAATCCTGACGGTTATAGGTAAGATCGTCCTTTTCCTGTTCGCCTTCCTCATTGGTAAAACTCATGGAGCTTTTTTTGCCGAAAGGCGGATTAGCGAGCACATAATCAAAGCGTGCGCCGGCATCGGCCACAAGCGAGTCATTAGGCGACACCGCGCCCTTGCCGTCAATTTCGCCGATATTATGCAGGAACATATTCATCAGGCACAGTCGCCGCGTGTTGGCGACAATTTCGTTGCCGTGAAACGCCTCATGTTTCAGAAATGCTTTCTGTTTTTTGTCGAGCTTGAAGTTCTTCGGATCGGTGATGAAATCATAGGCCGCGAGAAAAAATCCGCCGGTGCCGCAGGCCGGATCGGCAATCGTCTTGCCGGGTTCCGGCCGCACGCATTCGACCATGGCGCGGATCAATGATCGCGGCGTAAAATATTGCCCCGCGCCGGATTTGGTGTCCTCGGCGTTTTTCTCAAGCAGACCTTCATAGATATCGCCTTTGATATCCGCGCCCATCGTCACCCAGTCGGTGTCGTCCACCATATCAATCAGGCGATAGAGCTTGGCCGGGTCCTGAATTTTGTTTTGCGATTTGGTGAAAATCTGACCGAGCATGCCTTTACGCCCTGCTAACTCGCGCAAAGTTTCAACATAATGAACCTCCAGCTCGGCGCCCTTTTTTGCCTTTAGCGCCGGCCAGGAATATTTCTTGGGAATGCCCACATCGCGATTGTAAGGCGAGTTGGCATATTCATCCGCCATTTTCAAAAAGATCAGATAGGTAAGCTGTTCCAGATAATCGCCATAGCCCACCCCATCGTCGCGCAAGGTCGTGCAAAAACTCCAGACTTTGGAAATGATCGGGGCGGTGTTCATGAAATCTCTTTCTTATTGCTCTTTCAACAACATTTTCTTGTCTTTGGCGATGAGCATCAGCCCCCACAGACTTCCGAATTTCATATTACTATCGTCGTGGCCCAAATCCTTGCGGATCAATTTCAGTATTTTCTCCATTTCCTGCAGCATCTTCTCGGGAGTAACATCATCCTCAGATATAATTTCAAAATTATTCCATGCCTCAATGATATCTGAATTCCCCCATACTATGAGTGCCTTTTTGAATAGCATAACCTTTTGAACCAATTCATCATCCGGAAGCGAGAGATTAGTTTTTGTTGCTTTTGTAATATCAAAAATCAAATCAATTATGTGCAGGTAACTTTCACGTTTCTCCCCAAAATGCCTTGCTGAAATCTCACGCTTCTTGGTTTGATAATTGGTGACAAGAGCTGCTGAGAACACTCCGAGCAATCCAATAAGCCCTGCCTTCACGCTTGGATCTGCTGCATTGATATTCACAACAAAAACCCACAGGAGCCACACGACAAAACCAACAATGGCCAGGCCCACGAAGTAACCAAATATCTTTGTTGCATTGCTCATGCGGCAGTTTTCCTTTTGGTCTTACTGTGGGTTTTCGTTTTTGTCCTTTTTTGCGCGGCGGCTTTTTCAGTGTTTTCAGCCTTGATGCGTTCCAGCAGAACCGCAGCGGGCTCATCATTCAGGTCCTGCGCCACAAGTTCACCAGAAAAGGCTTTTTTCAAGATGGCTTGGCGAAGGGAGTTTGACCTGCGCAGCTGAATCGCGATGTCCGACTCCATTTGATCGATAAGGGAGACCTTCTCATCCAAAATTCGAACAATTTCTTGTTGCTCCAAAATTGAGCAATAGGGAAACGGGTAATTCTGAAGCTTTTCACCGTTTATGTTGGATTGGTTTACGCCATCAGTTTTGACTCTGTTGCTTTCCTGCTTGGCTACATGCGAGTTGAGAAACATATTTAGATATTGGCCATCTACGATGGCTTCAATGTGATTTACGCGAATAAGGTAGCCGGCAAAAAGCGCTGGTTGCTCGCCACGATAAATAACTGTTTTGCCGACGAGCTCCGGACTGTTTGTTCGGTTAAACAGGACATCGCCAACGCGCAAAATATATTTTTGTATCTCAGCCTTATCGGAAGTGTACGCCAAATCAGACCAGTCAAGTTTCCCACCCTGCATATTGCCCATGCGAAGTACCGGTACTTCTCCAGATTTAGCCGATTTTGCCGCAGTCCCGTAATCTACGCCGCACGTCATCCAGCCAAGCTTGTCCCAACCCCAACCAGAAGGTGGCTTCTGCAACTCCACCACCTCCCGTTTTTCCATTTTCTTGAAGTGCTTAAGCGGGCGGGGCTTCCCCGGTTTCTTGCCTACCTTCCCGCCAGCCTCCCATTTCTTGACGGCATCCTCCCACTCTTCAAGCTGTTGAAGATAGCGGGCTTCGCGTTCGGCTTTGATGCGTTCAAGGAGTTTTTCAGCGGGTTCCAGCTTGTCTTTGTTCTGCTCGCGCCAGTCGGCAGTGAGCTTACCTTCGAAGGCGTGTTTGAGGACGGCCTGGCGGTAGATTTTGAGCTGCGCGCGCGCCGTCTTCAGGCTTTCAACGCCCTTGTCCAGCTCTGAAAACAGCTCCTCAATTTTTGCAACGATGCGGCGTTGTTCGTTGAGGGGGGGAATCGGCAAAATAGCATGAGCTATTTCGTGTTTTGCAAATCCATTCTGTGCTGATCGAGAGATCATTTTTAGGGGCGTTTGCAAAATCGATGTTTTCAGCAAATAGAATACGAATCGACCAAATAATAACCTCGGATCAAATATCGTTTTAGCTAGCGCCACATTGTACGCACCAGCTTTGCCGGTGAGAATCCTTCCCAGCGACGCCCCGTATCTGGCAATCAATACATCATCAACATCACAAAATTTTGTAACACTTCTTGCGGGCACAAAAGTGGGTACGGGTTTGGCCCCAAAATCACGTATTTGCAGAAGCTGAACATAACCATCTTGAGGTTCATAAATGAATTTAGTTTTCGGAGGTTGACTTCCGCCTTTGACGTCCAAGACATCGCCGAGTTTTTCGAATATCCACCCTGATGGTTGTGATTTTTGTTGTTCCCTTGACATTCCTCTACGCCGCCAGTGCCTCATTCAGTTCGTCAATCAATACATCCATGCGACCGCCGAACAGCTGATGCATGCGGCCCATGCCGCCATGGGCGTCAAAGGGCGCCATGTCGAGATCATCGCGCCCGATATGGAACGACAGACATACGTGGTCGCGGATCATTCGAAGCCAGTCCATTTGCTCTTCATTAAATTTGTGCCCGCCGCCTTCGTGATGTTTCATGATCCAGTTCTGGAAGTTCTTACGCACGGTCTCTGAATAAGGCGAGACTTTTTCATCGATGCCGCAGACGCGCCGGACCAGCGCGACGAGGGCCGTCAGCTCGCTCGCGGGCTCTCTGCCTTTGTATTTGTCCAGCAGCGCATAGGCCTGCCACACCCGCAAAGGGGCGAGTTTCGGCTTGTCGCTTTTGAGCTTTTCGAATAGGTCGCGAATCATCTTGTAAGTCAGTGTTGCGCGGCGCGCCGGCGTTTTGAAGAATATCGTCAGCGCCTCGATCGCGTCGCGGTTGGCGTTGAGATATTCCGCGAAATCCTTCGCCATTGCCTCGGCGTTCTCCTTTGCATCGCCATCCCATTCCGCGCGGATGACGCTGTCGAGGCCGTCATGGTCGATGGTCTGTTCCTTGTCGCGACGAATGCCGTCAATGAAATTAATCAGCTCACCGGTAAAGACATTGGCCGCCGCGCTAACCAGTTGGCCTTGCGCCAATTTCAGCGCTGCGTCATCGGGCTCGGCGCTATCGGAACGGCCTTCCATTTCACGGGCTTTTGTTTCCACATTGTCGGAATCAATTGCGGAAAAAAGACTGGATACGATGTCGCCTAGATCGGCTCCGCCCGCCTTTTCGCGGATGCGCGCCTGATCCGTCTCGTCGAGTTGCTTGTTAAGCCGCGCCAGCCGCCCGGCGAGGGATGAAACCGTATCGTCGTCATGGGCGCCCATCATCACGCCCATGGCAAGGTCTTTCAAGGGAACCGAAGGTTTGGTGATCAAAGGCTGACTGGCAGTCTTCAAGGATTTGGTAACGCCAATGGCGTCCACAATCACATAATGGGTTTTGGCGGATCGCGCCGAAGGCGTTACTTTTTTCAGATCGTCATAATCAAGCGTGCGTGTGCCTCGCCCTTTCATTTGTTCAAAGTAATTGCGGCTTTTGACGTCACGCATGAACAAAAGACATTCGAGCGGTTTAACGTCTGTGCCGGTAGCGATCATATCGACGGTGACGGCGATGCGCGGATTATAGTCATTGCGAAACTGCGCCAGCACCGATTTGGGGTCTTCCTCGTTCTTATAGGTGAGTTTTTTGCAAAACTGATTGCCCTCACCGAACTCCTTGCGCACGATCTGGATGATATCGTCTGCATGGCTGTCGGTCTTGGCGAATATAAGCGTTTTCGGAACTTCGTTGCGGCCGGGAAAGATCTCCGGCAGCTTTTCTCTGAAGGTGCGAATGATTGTGCGGATCTGATCAGGATTGACGATATCGCGGTCGAGCTGTTTGCCTGAATAGGCTTCGTCTTCGTCCTGGCGTTCCCAGCGCTTTTTTCGGGTCAGCTTTTCACGCTTTTCAACCTGTTGATCGGTCCTGAGGACGCCGCCCTGCTTTGTTTTTTCTGTCTCAATCACATAAATTTCATTGCCCACATTTACGCCGTCGGCGACGGCTTTTTCATGATTATATTCGCTGACAACGTTCTTTTCGAAAAAACCATATGTGCGGTTGTCTGGCGTCGCCGTGAGACCAATCAGATAACCATCAAAATATTCAATCACCTGCCGCCACACATTATAGATCGACCGGTGACATTCATCGATAATGATGAAATCAAAAAACTCCGGCGGTATTTTAGCGTCATACGCAACCGGCATTGGCTCTTTTGGCCTTGTCAGTTGCTCCGCCGGATTTATTTCTTCCAGCGCCTCGTCCAGCTCTTCCCCTTTTAACATGGAATACATGCGCTGGATGGTGGAGATGCATACCTGACTGTCTTTGGCGACAAAGGACGATTTCAACCGCTGGACCGTATAAAGCTCAGTAAACAGGCGGTTATCGTCATTCGGCAGATAGGCCATGAATTCCTGTTCGGCCTGTTCCCCAAGGTTTTTGGTATCCACGAGAAAAAGAACGCGTTTGGCGTCCGCATGTTTAAGAAGGCGGTAAACGGATGTGATCGCTGTATAGGTCTTGCCTGCGCCGGTCGCCATCTGGATCAGGGCGCGCGGACGGTTGTCTTTGAACGACGCCTCAAGGTTTTCAATTGCGATGATCTGACAGTTTCGCAAACCCTGATGATCAAGGGCCGGCATGTTCTGCAAGCGGGCGCGCAAGGATGCGGGTTGCGATAACCATTCGCTGAGCGTTTCGGGCCGGTGAAAATTGAAGACCTCGCGCGAGCGGGGCTTTGGATCGGCACGGTCGGTAAAGCGTGTGATCTCTCCGGTGCTTTCATAGACAAAGCGGCGCGGATTATCATCTGCAATGAACTTTGCGCCAGCTTCGGCATAACCGCCCGACTGTTCCTCGACGGCGGTAATATTTTGCGCCGCTTCCTTTCGTTTTGCCTCGATGACGCCCACGGGATTTTTGTCAACGAACAGAACGTAATCCGCAGGCCCGATATCTGTTTGAAACTCGCGAACGGCGATGCCCTGCCCGGCGCTGAAATTGATCGCGTCCTTGTTCTGAACGACCCATCCGGCTTCAGCCAGCTTGGCGTCGATCAGATCACGGGCGATCTGTTCCGGGTTCTGGTTTTTCGCGATCACGATAGTCTGGCCGTCCTCACGCGGGATCCGTCAGCGCTGCCACCCAGGCAGAATCCCAGTTATAGTCTATTCGATCGCCAATTTCACCGGTAATCACGGATTGCCCACTTGGTCATTTACTGATGCACAATTGTCCCGCCCCGGTCTTTTACTATAGACTGCCTCCGCCGCAACGCGAAAGACAGCACCCATATGGCGACCCTGGAACAAAAAGGCGAGCGGATAAAACTTGCGCTCACGATCCTCAAGGAAAATGGCGGCGAGATGCATCACCGTGAGCTGATTGATGCGATGGGTGATAACCTTAGGCTCAGTGAGGACGAATTATCCACTTATGACGGCGGCGGTGTGAAATGGAAAGTTCAGTTGCGGTATTCCTCAATTGGCTGGGCCAAAGCCGGTTTCATTCGAAAACGAAAGGGAATTTGGTATTTAACGCCCGAGGGCGAAGAAATCTCGTCGCGGCCAGCAGAGGAAATTCGGAAGACGGTTAAAGAGCGCTATCGCGAATGGAAAAACAGGCGCGATGAAGACCAGCCGGCCGATGTTGAAACAGAAGCTCCGGATGACGAAGACGATACAGCGCTGGTCTTTGAAACGGCAGAAGACAGATCACTCACAGAAATCCGTGACCACATCCGAGCGCTCGGCCCTTATGAAATGCAGGACCTTGTCGCCGCGCTGTTGCGCGGCATGGGATATGTAACACCTTTCATTGCACCTAAGGGGCCTGACGGCGGCACCGATGTCCTCGCTATGCCCGACGCGTTAGGTGTAAAAACGCCGCATGTGCGTGTTCAGGTCAAACATCGTCAGGACCAAAAATGCAGCGGGCCGGAAATTGATTCCCTGCAAGGCAACATTAACCCGCTGAGGGAAACCGGCCTCTTCGTTTCAACGAGCGGTTTTTCACCGCCCGCTAAACAGAAGGTCCGCATGGGACAGGCGCATATTGAACTGATTGATCTCGACCGCTTTATCGAATTATGGATCGAGAACTATCCAAACCTGAGTGAAGAAGACCGCGGCTTTTTGCGACTGCGACCGGTCTATTTTCTCGCGCCGGATTAGCGGCGCCTGTTACTTCCACCATGCCCACGGAACAAAACACCATAACACAACGCATCGCCGGGCTGCTCGCCGGCGCTGACCAGCCCGGCGGCGTCTTTCCGCCAACGGATCTCTATAATGAAGGCTGGATGTTGCGGCTGGTGCTCGACTGGATCGACAAAAACCAGCCGGAAAAAGCAGCCATCAAATTTGCGGATGGCGCGAGGTGGTATTGCGAAGCGCTGCTGCCGTCGGCGTTTCTGGCGCGGACGAGAGGCGACAGCCTTTCCGAGCAATGGACCCATGCCGACGGCGTCATCGGGCATTTCGACATTGGCGCGAATGGCGCGGGCGATCTGACCTTAAAGACCGATGCAACGCAGTTTGTCGTTATCGAGGCCAAAATGGGCAGCAGGCTTTCGGCAGGGGTCAAGAACGCACCCGACTTCAATCAGGCAGCGCGCAATGTCGCCTGCATGGCGGAAGTTGCGCGCCGTGCGTCGATTTCTCCCGCATCGTTTGAGCATCTCGCGTTTTTCGTGTTCGCGCCCCAGGCAAAAATTGATGAAGGCGCATTTGCGCAGCAAATGAATGTGGATGCCATGGGCGATATCGTCCGGCGCCGGGTTGAGGTGTATGATGAGAAGGCCAAGCAGGATTGGTTTGACAAATGGTTTCTGCCGATCTGCGACAAAGCCGAAATCCGCTGCGTTTCCTGGGAAGAGATTTTGGAAACCATCACAAATCATAGCGCATCGGATGGCGAGGAGATGCAGCGCTTCTATGAAAAGTGCCTGAGGTTCAACCGGCTCGAGAAATGCTGATAGCCCGATCCGACTAGTGTCTATTGATCTCGCATTGCCGCTTTATTCCGCGCCGCTTCGCAGATAGGGTTCGCGCAATGAACCGTCCGACCGTCATATCCGCCTTGCGCAATCTCATTATCGTTATTGTCGCCGTCTATGCGGGGGGGGTTATTTATACCAACCGCATGCGCAGCGAGGCAGTGCTGGAACCAATCGGCGGCGGCGCGCCCATGGGCGCGCTCGAGGATGCATCGATCAATGTCATGACATGGAATATCGGCTATGGCGGGCTCGGCGCCGAGTCTGATTTTTCCGCCGATGGCGGCAAGCATTATCTGCCGCCAAGCCGCGAGATTGTTGACAAAAACCTCGCCGGCATTGTTGCGGAGCTCAAAACCGCGACAGCAGACATGATCATCCTCCAGGAAACCGCGCGGCCCGGCGCAATGACCAGAGGCGCCGATATTCTCGGCGCTGTTGGCGCAGCGCTCGCCGGGCGCGACAATGCGTTCTCCGCGGATCTCACCATGCGTGTGTTGCCGCCAATGCTGCGTTTTCGCCATGGCCTGTTTTCGTCCGCCAATGTTGCAGGCATAGAGCGCGAAACCATCCCCCTGCCGCTGGAGCCGCAGCATATTCTGGGCCTCGCGCGGCGGCTTTATCATATGCATGTCACGCGCATTCCATTTTCCATAAGTGATTCAGGGGGCGTTTCCGGCGGCGAATGGACGATCGTCAATGTGCATCTGTCCGCCTTTGACGAGGGCGCCGATGTGCGGCTGGCGCAATTGCGCGCGGTGGTGGATTACGCCGAACAGGAATATTCAGCCGGCAATCATGTGATCATTGGCGGCGACTGGAACTATGAGTTTCACCGGCCGGACTGGCCGGCAACAACCGAAGAACAATATCTGTTCTGGCTTCATCCCTTTCCCTTTGAAGAACTGCCCCGGGGCTGGCGCGCGGGTTACGACCGGAAAGTTCCAACCGTGCGCACCAATGAACGGCCCTATCGCCGCGGCGAGAACTTCACCACCGTGATCGACGGTTTTGTGGTCTCGCCCAATGTTGAGATTGACAGCGTCGAGACGACGGATCTTGATTTTCAGATCACCGATCACCAGCCGGTGACGGCGCGCTTTACGGCGAAGGATTAAGCCATCAGGCTCAGGCCAATCTTGCTGCGGCCGCAGATTCACAATCACCCCGCTGCGCGCTCATCCCGTTGTCAAACGGGTTGAACGGGCAGCGCATGGTTTTCGACATGGACGGATTCTACCGGCGAGCCTTCCCGCATTGACCGGATCGCCCGACTCCGGCCAGGGTAATGTGTTGTTTTGCATCGCTTTAGCGCGGTTGATCATGGGCCTAAAAAAACGCCTCGTCGCGCGCCTGTTCTTTGCCTGGGGGCTCACCCCCATTGGCATGGCGACATTTGCGCTGTCAGCGACGCCGGACGCGCCCGGCCTTGAAGATGTTCAGCTTGGCGAGCGCGGCAATCAAACCCGCATCGCGCTGTTATGTTTCACAGCCTGCACGATCGAAAGGCGCAGCAATACGGAATTTGTGCTGCACGGGGTCGGGGCCGATTTTTCCCTGGACCTCAGCGCCCGCAGCAAATTCGTTTCGGCCTTCACGATGGCGTCCTATGGAAGCGGCAGCCTGATGCGTGTCGATGTTAATCAGGCCGTTGACTATGCGAAGGCGAATATTTGTGCCGTTGACGGGCGCGCAGCGGCGTGCGTCGATCTTTTCTTTGCAACAGGCAAGCGCGCCGATCTCGCCGGCGGGCGCGCTGCAACATCGCCTGAGCCGGCCGCATACCAGAATCCGCCGGGCAATTCTTCCAAACCGGCTTTGCGCGAAAGCGCAGCGGGGTCGTGGGATATTGCCGCTGAGGTTTCCGGCGAGATTCGATATTTTCCAAATGAAGCGGCGTTTCCGGGCCAATTCGATCACTGGCAGCCCTCATTCACGCTTGAATCCGACATCCGCTGGGAAACAGACGATCGCAAACACCAGTTCGTGTTCACGCCGTTTTTCCGCCTGGACGGGCGCGATGATGAACGCACCCATGCCGATCTGCGCGAAGCCTATTATCGCTTCAATGCCGATGACAACTGGTCGCTGACTGTCGGCGCCGCGAAAGTGTTCTGGGGCCGGACGGAATCACGCCACCTCGTTGATATCATCAACCAGACAGATGCGATTGAAGACATCGACGACGAGGACAAGCTCGGCCAGCCGATGGCCAATCTGACGATATTGAAAAATTGGGGAACGCTTGACTTTTTTGTCATGTCCGGATTTCGCACCCGGACGTTTCCAGGCATGGACGGGCGGCTGCGATTTCAGCTCGTTGTGGATATGCAGAACCCGATCTTCGAGCGCGATGCCCGGCGCCGCGCTTTCGATTATGCAGCGCGTTATTCTCACTATATCGGCAATTGGGACTTCGGCATTTCGCTCTTTCACGGCACTTCAAGAGAGGCGCGGTTTGCTTTCGCGCCCGGTGGGAGCTTAACGCCGGTCTATGATAAAATTACGCAAGGCGGAATCGATTTTCAGTACACGAAGGACGCCTGGCTCTGGAAGGCTGAAGTGATCGCCCGCGAGGGTCATGGCGATACATTCCTTGCGAGCGTCGCGGGTGTTGAATATACGCAATATCAAATATTCGGAACAAATTCGGATCTGGGGTTTCTGGCCGAATACCAGTATGATGGTCGTGATGAAGGTCTTGTTATGGAAAGCTTCGGGACGGCCTTCGCGGCGCCCGTCACGGCTGCAAACAACGACATTTTCGCCGGCACGCGCCTTGCCCTCAACGATTTGCAAGACACATCAGCGCTTGTTGGCGTTACGGTCGATGCTGACGATCAATCAATGGGCATGTTCATTGAGGCCCAGCGAAGGCTCGGTCAAAACTGGACCGCCGAGCTTGAATCGCGGCTTTTCTTCAATATTGATCCCGCCAATATCGCCGCCGCCTTGCGCGATGACGATTTCATGACATTTAAGCTGACGCGATATTTCTAGATCAGGAATACCTGCTGCGGTCGAATATTCACAAACACCCCGCCGCCCGCTCATCCCGTTGTAAAACGGGATCCAGGCGGAACAAAATGATATTTCCGCAAAGCCCGCCCGGTATTGGAGCCATTGCCTCCCCTAGAACACGCCCCTCACCGTCAGCTTTACATTGCGGCCCGGCAGCGGCGCGCTTTACGGCGAAGGATTAAACCACCAGGCTCAGGCAAACCTTGCTGCGGTCAAATATTCGCAAACACCCCGCTGCCCGCTCATCCCGTTGTAAAACGGGATCCAGTCTGCAGTTCTCTTTCTGCATGCGTTGCGTTCAAGGAACGGTGAAGCCATGAATGCCCTCGCTTCAACGCCGCGTATGTTGATAGCGCACAGCCATCTGGACCTCCGGTCGCCTTATATACTGATCGCCTTCGCGATCGGGCGCCGGGATGAGCGGAATTTGTCATGAAATTCTTTTACACGTACATTCTTGCAAGCAATCGCAACGGAACATTGTATACGGGATCAACTGACGACATCGCCGCCCGTGTCTGGCAGCATAAGGAAAAGGTCTTCAAAGGATTTACGGAAAAATATGGAGTCGATAGGCTCGTGTGGTTTGAGATCCACGAAACACGGGACGCGGCGTTTAGACGTGAACGCCAGATCAAGAAATGGAAACGCACCTGGAAACTCGACTTGATTGAAACAGAAAATCCAGACTGGGATGATTTGTTTGAATCTTTGAATTAGCAAGACATCTGACAGTTTTCTGATCGCATTGGCGGAACAAAATGATATTTCCGCAAAGCCCGCCCGGTATCGGCGCCATTGCCCCCCTAGAACACGCCCCTCACCGTCAGCTTTACATTGCGGCCCGGCAATGGCGCGACGTCTTTTAAAAATGACGTGTGAAGGCGGGCTTCTTCATTGGTGAGATTGTCCGCGCGCAATTGAAACGAAAGCCCGTGATCTTCGCCGCCGGGACGCCAGGTCGCCGCGAGATTGACCAGTGTGTAGGCGCCGGTGGGCAGCTCAAACGCAGCGAGGTTTTTCTGCGCGGCGGCAAGCTCGACCTCGCCCCTGAGATCAAGATGCGGCGATGCAGCTTCAAGCCCCAAAATTGAGCGCAAGGGCGGAATGCGCGGTATGTCGCCGCCGCCATTTTTAAAGGTCGCCCGGACAAAATCGACTTGCGCCCTGCCCGAAACGTCAAACGCCCCGAGTGAAAAGAGATCCGCTTCGGCTTCCGTTTCAAAGCCCTTGTAAATTGCATCGCGGGCGACGAATTGAAATACCGGCAACCCGTCGTCAAACGCGCCATTGGGGATCAGCGCGATAAAGTCTTTGTAATCGGTGTAAAAGCCGTTGACGGTGAGCGTCACGCCGCCCAGCTCTGTATGAACCGTTGCATCAAGCCCGCGCGCGATCTCTTTGCCCAATGCCGGATCACCCTGCTCGAATGCATTTGTCGCCAGATGCGGGCCGTCGGAAAACAGCTCTTCCGCCGCCGGCGCGCGTTCTGTGCGCAAAATATTGAGACCAAGAAAGATATTTTCCGCGGGCTCAACGCCAACGCCGCCGGAGATGCTGAAGGCGTCGAATGTTCGGCTTAAGCCGACGCTTCCTGCGTTTGTATCCGTATGTTCATAGCGGCCGGACAATTGAAAATGCCAATTGTCTTTTTCATATTCGCGCACCGTAAAGACGCCGATCTGGTCAGTGATATTGGGCGGGGTAAAGGCCTCATCGCCAATCGCTTCAAAATCGCGATGTTTGAACTGGACGCCCGAGGCGCCGCGAAAGCCGCCAAATTCCCGTTCGATAAGTTCAAGCCGGCCTTCATAGCCCTCGTTCCTGAACGTGGTGCCGATCTCGGCGCCTTCCAGTTCCCGGTGCACATAATCCGCATAGCCAATGCGCAGCTTTGCGGTTTCGAAAATCAGGAACCTGCCGTCATATTCGCCCATGATGTCAAAGCGGTCCTGGGTAAGATCGATGCGCACGCCTTCTTCTTCCGCGCCGGGAACTGCATAGTTTGAGCGGACGAGTTTGCCGGAAAAACCGATAAAGCCGTCGTCAAAAATCAGCGACGCGCCGGCGGATCCGCCTTTGGTTTCCAGGTCCGAATTTTCAACCACGCCGCTGATTGCCGGCGCGACGGGACCGGGCGCGAGCGCATCAGCTGCGCGTTGCGCATCGGACCGCGCAAAGCCCGGAATTTCATAGTCGTCAGTGTTGCGATAAAAGCCGTCAAGGTGAAATACGAGATCCGAACCGGCGAATTTGCCGAGATGAATATCGCCGCCGCCAGCCGCTTCCACGCTTTCATCGACGCTGGCGATACTGGTGCGCAAGGCGCCGCTGATCCCGTTTTTGGGAACTGCATCGGGAATGCGCCCGTCAAAAACATTGACAACGCCGCCAGCGGCGGAGCTGCCATAATAGAGCGTCGCGGCGCCGCGCACGATTTCAATGCGTTTTGCTGTTGCGGGCTCCACCGCCACCGCATGATCGTCGCTGACCGATGAGGCGTCAATCGAGCCGATCCCCGCATCGAGCACACTGACGCGATCGCCGGAAAGCCCGCGGATGACGGGGCGGCTCGCGGCGGGGCCAAAAAATGTCGATGAAATGCCGGGCTCCCGGCGCAATAATTCGCCAATCGACGCCTCGCCGCGCGATGCAAGATCGTCTTCGTTTAATACGGAAGCGGCGATGATGCTTTCATGTTCCGGATGAGCGATCGGCGAGCCGGTGACAATGATCTCATCATCAATATGGCTGTGCGTTTCGTCCTGCGCCGCGGCGTGCGCCCAACCGGCGGCTGGCGCGCAGACAGCAATCGCTGCAACGCCGGATAGAATTTTCTGTTTCACTGGTCTTACCCCTCAAGCCTCGCGCGCGAACGAAAATCGCGGCGGACATACAATCAAAAATTACATTTTCCGAATTGTTTAGAGGGATGGAGGGCCGCGGGGGCGGGCTGCGCGGACGCTAATGCGCGCGCGTTCCATTTGCTTTGACCCGGTGACAACGCCCCAGGTCGAAACGAGGACAGCAAAACCAAAAGACGCCGCCGCGATAAACTTGTCGCCGGCAGGCGCCGCCAGCGCCAACACGCAGGCCTGGCCGAAATGCTGATGGGGGCCGTCGCCATATTTGGCGGCATGGGCGCCAATCAGCATTTGCGAACAGGCGAAAGCAAAAAGCGCCGCGACCAGCGCCGCGCGGCTATTGAATATTCCGCCTTTTTTTCTCAGATTCCGCACGCAATTTCCCTGAATCTGTGACGCCCGTGAAGTGTTATAATCTCACAATGGTCAAATTATGTCCATGGCGGTTCATAGCCGTTGGTCCGGGTTTGCGGGCGCTTCAGCGCGCCGGAACCGGGCGCCCTGGACCGGCCTCCCGTCCGGCCGGCGCCGGACCAGCCGCCGGATCGCGTCACGCGGCGGCGCTCACCGCCGTTCGACGTCCGTCGCCGGATTGATCTCACTGGCATGCGCCGCAATCATGATGGCATGGGCCTTGTTGCGGGCGTCCAGTTTGCGTTTGGCGTTCTCAACATGCGCGCGGACCGTATAGATGCTGATGCCGAGCTGCGCAGCGACATCACTCTCACGCGCGCCGATCGCCGATATCTGCAAAATCTCCGCCTCGCGATCGGTCAGACGATATTCGTCAGGCCATTTCGCAAGTGTCGGGAAGCGCGCAAAAGTTTTTGCGATCAGTGTGTAGATATGGGGCAGAACGTCGCTGATATTCACCAGGAATTTTTCATAGGCGCAGCGGATGATCACAACGGAAATCGTCGTCTCATGTTTGTAGGGAATAACAATAATGCCGTCGATCCCGGCCGCTGACGCCCCTTTGCGCAAATCATCAAAATGAGCCGTGTCGCAAGTCTGAAACTCATGGCGCGTCAAATCGAACGGTTTCATCAAGCTCAGCGCTTCATTACACGCCATTACTTTCAGATCGTCCCTGAAATCTTTAACTTCCATTGCGGTTCCCGTTACGGGCCGCGAATAAATGACGTCTTTAATTACCGTATTGTCAATTTTACAGACGCCGAAATGCAGAATTTGATAATCGGCCGCTTCAGAAAAACGGTCTATCGCCGCGCCCAGTTCTTCAAGCGATGAGCTTGCCCCGATGCCGCTTGTAAACGTCGTCAGCAGACTTCCGCTATATTTGCTATTCATTATCGTTCCAGCGTATTGTTGATCAATCCAAAGTCAGGCAATGGCCCAGATTTATGAGCGGCGGGTCTGATCCGTCATCGCATTAATTTCACCAATATGCGTCGCGATCATGATCGCGTGCCCCTTGCTGTGCGCGCCAAGTTTACGCTTGGCGTTTTCAATGTGGACGCGGACCGTATGAACGCTAATGCCCAATATGCGCGCAACTTCTTTTTCGACAGCGCCCTGGGATGAAATCTGCAAAACTTCCGCCTCGCGACGGGTCAGTCGATATTCGTCAGGCCATTTCGCAAGTGTCGGAAATCGCGCAAAGGTTTTTGCAGCCAGCGTATAGATTGCAGGCAATATATCGATAATGTCCGCCATGAACATTTCATGATCACAGCGGACAATCACCATAGAAACTGTATTCTCATATTTGTAGGGAATAACCATCACGCCCGGGATCCCCGCTGACGAAACCTTCTTTCGCAACGCATCAAAATGGGCGGTGTCGCAAGTCTGAAATTCGTGGCGCATGATGTCAAAAGGCTTCAACAATATTCGCGCCTCATCAAAAATCATTCTTCTCACATCTTCACTGAAATCTGCGACTTGAAGTGTGGATCCCGTTACGGGCCGTGTATAAATTACGTCTCTAATCAGGATATTTTCGCTTTTTGAAACGCCAAAATGCAAAATTTGAAAACCGACCGCTTCTGAAAATCGGTCAATGGCGGCATGCAGATCAGCGAGCGAGCCTGCTCTGTCAATGTCGCTTGAAAGAACCGCCACCGGCTCACCGGCATATCGTATGTCAATATTTGCCTGAATTCCTATCGCTCACTCCCAAGTCGTTTTCGGCAATTAACACCAAACACAAACTCAAAAAGCCTGCAGAACAAACTCTCCTCACATTTGATACAGAGACTGGCATTGGTCAGCGAAAGCTGCAAACGTTAATATGTATCAACACGGGCGCCGCAGCAGGATCGGTTAAGCCGGTAGTAATTCCCGCTAGCCGGTGCTAAATCCAGTCTGTGATCACCATGTCAATCGGCGCCCGGTCAATTCGCGTTAAGCCGAGTTTGCGGGCAACCAATCAACCTTCATTCACCGCCGCTGCCGCCGAGGGTTTGAGATAACTGACTAGTAGATTCTTGCGATAACCGGCGACGGTAAAATCCGGCAATGTGCCGGTTCCCGGCAGGGTGGAAAAGGCCCGTCAGACCCGCGGTGATTTGCATCATTCGCGACCGTCCCAAACTCCCCCGGGGCGGCAGCGTTTAGAGGCCCGTGAGCGGTAACACCGCTTGCGGGCCTCTTTTGGTTTCGCCGCCCGAATTAAGCGGCCCCATGCAAATAACAATTTTGATCGCTATAGCGACCACAAAAAAAGAAAATGGCGGCGAGAAGCCGGGTGACAATTCAAGCGCGCGAACAATAAATATTGGCGCAGGAAATAATAACAGACCGCAGCAAAGCCCGCACTGCTGCCGCCATTAATAACCCGGCTTTAACTGGTAATTTTTTACCTTGTCTTGGCTGCGCCAGCCTGATATGGTGGTAAAAACTTACCGGAAAAGCCATGCGCCGTTTCAGCCGACGAGAAACCGAGATCCTTGAAGCGCTCTATCGATTAAAAGAAGCGTCGGTCGGCGCTATCCGCGCTGAGCTCGACGAAAAACCGTCTTACGACGCAGTGCGGACCACCTTGCGCATTTTGGAACAAAAAGGAGCGGTCACGCACAGGAACGAACAACGCCGCTTCATCTACGCCCCTACCCTCGCCAAAAGCAGTGCGTGGAAATCAACGGCGCGCAAACTGGCGGACATATTTTTTGGCGGGTCAATTGAAAATGCGGCGCTCGCAATGCTCAAGCTATCTGATGCGGACCTGTCTGAATACGAAATAAGCAAAATTGAAAACCTGATTTCCAAGTCCGGGAAAACGGTCGTCAAAAACAAGAGGCGCTCATGATTGACTTAGCATTATGGCTCATCAGATGGACGATTGCCGGCGCCGCAATCAGTACGGTTCTACTGGCGGCCGCTTTCGTACTGGAGCGGAATAACCGGTTTGTCGGTCTTGGCGTATTCAGGGCCGGACTTCTCTTATGTCTTGCCGCGCCATTGGTCGCTCTTTATCCGCCAGCGTATGGTTTTTCCGCCGCGCTGGATATCGGAAAAGCGCCATCTGCAACAGCCGATGACGCCCCGCCGACCCCCATTACACAAAGCCTCGCCGACGAAAACACGGAGCTTTTATCCACGCTTGCAACCGGGCAGCAGACCGCTGCAAGCCGCTCGTCACAGGCGCGCGATTTCTTTATCGCCGCTCTGTTTTTGGCATGGCTGACGGGCGCTGCTTCATGCTCGATCGCACAATGGCGCGCACATCTGCGCCTTGACCGTATCTTTCGACGTGGAAAGCCTTTCGACGGACCGAAAGGAACGCCACAATGCAGGCTTTCCGGCGAAGCGCCGGCGCCGTTGGTGTTTGGCCTGTTGTCGCCCCGCATGATCGCGCCTGCCGACTTCGCGCAATGGGGCGAAATTGATCGGCTGACAGTGTTCCGGCATGAGGCGGCGCACGTACGCCGCGGCGATCTTTATTGGGCGTTTCTCGGCGAAATTATTCGCACTGCCTATTGGTGGGTCCCGCCGGTGCGTTTCCTCGCATCGCGGCACATTCTCGCGACAGAGCAAGGATGTGATGCGCATTCGATGGCGCCAGGAGAGGATCGCCGCCACTATGCGCAAATTCTGTTGTCAATCGCGCGCCGCGCTGTCGATCATCCTTCTCCGGGACTCGCGATGGCGAGAGCCTCAAGCTTGCGACAGCGCGTTGAACGTCTTCTCACGTCACAGGCAGCGCCTGCCAGCAGAGCTGTTGATGTGTGGCTAATGATTGTCGCAACAGCAGCAGGTTTTGCGCTCGCACTCACCACGCCGGGCGAGGCCGCGAACCAAAATTCCGATCGGCAGCGCGCCGATGTAAATTGCGCATGCACAGACGCCCCGCCTTTCATCAAACCCTGGCCGGTCGCCAAGCTTTCCCGGCAACAGCGCGCCGACGCAGAGCAACTTATTCATCTGATAAAAACCGGCGTCCTCGAAGAACGCACAGCTGCCGCGCGTGCGCTTGCAGACTGGCCAACGGCAGAGGCGCGTGGCGCTCTGCACAACGCCTTGGGCGATGATCAGCCGCCGGTCCGCGCCGAAGCCGTGCTTGCGCTCGCAAAGCGCCCCGAAAACAACACTGCTTTTATTATCGCAGCGCTCGATGATCCATCATGCAACGTCGTTGCGGCCGCAGCCGAAGCGATGGCTGATCTGCGCCTCGCCGGCGTGCAAAAAAAGCTGATTGCCGGAACAAATGACAAGGCGTGCGTTGTGCGGCGCGGCTCGGTTGCGGGGCTTAGCGGTTATCTAACGCACGAAAGCGCCGACGCGCTCCAGGCCGCGCTTACCGATCGCGACGAGCGCGTGCGCGCGCAAGCCGCGTCCTCGCTTTCCAAAGTGGGGGATGGCGGCGCCATAGTCGGCCTTTTGACCCAGCTTCGCGACGATACCGACAAGGAAGTGCGGCAAGCCGCTGCTGAAGCGCTAGGCAAGATTGCGCCGCGCGGAGACGCCGCCGTGATCAATGGACTTGTCGCCGCGCTGCGCGACAGTAATGAATATGTGCGGCACGCCGCGGCGCAATCGCTCATGCATGTGGGTGACGCGCGCGCTGAAAATGCACTGATCAATGCTCTCTCCGATGAGAATGAATTTGTGCGGACCGCCGCCGCCGCCGCGCTGGGGCGCGTCGGAGGTCCTGCGTCGATTAAGCATTTGCGGCGGACCGCGGAAAACGACCCTAATTCATTCGTACGCGCAGCATCGACTGAGGCGGCTGCGAGGCTGGCCGGATGAGCTCGCGTTTTTGGCGGCGTTCATGGCGCGTAGTCCAACTTTTGGCTGCATTGAGTACGGCGGCAGGATGCGCTTCCAGGGTTTGCTCTCCCAATGATCCCTATGTCCTTTCGGGAATGATCATTGCTGATCCTTCTACAGAAGACTATTCAGGCCCGCAGGATCTGGAGATTGCCGACGGCGTCATCGTGTCGATTGCACCCACCGGCGCGCGACAAACTCAGGGCGCCAATTGCCGTTATTCATACGAGGGCGCTTACGCTGTCCCGGGATTGTGGGACATGCATATCCACGCCGCCAAAATTGGCCCCGAAAGCATGCCGCTTTATATTGCCAATGGCGTTACAAGCGTCCGCGACATGGGCGGCGATCTCGCGCAAATCCGCAACATTCAAGCTATGATAAATCGCGGCGACCTTCTTGGGCCGAGAATATTCACACCCGGCCCGATGCTCGATACGCGGGAATCGGTTGAACGCGCCATTGCTGAAAAGTCGGGCGACGATCACTCTAAAACACGCATTATCGTCGATGGCCCGCAGGAGGCGAAAACCGCTGTTGCTGCGCTGCAGAACATGGGCGTCGATTTCGTCAAGATCCGCGAAACAAAGGACGCGCAAACCTATGAGGCGATCCTTGCCGCCGGGCGAGAGGCTCAGATGCAGATCGCCGGTCATCCGCGCTGGGATTATCCGCCGGCAGAGGCTGCGCGACGGGGACAGGCCAGCTTCGAACACGGGTTTTACCCGTTTCCGTTGTCGAGCCTTTCAGCCGATGCACGAAATGCGCTTTTCAGCGCCCTGCGCGAAAGCGGCGCCGCACATGTTCCCACCCTGACCGCCTGGAAAGGATTTACGTTGCCCATAAGCGTGCTTGAAGCAGCGCTCGCAGACGAAATCGGCGCCCGTGATCCGAGAAACGCGCTTCTAACCCAAGATCTTCGCGCGAATTGGCGCGAATATTTGACGGAGTGGCGTGACAGCAAGCGAAATATTGAAGGCTGGCGGGAAGCGCTCGCAACGGCCGCGCAAGACATGAGTGAATTTCGTCGCGCCGGCGTCACGGTGTTGGTTGGATCCGATGCAGCCGTTCCGTTTGCCTATCCGGGCTCAGGCGTCGCAGACGAAATGACAATGCTTTACAACCTCGCTGGACTAAGTCCGCGTGACGTGCTCGCTGCCGCAACCACCGCACCCGCGGCCTTCATGGGTGCGGAGCGTCTGGGACGCATCGCCGTCGGAATGACTGCTGACATTGTCATTCTTGATCGCGATCCCAGGATTGACGTTTCCGCGATACGCAATATTTCCGCTGTCATAAAGGCGGGCCAGCTCTATGATCGCGCGACCCTAGACGGCGTCATAGCGGATGTAAAATCAAGCGTCGCGACGGTTTCAAATTCGCCGCAATGATGCTGCACGACAGCGCCCTGATTGACGTCGCGGCGTCGGGCAATCAATGTTAGGATAATGCGCGGCCCTTCTCGCACGGAAAAGCCCCGCATCGATTATGCTTTGTTCAGCTGATAGGTGACGGTTCCATCGTCATTTTCGCGATGCAGCGTCAGTCCGCATTTTTTCATGACGCCAATTGATGGAGCGAGATGCGGATAGGTATTGGCGATGATGCGGCGGACGCGATTGTCCTTAAACGCATAATCGATCAACAACCGGCACAGACCGGTCGCGTAGCCTTGCCGCCGGTAAGCGTTCAAAATGCTGTAGCCGATTTCAACCGTCCCGTTTTTGCCGGGCGGGCCCACATAGCCGCCGCAACCCGCCAGGCGGCGGCCGGCTTCAAGATCGATCAGATAATAGAGCCCCCAGATGCGCGCTTCATCGTCCTTGCGCAGCGCGTTCAGGAAATGCCCGAAGCTGTCGTCGTCATTAAGGTCCGGCGGCCAGCTCGGCGGCGTCGGCGTCTGCAACAGATCAAAGACGCCCGGATCATGGGCAAGCTCGAACTCCATTATTTTTTCTGTACCGGCGATTGCAAGCAGCCGGCCGTCAGTGAGCGTAAAGAAAGGTTCCTCGGTCATTGGATATGCCTCGTGTTCCGCAAGAGATCATGCGGATGAAAAACAATCAGATGGTGTAGAAAAAAGATCGCGGCCCCGCGCGATTGCGCAGCTTGGGACTTATCGCGATTTCAGCGCCATTCATGCAATTAATGGCAGGCGGTCACAGGCATCTCGTTTTGACTCAGCTGCGCTAAAACTAATTGTGCAACGTGGCCTTTGTCAATTTGCGCCAAATTAGCGGGCGGCCATTGGGCAACCGGTCACAAGCTGCGCCGATTTCCGCCCGTCCGCCCGACAATTCCCGAAGATGCCTCGATATTCCCGCATATTCTATGTGATCCTGAGTTTGTTCAGGCTTTTGAGCGCCAAAAGCACATTTGCTGGACTCACAATTCCCGTTTATGTATAATATTGCGGTACTCTTTCGATAGCGCCAGTCAGTGTTAGTGTTTGTTGTTACAAACGCTTTAAACTTACTTTTTGTATTCTTGAATTGTAATTGGGGAGATCAAAAACATGCGCAGCGTGGTTTCATATCTATGCTTTGGAGTCTTACCGGCCCTTGCGCTCGGCGCATGCGTGTCGCCCTCGTCAACTCAAGACGCCGTAGCAGTGTCTTCCTATGAGGTCGATTTTAATCATCCGGCATTCAACGATCCGCGTCCCGACGGCTTCGAGGGCGCCTCGGAAACTGTGCCGCCGATCATTGCACAACGCGCGCGCGACATTGCCGAAAGATCCGCCCTTTTGCGCACGCCATTAGATGCCCGCGTGGTTTATGTGGGAACGGATTTTTTGAGTCACAAAATGCTTGATGAGAAACTGTCGCGGGCAATCTACCGCGTCCTTTTTTATCGCTATTCCGACGATGCAGCGCTGATTACCGATGTCGATATTGAGAGCGGCGAGATTCTCGAACAGGGCGCCTATCCCGGCCGCCCTGTTCGCCTGAGCGAAGAGGAAATGGAAGAAGTCCGCGCGCTTGTTCTGGAAAATCGCGAGGCTCAGACTGCGATCGGCGAAGCGCTCAGCGCGAGCGGCCTGTCGCGGGAAGATGTCGCCATCGAAGGGCTGATCGTGCGCACCCGCGACGCGAAAGATCCGTTCCATGGACGTCGCATTGTGCGGGCGCTTATTCGCATTGACCGCGACTATCTGCATGAGCCTCTTGTCATCGTCGATTTGACGGCAAGAGAAGTGTCGATCGAAAGAGCCAGGGGGAGATAATTATGATAAAGCGCAGAACAATTGTTTCCTATCTGATTAGCCTGGTTGCCGGCTTGGTGATTTCCAGCGCCGCATTCGCCCATGGGCCGGGCTGCCCGGCTTTTGCCCCGGGCCAGACAAGTTCCAATGTGGTGGAGCAACAATTCCCGCCGAACGGACCGATGGAAACGGCCTGGCGCGTGCGCTTTGCCAACGCCACAGCAAAGGGTCTTTATATTACCGGCGCATGGTTCAAAAAAGGACCGTCGGAACCATGGATGCGCGTTTTATGGGATGCACGCCTTGCAGATATTTTCGTCCCTTATCATCCGGGTTCGCCGCGCTATTATGACCTCACCAATTTCAGTTTTCCACTGGTCAACGCAACAGCACTGGACGCCGGCGCTTGCGGCAATATCATCGACGGCAAGGTGATCCACCAGGTATCGTCGCGCGGTGTTTCATGGAAGGACGACACCGCAGTCGGTATCGGCCACGAGCTGTCGCTATGGGCGACCCTTGATTCAGCGAACTACAATTACATCATGCGCTATGTCTTTCAGGACGACGGCACAATCAAACTGCGCATTGGCGCCACATCGCGCAACCTCCCCTACAGCGAATACACGGCGCATATGCATAATGGGTTGTGGCGGATCGATATGGATCTGAATGGATTTAGAAACGATTCGGCGCTTTTATATTCCCACAGCGAACCCGGTATTGCCGCGACGGATAGTCTGACGCCGTTTAATGGCGGCGTTGAAGGCGGCGTCGAAATCGACCATGAGAAATTTACTGAAGTGCATGTCCGCGATGAGGTTACGAAAAATGCCCATGGCAGAAATATCAGTTACGAGTTTAAGCCCGTTAGATTTGGCGCGCCGCGCCATAGTGAAGCCTTTGCGCAAGAGGATTTCTGGGTCACCAGATACAGATACTCGGAAAAAACTTACGATGTCATTGATAGCTATGTGAACGGAGAATCTGTCACCAATAATGACGTTGTCGTCTGGCATATCAGCCCGTTGCATCACGATCCGCGCGATGAGGATGGATACTTTATCGGCAATAGCTGGCACGGCGTGGCATTGGTCATGTGGAGCGGCCTCGATCTGCGCCCGCGCAATCTGTTCGACGCAACACCGCACTTTCCATAGATCACCGGGCGGATGACAAACGCAAAACGCGATGGCCCGCTGCTACGCTGTAAATTCAATCAAGCCCCTTAAACGCGCCGGGAACCTGTCTCGACAAGGCGCGGTCGGCAGTGCGAATTTCATCGATCACGGTTTTAAATGCGGGACGCGCTCCAAGCGCCGCATACCAATCGGCAAGCCGCTTTGTCCGCCCAAGCGCCGGACCGCCTAAACGCTGCGCATAATGAACGCTCATGAACAGCGCGATGTCGGCGGCGCCGAACGCCCCGCAAAAATAAGCGCCCTCGCCGAGGTCTGCGTCGAGCCGGGCGAATTGATTGGCAAGCACCGTTTCCGCGTCGCGGGCTTTGACCTCCAATGCGCTGCGGCGGGGCGCATCGTCCCAGGGTTCGGATCTGTGCATCAGCGCCTTTAACGGCACAAGCATCACTTCGTCCGCATAAAGCTCCAACAACCTGCATCTGGCGCGCGCGCTCGCATTTTTCGGATAGAGCGGCGGATCGGGATAAGCATCTTCGAGATATTCCAAAATGACCGTTGAATCATAAAGCGTCACATCGCCGTCGATTAAAACCGGCACCTGGCCTTTGGGATTGGCGGCCATGATTTCAGGGAGCTTGGGCGTATAGCCTTCGGTCTGTGTAAACGGCGCCATGATACGCTCAAAGGAAAGATTTTTCTCCCCCAGCGCAATTTCGATCTTCCTGGCAAACAGGCTCAACGGACCGGAATAAAGTTTCATCACTTAGCCTTTTGCGCAGCGGCGCCGTCAATATAGCCGATAGGCGGCCCCCCGGTCACGGGGCGCCGGCGCCGCAAAAACGACGGCCGCCAATTATTAATCATTCATTAACGCAGATCATTCGACAAAAAAGCGCGGTCCTGAGCCGGGCCCCTGATTATTCAAAATCCTTGACGTGGGAAAAAATCCCACGTATTATTGACGCCTTGTTGCGTATTATGAGGTGGATATCATGCCCAGAATTTCAGGCGCCCGACCTAAATCCCGCCGGCGGACGTTAGCCGCCGTTTCAAGTCTTTGCGCCGTCGGCGCGATCGCCCATGCCGAAGACGATGGGGTGAAACTGTCGCTTTACAGCGGCGTTGATTATTCCAGCGGCGACTACGGCCAGCCGCTTGATACAGACATATTGTATGTTCCGGTGAGCGCCAAAGCGACATCTGGCGAATGGTCGTTTCGCATTTCATCGGGCTATATCAATATTGAAGGTCCGGGCGGCGTCATCGGCGGCGGCGATGGCGGCGTCATCGTCACGCCCGGCCGCGGCACGATGCAGATTACCGAAGCAAGTGGGATTGCCGATACATATTTCACGGTAAAATATTCGCCTGAATTTGAAAATTTGGGTGTCATGCTTGACCTTTCAACCAAAGTGAAGGCGCCGACGGCAGACGAGAACAAGGGCCTTGGCACTGGCAAAGTGGATGTGACGGTGCAGGCGGAAATGTCAAAGTTTATCGGCCCTGTCGTTCCCTTCGCCAGTCTTGGCTATCGGTTTGTCGGCGAGCCGGATACATTCATGCTGAACGACATCTGGATCGCATCGGCAGGGGCCGCCTATTATATTTCCAACAAGGCGAGCATTGGCGTTTCCTATGATTACAGGGAGGCCGCATCGGCGCTGGCGGAAGATTCAAAAGAGATCTTTGCCTATCTTGACCTAAAGGCGACAAAGAAATGGGGCGTCGTTCTTTATGGTGTTGCCGGTCTCAGCGACGGCAGCCCTGATTTTGGCGCTGGTCTGCAACTGAAATTGACAGCATTCTAAACGCGCAGATTGTCAGACGGGGACCAACGATTCGCTGGCGCCGTTTATGCGGCGCCCGTTTTTATTATCGGTTCGGACGTTGCGGCCGCTCCGGGCGTTCGGGCCTGACCCCTTCGGGTCGCTCAGGGCGCTCCGGCCGTTCCACTTCCGGGCGGTCCGGTGCATCGGGAAATTCATCCGGGCGCGCTTCGGCGCCGTCTTCGGATCTTTCCGGCGCATCCGGATTTTCCGCCGGACGCCCGGTCGCCGCTGTGTCACTGGTCTCTTCAACCGGTTCCGGCTCTCTTGCGCTGTCTTCTTCACGCAAAGACGTTTCAGGCGCAGCCGTCGTTTCGCTTATCGCGTCTTCCTCCTGTTCCACGCGCGCAGGTTCTTCGCGCGCGCCGTCATTGACAGCGTCATTGACGCCGTCATTCGTCGCAGGCTCGCGGCGCTCTAATTCTTCCGGGTTTTCGTTTGGCTCAGCTTCACCCTCCGCCAAACCACCAAGCCATTCCGGCGCCGGCGCCAAAAACTGTTCTTCAATGGCGCTGGCGCGCACATCGCGATCGAGCGCCAGGCTGTTTGGCCGCGCTCCGCCCTCAAGAACAACAAGCGTGTAGTCGCCGGTATCACGAGACGATGCAACGATCGAAGCATTGGCCGCAGAATATTCGCCGACGCGCAGGTTTTCTCCGTCGCTTTCAGTATGAGCGACGCCCTGATAGGAGATATTTTCAAGGCCAAGGCCTTCAAAGGCGCTGTCTTTTCGAACGTCATAGGCTGTAAATTGCGCGCCGATCATTGCGCCGCGCGCAGCCACCACGTCGCCTTCAGAAACCGCCAGTCCCTCATAGCTGATGTTAAGCCCGCCAATCGAAAAGCTGTCAGCGGCAATGTTAAATGCGGCGCCGCGAACAAAAAGTTCCGCATGACGTCCAACTGGATCAATCCTTGTGGCAATGATTGCGCCGTCCGGCGTTCGATAACCGCTGATCGCAACCATGCCGCCGGCTTCAATCGTTTCGCGCAAACCCTCTGCGGTATTTGTTTGTTCCGTAAAAAGAATCTGCTGATCCAGAACCATCATGGAGTGTTCGCCGGCAATTTCGATCGGTCCGATCACTTCATCAATGATACGGGCGCTGCGCGCCTGCCAGGCGCCATCGCGCTCTTCAGCAACAACAGCAACCATCTGGCCAGGAGCAAATTTTTCAGGCCCCGCTTCGGCGCCGCTCCGGGTGAGCGGCAGGTTATCGTCGTAAAAAATCTCGCGGCCATTGACCCAGATGCTGCCGAAACGGTCGATGCGCCCAAAAATTCCCGTGCCGCCGACGCCGCCAGGGCCGACAATGCCTGTGCCGCCGACACCGCCGGGTCCGCGCGTCGAATAAAACGCCAGCACCGCCGCCAGCACCAGGAGCGTTATCAGCGCCAGACTCATCTGTCGGGAAAGCGCGCGGGCCATCAGCGTTCGTCCTCGTCGTCAGCGTAAAAATAGACGCCAAATGTAAATCTCTTATTTGCAGTTTTGGCGCCCTCGTCCTTTTTCGACCGAGCGCGCGCCGACTTGTTGACGGACAGCAGGCCGGCCATGGCTTTTTCTTCAGCCAGTTTCGCCAGCGCCTCAATCGATTCCGGTTTAAGATCGTCATAATAGACCGAGCGCTCCAGGAACGGCTTTGCGCCGCCTTCCAGATTGCTTCCGGCGGCGGCAATGTGGTCATGCAAATTGCGTTCGTAATGAAACAGGAGTTCTTCAAAATTTTCCGCCGCGACAAAGGCGGTCTTGATCAGTCTGACATGATCTTCCGGCGTTTGGTCCACGACGCCGGCGCGCAACAGTTCGTCAAGCACGGCGCGCGGACGCACATCCTTGCTGACCGAAGCGACCAGGGCGTCAAAAGACGGGGCGTCCGGCTTGCCCGCGCCGCGCGGCAATATCAGCGGCGCGCCTTTTTTATCGGTGAAGCTGCTATTGCCGGTCCATTCGGCGATGATCTGCGCGCCCAGAGAAGCAGACGCCAGGGGCAAGGCGTTTGAACTCTGTTTGCTGCGCAGCCGCCGCACATCTTTGCGGTGGACGCGCGTAATCAGCGAAATTCGGCTGTCCGAAGGCTCGGCTTCGCCGTCCAGGGCAAAATGTTTTTCCGCCGTTTCCACATAAACGCTTTTCAGGATCTCAGAGAGCATGGGAAAGGTGACGCCATGCGCGATGAGCGTGCGCACAAGCGGGCGAAGGATGCGGCGCACGGCGCCGACAAATTTCTCCGGCGGCCGTCCGCCAGGTTCGGATTTGCTTAGAGCCCGTTTCAAACCGCTTCACTCCAACTCATCGACAATAAATTCCGGAGGGCGCTGCGCCATACCGCCTGGCCAAGTTTATCCTCATTCATGCGGGAAACAATCCCACGAAATATAGCGCATTAACAAAAAGTGTATGCGGTTTTTGGGCTCGAATGCGCGAAAAAACATAGTCCGGACCAAGTTCGCCGATTCGGCGCTCTTCGAACGTGGTCTAATTAACGCCGGCGCCCAAAAGGAACGCCGGCGTTGTCGCTCGCATTGACTGGGCCGGACTAGCTCCCTCCGCCCGGGCGTGATGGGCGCTCGGGGCGCGCCGGTCGTTCAATGCGAGTGGGGCGAGTGGGGCGCGCGGGGCGCGCGGGGCGCGCGGGGCGCTCAACGCGTGTCGGGCGATTGGCGCGGTCGGCGCGGTCGGCGCGTTGTGCCCCTGCGTCGCGCGCAGGCCGCACGCGCGCATCAGCGCTGGCCGCTCTGCGCCGGGCAGCGCCGTGATATCGCCGTCTGTTAGTCTGCTGATCAAGGCTTGCATTAATCCAGCGTTTAATCTGCTGGCGATTAAGTCCTGCGTCTTTGAGCGCATTGATAATGCGCCGAATGTTTTCACGCGTCACCGTCACATCGCCGGGATTTGGAATATTCGGATCATTATCAAGGGCCGCGTAAAGCCAGCGCTTGATCTGCTGGCGATTAAGTCCCGCATCCAAAAGCGCATTGATAATGCGGCGAAGATTTTCCCGGGTGACATCCACATCATTGGGATTGGGAATATCCGGATGCGACCGGCGATGCTGCGCCGCGCGCATGGAAGAATCCGCAACGCCCTCACCTGCCGTCTGTGCGGCCTGCGCCGGCACAGCTGCAGCCGCAAAACTCATGGCGGCCAGGGCGCTGAAAAGGGTCAATTTGTCAAAACAACTGCTCATGCTCACTCTCCTTTCGGCGCGGACGCCGATCACTGGTTACGTGGGAATATTTCCCACGTCTCGCAAACAATATGCGGGATTATTTCCCACGTCAAGCAATTTATTGTCTCCAATCGGGAAAGCCGCCCGTTTATTTGGCGCCGGAATGAGGCGTCGGGCGTGCGCCGGGGTACAATGGCAACAGCCTCAAGACAATCTATCGCCAGATTCAACTTTTCTGGTTTGCGCGCACAACCGGCGGTGACTAGGTCCGGTAAGGAACCGCGATCACCGCGCAAATGCGGAGGCGAAAATGACGGTGCAAACCCTGACCTTATACATACTCGCTTATTTACTGGTCTCACTGACGCCCGGACCCGCGGTGATTTTCGTCACCAGCCAGTCCGTATGGCGCGGCCGTTCGGCGGGCATAAAGGCGGCGTTTGGCATTGAAACGGCCAACGCGATCTTCTGGGTGCTGACATCATTCGGGCTCGCCGCCGCGATCGCCACATCGCAGATGCTTTTTATGACGGTTAAGTGGTTTGGCGTCGTCTATCTCGCCTGGCTTGGCGTCAAGGCGATAAGGGGCTCCTTCAAACCCGCCGCAGCGACAGCGCAGGAAACCACGGGCGCAAACAACGCCTGGCGCGACGGCGTTATTGTCGGCCTGTCAAATCCCAAGGCGGTTCTTTTCTTTGTTGCGCTTGTGCCGCAATTTATTGACCCGGCGCAGGCAGCCTTACCGCAAATTGCCATTCTGGCGATCACCGGCGTCACGATTGATCTCTCGATCATTGTGATTTATGCCCTCGCCGCTGGCGAATTGCGGCGCGTAATGACGCGCACCCGCGTCAGGCGATGGTTCGAGCGCAGCGTCGGCGGCGCGTTTTTATCGCTGGCCCTCGCCGCAGCGCTTTATCGGCGCGCCTGAACCCACCCGCCCTTGTACATTAATTAAACCTGCCCGGACGCAGTTGTTGATTATTGCGGCCGGCGCCATCAGTTCGAATCGATCCGCCTTTTCGGCCGGCAGCCACTACCCTCGCTCATTGGTTTTCATGGCTGACTGCGTCGGCAAAGGGTCATTCTGTGCGGCGCCGGTCGCGCCGCTCGCGCGTCTCGGATTTCAGGCGTTTTTTTTCGTTGACGACGTCGATGCCCTCGCGCTCCACATAGGCGCGAAAGTCTGGCGTTCCATATTCAAATCCGCTTTCCTCTTCGATGTCGGCAATCGTAACGCGGTTCGATTTTGACATGGCGCGTCCTTTCTTTCGCATTCTGTCAAAGACAGTTTGTATTGAACCGGGGCGTGGAGCTGTCAACGCAAATCAGCCCGCAATGTGAACGGAGCCGATCAGGCTGCTCCGTTCGACCTCAGCGCTCCACCGCCCCGCATATGGGGCGGGACCCGCGACAGACTGGCTTCCGGCGTGAACACCCGCGCCGGCGCCAGCTCGTAATCAGGGTCGAACTCGGCATAGTTGCAGGTGAGTTCCTCACCTTGCGCGATATCGCGCCGCGCCACGCCGCGCGTCGGCACGGAAAAGTCTGTGTTTGGAGACAGCATATCGTGGTTCATGAACCGGCCATTATCCACTTCCAGCACCACCAGGGACGGATCGTCCGGGAAAGGATAGGTGTAGCGCTCAATGAATTCCCTGAAATGCTCAGGCGCCGCATCCAGATCCTTTTGCGGAATCAGCCGGTCGAAGCTTTGGTCAAGGCGCCAAATAAGCGCGCCCGCTGGAATATCCTCAGCAGCAAAAACACCCACACCTTCGATCGCGCTGGGCGCAACATAAGTCGGTACAAGCATCATCGGTTTTCAAAAGGTCCTGATCGCGCCCATTGACGTGGACGACCGCGCGCTCCGGGACATCAAAGCCTCTCCGCAACAGGTCGCATTTGACCCAAGTTTTTTGAAAACACAATATGGAAAATGCGAGCTTCGCCAAAACGGGCATGGCCCTGGCGCCCGCGCCACTACCTCACTTGCCGCGCTCCGGCCGGTTCCCGGACGCTTATTTGCCTGATGACCGCCGGGGCTATTTCGAACTGCAATGAAATATGTAATCCCTCACCCCGATGGCAGCCGCCGCAATGGCCTTTGACAGAACAAGGCGGGAAGACAAAACAAACATGCGCGAAGCGTTGATCACCATTGCCGCCCTCTTGTTCGCCGCCGCCATATTGCTGGCCGGCAACGGACTTCAGGCCACATTGCTGTCGGTCCGAGCCAATATTGACGGGTTCACCCTCACGCAAATCGGATTTTTGATGTCGTCCTATTATGTGGGCTTCATTGCCGGGTGCCGCTATGCGCCCAGGATGGTTGCGCGTGTCGGCCATATCAGAACCTTTACGGCGCTTGCCTCGGTTGCGTCGGCGGTCGCCCTCGTCCACGCGCTGATCGTAGATCCTGCATTCTGGTCCGTGCTGCGCCTGATTTCCGGTTTCTGTTTTGCCGGGCTGCACATGATCGTCGAAAGCTGGATCAATGAAAAGGCGACCAATGAAAATCGCGGGCGCGTTCTGTCGATATACCGCATTGTCGATTTGGCCGCCGTCACCCTTGGACAGTTGTTATTGATCGTCGCGAGCCCGACGCAGTTTGCTCTGTTCGCCATTACGTCAATCCTGATTTCGATCTCGCTTGTCCCCGTTGCGCTCACCACGTCGATGGCGCCGGCGCGCGTGCATGTGGCGAAACTGAACCTCAACAAACTCTTCAGCGTGTCTCCGCTGGCGTCGGTCGGCTGCTTTTGCGTCGGCGCTGCAAACGGCGCATTTTGGAGCATCGGACCGGTTTTTGTTCAGCAAATAGGCTATGATGTCGCCACTGTCGCGACCTTCATGAGCGCCGCCATTGTCGGCGGCGCCGTTTCGCAATGGCCGGTCGGCCTTCTCTCCGATAAAATGGACCGGCGCATTGTCATCATCAGCGTGAGCATCCTGGCCGCGGCGAGCGGGTTTTTTCTGGCCGAGGCCGCCGCCATATCTCATTCGGCGCTGTTGGCCGGTGCGGCGTTTTTTGGCTTTTTCGCCATGCCGCTCTTCGGGCTTAATGCGGCGCACGCAAATGATCACGCCGAAGAAGGCGAGTTTGTCGCTGTCAGCGGCGGGTTGTTCCTGCTTTACGGCGCCGGCGCGATCCTCGGGCCCGTCCTCGGGCCGGTTTTCATGGGGATCGGCGGGCCAGCGGCGCTGTTCCGATATACCGGCGGCGTACATTGTCTGCTCGCGGGGTTCGGCCTTTACAGAATGCTGCGCCGCGCCTCCCCGACCGCAGCCGAAAAAAGCGACTATGTTCCGATACCGCGCACAACGCCAGGCGTGTTCGAATTTGATCCACGCAGCCCGGCCGAAGCCGAAGAGGAAAATGAAGCTGACAACAGCGACGCGCCGCCCGTAGCCGCCAGCCCCGGGAATTGAACATCGGGAATCGGCGCCGGATCAGACGGGTTGATAGCCGGGGGCGCGGCGGCGGCCGCAAAATTTCAGAGACTGGCCTTAATTTTGTTTGCAAATGCTGCGCTTTATCAGGCGGTTTTCCGCTTTCGCCGCGAGGCAAAAGCCAGGCCCGCGAGGCCGGACAGAAGCAACGGAAACGCTGCCGGGACAGGCACTTCATTTACATTGAACTGTGCAATGGCAAATCCGCCGCCCGATGTAACCGGAACAAACTTGAACGAAGACCCCATAAAGGTATTTGTCAGGAGATCGACCGCTGCAATCGTCGCAACAAATATATTATCGATATAAAAATCGAAATCGCCACATGGGCCCTCGTTGCCCGGATTTGAACAATCGCGATCGGCGCCGGAATTAAACTCGATATCAGAAAGAAAAATGTTGCGGGTAAAAGCAAACTCAATCGACTCGCCGGAGTCCGCCTGCGTCTGATCATCTGCGGGGTTGTTTTCCGACAGCGCGCCGAGACCCGAATTGCCCGGGCGGATGTCCTGGATTAATCGCACGGCCTGATTGCCTATATAGGCCTTTGCTGTGAGATCAAATCCGCTGACTGAATACTGAAATCCCTGATCATGATCGACTGTGCAGTAATCAATGCCGATTGTGCCGCAGTTTTGTATGATGTTGCTCGCGGGAACGGCATTGAGACCGTTTCCCTTAAAAACAATAGGCGCTGCATTTGCAGGCGCGAAAATTAAGCCGGACGCAACAACGCCCGCCACTGCCAAACTGCCAATCAATTTCATCGTGTCTCACCTTTAACGCAACCGCCCGAACTGCCGGGCCACTCAGATGGGACCAACCGGCCTCAACAGCGCGAAATTTCCACAATTCTAATTGCGAGTCAATCGCATTTTTGCACCGCACCCTAAAAAACATGTATAATAACATGTACTTACAACTGGGATGGGCAGTCGCCAGGAGGATTTCACCGCCAGGGCGAAAATTAACCTAAATTCCTCAAGTCAAAATTCAAAAGCGCAAGACGATCACAAGTACAGGTTCCGGCGCGCATTTTTTTGCAAGCGGTATTGCAGTCAGGCCAAATTCGGCGTGCTCCATTTCCTCGCGCATGTTGTGCAGAAGAATATTTTTAAGCGACGCATCATCGCAGTCGTCAGCGCGCTGGCGATACCAATCAACCGCTTCCAGGTCTTCCATAAGGGAGGTGATTGCGTAATGCAGCGTCAGCGTCTGTTTGCTTAGTTGTTCCCGCGGCGCATGCAATGTTTCGCTCGACATTCCCGTCTTTTAAAAATCGGATAACGGCCTAAACGCCGCCTTGTTTTGTCGGCGGAGAATGCTCCGCATCCGGCCCGTCGCCGAGCGCCGTGAGCGCATTGATGATGCGCGAAAGCAGATCGCCGTCGGCGTCGCCCATACCTTCTTCTTCCGCCACAAGCATTTCCCGGACATCATATTCCCACTGCTGCAAAAGCGATATCTTCTCATTGTCAGACAGCCGCGCGGACGTCAGGATCGACTCCGGTGACGTGATTGCTTCAACATCAGCGCTGGGGTCGTGGATGTGAACATCCCGGGCGCTATTGTCGTTAGGAATTTTTACCACCTTGTCTTCTTTCTGCCCGTTCCGGGTCCGCACCCATCAAAGAAGCCCGCCGCGATCATTGAGCTGCTGAAACGTCACACAGCATATGGTTTGAATCGGCTGAATGGCAATAGTGGGGCGATATCGTTGAAAAAAGCGCCGGATGTTTGTGCGGTGCTTTCGCCCACTCTTCCGACGGCGTTGCTTCATCGATGTCACTCCAGTTCTTATAAAAACTAAAGTGTTGCAATGATCCGTTGAACTCACACCCGCTAAGCCGACCCTAGTAGATATCGCTATATACCCAAATATTTTCATAGACTCTTTGGCAGTTAGATGCCGAAAGTCGGTCAATTGGGCACATATCATCGTCAACGATTGTGTAACCCCAGTGTTTAGCCAAGGCGCCTCCGTATACGACGCGCACTTCGTCTGAGGAAATAACGAATCGAGGCAGCTGGCCAGTCAATGCAAACGCTTCAGGATAGATATCCTTCAGCATTTTCCATTCTGCCGAGCTTTCCGCATCAAACGGATAAGCCCCACCAGGAATCCATACCCCACGCTCTAGATTCTCGGCGCCCGCGATCAACTTGGCCTGTTCGGCAAATTCAATTAGCTTATTGCGCTCTAACTTCTTGTTTACGGCATGCCGCAAACCATCGGTGAATCCAGGTAGCGGTAACTCGGGAATGGCGAACACCAGAAATGGTGTTATTGCCGGTATAAACAGCTGTCCAAATCTGATCTTCTTGCGCCACACCGATACAACCGTCGCGATTAACGCGCCAATGTATCCCAACGCTAAGATAAGTGTGATGGGAAGTAGCACCGTCGGGTAGAACCAGGACTTAGAAAACGCCAGTCCGTCAAAATACCATCCAACCCTGTCCCCCAACATACAAACCACAACTAGAATCCCGAGAATTAGGGCAGTCTTCGGCATGTTAAGACCCTCAAATGGCAAAACGCACCCTTTGGCGTGAGTAAATTCTAGCGGATCGCATGCTTAATGAAAGCTCTTGCACCATGTGGCGAAATAGTTCCGTCTTAGATTCGGGTTCAATTTCCAAGCCTAAACCAAGCATTCGCATAGTTTGGATCAATGTCGCAAATGGGCTGCAGTCTCAACCGGTCAACGCCCCGATCTGTAGGGAATGGCGGCTTTGAGGATGGAGAAAAATCTCTTTGAGGGCGACCTTCAGTGATATTGCGACGGCTCATTAAGACCGCCGATTTTTTCGAATTACAAAAAACGAGGGATATGACGCTGCGCCAATCCCAACGCGCCAGGCGCCGGTGCGATTCTTGATTTAACTCAATGCCAAGCCCGTCTGCTGAGGGCAAAGCTGTCCGGTGTAAAAGGGGCTCATCCGGGCGCGTAGCGTTGGCGGCTGTTAATATCTGAGCGTGATCCGATTTTGTCGGTGCAACGTATCAAGCGGCGCCGGATCTGTGCCCCCTGGACTCGCGCCACGCCAGATGAGTGATCAAACTCGCGGCAAACAAGATGATGGAGAATTTGTGTGAACCGGACTTATAAAATCGGCCTTGCGACGGCCTCTGTGCTGGCATTGGCTTTAAGCGCATGCGGCGGTGAAAACAGCAGCGGCGAGCCGAGTAGCGAAGCGGACGTCTCCGCATCGGATGAGAGCGCATCGCCTTCGGCGCCCGAATCCGCAACAGACGCCGCTGATCTTGCCGCCGCGCCTGTCGAAGACAGCCGGGCGATGGTTCAAGGCGCGGCAAAGTCGACCCAATTTTGGTGGCCTGAAAAGCTGGACCTCGCGCCGCTTCGCCAGCACTCCGTTGAGTCTGATCCCATGGGCGAAGATTTTAATTATGCTGAGGCCTTCGCAAGTCTCGACCTTAATGCTGTGAAGGCGGACATCGCGACATTGCTGACAACATCACAGGATTGGTGGCCAGCAGATTATGGGCACTACGGACCGTTGTTCATTCGGATGGCGTGGCACAGCGCGGGCACTTACCGTGTTTCCGACGGCCGCGGCGGCGCCGGCGGCGGGCAACAGCGCCTCGAACCGCTCAATAGCTGGCCTGACAATGCAAATCTCGACAAGGCGCGGCGGCTTTTGTGGCCGGTCAAGCAGAAATATGGCCGCAAGATTTCATGGGCCGACCTGATGATCCTGACAGGGAATGTTTCGCTGGAATCCATGGGTTTTGAAACATTCGGTTTTGCCGGCGGTCGTGAGGACGACTGGGAGCCTGACCTGGTTTACTGGGGCCCGGAGAAAAAGTGGCTCGATGACGAACGCTACAGTGGAGACAGGAACCTTGAGCGACCTCTCGCCGCCGTTCAGATGGGCCTGATTTACGTCAATCCGGAAGGCCCGAACGGCAATCCGGATCCGCTCGCGGCGGCGCGTGATATTCGCGAAACCTTCGGGCGCATGGCGATGAACGATGAAGAGACCGTTGCGTTGATCGCTGGCGGACACACCTTCGGCAAAGCCCACGGCGCCGTCGGCGCCGAATGTGTTGGTCCCGAACCTGCAGCCGCCGGCATCGAGAGCCAGGGCCTCGGCTGGGAAAGTAAATGCGGCAGTGGCAATGCCGGGGACACGATCACCAGCGGGCTGGAAGGCGCGTGGTCCGCCAACCCGGTCACATGGACCTCCCAATATTTGGACAATTTGTTCGCCTTTGAGTGGGTGCAGACAAAGAGCCCTGCGGGCGCGACGCAGTGGATTCCCTCTGAACAGTCGGCGAATACGCTCGTGCCCGACGCTCATGAACCGATGAAGCGTCACGCGCCGATCATGTTCACGACAGATCTCGCGCTGAAATTCGATCCCGAATATTTAAAGATCGCAAAGCGCTTCCATGAAAATCCGGACGAATACCAGCGCGCCTTCGCCAAGGCCTGGTTCAAGCTGACTCACCGCGATATGGGTCCCCGCGCCCGTTATCTTGGCGCTGATGTTCCCGACGAGGAATTGCTTTGGCAAGATCCCATTCCCGCGGTCGATCATGCCCTAATTGACGCAAGCGACATCGCCGCGCTGAAGTCCGCGATTCTTGCCTCGGGGCTGACGTCCTCCGAATTGGTCGGGACCGCATGGGCGGCGGCATCCACATTCCGCGGCACAGACATGCGCGGCGGCGCCAACGGCGCGCGCATTCGTCTTGCGCCGCAAAAGGATTGGGAAATCAACAATCCCGACGAACTGGCGAAAGTGTTGGCGCGTCTGGAAAGTATCCAACAAGATTTCAATGGCGCGCAAACCGGCGGAAAAAAACTATCGCTCGCCGATCTGATCGTCCTGGGCGGGTCCGCGGCAATTGAACAGGCCGCAATGAACGCCGGGCAAAACGTCCAGGTTCCCTTCACGCCGGGACGCATGGATGCATCGCAGGAACAGACCGATGTGGACTCTTTTGCTGTGCTTGAACGGACCGCCGACGGGTTTCGCAATTACTTCGGCAATGATAACCGCAGATCGCCAGCAGAAATGCTGGTCGATCAGGCAAACCTCCTGACCCTGACCGTTCCGGAAATGACAGCTCTGGTTGGCGGCATGCGGGCGCTCGATGCAAACGCCGGACAATCTGAGCACGGCGTGTTCACCGACCGGCCCGGGACGCTAAGCAACGATTTCTTCGCGAACCTGCTGGACATGTCTACGCTATGGGCGCCGTCGCCCACAACCGAGGGCGTTTACGAAGGCCGCGATCGCGAGACGGGCGACGTCAAATGGACGGCGACACCCGTTGATCTTGTTTTCGGGTCGAACGCCGAGCTGCGCGCTGTTGCAGAAGTCTATGCAGCTGACGACGCACAAGAGAAGTTTGTTGGTGACTTTGTTGAGGCATGGACCAAGGTCATGACCCTTGATCGCTTCGACATCGGTTAATCCATGCGCAGATTTCTTCTTCAATAAAAACACACAAAGGTCATAAGGGCTTTTGGTTTGAAGTATTAGCAGACCAACGAGTGCAAGGCGCGCGTTTATTTCTTCGCGCGCCTTGCCTCCAACGCAGCCACCGGCTCCGGCGTCGCGGGAGCCTGGAATTTTTCTTTCCATTCCCCATAAGGCATGCCGTAGATGCGCGTTCGCGCATCATCCTTCGTGATCTCGATCCCGAGTTCCGCCGCATCAAGCTTGTCGCTCATCTCGCCGCTAAGGTTTGTCATTTTTCCTCGCTTTCAACAGGTTTGACCAAACACGGTCATTCAGTCCCGTCTATTGTGGCGGAAGGGTAATAGTTTTCTACCCGGCTGCGATGGCTTCAATTTCAAGCAGCCAATCCTCATCATATATTTCCGCAATAACGACCGTGAGCGCTGGCGATAGCGCGCCAAGGGTTTCCCGACGAATTTCGCCATTGACGTCTCGATATTTGCGATCAGCCAGAAAGGTTGTGTGCTTTACGATATTCGCCAACGTCATATCTGCCGCGATGAGTTGTTTTTCAATGTTCTTCCAAGCGACGCGCGCTTGATCTTCAAAGCGCCCCGGAACAGACCCGTTCGTATCTACTGGAATCTGACCGCTTACGAACAAGAGGCGCCTTGCGCCTGATACTTCAACAGCCTGCGAGTATCCGCCGGATGCGCTTGGACCAGTTGCCGCAGTAATCGATTTGAATTCCATTAAGTCTTCTCAAAAGTTTTGATTTCGCGCTTTTACGCGACTGCGTGATGTCTGAAAAGCGTGAGATTGAGACTTTCGCAAGGAAAGCGCCGATGTCTCATCGAGGTCAAGCCCGGATCAAATTCCCGATCCGCAATTTGTGGCGAACGCAATGTTGTCGGCCGCTTTCACATAGCCATCGCCGTCATCAATCGAGATCTCGCATCTGCTTTTCCGTCCTGGAAATGGCGCCGACCATAAAGACCGTGGCGCCATGGGCAAGGACCCCAATCCCCCAGCCGATTGCCGGCCATAAAACCCAGATATGATCCGGTGTGCCGGCCAGGTTGATCATCAGAAGGATGCCCATAACGAGCACATAACTCGCCATATGGATCCAAAACGACATTTTGAATTCCAGCATTTTTCTTGCTTCCTCTCGCGTGACAGTTTTTTCAATTTCGCCGTCAATATCGAGCGTCAGAACACTGACATCGACGTCAAATGCCGCTGCCAGGGACATGACAGACTCACGGGAGGCAAGCTGCCCTTTTTCAATGCGTTGAATCGTTCGCAAGCTGATCCCCGCGATGTCTGCCAAATGTTCCTGAGACCAGCAGCGCTCTTCTCTCCACGCTTTTATCTTGTCCGCATTGACTTTTATCTTCACCGCTCGTCTCCATTCGATATGGCTGCTGAAGAAGCCCCATTATCCTGACGAAGGGGCCAGATCACCACGTCAGGAACCCGTCACCACTATGACACGAACCCGCCACCCGCAGGAAATTGCTGTGATTCAATAAATTTTGCCGCGGGACAAGCGGCGCGCCGGATCTGGCGCCCGGATATCCCGGCAGGGCGCGCGGGTTTATTTCTTCGGGCGTCGTGCCTCAAATGCCGCCATTTGTTCCGGCGTTGCAGGCTTCTGGAATTTTTCTTTCCATTCCCCATACGGCATGCCGTAGATGCGCGCGCGGGCTTCGTCCGTGGTCATCTCAATCCCGTTTTCCGCCGCCGCATCGCGCTGCCAGTTTGCGAGGCAATTACGGCAAAAATCAGCGAGAATCATCAGGTCGATATTTTGAACGTCTTTGTGACTGTCGAGATGGGAGAGCAGCCGGCGGAACGTCGCTGCATCAAGCTTGTCGCGCATCTCGTTGCTAAGGTCTGTCATAATTCACCGCCCTCTATCTGTCCTGGCATACGTCATAGCAGAGGCGGCGCATGGAGCGCAAAAAGCCAAAAATATCCGTCGCCAGACAAAAGGCAGGGCGTCGCAGCGATGCATCAGCAGCGCCCGGCCGGATCTTTAACGGCTGCGGGACATTTTGAAGAACATGTAAGAGAGCGCCGCCGCGATCACTGCAGCCAGCGGCGTGATCACAAGTGCGGGCTGGCCCAATATGGCCTCGACCAAATGATCCGGCAGAATATTTCTCGCCAGATCCGGCGCCCAATTGATGAAGCCCAAATGCTCGGTGATGAGGTCTTCAGCACTGATATTCCAGGCCACTGACTCTAATGTGGCGGCCAGCCAGACGCCATATAAAGTGATCGCGCCACGGGTAACTGCGGCGAGTGCGAAAAACCAGGCAAGTATTCCAAGGATGATGCGCATGGCGAACCCCTTCCGTTGGATTGGTTTCTCCCCCCATATATAATGTCTGGAAAATGCGCCGCAAGGTTGGGAATCGTCCAGGAGGCGCGCAGTAATGGCGGGTTAAAACCCGCCTACACTCCGCAGCCTGTATCGTCTATGCTGCGCGCATGGATAGCCCGGATTTTGCAATACCGTTGCGTCAGGTCGTCAATGTCGTAACGCTGTTTCAAGCGCTGATCTTTGCCGCAATTTTGGCCTTGCGGCCGTTTCGCGGAACCCTCTCCAACGGGTTTTTAATTGCCGCGCTGTTAATCATGGCGACGGTAAAAGCCGATCAGCTCTATCAGGTGCTCGGCGGTCTCCTGCATTTTCCGCAATATGGTTTCCTGCTGGCGCCAATCCAGGCGCTGATGACGCCGGTGCTTTATTTATTTGTCACGGCCAAGGTAAGGCCCGGCTTCAGATTGAACCAGGGCCATCTGTGGCACCTGGCGCCGTTTGCTGTGATGTCGGTCTATCTATTCGCTGTTTATTTCAGCCTTACGACAGCTGAGAAGTCAGCGATGATTGCATCCGGTGGTTTTTCAACGCTGTTGCACAGATTTGTCGTGCCGCTCACTGGCGATATCGTCCAGTTGGGCTATGTCGCCGCCGCCCTGCGCCGGCTTGACCAATACGGCGTCACATTGAAAACCTGGTTTTCCCGCGTCGAAGATCGCGACCTTCGCTGGCTGAAACGGCTGATGGTGATGTGGGGCGCAATATTTGCCTTTCATGCACTATGGACGCTGTCGGGGGGGCTCTTTGGCGCCCTGCCCCTTGCCCGGGGCGTTCTCGATGTCTTGAATTTTTTGCATCTCGCCATGGTGAACGGGCTGATGCTGATGGGGGTCACGGCCGCAGCGCAGTTTGAAAAGACGCCGGTTGCGGCGGCGCCGCCAGCGCCGAAATATCAGGCCTCGGCTGTATCGCCGGAAGATCGCCTGACGCTGTTTCAAAAAACCGTTGAAACCATGCGGATGGCGAAACCCTTTCTGGCGCCGGATTTGACCCTGCGCGATCTCGCTGACCTCATGGGCGCGACAACGCGGGAAATGTCGGAAGCCATTAACGGGGTCGGGAACCAGTCTTTCTTTGAATATATCAACAGCGCCCGCGTGGAACACGCAAAGCGCCTCCTCATCGAACGGCCAACGACGCGCATTCTCGACATCGCCTACCAGTCGGGCTTCAATTCCAAGACCGCCTTTAATGAAGCCTTCCGAAAAAATACCGGCCAGACACCCAGCGCCTTCCGGAAAAGGAACGTTTCATCGCCCGGATCGGCTCGGCCCGCCGAAAAACCCGCCTGATCGGCGTTCGCAAACGCGTTCCCGAACGACGCGCGCGCGAATTCACCGCAAAAATACGCGCAGCCAAACCAAAAAAAAGCGGGGTGCGCCAATGTTCAAGATCATCGGAAAACTATTCGCCGTTTGCGCCTTCAGCGGCGCCTCCTCTTTCGCGATGGCGGCTGAAATCCATGTTGCCCCAGACGGCTATGCCTTCGTCAACTCCGCCAATCCGGGAAAGGGCTATTTTGATGTAATGGTGCAGACCATCATCATTCATAATGACGGCCCGACGACGATCACCCTGACCAGTTTGCAACTGGATCTGTTCGGCGACGGGTCAGGCTTTTTGAGCAAAAATGTCCCGGTTGACCGCGTCATCGGCCAGACACGCGAATTTGCCGGCATGGCGGCCCAGGGCTTTACGGTGTTTTTGAATGCGCAACTATTAAACGAAGCCGGGCTGACCGCTGTGCTTGGCGGCGGCGCAGCTCTTGGCGCCGGCGAAACCCTCGCGCCGGGAGAGGCCTTGATCACGACGTCACAATATTTCGCAATGGATATGGAGCCCCGGGAGATTTTAATTACAGCCGGTTTTCTCGACGAAGCCGGTGAGATTCTAACCGCTCGCCGCAGTTTGAAAGTTAAACCGCGCGAACAGGAAATCGACTACATTGCACCGCTAAAAGGCGCATGGTTGATGCGCGCCTTTCCGAATGTGAACAGTCATCATCGTTTCATTCCCAGCAATGAATTCGCCCTAGACTTTTTCAAAACCGGCGCTGACGGCGCGATTGACAATGGCGACAGGAAATCGGCGGCGGATGATTTCGGCGCCGGCGAGCCGGTCTATGCGGTCGCCGATGGTGAAGTGGTGTTCGTGATCGATGACCAGAACCAAAACTATGAAGCATTGCTGCGGCGCGACGGCGAAAGCGTGGATGCGGCGCGGGCGCGCATTACAAAATATCAAATGGGGCGGTTTGCCAAAGATTTCCGCGCGGCGGCAGCGGGAAATCTGATCACCATCAAACACAGTCAAAACGGCCGCGCTGAATATTCATCATACGGCCATCTGCAATTGGGCACCGTCGCCGTCAAAATCGGCGACCGCGTGAAGCAAGGCGATGTGATCGGCGCCGTTGGCAATACGGGCGACAGCCTGCTGACCCATTTGCATTTTCAACTTAATGAAGGTCCCGACGCTTTTCATTCACGCAGCCTGCCGGTTTCGTTTTCCAACGCCGCCCCACTCTATCAGGGTCAGGATCCTGGATTATTTATGAAATTTGGCGAGTGAGGCAGATTTCCCCTCGCACGCTGCACGAGCCGTTCCGTTCTGAACTGAATTACGGAACGGCTCCAGACCATGTTCGCAAATCACTGAATCAGCGAAAGTGGCCTAGATTATTGTTTTGTCGCGCATTCGAACCCAAAAACCGCAAACACTTTTTGTGAATGCGCTCTAAATTATTGTTTGGTCGCGTTCGATTGTTCCAATCTCACTCTTCACGCGAACCGCTTCCCGTAGAAAGCGTCGCTGACTGAAAAGCTCTATTGGGAAAGAGGCCATAAGCATCTGACGCCCAAAGGGAACGCCCTGATCGCGAAAGTCATGGCCGATCATCTTCTTGGCGACGCGCAAACAGTCAAAGCCCTTTCATGCGGCGAACGACACAATGATGCGCGCGTCGCGACGCGGCAATAATGGGTTGGACGAGTAGATAGGCGCCGCTTCCCGGGGGGAATGTCAGGTTGCTTTGGGGGAAAAGCAATCAGGGAAGCGGCGCCTAAACCGGCAGGTTGCGCACTATACGAATGACGAAAATGCGTAGATCGCCGGGAATGCAATGGCGACGAAAACTGCGATGGTGGTGAGGCCTGTAAAAATGCGGGTCATTGTTTTTCTCCCTCTCTTGAGTGAGAGATAGGCAAGCGTTTTGATTTAAAAAAGACCCTGCCCGTTCAATTCACCGCATCAATTATCCGGTTTATCGCATTGTGCATTCACGCCAACATTTTGGCGTGTTGGCGCCTCCACTCATCACTCACAGACCTGTGAACGGTCCGTGGTTTTGGCAACCCACTCCTCTACATCCTTATCTGTGCGGATCGTCGATCGCTGATCGTTCAACCCAATCGGCCGGCGGCAAGTCTTTTGATCAGCATGGATGCAATCCTGTTCTTTGTCTCAGAAATACCTTGCCTTACAGAGTACTTTATTATATAAAGCTTATAAGCGAAAATAGACGGGAAATAAGGGCATGGACTGGCGGGCGGCGTTGTCGTTCTGGGAATGGGCGAACAGTGAGATTGGCGCGTATCATCTCTATGCAGCTGTTGCAGCGCTGGCGATTGGCCCGCTGGTATTTCTAATGCGAAAAGGAGACGTCGCGCACCGCCTGCTCGGCCTTACCTATGTATTTGCAATGATGACGGCAAATGCATCATCGCTGACGATGTACACATTTACCGGCGCGCCAAACTTTTTCCACCTGTTTGCAGTTCTAAGTCTTGCAACCGTTTTGACCGGTGTGATCGCCATCGTTGTTTACGGCGCCACAAAAGCGGCATGGGCGCTCGACCTGCATCTGCAGATGATGCCCTGGTCTTATTTCGGACTTGTGATGGCGGCAATCGCCGAGGCGGCGACCAGAGGATTGCCGCGCCTGTTTGGAAGTTTCGATAATTTCTGGACGCCATTTTTCATTGTCGTTGCTTTATTTGGCGTCGCGGGCGCCATATTGACCAATCGATTGTTGAAACCAGTCCGGCAGCGCTGGATCGGCGTGAAATAACCGGCGGTTCCAGGAACGATCGGCAACAAGCCGCCTGCGGCCATATCCGCATCCCAAACACGCCAACGCCGCCTGATTCATGGAATCATGAACCAGACGGCGTTTTTTTCGCGCGACAATTTCCCCGGGATGCGTGTCGCATGTTAGTTTTTGTAACGGCAGTCCGATCTGTATTCGCCGCTGGGTGTCGTGACTTCATTGATGCCGTCAGGGCAGCCCGGCCAGTCTTGCGAATTTTTGACTGCTGACGATGGATGCGGCGCATCATCCGGCAGCGTTCCCTGATCCTGATAGCTAAAGCTTTGCAGATTTCCGTCTTTGTCACGCTTAACCACCGTGTGCCATTTGCAATCTGCATCAAAATGATAGTCGCCATCGGCATCGCGCACCAAACACCCGGTCCCGCTGTCAGCCTGCGCAGCGTTGATGGGCTTGTCCGGTTTGGCCAGGGCTGTATTTGACGCGCCAACGGCAAATGCCGCCACAAGGCTCAATCCTGCAATCGATCGTAAAAGCCTGGTGCGATTATTCATATATGGTCTCCCTTGTTTTCATTTGTATCTGGTGCAAGTTCATCGCGATCAATTATCCGCAACATGATGGAACTCATAAAGCAATGCAGGCTATCGTAAGGGATATCCTGTGACGCTTCACACAGGAACCGGTCGAATTCATCGCTGAACAATTCCGGATCGGACGCGACGAGATCACAAGATACAGCAGATGCTGAGTCCATATGCGCATCCGGCAAATAGACGACCTCATATTTCGAGAACAGGACGCTGACGAGAATCGCCACGCCCAATGCGAGCAGTTTCACTTAGGTCCCCTTCAACCTTGATGAACATCACGCAACGTGCGCGAGTATCGCACGAAAACAAAATTCGTCCAACAATTTTATGGCAACGGTTTTTATTAAGTCGCATGCGGATTTTTCCGGCAGTGCTTTGTCAAAGCATGTTGAGTTCATGCTCATGCGCCATGTATATGAAAACCACTTCGCGCAATTATAACTGTTAAGCGCCAATCTCTTTTGGCGCTTACATTCGACTACGGATTGTTTGCGCGATTAGTTGCGCGCGCGGTGTCCGGCGCTATACAACTGGAATAGGCGGCGCATTGCTCATATAGCGACAGCCCAATAGTCTTTGATTTCTGTTGTTCGACTGCCGCCGCCAGGGCAATAGCGAGGATTGACAACCCACTTACTGCCTTACCCGGCTTTAGTTTTCACCGTTGGCTGCGTCGTCGTCTTTTTCCTCGGGATCGGGATCAGCGGCGTCACTTTCAGGGGTCTCTATATCCTCAATCGTAACGTCGCGCTCACGCCGCTTGCGATTTTCTATCTCGATATCCCTCAATCTGATCGCATCCGGCGATACGCCGCCGCGAAAGGTCTGGTTTAATACCGGGGCGCCGAAGTTTTCGAGAACCGTAGCCGCTGTCCCAGCCGACCCGCCCTCCTGGTTGCTTTCTGTGTCCTCCTCTCTAAGAGACAGGATCGCGGCGATATTGTCATTGCCGCCGAAACGGGCGACTTCACCCCCTGAAAAATCCGCCGTCGATGAATCATAAGGCAGCGCCCGCAAAAGACGCGGCGGTTGCGCCAGCAATCTGCCGACAGAAACACCCGCATGCGAGTCTAAATGCGCATAGAGGTCATTTGGCCAATCGGGAAACAGCCTGCGCGCTTCAAAATAGACATTTGAAACTCGAAATTCGATCCTGCCAAAGCTCCCGGGATATGCCTCGACACCGCGAAGAGAATTAACATAGCCGTTACCATTTGACCGGAGCAAAGACCAAACATTTGCGCCTGTAAAAGCATTGGTCAAAATATCGACGCCGCCAATCGTTCCCTCCCAAAACCCATAAATCACCTGCGGCTCGCTCCAGTTGGCGTAAACAATTTTATGTCGAATATCATTGAGGCTCAGCGGCTCGCCGGCGACGCGAACCAGCTTTGCGTCGAACAGCAAAGCATTATCGTGATCCCTGAGGCGAAAATTCCTGGGCCGGCCAATCGGGTGGGCTTTGGCAATCTCATCAATCAGAATTGCGTTATGCAGATTCAGCCAAAAGGCGAGCTGCTCATCACGGCCAAAATCGGCGTAATCATATTTGTCCATAATGCCGGCAATTTCGCCGCGATAGGTCGATATGAATTTCTGAGTGTCGTCATTGAAGAGATGGAACATGACCCGGTTCCCCTCATACCGCACATGTGAGCGGCTGGCCGTTGAAATGCGGGTTCCCGTGTGCACGCCGCCTGTCCGCCGAGCGGCCCGCTGACGCGTCGATGGTCCAAGATCGAACACCGCCGCCGCCAAAAATTGCGCCCAGGGCGCATGATCTATGGTGTAACGCGATTGTTCCGCATGGGTCTTGAATTTCTCAAAGCGTGCGTCATCGGCGGGCGCTTGGGCCTCAAAACCCTGGCTGACATCGGGGGTCAAACCAGTTTGTCGAGGGTCCGGCGTTACGCAGCCCTGGCAAAACAGCGCCAAGCTTGCCACGAGAATTAGCGCCATTCCAGACTTGCTGGTCATGGTCCCCTCCATTATATAAGCGCTAACAGCGACCCCTCCGATATATGTTATAGCGAATAATGCGCGATATGTGAAATGCGACGCGCTATGCGCCGTTCAGCGGACGAAATGGCGCCCTGCGCGTTCATCCTGGGGCTGTTTTATGCGGCAGCGGAAAACGCAAGCCACGTCCAGCTGACACCCGAGTTGCGGTTCGCTTTCTGGATTGAAAGCGCAGGCTGCCGCAGTCGCAATTCGAGGTTTTCCTTGTTCGCCAATTGAATGGTGTGATCCACATCGGCGGGAAATACAGGCCGCGTCGGCGGGCCCGGTCCGTCGCGCAGAGAGATAATGAGCGTCCCGCCCGCTTTGATAAGCCTGCGCAGGTTTTCCATTGCCGCTGTTCTCAGCGCGCCATCTAAATGTTGCCAAACACCAGAGAGCAAAACGAGTTCAAACCTTTCGCCGCGCGCAATTGTCCTCGCGAGTTCTGGCAGTGCGTCGTCCAGCCATTCAATATTTGCGGAACGGTGCAGCGCTGCTCCGGCCTCGCGCAATGTTGAAACAGGTTCGACAGCGAGAACCCTGGAACCTTTACCGGCGAACCATGCCGCGTCGCGGCCGGTGCCTGCCCCAATGTCCAGAACGCTTCCCGGCTGTTCCGGCATGACACTTTGGACGGGGCGATACAGTTTATCAGATGAAATTGACTCGAACCGCGAGACGATGTCTCGTTCGGCATTGGAATACCCGTCGAGAATTTCTTTAATCATGCATTGAGAATATCTTGAGAATGGAAATCTGCAATCCCGCCGCAGTCGAGGCGTCCTTTTCCCGCGCATGAGCGGCGCGAAGATCTTCGAGAGCGCCGTGATCATCGCCTGCGTCAATTTTTGCAGCGCCCCGAATGTGGATGGCGAACTGCAGACTGGATTCCCTGTGTATTGAATGCGTGCTATAGATGTTGCGGATATGGAACTGCCGACCAGATTCCGGCTTTTGCCGGAAAGAGCGGTGGAGAAAAGTTTGCATTGATTGAGAGTTTTGCTTTTACAGCCCGCAATGACGGCAGAAATTGTGTGGCCGCCCTACGCGCCACTCTCTTCGCCTATCCGCTCACGCTTCCCAGTCGCGTACGAGACGCGGGGCCGTAAAAATGAAAAGACCTGCGGCGATCACGTAAAAAAAGATGCCCGACAGGATCGCATAGCGCAGGGATTCGTCGCCGAACTGCGCGCTCAAGCCGTCAGAGATGGCGCCGATGACGAGATTGCCAAGGCCGATGCCAATCAGATTATTGATAAAGAGAAACACGGCTGACGCGGTGGCGCGCATATTGGGTTGCACAAGATGTTGAAAGGCGGAGATCACCGGGCCGAGCCAGACAAGGCTTAACGCCTGCAACACCAGAAACGCCGGAAAGGCGATCCATAATGACGGCGCCAGCACGCCGGCGATAAAAAATGGAATGGTCGCCAGAAAGGCGACCGCCGGCACGATTGCATAGGCGGCTTTTCTTTCGGGCCCATAGCGGTCGGCCATGGCGCCCCCAAGCCAGATGCCGGCAACGCCGCCGAGCAACAGGATCGTGGCGTAAAAATACGATGCATAAAGCAGGCTGCCGGGGTTTTCCGGCACCAGAAAGGCTGGCATCCACGCAAAAAAGCCGGGCAGCGCCTCGCCGAAGCTTCGTACAAAAAATGACGGCAGCCAGAAAATCAGGCCATAGCCCATCATCGATGAGCTGGCGGCGCCGAGGGAGAGGCCCCAAAAGCTCGGCTTGCGGATCAGTGTCCGAACAACTTCGGGAAAAGACGCCGGGCTGGTGACAGCGCCGGCGCCGTCAAGGCCGCCGCGTTTGGGTTCGCGCATGGTCAGGCGAAAAATCGGCGCAATCGCCAGCCCGGCAATGCCGACAATGATGAACGCCGCGCGCCAGTCCAGATAGGACGTGAGAACCCCGCCCAGCAAAATGCCGAGCGCCGATCCGACGGGAATGCCGAAGGAGTAAATCGACATGGCGCGCGCACGCTTTTCCTGGGGGAAATAATCCGCAATCAGCGAATAGGCCGGCGCGACGCCGCCCGCCTCGCCGACGCCGACGCCAAGCCGCGCCAGAAACAATTGCGTAAAGTTCTGCGCAAAACCGCAGGCCGCCGTCATGGCGCTCCACACCGCTAGCGCAATGGTCATGATCCAGGTGCGGCTTTTTCGATCCGCGAGCATCGCAATCGGAATGCCGAGAAATGTATAAAACAGCGCGAAGGCGAGCCCGCCCATCAGGCTTAACTGCGTATCGGAAAGCGCCAGTTCCGATTTGATCGGCACGGCGAGAATGCCGACGATCTGCCGGTCAATAAAGTTGAAGGTGTAAACGACAACGAGAATGAACAGGACATAAGCCCGGTAGAGCGGCGAAGCGGCGCCCGCGCTCATCTATTCAGCCGCCGCTGCGGCGCCGGCGCGAAGATTTTCCAAAAACGCCATGGCGTCAGCGACCGTTGCATCGGGCGCTTCTTCCTGGGCCGCATGACCGACGCCGGGATAGGCAATCAGCCGCGCATCGTTTATCGCCTGTTCTAATTGCCTGCCTTGCGCGATCGGGATGATGACGTCATCTTCACCCCATAAAATGAGCGTTGGCGCCGCCACCTGCGCGAGCGCGTCAGCGGGATCCGGCAGGGTGAATTCTTCCAGCGACTTGATCATCGCCGCGCCATTGCCTTTGCGGCGGATCATATCGCGCATGGTTTCGATGCGGGTATCGGTGATTTTGGCGTCGTCCGCATAAATGTAACCGGCGCTGGCGCGCACGCCCGCTTCCGGCGCGGTCAACAGATAGGCTTTCATCGCCGCCGGAATTTCCGCCGGCGTATCGCCGGCGCCGTTCAGCGGATAGGCGCCGGGCGAGATAAGGATCAGCGCATCAACCCGCGCCGGATGATCGGTCGCAAAGCGCCAGGCGGAGAGCCCGCCGAGAGAATTGCCGGCAATCACCGCGCGATCGAGGCTGAGCGCATCCATCAGCGTACCAACAAACGCGGCGCGTTCGGCCGGCGCATAGCGTTCGCGGGGATCCGGGCCGGTGAGCCCATGGCCCAAAAGATCGTAGCGGATAACGCGGTAATCATGGTCGAGCGCCGCCGCCCATGCGTCCCAGGTTTCAAGACTGTGGGTGAAGCCGTGAATGAGGAGTATCGGCGGCGCATCTGGCGCGCCGGTTTCGCGCACACGCAGGCGGGCGCCGTCAACGCTGACGAAACGGTCGGACGCGGTCATGTATTTTGCTTCAAGCGCTTGCGGCGACGCGCCCTGCATCGCGCCCCATGTGGCGACGCCGACGATACCGGCGCCGGCGGCCACAAGAATAAAAATCGTAACCAGCAGTTTTTTCATTATCGGCGCGTAGTCCCTAAAGATTCCGTGACGGCGGCGGCGGCGGTGCAATACTCAGCGCCGCCGCGCCCTCCCCCTACCGCAGTTCGAACCGGATTAGAATTGGACCTGCACAGTACCCGTCACCGTTCTTGGCGGACCAAAGAAGGCGGTTTGAATGCCTTCAAGGCCGAGCGTCGACGTCAACGGCGCAACGAAACTGCCATCGGCGTTTTGCGCCAGAAAATTATAACCAGCGACGCGATATTCGCGGTCAAACAGGTTTTTGCCGTGCACGCCGATCTGCAGACGTCCGTCGTCCGAGATCCAGACGAGGCTCGCGTCCACCAGCCCATAGCCGCTTTGGTCGAGCAGCGGGTTGGGGACTTCGAATTGATGGGTTTCAGACTTGTAGGAGGTCTGCGTGATAAACGCGACATCGCCGTCATGGCCGAAAATATTTGCCGGATGCGTATAGGTCGTGGTGAGGGCGCCGGAAAATTCTGGCGTGTTCTGGACCACCCGCTGCGCGGAGACATCCACCGTGCCAACCAGAAACCGGGTATAATCGGCGTCAATCCAGCCGCCGCCCCAGCCGATCGAAAACGCATCGCCGGCGCCGAAAATATCTTCAGCGAGAAGCGCCGCGCCTTCCCATTCCACGCCGAAAAATTCGGCGCCGCCGGCATTGGTCGTCACGCCGAGAAATGTCGGCGCCATGGTGATCGGATCCGTCCCGCCCTGGGAGCCGGGAATCTGCACATTTTTATAGTCGGCGTAAAACGCCGCAAGATTTGACGTGACCCGGCCATCGGCGAAGCGCGCCTTCCAGCCGATTTCGTAGGAATCGACTTCTTCAGGATCGAACTTCATGAATTCAAATATGTCAGCGGCGTCAACATCGCCGTCGCCGTCAAAATCAATGGTGACCGCGCTGGTCTGACCGCGCGGATCGAAACTCCCGCTCTTGAAGCCCTGGCTGTAAGACGCATAGAAATTATGGTCGCGGTTCGGACTATAGGCGAGCGACACCCTGGGACTGAAATCGGTAAAGGTCTCTTCCCCCATAAAGTCAGATGTCGTTGCGATCAGGACAGAGGTCATGCCGCCAAAGGGCGGGGTGTTGCCGCCGATGAAAGTTTGCCGCAACACGGTTGAGGTGCGCTTGTCACTGGTATAGCGGCCGCCGACCGCCAGTTCGACGCCGGCGAGCCCGAAGATATCTTCAAGATCGAATGTGAGATCGCCAAATACCGACCAGGAACTTGTGTCCACATCGCCGGATGTGTTGGCGTTTAACCCCGGCAGGCCAACCAGCGGCAGCGCGCCGGTCGCGCCGAGCACCACATCGAATGTGTCGGTCGCATTGGCGTCGATATAATAGAACCCCAGCACGCCGGCGACGGCGTCGCTTTCATAAAGCAGCTGCAGTTCTTCCGTGAACTGTTCGTTTTCGTAGATGACCGGCACATCGACATCGATGGTCGGCAGGGCGTCGAAATCAATCTGCTGGATATTATCGTCCTTACGCCAGGCGGCGATGTTCTTGATGGTCCATTGATCGTTGAGCGCCACTTCCACATGCAACGCCGCGCCATAGGCTTCGGCTTCATTTTCACCGCTGATGGCGCCGCGCGAGTCAAACACGTCGCTCAACACCGGCGCGCCGGTAAAGAGCCCGGGAATAAGCCGGTGACCGCCTTTGGGATTGGATTTATCTTTCAGATAATCCCCGGCAAGGCGCACGAACACCACATCATTGTCAAATTCAGCGCTGGCGCGAAAAGCAAGAATATCCTTGTCATAGTTCTCTGCGCCGGTGGTCAGATTTTCGCCAAACCCGTTGCGCGAGAGATAAGCGACCGAACCGCCAACCGCGAAATCGTCGGTCAGCGGCATTTCGGCCGTACCGATAATATCAAACTGACCATATGTGCCGCCGGATGCGCGCAATTTCGCCAGCGGTTCGTCGCCCAGACGCTTCGATACATATTTAACGGCGCCGCCAACCGAGTTGCGGCCGTAAAGGGTGCCTTGCGGCCCGCGCAAAACCTCGATGCGTTCCACATCATAAATATCGAGCACGGCGCCCTGGGGCCGGTTGAGATAAACATCATCAACATAAATGCCGACGCCGGATTCAAAACCCGCAACCGGGTCCTGCTGGCCAACGCCGCGAATAAACGCCGTCAATGTCGAATTGGTGCCCCGCGAAACTTTCAGGGTTAAGTTCGGCACCGATTGCGTCAGATAGGTGATGTCCTGAACGCCTTGCAGTTCCAACTGGTCGCCGCTGATCGCGGTGACCGCAATCGGCACGTCAAGCAGCGATTCGTCGCGGCGGCGCGCCGAAACAATGATCACATCGTCAGTCGCCGCAGACGCCGCCTCACTCTGCGCGACCGCGCTGCCGGCGCCAACGCCCAGAGAAAGTGAGAGAGAAAGAACCGAGCAAAACGCCATCAGCGCCGCCTTGTCGGTTTTCCGCAATTGTCCTGTTTCGAATTTGCCAGCCATGATCCGCCTCCCGATGCAGCAGCGGCCTGTCCCGGCCGGCGCCTGATTTTTCCTGACGATAGGCTGGTTAGACCCTCCGTGGTATGACGGCTTTGCTCAGAAAAAGTGTACTATTTCGCTCATTTCATGGGATGCAAGATCGAAACTGTGTCCTTTTTGTTACGCGCCGGGGCGGATTTTGCCTGCCCGCTGAAAGGCGGTGGGCGTCACCCCGTTCCAGTCCTTAAAGGCGCGATTGAACGCGCGAAACTCGGAAAAACCCAAGGCTTCGGAAATGTCGGCGACCGGTTGCCCGGTCAACAGCAGGCGCTTTGCGGTGTCATTTAAAACGTCACGGCGCAGATCGCGAAAGCCGGTTTCTTCGCCGGCCAGCCGGCGCCGCAAGGTGGCGACGCTGACGCCCATTTGCGCGGCCACATCCGATTGCTCCACCACCCCGCGCGACAGCGCATCGCGCACCAGCGCCGATGTGGATTGCAGATTTTCGTAACGCGCATGTTCGCCCGCCACCACATCGACGATTTTCTGATAGACCGCATTCGATGTCAGCGCCTCTGCGTTGGGCACGCGCAACGGCCGCAGCGCGATGTCGCGATTAAACGAAACGCAATAGGTGCTTGCGCCGAATTTAATCGGCGCGTCCCAATAGCTGAGATGATCGCATTCGCCGCCCGGGGACGGCCGGCGAATATGCAGTTCGGTGATCGCGAGTTTAGCCCGTGGCGATACGATCATCAGCATGCAGTGCAAAAAAATCAGAACGCATTCGATGGAAAAATAGATGTCTTCGAGAGACTGGTCGGCGATATAGGGAAATTGCCGGTCATCGATGATGTAATCAACCGACGCGGTTTTCTTGACGACGGAGTTATATTGTCCCCCATGGAGAAGATTATAGGATTTGGCGATGACGCGCATCACTTCATGGAGGTTTTTACAATCGCCCACATGCTGCAGCACAAAATCGGTACTGCCCGGCAGGAGTTGCCGCGACGACAGATGCAGCGTCTCATCGCCAAACAGAATCGACAGGCGGTTTTGAATGCGGTAATAATTCGCCAGCGACAAGTCGTGCTGGTTTGACTTGCGTAACAACGCCGCATCGAGGCCGAGCGCGCAGAACAGATCTTCCACGTCGATGCCCGCCGCGCGCGCCTGACTGAGCAGCGGTTTGACGCGCCACCAGGGAACCGCGATCGGATGTTTTGCTGCGCTGCTCATGGAGCTACGTTGCATGAGCGCGTGAGACGCCGCAAGTCGCGGGGTGGGTGTTGGGCGTTGAGGCGGGTTTGGGTGGTGGTGATGGTGGGTTTAACTTGGCCTTACGCTCGAGGGGCTATCGCAGATTGTCAACTCAGTGGCCTGCCCCGTCGAAGTAATCCTACCCATGTCTCTGATTAGCTAAGACAAATGTCATATTTACTCTCTTCCGACAACAACAAATTTCAGCAGTTCGGCGCGTCACTTTATCGAAAGTTGTCGATGAATAAGCCAGGCGTCATTTTTTTCACGAATCATTTTTCCTATTGTTCTCGATGCCGCCACCTCCTCTTTCAGCAACAACGTTAGCTTCGTTTGGTCTCCATTCGTCAGGCTTTCTGAAGAAATAGTCGCCATAAAATCAAAATGCTGACCATGCCTAATAACTCGTGTTGGCACGGGCTTATTGAATCCGCCGATAACTAATCCATATCGCAAATACGGATGTACGTTTTTGTGAGTGGCCGCTTTTGTGGAATAGGTCAACGCATCGTGAGTTGTCACCGAGCCGAACTTAAACTCCACGACCACACGCGGAATCCATCCATTCGACCCGTGCTGTTGTTCGACCAATATCATGTCTGTTTGATAAGCGTTCGTAGAAAAGACAGGATTTGACACTGAATATTGGCCTTGTTTCTCATCCGCATATCGATCGATGTGAAACTCATATGGAAGGCGCTTGCGCGTCTGGACAATAATTTCATCTTGCACAAATGACGCTGAAATTGCGGTCTTCAGAGACTCTACCCACTCGACTTCGCTGACCATGGAAAGCCCTTTCTATTTTTGAAAATGCGCTCCCAGTGTAGCCGACATTTACGCCGCAGAGACGGCATAATAATGCCACGCTTCAGCAGCCAGCTGCCGCCCCGTAAGGCGGATCGCGACCCGCCATTGTTGTGACCGCAGCAGGCGATGCGATGGCGGGTTATAACCCGCGCGAAGTCGGCGGCGCTACTGGCGTCGCGCGGCGGGTCAGTATAGATTCGAGCGCCATAGTCATCCGCCCGGAACCCTCCCCATGCCGCCCTTGAATTTCATGAAAACAGAGATCGATCATCTGCCGGAGAAAAAGCAGCGCGAGCTGGCCCGCATTCAGGAAATCCTGTTTGAGGAATTCGATCTCGCTAAAGGCAATAGCCAAAAAATCTATATCCAGAAGGGCCGGATTTTAAAGATCGTGCTCTTTGGTTCCTATGCCCGCGGCGACTGGGTCGATGAAGCGGGCAAGACCGCGAAAGGCTATCAGAGCGATTTCGATTTGCTGATTGTCGTCAATTTCAAGCAGCTCACCGACATGGCGACCTACTGGTACAAGGCCGAGGATCGCATCATCCGCGACAAAACAATTAAGACGCCCATTGGACTGATTGTTCACTCCCTCGCCGACGTGAACAACCAGCTGGCGCTGGGCCGGTATTTTTTCACCGACATCATTCGCGAGGGCGCCGCGCTTTACGAGCTTGGCGGTCATCGCTTTGTCGATCCCAAACCGCTGAAACCGAAAGAAGCGTATGCGGCAGCGAAGGAATATTTCGAGGAGTGGATGTCTGCAGGCGAATATCAGTACGATCGTCTTTTTCGTACTGCGCTTGGCGACAAACGACCGAAAGAAGCTGCATTCTTGCTCCACCAGGCAGTCGAGCGATTCTACGCTTGCTATTTGCTTACAACGACTCTCTACAGTCCGTCTACGCATAATGTCCGCCGCCTGCGGTCTCTGGCCGAGGAAAAGGACGAACGCTTTCGCGATATCTGGCCCGACGAAGACAGATTCCAGCGCCGCAGCTTCGAACTGCTGAAAGAAGCTTACGTCAAGGCGCGTTATTCAAAACATTACAAAATCACCGAGGAAGAACTGACCTGGCTCGGCGCGCGTGCGGAAACCCTGGCGACGCTGGTTAAAACGGCGTGCGAAAAACGATTGAAAACGCTGAAGGCTGCAGCTGGAAAATAGGTTTATCGGTTGGGGGGCATGGGACCTCACCTGCCAATTCAATAACGCATGATTTTGACAGACAAGGGCGGGGCGTGGGGCGCCGCCTTCCCACAAGTGTCATTGCGGGATCGATGGTTCCGTCGAAAGCATGCTTTCGACCATCGATGACCCGCAATCCATTCTCATGCACTGCGCTCTATTCTTTCAGCAGCAAACGTCGCAATGGCGGGGTTAAACCGGAGCTATGTCGGAGGCAGTACTTTGAGTCTTTGCGCTCCAAAGATCAACGCCAGGAATTCGAAACAGTTCCTCTTTAAGTTGATGGTAGAATACCTATTTTCGACTTGGTGACAGGGAATTCCGCCAGAATTCGGCCCGACCAAGGTAAAGGAATCTCATGATATTCATAACGGCCAGCGTGAACGAAAGACGACAGAATTTCGGCCCGCCGCTGCCAAAGTACATCACGAAATATGTCAACAAAGAAGCAATCAATCACGTTTGCAAGGGCAGCTTCCAGATCGGCACTTCCAAATATTACAGAGGAATGGAAGATGGCGACGGTGGAAATCAGGCTTTGTCAATTGATCAACATGAGGGGTCAGTGATCACAACTGTTGCCGATGCAAATTCGAGAGTTGACCTGCCAGAGTTCGGCCTGATAAATATCCAGAGCTACAATTGTGGAACGGGTCTCACCGTTGAGGACGTTTATAACGGTTGGCTGTTTTGCGCGACAGGATTTAGATACGATTCCGTTCATCACAAAGCTATGCAACATGGAATCGGCAATTACCTTGGAAACTCCGACAATACCGAGTTTGTAGTTCTTGACACGGATATATTTTTTCCTGCGTTGTATCGTGAAGCTGCAGAGAGATACACTGCAATCAAAGCCATGGTTGTTGATGTTGTGCGATATGGAGAAAAAGAACTATTCGTACCAACCGATGAGTTCGCCGGTGCGGTTACGTTGCACGCATACCGCGCATTGACCGAATCATTTATCAAGCCGGTCTATTTTGAGCCCGAACATGAAATCCGCGCTGTTTTCCTGACAGATCCATCATTTGATTTCGAGAAGGTTACGGATCCGTTCTTTCGGATCAGATCAGATGAATTGAAATTGGCTATTGTCCAAAGCAGTTTAACTCAGGCATCCGGAGTATAAAGTCCCGCGCCGCTTTGCCGCTTAGAGTGGGTCGCGACCCGCCTTTTGATTGCGATTGCCGACATGCACCGGGTTTCAGTCTTGCGGCGCGGAATTTGTGGATCGGACTGAAGTTCGCCGCGCACGTCGCATGCCGGTTTTTAAACAGGCTAAAGCCAATTGGACATCCGATGCATTGTGGGACGCTAACCCGGTTCGAAAGCAAGCTTGAGGTTATAGCAGGATACATAACAGGCGGCATCTTCACTCATCAGTATCCACTCGTCTTCATCCTTTGTCAGCCTACAATCGGATGTCGATCCATCGCTGGTAACTCCCTCAATGACACACTGATCGTGTCCGTGAGAAATTCGGATAGGGTTTTTCGATTGCTCGTTTAACGTATTCAACTCATAGCGCCGCGAATCCACCAACTCAATTTTCAGCGCTGTAATTGTGTTGCCCCAGTCCTCTCGCAACTTCTTATGTGCAGTATCCATTCCACCGGCTGTCACGAATGTTTTCCACTGAGGTCTCAGCTCATCTAAAACCATCTGTGAAACATCTTCTTGTAACACCCTTACTTCTTGTTGTCGTTCGCCGAGGCTATCCTTGAGCGCCGCCTGATCGATTGTGACCTGACGCACGGTATCTTGAACACTTACAAGTTCTGATTCAGCATCCTTTGCTTTCGATATTGCAGATTGGAGCTCTTTTGTGCTCTCTTTGGAAGACTCCAAAAAGTTTTTTGTCTGCTCTCCGATCTCTTCGGAATTGTTTTGTATTTCTAGGGCAGCTTGTTGACTTTTCTCTTGAACATTGATGACAGAATTGCCGACCACAAGGACGCCAACCGTCGCAAAAAAGAACACAAAAATCAGAATCGCAAATTGAAGTTTAAACCATGGGGAGCTCGTTATCGCATCATTGATCATGCCCGGAATAATTTCCATCGAATGCCTGTGCATAAGGAGACGTCGCAACCGCTTTAATTGCGCCCCCACATCTTCCACCTGAAAATGCTCACTCTCATTTTTGGCTTCCGATGGAGATATCTCAGCGATGACGGTAGCGGCATCCTCACTCCATGTCGGCGATAGATTAGATTCAAGTTGTCCTGGTTTGAGCAGTGCGGCGTCAAATTCTCGGAGCAACTCGTCGATCCAAACCACAAGTGTTGGACTAGACATAACATTCCCTATCTATGCAAATGCGGGAGTCGCAATACCTTCGCACTTTAAGATTACATGAAATATTATTCAAATACCTATTGTCCCTACGCGATATACAATACGTATCGACAATTCGAGATTTTGTTCAATAGTTCCTTTGTTTTGCGTGATGATCCATAGCGGTGAAATTAATGTGCAGTAGCCGGCTGTCACCGGTAGGGCGGGTCGCGACCCGCCATTGTTGTGACCGCGGCAGGCGTTGCGATGGCGGGCTGGAGCCTGCCCCACACCGGAGGCGCTACTTACGCCAAGGCAGCGATCGATAGAATTCGGTGACTTTCGAATAGCAGTCATCAAAAACAGGCAATTCGCCGATCTCCAGCTTCATTGTCTCCCAATCACTGCCAGAACGCTTTTTAATCTCAGAATCATCGAGCGAGTCTTTCGTTGGCTCGATATGACGTGAGCGGCATTTCTCAACGTATACATCAAGCAATTGCGCTCGGAATGCATCATCGAACTCACCTTCCGCAATCAATCGATTTAGATCATAAACGTCCTGGCGGCGGTTCCGGTTACGCTCTTTTTGCTGCAACATCGCGCGATACTTCTCTGCCATTAAATCTACAAGACTGTAGGCCTGCAGCTCTTGCCCACCCGTCAGTTCCAGAATTTGTATCTGACGCAGGGTTTCGTTGAATGAGATATCGACGTCGATAACACTTGGGGCTCTGCCCTCTTCCAATATTTTTTCCTGACGCGTGCCTCTTTCTGCGAAGGCGATTTTCATTTTGAGCGCGGGAAATTCTGCGTCTTCAAAAATGTGTTTTGGCATTCGTTTTACAGAGTGAACTTTCAAGATCAGATCGACATAGCCAATTTTTGCTGCAGCGCGAGGCAATGCGCCATTCATCAACTTGGTTATCTGATCATCGATCTCGGGCCCGACTTCGAATGCTGTCGTCAGATCGATATCGGCGGTTTGTCTCGGACTGCCGTAAGCAAGTCCCATTAAAATGCCACCCTTCAAATAGAGTTTGTCATTCAATTTCGCCGTCATGGCGATTGCATTAAGTGTCACTTCCACTGCTTGACGCTGACGATATGCAATCGGGTCGGCTTTCGCTCGTTCAACCCAGTTGGCGACATCAATTTCGAGGACCGCGTCAGACATTGAGCGAGATCATCCAGGTCTCGGAGAATGTCGGTGCAAATTCTTTCGCCGGGTCGAGTTTTCGAGAGCTGCCGCGCTGGCCAAGCGCCTTCCAGGGCTCCACGCCCGGGTGCTTTAACCCCAGACGCTCTTCAATGATGTAACCTGCCCGACTTTTAACGAGACCGCTCGTTGCAGTCGCTACTTCTGTGACGATTTCATCGAGGTAAGTCGATGCATGCTCTTCCCAGACTTCAATTACATGTGACATGCCGCCGCAAAGATCCGGCTTTTGAAGTGTATCGAGAAAAGTCTGTCCTATGGTTGCAACGCGAATGTCATCGCTCCGGTTTTTTAAGCAGACGCCCGCGTTTTTGGTCTCATAGATTTGAACCCGGCGGCGGCGAACACGCGCCGGATGAGCGACAACCTTCAGCGGAAAAGGGTTCTCTTCGTCGTCATACAGAGCATCGTTCATATAGGATTGAAGCCGGGCTTGAGCAGTTTTCCGATCTGGACGCGTCAGTATTAGCGCCTCCGGATTTCGATCTGTAAGCCCCCAACGCTGCATCGCTGACAGATGGGAGACATAACAGGTCGGATCGACCAGACAGACGATGTTTTCTGCAGGCTGGTCGGATACTGTCAGTATCCGAATGATACGTGCGCCATAGTCACGATCCGCGCCTATAGCCCCGGCCTTTTTCAGATTGAGTCTTAGACGCGAATAGTCGTCCTGGGTTGGAGTATCGTGACGCAGATAGAGCTTTTCGTCGGCGGATTCCTGGTACATACGCCAAATGACCCGGAAGAACTCGAATTGCGTCAACACTGGTTTGCCAGCGGATTCGAGCAAATCTGACAAATATGCGCCTGCGCGCGTCAGTTTTTCCGGGTAGGTGCCGGGAATTTGCTTTGCCATTTACACCTCCATACCCTGTATATACGTCCTAAGGACGTATATACAGGGTATGGATATAAACGTCAAGAGAAATTATCAAGAAATTGAAACCAGCCTGGTAATTATTTCACAGAGTAGGGTTGTTTATGCGTCCTGAGGACGCATAAACAACCCTACTTCCAATCTCAATACAGCTTCTCCCAATTAATGCACGAAAACCAGCCCACAGGGCTGGGTATCATACCCGCTCACGCCGTTTCCAATCTAAAGCAGGGCGCTTCGCGCTGTAGGGTGCATTAAGCGCAGCGCAATGCACCCTTATCTTTCGTCAAGAGGGTCAAACGAATTCGTTTGACGGGTCCCATTCGCCTGGCGGTGTATTGATCGGCCGTACAAATTCCTTTTTCCAGCTATGCCATGTGGAATACGGCCAATCATCCGGGTCATCGACAAGCCGGTGTTTCACGGGATTGAAGTGAATATAGTCAACATGGCGGTCGAGGTCTTCAGCGTCACGGATTAAGTGCTCCCAATATCGCCTTTGCCAGATGCCGCGCTCTCCCTTGCGGCGGCCTTTGCGCGAATCGGTCGAACGTGGAATCGAATTTGAAAAACGCGCTTTCAACAAGCGCCAGCGCACCGGATAGTCTTCATCTTCAGGCGGTAATCGCCAAATGCAATGGAGATGGTCGGGAAGGACGCAGAGTGCAACCGTTTCAAACAGGTGGCGTTTTTCAACATAAGAGTATGCTTCGCGCAAAACATCAATGTTTTCGGTCAACAAAGATTGACGCCGGTCAAGCAGATTGACCGTGAAAAAATAGTCCCCGCCGGGAACGAAAAGGCGCTGGTAATTGGGCATGACGCCTTTGTATCAAAATTAGATGTATGTTGAAATATCGGACGGTGCATTGCGCTTCGCTTAATGCACCCTACCCCACACCTAACATCTTCTTCTTCCGTCGCGGGAATCCCGTAGCCGCCGGAGAGCCAGCGCGGTTTCAACATCGGCGCAGCGCTTTGAACAGTTCGCTGAGAAATAAACAGCGGCGCATTGTTCATATTCCGCGTGCCCCGGTTTTTTGCGGACGCGCCCGGAGCGTGCGGAAACGGGAAAACGCGCGCGCGTTAAACTGAGCCGTGTTTGCATCTTCCTGAAAACATCACCCCCCGAATCAGTTCTGTGAAGAGCGCGGGAAAAACGGCACAAGAGAAAGAATGTACCCACAAATGAGACCATATTTGGCGTAAATTTTGCGAATTCTGACGCCAAAGCTTGCCACTTCACGGAAAGTTGATCCAGTATCCGCCGCTCGGGGAAATGTCCCATCGACGGCAATTCTCAGCCGCCAATGGGAAGAACTGAACACAACGGAGGAACAGGGACTCAACGATGAACTTAATCAAAAAACTGCCAATGATCAGCGCGGCGATCTCTTTATCGCTTGCATCATTCGGGGCGGCGCAAGCTGCGCCAAATGAACGCGCCAAGAAAGTATTTGATTTCTGGACAGCAGAACGTGTTGCACAGGTGAAACCGCGCGATCTGGTCATCGACGACCGCGGACTTGCCTATTTGAGAGGCTTCGACGGCAAGCTGACGCCATACGGGCATACGATCCGCCCTGGCGCGCCGATCGAACCACGACCGGGCAATGGCGGCGGCGGTAAACCTGGCGGCGGCGGCGGCGGCACAATAAAGAACGCGTCGTGGGAATTTGGCGGCGCTGTCCAGAACGCAGCCGGCCGGATCCTCTTTGAAATGGGCGCCGGCAATTTTTTCGTCTGCTCCGGTACGGCCGCCACGGACGCCACGTCCGGCCGCTCGGTGATCATCACGGCCGCACATTGTACTTATGATGACGCGGCCAAGGCGTTTGCGACCAACGTGATGTTCATTCCAAATCAGGATGCAACGACTGGCGCCGGCACTGACTTCGATTGCGCCAACGATCCGATTGGTTGCTGGGCGCCGGACTTTGGCGTGGTTGACGTGAACTGGACCACGCGCACATTCCCGGACAACATTCCATGGGATTACGCTTATTATGTCGTCAGCGACAGCGGATCGCATTCCGGAAACGGTTCAGGCGGCGCGCTGGATGCGGCCGCCGGTTCACTCGCAATCGACTTCCTCCCGCCATATTTCAATGACGGCGACAAGGGCCCGACCTCGCTCGATTTCACCCACGCTCTTGGCTATTCGTATAGTGATGATCCCAACTTCATGTATTGCGCCGAGGACATGACGACGCAAGGCGCCGACAATTGGTGGCTTGGATCTTGCGGCCTTTCCGGCGGCTCATCCGGCGGTCCATGGGTGCAGCCGATGGATGAAGCAACCGGTTCGGGGCCGATCATCTCCGTCAACTCCTGGGGTTATCGCGGCGGACGCAGCGGCATGGCCGGTCCGATACTTTCCGGCACAACAGCTGAATGCCTCTTCGACGCGGCAAAATCGTCCAGCCTGAGCGGCGGCGGCGTTGTCGTCAATCCGGGGACCTGTCCCTGAACGTCAGGCTACTGACATTATGATGAAAGCCGCCCTTCGGGGCGGCTTTTTTCGTTAGGGTTTATCAGTCAGGATGGTGCATTGCGCAGCCATCCCGAGTTTATCGAAGAACGCTTAATGCGCCCTACCCCACACCGCACATCTTCCTCTTCCGCCTCGCCCACCCGAGCCGCTCCCCAAACCCGATGCCTGCCAATCATCTACGGTCTTAGAGATTCGTAGAACAAAAGATTGCCGCGCTGGACATAAATCTGCACCGGACCGGAATTAAGGTCCCGCAGTTTGTTGAGCTTTTCAGCGGCTTCCTGGGCGCTGTTCATTCGCTCCCAGCCAATCTCATGGATGACATCGCCAGGCTGTAAGACCATTGCCGCCGGGCTTTCGGGATCGACCGCAATGACGACAATGCCGCTGGTCATTTCTGAAAGACCGAATTGATCGAGAATTTCGGGAGTCGGGTCCTGAAGCGTAACGCCAGACGCCCGCGCGGCGCCTTCCGGAACCGGCCCAGTCGCGGCTGCACGCGCCAGCAACGCTCTTTGGGCGACGGTGACGCTTAGCGAGACGCGGCGGCGGTCTCTTAAAACGACGACGTGAACCGCTTCGCCGACCGTAGTTTCAGCAACTTCGCGGGACAAATGGCGGGTATTTAATATCCTCTGCCGGTTATAGGACAAGATGACATCGCCCGCCCGGATGCCCGCCTCGCTGGCGGGACTTTCGGGCCGCACAGCAGAGACGCTCGCGCCACGCGGCGTGCGCAAACCAATCTCCTTTGCTTGCGCCGGCGTAACATCATCAATCGATACGCCAAGCCAACCGCGCTGCGCAGCGCCAAATTCTAAAATCTGGCTAACGATGGTGCCGGCAAGGTCCGACGGCACAGCAAAACCAACGCCGACAGAGCCGCCGGTCTGTGAATAGATGGCTGTCAGTACGCCAATAACATCGCCTTTGACGTTAAAAAGCGGGCCGCCGGAGCTGCCGCGATTGACCGCTGCATCAGTCTGTATGAAATCGTCATATTGACCGGCTTGCAGATCACGATGGACAGCAGAAATTATGCCGATTGAGATAGACCGTCCGAGGCCGAACGGATTGCCAATCGCCATGACCCAATCGCCCGGGCGTGCTTTTTCCGAGTCGCCGAATTTCAAAAAGGGAAATCTGGCAGTTTCCGCATCAGTAATTTCGAGCACCGCAAGATCCGTTTCACGATCGCGGCCGCGAATTGCAGCGCTGAATTCACGGCCGTCAGACAGCTTTATGATCAAATCGTCATTGTCGCCGATAATATGATCAGTCGTAACCATTGTTCCGGCGGCATCGATGAAAAAGCCGGCGCCGAGAGATTTTCGCCGGCCGCTATATCTTTGTTGCAATATTTCCAGCTCGCCGCTAACGCGCGGCGTTGAATATATGCTGACGACCGCAGGACTGACCGTTTCAGCGAGGTCAGCAAATCCGTCAACGACAACGCGCGCGGAAGCGCTGCTCACCATCAATCCCATCGATACAAAAAACGCTGCGAAAAATGCGGAAAAGAATTTATTGCGCATAGCACACCCTATATTTCCCCGCGACATGGGTGATCATGACATAGGCATGCTCAATATTCAATTTGTCGGTCAGAAAATGCGCTGTTTCTTATGATGCGCTGCACATAGGGGGCGTCAACGAACCATGGGCGCGAACGCCACCACGCTCATTTGAAATCAGCAATCGCGGATATGGAACTGCAGCCTGGCTTCCTGCTTTCGCCGGAATGAGCGGGAGTAATGGCCCAACTCATTTCGCTGCGCCGCACATGCGCGCACCGCCGCTGCCATTTTATCCATGGGCCGCATGGGAGAGAACCCGCAGTGACGGCGAAAGGAAAGCGCGCCCGCGCCCCGCAACAATTGGTTCGCCAAATGCAGCAAAATCGCGTAACCACAAACCCCATGGCGGGAGACCTTAAAACCGGCCGCCAATTCGAGGGAACTGTTCCATGAAACTATCGCGCCGCACGCTTTTTCAGACAACGGCCGCAGCAGCCGCTGTTTCCGCCTTGCCGTCATGCGCCGGCCGCGACGCACCAGCGGATGCGGCGAGCGATCTGCTTTCAAAAACCACCGATCAAATTCTGACGCTTTATCCTGAAAGCGCGTCCAGCGCCGGCATCGACCACGGCAAATATCAATCCCTCAAGGCAAAGCTTTCCGACCGCTCACCCGCAGGCGTGGCGAATATCAAAAGCGGCGTTCAAGAAACGCTGGCGAAATTGCGCGGCGTTGACGGTTCGGCGCTCGCGCCCGGCGAAGCGCTCAATGTGGATGTGGTGCGCACGGTCTATGAGACGGCGGCGGAGGGATTTGCGTTCTCCTATGGCGACATGGCGCTCCTCAATTACAACTGGTCTTATCGCAACAGTCCTTATGCGGTGGCGCAAAACACCGGCGCCTTTGTTGAGATCCCGTCATTTCTCGACAGCGCGCATCAAATAGAAAACGCTGAAGACGCCGACGCTTACCTCGCGCGGATGGAAGCTTATGCAGGTCAGCTGGATGGCGAAACGCAACGGGTCACCATTGACGGCGACAAGGGCGTCATCCTGCCAAATTTCCTCATGGCCAAAACCCTTGGCGCCTTGCGCGGCGCGCAGGCGACGCCAGTCGAACAATGGGGGGTCGTTGCATCGCTTGCAACGCGCGGCGGCAAGATCGATAGCGCTTACGGCGAACATGCGAAAGCCGTTGCGGAAACGAAAATTCGCCCGGCGCTGGACCGGCAGATTGCAGCGCTCGACGCATTGGCGCCGCAGGCGACCGATGAAGCGGGCGTTTGGGCGTTGCCAGACGGCGAGGCTTATTACGCCTGGAGCCTCAAGGCCGGAACGACGACCACCCTGTCGCCGGACGAAGTGCATGAGATGGGTCTTGACGAACTGGCGACTATTCAAGCGCGCATGGATCCGATTTTGCGGTCCATTGGCTACAGCGAAGGATCGGTCGGTGCGCGCATGACGGCGCTCGGGAAAGATCCGCGCTATCTTTTCGCTGAAGGCGCTGCGGGCCGTGCGGAGATCATGGCGTTCATCGAAGAAAAGCTCGCAGAGATCCGCGCGCTGATGCCGCAAGCCTTCGAAACGCTCGTGCCGGGTTTTCTGGAAGTGACGCGCATCCCGCCGGATGTTGAGGCGGGCGCCCCCGGCGCCTATGGCGGTCCGGGCTCAATCGACGGCAAACAGCCCGGCCATTTCTGGATAAACCTGCGGACAACCAGCCTGCACAATCGTTACAATCTGGCGGACCTTACCTATCACGAAGCGATCCCCGGACATGTCTGGCAGGGCGAATATACATTCAAGCAGCCGCTGGTCCGGTCGCTGCTGGCTTTTAATGCGTATTCGGAAGGTTGGGCGCTTTATGCGGAACAACTCGCGGACGAGCTTGGCGTCTATGATGATTTTCCCGTGGGACGCCTTGGTTATTTGCAGTCCCTCGCCTTCCGGGCCTGCCGTCTGGTGGTCGATACCGGGCTTCACGCCAAGCAATGGACGCGGGAACAGGCGATCGACTGGTTTGTAACCAATAACGGGTCGAGCTTCGACGAAGTGCAAGGCGAAGTCGATCGCTATTGCGCCTGGCCGGGACAGGCCTGCGGCTACAAGGTCGGCCATTCGGCGATTAATCGCTTACGGCAAAAAGCAGAATTGGCGCTGGGCGAGCGTTTCGATTTCCGCCGCTTTAATGATGCGCTGGTGCTGGGCGGCAGCGTTCCCATGACCGTGCTGACCCGCGTGATTGATGATTATATCGCTGCGGAAAAGGCGGGATAGAACGGACGCCAAAACTGTGGGCCGGATGGCCGTCACTGTGGAAATGATGCGGCGGTCCGGCCCAATATCAAATGCAATAATCGACGCTGATTATTCGCTTAATTCTTCTTCGCCAACCGTTTCGTCAATTGGCGCGTCTTCGACAAGCTCTTCTTGATCAGATTCCGCCTGGGCTGTATCTCCCTGATCAAATTCTGCTTGATCGGAATCCGAGAGCGTATTTTCCCGCCCGCCGCCTTCGACACGCAGATCGTAAATGATCGAGGATTCGGCGCTGTCGATCGGCGCCAGTCGGGCCCGCATCGGATCCGGCTTCAGCTGCATGTTAGCGCCGGTGCCGGCGTCAACGATAAAGCCGATCCCCCCGCCAAGCACAAAGTTTCCCGGAACCGCAGTAGCGCCGCCTTTTGCGCCGAGGCGCGACGCTAACCGGCCATGTGCAGGCTTGTAGCCGTCCAGTTCGAAGGTAACATCAAAATCGCGTTTCCTGCTGAGTTGAAGTTCGCAAGGGGCGATACAGTCATCTCTCGTGTCTACTTTTTTCGCGCGGACAACCATGACCGAGGCGCCCGGCGGCTCGCTAATAAACTTTACGCCCTGTTTTGTACCACGAACAACGGTGCCGCACCCCGCCACTGTAACTGCAGCGCTCACCATCAATATAGTTCTCAACATCACTCGCCCTCCCAAAAATTTTTAGTGCAGGCATCCTATGCAAATAGAGAAGGGCCAAGCAAGCAAAATCTAAGTGTTTGTTAATTCAGGAAGAAGTTGCGGCGCAGTCTGATCAAAACGCCTGTGGCGCTGGAGGCTGGCAATTGAAGGGCGTGCATTCGCCCGCCAGTTCCGTGTGCGGTTGGATATCTATTCAGCCCCGGCGTAAACGCGGCGCCAATCGCTATCGTCATCTTCCGTTGCGGGAACGCCGTAACCGCCGGAAAACCGGCGATGCAACAGATCGACCAGGCCGCTACCGGCCGCCGGACCGCGCCGCCGCCCACGCGCCGCCGGATCAATGCGCAATCAAGCTTTGACTTAATACGCATCAATCGGCAATAATTCTTTGATCTTTATTGCCGACTTAGTTTATCCGTCAGTTGCTTTTAACCTTCGAACAACGGGGAGAATGACAATGTTTTCAGCCGGTGAATTCTATTTTGGCCTGGTGATCGGATACATCACCTACCGAACCCTTCGACGTAAGGACAGCGCCGCGATTTCCGATATCGCGACGGTGATCGGCGCAGTTGGCGGCGGCGCCATCGTTTCCCTGTTTCCATCGGATACAATCAGCTTTGACCTTTACGCCAAGGGTCTTGCCTTCGGCTTTTTCACCTATCTTGTGATCGCGATGGTGTTGTCGTTTTTTCCTAACAATTCAACCAATGAGTTTTTGGGCGACTAGATAAAACAACATGAAGCTCGATCTTTCTCAAAGCATCGAGGCCGCTTTAGCCGATGTCGAAACACGGGTGCGTATCGGCGCTATTCGTGCTGCATCCACGATGCCGCCTGACTACGTCAAGGCGCTGCTGACCGAGCGCTACGAAAAGCTGAAGGAATCGCTGCCGACGGAAGAAGCGCTGTCGATCGCCCGGGCGCTGGCCTATGCAGGGGCCGATGCTTCCGGGATTACCGCCCGCCTGCTGGGCGCGAAACCCGATGCTGTTGGCAAAGCCCTGGAAGGCGGCGCGGATGAATGGCTAGCATTCGTCCGTAAGCAGACAAAAGAAGCCGGCCTCAAGGGACCTTACGGATTGCTCGGGCCGATGGCGGCATGGAAAGCGCGAAAGATCATTGACGCCGGGAACCAGCCCGCCGCCGACCTCGCCGCCATCGGCCTCAGCAAACTCGATTTATGGAAACACGCCGCGGCTGGTTTTAAGCCGGCGAAAGATTACGCCGCCATTCTTGACGGCGCCTTTGAGAATATCGAGACCCAACTTCGCGGCGGCAAGACCAACGCGGCGATAAACGAGCTTATCCAAATCCTGGTGATGTCGCCTGACCCGGTCTTTCGTTTCGTGGCGCGCAATACGTTGCCGGCATTCGGCATTGGGGCCGCCGGGCAATTGCTGGAAGTTGTTTCCGGCGACAGCGGACTGGAGCCTGACAACGACGTTTATGACTCTCTGGAAAAGGAGATGAGGAGCGGCGAACGCATAAAGGTCTCGCGCCCAATACTCGCCGCCTATTTTGCCAGCGAAGCGCTGGAATTATTCAACGATCGGGAAACCGCGGCGGCGGTTGCGGCGGCGGCCATCACCTGGCCCGGCGACATCCGGCTGCGCGCAGAAAGAATAGCCGCGCGCATGTCGGCGGATATCGCGCTGCCGCCGCTGGTCTGGCGCGCAGCCAACCATCCGTCGGCGGCGCGCCGGGCGGCGGCGACTGGTTTACTCTCCGGTATTTTGGCGAAACGCGACGACCTCGGCATTCGTCACCATCATATCGATTTGCGGGAATATGATGCGTCGCATTTTCAGTGGCTCAAATCCCTGCAAGTCCCGGCGCAAAAACAGCGCCCGTGGATGGCCGATCCCCTGGCATCGATTTCAATCATCGGCGCCTCGATTGAGGCGACAAAGGATATTGCCGGTTCCCTGAACCTTTCCTATGCGACGCCGCCCGCGGGGCTCGGCGCCATCGCCTATGAGGGTTTTGTAAAGCGCGTGAAGAGTCTGAAGGGAAAGTCGCCAACCGCCGGCGCACCGGAACCTGAAGCCGGGGATGATCCTGAAACAGAAGCGGCGCCAGCGGCAATCGTCAGGCGCTATCCCGATACGGAGTTTCCGGCTGTCTGCCGTCAGGGCAAGACAGAAACCCTGAAAGTGTGGATCGTCGCCGAACAACAGCAACGACAGGACCCGGCGCTTGATATTCCGTTCGAGAAAGGCGTGACGGAAACGCAAATCCAGGTGTTTATCCGCGCGCCCGGTTTTGACGCAGACTCCGATCATCAGACCATCCGCATCGCCCGGCAGGGACCATCGAGCGTCGCGGAATTTCCGCTAACGCCGCGCGATCCTGGCGCGCAGGCCATTGACGTGAAATTCTATCATGGCGCGGCGCTGCTTGGGCAAAGCCGCGTGATCACGACAATCTCGAGGACCGAGCGCCGCGGCAAAGCGGAAAGACAGTTGATTGATCATCTGGAGGGCGACGCGCTTGCGGTTGAGCAAGCTGCGGCGACGGTTCTTTATGTGAAAACGCTCGATGACGGTCATTTGAACTGGCGCCTGTTTAAGCCGGATGGCGCCATTATCGACTTGGGCGTCTCTCCGCAAAAGATTCCCCAGGCGCTCATTGACCAGCATTCCGCAACCCAGTCGGCCATCATAAAAGATCTCCTGAAAAACGACATGAAAGACGGTGAGATTGAAACTGTGCTCAACCGGCTCAGCGCCGAGGGCTACAGCCTTTACAAGCAGATCGCGCCGGCAAGCCTGAAGCCGCATCTGGCGGAGCTCCATGACGGGGATTTTCTGATCATTGACAGCGATGCAGACTGGGTCGCCTGGGAGTTACTCGCGGAAACGCCGAAAGCCGATCTGTGGGGGGAGCGGTTTGTGCTGGTTCGCGCGCCGGTGCTGACAAAGGTCTCCAATGCGTATGTGGCCAAACCCGGAACGCTGTCTGAAGGTCTAAAAGATATCGCGCTGATTATCGGCGACGGAATTCAGTATCCGAAGCGGCTCGCGTCGCGAATATTTGACAGAAAATCAAAACTCGTCGTGCGCCCGGAAATGATCAAAAAAGATCTCGGCGACATTAAGAACTATGTGAAGGGCCGCGACGTCGTTCATTTCAACTGTCATGGACGGTCAATCCCTTCCTATCATTTGAGCTATAAAGAAGGACCGTTAGGTCAATTGATTCCGGCAATGGCGCACAATTTGAATTTGAAATGGGGCGCCGTGGTTTTTGCCAATGCCTGTTCCTCGGGCGCTACCGACATGCTGCTGGCGGAGTTTCAAAGCTTTGGCCGCGAATTTTATTATGCGGGCGCCCGCCCCTTTATCGGCACGCTTGGCCCTGTGCCCGAAGAGCAGGCGGTAGATTTCTCCCGCATCTTTTACAAGTTTTTCGCAACCGAAGGTTTTCCTGCGGGTCAGGCGATGCGAATGGCGCGGGAAGAAGCGGCGACAAAATTCAAGCGGCCGGTGTGGCTGTTTTACTGTCTCTATGGCAGCCCGCAGATCAACCGGACATGGTAAGCGGTTTGCGCAGCGCGTATTAAGCGCAGCGCAATGCACATCCAGCGGCTGAAACGGTGCATCGGGCTGCGCTTAATGATCCTTACCCTCTACCCGTCTTCCCCCGCGCTATCGTCCTCTTCCGTCGCCGGAATTCCATAGCCGCCGGAGAACCAGCGATGGAGATCAACATCGGCGCAGCGCTTTGAGCAGTCCGCCGCGTTAGCAAGCGGCGGACGGTTCGTAAGCCGCGAGCGGCGACGCGCGGAGCCTGTGCTCCGATACGCATAATGCCGATTTTGCCTCTCTATATTTTCTGATTTAGGATAAAACTAGCTAATTGAATTGAGAATTTCATGAATGCATCTTGTTTTGCGTCAATGGTGATTGCGGCGTTCATTTCATTGTCGTCATCGGCGTTCGCTTGCTCTCCTATAGGCGAGCTGACCCCGCAATCACTAATTGAAGAGGCGGATCGGATATTTGTCGGAACTGCCGTTCGATCTTATTGGGAGGTCGATAACTATTCGCAAGATCCTGACGATGAGCCAATCGAAATTGTCACTACCCATTTCAAGGTGCGCAAAATACTAAAAGGGCCAAAAACTGAAACGATCAAGATAGAGCATTTATTTCCTATCTACGGAAATTGCGGTGTCGCTTTTGCACCAAGTGAGACAGTGTTAGTAATGGCGCGTCACGTTGAAGGAGGCGATTTCACCGACATCATTTTATTGGGGCAAAGCCTTTCTAAGGAGCAACGCGGTGAGTTGTTGACGCTGTTGAACATCGAAGAGCCTAAGCCATTTTCGCGCTTTGAGTAATTTTCCGCAGCAAGGGTTAGTTATGACCGCAGCACGCGTTGCTAGCCTCCCTACCCCTCTTCTCCTGCGCTATCGTCCTCTTCCGTCGCCGGAATTCCATAGCCGCCGGAGAACCAGCGATGGAGATCAACATCGGCGCAGCGCTTTGAGCAAAACGGTTCGTAAGCCGCGAGCGATGGTTTTTTGCAGATCGGGCATGAATCGGTTTTTTGGGCGTCTGCACCCTCGCCTTCTCCACGATCCTTGTCATTATTCCGAGAGGTCAAAGCCGCGCTCCTCCAGTTTTTCGTCCACAGTCATTTCAACGCGCGGACCATAGCGGTCATTCAACCGATCGATCCATGTTTTCCTGTCATTCAAATAGCCATAGAGATCTTTGCCGGCAGCGAGGCGCAGTTTTACGCGCGGCGATGCGCGCAGGCGATGTTCGCAAGCCCTCAAGGCCGACTTTGCCTGCCAGTCGAGGGTAAAATGCCGTCCGGCAACCGGATCGCCTGGCGAGCATTCCGTAAACCGCTCCACGAGGCTCTGCGCAATATGCGGCGCCGTAAATGAAAACAGCCCGGATTTTGAAAAACTGCCGCCGCCGGCGCCGTCAATGCGCAAGAGCGCTTTTTCCAAATGCGCGCGAAATCTTGTGCGTGCGGATTTGGCGCCAATCGCCGGAAAGTCGATGACAACATGGCCGCCAATATTGCGCAGCGCGATTTGCCTGACGGCTTCGCTTGCTGCGGCGATCGCCATTTTTTCGCGAAGGCGCGCAGGCGATGACGCGCCGAGCCCGGCGCTGTCCACATCAATGGCGGTCAAGGCTTGCGTCTCGTCAATGATCAGCCTGCCGCCGCCTTTAAGGGCCACGGTTCTTTCAAACGCAGCGCCAAGCGCATCGCTGGCGCCATGCAGGTCAAAAAGCGCAACCGCGTGTTCTTCATATTCTATCTCAGCTTTGAGCCCCGCCGCCGCCAGCACAGCTCGCGCGGGTCCGTCATCGATAAGGATTTTTTTGGCGCACGCGCCAATCGCCTTCACTGCGTCAATCACCGGATCGTCAATTGGCGGCGCACGGCGCGGCGCGTCGTCTTGAATCTCAAGATCAGGATTGAATTTCAACACGGCGCCCTTGCCCTGGCGCGGCGGGGATTTCACCGTGACGCCCACAAGCGCGCCCTCGGCCGCAAGCGCTTCGTTGTTTTTCTTCAATGGAAGATATGCATCAAGCGCGTCGCCAATATCAATGAACGCCGCATTGAGCGACCTGTTGATCGATTTGACGCGGCCGGTAAATTTTCGGCCGGCGCGCGGCGCCTGGTCGGTTGCTTCATCGCCGCGCGCCGGACCAAACCAGAAACGCGTGACGATATCGCCGTCGATCAGCGCGGCGCGGGTCTGCGCCACGCCGCATTCAATGATCAGCATTGCGGTCACTTGGCGCTGCGATTTTTTGGGCGCCACCCGGCGCCGTCGAGAAGATTGGCGGTCTCGTAAAGCGGCAGGCCGACAATATTAGTGTATGAACCGATGACGCCCACAATGTGTTTGGCGAACAGCCCCTGGATCGCGTAAGCGCCGGCTTTTCCCGCCCATTCGTTACTGGCGATGTATTCATCCATCGCCGCTTCATCGAGGCGGCGGACTTTGACACGGGTTTCGACACTCCGTGTAAGGATATTACCGTCAGGCGTCGCCAGGGCGACGCCTGACCAGACCCGGTGGGAACGGCCGGAAAGCAGTTTGAGGAAACCCCTCGCCTCAGCCGCATTTTCGGGCTTTGGCAAAATACGGCGGCCAACAGCGACCACCGTATCGGAACCAAGGACAAAACTTTTCGGATGATCGGCGGCGATCGCCGCGGCTTTGCCTTTGGCGAGGCGGGTCACCAACGCTGCCGGCAATTCGCCTTTGTGGGGCGTTTCGTCGATATCGGCGGCAAGGGTTTTGTCAGGAATGACCGCAATCAGCTTTAAAAGCTCTTTGCGGCGCGGGCTGGCGCTGGCGAGGATGAGGGAGGCGCCCGTCACCAGCGGCCGGCTATTTGAACCGATAGGTGATGCGGCCCTTGGTCAGATCATATGGCGTCATTTCGACGAGCACCTTGTCGCCCGCCAGCACGCGAATGCGATTTTTACGCATTTTGCCCGCTGTATGGGCAATGATTTCATGTTCATTTTCGAGCTTCACGCGAAATGTCGCATTGGGGAGCAACTCCTCAACGGTGCCTTCAAATTCAAGAAGTTCTTCCTTCGCCATTCGTCCTCAGCTCACATCATGTACAGGTCAAAACGGCCCCGATTCTCTCGTGGGCCGCCGCGGCGGGACCATGATCGCGTATGCCCGTAAAATCAAGGCTTTTTGTAGAGATCGGGAAAGCGGCTTTTCAGCCGCACCGACAGCGCATCACGCACCCGGCGATAGGCGTCCAATATGGCCTCGCGGCCGCCGCGCTCATCTGACGGATTTTCAATATCCCAGAACTCGATGCTCTCATGGGGGAGATAACGCCGCGCCTCGACCGCAGCCTCGGGCGTCAGCGCAATCACCGTGTCAAAATCCTTGAACGTCACGCCTTCCAGAGATTTCGGCTCATGGTCCGCCATGGAAACGTCAAGCTCTTTCATAACGATTTCCACAAACGGGTCGAGCCCGCCCTCATAAACGCCGGCGGAATCGACCCGGAAATCGCCGGTCCCGTCACGCCGCAACAGCGCCGCCGCCATCGGCGAGCGCACCGAATTCATATTACAGGCAAAGAGGATCGATTGCGTCATGAAGGGTTCCTCATCGCATGTGAAAGCTGCAGATCAGCGTGAACAGCCGCCGCGCGGTATTTTCATCGAGTTCGATTTTTTCTTCGAGGCGCTCGCGCAAAATGTCAGAGCCTTCATTATGCATCCCCCGCCGCGCCATATCGATGGTCTCGATTTGCGACGGCGCGGCGTTGCGGATCGCGTCGTAATAACTTTCGCACAGCATAAAATAGTCTTTGATGATCCCGCGGAACGGCGTCATCGACAAATGCACCTGACCCAGCGCGTCGCCGCCCCGGCGGCGCACGTCAAACACGAGGCGGCGTTCCACATTGGAGAGATAAAGCTCGAACGGCCCCGCGCCCGCGCCATTGGGTTTGAAAAAATTATCTTCGAGAAGATCATAGATCGCGACTTTTCGCTCATGCTCAATGTCGGCAGTCGCCGGCGCCAGCGAGCGCTCGTCAAGATCGATCTTGACGATTTTATAAAGCCTTGCGTCGTCTCCCTCGCCGGACATTTCTTCTCCGAATCACCATTGTTCTTTTAGCCACGTTGCCCGGCCGGGTCACGCTCTGCCAGCCTACCCTCAAGGTCACGCCCCGGAGTCGCGTCACTGGGCAGTCGCGGATCCCGCCCCCTGTGCCCCCTTTCGGCGGGATCTGACCTCCATTGGATTTGGCCCGCATGCGCTGCTATACTGCCGTGATCGACATATTCGGGGGGCATTTTATGCGGGCTGCCAGAATTCTCGGAATGATCGCTGCGGTGATCGCGATCGCCGTGACAGGCGTTTATAGCGCGGTCTGGACAGGCGGCGAACGCATCCTGCGCCGTCAATATGAAACGCCTGTTTATTCAGTCACCCATTCGACGGACGCGGATGTGATCGCGGTGGGAAGCCGCCTTGCCGATATTGCCGGCTGCACCGGCTGTCATGGCGCCGAATTGAATGGCAAAATCATGGGCGAGGAGAAGTTTGTCTTTCGCTCGGTGGCGCCCAATCTTGCGCGGCTTTCGAAAACCTATTCCGATGCGGATTTCGCGCGGTCGATCCGGCACGGCGTGCGCGCCGATGGAACCGGCGTCTGGGGCATGCCGTCGCCGGCTTTTTTTGAGCTCCGCGACGAGGACCTTGAAGCCATCCTTTCATTCATCCGCGCGCAGACCGACAAGAGAGAGAAACTTCCCAAAGACCGCCATTGGATCCTCGACCGGCTTTATCTGTTGCAGAATGAAAATCCGATGGAAGCGGCGGCGATTGATCATTTCGCCCAGCGCAGGACTTTTGATTTTTCGGCGCCCCTGCAACAAGGCGAATATCTGGCGCGTCTTGCATGCGCGGAATGTCACGGGGTTGCGTTTGACGGCGGGCGCGCCTTTGGCCCCGAGACGCCGCCGCCTGATCTCATTGTCGCCTCGGCCTATAGCCGTGATGAATTCGCCAAATTGATGCGCGAAGGCGCATCCTTCAACGGCCGCGATCTTGGATTGATGGGCGCTGTTGCGCGCAGCCGGTTCGGCATATTCACCGACCGGGAAATTGACGCGCTACACGCGTTTTTGACCGACCGGGCGTTAACGCTGCAAGCAGAATGAGTTGAGGCTCTAAATTCCTTTATCCTCACCGGCGTCATCGCGTGCGCGTTGCAGCATGCCCTGCTGCTGCGCAGACATCGGACCGCCATCGTCAAATCGCCACAGACACAACCGCCAAAACCTTTTAAAACTAAATTAATAATTGCGGCGTAAGCGCCGCCAGCGTGGCGCGGATAGTGTCCGCGATGATTCACAAATTCGCCGCAATTCCAATTTAGCTGCGCCGCCTGCGCTCCTGCCCGCCGCGCATGTTCCGCCGAAAGTTCGAATCGGCGGAATATTCGCCGCCCCTCAAAATATTAACGAGAGTTTTGATGAAGACCGCTTTTGTATTTTTGACTTGCTTTGCCGCCGCCGTCGCCCTTTCACCGGCAAGTCCGGCCGCTGCGCAATCCAATGCTGCGCAAACAGAAACCGACATCCCCGGCATCGCCCAGGCGCTGCTCAACGCCGCCTATGAGACCGGCGACGTCGATGAAATCGCGGCGGTCGCGCGCGCGGTTAAAGCCGTCTTTGCCGATCATGAGGCGGCGATCGGCCATCAGGCGGCGTCGAAGATTGCAGAATTTGAGACCGGGGCGGAACCCGCCAGTGAAAGTACAGCCGGCGCAAAAGACGTGACCGTGACCAAAAGCCCGTTTGCGGTATCGCCATGGGACGGCAAAATTCAGGCGTCGGGCCTTTTTTCCTCGGGCAATTCCGACAATGCGGCGGTCGGCGTTGCGATTAATGCAGCGCGGACGGCGGGCGATTTCGTGCACAAGTTCAAGGCGTTTTATGATCTCGGCAGTTCAAATCAGGTCACCAACAAAAAGCGCTGGGGCGCGGCCTACCAGCTTGACTATAATTTTAGTCCGCACACTTACAGCTATGGCCGGTTTTCCTATGAAGAAGACGAATTTTCCGGTTTTGATTATCGCCTGTTTACCGGCGTTGGCCTTGGCCATTTTTTTGCGAAATCCGATCCATTCAAATGGAAGGTCGAAGGCGGACCGGGTTTTCGCTATTCGCCGATCGACGACACGCGCGCCGTGGAGCAGGAATTTGCAGTCTATGGATCGAGCGAACTCGACTGGGTGATTCGCGACGGCCTCGTCTTCGAGCAGGACTTTAATTCCACATGGACCTCGCCAACAACGACCTTTCAATCGGTAACGGCGCTGACGACGGCGCTGACCGACAGTCTTTCGACGGCGATCTCCTTTGAATATCGTTATGAAACCGCGCCGCCGCTTGGCCGGGAAAATACCGACACCACCGCGCGCGCGTCGCTGACATACGGGTTTTAACAATTCTCAATATGACCGGCGCGTTCGATTTTTGACGTCATCCCGTGTGCAGTGCGGCGCAATATTGCATATTGCACCGCGCACGGGATGACGATTTTGGCGCACGCCACCTCTCCTCCGTCATCCTGACGAAAGTCAGGATCCACCAACAAACGCTGCGCCTGCCGGTGGATCCCGGGTCGGGGCCCGGGATGACGATCATGGATCCCTCCGCACGCACCTTGAGCCCGGGCGCTTCCTGTCTTAATACCCCCGGCCATGTCCCTTGTTGTCGCCGCCTTTTATAAATTCGCCGCCCTGCCCGACTTTGAACGGCATCAGGCGCCATTGCGCGCGGCGGCGGAAAAGGCCGGCATATACGGTACGATATTGCTTGCCCCGGAAGGCGTGAATGGCACGATTGCCGGCCCGCGCGCCGGGATCAATGCGATGCTGGCGCATTTAATAACCCTGCCGGGATGCGCCGGTCTTGACTGGAAAGAATCTCTTACCGGCGACAATCCGTTTCACCGCATGAAAGTGCGTCTCAAAAAAGAGATCGTGACGATGGGGGTTGGCGGGATCGATCCGCAAAAAAGTTTTGAGCGTTATGTGGAACCCGGTGAATGGAACGACGTAATATCGGACCCCGAGACGCTGGTGATCGATACGCGCAATGATTACGAAGTGAGTATCGGCAGGTTTGACGGCGCTGTCGATCCGAAAACAAAGAGCTTCCGCGATTTTCCGGAATGGTTTCGGCAATATCGCGAAACGCATAATGTCAAAAAAGTCGCGATGTATTGCACCGGCGGCATTCGCTGCGAAAAGTCCACCGCGTTCCTGCGCAGTGAAGGCATTGACGATGTGGTGCATTTGAAAGGCGGGATTTTAAAATACCTCGAGACCGTGCCGGAAGAAAAAAGCCTGTGGCGCGGCGAATGTTTTGTCTTCGATCAGCGCGTATCCGTCGCCCATGATCTCGCGCCCGGCACATACGCCATGTGCTATGCCTGCCGCCAGCCGATTACCGATGACGACATGGCCTCGCCACTTTATATCAAGGGTGTTTCCTGCCCTTCCTGTCATGGTAGTTTAAGCGACGACCAAAAACGCAATTTCGCCGAGCGGCAAAAACAGGTGGAACTGGCAAAGACCCGCGGCGAGGCGCATATCGGCGCACGCCAGGAAAATAGCAGCAATCCGCAAAAAGACGGCTTTGAAGATGATTTTGGGGACGGCTTTGAGGCGGGGTTTGGGAAATGGGAAAAATGAACGCGGCAAGTGATCTGCCGGTTCTTTATTCCTTCCGCCGCTGTCCTTATGCGATGCGCGCGCGCATGGCGATCGCGATCAGCAAATGCCAGGTTCGCCTGCGCGAAGTGTTGTTAAAAGACAAACCCAGCGAGATGATCGCCGCCTCGCAAAAGGGAACGGTGCCGGTGCTGATCGAAAATGGCGCCGTGATTGATGAAAGCCTTGCCGTCATGCGCTGGGCGCTTTTAAAAAACGATCCCGAAACCTGGCTTGAGGGCGAAACGCTCGGGGCGCCGCTGATCGACGAAAATGACGGACCGTTCAAGCACCATCTCGACCGCTATAAATATGCTGCGCGCTATGAAGGCGCGGATCCGATGGAACACCGCCAGGCGGGCATGAAGTTTATTGAAAAACTCGAAGAGCGGCTAAGCCAACAGGCCTTTTTGTCTGACGATGAACGCGGCTTTGCCGATATCGCGATTTTTCCGTTTATCCGCCAGTTCCGCATCGCGGATAAAGACTGGTTTGACGCCGCGCCCATTCCCAAAGTGCGAGCCTGGCTTGAGACGCTGATGAGTTCTGATCTGTTTTCGTCGGTCATGCGGAAATATCCGGCATGGAAAGAAACGAAAGAAGAGTTTTTGTTTCCGTCGGTGTGAGCGGCGTCCTTTCTTTCCCCCCGTCATCCTGAACTCGATTCACTGCTGTCCGGTTTAAACTAGTGGACTGGTTGCACGACATTGATTCTATTTGTTTCCAAGCGTTTGACGACGGTTTGGACACAAAAGGAGATCAATGTCATGCGGCATCAAAATAGCGTGTTTCATCAATTGACCAA
>JAJFGF010000001.1 GCA_021776245.1 Hyphococcus sp. | reverse complement strand
TCAGGATTTTCGTAATCCTTCAACAGCTCATCAAGTACGGCGTCGGATATTTCGGGCGTCTTTGTCATATCGGGCATGCGTTTCTCCTTTAAGCTTAGCATGCCGGCGTTCACCATTTACACAAAAATCATGACACTCCCGACTACGCTAAAGACCCGGCCGACTTTAACCCGTACGTAGTTGCCGCGAAAATAGCGCTCATACCGAGCACGACCGCCGAGAACGACATCTATAACGAGGACCGCGAAGTTAACGAGCGTATGTCCTACATTCTTCGCAGGAATACAGGCCGCGATTTTATAGATATCAAACTTGTTCCTGATGACCTTAAAATGCCGGTACAAGGCTCGGAACTTAAGAAAGCGGCACCGCTTCTGCCGCCTCGGCAAAACTTAACGACTCAACAAGAAATCAAGATCAAGGCCGAGGTCATTGCTACGCTTATCCAGAGCGATCCGGCCGAAGTCGAAAAGCGTGTTCGAGAGGGGCTCGCTGCCGACTTGGTTGAGCGGCGCGAGCGAGGTGCGCAAGGACATCTTGAAAAACAGGTGGAACTCAAACCGCGCCCATAGCGCACTTCCCTAGCGCGGCGCTGCGGCGCGGGCCCAAGATCGTTTTTCTCACAATACGCCGCGTGAATTGTCGCCTGAGAGGTTTCGGCAAAGTTCGGATTTGTTAGGCTCTTCCCTTATCATCCATGTTGGCGAAATAGTCGCCCAGCTCTTCGTTGATCTCACGAATCCGGACCTCAAGCTCTTCATCGCTCATTCCATCAAAGGGACTGGTGCTGACTTCGAAATTGCGCGGGATAAGCGATGCAATGATCTTCACGAAAGCCAGAGGATCTTGCACCCGGACCTTTTCGATAACGTCCTTGCCGTGAACCAGCCAATCCTCAAGAAGTGCATCAAAAAACGCCTCGCTCAGCTTATTGCGGCCGCCTTTCGGGCACCGGCCCTTACCGGGCTTTCCCGGTTTAAGCTGGTGTTCTTTTGGAGGGCTCTTGTATCCGGTCATTTCCCACTACTTTGTGGGATTTCCCTAATTCAAATCAGCCTGAATTTGCCGCGCCCATCGGCCTAAAGCATTCACGCGCCGGCGCATTGCAATTGCTTCTTTCGTGTGCAGGCCGTTTCGATAATTGCCGTTCTTCTCCCCATGGGGGGCGCCCGGGCTCATTCCGCCATGCAGCTTACACCGCTTTTTGCCTCTTATCGCCGGACACCGGCAGGGCGTCCCGCTTCTTGTCTTTGCTCCGCACAGCGGCGCCGAAGTCAATAGTTTCGCCTGAGTTGTGCTCGATTGCATTCTGTTCATGGGGTTGAGTTCCTTTTTCGACCTGACCCGACCTGGGCTCCCCATCCCTTCCTATGTTGATGGTCGCGCTATCAGCCGCAACCTGCGTGCGCGCATCCGTGTGGTGATGGTGAACGTGAATTGTTTGTTTCCCGCTTTTTCCGCGAAGTTTCAAAAGCGTATTCGTCAACTGCGAAAACGTGTTCGACGCCTTCGCGGCAAGGGCCATGCTCTTTTCCTGGGATTCAAAACCCGCCGCTGATGACGCCTGATTATGACAGATCATTGCAGCGGCATGCGAGGCTATCATCTGTGCCCCAATCATAGCTTCAAGCTCGTTTTTGGGTTTGATGCCGACCAATCCCTGTACGGCAAGTAAAAAGCGCTTATCGAGATTTTCTTCTTCGTCGCTTTCTGGGCGCCGCATTGCTAGTGCCAGATCCTTGATTATTAGCTGATTGAATCCGTCGCTATACGAGCCGCATGCAATTCGACTATCCGGGCCGTCACTGTATTCATCACTGTGGGCCGTAGTGACAGCAACCTCAGTATTTCGTGGTTTTCCATCTGCCTTGTTACGTTTTTTTGCCATCAATCTTTCCTGCGTGCAATTTGCAGCGATCTTGAGCGCCCGTGAGTCCGGTTGAGAAATCCGCACCCCAACACGCGCCTTAAAAAACGACGCTGTATGAGTCCGCTGGACGCCGTAGCGTCGATTTACAATGCAGCGCTGAGCGTCGCGCGGGTTTGTGAAAGCGGGCATAATAATCACCAAGCCGATGCGTGAATGACTGCCATTGTTCGGCGCGAAACACCACGCCTTAAAAACTCGCTATCACTTTGGGAAATAAAGATATTATTGAGCTAACTACCCCCGGCAAAAATGGCAGTTTTAGCCGTTAGAAGTTACCGCCGCCTTCGCTTCAAGCTTGGCCAGCTCCCAAGGCGGCAATGAGTACAAATACCCGCCGCCTGGGCGGCGTTTGTCAGGCTGGATTGCGTCTAATAATTTTCGGTGGTTTAGGCGTGCGATCGCTTTGGAAACGGCTGAATAATTATTGTCCGCTAGGTCACGGCCCAGTTTCTGAATGATGGCGCCAGTCGCTAAAAGATACTCCGCATTGTTCTCGGCAACAGTGAGAATGTCTTTCTGCAATTGGCTTAATCCGCGTCCCATTTTGCGCCTATCGGGTAACAAGTTGGAATTTTGACCTTTAGCCCGTTCGGTCAATTCATCAATGGCTAACCTCAGATCGCCACCGACGAGGTTTGAACATAGTTGTACCCAATTAACACGGCAATGATCGTGAAAATGGCAATAAGGTCTATGCCAGCTCCTCGGATACTCGCGGCGTCGCGGCCAATTATTAGTGCAAAGAGTCCCGTGATAAAAATGAATGCGACCATTAGAAGAAACAGTTGAACTGGGTGCAGGGCTAATCCAGAGGACAAAAATCCGGAGGTTACAACTAAGAACATGTAGACAATACCCATTACCGGGGTTATCCAATCCAAAGCTGTATGACGGGAGCGCGCCAGAAAAACCGCCGAAAGGGCCAAGAAAACAGGCTTGAACATCAGACCCATTTCCACGTCAAAACCGATTTGTGCGAACAACATGTTCGTCAAACGCTCCAAGGGACCAAGTAGTAGATTCATTGCGGCAGAAAATTCGGTCACCCATGTCCGAAACCATGGTACAAAATCAACCAGCTCACCGCCCTTGATGAGGGTAAATGCGCCAGTCGCAGCTACAATTATCGATATACCGCGCGCAATTTGCAGATAAAACTGAAGCGATTTCCGCGCTTGGCCTATAGGGTTTTCGTTTTGCGTATTCCCCACCCGTAATCCCCTTTAATTCAACTTACACCAATCGTGCTGCCGGCCAGCCCATTTGACCGCCAGGGATTCCTCGATCAGAATTTCCGCCCAATCCGCGCCATTTACAGTTACACGAACCAAAGGCCGTTTGTAGCGGTCTGAGCGACCTTCGGGCCAAATAAGAACTTCGTTGGCCTTGACCAATTCCTTGGCGCGCTGCGTTGCGACGGTGGCCAAAAATCGTTCAGCGTCACAATCTGCGCGCCCGCCGCGTTCGGGAGTGTCTAGATTGGAAATGCGAACATTGATGCCATCAACCTTGAGCGTGTCGCCATCAACTACGCTCAACTCCGTGGGAGTGTATGCAACACCGGGGGAAAACAATTCCGCGTTGATGGCGAAGACCAACATAACGATGTTCAACATCTGGCTTCCTCGCTCACCAAGACGACCAACCGATAAACAGCAGCATTATTGATTGTGCCGACAACAGGCCAGTTTTCAGCGCGTTCAGCAGCCAATTTCTTTCTTTATCGCCTCAACCTGAGCGCGGCTCTTACAGACGTTCTCGCAGGGGATTCCATCTCCATCGCCGTCTGCGCGAGGATGCTTACCTTCGCACCACGCAATAACCGCCTCTCTACAATTCGAATAATCTGCGCACCTTGCCGCAAAGGCTGCGGTTGTGGATGTTGTAAATAGTATTGCTGCAATGACGATATAAGGCTTCATTTCGATCTCACCTTGGTTGGTTGTTGTCGTTTGCGTGAATCGGTTCCTTTGCTTTGGCGGTCAGTTGCTCAAGCACGCGCTCGAAGTCTCTCACGGCTTTGTCGGTGATCAATATTCGGACTTCGGCTGTTGGATCTGATTGCGGCGCTTCCTTCATGGCTGTCAGGTCTCTTTCTTCTGATTGACCACGTCACGCATCTGCTGCTCTCGATTGGCGGCGTTGTACATTGAGGCAAAGCCTACCGAAAAAATCACGCAGACCGCACTTACGCCAAGAAAGCCGCCAATTGTTGCAGCGAGGCTTTGAGCTGCCGCTTCGCCGGCGAACATATCCCAAACAATGTATGCGGCCCCAATGATGACGCCTATGCCAGCCGCTTTAACAAGGCTCCAGGGTCGCTGTTTTCCCGTGGGTTTTGTGACCATGGCGCTAATCCCATAAAGGGCAAAGTTGCGTTGATCCAATCGTCTTCGCTTTCACGCTCCCAAGCACATTGTAGTAGCAAATTTTGTTAAATCCTGAGACTTCCTGGCGAACAAGCGGACCGCTGGAAGATTGGGAGATAGGCTTAATCGAGTTAATAGAAGGGGAGCTGAAGGTAGAATTGCCATACGCGGGCTGACCGGCATTTAAAACAGCCGCTGCATTTAATAATCCCTGTTGAAACCTTTGATACGCCGCCTCGCGTTGCGCCTCTCGCTGAGCGATCTCAACTTTGTGTTGTCCCTCAAGTTCCTCGCTTAGCTGACTAAGCAATGTATTCTGGGTTTCCTCAGCATTAGTGACGGCATATTTCATAGCTTCATGATACTGCCCAACCGTTATGCGATCTTCTATCAAGGTAACTGCAATCAGCCTTACTTGATCATTGTAAAGAGTGGTGATTGATTTTTGCTGAGGTTGGATCGAGGACATCTGCTCACCATAACGCGCAACACATATGCTCGTTGCATCCGTGCGCGCGGCAAGTTCTGCTTTCTGAGTATCATCTAATTGTTGTTCGTTCGTTAGATAACTGATTGGCATCACGGCATAACCACCGTTCCACATCACGTTTTGGAGACTCGGCGTCGGGATCTTGTCAGTGACACTTTGCAAGCATGCCTCTGCCTCGGCTAATGCCGTCGCCATAACCTCAGTGGCAAACGCAACTTTGGATTGAGCTTGTGTCGGAGCGTTCGAAACACAACCCTGAGAAAAAAACGCATACGACAACAGAACAGCAATCGTTTGTGAAACCCGGCTCATGCTTCATCTCCAGAAACAACAGTGAAGTGATATGCGCTTCGCGGCTGAATGGGCATATCGCAGTTTTTCCATCCAACTCTACAGGTCAGACTATCGTCTGAAAGCGAGTATTTCAAATAGAACAATTGTAGAGTGCGATGTTGCGCCTGAGTTTTATTCAGCGCGGGTTTGTTTCTTCAATCGAACCCCAACGCCGCCGCCGTTTTCCGGGATAAATTGAATACTGACCGCCTCAAGCGTGGCATTTTCTAAGACCTTCAAATCGCTGAAGATTTCGAGTTTTCCCACAAGCCTAAAAAACGGCAGGGCGCTCCCTTGGTAAAGGGGTGCTCCAACGGTCGCCATCAGTTGCTCAACAGCATTTCGCCGTTTGCCAAATTTGGGAGCGCGGCCTGGGCACGACTCAGCACAAATAGATGTCCAAACAAGAGGACTTTGACGAAATGAAACGAGACATGGACCTTGCGCGGCAAATACTCTTTGCCATTGAAGACAATGACGAAGCGCCAGGCGGTTGGATCGATCTTTCGATTCCAAACCGCTCCGATGAAGAGGTCTCTTATCATGTGAAGATTTTGAAGGACGCGGGTCTAATCGAAGCCATAGACCTCAGTTCATCTACCTCCTTCGACTGCAAACCTCAGCGCTTGACTTGGTACGGCCATGAATTTTTGGAAGCAGCGCGAAGCGACACGCTTTGGGAACGGGCGAAAACTGAAGTCATGAAGCAAACAAGCGGACTAAGTCTCGAACTGCTGAAGATGGTTTTGATTGAATCCGCGAAACAAGCGCTCAGCCTTTAGGCAGAGATTATCCGAAAGCATTTTAAATGGCTGACTTCGCAATCAAAGAGTATGTTACTCCAATGTCGAAGCGTGCGGCAGCGATCAGTACAACGTTCAGCATTGTCTATCTGCTCTACCTAGTTGGTTGGGTTGAATTAGACACCGCCGGTAAACTCCCAATAACAAACATTCCTGTGCGGGAAGGATTGGCGCCTTACCTTTTCTATGCCGCTATGGTTATTGCTTTCGCGATGTGGGGGTGGCGATTTGATAATGAACGTCGATACCAAGGCAGCATTATTCAGGAGGGAACAATATCCGCAAACACTGATTTCGAGAGCATCCAAAACACTGTGAGAATCAACCTTGAAGCTCTTATGCAACAAGAAAAAACAATAAAACATTTGATAACCGATACTCCAAAGTATTCACAGCACTTCAATATAAACAAAGACGCCGAGGATGGTTTTCAGGTCACTCGTACGGAGTTAGACAATCCCAGCGTAATAAATGCGGTTAATTGGAACCAATATGAGGGCAACCAGCAATCATTGAAAACCATTCGAGAAAAGCTGATTCAGGCGAACAAAAATAGGGGAAAAGCTCGGGGTATTGAAGCGGGGCTCAACCTACATTCCCGATTAGCATATGAGTGGGCGCCGCTAATCGCATTTTATGCAGTGCTCGCCGGGGAAAGCGTTAGATTATTTTTGTAAAATATGTCGTTTTGCCTAAGTACTGAGCCGACTGCGAGGGAAACACTGTGACCGAAAATCAAACAGACGGATCGGACAAGAAAAAACTCGACAATAGTGAAGCTGTAGCAATGTGGCAATACCATTCGGATCGAGCCGACCAATCGGCCACTGCCATAAGAGCGGTATTATTTGCAGCGGCCAATGGGGCTATACTGCTCACACTTGATCGCCTGGCGCCAAAATTCGAGAAGCACATCGATTATGTAATTCTCATATTGGCGGCTTTGGCAATATCGTGTTTCGCGATTTCTGCTTATCTCGGGCTCAAATCTTGGCGTCTGCAACAAACGAAAGCGATGAACCGGCGTTCGCTTACCGCCGACTACGCTCAAGATCCAAGCATTGTGTTGGCGCTAGAGGCTTTAATGGATGCGCGATCAATGAATGGCGCCCATAATCGAATCGAAAAAAAGCGCAAGGAATGGGAAAGACAAAATAGGTTGAATACAAGGGATCTAGATAAAAAGTCGACTTTGATTTTGGTATTCGGCCTCACTAATTTGATCGGTATAATCATGATTCAACAATTGCACATGCTACTTAGTGCGCCGATGTGAGATGAACGGAATCGATATACTTCGTTTTTCGATTCCAATTCCCAAACCGCAACGCCGCCAGCGGCCAAAATCAGTCGATGTTCTGGCTGCGCCGTCTCGGTGCCTTGCATGAGCTTCAGCGGCGTTATTTATGCGCTCGCGCCAGCCTTTGGGGAGGCGGAAATAGTAACCCTCTGGGAAGTTCGTTTCTGACATTTTCGGCACCCTTTGCAGATATTGAAAATGTATGCCTGTATTGCCAGCGCGACAACGTCCGTATACGGTGCAGTTTCCGGCCGTGTCTGGTCAGTTCCGGCCTAGCAAATTATTATTTTCGCGAATGTCGGCAGTAAATTCAGCGCAGGGAATCAGCGCTGAAATCGCACCAATTGGTAGCACTGTGATGGCATAAACCGACATTGCTGCGGTGCACAACTTATCGCATTGGGTAAACTATTGTTTTTAAAGGATAAATGGCGCGCCCGAAGAGATTCGAACTCCTGACCCCCAGATTCGTAGTCTGGTGCTCTATCCAGCTGAGCTACGGGCGCGCGATCGCCGATTGGCGAGAAGCGGCGGTTTAACCCCAATGACCGGGCAATTGCAAGCGATGCCGCCGGCGCCGCGGATCACGTGCTTGATGGGGTCGAAACCGCGACGATGTCGGCTTATGGTCAAGGGTCAATTTGGAGTGCAGCGAGCATGAGATTTTTGTGGTTGATAGGGTTGGCGGCGCTTGGCGCCTGCGGCGAGGGGCCGGCTGCAAGCGCGACTGCGGCCCCCGCGACGGTCGCGGCCTCGGTTACCCAGACCCCAACCGCGGAGAAAACCTGGTTCATTTCCGCCGCAAATCCTCATGCAGCCGAAGCGGGCGCCGGGATTTTGCGGCGCGGGGGCTCGGCCGTTGACGCCGCGATCGCAACCCAGGCGGTGCTCGGACTGGTTGAGCCTCAATCCTCCGGGTTCGGCGGCGGCGCCTTCATGATCCACTATGATCCAAAAGCTGAAACGCTTGAAACTTATGATGGCCGGGAAGTGGCGCCCGCGGCGGCGACGCCGGACCGGTTTTTGACGCAAACCGGCGAGCCGATGAACTTTTACGATGCGGTTGTCGGCGGGCTTTCTGTTGGCGTCCCCGGCGTGCTTCGAATGCTTGAACTGGCGCATGAGGAGCACGGGGAAACGCCGTGGGCGGAACTCTTTGAGCCGGCAATTGCGCTGTCCGAAGGCGGCTTTGAAATCTCGCCGCGTATGTATGGATTTCTTGAACGTATTCCGCGTCTTAAACAATTACCCGCGGCGGCGGCGTATTTTTATGATGCGAATGGCAAGGCATTGCCTGTCGGTCATCTGTTGAAGAATCCCGCCTATGCAGAGACGCTTAGAATCGTTGCGGGTGAAGGCGCTGAAGCCTTCTACACCGGCGCAATCGCCGAGGCGATCGTTGAGGCGGTAGTTTCAGCGCCCAATCCCGGCGACATGACAATGGCTGACCTCGCCAATTATCGGCCCATAAAACGCGATCCGGTTTGCAGTCACTATCGGATCTATCAGATTTGCTCCATGGCGCCGCCGAGTTCTGGCGGCGTCACGACGCTGCAGATCATGGCGATGCTTGAACCCTTTGACATGGCAGGCGCCGGCAGCGGATCGGTCGATGCCCTGCACCTGATCTTTGAAGCGAGCCGCCTTGCTTATGCGGATCGTAACCAATATCTCGCCGACAATGAGCAGCTTGCAGGCGAGGGCGGCCTGTCGCTTGAGGAAGTGATTTCCGGTCTCTTAAATCCGGCCTATCTCGAAGCGCGCGCAAAACTGATTGATGCGACGACCGCTGCTGTTAGTGTTGCGCCCGGTGATCCTTCCGCCTTCGTGACGGATTTGTCGTCTGGCAAATGGAAAGGGCTTGCGCGGGACGCTTCGCCGGAACCGCCCTCGACCAGCCATTTTGTGATAATCGACGGCGACGGCCGGATTGTTTCCATGACAACAAGCGTGGAGTTTCCCTTCGGCAGTCATCTTATGGCCGGGGGTATGATGTTAAATAATCAACTCACGGATTTCTCGTTTTTGCCGGTGCGCGACGGAGCGCCTGTCGCCAATGCAGTCGCGCCGGGCAAGCGCCCGCGCAGCTCGATGAGCCCGGTGATCGTGTTTGACAGCGAAGGCGGGTTTTGGGCGGCGCTTGGTTCGCCTGGCGGTCCGGCGATTATCGGTTATGTTGTCAAAACGCTGATTGCGATGATCGACTGGAATATGACAACACAAGAAGCAATTGAATTGCCCAATGTGGTCTATCCGCGTGGTGCGCCAATTATCGAAGAAGGAAAATTCCCGCCACAATTACGCACCGACCTTCTGGCGCGGGGCCACCAGGTGACGGAACGCGCACTCACCAGCGGCGTCCATGCGGTAAAAATGCTTGAGAACGGCGATTTTGATGGCGGCGCCGATCCGCGCCGCGAAGGCGTCTGGCTGACGGGCGTTGTGGATCAGCAGAATTAAATGGTGCGTTTGCCTGGAAGGGTAATTTCAAATTTCGTGCCGTCACCGCCGCTGGACGCAAGGATAATCTTGCCGCCATGGGCCCGAATGATTTCAGCTGCGATAGCGACGCCAAGGCCGGAACCGCCCGGCTTTTGTGAGCCTTTAAACGGCTCAAACAATTCGCCGCGTGCATGATCGGGAATGCCGGGGCCGGTATCTGAGACAATAATCGAAAGCCCGGCCTCGGTCTCCTTTGCACTGACTGAAACGGCGCCGATCTGATCGTCTGATGCGTCATCAGCGCCACTATTGGCTCCGCCGGCGCCATTAACAGTGAGCGCGGGCGATATCGCTTCGACTGCATTTCGTACAAGATTAAAGAGGCTGCGGTAAAGCTGTGTGCGATCTGCATGAATGACAATATCTTCTGCAACGTTATTTACAGGGGCGATTCCCATCGCCGCAGTGTCGTCAAAAACTTCGTCGACAAGATCGCGCAGCTGTATCGGCTCCTTACTCAGCGTCCGCGCTTCCATTCGTCCAAATGCAAGCGTGTCACGGCTCAGCACAATGGCGCGATCCAACGCCGAGATCAGCCGGGGGCTCAATTTTCTGACACTCGGATCTTCTGATTTGGCGAGCCTGTCGGACATCAACTGAGCCGAAGCGAGAATATTGCGCAAATCGTGACTGATTTTTGATATTCCTGCGCCGAGCGCCGCGAGGCGCCGGCGCTCATTTAAAAGTTCGTGAATGCTGCGTTCCATGGCCGCAAGACTTTTTTCCGCAACGCCGACTTCATCATGCCTTTCCGACGGCACAAGAATGCGCCCGGCATGATCGGGGTCCGCCTCAAAGGCCATAATATTTTGGGTCAGGCGTTTGACAGGGCGTACAATCATTCGGTTCAGCGCCCAGAAAACCAGGGCGGCAGTGAGGCTTGAGATAACGAGGGAGAGGGCAAGGATATTTCGTGCGTAAAGTTGAAGGTCGCGGCGCAGCGCCTGCTGGGAGACGACGATATCAACCAGCTGTTCTTCCGCAAAACGCGGGGCGCCGGACACTTGAATAAGATCATCGCCGGTTGAAAATATCGTCGCCCATGCATTCGCGATCATGGCGTCGGGCATTTGCTCGCGCAAATCGACGCTGTGCATGCGCGGCGGTCCGTGCGGATCGATTTCCGGCGCCAGGATTAACATGCGCATGTCGTCCTGATTGACCGTAACGCCCAATATGTTTGCCGTTGAGAAAAGTTGCCGCGCGACGGTTTCGTCCATCATTTCATTGCGCGGGCCCTCCAGCGCAAGGCTGACGAGATAAGCTGCTTCAACACGGGCCTCAAACCAGTCGATGCGCTGTTTTGAAACCGACGGGATTAACACGACGATTTCTGCGAGGAACACAAAGACAATCGTTAAAAGCAGAAGCTTCGTCGATAGTGATCGTTGCGCGAGTGATTTCGGCGAATTCATAGGGAGCAGCATTTCAATCGAAGATCGACAATAACGATACCAGCTTTCGCGTTCGATTGGAAAACAGGGTCGGCGTGTACCAGGCTCCCGCGGCGCGTTTGCTGGCTTCGCCGCGCGTTGGATAGGGCGCAATGGTGCTGGTAAAGGCGTTAATTTTAAGCCCGTTGGCGAGCGCAAGGGACCAGGGCTGTATCAAATCGCCCGCGTGTCGGCCGACAATAGAGGCACCGAGGATTTTGCCGCTCTTATCGGTGACGACTTTAACGAGCCCTTTCGTGTCGCGCTCAGCCTGGGCGCGGTCATTTTCCTCAAAAGCCCATCGCGCGACCTTGACGCCGTTGCTTTGCGCTCGGGCCTGTTCCTCGGTAAGGCCGGTGTGGGCAAGTTCCGGATCTGCATAAGTGACCCAAGGGGCCAACGCGTCGCGATTGGCGGACGGCGCTTTGAACAGGATATTTCGAATGATGATCGATGCGTGATAGCCCGCGACATGAGTGAATTGCCGCCCGCCGATGACATCGCCGATCGCATAGATGCGTTTGTTCGATGTACGAAGGCGCTTGTCGACCGCAACGCCTTTGCGGTCATAATCAACGCCCGCTGCTTCAAGGTTAAGTCCATCGACGGTCGCTTTGCGGCCGACAGCAACAAGCAAATGCGAGCCATTAATTGTTTCGCCGCCTGCATTGACGCTGATCCCGTTGGCGGTCGGCGCCACGGACTGGACCAACGCGTTTTCGATTATCGTGACGCCTTCATTAGTGAGTTGATTGCGCAAAACCTCAACAAGCTCCGGATCATCCTTGTTGAGGATCGCAGCGCCTTCGACGATTGTGACGTCCGCGCCAAGCCGCCGATGCGCCTGCGCCAGTTCAACGCCAATAGGGCCGCCGCCAATAATAACCAGATGATCGGGAAGAAACCGGTTTTCAAAAATAGTCTCATTTGTCAGATGTGGCGTTTCGGAAAGGCCTTCGATTTGCGGGATGAAAGGCGTCGATCCAGTCGCAATGACAAAGTGTTTGGCATTCACGATGGCCTGCCCGGCTTTAACCTGCCTCGGTCCGGTAAAACTTGCGTGCTCGCGCAGCACCGTGACGCCAAGACCTTCAAACCGTTCCTGGCTGTCGATCGGCGCGATGGCGGCAATAACGCCGTTCACATGATCCATCACCGCAGCGAAATCCACTTGCGGTTCCACATTCGAAATGCCGAATTGTTTCGCACTGCGCATTTCGTGGGCGCGCGCCGCCGCTGCGATCAAGGCTTTCGATGGTACGCAGCCTGTATTGAGGCAATCGCCGCCCATCGCGCCTTTTTCGATAAGCACAACATTGCGGCCTAATTGGGCTGCGCCGGCGGCGACTGACAGGCCGCCAGACCCGGCGCCAATGACACAAAGATCTGCGTTGATAATTTCAGGCATCATCATTTCGTATCGAGATTGGCCGCAGCTTTGCTGAAGCGTTTTAAAAAAATCGGAATCATCGCCAGACCAATAAGACCGATGATCGGCAACAAAGTTTCCGGCTTGAACAAAATGCCGCTGAGAGAAACATCGTCGCCAGCGTCGAAGGCTGCGCCGGCGGCGGCGCCAATACTTGTATAAACGAACGACCCTGGGATGATGCCGAAAAACGTACCGATCAGAAAATTTCGCAGGCTCACGCCGAGAAGGCCTGCGGCGATATTGATCGCCCAGAAGGGAAAGACAGGAATGAGCCGCAAAATAAACATGTAGTTGAGCTCATTTTCACGAAACCCGTCTTCCATGTTTTTTACAAAACCGCCGGCACGATTGCTCAGGAAACCGCCAAGTGCGGTTTTTGCCGCGAGAAAAATGATCGTGGCGCCAATCGTAGCGGCAATTACGACCGCGGGAACGCCCGGCCAAAGCCCAAACAGAAAACCGCCAAAGACTGTCAGGATCGATGCGCCGGGAAAGGAGATAGCGACGGCCGCGGCATAGGCAAGCACGAAAAGCCCGATCGCCAGGCCGGGTGACGCATCGACCCACATGCGCAAGGCGTCCCGGTTCTCCCGCAGGGTCTCCAGCGTGAAGTAGCGATTGAGGCCAAAGGCGAAGAACAGGCCGAGCGCAACTGCGATGAGGGCGATTGGGGCGATTCGCCGAAGACTGCTTTGAAAGCTCGAAGAAGATTTTTGCGCGGTCATTGGGTCATATGCCATTGGTTGAGGCGCGGATATTGTCGCGCCGATTCATGCCGTTCGGGGATTTGCCAGCTATCTAGCGCTGATCTTTGGAATTTGCAGTCAATTCACTGCATTGGATGGTCACAATGCTGCGAATTCGCCCGGTTTGGGCGTCATTGTGTTTGTCGTTATGAAATTGGCCCGGAAACAGTTGACGCCCGTGAAATCAAGGTCTATTTCCCCGCCTTCGCACGGCGCGCGCCGTGAAAAGACACTTTCCCTGAGGACTAAGCGATGAAACGGACTTTTCAACCAAGCCGGCTAAAACGCAAGCGCCGTCATGGATTCCGTGCGCGCAAAGCGACCAAAGCCGGACGCAAGATCCTGGCGTCCCGCCGGTCTAAGGGCCGCAAGAAATTGTCAGCCTGAGCGGAAAAATAAAAGTCTTTAAAAATCAAAAGGATAGCGTATCGGGGGCGCTGCTCTCCATGGCTGTTATCAAAAAGCGGCAGGATTTTCTGGCGCTAAGAAACGCCCGCCGCACCAGCAGCCGGTGTTTTTTGATGCTTTCCCGAAAAAATCCCGAAAATGGCGAATCATTGCGTTTGGGTCTGACAGTTACCAAAAAGCTCGGCGGGGCCGTTATCCGCAACCGCATCCGGCGGCGTCTCAGGGCAGCCGCCCGCGAAATTTTTCCGCTTCACGGGAATGTGGGAACAGATTATGTGCTGGTCGCGCGAAAGGCGGCGTATGACCGCAATTACGCTGAACTTCTTGACGATATGAAGCGCGCCCTTTTAAGCCAGCGCCGCGACATTAAATAACCATCAGAAATCAGCGCCGGCCGCAGCGGGCGCCGGGGCAGCAGAAAATTAGGATCGTTCATGGACAGGAATTTCATTTTGGCAATGGTCCTGTCGGTGGGCGTGCTGCTCATGTGGCAGCAATTCGTCGCCGGCCCCCAGCAAGAAGAGTTTCGCGCGGCCCAGGAAGCAGCCCAGGAAGCAGCCCAGAAAGCGGTTCAAAGTGATGCGCCGGTTAATCCTGATATTGATGGTCTTAACGGCAATCTAAATGGCGCTGAAACGGTTTCCGTGGATGACGCGCTCACCGCAACGCCCGGGCGCATCCCCATTCACACGCCTGCGCTTGAAGGCTCGATAAATCTTGAAGGCGGCAGAATAGATGATCTGAATCTTACGCAATATCGTGAGACTCTTGACGACGATAGCCCGACCATCCGCTTATTGAGCCCGCGCGCCACCGAGCATGGACATTATGCGCAACAAGGGTGGATCGCAGGAGGCAATGTCGGAGAAAACGCGCTTTGGCGTTCTGCAACGGGCGCAGTTCTGACACCGGAAACGCCTGTCACGCTGACGCGCGAACAAGACGGCCTTATTTTTGAAAAGAAATTCTCCATTGATGATCGTTTCATGTTCGCTGTTGAACAGTCGGTCCGCAATGAGACGGGCGAGACACAAAATCTGACGCCTTATGCGCTTGTTATTCAGCGCGGCGTGCCGGAGGATTTGCGACGCGGTCTCGTCCATGAAGGGCCGGTTGGCGTCATCGGCACGGTTCTGTTTAGCCGCAAATATAACACGCTGAAGAAAAACGATAATAAGGCCGTGAATGAAAGCGGCGTCGGCGGTTGGATCGGCATCACCAACAAATATTGGCTTGCTGCCGTGGTCCCGCCTCAAAACGAAGAAATGAAAGCGTCGCTGGACAATGTGGGCACTGAGGCGGCGCCAATCTTCCGTGCAAGTTATTCTTTGCCTGTGCGCAGCGTTGCGCCAGGTGAAAGCATAATGCTGACGTCGCATCTGTTTACCGGCGCCAAAGATGTCGACATTCTCCAGTCTTATGAAGCGCTGCCGGAAAAAGGCGGTCTTGGGGTATATGATTTTGACAAGGCCGTTGACTGGGGCTTTCTGTTTGTCCTGACACGACCGATTTTTTATACGCTGAATTACTTTGGCGACCTTACCGGTAATTTCGGCCTGGCCATTCTTATTCTTACCGTGATCATCAAGATTCTCCTCTTTCCCTTAGCCAATAAGGGGTATGAGTCGATGTCGAAGATGAAGAAGTTGCAGCCGGAAATCGAAAAACTTAAAGAGCGTTGCGGCGACGACAAGACGAAAATGCAGCAGGAGATGATGGCGCTCTATAAAAAGGAAAAGATGAACCCGCTGGCGGGTTGTTTTCCGATCCTTTTGCAGATGCCGGTGTTTTTCGCACTTTATAAAACGCTGTTTATTACGATTGAGATGCGTCACGAACCATTCATCCTTTGGATAAAGGATTTGTCCGCCCCCGATCCCACAACGATATTCAATCTGTTCGGTCTTTTGCCGTTCGAACCGACCGCTGTGCCGGTTGTCGGCGCCTTTTTGGGCATCGGCGTTCTACCTATTTTGATGGGCGTCGCCATGTGGTTTCAAACGAAGCTTAATCCGCCGCCGGCGGATCCGACCCAAGCGCAGATCTTCGCGATGATGCCGTTTGTGTTTGTGTTTATTTTTGCGCCTTTCGCAGCCGGTCTCGTGCTTTACTGGTTTTGGAACACATTCCTTGGGATTATTCAGCAATGGCTGATCATGAAAAAGAACGGTGTTTCTGTTGATTGGGGTGAGCGCATAAAAATACCGGGGCTTGGAAAAAGCGGCGACCGCGAGACCAAGTGACGGATTCGGAAGAATTTTCGACCGACGAATTAGAAACGGGAAGACGCCTGTTTGCGCAGCCGGCGGTATTTATGCTGGGCGTCGTCAAGATCGATGGATTGCCCGATGAAGGCCCCGCCGAAGTTTGTTTTGCCGGTCGTTCCAATGTCGGCAAATCATCGCTCCTTAATGCGCTGACAGGTCAAAACGGATTGGCGCGCGCGTCAAATACGCCGGGGCGAACGCGGGAAATCAATTATTTTGACCTTGCCGGCGCTTTACGGCTGGTCGATTTGCCGGGTTATGGCTATGCGCGCGCCTCGCGCAAGGAATCAGAAGCCTGGATGGCGCTGACAAGAGATTTTTTACGCGGCCGGTCTGTGTTGCGGCGGGTTTGCCTGCTTGTGGATTCGCGCCACGGGCTGAAACCACCCGATATGGAATTGATGGATTTGCTTGATGAAGCGGCGGTCAATTATCAGATCGTGCTGACAAAGACCGATAAAATAAAGCCAACGGCGCTTGAGACGCTTATGGCGGCAATTGCTGCCGCGATCGCGCGCCGAGCGGCCGCCCACCCGGTTATCCGCGCCACATCTTCCGAAAAAGGCATTGGTGTTGATCTTTTGCGCGCCGATCTCGCGGCGCTGGCGGCGCAATAAAATTCGGTCGTAAAGGCTTTGTTAACGATCCTCGCCGCCATTATCGGCATTATGAATTCTGCCGCAAAAGATGCTGAGCGCACATCGCTCGCCGCCTGGCGCGCGCGATTTGATCAGCATCTGAAATCGGAAAAACGCGCGAGCCCCTACACAAGGCGCAACTATGGCGCAACGCTTGAGCGGTTTGAGGATTTTCTCTTCACCTATCACGGCGCCGCCGCATCGCTTGATACATTGGCGGGATTGGAAGCGAGAGATATCCGCGCATTTCTGGCGCGTCGCCGCAATGAAGGTCTGCAGCCGCAAAGCATCAAGCTTGAACTATCGGCGCTCAAAACATTCTTTGCGTTTTTACAAAAGCGCGCCAGCGTTGAGAACGACGCAATTGAAATCATGCGCGGCCCGAAAGCCAAAGAGCGTTTGCCGCGACCGGTGGCGGCGCATGACGCTGAGCAATTGCTTACGGCGGCTGCCATCATCAAAACCTCGGCCCGCAAACAACCATGGGAACATGCAAGGGACGTCGCGCTGTTGACGCTGCTCTATGGCGCGGGATTGCGTATTTCCGAGGCGCTGTCGTTGCGTCAGGCCCATGCGCCTTTTGGCGAGACTTTGCGCATTACTGGCAAGGGCGGGAAAATGCGCGCCGTTCCGGTGATTGCCGCCGCGCGCGACGCCATTGACGCCTATGTTGCGCTTTGTCCTTTTGGGACGCAAAGGGATGACCCGCTGTTCTTTTCAACGCGCGGCAAGCCATTATCAGCGGCGGGGGCCCAGCGGACGATGCGGCAATTGCGGCAAGGTCTCGGCTTGCCGGATTCAGCAACGCCGCACGCCCTGCGCCACGCTTTTGCAACGCATCTGTTGACGGCGGGCGGCGATCTTCGTTCCATTCAGGAACTGCTCGGCCATTCGTCCCTCGCGGCGACGCAACGCTATACAAAAATAGATGCGGAGAACCTCTTAAAGGTTTTTGATAAAGCTCATCCGCGCGCCTGAGGGCGTTTCGGTCTTTCTGCAAAATTGACTTTATCGGTTTGTCCAGAGCCGGGCGCGCGGCGCCTTTGCTGGTTGCTCCGCCTTGTGAAGCCGGCAACCGACTTGAAAGGCCGAAAACTGTTGACTCAGCCAGTTTTATATATAATCATAAGGTTATGGAACAGGTTGGTTATATAGAGGCGCAAGCAAATCTTGATGCTGTTTTTGCAGCTTTAGCTGATCCGACGCGGCGGGCAATATTGTCTCGCCTCGCGAATGGTGACGCGTCCGTAAATGAAATCGCGGCCCCGTTTGAAATAAGCCAACCCGCAGTCTCCAAGCATCTGAAGGTGCTTGAACGCGCAGGTCTGATTGAGCGAGGCGTTGACGAACAACGCCGCCCGGCGAAATTGAAAGCCGCAAAAATGGCGGCTGCCGTCGACTGGCTCAGTGAATTTGAAGCTTTTTGGAAAACGAGCTTTGACCAGCTCGACGACGTCCTTGTCAGAATGAAACAAACCGAAGCGAAGGAATGATCCCATGAGTGACTCACCGGAATATATTTTGGATCGCGTGTTTGATGCGCCACGTGAATTGGTATGGCGCGCCTGGACTGATCCCGAATTACTTTCACGTTGGTATGGCCCGGGCGTGGAAACAATCATCCATAATTTTGACTTGAAGCCTGGCGGGACGTGGCTCAACGAAATGAAATGGGGTGAAAACTCCATGCTGAGCAAAGCCGTTTTTGCGGAAGTGACGCCCCCGGAGCGACTCGTGTGGCATCACCACTCCTCAACGGACAAAGAGTGGAACACGATCTCAAATCCCAAGATGCCGGATTGGCCTCGCGTGCTTTTAACAACCGTCACCTTTGAAGAGGACGGTGGTAAAACCAAGGTGCGGCTGATCTGGGCGCCTCACGAAGCGAGCGACGCCGAGATCGCCTGTTTTGCCGGCGCAGTCGCCAATATGGGCAAAGGTTGGGAAAGCGGTTACGCGATTATGGATGAGCTGCTTGCAGAACTGCAGGCGAAAGGGTGATGCAATGAGCGATGGAAAAGCGGGCGGCATTCACTGGAGTTTCTGGGTCATCGGCGCCGTCGCCCTGATCTGGAATTTGATGGGCGCCATGAATTACGTCATGCAGATGGATGCAGACGCGGTCGCTTCCATGCCCGAGACGCACCGCGCAATCATTGACGGCCGCCCTGCATGGGCGACAGGCGGTTTTGTCATCGGTGTTTTCGGCGGCGCCATTGGTGCGCTAATGCTTTTGTTGAGAAAGTCGGCTGCGGCCTATGTGTTTATTGCGTCGCTCATTGGCGTCATTGTGACAATGATCCATACGCTTGGTTTGGGCATTCACTTCAGCGCCTTCGAAATGGTGATGATGGTCGCGATGCCAATTGTCGTCGCGGCGTTTTTGATCTGGTATTCGAAGCTTGCGACAAGCAAAGGCTGGATCAATTAGGGCGGATTTGAAAATGCGGATGTGCTCAGCTTTGTTTGCCGCAGCTCCCGCATCTAACTTTATGTGTTCGGCGCCTGAGCCTTGATCTTTGTTTCATAGGTTTTGACGTCGCGCCGCAATTCCGGAAGCAGCAAATAAAGCGCGATGATATTCGGGATCGCCATCGCAAACAGCATTGAGTCAATGAAATTGATGATTGCTGACAAGGATACCGCCGCGCCGGTCGATAAGAGAAAACACAAGGTCAATTTGAAAATTACGTCAGTGCGCCGTGATGCCCCGAATAGATACGCGGCGGCCTGGGAGCCGTAAAAAGCCCAGCTGACCAATGTTGAAAAGGCAAACAGCACCGACGCCACCAACAGAATGTAAGGAAACCAGCTAAATGCGCTTTCAAAGGCGGCTGACGTGATTTCAATGCCCACGACATCCTGGTTAAACAGGAAGGGCACATAAACGCCGGTGACAACAACCACAAGACCGGTGAGGGTGCAGACAACGACGGTGTCAATGAAAGGTTCGAGCAATGCGACATAGCCTTCGGTTAAAGGCTCGTTAGTTTTAACTGCGGAATGGGCGATCGCCGCGGACCCGACGCCGGCTTCGCTGGAATAGGTGGCGCGCCTGACGCCGTTGATCAATGCACCGACAAGACCGCCGCCCGCAGCATCAAGTCCAAATGCGCTCTGGAAAATTGTTTCGATGGCCGCCGGTAATGCGGGGATGTTCATCGCTAAGATGATCAACGCGGACCCAACATAGAGAACACCCATAATTGGAACGATCAGCCGCGCTGCGCCGCCAATGCGTTTGATGCCGCCGAGAATGATATAGGCGACACCGGTCGACATGATCACGCCAAAAACCAAAGGAGCGGAAATGCCCGTGACATTTGCAAATTGCGCGTGGGCTTGATTGACTTGAAAAACACTGACCGACGCGCCCATGGCCATGATTGCAAAAAAGATTGCAGCCCCCTTGCCAAGGGTTTTCAGTCCCAATCGCGAAAACACAGCCTCAATATAAAACATCGGCCCGCCCAAAGTGCTTCCGTCAGGCTGGACCTTTCGGTACTTCACGGCGAGGGCGCATTCCGCGAATTTGGCGCTCATGCCGAAAAATCCCGCAAGGATCATCCAGAAAATCGCGCCAGGTCCGCCAAGTGCTATGGCGACGGGCACGGATGCTATATTGCCTAGACCAACCGTTCCAGAAAGAGCGGCGCTGAGCGCCTGAAAATGCGAGATCTCGCCGTCTATTTTTTCGCCCTTCAAATGCTCGCGTGGATTAAAAACCAGATGCCAGCCATGGCGAAATCCGCGCAGATTTATAAAACGCAGGGCAAAAGTAAGAACGATGCCGGCGCCAATCAGCCAGATGACGACAAGAGGCAGCGATACGCCGGCAACCGTAACCGAATAAAATATAATTGATGAAACAAAGTCGCTGACCGGCGTCAGGGCGTTGTTGATTGCGTCGGCAAGGCTGGTCGATTGCTCGGCGTCTGCCATGGATTATTTTCCTTTGACGCGGCCGGAATGCTCGCCCGCAGAGCGGCGCACTTTAGCAAGTGTCGCTGCTATGTCACGCTCATGCTGCCGAATGTCTTCGCTAGAGCCCCGCCAGCGCGAGATTGAGATCGCGGCGCAAATCCTCAAGATCTTCGATGCCGACTGAGAGGCGCACCAGCGCATCATCGACGCCGAGCGCGGCGCGGCGCTCCGGCGGGATTGAAGCATGAGTCATGATGCCCGGATGTTCAATCAGGCTTTCAACGCCGCCAAGCGATTCCGCCAGGGTAAAGAGCGATACGCGTTCCAACATAATCCGCGCCGCATCAAGTCCGCCTTTCAGGAAAATCGTAATCATGCCGCCAAAGGCGCTCATCTGGCGCTTGGCGGTTTCATGTCCCGGATGGGATTTGAGCCCGGGATAATTGACGCGGGCAATCGCCGTGTGGATTTCCAGCCATTCGGCCAGGGCCATGGCGTTCTCGCTGGCGCGTTCAAGGCGCAGGGCCAGCGTTTTCAGTCCACGCAAGGCGAGGAAAGAATCAAACGGCGCCTGAATTCCGCCAATGGAGTTTTGCAAAAACGCCAGCCGGTCGCCCAGGTCTTTGTCATTGACCACGAGTATGCCGCCAATGACATCGGAATGCCCGCCAAGGTATTTTGTCGCCGAGTGCATGATGATGTCTGCGCCAAAATCGAGCGGGCGCTGACAATAGGGCGATGCAAATGTGTTATCGCAGCCGACCATCAGCCCGTGTTTGTGCGCTATTTTCGTAACCGCCTCGATATCGACAATTTTTAAAAGCGGGTTAGTCGGCGTTTCGATCCAGACAAGTTTTGTCTCCGGTGTGATCGCCGATTCGAGATTTTCAGGCTTTGTTAAATCCACATAATTGAACGACATATTCGCAGAGTCTCTCCGGACCTTTTCAAACAGCCGGAAAGTGCCGCCATAAACATCATCCATGGCGATAACATTGGAACCTGCGGGAAACAGCTCCAGCATGGTCGCGATCGCCGCCATGCCTGAGGCGAAAGCAAAGCCGCGGGTGCCGTTTTCAAGATCAGCGATACAGCGCTCATAGGCGAAGCGCGTCGGATTGGCGCCGCGCGCATAAACAAAACCTTTGTGCACGCCCGGGCTCTCCTGGGCGTAGGTCGAAGTCTGGTATATCGGCTGCATCACTGCGCCGGTGGTCGGGTCATGTTCCTGACCGGCATGGATCGCGCGGGTGGCGAAGGCGGGGCGGTTTTTGCTGTCAGACATGTTGCTTCCTCGGAATTGGTGGGAGAGCCTTAGCGCGGCAAGCTGCGAAATTCCAGCGGCGGCGTTCTAACCATCTAATTTGATGCGTCTTCTCATATGCCGGGCGTTATCTTTGATGGCGCGCTGCTAACACGGGATCTTCTTCATATATGGGCTGGAATGACAGGGATCCCGTGTCTGCAATGCATCATGAATTATGCTGCATTGCAGACACCGGAAGACGGTACATATCCAGGTCTATTTCAGCAGCGCTTCTTGTACGTCACGGTTCCAGCCGACAGTAATTTTGCCGTCTGCTTCGATCACCGGGCGTTTGATCAGCGCCGGATGCGTTTCCATCAGCGCGATGGCTTTTTTCTCATCGACATCGGATTTATCCTTATCCGAAAGGCCGCGCCAGGTGGTTGACCGCGTATTCAAAAGCGATTCCCAACCTGCAGCCTTCGCCCATTTCGAAAGATACGCCTTGGTGACGCCATCGACACCCACATCGTGAAAATCCGGCGCGCGGCCAGCATTCTGCAGCGCTTTGAGCGCCTTGCGGCAGGTGTCGCAATTTTTCAAACCGAAAAGTTTCATCAAGCCACCTGCAACCGCAAATAGTTCAATAAATCCGTGCGCGTAATCAGGCCTTCGAACTGGTTGTCTTTTAAAACAACCGCGACATGGCCTTTGGCGAAGATCGGCAACAGCGATTGCATATCTTGTGACGCCTGAACGGTTTCGACGCGATAGGTCATTGCCGATTTCACCGGGTCTTGGAACTTGTCGCGATTTCGGACGACAGCAAACAACAGGTCTTCCTCATCAAGAAGCCCTGAAACCACGCCATCTTCGTCAAGCACGGGAAGCTGTGAGATATCGTAGAGTTTCATCTTGCCATAGGCCTGCATCAACGTGTCGTCAGGCTTGACGGTGACGGTCGCGCGCTCCGAATGGCGGCGCGAGATCAGGTCCGTCAAATCGCCTTTGGGTGGGCGCTTTAAAAAGCCCTGGTCGTACATCCAGTAGTCGTTGAACATTTTTGAGAGATATTTGTCACCGCGGTCGCAGACAAATGCGACGACGCGTTTTTTTTCTTTTTGCTCCCGGCAATATTTTAGCGCGGCCGCAAGGATGGTGCCCGATGACGACCCGCCAAGAACGCCTTCTTTTTTCAAGAGGTCACGCGCCGCTTCAAAGCTTTCCTTGTCGGTAATCGGATAGGCTTTTTTGACGTGGGAAAGATCGGCAATATCGGGAATGAAATCTTCGCCAATGCCTTCGACCAGCCAGGAGCCAATCTCGTTTGGGATCGATCCGGTGTTAATATAGTCGGCGAGGATCGAGCCTTTCGGATCGGCCAGGATGATTTCGGTTTTCGGCGATTTTTCCTGATAAAAGCGCGAGAGCCCGGTGATGGTGCCGGCTGAACCGACGCCGCAGACAATAGCGTCAACATCACCGTCCATCTGTCCAAGAATTTCCGGTCCCGTACTTTCAATGTGCGCTTGGGGATTAGCGGCGTTGCCGAACTGGTTGACGTAAAAGGCGCCAGTCTCTTCGGCGATCCGTTCAGCCATGTCCTGATAGTATTCCGGGTGCCCTTTGCCCACATCGGAGCGCGTCAGCCGCACATCGGCGCCCAGCGCCTGGAGATGAAAGATTTTTTCCTGCGCCATTTTGTCGGGGACGACAATGATCGTCTTATACCCCTTTTGCGCGGCGACCAGGGCGAGGGCGAGGCCGGTATTGCCTGCGGTCGCCTCGACCAGCGTGCCGCCCGGCTTCAGCTTGCCCTCTTTTTCCGCCGCTTCGATCATGGCAATGCCGATCCGGTCCTTGATCGACCCGCCGGGATTGTTGGCTTCGAGTTTTAAGAACAGCTCGCAAGGCCCGGTGTCGAGCTTTGAGACTTTGACCATCGGCGTTTTGCCGATGCCTTCGAGGACATTGTCGAAGACCGGCCCAAACGGCGTTTCCTTCATGGAGAAATCCTTCGCAAAGATATAGCGCGACTTACCCCAAAGTCTCGGCCAGCCGCAAGGCTGGGTCGGAGCGTTTTCAGCGAAAGTGGTCCCTGTTTCGCGGTTCGAAAACGCGGCAAATGAAAATTATGGCGGGCCAGCCGATGTGGATCTGCGGTCAAACGCCATTTTCGCCGGTGACCGGGCGCTTTAGATCGCGGATGAAAAACCGCGCCGGGTGCAGCGCCTCTGCGACATTAGCGTCAACGGGCGCAGGCGCGCTGGAGATTTCGCTGGCGATCATCGCTGCGGCCAGCGGCCCTGTCACGAGCCCCCGAGAGCCAAGTCCGGTAAGAATGAAAAGACCGCCCAATATCTCGCCGGGCGGATAATCCTGTCTTCGCCCATGGCGCAGCCCGTCATAGGCGCCGCTGTAAAATCCCCAATCCGGGACCGGACCGACAATCGGCAGAAAATCGGGGGTGACGCAGCGAATGCTGGAGCGCGGCGTCGAGCCTTCCGGCGTCAATTCGCCGGCGAACTCCGGCAATCGATCACGCACCACATTGATGTTTGATTGCGTTGCTTCGAGCAGCGTTTCGGGCGCATCTGCGCCGGTCATCGGGCTATAGGTCGCGCCGATAACAAGTCCGCTTTTTTTATCGCCAATGGACGGCGCCGGCGCCGCATAGGCGCCAAAGACATGCGCATGGTCGGGCGCAGCAGCTGCCGGAAACCAGTCGACTTGTCCGGCTGAACCCGCAAGCGGCAGGCCCCGCGTCTGCTGGAATTTTAGAGCGTTCAGGCCATTGGCAATCACAACAGCGTCGAACGCGTCTTGTGTCCCGTCGTTTGCCTCTATGGTCCATCGGTCATTTGCTTTTGTCAGCTTCTCCACTTTTGTTATACGCAAAGGCGTATCGGCGATAAGGGCGTTTACGAATGCGGCCGGATCAATAACACCGCCTTGCGGAAAAAATATTCCGTCCTTTTGGGACTGCATCCAGGCAGCGGGCATTGGCATTGCCGCCAGTAATTTTTCCTGCCGTTGCTGCTCGCGCTCATCCGTTATATGGCGCAGGGCGCCGCAAGGAAAATACAACGTCGCTCTGCTTTGTTGCTGTACTGATTTAATCAGCGCCACGGTGTAGAGATATGCACTCAGATGAAAGCGGCCTTCGGGCGTATCGTCGACATCCAGCCGCGGCATAATAAGACCCGCGGGGTTCCCGGAAGCGCCGCTTGCTGGCCGTTCCGTTTCATAAATCGCCGGCTGAAACCCCGCGCGGCGCAGCGCATGGGCGAGGCTGGCGCCTGCAATCCCGGCGCCGATGATTGCGATCTTGGCGCCCGATTTGAGTCGCCCCCGATCACGCGTGTCAAACCAGGGAAGTCTGACGCGCCGTTGCGGTGTGGCTTGCTCCAGCCGCCCCTTCAGCATGTCACGCTTGCGCCCAAAGCCCGGCGCTTTTGTTACGGAAAAACCCACATCGCTTAATGCCTTGCGGACCGCGCCGGCCACCGTAAATGTCGCCAGGCTTGCGCCGTCCGCGGAGAGCCGGGCAAGTTCTGCAAAAAGCGGCGGCGACCACATGTCGGGATTTTTCGACGGCGCAAATCCATCAAGAAACCAGGCGTCGATGGCGCCTTCCGCGATGGAAAGCCCGTCTTTTGCGCGTCCGTAAAAAAGCGTGAGACAGACATCGTCGCCAAAATTCATGCAGTGAAAGCCCGGGCTCGGCGGGGGAAGGGCGGCGCGCAATTCTGCCGAGAGCCCTCTGAGCGCTGGCCAGGCGCTGTGAGTACGCGCCATGTCGCCCTGAGACAGGGGAAAGGCTTCGACGGAAAAAAAGCACAGTTTGGCGCCGGAAGGTTTTGCCGCTTTTTGCCAGGCGTTCCACGCGCTGAGGAAATTCAACCCGGTTCCAAAGCCGAGCTCGCCAATAGAAAATCGCTGCGCGTTTTGAAATCGTGATCGCAAATCATTGCCGTCAACAAACACATGATCGGCTTCTTCTAATCCGTCGCCTGAAAAATAAATATCGTCAAACAATGCTGAGCGGGGTGCGTCCGGCGTATACGCCCCACCGTCCCAGACCAATTCCGCGGTGCGGATGTTTTTGTGGCGGGCCATTTGCGACCGGCATACTCAACTTTGCTAAACTTGTCTTTAGGCGATCGCGCCGGGCGAGTACACTCTTTCGTAAGTTGACGCATCGTGAGCTGACCTGCAACTCATCTTTGCCGGCGCCAAATTTTCGAGATCAAGAAGTAAGAATTGCAAGTATTGCTGCCGATGGATAACCGTCAGCCGGCAATCCATTGTCGCGTTGCCACGCGCGCAAGGCGCGTTTGGTGCCGGCGCCAATGATTCCGTCAACCGGCCCGGGTTTATAGCCGCGATCGATCAGCGCCTGTTGCAAGGCTTTTCGCTCCTCGAAAGCAAGCGTGCGATCGGTGCGCGGCCACGGGGCTGTGACAGCGCCGCTGCGTCCGGCGGCTTCTTCGCTTAACAACGATACTGCCAATGCATATGCGGTTGAACGGTTATATTTGAGGATCGCATCGAAATTCTCAAAGGTCATAAATGCCGGTCCATTGGCGCCGGCAGGCAGGACCATGCGACCGCGCATATTTGGGTCGAACCGTCCAACCAGACTGGCGCCATTCGCGGCTTTGACGCCGCCAGCGGCCCATTCAACCAGCGGCTTATGAACATTGGCGTCGGCCAGGGCGTAGTCAAATCCATCGGGCAGGCGGACCTCAACGCCCCAGGCTTCATTCTGCCGGTACCCCGACGCACTGAGATAATTTGCAGTTGATGCGAAAACATCTCCGAGATTGGCCCATATGTCACGGCGCCCGTCGCCGTCATGATCGACCGCATAGGTAAGATAAGTTGTTGGAATAAACTGCGTATGCCCCATGGCGCCCGCCCAGGAGCCCTTTAATTGCGAGCGCAGCGCGTAGCCATTTTGAATAATTTTCAATGCGCCGATCAGCTGGCTGCGGCCATAGCCGGTGCGCCGACCCTCAAACGCCAAGGTTGCGAGCGCTTCAATCGCATCATAATTCCCGAGCACCGCGCCATAAGAGGATTCAAGTCCCCAAATCGCAGTAATGATTTCTGCGTCGACGCCATAGGCCTGTTCGATGAGCGATAACAAAGCGCGATGTTCGGCCATCTTGGCGCGCCCGATTTCGATGCGTCGTTCCGATACGGCGCCGTCGATGTAATCCCAGATCGCCCGGGAAAATTCCGGCTGATCATCATTTAGTTCATAAACGCGCTGATTGATCGTGACGCCCTCAAATGCTTCGGCAATGACTTCAGCGCTGATGCCAGCGGCAGCGGCTTCGGCGCGAAATCCGTCAAGCCAGCTCCGAAAATCTGTTGATTGGGCAGAGGCAGCGCCGGTTAATGACGCGGCGCAAAAACAGATGGCCGCAAATAGTCGTTTCATCGAGTTCCCCTCAGAGGGCGCCGCAACAATCCTGCCCTGAAAAGCAATATTCGAACCATAGTGCGGCTGCAAGGCCGGAATATGGCGGGCTTTGTACCCCGGCGGCAAGCGATTGCGGCAAATTGCGCATTGCCGCAGATTGTGCGGCATTTGTTGGGTGTGCGTTCGGCAGTTTGTGGCTTACCAACGCGAAAACCGGTTCCCACTTTTCACGCCGCGCTCTAGAGTGCGCCGCAAATAGGGGCCGCAGCGGCTTCTCAATCATTTTGTTAATCGAGGAAGATTCCCATGAACAAGTTTCTGGCCGTATCCCTGATCTCGCTGGCCGCCGCCTGCTCGCAAGGTGAAAATTCCAAATCAGCGCAACCGTCCGGGAGCGCGGGCAGCGTCGTCTATGTGGCGAGCACGGACACACTCAACTCAATGCGCGATCAGTTCGCCGTGGTTAAGATGACGCCGGATGTTTCTTTCCTCAGCGACGAAGAGCGCAGCGTCGTTAACAAACTCAATCAGGTGGGTGCGTTGATGTCGGAAATTTACCTGCGCCAGCGCAGCGAAGATAATCCTGGCTGGCGGGACGCCATCGCGGGCGGCGATTTTGCTGACAAAGGTCTTTTGCTCAATTTGTTCGATCTTCATTTTGGTCCGTGGGACTCGCTCGATCACAACAAACCATTTTACGGCGCAAACAAAATGCCCGATGGCGCCGCTTTCTATCCAGCGGATATGACCAAGGAAGAATTTGAGCAGTGGATTACCGATCACCCGGAAGATGAAGATGCATTTAGAAGCGGCTATACCGTGATACGCCGCGACGGTGACGGGTTGATCGCCATTCCCTATTCTGTGCACTATCGTGAATGGCTTGAACCTGCAGCGGCGCTGATGCGCGAGGCAGCAGCGATCACCACAAATGAAAGCCTTAAAAACTTTTTGACGCTGCGCGCCGAAAGTTTCCTGACAGATGATTATTACGCATCGGAAATGGCGTGGATGGATCTTGACGGACCAATTGAAGCTGCAATCGGGCCTTATGAGGTCTATACGGATAATCTCTTCGGCTACAAAACCGCGTTTGAGGCTTTCATCACCATCAAAAATCCGGAAGAAAGCGCGGCGCTTGCCAAATATAAGGATTTTCTGCGCGACATGGAAGGAAATCTTCCGGTTGACGAAAGTTACAAGAACTTTCAACGCGGCTTTGAATCGCCTATCGCCGTTACCTATCAGGTCCATGGCGGCGGCGATAATGTGCCCGGCGTACAAACAATCGCTTTTAATCTGCCAAATGACGAGCGCGTGCGCGAAGCCAAAGGCGCGAAGAAGGTTTTATTGAATAATGTGCTCGGCGCTAAATTCGATCGTATTCTAGAGCCTATGGCTGAAACGGTATTGGTTTCAGATCAAGCGGGGCTGCTGGTTAAAAAATATATGGCCAACGAAACGCTTTTTCATGAGCTTTCCCACAGCCTTGGCCCGGGTACGATTACCGTTGATGGCGAGGTGACCACCGTCAATGCACAGCTCAAGGAAATTTATTCGCCAATCGAGGAAGGCAAAGCCGATGTGATGGGCGCATACAATATTCTTTACATGATGCAGCGCGGCGAGTTGCCGGCCGAAGAAAAAGAAAGTTTCCTTGCGACTTATTTCACCGGACTTTTTCGCGCCATGCGCTTCGGCATCAATGAAGCCCATGGTCGCGGCGCGGCATTTCAATACACCTATTTCAAGGAAGCTGGCGCTTTTCAGTGGGATGCTGCTGAAGGAAAATATCGCCTTGATTTCCCGGTGTTGGAACAGGCCATCTCGGATCTTACTCGTGATGTTGTGATCCTTCAGGGCAATGGCGACTATGGCGCGGCGCAAGCGTTTCTCGAACAATATGCAATTCTTGACGATAATGCTGAAGCTGCGATTGCGGCGCTGACTGACCTGCCGGTCGATATTCAACCGGTTTATGCGGACGCGCTATGAGGCGTGTTCAACTGGCAGGAGCAAACCATGCGCAAAACCATTCCGGCGATCTTCGCTGTGGTCATGGTGAGTGCGGCTTTCGCGCAGGACGCTGATCCCGCCCATCTTTCGCTGGTCGCCGGATACAAGGCGGCGTTCACCTGCTCGGCGCATTTTAATGCAGGGCGGACGGTTGAGCAGATTGCGGGCGATGAGCTCCACCGGATTTATCCGGGTTATCGTGAAGCGATGGCGGCATTGCCGGACGCTGTTATCGATGAAGACAACAAACGCGTGTCCGTCGCTTATATTGAGGACGTTCCGCCGCGCATCGCGCAATGGCGGCCGCATTTGGGCTGCACGCAATTCCCGAGCGGTTCGGATGCGGCGTTTGCGGATCGGCTCCCCAAAGTCTCTGTGAAACATAATCGAAATTTGCCGAAACCCTTGCCTGAGACGATGAGCGATAACGAGGAATTGCTGGGCATCGTTTCAAGCGCCTTTGATCGTTTGACCTATGGAGAAGGCACGGAAACAACAGCGGTCGTTGTGGTCAGGGGCGGCGCCGTCATTGCCGAAAGATATCGCGAAGGCTTTGACGCCGCAACGCCGCAACGCACCTGGTCGGTGGCAAAATCCATCGCCGCCACGATCATTGGCGCTGCCGTTGAAGACGGCCTTATTGCTGTCGATGAACCGGCGGGGCTCGATGCCTGGTCCGCGCCGGGTGATCCGCGCGGAGAAATCACCGTTGAAAATCTAATGCATATGTCGAGCGGTCTGACGTCGCCGACGGCCGGTAACCGCACCGACGATATATATTTCGGCGGCGGCCGTGTTGTTGACTACGCCATTGCAAACCGACTTGTTGCCGAACCGGGAACACGATGGCGCTACGCCAATAATGACACGATGATTGCGATGCGCACGCTGCGTGAACGCATGAATGACGATCAGACCTATTTGGAATATCCTTTCAGTCAGGTTCTTTACCCCCTCGGCATGGACCGTACTTTTCTTGAAACCGATTGGAACGGTGATTTTGTCTTGTCGAGTCAGGTCTGGACGACGGCCAGGGATCTCGTGCGGCTTGGGCTTCTCTATCTCAATGACGGTGCCTCGGGTGATCAGCGCATCCTACCGGAAGGCTGGGCGGCCTATGTGGCGACGCCGGCGCCAGACCAGCCCGGCCCCCGCGCCAACGGCGATCCGCGGCCCGGCTATGGCGCTCAGTTCTGGCTTTATGATGAAAGCTGGGGTCTGCCGGAAGGGACCTACGCTGCGCGTGGTAATCGTGGGCAGTATCTGGTCATTATCCCGTCGCGCAATGTACTGGTCGTTCGCCGCGGCTTTGATGATGGCGGCGGATTCGACATCGCAAAATTCGCGAGCGACATATTGGCGGTTTTGCCGGAATAGAAGTCCTTTTCTTTATTAATTGGCGCTGGCCCTAACCAAAGTCAGGGGCGCCGCTAGAGCATTTCGCATTCAATTGAATCCGTATCCAGCGGCGGCGAAGTAGTTTTTGCATTCTTGTGGGGAGTACAGGCTGCAGATGTCGCCGATGGCTTGCCAGAGTTTGTCGATTGAG